>CAZVKE010000001.1:0-653398 GCA_964627815.1 uncultured Leptospiraceae bacterium
CTCAATCGAGCGGTTGCGGTACGGGCTTTCCTTTCCGGGGACTTTGAGCGTGCCGCGGTACTCGCGCATCTCGTCGGCGTTGAGGTCGCACACGTACGCCTTGCCGGACTTGATGAGCGTCACCGCGTATTCGTAGAGCTTCTGAAAATAGTCGGAGGCGTAGTACATCCGCCCGCCCCAGTCGAACCCGAGCCAGTGCACGTCCTCCTGTATCGAATCGACGTACTCCACGTCCTCCTTGCTCGGGTTGGTGTCGTCGAAGCGCAGGTTGCAGGTGCCGTTGTAGTCGAGCGCGAGGCCGAAGTTCAGGCAGATCGACTTCGCGTGGCCGATATGGAGATAACCGTTCGGCTCCGGGGGAAAGCGCGTGGCGACGCGGCCGTCGTTTTTGCCGTTGCGCAGGTCCTCGTCGATCCTGTCCTTTATGAAATTAGAGGGGCGCGCCGTGCCCCCTTTCGGTTCGTTTGATTTTGATACGGCTTCTTCGCTCATCGGTACTACCTCGTGTGAAATGAAAAAAGATTATCCGGCCCGGGAAGCTCTGCCCGGCCTGTCGATACAGTGCGTGAATACGTATATCATGTATGATCTCACGGGCGCGAACAGTGTCAAGTAAATCTCCTGGCGGAGGAGTGCGCGTTTGTTTTTTTACATATTTGTAATCCTCCGCAAACCAGAGATGATACATGAATTAAAGGCAGTATCGTAAAACTGTTGTCTTTCGTATCCGGCCGTCAGGGCCGAAGCGAAGGTGAAACAAAGCGGAAAAAGGGGGTGGAGGACAAAAATAGCGCTGAATACGCTCTTTTTAATTGACTTCCGCCGGCAGCGGCACTCCGATGAACCCGGTACGGCGCGCTGACCGGGCGCCGATACCTTTATCCAACCTGACGGAGAGACTACAATGAAAGAGTATAAACGTGATTTTATCAGCTTTCTGCTGGATATGAACGCGCTCAGGTTCGGCGAGTTCACACTGAAATCCGGAAGGCTTTCGCCGTATTTTCTGAACACCGGGATGCTCCACACCGGCCAGTCAATCAACCGGCTCGGCAGCTTCTACGCCAGCACCATCGCCGACAACGTGAAGGGAGGCTTCACCGCCGTCTTCGGGCCCGCCTACAAGGGGATTCCGCTCGCTATCGCCGCCGTGAACGCGCTCTACGCCGAGCACACTATCAACGTCGATTACGCCTTCAACCGCAAGGAGGCGAAGGACCACGGCGACAAGGGACTCATCGTCGGCAAGGAACTCACCGCGTCCGACCGTATCGTCGTCGTCGATGACGTGATCACCGCGGGCACCGCCGTGCGGGAGACGATCGACATCCTGAAAGCGCAGGGAGACCCCAGGCTCGCGGCGGTCATCGTATCGGTCGACCGGATGGAGAAGGGCACGGGAGAGAAATCAGCCATCCAGGAGATTTCCGAATCGACCGGTATATCCTTTTATCCGATCGTCACCATCATCGACATTATCGAATACCTGAAGGACGGCGCGGCCGCCGCGCGCTATGGCATCGGAGCCGACATGCTCGGGAAGATGCAGGAGTACAGAAAGACCTACGGCGTGGGGTGATCTGAACCACGGCGAGACAATACCTGTTCGGAGGAATACATATGCATATCGCACTCGATTACCGTAAACGTATCAATACCATCATACGCAACATGGAAGCGCGCAACATCGACGTGCTGATCGGCACGCGGACCGTCAGCGTCTCCTTTGTTTCAGGGGCGTTTGTGCCGTGGAGAAGCGCCGTCGTGGTCGCAAGGAACGGCTTCGCGGGGCTTCTCACCATGCTGATCGACACCGAGCGGCTGAAGAACGAATCGTGGCTTGAGAACATCCAGCCGTACGCCCCGCTTCCCGGCATGGACCTCATGGACCTTGTGGTGGCCAAAGTAAAAGAGCTCGGCCTGGAGGCCGGCACTATCGGCGTTGAGCTGGGGCATTCGCCGCGCGGCAACACCGGCTTCCTCTTCGCGACAGAATACGAACTGTTGAAGGAAAGGCTTCCGAAAGCGAAATTTGTGAACGCTCTGGACGTGGTAGACCGCGCCGCGTATGTCAAGGAGCCTGGCGAGATCAAGCTGCTCAGGCAGGCGGCGGCAATCGCCGACGCGGGGATCGAGCGCGTGAAGGAGTCGCTCGAGATCGGGATGAGCGAGACCGAGATCGCCGGCATCGGCGAGATGGAGCTTCGCCGCCTGGGAAGCGAATACCACTGGGCGGTCACCGGCTCTTCGGAAGTCGCGTCAGGCTACCGCGCCACGTACGCGATGAACGGCACGACCCAGCCGACCGAAAAGCTCGTGCAGCGCGGAGAAAATATCATCGTCGACCTGCATCCGATGTACCGCCTCTACTACTCCGACCTCGCGCACAATTTCATGCTGGGCGAGCCCAGCCCCGAGCAGCAGAAGTATTCCGACATGTACCTCTGGACCGCGGAGACGATTGTTGAGAATTTCAGGTCGGGCAACACGGTGGGCAAAGTCGCCGCGGCAGTCCTCGAAAAAGTGCAGTCGCTCGGGTTTCCCGGAACGGTGATTCCTTCGTTCGGGCACGGCCTCGGGGTGATGGGGCACGAATGGTATCCGGCCATCGTCAATAACGACGAGTTCCGCGACGTGGTCCTCGAGGACAATGTGGTCGAGGTGGCGTTCCTCGCGATGAGCGTTCCCGGCGTCTGGGGAATGCGGCTCGAATGCCCGGTCCTCGTGACGCCGTCCGGCGGCGAGATGCTCTGCAAAACGCCGCTTGAGCTTACGGTCATCGATATATGATACAGTTCTGTTTGTAAAATCGGTGTTGCGGGGATGAGGGATGAGCATCCCCGCGACTTTTACCTTCCGAGTTGTATCCACACCCTGCCGCTTTCTCATTTTTCTCCCTTTTCCTGAAAAACCAATATGGCGTTTATCCTGTTCGGCGTGTATCAGGCTTATTTTCTCAATGGCGGATAGATTTTAATGATCTACCATAGTGAAAGATTTTTTGTTGACGCGTATATATTATAAGTATATATGTTGTATATAGTCGATATTTAATAGTTACTTTTTACCTATAGTGTTTAAAAATAATCAGTGTCCGAGTTGCTGTCATCTTTTCAGAGAAGCACAGGATGTTCGCTTCCGGGCCTTTCCGGAGGATATAACCGGCGATCTTCATGATCGAAGGAACATTGGAGCGGAGTTATGAAATGGTTCGGGAATTCTTTTTTTAGTAATTACGCTGGAAGGGATTTACGGGACCGGCAGAAGGCGGAAATTATTGTCCGGATCGCCCTTGTGATAGCGGTGCTGCTTTTCCTCCTTATCCTTTCGGTCATTACTATTCAAAGGCAATCGGTGTCGAAAACGACCGTGCCGGGAATAATCGCAATGGAAATCTTTCTGTGTATTACCATCGTCCTCACCAGGAAGGGATATAATGCCGTTGCGGCGCATGTCATGCTCATACCGCTGACCGCCTTCGTGTGGATTTTGATGTTCGGACTCTCGAAATCAACTGATGCGCTGTCGGTTATGGACACCATTGCATACCTTTTCGCCATTATAGGAACGGCCACGCTTATCTCGAATCGGACTTCTGTTATAGCGTATACTCTGACGAATGTCATCACACTGGTCATGTTTGTGTCTTATTCGCAGAAAATCGGCATTGTGAACAGCGCTCAGGCGGTAGATTATCTTGTGGATAATATCGCGTCATTTCTTGTGCTCGGATTCATCGGTTTCATGATCATCAGGAACAGCAACAACGCGCACCAGTCGATCCAGGCCGCGCTCGATGAAAGCAACCGCCATCGGGAGAACATCAATAGCATACTTGCGAAAACCACCGGTGTCGCGCAGATGCTGGCATCCTCGACGGAGCAGATGGCCGTCACCACCACTAATTTTTCGACCAACACCCAGTCCCAGGCGGCCTCGGTCGAGGAAATTACTTCGACTGTGGAAGAAGTGGCCGCCAGCGGTGAAAGCGTATACACAATGGCGCGGAAACAGGTTGAACTCATGGCGGGCGTGAAGTCGGACATGGAGAACATCTTCCGGGTCGTATCCGACGCGGCGGAACAGACAAAAGCGGCCCTTGCCATCCGCGATGAACTTAATAAAACGGTCGAGAAATCAAAGGCGGAGATTGCTTCCGTGCTGGATGTCATGGCCACGGCAACGTCGAAATTCGGTGATGTGCGCAATACCGTGGGCATTATCGAGGATATATCCGACAAAATCAACCTCCTCTCTCTCAATGCCGCGATAGAGGCCGCCCGCGCCGGAGAATATGGACGGGGTTTCGCGGTCGTCGCCGATGAGATCGGGAAGCTTGCGGACGGCACTTCCAGCAACCTGAAGTCGATCAATGAGCTTTTTCAGCGGAGCAACGAGGAGATCACCAACGCCCGCGCCCGCCTCGAATCGTTTACCGGTTCGCTCAATGATATGATCGGGTCGATCGACCGCTTCGGCGGCAGCCTGGACCTTATTGTAGAACTGACGAACAGGGACCTTTCCCTTAACTCCGAAGCGCGCGGTTCAATGGTAAAAGTCCTCGGCGAGGCCGAAGGCATTCTCAATGCCGCCAGCGAACAGAAAAACGCGCTTGAAGAGATAGCGAAGAGCGTGGCGGTAATCAACAGCACATCCCAGGAGGTCGCCACGGGGTCGGAGGATCTGATGAGCACCTCAAAGAAGCTTGCGGGTACCGCGCAGAACCTTATGGGCCTGTCTGAGTTAAGCACGGCGTAGGCGCTCTTCCTTTGCCTTCCCCGCGCGGATGATCCGTTACATTCGGATGTTCGCCCGCATTCGGGATCAAAACAGATTTCCGCCGCTCGGCGGGATTCTTCTGCCGACAGTGTCCCGATATCCCCCCATTTAAAAAAAGTCTTACACGCCACTCCCGTACTTCCGCGACAACCCGCAAGTTTACATACCGGAGTAAATGTCATTTCCCGCATGGAAAATATGGATATAATCCCGGCCTGTTGCTTTAATGTGAATACCATTACATGTGCGTGAATCAAATGTGGTCAAGAGTTCATATAATTTAAAACAGGCATTATACTTTTTATTATCTCCCGCGTCAGGGGCGGGCTCTCTGTGCGCGGATAGCAGTAAAGATCAATTAATGAGGGGGCCGTTATGGGTTTTTATGAGGAGTATAAGAAGAAGCTTGTTTCACCAGCCGGGGCCGCCAGCCTGGTCAATTCCGGCGATCTGGTTGAGTACGGCCAGTTCAACGGGAAGCCGGTCGCGTTCGATATCGCCCTTGCCGCCAGGAGGGAGGAACTGCGCGACGTGAACGTGATGTGCGGGGTATGCGTGCCGCCGGTGCCGGAGACGTCGAAGTATCCCGACAGTTTCGTGTTCACCGACCTGCACTGGACGGGACTGACGCGGATGATCGATAAAAATTCCACCGCGTACTACGGGCCGGTGACGTTCAGAAAGATCCCCGACTACATGCGCTCCTACGAGGCGCCGCGCTACTGGAGATCGTGCTATTACGCGGATCCGTCGAAGGCCGAAAAGACGAAGCGTATCTTCATCGCCCGGGTGGCGCCGATGGACGCTCACGGGAACTTCAACTTCGGGCCGCAGAACTCGTATCTGTCATCGGGATTCGAGGCGGCGGACATTGCCATCGTCGAGGTCAATAAGCACATTCCGGTCTGCATGGGAGGCGCGGAGGAGCACATCAACATCTCACGGGTCGATTACGTGATCGAGGGCCCGGAAGACCTGCCGCTCTTCGCTCCCGAACCGGAGCAGCCGACCGAAGTCGAACAGCAGATCGCCCGCAACCTGATGGAATATATCCACGACGGGAGCTGCATTCAGCTCGGCATCGGGGGGCTTCCCAACGCGATCGGAAAGATGATCGCCGCCTCCGACCTGAAGGACCTGGGCGGACATACCGAGATGCTGGTTGATACCTACGTCGATATGTATGAGGCAGGCAAGCTCACCAACAGCAGGAAGGCGATCGACCGCCACCGCACCGCGTTCACCTTCGCGCTCGGCAGCAAGCGGCTCTACGATTTCATGAACATGAACTCGGCGGTGGCCTCTTATCCTGCCGATTACACCAATGAGGCTTCGGTGATCCGTCAGATCGACAACTTCATCAGCATCAACAGCGCACTGCAGATCGACCTCTATTCCCAGGTCAACGCGGAGTGCGCGGTCGTCGACGGCGTGACGCGCCAGATTTCGGGCAACGGCGGCATGACCGACTTCGTCTACTTCTCACAGCTTTCGAAGGGCGGCAAGAGCTTCATATGCCTCAACTCGACGATGAAGGACAAGGAGGGAAAGCTGGTCTCGCGGATACTTCCCACGTTCGTGCCGGGCACGATCGTGACGATATCACGCCAGCTCGTCGACTATATCGTGACCGAGTACGGCGTCGTCAAGCTCGGCGCCAACCCGACCTGGCAGCGCGCCGAAAAGCTCGTCAGCATCGCACATCCCGACTTCCGCGACGGCCTGATAAAGGAAGCGGAGCGGATGAACATCTGGCGGCGGTCCAACAAAAAATAGCTGCGGTCGGTCGATCACTTACCGGAGCGCGGAAAGCGGCACCCCTGTGGTGCCGCTTTTTTGCGCAGGGCGGGCCGGTATCCCCCTGAAAAACAAGGGCTGGGTCTTCTATTCCCTGAAAATATTTTTGCAATTGCTTGACATAAATATCAAACAGCAGGAAAATGAATATAGTTCATTAAATGAAGTATCATTCATAAAATCGCATTCAGCAAGACAGGAGCGTGCGTATGACTACCGGAAAACAGGTCCTGATCATCGGAGCGTCGGCGTGCGGGGCAAAGGCGGCCTCGCGCATCAAGCGGCTGCGGCCGGATTACAACGTGACCATGATCGACCAGGGGCGATATATCTCGTATGCGGCATGCGGCATTCCGTATTTTATTTCAGGGAAGGTCCGGGCAATGGATGACCTGCTGAAGACGACCTACGGGAAGGTGCGCGACGCGGAGTATTTCAAAAACCTGAAGGATATTACCGTGCATACGGGAGTGAGGGCGGTTGCGATTGACCGGAAAGCGAAGACCGTGTCGGCGGAAAATATGGTGAACGGAGAGAGGGTAGAGTTCCGCTACGATTCGCTTGTGCTTGCGTCGGGCGCGTCGGCTTCCATGCCGGATATACCCGGCTGTGACCTTGAAGGCGTCTACCACCTGACGAGCCTTGAGGACGCCGCCGCGGTTGCAGCGGAACTGAAGCAGGCTCCCGGCGGTTCGGTGGTGATCATCGGCGGCGGTTTCATCGGCATCGAGGCGGCGGAGGCGCTGGGCCTGAACAAATGGGAGGTGACCATCATCGAACGGGAGGAGCAGCTCTTTCCCGGCATGCTCGATTTCGAGATCGCCGCGCTCATCCAGGAGCACCTCTTCGAGCATATGATCGAACCGGAATTCAGCGCGACGATTGTATCGATCGAGGGCGCGGACGGCAGGGTGAAGAAGGTAGTCACCTCGGAAAAGTCCTACGACGCCGACATCGTGATCGTCGCCACCGGCCTGCGGCCGAACACCGCGCTCGCTCTCGCCGCCGGCCTTGAGATCGGTGAGACCGGGGCGCTTTCGGTCGATCCGCGCCTGCGCACGAGCGATCCAGACATCTATGCCGGCGGCGACCTCGTGGAGAACCTGCACCTCGTCACCGGAAAGCAGTGTTATATCCCCCTCGGATCGACCGCGAACAAGCACGGCCGCGTAATCGCTGACAACATCTGCGGCATCGACTCAAGCTTTCCGGGCGTGCAGGGGACGCTCGTCTGCAAGGCGTTCGACTACAATGTCGGCTCGACCGGCGTCACCGAATCGCAGGCGAAGCGGCTGGGGCTGGACGCCTTCGCCGTTTCGGTGTGCGGCTTCGACAAGGCGCACTACTATCCCGACAGCCAGATCATGGCGCTGAAGCTGGTCATCGAAAACACCTCACGTAAGCTCCTCGGCCTGCAGGCGGTCGGGCGTGGCGATGTGGCGCGGCGCGTCGATATCGCCGCCACCGCGATGCGGCTCGGGGCCACGGTGGACGATCTTGCACATCTCGACATGGCGTACGCGCCGCCGTTCTCTCCGGCGCTCGATGTGTTCGTCACCGCGCTCAATGTCGCGGGCAACGTGAAGGCCGGGCTTATGCGGCCGGTGAACGCGTTCGAGGCGCGCCGGCTCCTTGAGGAGGACGATGGAACAATAATTCTCGACGTGAGGGCGGATAACGAATTCCGGCGCGCGCATATCGACCATCCGAAGGTCCGCAATATTCCGCTCGACGAGCTTCCCGGAAGGCTCGCCGAGATCCCGAAAGACAGAAAAATCCTCTGCCTCTGCCTGCTGGGGCTGCGGGGATTTTCGGCGCAGCGCATCCTTGACGCGGCCGGATTTCCCGACGTACATACTGTTGAAGGCGGAATGTTCCTCTGGCCGTGGAAGGAGGAGTTCGCGTAAGGCGGCGCGCCGATGAGGCGAAGGTCCGTGACGCAAAATTGACTTGATTAATGGAGCGGGTGCGGGTCAATGGCTGAGAGCGTGGCCCGCGCTGTCCGCGGAGCGGCCTCGCGATACGCACGGAAGGGCGGCATGTCATCGGCGATAATTGAATTCATCATTTTCTTCGGCGGGTTCCTTTCACTGGTCATCGCCTCGGCGCACCTTGTGGAGCGGAACAAGACCGCGGCGAACTACCTGACGATCGCGTTCCTCTGCTCCATCGGCATCTGGCAGATCTATCACGGCTGCATGATCTCCGGCATCCTCTTCGCATGGCCGCACCTTGCGCTGGTGCACGTCCCGTTTCTTTACGTCTCGGCACCGCTCCTCTACTTCTATTTTCAGATACTTGTCAGGGACGACTTCAAATTCAGGGCTTCCTCGCTCTATCACTTCATCCCCGTTGTCCTGATCCTGCTTCTGATCTGGCCGTTCTACATGAAAAGCGCCGGTGAGAAGCTCGAATTGCTGCAGAGCTTCGTGGGGCTGCGCGGCACGTCGCGGGTCTTTCCCGCGTATCCGTACATCGTCATGTCGATCGTGATGACCATCTGCGGCTACGCGCTCGCCGTCGCCGTCAACAGTTTCAGGATGTACAGGAAAAAACTCCTGACCGAAAAAAACATCACCTACTACTCGATCATCATCATCGCGTTCAACTTCATCATGATCATCATCTACATCCTCGGCTTTCTAACGGTCAAGCTCCTGCTGCCTCCGGGGTCCTACTATCTCACCATCATCAAGACGATCTCGATCATCATGACGGTGGAGATATATATCATCCTGCTCATCAAGTGGCGCTTCCCCGATTACATCCAGAGGATCAGGGTGGAGGCGGAGCGGATACGCTACGCAACGTCGCGCATCACGCGCCTGGATGTGGACAACGTCCTCGTTCGCCTCAAAAGCCTCATGGAAAATGAGAAGATATTCTGCGACGAGGACATCTCGCTCGCGCGCCTGGCCGATGAGCTCGACATCACGCCCTACCAGCTTTCGCAGATCCTGAACGAACGGCTGCACCGCAACTTCAACGCCTTCATCAATGAATACCGGATAAAGGAGTCCGAGTCCTACCTTATCGAGGACGCGAAACGGTCGGTCGTCAGCGTCTCCTTCGCGGTGGGATTCAACACACTCGCCACCTTTTACAACGCGTTCTACAGGGTCCACGGCATGACGCCGACGCAGTTCCGCGAAAAGTTCAAGAAGCGGTGAGCCCTTTCCGCGCATCCCATCCCGGCGCGCTTTTAAAAAATCATGATTCTTGAAAACTGACCACCCTGTAAAATCATGATTCTGTAGGACTTTCCTTTCGCTTTCATTTACCCTGCTGTCATGCGGTGCGGTTTGCGCCGCGCGATCACACGACAGCAGGGGGATACGGAAATGTCGCTGAAGGATATGTCGCTCGTCGCTTCGATGCTTCGCAACATCCGCACCGACTCGATCAACAAAAACATGCTCGGCCATACGATCATGCGCTCGTTCGGGCCGATCACGCGCGAGGATATCTTCACCTACGTGGACGCGACGCTCGACGATCCCTCGCGCTACCCGGAAGGGAACTGCCAGATCCCGCCCTTCTACACCTCGCGGCTGCTCTATCCGATGTTCAGGTATTTCCTGATCAACAAAGAGCTTCATCTCAACATCCTGCGGCTGGTGCACGGCTACCAGTCGGTCGAATGGGTTCGCCCCATCCGTGTCGGCGAGACGTTCGATGTGGCGATGAGCGTCGACGAGATCGTCGATACGCCCGCGGGCGAACTCATCAACCTGAAGACGGTCATGAGCGTCAGCGGCAATGTCTCCGGGATCGGTGTCACCGGCTTCATCGTGCGCGGGAAAGGCGGCGGAAAAGGAAAGCCGCGCGCGGATGAACCGAAGCGCGAGATCTTCAGGACGTCATTTAATACCGTTGAGGGCCAGCAGTTGAAATACGCGGAGGTTTCGGGGGATAAAAATTTCATCCACACCAACAATATCCTGGCGAAGGTGTCAGGCCTGCCGCGGACGATCCTGCACGGCGTGTGCATCTCCGCGATGACGGCAAACAGCCTCCTCGACGAAGTGCTCGGCGGCGAGATGAAACGGATGAAATCGATCTCGATGCGCTTCGCCAATCCGGTCCTGCCGGGAGATGAAGTCACAATAGTCGGATACAAATCAGACGAGAAAGGGAAGATCCTTTTTGATGCCGTCAACGGCAGGGGAAAGCTTGTGCTCAAAAACGGCGAGTACCGGTTTGTATCGTAGCCGGGCCGATGAAATGTGAAATATCGCGGGCCGCCGGTCCGCAGAAAAATTTACAAGCAAATATGTTATGAGGGGGATGATATGAGAGACACGTTATTAAAACTGGATGCAGTAGTTCGTCTTCTGAAGTGGAAACACACGGCGGGCAATTTCAATCTCGATTACCGGCCGGATGTGCCCAATCCGAAATTCAAGTCCGCGCGTGAGGCCGCGCTGCTCGTTCCGGACAATGCCTGCGTCATGGGAACGGGAATGACCGGCACCATGCGCCCCGGCATTCTCTACCGCGCGATCCGCGACCGGTTCGAAAGGACGGGCCACCCGTGCAACCTGACCGCGCTCACCGCGGGAGGAGCGGGCGGCAGGGGCGTGGCTCCCGGAACGATCGAGGAGCTCGGCCTCAAAGGGCTCGCGACGCGCTTCATCAGCGGTCACCTTGAAACGGCGCGCGCGATGCTCGATCTTGCCGACGCGAATGAATGTGTGCTCGGTGTGCTCCCGCAGGGGACCGTGACGCACCTTGCCGAGGCGCAGGGCCAGGGGATCGGCTCAATCCTCTCCGGGGTGGGAGTGGGAACATTCATGGACCCGCGCGTCGGTTCCGGATCGCAGGTGGTGCCGGGCCTCGGTGAGCAGTTCGTCACGGCCGAGGGCGATAAGCTCAGGTATCGGATGCCGAAGGTCACCGTGGCCTCGGTCATCGCCACGACCGCCGACAGCGAAGGCAATATCTACATGACCGACGCGGTCATACAGGCGGAGACCCGCGAGGCGGCGCGCGCCGCGAGAAGGAACGGCGGAGTGGTCCTCGTGACCGTGGCGCGGATCGTCCCGAAGGACAGCGCGAATATTTTCCTGCGCGCGGAGGAGGTCGACGCGATCGTCGTCAATCCCGGCAACGAGATGACGATCACCATAAAACAGAACAAACCGTGGAAGGCGCTCACCGCCGGCGGAAAGGAGGACCTGAACTACGCGATCAGGCGGACGCAGGCTTTCAATAAGATCCTCAAGATGGATCCCGAGCGCAGCGAGGTCGACCTGATGCTCGCCCGGCACGCCGCGCACATATTCGCCTCGGTCGGGCATCCCGGCGCGCACTGCATCGTCGGATACGGCCTGCCGCAGGAAGTCGGCCGCCAGATCGAAATCGGCGGGTTGCGCAAAGACATCACGTTCCTGCTCGAGACCGGCGTGTACGGCGGCGTTCCGGCGCCGGGCATCTTCTTCGGCATGGCCTTCAATCCCGAGCGGATGATGACATCGGCGGAGATGTTCCATTTCTGCGAGAAGAACCTCGATGTCACGATTCTCGGCACCCTCCAGGTTGATAGCGAGGGGAATGTGAACGTGTCGAGAAAAGCGCCGGGCGTGAAGAATTATATCGGGCCGGGAGGCTTCCTGAACCTCGTGGCGTGCGCGAAGAACATCATTTTCGTCGGTTCCCTGAACGCGCGCGGCAAGGTCGAGATAGAGAACGGCAGGGTAAGGGTGATAGAACCCGGCATTCATAAATATGTGGAGAAGGTGGATGAGATCACTTTCTCCGCCCGTGAGGCGCTGAAGGCGGGCAAGAGGGTCTTCTACGTGACACCGCTGTGCGCCTTCAGGCTTGTGGAAAAGGGGCTTGAGCTCTTCCAGGTCGCGCCGGGCGTTGATATAGAGAAGGACATCATCGCCAACAGCAGCGCGCGCATCAACCTCCCCGCCGACGGCAACGTGCGCGTCTTCGATACATCCATCGTCACCGGAAAAGGGTTCGCCCTGGACTGGAGAAATTAAATCCTCAAACAGCCTGATATAATGGTATCCTCAACGCCGCTCATGTGAAGAGCGGCGTTTTTTATCCCACCCCAAAACCTTGAATTTTTATATTCAAATTAGGATAAAAATTGTCGTATGCACATACGCGTAGTGAGTGAGTTCCGAACCGCAAGTTTTTTAAAACCGTACAGAAAAACATTGACATTTAACCGCGAGTAAAAAATGTGGTAGTATAGTATCCCTGAAGTTGCTGTCTGGAACGGGCATGTTCGTGAAGCGATAATTGACAGGTGATCATATGAAAATCTACGGACGTGTGACTTCGCTTCTCCTCGCGCGTTTTGAGGGCGGTGATTACCTCACATATCGCAAAGCAGGGTTTGTTTTGAACTTCTGCTTCATATTCGATCTGCTGCTCATCACTATGACGGTGGCAACCGCGGCCACCCTCGGCCGCTCGCGCGCCATGCTGATGCTTACGATGACGCTGCCGGCATTCATCGCTACCAATGCGGGCATCTACTCCCTGTACCGGGGAAAACTGTCAGCTGCGGCCAACATACTCGCGATACTCTGCTGCGTCATAACCATCACGGGTTTTTTCCTCAAGCCGCCGGAGCTTGCCGGTGTCTCGCTTGCCTATTTCATGTACGTTGATATTGTGTTCTCGGCCTTTTTCTGTTCGATTGCCATGTCGACAACGCTGATCATTTCTTTTGTATCCGCCCACGCCCTGTACTATGCGCTCATTGCAAAACCTGTCGTTACCGGCATTGTTCTTGAAGTATCGAGAACTACGCTTATAAACAGCACCGTGACACTGCTGAGCGTGTTCGCGATAGGGGTGATCGCCGCACGCATGCTCAGTCACGCGTTTGAGCTCAGCCAGGAAGAGTCCCGCAAGAACAAGGATCAGTACCGGCAGATAAAGAACATGCTCAATACGATCGGGGATACCTCCGGAAAGCTGACCGAATCGGTCCAGATAACGGGCGGTGCCATCGAGCGTTTCGCGGAGAACACGCAGAGCCACGCGGCATCGATCGAGGAGCTCAGCTCGACGATGGAGGAGATCGCCTCGGCCACGCACAACGTCTACAACGCCTCGCGGGACCAGAACGATTCCGTGCTGAAACTCGCGGATAGCATCTCGGCGCTTGCCTCATCAACCGAACAGCTCGAAGGATACGGAAGCACGCTTTCGAATATGTTCGCCGTCACCATGAAGCTTGCCCAGGGCGGTGAAACCTCCACCTCCCGCCTAGATGAGATCAACGGCACCATTTCGGGCAATTCGGAGCGGATACTGTCCGTCGTCAATATCATGGGAGAGTTCTTCGACCGGATAAACCTGCTCGCCCTCAACGCCACCATCGAGGCGGCGCGCGCCGGCGAGCAGGGGCGCGGGTTCGCGGTCGTCGCCGATGAGATCGGCAAGCTTTCCGATTCGTCAGCCGGCGAGCTCAAGCAGATCGCCTCGCTCCTGCAGAAAAACCGGCAGGACGTTGAAAGCGGAAACGCCGTGATTGTGGAGATCATCGATTTTATCCACAATCTTATCGCCAACCTGAAGGACCTTCGCAACACTTCCGTATCAGCCCTCAATGAGATCATGAGGCAGAAAGATCTCCGCGAAGTAATGGGAGGGCAGACCGAGCAGGTCAAGGAGAAGTCGCACCTGATTGAGACCGCGACCTCCGAGCAGCGCCAGGCCATCGACTCCGTTGTCAAATCGCTTGAAGACACCAACCGGCTCATTCAGGACAGCGCATCGAACAACGAGGACCTGAAAAAAAGCGTGAGCATGCTCATGACCGCGGCCGACGATCTGAACCGGGAATTCAAACAATAACCCGCTTCACGGCCGGTTTCCCTTCCAACACTACGGTATCGTTACGTTTTGAAAAATGATATTGACGCCGCGCGGCGTTCTGCTATTCCTATCCGTATTAATCAACAGACGCCCAAGGAGATCCACTGAAATGAGAGTACGTTTCGCACCGAGCCCCACCGGCTTCCTGCATATCGGCAACGCGCGCACCGCGATCTGCAATTTCCTCATCGCGCGCAAATACGGCGCCACGATGGTGCTGCGGATAGAAGACACCGACATGGAGCGGAGCACGCGCGAGTCCGAGGAATCGATCCTGCGCGACCTGAAATGGCTCGGGCTTGACTGGCATGAAGGACCCGACAGGGGAGGGGAGTTCGGCCCCTACCGACAGTCGGAGCGGTTCGATATCTACCGCCGGTACAGCGAAAAGCTGCTCGCCCAGGGCAACGCCTACTACTGCTACTGCAGCCAGGAGGAGCTTGACGCCGAGCGGAAAAAGAGCGAGGCGGAAAAGGGATTTTACGTCTATTCGGGGAAGTGCCGCGACCTCCCGCCTGAAGAGCGCGCCGCGCGCGAGCGCGAGGGGCGCAGGCCGACCATACGCTTCCGCGTGCCCGAAAACGAGACTGTGGTGGTGAACGACCTGATAAAGGGGCGCGTGACCTTCGGAAGCGAAAACATCGGCGGGGACTTCATCATTGTGCGCTCCGACGGGACGCCCGTGTACAATTACATCGTGATCATCGACGACGAGCTGATGAAGGTCACCCACGTCATCCGCGGCGAGGACCATCTCTCGAACACCCCGAAGCAGATACTGATCGCGCAGGCGCTCGGGCTGCCGGTGCCGGAGTTCGCGCACCTGGCGCTCGTGCTCGGCCCCGACCGCGCGAAGCTTTCCAAGCGCCACGGCATCACCTCGGTCGATATGTACCGGCGCGAAGGGTATCTTCCCGAAGCGCTCTTTAACTACCTCTCGATGCTCGGGTGGGCCGCGGAGAGCGGCGAGGAGATCATGTCCGCTGACGAAATATCCCGGCAGATAGAGATTGGCGGCCTTGCGAAAAGCGCGGCCGTGTTCGATTTCCAGAAACTGCGCTGGATGAACGGGATGTATATCCGCTCATATCCGCTTGAAAGGATAACTGAGCTCGCGCTTCCGTATCTGCGCGAGGCAGGCTGTGACGTGGATTCGCGCGATGCCGCCTGGCTTTCCGGCGTGATCGATGTCGCGCGCAATTACTGCGAAGTGCTTTCGGATATATCTGCGCACGCGCGCCTCTTCTTCGATGAAGTGATCGAGCCCGACGAAGAGGTTGACGTCCTTTTGAAAGAAGAAGATTCAAAGAAGGTGGTTCAGGCGGCGCGCGAGCTTGTTCAATCGGATATCACCGCGGAGAATTTTGTATCCGACCTGATAAACCGCATTAAAGAACGCACCTCGCTCAAGGGAAAAAAACTGTTCCATCCCGTCAGGGGAATCCTCACCGGACGCCTGCAGGGGCCGGAGCTCGACAGGGCCATGCCGCTCATCGGCTTTGAGAAGTGCAGGAAGCGGATCGACTACATGTACGGACGGTATTGCGGGTAAGATGAAAATCGCGAGCGAATGGCAGCTTCTCGAGTCGATCACACGGCTCATCAATGAAAAGGGAGTTCGGCCGGACAGCAGGATCATCCAGTCGATCGGCGACGACTGCGCAGTGCTCGATATCGGATCGGGCAGGTACGGGCTCTTCTCGACCGACATCAGCATCGAGTCGGTGCATTTCAAGCGCGAGCTTTCCTCGCCGGAGGACATCGGATTCAAGGCGATGATGGGAAACATATCCGACATCGCCGCGATGGGAGGCGAATGCCGCCACGCCCTCATCTCGTGCGGTGTGCCGGCCGATACCGGCGTCGAGTATATTGAGGCGCTCTATAACGGCATGCTCGAAGCGGCGGGGATGGCGAAGCTCGCCATTATCGGCGGCGACATTTCGCGCTCGGCCCAACTCGTGCTCAACATTGCGATCTACGGCGAGGTCGAGTCGCGCTGGATGGTGCGCCGCGGCGGCGCGCGGCCGGGCGACTTCATCTACTGCACCGGCGAGACCGGCGGGTCGCTCGCCGGACTTGAGATCGTTCTCGGGCGCGACGCGAAAAGCCGCGCGGAATATCCCTCGCTTGTCGAGCGGCACAACCGGCCGACCGCGCGCTTTAACATGGTCAACGGCATCGTCCACCAGATGGAGCCGACTGCGATGATCGATATATCCGATGGAATCCTCTCCGACCTGCCGCACATCTGCGACGAGAGCGGGTGCGGCTTCCGGATCGAGCGCGAACGGCTGCGCGTATCCGGCGAGCTCGCGCGCTACTGCAGGGAGAAGGGAGTCGATCCTTACGAATACGCGCTTGGCAGCGGGGAGGAGTACGAGCTCCTCTTTACCTCGCCGAAAGACTACGGCGACACGATGCAGGTCGTCATCAACAATGTTCCGATCACCCGTATCGGCGAGATCACCGGGTCGGGACGATTCATCCGCCGTAACGGCGCCGACCATGAAGTCCCGGTCGCGGGATGGGACCATTTCGGCAAGGACAAGTGATATGCGACGCCCGCTGCTGTCGTTCTTTTTTATTCTGGCCGCTTCCGCGGTTTTTGCCTGTTACCGGGTGCCGGCCTCCCTCCCTCAGGGTACCTGGCGCTATTCACTCATCTTGAACGGCTCCGAGGTGGGGGAGGCTGTCATTTCCGGCCGGTTCGAGAAAGGGCGCTGGATCACCGAATCAACCCTCACCATGCGCGCGGGCAATGCCGTCAACACGTCCCACCAGGTGGTCGTTGAAACCGCCGACTGTAAACCGGTAAGCGTTGTCACGAAAAACACGACGGCCATGGGGGATACCATCCAGCGGATCGACACCGAAGCGCAGATAGACGGCCTGAAGGTGAGGCTGAAGCAGGGCGAGCGCGAATCAGTCGTTACGCTTGAGCGGGAGTTTGTGCTCGACGGCAACTATTTTCTTTCAAAGATGATCAGTACGGGCTTTGCCGAAGGGGCGAGGTTCGAGGCGTATGTCTACGATCCATCCATCGAGGCCGGAGAATTGATGCTCATGAAAGCGCGCGTCGCGGGCAAAAAGCTCATAACCGTCAACGGCAGCACGTATCCGGCCTATCACGTCGTTAATTCGATCGAAAACATCAAAAGCATCGACAGCTACTTCGACTGCGACGGCGTCATGGTCAAGGCCGAGCTTTCGATGCTCAACATGCGCATTCAGCTCCTGAGGCAATGAAGGGCGCGATGAAACGGCGATGGTGCGTTTCCGCGGTTTGTGCGCTGCTTGTGTGCGCTCATCAGGCGGCGTACGCGGGCGCGCTCGATCCGGCGAACTTTTCCGTGCCGATAGCGCGTTTCTCCAACAGCATCTATTCTGAGGCGGTGTCCCGGTACCGGCTCGTTTCGAAAAGCGAAGAGTTCCGCCTTCCCGACACTCCCTATCAGAAGGTTATCGCGCGCGAAGCGCGGAACGGGAGCGGTACGGTCACGGTTCAGGCGGGGGGATATTACGGCGCCGCTCCGGCCCCGCTCGCGCCGTATCTCGAGGACACGCCGCTTCTCAACCTGCAAAGCCCCGAGGTCCGCGGGATCGCGCGCCGGTTTTCCCGCTCGCGAAACGCCTGCGACGAGGTGGCGCAATTCGTCTGTCAGCATATCACGCACAAAACACTGGGGATACCGCTCCTTTCCGCGGTCAATGTCATTCGCGGCCGGGCGGGTGACTGCACCGAACACACGCTCCTCACCGTGGCGGTTCTGCGCGCCATGGGTATTCCCGCCCGCGCGCTCATCGGCATGATCGTCACGCCGCGCTTCGGAAGCGCGGAAAACGTCTTTGTCTACCATATGTGGGCCGAAGCGTATCAGGAAGGTAGGTGGATACTTGTCGACGCGACCCGCCCGGGCGTCCGCCAGCCGAACCGGTATATCGCCTTTGCCGTCCACAACCTGAGAAGCGAGATGCCGCTTGCATGCCTTCGGGCCGTCGCCGCGATTCAGGACATGACGGTGGAGTATCTGCGCTGACCGGGATTGTATCCTTATTTAAATAAGAAGATTTTTTAAAGTTGACCGCTGACGGAGTTAAAAATGACTTGTCAAATTTTAATAAGAGGATGAGGCTGTATACCTTTTGTGGTTGCGGCGCGCTCAAACGGTGTTCGGGAGTCGCATGTGACATTAATTAAAAATATGTCATGTCTGTACGGATGATACAGGCGGGTTACGTGTGCGGTCTGTTTTTTTCTTGACACCGGCTTTTAAATAATATTTAGGTTGAGCCACGTCAAATACCTGCTTTTGCAACGTAAATTTTAATATGAATGATACCGGGAGGATGTAAAGATGTTTAAGAGGAATTTCAAGTGGTTCCTTTTAATCGCGGCGCTCTTGTGTTCGGGGATTTTCGTATCCGATACGACCAGGGCAAACGAGGCGATGTGGACCCAGATTACAACGCACATGAGCTATCTCAACTACCGCTGTGTTGTAAAGGACGAAGGAAAGCGGCTGTACTGTGCCACTGACAAGCATTATCCGAACTTTTCGTTGAAAAAACAGGCGGGAGGTCTGCTCATCGTTTCCTACTGGACCGGCTCGGAATACGCGAAACAGAACAGGGCGGCATTTTTGAATCTTGTTAACTCCTTCAATCTTCTCGCCATTGCGACACGTTATTACATCGACCGCGATTCCGACCTCGCGCTCGAAGTGTGGGTTCCTGGTGATTATGAAAAGCAGTCCTTCACCAACGCGATCACCGAGTTCAACAGGGACTGGGACAGGGTTCAGCAGAAATTCGGCGAGGCTATCCTGAAGTATATTCGATAATCAGGAAAACGTCTGAGATGTCGTTCTGAAACCGCTATTGAGTTGAATAACAGTGAGGCCTCCTCCTGAATATTTTTATTAGGAGGGCGGGCCGAATGTTTTCCGCAATACAGGCTCAGAAACAAGTATCACTACAATTTTAATAAAAAAAGGAGGCGTAAAATTCCATGTTAGGAAGGAAAAGTATAAAACTGACGCTGTGTTTGGCTTTGATAGCATTCGCAATCATTATACCCAGAGTTCCTGGATACTGCGATAAAACACAACCGGAGATCGAGGTTCCTTATGAGCCGACTCCTCCTCCCGTTATCCAGGCCATGCTCAGCGTTGCCAATGTGAGTAAAGGCGATGTGGTGTATGACCTCGGTTGCGGCGATGGACGCACCGTCGTTATGGCAGTGAGGAAGTTCGGGGCGACCCGCGGCGTCGGTGTCGATCTCGACCCCCAGCGTCTTCAGGAAGCGAAAGAGCGCGCAAAAGCCTACGGTGTCGCCGATAAGATCCGTTTCGTACAGGGAAACATCTTTGACGTTGACGCGAGCAAGGCGACAGTTGTGTTCATGTATCTTCTTGACCACGTCAACCTGATGCTCCGGCCGAAGCTTTTTAATGAACTCCAGCCCGGAACCCGCTGCGTCGCTCACGCGTTCCACATGGATGACTGGAAAGCTGACAAGATCGTACAGCACCCCAAGGCGCGTAACAAGAGGATTTCACTCTGGGTGATTCCGGCCCCCGTCGGCGGAAACTGGAAGTGGGAGACAAAGACCCCCAACGATTCGATAAAAAGCTCGATGAGCCTTGGCCAGACGTTCCAGCGGGTAAACGGCACGGTCAATTTTGACGGCACCCGTGACGTAAACGTCGTAGATCCTTTTATTGATGGCAAAAATATCGCTTTCACCGCGCGGGTTACCTATAAGGGGAGCAATATCGAGGTCAAGTATCGCGGCGTTGCCGAGGGCGATACGATCCGCGGAACCCAGGAGTGGAAAGGCGGCCCGCAGTCAGGCAAATATGTATGGCTTGCAAAGCGTGACGCCGCGAACGTCTATGGCACCTGGGAAATCAGCGCCGGTACTCCGAGAGCGAACATTGACGGCGTGCTCAACATCAAGCGAGTCGGAAACCGTCTTGCCGCGTCGTATTTCGTAAAGAACGAGGGCAGGGAAGAAGGTCTCCGCCACATCTATGTATGGGGCAACAGTGTTTACTTCCGCGTGCCGCTTTTCGGTCGTGAGAGCGAAGCGATCTTCACCGGAACGCTCGACAACACGGGCGCGAAGGGCAAGGTTACGAGCGAAGGATGGGGCGCCGAGTACAACTGGACCGGTCGGCGATCGAAATAACCGCTGGATAAATTATAATCAGAGGATTTAAACATATGAAAAGAAGTATGAGATACGTTTTTATGCTGATGTTATGGGTCCTTATTGCTGGTTCATGCCTGTACACCCTTACGAGCTGTTCCAGGGACAACAGGTCTCCTGATGCGAAGAAGTGGTCGCCTGAGCTCGGCAGGGCCCCTGTTGCCGGGGATGAATATACAAACCCGATCGACGGTTCTGTCCTTATCTGGATTCCCGCCGGCGAATTCCAGATGGGAAGCAATGACGGCGACCCCGATGAAAGGCCCCGCCACCAGATCCGCATAGAAGGGTTCTGGTTCGGCAAGTATGAGGTCACGAACAGGCAGTATGCGCGTTTCCTCCGGGCAACCGGTTTTCCGGAGCCCGGATACTGGGACGATCCCGAATACAACCAGCCCGATCAGGCTGTTACGGCTGTGAAGTATTATGAAGCGATGGGATATTGCGAATGGTCGAACCTGCGGCTGCCCACCGAAGCCGAGTGGGAATACGTCGCTTCTGGCGGACATCAATACGAATATCCCACAAACAACGGGAACATCAACCACGACAACGCCAACTTCTGGGGAACGGACGGCAGGGACAGATGGCTTGAAACTCCCGCTCCCGTTGGCCAGTTCCCCGCAAACCCGTACGGAGTGTATGATCTGGCCGGCAACGTATACGAGTGGACGAGTTCGCTGCATTTCAACTATCCGTATGTTGAGACTGATGGACGCGAAGATCCCCAGGCACGGTATCACCGCGTAATGAGGGGCGGTTCGTGGCAGTTCGGTCCCCAGATGTGCAAGACTACCGCGCGTCACCGCTTCCAGATGCACCTTCGTTATGACTACGTGGGACTGCGTATGGCGAAGTCCGGCATGACCACGATGGCGAAGTAAGAAAAAAAACATTTATTTCTTTACAGGCGTAATTTCCAGCACCCCGCTGCCAGAGGCTCCGGGGTGCTGTTTTTTCTTCCCTCAGGATTGTATCCTGTATGGCACTGTCATTTTTTATCTTTCAGGATAATGTGATTGACGCACGGAGCCTGTCGCAGATGATTGATCATCCTGCGGTCTTTGTACCGCGGGACTGTTTGTACAACAACAGGAGGAAGCCGGGTGAAATTCCCGCGCTGGCCCGCAACTGTGATTCCGCGTATCGCGGATAAGCCAGGAACTCCTTGCAGCTGGATTTTCCTCGAGGAAAGGGAGCCAGGCTGGTATCCTGCCGCTCGGCAGTGATGCTCAATGCTGGTGGCGCGCGGTCGTGTACGCGAGCACATGTATCCCCAACGGGCACGGTAACGGGTCCATTTCTATCCTCACATTCATCCGGCTGGTACGACACCAAACTACTATTTTCAGGAGTGTGTTATGAGGTACCAGTTAATTTTTCTTTTCATTGCAGGCGTGTTTTTGCTGTCTCAGGCCTTTCCCGCGTATTCTCTGGAAGCGGCAATGCCTGAAAGCGAAACGAAACAGGAGCCGCGGCAGGAGAAACAGACGAGGGACGACCTCGTTATCACCGCCTCAAAATCCGAAATCAACCGAAGAGAAATCGGCGCGTCGGTTACGGTCATAAGCGAACGGCAGATGGAAGAGCGCGGCAGGCGCATGGTGATTGACGCGCTGAAGGATGTTCCGGGCGTTGCGGTATCGCAGAGCGGTCCTTACGGAACGACGGATCTCTTCATCAGGGGGTCGAAGTCCCGTAACGTCCTGGTGCTCGTCGACGGGGTGCGGGTGAACGATCCATCGTCGCCGAACGGCAAGTTCGATTTTGCGCACCTCACTTCGGAAAACGTTGAAAGGATCGAGGTGGTCCGTGGGTCTCAGAGCGTTCTTTACGGCGCGTCTGCGTCGGGTGGGGTCATCAATATCATCACAAAGCAGGGAACCGGATCGCCGCGGATGACGGTTCAGGGAGAGGCCGGTTCATACCGTACGTTCAGGGAATCGCTCGCCGTCTCGGGCGGTTCGTCTGAAGCGAACTATTCGGTATCGCTGGGGAGGGTCGATTCGCGCGGCTTTTCCGCAGCGGCGAAAGCTGACGGAGCAGCCATTAGTCCCGAGAGGGACGGGTATGAAAATACCACCGCCTCTTCCCGCATGGGCATGAAGGTGTTGAACTCCGGCTGGATCAATTTTGCCATGCGGTATACCGATGCGAGGACTGATCTCGACAACGATTCGTATGACGACGATCCAAATTACCGGTCATACAGCAGGCAGTTCAGCGGCGTCATCGAATTCAGTCAGCCGATCTTCCAGTGGTGGGAGCACCATTTGCTGGTGAATTACATGGGAATCGACCGGAAAAGCATCAACGCCGTCGATACCACGCACACCGGCAAGCTGAACGCCGCGTACAGCGGGACCCACCGGCAGGTCGAATGGCGCAACATCGTGCGCCTCGGGGAATTTGACGAGATCCGCCTGGGCTTCGACGGCGAGCAGGACACGGCCTCGACGCTGAGCTCCACTGAATACGGTACGACCGAATTCGGGCCCGCGAAAGTATGGACACGGGCGTTTTACGCGCAAAACCACCTGAGGCTCCTCGACAGGATTTTCGCCACCGCGGGCGTGCGATACACCGGCCACCAGACGTTCGGTTCGCATGTCAACTATCAGGTGTCGGGAAGCGTCATCGCCCCCTTTACGGAAACCCGTCTGCGGGGAGAGGTGGCGACCGGATTTCTGGCGCCAACGCTTTCGGAGCTGTACGACACGAGTTACGGCGCCAACAACCCTGATCTCAAACCGGAGGAGAGCAAAACCGTGGATGTGGGCGTGGAGCAGCCGCTGTTTGACAGGAGAATCGTTATTGAGGTCGCGTTTTTCAGGGCATTTTATAAAAACATGTTCGGATACGATGCGAGCTTCAAATCGATCAACAAAGACCGGGTGAAAACCAGTGGAGTTGAGATATCGGTAACGCTCAGGCCGATCAGTGAGTTCCAGATCGACGCGAACTACACCTATCTGGAAAGGGCAGAAGATCTCTCGACCGGTGCGCGGCTGGATCGCAATCCGAAACATCAGGGCAGCGTCTATGCCAATCTCCTTCTTTTCGGAAGACTCAATCTCAATTCCGGGATACGGTACGTGGGGATGCGGAACGATTACTGGTACGACAGCATGTACACGAAGCATTCGGTGACGATGAACGGCTATTATCTGATGAGCGCCGGCGCGTCGGTTAAGATATTTGACGATTTCCACTGCTTTGCCCGTGTGGAAAATGCCATCAACAGGACCTATGAGGAGCCGGTCGGCTACCGGACTCCGAGGCGGTCGTTTTACGGGGGGATAAAGGCCGTTTTCTGATCCTGAAGGCTGGAGACAGAAACAGAAACGCCTCTCTGAGAAGAGAGGCGTTTCTTTATCATCATACGGTGACGATTCTGGAATACTGGACCGTTCCCTCTTCGCGCTCTTTTGCCAGATCGAGATAGCGCCGCGCGGTGTCGAGAAAATCGTCGTTCGGATCGAGTTTTTCAGATGAAGCGATTCCGATGTAGGGATGGAGCGCGATCGAATTTTTTTTATCTATCCGTATGCGCGCGGCCTGAAGCATTTCGGCGATCCGCTCCCCGACGGTGATGCTTTCATCGAGGCCTGTGCCCGGCAGGAGGATCGCGATGTCGCGCTCGGTACGGCAGATGATATCGCCCTCCCCGAGGGCCGGCGCCAGCTTCGCGGCGACGCCGCGGACCGCCGCCTGAAATTCCCCTGCCTGAAGATTTGTATCCGCCCCGAAAAACGAAAGCAGCAGCAGGCTGAAGGGAGTGCCGTTTGACTGCAGCGCCTTCTTCTGCTCGCGGAGCTTCAGGTTGAAGTAGGTCCTGCTGTAAAGACCGGTTTCCGGCTCCACTGCCACATCGTTGAAAAAGATGTATTCGCTCAGATAGCGGGCAATGTCGGCCAGACGGGCTTTAATCTCGGTTATCTCCTGTCCCTTGAAGGGGATGCCGCGGACAACTATGATGGCGCCGAGAAGGGCGTTGCGGTACATGGCGGGCAGCATGATCTTTCTGCCGTTGTCGAGCACCAGCGTCGACCCGCGCTTGAGCTCGTCTCCCACTTCGGTCATGATGTCGATGGTGTCGAAATCGTCTGACTCTATTTTAATGAATGAGCGGCCTTTCATTTCGAACGATTTCGCCATTGCCGTTGCGCCCCGGTTCATCGCGTAGAGCGACACGAGGTCCGGCGAATAGCCGGCGGTGATCTGTCTGAAAAGTTCGAATACGTATTCGCCGAGCGATGAGGATGCGAAATTCGAAAGCTCGCGGGATGCCGCGTCCTCGTTGATAGGGGACGATGTCTGAGGGCGGGTTGCGGTGATATCCCTGTATTCGGGTTTTGAAACCGGTCGCGGCCTGCGATGCCGCAGGATATACGAGAGCGCCGCGATCAGTATCGAAACAAGGACTATCAGCGCGATCTCGAGTGAGAGTTTGATGTACATCATCTTTGTCAGCCGGAACGGGTATACGGTTATCATACTGCCGCCGGTGACATTGGTTACGAGGATATAGTTTTTTTTGCCGTTGTGGTAGCGGACGAGCATCCCGGGCGCCCGGGACATCAGGTTTCCTTCAAAATTCTGAATTATCGAGTAGTACAGCTCGCTTCCACGGTCGATATCATCCTTATTGATGACCGTGCCTTCCCTGTTCGCGATGGCCAGAAATTCCTGCGGGCCGAACCTGCTCTCGATCATTCTTTTGAATTGCGGGATGTCCTTCTCGAAAATCCGCCTGTCGCGCTGAAAGCTGTTGAAGACCAGGCTTATGCTGTTAGCCGTTGATTCGATGCCTCTGATATACGAGCGCTCCACCATGCCCGGCCGTATAAAGAAATAGGCGATCAGAAGGACAAGCGTAAGCGTAATACCCAGAAGGGTTGTTTTCATTTTATCAGTCATGGCCGCTTGATCTGTTAGGTTATGCGTTAATTCCGTATAGTTTCTATATCGGCATTCCGGCGATAAAAAAAGGCGAATTTATACGATTTCGGGGTAACGAGGGGATATGATTCAGCTCTTCAGGCGGTCAGGCTGGTTGATGATGGTATGCAGAACCCTGCTCAGATCCTCGACGCGGTAGGGCTTCGCGATGACCCCGCGGAACCCGAATTTTCTGTAATCGGCGACGATCGGGTCGTTCGAGTAGCCGCTCGATACGATGACCCTTGCCGAAGGGTCGATCTTCAAAAGTTCACGGATGCACTCCTTGCCGCCCATCCCGCCGGGTATCACCAGATCCATGATCACCGCGTCGATCTTTTCACGGTTCCGGAGCGACTCTTCGAATATCCGCAGCGTCTCCCTCCCGTCCTTCGCGAGCACGGTATCGTATCCCATTTTGCGGATGAGTTCGCCGCACACGGACAGGATGGTCTCGTCATCGTCCATGAGCAGCACGCGGCCCGAGCCGCGGACGGGGCTTTCGGCCGGTTCGGGCTCCACCTCGATCGGCATTTCCGACTTTGTGGCCGGGAGGTAGATGAAGATCGTGGTGCCCACGCCGACCTCCGATTTAGCGTCTATGTAGCCGTTGTGCCGTTTGATGATTGAATAGGATGTCGCAAGCCCGAGTCCTGTGCCGTTATCCTTCAGGCTGAAGTAGGGATCGAAAATCCGGGAAATATATTCCGGAGCGATGCCGATGCCCTGGTCCTCGATCGAAATCATTACGTAATTCCCCGGCTCGATCACGAAGCTGTGTTGGGCGATGATCGAGCGGTCCTTTTCCGTGTTGATATTGAGCGCTTCTATGGTGATGGTGCCCCCGCGCGGCATAGCCTGGATCGAATTGATAATGATGTTGTTGATAACCTGGCTGATCTGGCCTTCGTCGATCTCAACCAGCCAGAGGGGGGTCGGGATATTGAATTCGCACTTCGTGTCGGACCCGCTCAGGTAGAAGCTGACGGCCTCTTTCAGGAGTTTGTATATCGACGAAATCTTTTTCAGCGGTGCGCCGCCCATCGAGAAGGTGAGGAGCTGATAGGTCAGTTCCTTTGCGCGTTCAATGGACCGTTCCGTATCGACGAGCTTCCGGTACGCCATGCTGTCATCCTCAGAGTACAGCTTGGCGAGGGAGATGTTCCCCTGTATTGCCGCGAGGATGTTGTTGAAATCATGGGCAATTCCGCCGGCGAGTATCCCGATCGATTCCAGCTGCTGGGTTTTCAGGAGTTCTTCTTCGTGTTTCTTTTTCTCCGTAATCTCACGGACGATGGCGATCAGTTCGTTGTTGAAAAGGGGCAGGAGCCTTGCCTCGAAGTAATACGTGTTTTTTTCCGTCGGCAGGGTGTAGAGGCGTTCCACAAGGCCATTGCTCGACCGCACTTCTTTTATCGCCTCGTATGCCGCTTCGATCAGGGAGTCAGGCAGCACATCTTCAAGCTTCCTGTCGATATACTCCTCCGCCGGGATCCTGATTTTGGATGACTTCCACGGTTTGCAGTCGAGAATGGTGCCGTCATGCCGCAGGCGCAGAAACAGGTCCGGCTGCACCTGAAAGATCGCCTGCAGCTCTGACGCTTTCCTGCGAAGGTCCTCCTCGACTTTTTTATGAGCGGTAATATCGAACGCGGTCCCGAGCACGGCGGTCCTGTTGTTGTGGAGGATAAGGGTCGAGGTGACGTCGGCCCATTTTATCTGACCGCTTTTTGTGACCACCTTGAGCTCATAGCGCATGGGAACAGAATCGCCACGGAGCCGCGCCTGTCCGAGGTTTTTCATCCATTCCCGGTAGTCAGGATGCGTGAGGTGCCAGTAGGTCATATTGAGCAGTTCCTGCTCTGAGTAGCCTGAAAGCGCCTGGAATGCCTGGTTCACATAGCAGTATTTCTCATCCTGCCATATGAAGATCGCGCCTGAAGTCGTTTCGGCAAGGGCCCTGAAGCGGGCCTCGCTCTCGCGAAGGGCGTCAAGGGCGCGTCTGAAATCGGTAATATCGTGCGAAATCCCCATCACACCCATAATTTCTCCCCGGTGGTTGCGGAGAGCGGATGATGTCAGCAGGGCGGGGAACATGGTGCCGTCTTTGCGCCGGTTCATGATTTCCTGGATGTTCCGGCCGTGATTAATCGTCTTTTTATGGACGTCCTGACCTTCGTCACTGCTCGAATAGAGAAGGTCGATATGCCTGCCGAGGACCTCTTCTTTCGCGTGTCCGAACGCATCCTCGGCCGCGCGGTTGTATTCAATGATGCGGCGGTTCATATCCACCGCTATGATGATATCCATCGAGGAGTCGATGATATTCTTCGCGTATTCCTGTGACTCCCGCGCCTGCTCCATGGCTTTTACCCTTTCGGTAATGTCGCGGGAGTTGAAGATGATGCCTTTGATGGCGGGATTGTCAAGGTGGTTCTTCGCGATAACTTCAATATGGACTATATGCCCGTCCGCGTGGCGGTACCTGGTTTCGCTTGAAAAGCTCATTCCGGGATGAGCGAGGCAGTTGTTGAACAGTTCGCGGGCGGTTTCGAGATTATCGGGCAGCAGGAATTTGAACGCGTTGAGTCCTATCACTTCCTCCGGGGCGTACCCGAGTATTTTGGTGATGGAAGGGCTCGCGTAGACGCAGTCGCCGTTTCCGTCAAGGACGACGATGAGGTCCGACGAATTCTGTACGAGCGCACGGAACCGCTCTTCGTAGAGGTCTCCCCCGGCCGCCCTTAGCCTGGCGCGCAGGTCCTCTATCTCGCTTATGAGTTCTTCCCTGCTCTTTTCAGTATAGTGTGCCATGGTTTCGTGAAGGTCTATATATAGATATAGTTACTTTTTGGATGTGTGCAAAAAAATTTCAAGATATTATTGAATCCCTGCCCAAAAACCGCTTTTTTGAAGTCCGGCGCGCCTCGAATGCCTCTTTGCGGATGACCCGGCCGTCAGGCCCTTTAAAAATTTTTATGTCACTTAAAAAAGTTCTTATGGAATTATTAATTATTCCGATGAGATATACAGGCGGCAGAATCAGTATGAGAGGAAGGCGGTTTTTTTATGTTTGAACAGAGCGGCATGATGCGGACAAATTACCTGCTTGAGCGGAGTCTCGATGCGGAAACGCTGCGGCGCAGGGTGATATCGAACAACATCGCCAATGTTGACGTGCCCCATTTCAAGCGCAGCGAGGTCAATTTCGAAAGCCAGCTGCGGCGCGTGATCGAGGATAACGCGAACCGTGATAACAGATATCCCGGAAGGATGACTGACGAGCGTCATATTCCGTTTTACGAGGACCGGGACATCCGCTCGGTAAATCCGAGGATCAATCTCGACTACAACACGACCTACCGCAATGACGGCAATAATGTGGATATAGAAAAGGAAATCGTGGATATCGCGAAAAACCAGATGCGTTATAACGCGTTCATTACCAGCCTGGGAACGAATTTCAGGATGATCAAAATAGCGATGAGACCGGTATAACAGGGGTGATATATGGGAATGTTCGACGGTTTTAACATCGCCTCATCAGGACTCACCGCGCAGCGGCTGCGCATGGACCTGATAAGCAACAATATCGCCAATGCCACCACGACCAGGACTCCTGAGGGCGGCGCGTACCGCAGAAGGCTGGCGGTTTTTTCCCCGATCAACATCAGGCCGGATTATCGCTCGCCTCTTGTCCCGGGGCGGATACAGAGCGGCCTCGGGCAGGGAGTCCGTGTCATAAAAATTGAAGAGGACAGCACGCCGCTGCGGCTCGTGTATGATCCCAATCACCCCGATGCAATCCAGATCGGCCCCAAGCGGGGATACGTGGAGATGCCGAACGTGAACGTGGTGATGGAAATGACGGACCTGATATCGGCGTCCCGGTCGTACGAAGCGAATGTTATGGTAATAAACAGCGAAAAATCGATGTTCAACAAGGCCCTGGAGCTCGGAAGGGTCACGGCGTAAGGGAGGTGATGTGTCATGTTCAAGGAAATAGTAGGTAAGATGGAGATGCATGTTTCTCATAATATCGATTACCGAAACGCGGTAAAAAGGCAGTATGAGAGCAAGGACCTGGGGAGCGAGCCGCTGTTTGCGTCGTTAAGCCAGGCAAGAAATCAGTAGGAAATATAAAAAGGAGTGTAAGCATGAGCGTAAACGGAATCAGCGGCAATCCCCGGGGCGGAAGCGTGGTAAACATGATCACCACAAATCCGCTCCATTATAATGACAGGCAGGGCGAAACGTCGGATGACAATGTAGTCCGTTCTTTTTCCGACATGTTCAACGAGGCGATCGGAAAAGTAAACGACCTGCAGGTAGAGTCGGAAGACCTTACGCGCAGGATGATCTACGACCCTGAATCGGTCAATGTGCACAGCGTCATGATCGCCGCGCAGAAGGCCGAGGTGGCCCTGAGCTTTACCAAAGCCGTACGCGATGAGGCGATCAGGACCTACCGCGAACTGATGAACCTCAGATAATCGTGGTTTTTACAACCGGCTTTCGCGGCTGAGGCGTCGGCGGAAGCTTACAGGAACTGAGATGAAAGTCCCCTGCGCGGAGCTGCCGCGAGGGGACTTTTTGCGTAAAGGCGTTTGTCATTTTTTTATTAGAGTTTTGTTTTTTTTGTTTACATGTTTTTTTGTTATATACATATTGTATTATGTCTCTTTAGACTTCAAAACGGGTCATGACGGTACATTGCAGACATTTAACGACGGATACGCGTATGTTGATTTTGCTCCTGGAAGGCGTCGGGGAGGGGATATATGCCTGAACTTATAAAAAAGCTCTTTGAACAGGTTAAAGAGATTTACGGCAAGCTCGATAACACAAAAAAGATCATTATCGGAGTGGTGGTCGGGGTTGTCGTGATCGCTTTTATCGTGCTCTTTTCGGTGTCGAGCGAGCATCCGCGGGTAATTCTGTTTGCGGACCTTTCTTCCAATGATTTCGGGCAGGTGACAAAAAAGCTCGAGGAGATGGGGTACCAGTACAATACGAGCGGTACGACTTCCATTTTCGTGCAGCAGAAGGACAAGGATGTCATCATGACGAGGCTTGCCCAGGAGAACCTGATTCCGAAGGGAATCCCCGGCTGGCAGCTTTTCGATATATCCAAATGGACCGAGACCGACAAGGAGCTTGACGTCAAGTACATGCGCGCCCTCAGGGACGAGGTGAAGCGCCATATAGAGTCCCTGAAAAACATCGACAAGGCCGATGTCGAGATCGCCATGACTGAGGATGAGCTCTACACCGAAAAGGAAAATGCCTATACCGCCGCGGTAACGGTTTATCTGGCGCCCGGCTATGAAAGCATCTCGAAGAAGGAGATCAAAGGAATCCAGTACCTTGTATCCCGCGCGGTCGGAAGCAAGTTGAAGCCGGAAAATGTCACCATCACCGATGATACCGGAAAAATACTTTCCGAATTTGATGACGACTTTGATCAGGCAAAGGCAGAATTCACCCTTCTCCAGTACCGGCACAGAATTGAGGAGAAGGTGCGTGTCAACTATCTGAAGGATATCAGGCGCGGACTCGAGATGATCTACTCGCCTGACCGTATTCAAATCGTGCGACTGAACATGAGCTTTAACTGGGACAAGGTGACGGAGGACAAGGAAGAGTACACCCCGATCGAAATGGAAAAGGACAATCCCTCGACCCCGTATTCGGAGCGCAAGGTCGTCAAGTCCTTCAAGATTTCGGAGAAGCGCTCCGAGGAGCATTTCAAGGGGCACGGGTGGAATCCGGAAGGTCCCGCCGGCACCGAAAGCAACAAGCCGCCCGGATACAAGGCGAGCGACGACCAGTACTCGCAGTATGACAAGAAAGAAAGGGTTGTCAACCACGCGCTGAACAAGAGCGTCAAGAAGATTTACCGCGAGCCGTATGTCGTGACCAGCGTTTCGGTCGCTATCGCGATTGACGGTGAGCAGGATCTGCCGCGGACCCCTGACGGGGGGTATGATCTCGATCCGACAAAAAGGCCTGTGCAGATACCGCTTGGCAAGGATGATCTTAAACGCGCCGAAAATATCGTCAAGAAGGCGATAAACTTCAGCGAGGGCCGCGGCGACCAGGTCGCTGTCGAGAATATCATGTTCGACCGCAGCCGCGAATGGCAGAGGCTGCGTGATGAGTACGAGCGGAAGGCCCAGATCAAGCGGATGCTTCTTGCCGCGCTGATCGGCGTTTTCGCGCTCTTCCTCGGCGTGATCCTGTATCGCGCGATAAGCAAGGAACTGGCACGGCGCCGGCGGATCAGGGAGGAGGAGCTCGCCAGGGAGCAGCAGCGCATGCGTGAAGCGGCGCTCCGTGCCGCCGAAGAGGAAGGGGTCGAGATTGAGCTCTCTCTCGAGGAGAAAGCCCGGCTCGAGCTCCAGGAGAACGCGATCAACCTCGCGCGGGAGCGGCCTGATGACGTGGCGCAGCTTTTGCGGACCTGGCTTGCCGAGGAGTAGGGCGCAAAAATTTAATTTGACATTATGCCGATTTCTTTCGAAATTAATAGTGGGGGATGCTGTTTTTCCGTGATATATAAGACAGCATCCCATTTTACCACGAGAGTGCGGGGGACGTAATGCTTCAATCCAAGAAATCCCAGTTGAGCGGCAGGCAGAAGGCCGCCGTTTTTCTGGTTTCGCTGGGATCCGATGTTTCATCGGAAATATTCAAGCACCTGCGCGAAGACGAAATCGAGCAGCTTACCTTCGAGATCGCGCGTCTTGACAAGGTCGAGCCGGAAGATAAAGACAGGGTGCTTCAGGAGTTCCAGGAGCTTATGATGGCCCAGGACTTCATCTCGACGGGCGGTATCGATTACGCCCGCGAGGTGCTGGAACGGGCCCTCGGAACGCAGAAGGCCATAGACATCGTCAACAGGCTGACTTCCTCGCTGCAGGTCAGGCCGTTCGACTTTATCAGGAGGACCGACCCGAGCCACCTCCTGAACTTCATACAGGGCGAGCACCCGCAGACCATCGCCCTGATCCTTGCCTATCTAGATCCTTCGAAGGGAGCGCTCATCCTCTCGGGCCTCTCGCACCAGATACAGGCCGATGTGGCAAAACGGATCGCCACGATGGACCGGACCTCGCCGGACGTGCTTCGTGAGGTCGAGCGCGTGCTCGAGCGCAAGCTCTCGACCCTGGCAAGCGAGGATTTTACCTCCGCGGGCGGTATCGATTCGATCGTTGAGGTGCTCAACAACGTTGACCGCGGAACAGAGAAGATCATCATCGAAGCGCTTGAAGAGGAAGATCCTGAGCTTGCCGAGGAGATCAAAAAGCGGATGTTCGTCTTCGAGGACATCGTGCTGCTTGACGACCGTTCGATCCAGAAGGTGCTTCGAGAGGTTGACGGGCAGGACCTCGCCAAGGCGCTCAAGGGCGTCGACGCCGAGGTGCAGGAGAAAATATTCCGCAACATGTCGAAACGCGCCTCGTCGCTTCTCCGTGAAGACATGGACTTCATGGGACCGATACGTTTGAGGGACGTCGAGGAATCGCAGCAGAAGATCGTTAACATCATCAGAAAACTTGAGGATGCCGGCGACATCATCGTCGCGCGGGCCGGCGAGGAGGAACTGATTGTCTAAGCTGGTATTCAAACCCACCGAAATTTTCACGTCTGCCGCGCCCAAGCAGATCGAGCTTCCGGAAAAATATCAGAAAAATGTTCTCACCGACGAGGAGTACCGAGAGTTCGAGGTCGACGAGCAGGGCAACCCGATAGACGTTTACCAGGGGCCGTCCATCGAGGAGATGGAGGCTGAGCTCGAGCGTTATCGCCGCGAGACGGAAGAGGAAGTCAAGCGGATGATCGAGGACGCGCAGGGAAAGGCGAAACAGATCGAGGAAGAGGGAAAGAAAACCGCCTTCCTTGAACTGCAGAACGCGCGCGAGCAGATCAAGGCCGAGATGGAGAAGCTGCGGATAGATTCCGAGCGCGAGATAGAGCGGGCCAAGTTCGAGGCGGAAAAGATGATCAAGGAGGCCGAGCTCAAGGTCTCCGAAATAGAGCATGAAGCGTACAAAAAAGGATACGACGCCGGGCGCGAGGAAGGATACAAGGAAGGCCAGGCCGAAGTCATGCGCCTCATTGACCGGCTCGGCACTATCGTATCGACGGCGGTCGATATCCGCGATGAGATCATCAAGTCGTCAGAGAAGCTCATGACCGAAATGATCCTGATGATCGCGCGCAAGGTCATCAAAGACGAGATCGTTGAGCGCCGTGAGGTCGTTATCAACAACATCAAGGAAGCGATACGGCGGGTCAAGGACCGCGACAGGATCGATATCCGCGTCAACTTTGCCGACCTTGACATGACGACCGCGCATAAGGACGAGCTCATCAAGATGATGGAATCGCTGAAGAAGGTCAACATCTATGAAGACTCGCGCATCGACCGCGGCGGCTGTATCATCGAAACCGACGTGGGCGCGATCGACGCGAGGATCTCGACGCAGCTTGACGCGATCGAGGAAGCGATCCGCAACTCGAGCACCCTGTAAAGGAAGGCGCGATGGTACGAATACTTCCCCATGAAACTACGGATGTCCTTTCGAAATATAGAGACATAATCCGGGACGTTGACACGGTGCGCCTGACCGGAAAGGTCGACCGTATCGTCGGTCTTACGATCGAATCGATGGGGCCGTCGGTGAAATACGGCCAGCTGGTTAAAATACGGCTTGAAGATAGCGGATATCTCCTCGCCGAGGTGGTAGGCTTTCACAAGAACCGTGTGATCCTCATGCCGATCGGCGACATGAAAGGCGTGGTGTCCGGCGCGGAGGTGATCGACGCGGGAGGGGCCCTCACGGTGCAGGTGGGGGAAGAGCTCCTCGGGCGGGTCATTTCGGGGACCGGTGTGCCGCTCGACGGAAAGGGCGAGATTTACGCGAAGCGGCGCTATCCGGTCGACGGAAAGCCGATCAATCCCCTGAAGCGGAGTCTCATCACCAAACCGCTTTCGGTGGGCGTGCGTGCCATCGACGGGCTTATCACGGTCGGGCGCGGCCAGCGGATCGGGATCTTTTCCGGATCAGGCGTCGGCAAGTCGACGCTGCTTGCGATGATCGCGCGCTACACCGACGCGGACGTGAACGTGATTGCGCTCATCGGCGAGCGGGGCCGTGAGGTGCGTGATTTTGTTGATAAAGAGCTCGGAAGCGACGGACTGAAGCGTTCGGTCGTAGTGGTCGCGACTTCGGACCAGCCGCCGATGCTGCGTCTTCGCGGCGCGTTCCTCGCGCACTCCATCGCTGAATATTTCCGCGATCAGGGGAAGGACGTGAACCTCCTCATGGACTCGGTCACCCGTTTTGCGCTGGCGCAGCGGGAGGTCGGCCTCGCGATCGGCGAGCCTGCGGCGACCAGAGGATTTCCGCCGTCGGTGTTTTCGCTCCTGCCAAGGCTCCTCGAACGCTCGGGGACGCGGGAGGAGGGGGGGAGCATTACCGGGTTTTACACGATACTCGTCGAGGCTGACGACATGAACGAGCCGATCGCCGACGCGGTGCGCGGTATCCTGGACGGGCACATCGTGCTCGACCGGAAGCTCGCGCACAAGAACCATTATCCGGCGGTCGACGTGCTCGGATCGATCTCGCGGTGCATGAAAGACGTGATCGACGACAGGCACAGGGCCGCCGCGAACCGCTTCCGCGAGCTCATGGCGGCCTACCGCGACGCGGAGGACCTGATAAGCCTCGGGGCGTACGCGCGCGGCTCCGTTCCGGCGGTCGACAAGGCGATCGATATGATCGGGGATGTCAACTCGTTCCTGCGCCAGGACATTTATGAAAAGGACACCTACGCGGGGATCCGCGAGCGGCTGATCGGGATGATGGGGCTCGACGAGAAGCCGAAGGCAAAGCAGGAGATGGTGACGCCGGCCCCGTATTTCGCGCCGATCCGGCGATAAAGGCGGGAGGGGGATCGGTATCCCCACTAAAACGAGGCAGTACGACTGATGAAGAAATTTGCGTTTCGCCTGCAACGGCTTCTGGACATACGCGAAGCGAGGGAGAAGGAGATCAAGAACGAACTCGCGGCGCTTTTGAATATCCAGAACATGGAGCGGATGAAGCAGGAGGAATACAGGAACAGGATGGATGCCGAGCAGCGCAAGTTCAACGAAAAGCTGCGCGTCGGAAAGTTCTCCTATCTCGATTCGGTGATGTACGAACGGTTCATCGAGTTCGGCAACAAAGTGATACAGGCCGCGCAGGAGCGCATCGACGGGATGGAGTACGAGATCTCGAAGGTTCGGGAGCGCCTGGTCGAGGCGTCGCGGGAGCGGAAGGTCGTTGAGCGGCTCAAGGAGCGCAAGTACGAGGAGTTCCTGTACGAGTACAACCGCGAGATCGCCAAGGAGAACGACGACGCGAACCAGAAGATGTACATACGAAGGTTGCGTCAATCCATCCAGGGAGGAGAGCATGCTTGAGGACATGATGGGCGTGATGCGCCGGATAAATGAGATCCGTTCGCGCTTCATGAATATGCGACATAATCAGCAGACGGCAGATGCCGCCCGGCAGGCGCAGCAGCGGAACGCCGGGCAGCCGACAGGATTTGACCGCGAAACGGAAGCGCGCCTGCGCGAGTTCTCGCGCCTGCGGCGAAGCGAGTTCCCGTTTCAGGGGATGAATCAGGCGACGGACGCGAATATGTCGCGGGATGAGATCGAAGTGATGGCGCGGGAGTACGCGGACGCGGGCGGGGTGCCGCCTTCGCTCGTCAATGCCGTGATCGAGGCTGAATCGTCGTACAATCCCCGCGCGGTCTCTCCGAGGGGGGCGATGGGGCTCATGCAGCTCATGCCGGACACGGCGCGGGACCTCGGGGTGGAGAACCCCTTTTCGCCGGAGCAGAACATCCGGGGCGGCGTGGCGTTGCTGCAACGGCTCCTTCAGCGCTATAACGGGGACTATACCAGGGCGCTTGCCGCTTACAACGCGGGCGAGGGGGCCGTGGACCGGTATAACGGCGTTCCGCCGTTCGAGGAGACCAGGCAGTATGTCAACAGGGTGATAAACGCGTACCGGCGCAACAGCGACAGCGGCGAATCGGACGGATCATAGCCTATCCGTTGTCGCGGCCGGAGCGATGAGTTTTTTAAAAAGTGCGGTGATTTTTTATCAGGATTGTGAGGTGCGGTCATGCGCGGGATTTCAGACAGGGCGAAGGTTCTTTATCTGATAATTCTTCTTGTTTTTATCATAGGAGTGTTCATGGCGTGGCTCGACCATGTCGGGATTATCAATGTCTCGCGGATGTTTGGCGCGTATCGCGCAGAATCAGAAAGCGTCCTTACCGCAAAAGACGACGAACCGTCGCTGGTCGCCCGCGAAGAGTTTGAGCAGCAGAGGCTGAAGCTCCAGGAGCGCATCGAGGACCTCGACCGCCGCGAGGCGAAAATTGTTGAGGCGGAAAAGTCCCTGGAGTCCGAAAGAGAGAAAATGACCGAAATGGGCAAAGGCATCGAGCTTGAAAAGAAGAAACTCGATATAGAAAAAAACAAGTACAAGGGCTACCAGAAGAACGTGAAGGCGCTTGCCAGCAAGGTCGAAAGTATCGAGCCGCAAAAGGCCGTCAGCATCATGGTGAAATGGGAAGACACGCTGATCATTGATGTGCTGCGCCAGATCGACACCAATGCCGAGGAAGCTGGCAAGATGAGTATCTCCTCCTACCTTATATCCCTCATGCCCGAAAACAAGGCGAGCAGGATCATGTATCTCATGACTCAGATCTGAGAGGGGCCCGGCCCCTGCCGGAGATTCCGCCACATATCAGGCGCGTGGTCCATTCGGCCGCGCGCTTTCTGTTCGCAGCGGGGATGTATCCGAATAATAATTGACAGGCTTTTCCATTTTCTATACCTTTTTACCATTCTTTCGTGATAGCGTTACCGGTCTGCCCGGATCGAAGAAGAAGGTTTCATAAACCGGAGGAAATGCGATGAGCGTAGCGGCGAGGATCAGAATAGTATTTGCGAGCGCGGTGATCGGTGTGATTCTTGCCGCCGGAATCGGCTGCGGCGCGCGATCGCTCGGGGGGCAGGTGCGGCAGGAGCCCGCGGCCCCGGCGGCGGTTCCCGCAGAAGCGCGGGATTGGGACAGGTCCACGGGGCTTTCAAGTGAAACAACTCCGTCGTCGAGGGCCTTTTCCCGCGACCGCAGGCGAGACGCTCCGTCCGGTCAGCCGACCCGTGGGGGGACGGAACGAAGGGCGGAGGAGCAGACGAAACGCGCGCTTGACGAAACCGGGCGCATGGTGATCTACGACGCGAGATACGGCATGATCGTCGAAAGCGTGAGCGAGAGCGTGAAGGAAGTCGAGCGGATGGCCGACCGCTATGAAGGATTCATCGAGTCAATCCGCACGTCCGACGAATACCGAAGGGCCGACATCGTGATGCGCGTTCCGGTCCTGAAATTCGACAGCGCGCTCAAGGATGTCGAGAAGCTCGGCACGGTTGTAAACAGAAGTGTTTCCGCCTCCGATGTGACAATGCAGTTTAACGACATTCAGTTGCGCTTCAACACCGCCGTCAAGGTGCGTGAGCGGATGTTCGAACTCCTCAAGCGTGTGGAAAAAGTCGAGGAGCGGGTGAAGGTGCTGCGCGAGATATCGCGTCTGACCGGCGTCATCGAGTCGTTCAACTCGCAGATGAACTACCTTAAAGACAAGGCCTCCCTTTCGACGATATCGATGAACCTCACGGCGAAGGTCCAGGATACCTCGCAGCGCTACATCTCGTCACCGTTCAGGTGGATATCGGAACTCACCTACCTGCGAAGATCGATCTATGATAACGGAAGCGGGCTCACCTACGAGACGCCGAGAGGATTTTTTACGCTCCGGGACGAGTATTATGAAAAGAGGGGAGCGTACCTCATACAGAACGCGGCGGGCGGCGTCTCCATGCGGCTTGGCGTCGTGGAGAATTATCCTCCCGCGGACCAGAAGTTCTGGGGCGAAGCGATCGATATCGATTTTGCGAACCGCAAATACAAGATCGAAAAACAGAACGTGGTCCACGGGAAGAACGGCGTCGAGTTCAAGCAGTACGCGGTGCGCGTGCAGGACGACGATATGTACGTGATAGCGTTTGCCGTGCGTCAGGACAGGATCATCGTGTTCGAGGGTTACTGCAACAGTCAGGAAAGTTACAAGAAACACGCTGAGACGATAGATAAATTCATTGCGTCGGTGGGGTATAAATAATGAAACGGATAATGATCGCCGGTATCGCTGCCGTAGTTCTGCTTGCCGCACAGACGGGAATTGTCTCCGGGGAGGAAGTCGTCTTCCTGTTCCGCTACGACGTCACCACGTCCGACGCGGACCAGGTGATTTCCGGAATGCGGGCGTTCGCGCGCCAGAACGCCGGATACGTGAAGCAGTTTTCAGACGACGCGATCACGCTGCGCCTGCCGGCGAAGAACATCGACAGGATGAAGGCGGAGCTTTCACGGATCGCCTATATCAATAACGAGAGCCTTGCGCGCGAGGACGTATCGGCGGCGGCGAGGGAGCTGAAGACAGGCATCAAGGTGAAGGAAAAACTTGTGAGCGACCTCTACGCGATCTTCAACACAACCCGCCTGAGCGAGACGCTTGATGTTGAGCGGGAGCTCGGCAGCGTTATCGTCGATATCGAGATGCTCAAGGGCCGGCTCAACCAGCTTAACGACAGGGTGCAGCTTTCGGACGTACAGATCGTGATCAACCGTCAGGCCATGCGCGATACGGGAAGAAAAATTCCGGGAACGCGGTGGGGATGGGTCCGTCAGCTTGGTATTTCACGGCTGCTCAGTGAATAATTCTGCGAAAGTGAATGAAATTATACTAACCGGAGAGCGGATATGAGGACTATGAGATCGATGATGATTTTGTGTGCGGCGATGGCGGCCCTTGTCGCCGGCTGCGCATCATATACGGTGAGCGCTCCGGAAGGATTTGCGTACTTCGGAAAGGAAACGCGGTTCCGCAAATTCGTCTCAGCGGACGGGGTGCGGTTCAAGGTGCAGCGGATAAAGAACGATCCGTACGGCGACGCGGAGATGTGGCGCGAGTCGGTGGATATCCATCTCAAGCAGGAGGGATACCACCCGCTGTCAACGAAGGATATATCCACCCCCGGAAACATGAAAGGCACCTACGCCGAATACCAGACCAGGTACAATGCCGAGGATTATATCTACTCGGTGGCGCTTTTCGTTGATCCCGATTATATCTATCTCTTCGAGTCGGGCGGCCAGAAGAAATATTTTGACCGGCACCGGGAGGCGCTGCTCAATTCGATCAGAAGCCTTTCGACGAAGAACTGATCTTTAAAGATACCTGCCCATCAGAGAGAGGATTTCCCGCTTCCCTTTCCCCGTTTTCGATGACGTGAAAAATATCGAGTCAGGGTCGATCTCGAGCGCCGTTGCGATATCGCGCGAGCTTTTCGTGAGTCCGTTTTTGGAGAGCTTGTCGCATTTTGTCGCGATGATTGCGACCGGGATGTTCCTCGCCTCGCATTCCATGATAATGTTCCGCTCAAAGTCGTCGGGAACGCGCCTGATATCGACAAGCAGAAAGACGAGCTTCAGCCGGTCGCGCTGTTTCAGGTAATCCTTGATCATCGGCAGAAACCGCTTCTTGATCTCAAGCGGGACCTGCGCGTACCCGTAGCCGGGAAGGTCGACGAGCGTAGTGTTGCCGTTGGCGATGAAAAAATTTATCGATTGCGTGACGCCGGGCCTCGCGCCGACCTTGCAGATATTGCGGACGCCCGTGATCATGTTGAGGAGCGATGATTTCCCCACGTTCGACCGCCCGACGAAGGCAAACTCTGGGTGGGGGAGGTTAGGGAACTGCCCGGCGTTGAACGAGCTTTTCAGGAATTCTGCGGATGTTATTTTCATCGGTCTTTTCCTCCCTCAGTCGGCGGCCGGGCCCTTCTGAAGATACGCGTTTATTTTCCGCGCGAGCGCTTCAGGAATGTCAATGCCAATGGCTTTGAGCCGCGCCTGGTATTTGTCGAACGAGCGCGTAGTGTCCTTGGTGGTCCCGAGGATGCGAAGGTGTTCCGCCATGCCGCGCTCGACCTCCTCGCGGAATCCGGCGTTGGCCGCGAGCAGGTCTTCCACGGGCGCGATGACACGGTAGTTTACCGGCCTGCACATGGCGCGGTACGCGACAAACCGCTGCAGTGACGGATTATCGTGCTCCTCCTCGAGAATGCCGCGCCGGACCAGATCAAGGTTGATCGTGTCGATAATTTCGAATTCATAGTTTCCCGCCGCCATTTTACGGATTTTTTCCTCTATTTCCCCGAATCGGTCGCATGTGGTGTCCTCGTCAAGGCACATGTTGTTGCGGTCGATATACAGCACCATGTCGACGTCAGAACTTTTCTGCGCCAGGCCGAGGTTTGTCGATCCGACAAGATCGAGCGCGACATCGTCGTATTCCCCGCCGAGCGCTTCGAGCGTGCGGGCAAGTCCTTCGACGAGCCTTTCTGTGTCTTCCGTCTGGTGGATGCGGAAGAAATTTCGTATGTCCCGGAATATCTGTATTTCAGGGATGTGAACATGCCGCTCCCTGACGGAATCAAACGGCGCGCCGCACATGAGCGCGTCAAATCGCGCCGCGTCGATTGTCCTGCATGACGCGGGTGAGGTTTCGAAGCGGTACTCGGCGATATCGTAAATGCGCTCGGCGGCGATCTTTTTGAGCGTCATGCGCGTTACCGAGCCGACATCCATCTCGATTTCGTAGAAAAAACCCCCCTCGGCAATGGCGCTGCCATCATCGCAGATGTTGCCGAATTGCGGCGCGGCGCAGATGACACAGCCTCCGATCCTTTCGGGAGGCGCAAACCCGGGACAGTGGCCCGCGAGGTGGATAAGCGGCAGAACGCCTCCGGCGGGCGTTGCCTCTCCCTCACAGGTCACAAGGACGTGGGGGAGGGGGGATGCCGAATGCACGGTGGCAGCGGAACGCTCCGGTCCGCCTTCGATATCGGCCCCGGCCCTGAATCCGGCGACGCGAAGGCCGCCGACCGCATGGGTCCGGGCGGCAAGATCACGCTCCGCGAGTCCGGTTTCGGCGAGGGGAAGGTCGTTCTCCCCGCCGAAGAGGAGTACCGGGACATACGGTTTGGTGGAGATGACGTTTCCGGTCATCGCGTATTTCGCGCGCATCACCCGCGCCGCCTTTTCAGACTCGCTGATGAACTCCTCGCATTTTCCACACAGCTCGTGGTCGGCCCCCTCGCGGAGCATGTCACCGGCGTAGCGCAGAAGCCGCGCAGATGAAGCACGTTCGTCTCCCATGCGGCTGCGGAAAAAATCCGCGAGCTCGCGAAAGCGCCGCGAGCGCTCCGGCGAGTGAAACGGCATATCGATAATATCACCGGCGATAAGATAGGCGTCGGCGATTGATTCCTTCAGCAGCGTGTAAAGTGCGGCGAGAGAGCCGTTGAGGCGCGCCAGATAGATCAGCCTCATCGGTCACCGCTCCTCACCGATGATGTCAAGGTCAAGGAGTATAGCATTGTCATCATGATAGTAGTTGTTTCTCCGCCCCGTCTCGTAAAATCCGACGCTTTTATAAAACTCGCGCGCCGCCGTATTGCGCTCCCGCACTTCGAGCAGGATTTTCCTCGGCTGCCATTGTTTCAGCCTGTCGATGATGCCGTTCATGAGTTTTGTGCCCACGCCGCTCCGCCTGAAATCGCTGGTGACGGCGATGCGGTTGAGCTGTATCTCCCCCGCCACGTTCCATGCCGACGCGTATCCGATGATCGAGCCTTCACGTTCGGCCACCACGAATACTGAAAAGGAAGCGTTAAGGTCTTTTTTCAGATTGCTGACGCTCCAGGGAGTTGAAAACATTTCAATTTCAAGCCGCGCGAGCGCGTCTATATCTCTCTCTGAGGCGTCACGTATTAAAATGCCGGATATATCCACCGTAACCGTGTCCATCTTAGCAAGATTGCGTATAAAGTGAGGATACTACAACAGGTCTCATTCCATTCAGGCAACTTAAATTCTGCCCGGATGATGATATTTCGCGGATAGCCGCTCCTGCTGATGCGTACACGTCATTGTATCATTCTACCATGAGGTGCTTCTTCGATCGACATTTTTTATGGCATGATGGTATTCTCTTCATCCGTTCCTGATGGCCGACAGGCGCCTGGTGCGCACGCCCCGAGAAAAAATCTTTGACAAAATTGTATCCGCTGGAAACATGAACCATTCTTAAAGGTCCCTCGTGACCGTACCGGCGGACCAACCTGAAGCGGCAGGGTCATAAACGAATGGCAAAGAAGAAATGCAGCGTTGTCATAAAGAAGGAGATGTGCAAGGGGTGTGACCTTTGCATCGAGTATTGCAAAAAAAACGCGCTTCGTTCCTCGGAAGGCCTGAACAAACAGGGATATCACTACGCCGAGCCCTCGGATGAGGGGGAGTGTATCGGCTGTATGATATGCACGCTTGTCTGTCCCGAGGTCGCGGTAGAGGTGTACAGTGAATAAGGTATTTATGAGCGGAAACCATACCTGCGCTGAAGCCGCCATCAGGGCGGGGTGCAGGTGCTATTTCGGCTACCCGATCACTCCCCAGAACGAGCTGGGTGAGTACATGGCGGCGAATATCCGGCCGGCCGGGGGCGTGTTCGTGCAGTCAGAAAGCGAAACGGCCGCCATCAACATGGTGATCGGCGCGGCATGCACGGGCACCAGGGCCATGACATCCTCGTCAAGCCCCGGTATCAGCCTCAAGCAGGAGGGAATATCGTTCCTGGCCGGGTTTGAACTGCCGGCGGTCATCGTCAACGTGATGCGCGGCGGGCCGGGACTTGGCAACATCGCGCCGGCCCAGGGTGATTATTTTCAGGCGACGCGCGGCGGCGGCCACGGCGATTACCGCACTCCGGTGTTCGCGCCGGCCACGGTGCAGGAGATCGCCGATCTCACCTACTATGCGTTTGATGTCGCCGACAGATACCGTTCTCCGGTGATGATCCTCGGAGACGGGATGATGGGACAGATGAAGGAGCCGGTGGTGCTTCCCGACCCGATAAAGGAGCTTCCTCCACGTGATTGGGCGCTCAGGGGCTGCGGCGAGGGGAAAAGCCGCTACATGGCCTCGCTCATCCTCGATGTCATGGAGATGGAGCGCCACAACTGGAAGCTCGCGCGAAAGTACCAGGAGATCGAACAGAACGAAGTGCGCTACGAAACTTACATGGTCGATGACGCGGAGATCGTCGCGGTCGCCTACGGCACTACGGCGCGGATCGCGAAAGGAGCGATCAAGCGGGTCCGCAAGGACGGCATAAAAGTCGGGCTCATACGGCCGATAACGCTCTGGCCGTTCCCGACCGATATCATCCGTGATATCGCGCAGCGCGTGAAAAAGTTCATCGTTTTCGAGATGAGCACCGGCCAGATGGTCGAGGATGTGCGGCTCGCGGTCGCGGGAAGCGCGGACGTGCGTTTCCACGGCAGGCCGGGCGGCGTGGTGCCGACGCCGGTCGAGTTCGCTCGCATCATATATCGTGAATACCAGTTGAATGTGAAGGGCAAATGATGAAATTACAGAACGAGTGGCCCAGATATTATAAAAAGGACGTTATTTCGCACTACTGCCCGGGGTGCGGCCACGGCGTGGTGCATCGCATTGTGGCAGAAGTGCTCGAGGAACTCGATGTCGGGAGGCGCGCGATATGCGTCAATCCGGCGGGGTGCGCGGTGCTCGCCTACAAATATTTTGATATCGACATGATCGAGTCGGCGCACGGAAGAGGCACGGCGATCGCGACCGGCATCAAGCGCGCGCGGCCCGACATGTTCGTGTTTACCTATCAGGGCGATGGTGACCTCTCGGCGATCGGAACGGCGGAGACTATCCATTCGGCGAACCGCGGGGAGCACATAAGCGTTGTGTTCATCAACAACGCGGTATACGGCATGACCGGGGGGCAAATGGCGCCGACCACGCTCGTTGACATGAAAACCACAACCACGCCGTCGGGAAGAAATCCGTCACATGACGGTTATCCGCTCCACATCACCGACGTTGTCGCGACGTTTCCCGGCGTGGCGTACGCCGAGCGTGTCGCGGTTAACTCACCTGCGGGAACCCAGAAAACAAAGAAGGCGATAAAAGCGGCGTTTCAGGCGCAGATCGACGGGCTCGGATATTCGATCGTGGAGGTGCTGTCGGCCTGCCCCACCAACTGGAAAATGTCGCCGATCGATTCGCACCGCTGGATCGATGAAGTCATGATGAAGGAATTTCCGCTCGGGGTTTTGGCCGACAGGAGAAAGAAGGGGTAGAAGATTATGCTTGCGAAGATCATGTTTGCCGGATCAGGCGGCCAGGGGGTTCTCACCATCGGAAATGTTCTCGGGAACGCCGCCATGTCCGAGGATTATCATGTGGTGTATCTGCCATCGTACGGCGCCGCGATGCGCGGAGGCACGGCGAACTGCACGCTGAGCATCTCCGATGAAGAAATCGCGTCACCGGTCGTATCATCGCCCGATTTCGTCGTCGCGATGAACCAGCCGTCGGCGTGCGCGTTCATCAACAGGCTCGAGCCGGGTGGACAGATGATCTACAATTCGAACCTGGTCGATTCGGTCCCGTACAGGGGGGATGTCGATCTTTTCCCCATCCCGGTCAACCAGATCGCGCTTGAGATAGGCAGCGAACGCTCGGCGAACATGGTTATGCTCGGCTGCTTCCTGAAGCTGACGAAAGTTGTCCGACTTGAGGCAGTGCTTGAAAGCATCGAGCACATGATGGGCGGGAAAAAGAAGCTTGTTGAACAGAGCAAGCTCGCGGTATCAGAAGGATATAAGCGCTTCCCCCACGAAAACGGAAAGAAATAAGAATAAGAAGCGAGGAGGATTCACATGCCGATAACACAGGTAAGCATCGCGATCGAAAACAGGCCTGGAAGGCTGAACGAGATCTGCGACATCCTCGAGAAGGAAGAGATAAACATCAAAGCTATCATGGCCTCATCGGTCCTTTCGCCCGTGCAGGTGCATCTGATCGTAAACGAGCCCGAGCGCGCCGAGAACGTCCTGAAAAGCAACGGATTTACGGTGACCACAAAAGAAGTGATCGCGGTTGCCACGCCGGACCATCCCGGCGGGCTCAACGCGGTGCTGCGGCCGCTCATCGAGGCGAAGGTCAACATAGAGACCCTCTATCCGTTCATAAACCTGCGCGGAGACGAGGCGATTGTGATCATGGAAGTGGACAAGATTGCCGAAGCGAAAACCGTGTTGAAAAAGCACTGGATCAAGACATTCGGTTCCGAGATTTACCGATCCTGATGGATGGAAATAAAAAAAAGCCCCGGTATCCGAACCGGGGCTTTTTTGTCCACGCAGATTAACCGCGGGATTTCATACCCTTGCGGCTTTCTTCTCGTGGATCTGCTTCAGCACTTTCTCCTGGATGTCCTTGCTCACCGGAACGTATTTAGCGAACTCCATCGAATAGTTGGCGCGGCCGCTTGAAATATTGCGGAGCTGGTTGGCATAGCCGAACATTTCCTTGAGCGGGACGAATCCGTTGATCTTCTGCGCGCCCTTCCTGAACCGGCGCATTGAATCGACCCTGCCGCGCCGCCTGTTGAGATCGCCCACCACATCGCCGATGTGGTCGTCGGGAGTGTTGATTTCGATCTCCATCAGCGGCTCAAGGAGGATCGGAGCTGCCTTGAGGAACGCTTCCTTGAAGCACATCGAGCCGCAGGTGCGGAACGCCATTTCTGAAGAGTCGACCTCGTGGTAGCTTCCGTCAAGCACAACGACCTTCACATCCACGATCGGGAAGTCGGCGAGAATGCCGCGGTTGATCGTATCCTGAATGCCGCGCTTGATTGCCGGGATATACTCCTGGGGAATCGTGCCGCCCTTGGTGTGGTCAACATATTCGAAGCCGTTTCCGGAATTGGGTTCGAGCCGGAGCACGCAATGTGCGTACTGGCCGCGTCCGCCGGTCTGTTTTGAAAACTTGTGGTTGGCGGTGCTTTCCGTCGTGATGGTTTCCCGGTAGGCAACCGAGGGCTCGCCGACGATCGCGTCGACCGCGAACTCGGTCTTCAGCCGGTCGATGATGATCTCCAGATGCAGCTCGCCCATTCCGGCGATGATCGTCTCCCCGGTTTCTTCATCGACGCGCACATTAAAGGACGGGTCTTCCATCGCGAGCTTGCGAAGCGCGATGCCGAGTTTCTCCTCCTCTTTCTTGGAGGTCGGCTGAACCTGCAGGTCGACAACCGCGGGGGGGATGAAGATCGACTCGAGGAGAAGAGGGTTCTTCTGGTCGCAGAGCGTATCTCCCGTGGTCGTGTATTTCATGCCGATCAGCGCGACGATATCGCCGGGGCCGGCGCTTGAAATTTCCTCGCGGTCCTTGGCGCGGATACGGAGAATCCGGCCGATCCGTTCGTTTTCCTGTTTGGTCGCGTTATATACCTGGATGCCGCTTTTAAGCTCGCCGGAGTAAATCCGGATAAATGTCTGCTGTCCGACGTACGGGTCATGGATCAGCTTGAACGCGAGCGCGCAGAACGGGTCGGTCGTCGAAGGGTGACGGGTGTGAGTCTTTTCCGGGTTCTGGGTGTCCTGTCCGACGACGGCGCCGATGTCGATAGGCGAGGGCAGATATTCGAGAACCGAATCGAGGAGCACGTGAACGCCCTTGTTCTTGTAGGCCGCACCGCAGAATACCGGGGTGATGAGCATCTTCAGCGTGGCTTCGCGTGCGACTTTCTTAATGAGATCGACCGGCACTTCCTTCTCCTCGAGAAGAAGCTCCATGATCGAGTCGTCGAAATCCGCGAGCTTCTCGACAAGGAACTGCCGTGCGGCCTCGCATTCGTCCTTCATGTCGGCGGGCACGTCGGTGATGACGCGGTCCATGTCTTTGTAAAGAACGGCCTTTCTTTCGATCAGGTCGATCGTCCCCTGGAAATTGTCTTCGCATCCGATCGGAATGTGGAAGGGCACGGGGTTGGCGTCGAGGTCCTTGTCCATCTGGTGGACAGCCTCCTTGAAATCGGCCCCAATGCGGTCCATCTTGTTGATGAACGCGATCCTCGGCACCTTGTAGCGGTCAGCCTGGTTCCACACGGTTTCGCTCTGGGGCTCGACGCCGGATACCGCGCAGAAGAGCGCGATCATGCCGTCGATGACGCGAAGCGATCGTTCAACCTCGACAGTGAAGTCGACGTGGCCCGGTGTGTCGATAATATTGATGGTGTGGCCTTCCCATTCCGCGGTAATGGCCGCCGAGGCGATGGTGATGCCGCGCTCCTGTTCCTGTTTCATAAAGTCCATCGTGGCCTGGCCGTCATGGACCTCTCCGAGTTTCCTTGTGGTGCCGGTGAAAAAGAGTATCCGCTCGGTGACGGTTGTTTTTCCGGCGTCGATGTGTGCGGCGATTCCGATATTGCGAACTTTACGTAACGGCATTGTCGTATCTCCTCATTGGTTATATCAAATACGTCAGTTCCCCCTGACCACCCTCGTGAGCGGGAGACTGTATGACTTCAGTGCTGTGTTGTGGGAAAAAAAGGTGCTGAAACGGGATCTCGCGTTAGCCTGTGCTTCTGAATGGGAACCTCACCTGAAACATTGCCACAACAATACGGATAGAGTGGGCATATCTACTTCATAAATCAATTATGTCAATAGAAATATGGCACTCCTGATAAAAAATATAATCGGGGGCGGCCACGCTCCACTCAGACAGAAACCAGTATATTCCTTCGGAAGATCTTTTCCAGAAAAAAGTCAATTTTTATACACCCGTATCGAAGGCGCAAAAACGTTTTCGCGCCTTCGATACGGGTTATTTTTCGGCCGGCACGGCCGTAGGAGAAGGCTGCACTCTCCTGCCCTCCGGCAAGGGGGCTTTCTCAGGCGATTTGCTGCCAGAAATCTCGATCAGTTCGAGCTGCGTTTTTGCCTTTGAGTAAAAGGTCGATTCCGAGTGGTCCTCGATAATCTCATTGAATACCTTGCGGGCCTTTTTCGTGTATCCCATCTTAAGATAACAGATGCCGGTCTGGTAATGCCCTTTGATGCCGTCCTCATCGCCCGAAAATTCGCGGTAGAGCGACTGATACGATTTTATCGCTTTCTGGTAATTGAATCTGTCGAAATATATCGATCCCACTATCCAGAGGGCCTCCCGGCGGTGCTGCCCGTTCATGTAAATTTCAAGATACTCGTTCATCTCGCGCAGGCATTTGTCGTACAGCTTTAGCTCATAGAACTGGGTGCCGTTCTGGAATTTGAGGTCATCCGCCATCTTGCGCAGGTCCTCCTCCTGCCGCTGTTCCTGGCCGCGCAACACCGGCGGCTGAACGAGAAGCATAAAAAAGAGAATGAGAACTATGGGCTTGTAAAAAGTATTAATGTGCATGGCTCCTCTACATTATGTCCCATTAATTTTCATTTGCTTATCCGCTTTTTGTACTACCCGCCCGAACGCTATTCCCGATACTTTACAGGCGGACGATTTTTTTGCAACCCTTTTCCGCCGATTTCTGTCCATTAATGTCAAATACGCGCATGGAAGGGGGAGTTGCGGCATGTTCGGCAAGGTAAAGGAGCCTGTTTCATTTTACACTCATTTCGCGGGGGCAGTCGCTTCTGTCGCGGGAGTTGTTCTTCTGGTCACTGGCAACATGGAGAGCCTGCCGCGCATGGTGACGTCGCTTATTTACGGTACGACGCTTGTGTTCCTTTTCACCGCGAGCGCGTGTTATCACGCGTTCAAGCATGAGGAAAACGGCCACTCGACGCTTCGTAAACTCGACCACCTGGCGATATTTTTCCTTATTGCAGGCACCTATACGCCGATCTGTTACACCTATCTCACCGGGTGGTGGCGATGGGGGATACTGATCGCGCAGTGGGGCCTTGTGTTTTTCGGCGTTTTCTTCAGCATCTTCTACATTTCCGCGCCGCGCATCATCTCAACGTCGATATATGTGCTGATGGGATGGCTCCTCATTATCCCCATTAAAAAAATCATCGCCGCGGTTCCGTTTGACGCGCTGGTGCTTATTGTGCTCGGAGGGATCGCCTATACTGCCGGCGCGGTGATCTATGCCCTCAAAAAGCCCGATCCTGTTCCCGGCAGGTTCGGCTTCCATGAAATATTCCATATCTTCATTCTGCTCGGCGCGGCGCTGCATTTTACGGCGGTTTATCTCTTTTCCTGAGTGGCTATCGCCGCGGGGAACACTGCGTGCGGCCGTTCAGGTAATCCTGAAATGACACCTTGGAAGTGTAGCATTCATCGCGGATATAGGTCAGCATTGAGGAAAAGGTGGCCGCCTGGACAAAGCCGGGAACCTTTGCGATCATCTCCCCGTTTTTATCGAGAAATACCACTGCAGGAAGAGTTGTGACGCCCATCAGTTGTGAAAATATGTCGGGAGAGATGTTCCGGTTCCTGTATCGTATTATTTCCCTCGACTGAAGATCAAGACGGATGGGGATATAGTGTTTCGAGATCGTTCCCGCGACCCTGCTGTTGGCGAAGGTTTCGCGGTCCATCACCTTGCACCAGTGGCACCAGTCGGCATAAAAATCTATCATGATCGGCTTCCTGTCCGCTTTTGCCCGTTCAAGGCCCGCGTTAAAGCTGTACCACCTGAAGGCGGACTGCGCCGTTGACGTACCATCCATTGCGATCGCAAATATTGTAAGCATTATCGCTATCAACACCGTTTTAAAGAATCTCATACTCCCTCTTCTGTGCGGATACATAATAAGGAGGGCTGCATGCTGCATGCAGTAACAGCCATCCTGATATCTACATAGCGCATTCTGATAAATAATCAAGTCCGAATAGCGGCATGCTGTCAGAAATTGCCATTTTTTCATATCTTTTCAGCCAGAAAGGCCTTCCTTCGGATTCCGGATGTTGCCGCAAAGACTGATAACGGTTGATTGAAACAGCATGATCCCTATTCATTGAATGCTGCTATAAATTTAAAATAAAATGAATATATATATATTGACACAATATACAAAAAGATGATAAATATATCACAAAAAAATGGAGGCTTTTATGGGGTTATACGAGGAATCGTATGAAAAATCGATAAAGGACCCCAATCGCTTCTGGCATGAAGCGGCGAGGGATGTCCACTGGTATAAAATGTACTCGAAGGTGCTTGATGATTCGCGAAAGCCGTTTTACCGCTGGTTCACGGGCGGGGAGCTTAATACCTGTTATAACGCCCTTGATTACCATGTCGATAACGGAAGAGGCGAACAGGCGGCACTCATATATGACAGCCCGGTAACGGGAACGAAGCGCTCGATCAGCTACCGGGAGCTTCTCACGATGGTGTCGAAATTCGCGGGAGTCTTGCGGACCAATGGCGTGAATAAAGGAGACAGGGTGGTTGTATACATGCCGATGATCCCCGAGGCGGTGGTGGCGATGCTCGCGTGCGCCAGGCTCGGGGCCGTGCATTCGGTTGTGTTCGGCGGTTTCGCGCCGCACGAGCTCGCCATCAGGATCGACGATGCCATGCCGGCGGCTGTTGTGTCGGCGTCGTGCGGCATTGAAGGCCAGAAGGTTATTCCGTACAAGCCGCTTCTGGACAGGGCAATTGAAACCGCCCGCCACAAGGTTCCCCGGTGCGTCATCTATCAGCGACCGCAGGTGAAGGCCGAACTCATCAACGGGCGCGACATTGACTGGGCGGAGGCGATGTCGTCGGCTAAAGAGACCGAATGCGTTCCCGTACTCGCGACCGATCCTCTCTACGTGCTCTACACGTCGGGAACGACCGGCATGCCGAAAGGCGTGGTGCGCGACAATGGCGGCCATGCGGTCGCGCTGCGGTGGAGCATGAAGAATATTTATAACGTCGATCCGGGGGACACCTTCTGGGCCGCCTCGGATGTCGGCTGGGTGGTGGGGCATTCGTACATTGTGTACGGGCCGCTCATGCACGGCTGCACCTCTATCCTGTATGAGGGGAAGCCTGTTGGCACTCCCGATCCGGGGGCGTTCTGGCGGGTGATCTCGGAGCATGGCGTACGGGCGCTTTTTACCGCTCCCACCGCCTTCCGCGCGATTAAAAAGGAGGACCCCGAGGGATCGTATCTGAAGAGCTACGACATCTCAGCCTTCCAGTGCCTTTTTCTGGCGGGCGAGCGGCTCGATCCCGACACCTACCACTGGGCCTCACGGCTTCTCGGCAGGCCGGTTATCGACCACTGGTGGCAGACCGAAACCGGATGGGCGATCGCCGCAAACTGCATGGGCCTCGACCCGCAGACGGTCCGGCCGGGCTCTCCGACAAAACCGGTGCCCGGATTTAAGGTGGAGATTGTCGATGCCGACGGCAAACCGGTCAGGGCCGGCACCGAAGGCATCGTCGTGATACAGCTACCCCTGCCTCCGGGCACGCTTCCGACCCTCTGGAACAACGACCAGAAATTCCGCGAGTCGTATCTCGACGTCTATACCGGGTATTACTTCACCGGTGACGGCGGATATTATGACGAGGACGGATATCTGTTTGTCATGGGGCGGATAGATGATGTCATCAACGTGGCAGGCCACCGACTGTCCACGGGGGCGATGGAGGAAGTGATATCCCAGCACCCCGACGTCGCGGAATGCGCGGTCGTCGGCGCGGACGACGAGCTCAAGGGGCAGTTACCGGTCGGATTCGTCGTCCTCAAGGAAGGGGCGGCAAAAGACCACGCGGCGATCGTAAGCGATCTCGTCGCCATGGTGCGCGACCAGATAGGAGCGCTCGCCTGTTTCAAGCAGGCGATCATCGTGAAAAGGCTCCCCAAGACGCGGTCGGGTAAAATACTGCGCGCGACGATACGGACCATCACTGACGGGAAAAAGTACACCGTTCCTTCGACGATTGATGATCCGGCGATCCTCGGTGAGATTGAGGACGCGGTGCGCACCGCCGGAATCGGCACCAGAAATTAGGGGAAAAAAAAGAGCGCCGAATGGCGCTCTTTTTTTATTCAGGATCCTGTATTACAGGTTTTCCATCATTGCGGGAATAACTTCGAAGAGGTCGCCGACGATCCCGTAGGTCGCGATGTTGAATATCGGAGCTTCGGGGTCTTTGTTGATCGCTACGATGCACTTCGAGCCTTTCATACCGGCAACGTGCTGGATAGCGCCGGAGATGCCGCATGCGAGGTAAAGATCAGGAGTAACCGACTTTCCTGACTGGCCAACCTGACGGGCGGCTTCTGTCCAGCCGGCGTCAACAACGGGACGAGAAGCAGCGTATTCGCCGCCGAGCTTCTTTGCGAGGTTGACGATGATGTCGTTGTATTTGTCTTTATCCTTCGTTCCGCGTCCGCCGGATACGATAACTTTTGCCTGGGTAATATCAACCGAACCGGAAGTGGTCTCAACATAGCTCTTGAAAGAGGTGCGGATGTCGCCGATGCTGGCCGATGCCGCGGTCACTTTGCCCGCTCCGCCTGCCGCAGCTTTGTCGAACGCGCCTTTTTCGATCGACGCAACGAACTTGTCGGTCTTGATGGTGCGCTCTTCCTGGATCTTTCCGTTGAAGGTGTTGCGTGTGAATACCACTTTGCCGTCGCGAACTTCAAGCTTGTTGCAGTTCGATACAACGCCGGCGCCAACAGCCATGGCAACTTTCGCCACGAGGTCGATTCCGTCGTAGGTGTGGGCGATCAGAACGCCTTTAACATCCTGGCTTTCGATCACTGCTTTTGCTGCCTGGGCGAAACCGTCAGCGGTGTAGCGCTCGAGTTTCGCATCAACAACCGAAATAACTTCGGGAATATAGTTCGCAACTTCTTTCGCAAGAGAGTCGTCTTTGTAGAATACCGCTGCTGCGGGCTCGGCGCCCATCTGACCGGCAAGCGCCTTGGCTGCGTTGCAGAGTTCCAGCGTCGCTTCGCTGATTTTTCCGTTTCTGTGTTCTGCGATTACAAGTAATTTAGCCATTGTCGTACCCCCTTATATCACTTTGGCTTCGTTTTTGAGTTTGTCGACGAGCTTCGCTGCCGCTGTTTTCGCATCGCCTTCGATGATCTCGGCTTTGGTTTCGGAAACAGGGAAGAACATCTTGATGAAACCGGTCTTGGATCCGGCTTCGCCGACTGCGCTTACGCCGAGGTCAGCGGCTTTCTTGACATCAAGCTGTTTCTTCTTGGCCTTCATGATACCGGGAAGGGTGGGGTACCGGGGCTGGTTGATACCGGACTGGATCGAAAGCGCGCACGGCATCGCGATATCGAGCACTTCGTTCAATCCGCCTTCGAGCTCACGGTTGACGGTAAGGGTCTTCTTGTCCCCGCCGACTTCGAGTTTAACGATGTTGGTGCAGGAGGCAATGCCCATCATGTCGGCGATCATTCCGCAGGTTAAGCCCGCCTGATCGTCTTCTGCCTGAACACCGGTAAGCACGAGGTCTACACCGCCGAGGCTCTTGATTGCGCCGAAGAGCGCTGAAGAAACTACGAAATTGTCGCCGGCATCAACCTGCGGATCGGTTACCTGAATTCCCCAGTCAGCGCCCATCGCGAAAGCCTGGCGAACCTGTTTTTGCGCTCTTTCGGGACCGGCGGAAACGATGATTACTTCGCCTCCGAATTTCTCCTTGAGCTGCAGTGCGGCTTCGACGGCATACTGATCGAAATCGTTCATTTTGAATGCGATCTGGGATTCATCCACTTTCTGATTGTCGATAATCTTGAATTTGGATTCCATATCTGGAACCTCTTTAACGCACACTACAATCTTCATGTCGTTACTCCCTTATAAAAAATTTTAAACCAGATAATATCTCCCAAAAAAGCTTCGAGCGGATGCTTTTTTAGTCAATCTAATGATGACCCCTGTTCTGTCAAGAGTAATTTAACCAGGGGCACTCCTTTGAGTAATAAATCCACATATATATATAAATATTGGTATGTATAAATTAACCAATACCATGCTCCCGGAAGAGGAAGCGGATATCGCCTTCGCGCGCGTGTACTCAGGAGCTGCGAAATTTTTTTCTTTACAGGGGGAACAGGAGGGCGTAAGGATGCGCATTCGATTTAAAGCTTGCGGAAGAGGTGTCATGAAACGAGAGGCGCATCCCGACGCTTTGGGGCTCATTTTCGATATCGACGGTACGCTGGCGGATACGATGCCGCTGCATTATCAGGCTTGGCGATCGGTCCTGGCGAAGGCGGGGTTCGAGTATCCGGAAGAAATCTTCTATGAATACGCGGGGATACCAACGGCGAAAATCGTACACCTGATCAACAACCGGCTGGGATGCGGCCTCGACCCGGTGCGCGCCGTCGAGGAGAAAGAACGGGCGTTCCTCGACACGCTTCATCTGGTTCGCCCCATCGAACCGGTCGCGGCGATTGTCAGGAACTCTCATGGGAAGCTTCCGATGTCGCTCGGGACCGGAGGAAGGCGCGATATCGCCGATCTTACCATTAAAGCGGTCGGTCTGGACGGATTTTTCGATATCATGGTCACCGCGGAAGATGTGGCGAACCACAAGCCGTCGCCGGACACGTTTCTTGAATGCGCGAGAAAGATGGGGATAGCGCCCGGCCGCTGCCAGGTCTTCGAGGACGGCGAACAGGGCCTCGAGGCGGGGCGAAGGGCGGGAATGATAGTTACGGATATAAGGCCCTGGCTCGCCGGCAATTAGCGGCATTCGGTGAAAAAAAAGAAGGGTGTTCCAGGGAACACCCTCATACACAACTGACCCGTATGGTTAAAAGGGAAAAAGCGGAGATGCTTTTCGCATAATTGTGACAGCAATTCCCCGTAAGGAGAACCGGTTGTCCGCGTAAGGAGCGGACGCGGCCGCGCGGGCGGCCTTCATTACGTCAATTCATCTGGACAAGCCCCTTGAGCGTATCGGCGTTGCTCGCTATCTCCTCGGAAGTGCCCGCGAGCTCGGCGGCCGCCGAGGCGATTTCCTGTGAAAGCGAGTTTATGCCGTTGATGCTCTTCGATATTTCATCGAGCGCCCAGAGTTGTCCCTTGATAGCGTTCGAAATCTTACCCGATTCATCAAGAAGGCTCGCGATGATCGAGCTTACCCGCTGATTCATGTCGAGGTCTTTTTCGGCCAGCCCGAGCACCTCTTCGATCTTGCCGCCGAATTCGGTGACAAACTGGACCATGAATTCGAGCGCGTTGACCAGCGTTTTAAGCTGCGAATCCATTTTGCCCATCTCCTCGTTCGACGATTTAAAGATGGATACGATCTGTTTCAGGTTCAGAGATGTCTTGTCCGCGAGTTTTCCGATCTCATCCGCCACAACGGCGAATCCCCGGCCATGTTCGCCCGCCCTGGCGGCCTCAATTGCCGCGTTGAGCGAGAGCAGGTTGATCTGTTCGGATATATCCTCGATGATGTTCACGATAGCGCTCACCTCGCTGAACTTACGGGTCGACTCGGAAAGTATGACCAGAGTATGGTCTATATCCCCCTTTGAGCTGTTTATGGTTTCGAATATCCGGTCGCGGAGCCTGATCGCGTTCTGCACATTGTCTACCACGTCCCTGACCAGGCTGTTCAGATCGTTGATCTCCGCCGAGGCGCGGTTCGCGAGTTCGACCTGTGTGCCGGCCATCTCGGTGACGCTGTCAGATGTTGCCACAACCTCCTCGATAGAGGAGGTAATTTCTTCGACCGACGCGGCCTGGGTGTGAGTGCTGCCGGCAAGCATATCGACCGATGAGCTCATCTCTTCCGTTGCCGCCGAAAGGTTCATCGCGGTTTCGTTGGTTTTGGCCAGTATGGTGCCGATTGTCTTTGCGTTGTCTTCGGCACGTTTTGTTTCCTGATGCGTCTTTTCCAGCGCCCTGTCTGAGATGGTGATGATGAGATACAGTATCGCGAATGACAGCACGTAGGCGCCGGACATGAACGCGGTACCCTTGGTTACGTAGTGCCGGAATGTTTGATCCAGATGATTGATCACCGACGCGCGGAAGATCCAGAACCCGGATAGATTGATAATGAGCACAATGAAAAGGGTGCTGCGTTTGGCAAGGAGAGCAGTAAGGATGAACAACGCATACAAAAGATGCATGATGCCCACGTAGGGACCGAAATGATTGCCGGTTATGCCCTGCTCATATATCCAGACATGCATCATTACGGAAAAGAAAATAGTTACAATGTTGGCAGCGAAGAAATACCGGCCGCTGCGCAGTAGTGCCATGGTTACGATGCAGAGGAGCAGTACGGCGACCATAATAATGGTATCTTCCAGCCCCATAAGAAGTCCGAAGCTGCCGAGGACTGCAAAGAGTGCTATCGTAAAGATGATAAGAAAGATCAGCATATACATCATCGCCGATGCTTTTTGCTGCATCAGAAAAGATGTGCCATCATATGCGGAGAGCATGTAGTTTCTTAATCGTTCAAACATGGCCTTCTCCTCGGCGGGGGTTCGCATCGCGTAGTACGAAAAAACCTGTCAAACCCCTGTCTTTTCTCCCGTATGCTTTAATAAATATCCGATAAAACAATTAAAGGATTGCTAATATTGCGTTAATAAAATGAAATACATTCAATAGATGAACGATACTCAGTAAGGCCAATTGGTGACAAGCTTTTTTTTTCATAAATTTTTATTTTTATTATGTATAATTATTTAATTATGATAATCAGAAAATAATGTATTTGTTATGGGTGGATTGTCATACGGAGAAATGATGAAACTCAAGGGCAGAAAAACCCTTAAAGGATATATGTTTTCCGCACTCGCGGCGCTGACCATATCGAATATTTACCTGTTCAGCAAGGTCGCGCTGCTGGAAACACCGCTCTACACGTTCGGATTCTACTGGTTCCTCATGGCGTTCATCTACAACATGCTGACCGTGTCAGCGACGGGGAAAATTCGCCTCATTGCCGGATACACCCGCTCAACGCTGAAGACGCTGGCGATAATAGGAATTTTTGAGACGCTCTCCGCAATCGCCTTTTTTGCTTCCATACGGGCGATAGAAAATCCGTCAATCGCCTCGTTCATCATCAATACCACTCCGGTTTTTGTCGCCCTTATCAGCGTTCCGCTGCTGAATGAGCGGTTCGGGCGGGCCGAGATGGCCGGAATGCTCATCACCCTGACGGGAACATTCATGCTGAGCTACTCGGGTACGTTTTCGCTTGAGGACATGTTCGTGAAGGGCTCCAACCTCGCGGTCCTTTCGTGCATGTTCGGCGCGCTCGGGATGGTGATCGCGAAGAAAAACATCAAAAGCATCGATCCGCTCATTCTTTCGCTGAACAGGGTAGTGTTCATCCTCGTCTTCTATGCCGCGGCGATGTTCGCAACGCGAACCAGTTTCGCGGTGACGCTCCACTCGTTCGCCTTCATTTCGGCGGGCGCCTTCTGCGGGCCGTTCCTGGCGGCGATACTCCAGTACCGGGCGTACCGGCTCATCGACGTGTCGAAAGCGAGCCTGGTGCAGAACACGCATGGCGTGTTCGTGCTTATATCTACGTTCATCTACTTCGGGATACTGCCTCTCCACAGTCAGGTAATCGGCGGCTTTGTCGCGATTGCCGGCGTGGCGGTTATGGTCCTCGGAAGCAGACTGCTCGGAAGAAGGTAACGACTCGGATCCACCGGCTGGATTATCAGTATCCCCCTTTTAAAACACCTTACCGTATAGCGGAAATTCCGGAAAATCTCCTGTTTTGGCAAAAAGAGTTGACAGAATTCTTTAATATTTCACTATAGTGAAATATAATACATTAATGTGTAATTAAATCGGGGCGCATTTTGAGGTAATGTGCGGATTGTACACATGCCCCGGCGATTTGTCAACAGCGCGGTCCGTTATCGCGATCATACAGAACACAGGAGGTACGAAATCATGTCACAGAACCCGAATATTCAGGAAACTTTTCCGAACGGGATCACCAGCTCTCTGTTCAGCGGGGCGCAGATCGGAGAGCTGTACCGGATGCTCAGCGGGAATTCCGAGCTTTCCGCTTCCACCATCGAGCGGGAGATGGGTACGGCGTTGAGGCGGCTTGACGAGGGACGCTACATTCTCGCCGGGGATATCGCCGAACTGGGGCTCGGCGTCGAGGAGCTGGCGTTCATCATCGAGCATAACCGCTACCAGGAGAATAGCGCCGCGCCGGATGACGCCGTTCCGCGGATAGATGTGCGGGGCACGTTCGGCGAACGGCACCTTTTTTTCATTTCAGAGGACGTCGACCTGTCCTCGCGCGTGCATGAGGACATCGCCGGCCTCATCGGGGCGGATCTTTCGAAGCCATTCCGGGTATTCGCCTGCCGTATCGAAGGGCCGGGCGGAGAGAGCGACTGCCGGGTGCTTTATCTTCTCTCCTTTGAAAAACGGCAGTGCGGGGAGGGGGATACGGGCGATCTGCCGCGCGCGGTCCGCGAGCGCGCCGCCGCCGAAGGAGTGGAGCTTTCAGATGAGGAGATACGGGCTTTTCTCAGTTCCGGCGTTCCCGGATTCGTTCGCGACGGCGCGCACAGCTGTGACACCATCTTCCGCGCTCTCATGCCGTGGCTTTCGGCGAGGCGGCCTTCTGGCGGAGAGGAGATCGGGATCGCCGTGGATGCTCCCGGCGATTCAGGTGAGCGGTGCGTGCGTATCTGTATCTCCCTGGAGCGGTTCCGCGAGCACTTCGGGACCGTTCACCGTGTGTTCGAGCGCCATGGACTTCCGTTTATCCGCGAATACGCGGCGAGCTTCACCGCGGGCGGAAACGGTTACGTGTCGCTCGCGGTGCATATTGACGCCGCGCGCGCCGGCGGGGAGTGTGAAGCGTTCCTCATGTCGGAACTGCGGGCGAGGCTCTCGCCGCTCAGGCCCGTTCCTGTATCCCCCTTCGAGATCCGTGACCTGCTGCGCGATATGTCGGCGATGGACGATTACCGCAAGCTCGGCCTGATCGATTCGATGCTGCGCGACCGGCGCAAGGAGTATCTCGTGCCGCTGGCGGCGCTGCTCTCGGAGCCGGGCCGCGAGGTCCGTGAAAAGGCGTTCGGGCTTCTGAAGAACTATCTGCTAAACCCGACGCCGGAGATGAAAAACGATTACTACTGGTGCACGCTGAAAAATATTTACTCGGCGGCGACGGTGTTTTTCTCGCGCGAAAAGGACCGCGAGCCGAGACCGCTTTCTGACGATGAGATCATCAGTCTCATCAGGTTCAAAAGCATCCGCTTTGATGATTATACCGAGCCGCTCACCGGCGGGCGGTTCCTCTTCATCCGCATGACCGGCGACGGAATCGGCAAGGGCGGCATCAGGGCGCACGCGTCGCACGTGTCGTTCTCGGGCGAAGGGGCGCTCTCGACCAACATGCTTTTCAAGACGATGGGGATAGGCATTCCCTTTTACGCTGCCGGCAAAGGGGGGATACTGGGAGACGCCGGTTTCAGGAACGCGGGCGCGGAGCAGCGACGGGAGGCGTGGAGGAACGTGTTCCGCGCCTACGCTGACTTCCTCTACCGCGAAGCGGGGATTGGGCCGCTGACGGATGTCCCCGCCGGTGATGTGGGCGTGGGCGGCGCCGAGATCGGCGTTATGTTCGAGCGCATCACCGAAAACCTGCAGGCGGACGCCTCCGCTGTGGCGAAGGACGCATCAGCGCACGGCAGGATAGAGGCGCACAGGCTTCGCCGCCATTTCGGTGTCCGGACCGAAGATCGGGAGCTCATCCCGCGCATCGCCGCGGACCGCGGCCTCGCGGAGGAATACGCCGCTCCTTCGATTACCGGAAAACCGGGAGGGCACGGGCTTGCGCTTCGCACCGGCGCGACCGGCAGGGGAATGGTCGAAGTCCTCGCGGCGCAGCGCAATTACCGGCAGTTCGGCGACGCCTCGCTCTGGCGCGATCCTGCGCGCGTGAATGAAGCCCTCGCGACCGACGCGGAATACACTCGCATCGCCCGTGAGAATATCGGCCAGCTCACCTTCGCCATTCAGGGTTTCGGGAAAGTGGGCGCCTCGTTCGCCCGCCTGATCGACGAGATGGGATCGGCCATCACGATGATTTCAGATGTGAGCGGCACCGTCGCCCATCACCGAAGGATACCGAACATCGCGGCGCTGAGCGAATTCTGCGCTTCCGGCAACCGCGCGCTCCGGGACGCGACGCGTGAAATGCTCGGCGACGCCGAATTCATTCCGGGGAACACGACCCTGCCGCTTACCGCGGTCGTGAACGTGGTGGTGCCCTCGGCGCTCGAGGACGTGATCGTGACGCTCGACAGGCCGGAGCGCGGCAGCGTGAGCGTGAAACGGCTTGCCTGCGAGTACGTGCTTCAGGGCGCGAACGGCCCGGTGACCTGCGACGCTGAGGAAGAGCTCGCCGCCAGAGGGGTCGTCTCCTTCCCCGACATTCTGGCGAATTCCGGCGGTGTGCTGGCATCCTACTGCGAGTGGCTGAACGGCCTTATCCGGCTTCACGGTTACGCGACGATGCACGGCCACGGCTTCGTCCATCCGATCGTGCACAACATGGTGACGGCGCTGCACCCGAACGCGGTCGCCGATGATCTCCGGGATATCGACGAGGAGGCGTACCGCAGGGCGTTCAGGTTTATCCTTAGGTATGCGACTATCGCAACAAATGACCTGGCGCGCGAGTACAGCATTTCAATGAAGACGGCGTATCTCGCGCTGGGCATCCGATCCGCGGCGGAGGAGGGACGGCTCACGGAAAAGTTCTCCCTCGTCATGGAAAGAATCAGAGACGGATTCGCCGGAGGATATACCCCCGCCGGCTGATATATCCGCACGCCTCAAACCGCCGAGCCCGCGCATGAAGAAGCGCGGGCTCGGCGCCTTTCTTCACAAGAGTAGATAATATCCACCCCTGTATGAGTAATTGCTCTCTTTGTTATCCTTCAGGAAAAAAAGTGAAACAGGATTGCGAGAAACGGAAGTTGCATAGCTTCGGTGGTCCTTGTGTTGCCGGGGAAAACCGGTCCGCGGATTTTTTTGCAGAAAAGGAGAAGGAGGCCGGCACGCGAAAAGCGCATGCACGGCCCCCGGATAGATATCGTGGTTAGAGGTATTGTATGAGTTGAATATAAACGCCGTCAGGGTCTTCGATGAAGCTTATTTTTCTGTCTTCCCTGAGCTGTACCGGCGGCACGATGAAGTTCACGTTGTGCTCGCGAAGTTTCGCGGCCAGCCCTTCGAGATCGTCCACCGTCAGCGCCATGTGATAAAGCCCCGTCATCGCGCGCGGATCGGCCTGGGTGTCGGTCGGGTTGCCCTCCTCGATTTCGATGGAGATGAAGTCGTTCCCCACAAAATGGTAGTTCTTGTTGAGGATTGTCACCGACTCTGTCCTGCGCAGTCCGAGTACGTCGCAGTAGAAGTGGAGCGAGCGCTCCAGGTTCGATGTTTTGATTCCCGCGTGGTTCCAGCGCATATCAGCCTCCGAATTTTTCTTTGGTGAGCTTGAAGCATTCAGCCGAAACGTCGAGTGTCTTCATGATGTCGCGCTCCTCCATCGCCGCGCAGACGAACCAGTTGTGGTGGGGATGGAAGAAGATGCCGCGCCTCGCGGCCTCGCCGCAGAAGTACCTGTTCTTTTCGAGCGTCGGGTCCTCGCCGAACGTCATGTACGGCATCGCGGGCGGGCCTGAAAGCGTCACGGCAACGCCCGCGGCGGATGCGGCGTCTTTGAGCCCGTTCATCAGCATGGTGCCGGTCTTCCGGATCTTTTCGATCGCGCCGCTCGCCTTGATCTCGTCGATGGTGGCCAGCGCCGCCGCGAACGGCACGCCTGAGAAGAAGTGGGTACCCGTAAAATACACCTTCATCGCCGATTCCTTCAGCTTTTCGCTTCCCATTCCGACGGCGATCGGATAGCCGTTCGCCATCGCCTTGCCGAAGCACTGGAGGTCGGCGTTGTAGCCGTAGAATTTCGCGCTGCCGGGCAGGTGCAGCCTGAAGCCGCAGCGGATGTCGTCGATGATGATCAGGAAGTTTTCGCTTTTCGCGAGCGAGTTCACCGTGTCAACGAACTCTTTTGTCGGCAGCTCCTGGTCGCGCATCGAGTCGTGGCGGTGCGGCGTCAGCAGGATGCCCGCGATCTTTCCCTTGTTGGCCTCGACGACCTTCTTCAGGCTCTCGGGGCTGTTGTAGTCGATGTAGTGGATATGGGTCTTCCATTCATCGGGAACGCCGGCGCCGTGGGGCTGACACCAGGAATGCGATCCGTGGTAGGATCCGTTGGCCATGATGATGCCCCATTTCTGGGTGAAGACGCGCGCCACGGCGATGGAATACGAGGTGACATCGGACCCGTTCTTGCCGAATACGCACCAGTCGCCGTTATCAATGGTTTCTGTCATTTTTTTCGCGAGCGGCACCCAGAGGTCGCTTGGCAGGGTGAAGCAGTCGGCGTTCTCCATCTGCGTTTTCGCCGCCGCCTCGATTTTCGGGTGTTTGAGGCCTAAAAGGTTGGTGCCGAACGAGCACATGTAGTCGATGTATTCGTTGCCGTCGACGTCCCATATCCTGCAGCCTTCTCCGCGCTTTATAAACGCCGGATAGGAACCGTAGGTGAGAAAGGTGGGAGTCCGGACCCCGTAGATGCCGTTCGGAACATATTTCTTCGCTTCTTCGAAGAGCTCGTACGATTTAGTCAGATCATAGAGTTTCATGGTAATCCTCCTGTATGATTATCGGAACGGCCGTTCATAAGAACGGCAGAATGTGCACGGTGCGCAAATCCCCGCGTCCGGATTTGCTTTTACTTCACGCCGTTTTTTCCACATAAGGAAGAAAAGCGACGAAAGTGCAAGAGATATGTTGACAAGCCTGAATGGGTTTTGTATGATACCAAAATCATCCGGCCGCAAGCTGATGCTCCCTGATGAATCCGATGCAGATTCACGAAGACAGGGCAGCGTTGTCGGCGTTAAGGCCAGAACAATCTCCAGAAAACAAGGTTGAAATAAAAATTTCATCTAAGTGTAAAAATTTATACTTGATTGCAATTATTTATACTTGCATGATTGTGTCAATATAAAAATTAAATATACGAAAAAAAAGAGAAATATGCAAAAGAAACAGAGAGCGGTTAAAAGCGCGGAGAGAAAAGCGTGGGAGCGCGAACAGCGCATCAACAGAATCATCGATATTGTCGAAAATCTTTTTTTTACCCGGGGCTATGAAGGCACCACGGTGGATGACATCGCCCGGGCTGCGGGCTATACCAAACGCAGTATTTATATCTATTTCAAAGATCGGGACGATCTTTTTCTTGCCGTGGTGAGGCGGGGGCAGGTCCTTTTCAAGGAAGCGCTCGAACAGGCGATTACGGGGACTGCTTCGCAGAATGAACCCCTTGTCGTCCGGCTTGGCCGCGCGTTTTACCAGTATTCAATCGACCATCCCAACCATATCACCCTGCTCATGACCTACGAGTCGAAGCTCCACCGCTATGTGCCGAACACGGAGGGGGATGATGACGGAAGCTTCCGCTCGCAATGCCAGAAATTATCGTTCGAATACGGGGGGATCGTGACTTCCGCGATCGAGGCGGATATAAAGAGCGGATGGATCAAATCCCCGCTCACCGCGCGGCAGCTCATGCTCCTGCTCTGGGGGCAGGTGCTCGGCGTCCTCCAGATCATTCTGATGCGGAAAGAATCATTCAACGAGGTATACGGGATCACCCCCGAGAAGCTGTTCGAAGAGTATCTCGGCATGGTAGTCAAGTCGTTTCGATGAGCGAAACACCTGCGTGTTCCGGTGATGGCATTCTGACCATCGCCGGTCATGCGCGCCGCTCCCCCTGTTCAGCAAAAAATCGCGGCGAAGAGGGGGATATATCCCCATCCCCCATTTAGCAACTTCATTCCAGTGAATCTTTTTACCTTATTATTCAGTTTATTTACTGCATGAATTTTGAAAAATGCTGAACAGGTGATATTCTTTTTGTTGACAGAACGGGATTGCCCGTTCTCATGGCGTTTAAGCGGGGTGGTTCAGAATCTGAGCCTGAGATTATACCCATTGAACCTGATCTGGATAATACCAGCGAAGGGATACAATCCTCCTCACTTTCCTGCCTGACCGCTTTCAATCAAAACTCTTTTTTTATGAGGTGATGAAATGGATGCGTATTCGTTTTATCTCAATGTAAGGGAGAAGTCCCCCCTTGTGCACCATCTGACAAACTGGGTCACCATCTATGACTGCGCCCAGGTGGTGAAATCGTTCGGGGCCTCGCCCGTCATGGCGCACGCCGTGGAGGAAGTCGAGGAGATGGTCCGCATCTCGTCGGCGCTGGTGATAAATATCGGCACGCTCACCGGCGATTTTATCGCGAGCGCGAAGAAGGCGGCCCTGGCGGCGAACGCGGCCGGGATACCTGTCGTGCTCGACGTGTGCGGCGCGGGGGCGACCTCGTTTCGCGACAGGATGAACCATGAGCTTATTAACGAAACAAAGATCAACGTCATCAAGGGCAACGCTTCGGAGATTGCCCGTATCGCGGGGTTGGAGGTCCAGACCAAGGGCGTTGATTCATCGGACGTGAGCGCCGATATGAAGGCGCTTGCCGCCGCGCTCGCCGAAAAGCGCGGGTGCACGGTCGTTGTTACCGGCAAAGAAGATATTGTGGCGACTGCGTCGTCGCGCTACCTGGTCGGCAACGGCCATGAAATGATGGCGCACGTGGTCGGTACCGGCTGCATGGCGGCCTCCGTGATCGGAACGTTCATCGCGGCCAACCCGGCCGATCATGCCCTGGCGGCCGCCGCAGGCCTTTCCTGTTTCGGGATCGCAGCGCAGATCGCCATGGAAAACTCGGCGGGGCCCGGCACCTTCAAAGAGCGGCTCTTCGACGCGATATACAGCCTCGATGCCGCAAAGGTTTCATCGATGCAGAGGGTGACGTCATGAAGGGATATTATTTTATCACCGACTCGGGACTGAGCTCATCGGGCATCGTCAATGACGCCAGAAAGGCGATCGAGTCGGGGACCTCGCTCATACAGTACAGGGAAAAATCGATGGATACCCTGTCGATGTACCGCGAGGCCCTCGCGATAAAGGAAGCGTGCGGCGGGACAGTTTCGAAACTGATCATCAACGACAGGATCGATGTCGCGCTCGCGGTCGGGGCTGACGGCGTGCATATCGGCCAGGAGGATATGCCTTACGGGATCGCGCGCAGGCTGCTCGGGCCCGACATGATAATCGGCGTCACGGTGCATTCGGTCGAGGAGGCGGTAGAGGCGGAGCGGATGGGAGCGGATTATCTCGGCGTGAGCCCTATCTTCCGCACCACGACCAAAACCGACGCGGGAGAGCCCGGCGGGATCAGGACGCTTCGTGAAGTGCGCCGGGCGTGCTCGATCCCGATCGCGGCGATCGGCGGCATTACCATGGACACTATCGATGAAGTTATAGAGGCGGGCGCGGATATGATCTGCGCAATACAGGCGGTTGTGGCAAGCCATGACATGGCCGGTGAAATCAGGAAGATCCAGAAGAGGTACGGATTATGACACAGATAGAATTCGCAAAAGCGGGAACAATTACAAAAGAGATGGAGGCGGTTGCCGTCGTCGAGCCGCAGAGCGCGGAGGAGATCCGCAAAAACATCGCCGACGGAAAGACCGTCATCATGAAAAGCACGCTGCATGACTGCGCGCCGGTGGCGGTGGGCAAAGGACTTACGATAAAGATCAACGCGAACATCGGTACTTCGAACTTCAACACCAATCCGGCCCTCGAGCTTGAAAAGCTCGCGGCGTCGGTGAAATACGGCGCCGACACGGTGATGGACCTTTCGACCGGCGGCGATATCCGCGAGATGCGCCGCACGGTCGTCCGCGAGTCGCACGTGCCGGTCGGGACGGTGCCGATCTACGAGGCGATCGTGCGCAATCCCGATGTCGCGAAAATCACCGAGGACGATTTCCTCGATTCGGTCAGGCAGCATATCGAGGACGGGGTGGATTTTATCACGGTGCATTGCGGCATCACGAAGAGCTGTATCCCCCTGCTCGGTAACCGCATCATGGGCGTTGTTTCACGCGGAGGAAGCTTCATTGTCAAGTGGATGCTCCACCACGATAAGGAAAATCCGCTCTACACGCGCTATGACGAGATCCTTGAAATGGCCGCGAAGTACGATGTGGTCCTGAGCCTCGGCGATGGCCTGCGCCCCGGCTGCCTTGCCGACGCGACCGACGAGGCCCAGATCGCAGAGCTGAAGACCTTGGGCGAGCTCGCGCGAAGGGCGCGGGAGCGCGGTGTCCAGGTGATGATCGAAGGGCCCGGGCATGTGCCGCTCCACATGATAAAGGAGAACATCGAGCTTCAGAAGAAGCACTGCGACGGCGCGCCGTTCTATGTCCTCGGACCGCTGGTAACCGACTGCTCGCCCGGCTACGACCATATCACCGGCGCGATCGGGGGCGCCCTTGCCGCGACGTACGGGGCCGATTTCCTCTGCTATCTCACGCCGATGGAGCACCTCGGCCTTCCGGACATGCAGGCGGTGATCGATGGCGTCGTTGCCTCGAAAATCGCGGCGCACGCGGCGGATATCGCCCGCGGCATACCCGGCGCCAGGGACCGTGATGACGCCATGTCGCGGGCTCGCGGCAATCTCGACTGGGAGGGGATGTACCGGCTGTCGATGAATCCCGAACTGGCGCGTTCCGTACGCGAGCGTACCGGCAAGGAGGATGAGGAGGTGTGTACGATGTGCGGCGATTTCTGCTCCGCGAAGATAAACCGTGAGTGCAGAGAGCATTACCGCCAGCAGAAAGGGGACGCCCGGGTATAACTGAGCGCTTTTCCGTGTCCGGGTGCGAAAGATATTATTATTGACAATAAAGTGTTGCCGGAGCATGCAGATATATATATAAATAAACAGTCGCAGCGGAGATGTTTTAAATATGTGTTTAAAATATCGGGGTCAGGAGGGGGTAATGAAAAGATTTACTTGTGCAGCGCTTTTGCTGGCGCTTTTTATCACGGTGATCGTATCTGTGGGAGGGCCGGCATATGCCGAGAAACAGCCGTACGAGCATATACTGGCGCTGGGTGCGACCCAGCCGTACAGCAACTCGGATAACAACAGGATGTCGCCGCTCATATTATACAACTGGTTTATGGAAGATTTTCCCAATGATCTCTATGGACAGTTCGGCCTTATTACAACGCGGGTGTTTTTTGTATTCGGCTTTAAAAACGATTCTATCTTCGCGGGAATCAAACCGCAGTTGAACCACAATATTTATGGCGCCAACCACGCGTACAGAAATGATGGTTCTCTGGATGAAACACGGATTTTCAAAGGGAACAATGCCGGCGCCGAGCTCTTCTTCAGGTACAATTTCATTCGGGAGCTCTCGGCCATGGTATCGTATTATCCCGGATATTTCTTCTATCAGAAATACAAACAGGAGCAGGGTATCTTCTTTGATACGCAGGAAACGCTGATCGATCTTCCCAAAAACCACTGGGAACACACGGGGACCTTTGAGCTCGCGTTCAGCAATGTTCAGAGATCGAACGTGGATCGCATCAAGCATGGAGTTCTCATGAGGGTGAAGTATCAGTATACCCACAGGGTCGGTTACGGCACGTTCCAGGATTCCCTGCCTGAGTACGCATCCGATATCACCAATACCCAGAAACGGTATGCGCAGATCGGATTATACTACAACTTCCCGCTGGATATCAACCTTCTGCTCGACGGGATCGGCGCGTGGCATAAGAATATCGACCGGAACAATTCCGACCAGCTCGGAAGCTACTCGTCCGAGACAGGAGTTCTTCCCGGATATTTCTTCGGAGAGTTCTATCAGAACAGGTACGCGATCGGGCGCGCCCAGATCGGCTTCCCGTTCCTGCCGTTCTGGGAGACCAGGCTCCAGCCCGGATTCCATGTACTCTATATGCCGAGGGACAACCAGGTCATCGGCGTGCAGGACTATGAGAGAAGAACGTATCGCAGCGTATCCGTCCAGCTCAGCACCAAGCTTGGCGGTGTCCTTCCGATATTTGTACACTACGCCTACGGTATGGACGCCCGTCGCTACAATCAGGACGATGGCACCGAGAAAAAGGGCAGCCATGAAGTGTGCGTCCTTATGGTTATGGCGTTCGGCCAGAGGCAATAATTTTTTTTCTGTAAGATTAGAAAGGCAGACGATGAAAAAGGGGCTCCACAAGGGGCCCTTTTTTTTCAGGTTGACATATGTAATTGGTTCGATAAAAATCAACATATAGAAATAAAAGTCCCCTTATTGTGTACCCTTCCCGATTCAGAAGATTTTTTTAAAAATAATTGAAAAACTCTTGACAGTATTCGGCCTGATGAATACCGTTCATTTATTGAATGTAATTATAATATATGAGAGGTGCATAATGTATAGCGATCTTGCGGGAAAAGTAGCTCTCGTTACGGGCTGCGGTAAAAAGACGGGAATAGGATACGCGATTGCAAAGAAGCTCGCTTCATGCGGGGCCCACATAATTATCGCCGATCTTGGCGTACAGATCGATGAGGGCCTTCTGAAAGCTCCGGGCCTTGGTGAGATGGAGGATATAGCCCGGGAACTGGCTTCCGAATACTCAATCAAATCGATTGCCGTCGGTGTTGACGTAACCAGCACTGAGTCGGTTGCGAAGATGGTCGAGAAAGTCAAAGAGACGTTCGACCATGTGGACATTCTCTGCAACAACGCGGGCGCGACATTCGGCGTTCCCGCAACAGTGAATGATTACAAAGAGGACCTCTGGATGAAAACCATCGATATCAATCTGCATGGACCGTTCAGGGTCAGCAGGGCGATACTTCCGCTGATGTTCGGGCGCGCGGGAAGTATCATCAATACGTCATCCAGGGCAGGGAAGGTGCCGCCCGCGTTTAACGGCGCTTACGCGGTAGCGAAGTCGGGGCTTAACATGCTTACAAAGGTGATGGCGAAGGAGCTTTCGGGTATTGGGATTCGGGTCAATGCGATCTGTCCCGGCCAGATCTATTCCGATTTCGAAATGAAGCGGTTTGAGCTTGAAGCGGCCGTATTCGGCGTGACGGTAGAGGACCGCGAGAAGGAGATGTGCAAGACGATTCCGATGGGAAGGATCGGAAAGCAATCCGAGGTGGCGGACCTTGTCGCGTACCTCGCGTCAAACGAGTCGTCGTATATTACGGGGCAGGCCATCAATATCGATGGCGGTCAGCTCATGGAACTGTAAGCCCTGTTCTGTATATGTACTTACGTCAATCGAGACTTTACAAGTAATTCAATTAGGGAGGCACTTACAATGGCAAAAATGACACCATCGGAAGCTCTGGTTGAAACCCTGGTAGCGGAAGGGATAACAAACATATTCGGTATCGTGGGCAGCGCGTATATGGATGCCCTGGACCTGTTTCCGACAGCGGGTATCCGCTTCATTTCAGTGGCGCACGAACAGGCGGCCGCGCACGCGGCCGATGGATATGCCCGGGTGACCGGACAGCCCCAGACCTGTATCGCACAGAACGGACCGGGCGCCGCGAACTTTATTTCTGCGATCACCGCGGCTTTCTGGGCCCATTCGCCGGTTGTCGCGATCACGCCCGAGACGGGCAGCATGGGTATCGGGACCGGCGGTTTTCAGGAACTCGACCAGATGCCATGGTTCGAAAAATGCACCAAGTATCAGGTGAGGGTAAACAGGGCCGAGAGGATGGCCGAACTCGCACGCCGCTGCTTCTACATGGCGAAATACGCATGCGGCCCCACGCAGCTTAATATCCCCCGTGACCTGTTCTACGGCGATATCGACTGCGAAATTTACAAGACGAAAGAAGTGTATTACGGCGGCGGCACCGAAGAGCAGGTCAAACTGGCCGCTGACATGATCGCGAAAGCCAAGTACCCGGTGATCCTTGCCGGCGGCGGCGTTTCGATGGGCAACGCGATCGAAGAGACGAAGGCGCTCGCGGAGTTCCTTTCTGCGCCGGTAGTCAACACCTATCTGCATAACGACAGCTTCCCGGCTGACCATGAGCTTGCGGTCGGTCCGATCGGCTACTGCGGATCGAAGGCGGCGATGCGTACCATCGCGAAGGCTGACGTGGTGCTCGCGCTCGGCACGAGGCTTGGACCTTTCGGCACGCTGCCGCAGTACGATATCGACTACTGGCCCAAGAAGGCGAAACTGATCCAGGTCGATGTAGATGGATCGCAGCTCGGCCTTTCAAAGCATATCGACCTCGGCGTTATGGGCGATTCGAAAGAGTTCGCCAAACAGCTTCTCAAGGCGGTTCGTGGATTGGATGAGAAGCGCGCAAAGAACAGCGAACGGCTTGCCGATATCGCGAAGGAAAAAGCCGCATGGAAGCAGGAGCTTGATGAATGGTCCTCTTCGACAAACAAGCTCATGCATCCCCGCAGATTTTTGAAGGAGCTCTCCGAGGCGATCCCCGCCGGTTCGATCGTCGCGACGGATATCGGAAATACCTCGTCGATGTGCAACAGCTACCTGAAGTTCAACGGCCCGAGGCAGCACATCTCGGCGCTCTCATGGGGAAACTGCGGTTTCGCGTACGGCGCGGCGATGGGCGCGAAGATGGGCGCTCCGAACAAACCGGTGTTCGCGCTCCAGGGCGACGGCGCGTACGGCATCAGCGGCCTGAGCGAAGTCATGACGGCGGTCAGGGAGAATATCCCCGTTATCGCGGTCGTGTTCAACAACCACGAGTGGGGCGCTGAGAAGAAGAACCAGATCGACTTCTTCAACAACAGGTTCGTGGGCGCCGACCTCAAGGCGAACCCCGACTACGCGCAGATCGCACGCGACATGGGCGCGCTCGGCTTCAAGGTCGAGAACTACGCCGACGTCAAGGATGTTGTAAACGAAGCAGTTAAATCGGGCAAACCGGCCGTTATCAACGCTGTTATTGAAGGCGGCGCGAATGTCCTTGCAGAGCCGTTCAGAAGGGATGCGTTCAAGCCTGCGGTACGGCACCTTGAGAAGTACAAGCACCTGAGCATGGTGAAGTAAGGAGCGAAGGTGTGAGGTTTTTCTACTGATGCTTTGAGGGCGGGTGGTTCTGCGATGTTGATCGAAGAACCGCCCGTCCGTTACAATACCGGTTCGTGTCAGCAGTTTGTACCGGTAGGGTCTTTTTCAATCTCTCTGTACATGAAAGTCGGTCTTTGAAATTTAAACGGGCAGACCGCGGCGGTGCAGGTGCATACGGGATCGTTTTCTACTCGCACAGGCGCTTCGCCCTCGCCACGCGTTTTCATATCCACCCATTCAAGGGCTTCCTGTTCACTGCCAACCGTTCCGCACGAATGCATGGTCTGTCCGAAACAGTGCTGATAGCGAATTATTAACTCATAGTGTTTCATTAAATGCTACCTCGAGAAAATTTAATAATAATTTGCTGAAGTTCATTCATTAAGTGAATATAATTCATTTTACAAGCTTTTTTTCGTACCAACAAGAAATAATATCTTGTTGTGAGTTTAAAAATTCAAGGAGAGGGTGTTATGGATAAAATTATTGGCGGTCAGTTAGCGGCCGAAGCCCTTATCGAAAAGGGCGTAAAACACATATTTTCAATCAGCGGCGGGCATATCACGCCGATTTACCAGTTTCTCGAAAATTCGGGCGTGAAGATATTCGCGACCCGTCACGAGCAGGCGGCCGTTTTCATGGCTGAAGCACAGGCGAAGATGACGCGCAAACCCGCCGTTGCAATGGTTACCGCGGGCCCCGGATTTACCAACGCGCTGACCGGTATCGCAAGCTGCCGTCTTTCAAACGCGCCGGTAGTCCTCATTTCAGGCTGCGTCGGCCTTGAGACAACCGAAAAGCTCGACCTTCAGGACATGACCCAGCTGCCCGTTATCGCCCCCATGGTAAAAAAAGCGCTGGTATGCCATAATGCCGAGCGTATCCCCGAGTTCATCGATATGGCGTTCCGTTACGCGGCAAATGGACGTCCGGGCCCCGTGTATCTCGAACTGCCCTGTGACGTGCTCAACGCAACTGCCGACATGACGAAAGTGAAGCAGTACGGAAGCGTTGTCGAATCAAAAGCGGTTGATGTGGAAGCTACCAAGAAGATCGTGGATCTGCTCTCGGGTGCCAAGAGACCGATCGTGATCGCGGGAAGCGGCGCCTGGTATTCGGATGCCGGCCCCGAGCTTACCGAGTTCATCGAAAAAGCGGGAGTTCCGATCTTTACGCTCAACGCCGGACGTGGCGTCGTTCCGGATACGCATCCCCTCTGTTTCGAATCCTCCCTCGCTATCCGTCCCGGCGCGGCGCTGATAGCAAACATCAGCTCCGACCTCGTGCTCTTCCTCGGATCGAGGCTTAGCCTCTACTACATCTTCGGAGATATATTCCCGAAAGACGCGAAGTTCATCCAGGTCGATGTCGAAGCCGAGGAAATCGGGCGCAACCGCAAGGTCGACCTCGGTGTTGTGGGCGATGTCAAGGCGACCGTGAAGGAAATGAACAGGATCATCGACGAGCGCAAGATCAGCGCAAAGCTCCAGGACCAGTTCAAAGAGTGGATTGAGACCGTAAAGAAAGCCGATGTCGACGGAAAGGCGCAGTCACAGCCGCTCTGGGACAGCCCCTCGACTCCGATCCACCCGCTCCGTCTCGCGCGCGAGATCAACGACTTCATGAACCGTGAGGACGATATAGTCGTTTCGGACGGCGGCGATACCGCGACATGGATGGGTATGACCAGGACCGTACGCAAGGCCGGCCACTTCCTCGATTACGGTCTGTATGGATGCCTCGCTGTCGGTATCCCCTATGCCAATGCAGCGAAGCTGCACAATCCCGATAAACGGGTGCTTCTCGTGATCGGTGACGGTTCAGTAGGTTTCAACTTCATGGAGTTCCACACCGCTATCCGCAACAACCTTCCGATCGTGGTTGTTGTGGCGAACGACACACTGTGGGGAATGATCGCTCACAGCCAGACGCTCAGACTCGGCCACCCGATCAAGGACGGCACCGAGCTCGGCAAAGTCCATTACGAGAAGCTGGTTGAGGCGCTCGGCGGTTTCGGCGCGTATGTCGAAAAACCGGAAGATATCAGGCCCGCGATCGAAGCGGCGTTTGCTTCCGGAAAGACTGCGTGTATCAATGTTATGGTTGATCCTTCAACGATAAGCCCCGGCAGCGTGGCGCTTGCCAACCTCGGAGGATACAAAGCCTGATAGACTGAAAATTCTGCACAGTACCGCATGCGGCAGCAATGCCGCATGCGGCAGCAATGCCGCATGCGGCAAATATAAAGGGGGGTATCATGAGTGATCATGTTGGAACGCAAGAGTATAAGCTTTCGAAAGGTTATACCAATTATGTTTTCATACTGTTATTTTTATTATACTTCTTTGATTATACCGACCGGATGGTCGTGACTTCGCTCTTCCCGTATATAAAGGCCGACTGGGGCATCACCGACGCGCAGTGCGGGATGCTGGTCTCTGCAATATACTGGGCCATCGTTATATTTACGTTTCCTGTTTCTCTTCTCGTCGACCGGTGGAGCCGGAAGGGGTCTATCGGTATTATGGCGTTCCTCTGGGGCTGCGCCACTGCCGCATGCGCCTTCACGACCAATTTCAAGCAGCTGTTTATCACGCGGACCGCGATCGGCATAGGCGAAGCGGGATACGCTCCCGGCGGAACCGCGATGCTCGCTGGGCTTTACCCTCAGGAGAAGCGTTCGATGATGATGGGGATATGGAACGCGTCGATTCCGCTCGGCGGGGCGGTCGGCATCGCGCTCGGCGGCATAGTCGCCAAGCACTGGGGATGGCGCCACGCGTTCGGGCTCGTCGCGCTTCCCGGCCTTATAGTCGCGATCCTCTTCTTCTTTATCAAGGACTACAAGACGGTTGATCTCGTGAAAACGGTGAATCCCGGCAAAGACCAGTCCGTCAAGAAGAAGATGAATTACAAGGACGTGTTCATGGAATTCATGAGCCGGCCTTCGCTGCTCATAACCTATATTGCCTTTGCAGGAATGACGTTTGTGACCACATCGCTTCTTACATGGCTTCCGACGTTCTTTCACCGCGTCCACAATGTGCCTGAAGATCAGGCGGGTGTGAAGGCGGGAGCGGTCATGCTGCTGGCGCTGGTGGGTTCCCCGCTCGGGGGCTTTCTCGCTGACAAGTGGTACAGGAAAAAGCTGAATGCAAGGCTCGTGTTTCCCGCGATTACCGCTGTCCTCTCGGCGGTCATTCTGTTTTGCGCCTTTTCGTTCTGCAGCGGCAATCTTCAGTACATCCTGATACTCCTGATGGGAATGGTCGTGATGGCGTTCCTTCCCGCTGCCGCCGCCGTTACGCAGGATGTCGTGCATCCCGGCCTTCGGGCTCTGTCCTACGCGATCTGCGTCATAGTACAGAACCTTCTCGGTTCATCGGCAGGGCCTTTTGTGGTGGGATCTCTTTCGGACCATTACGGCATACAGAAGGCGCTCATGGTGCTTCCGGGCTTCCTTATTTTCGCGGCAGTACTGTTTTTCCTGGCGTCGTTTTTCTACGAGCGTGATCTGAACAAAGTAGAGAAAGTTACGCTGGAGATGGGCAACTAAAGCGGCGGTCATTCGGGTGTTGGAAGGATTGTATCCGACCCCCTGAAAAATGCTGATACGGAGAGATGACATGTTTAAGAATAAAGTTACCGTAGTGACCGGCGGAGCCAGCGGGATCGGCGCGGCGATATGCGAGCGCTTCGGCCGGTCGGGATCGAAGGTCATAGTGCTCGACCTTGAAAAAAACGCGATAAACACGTTTGTAAAAACGCTCCAGAGCAAAGGCATCGAGGCCGAGGGATATGTCTGCGACGTGTCCAACCGGGCCGTGTGCGACAAGGTCATCGGAGTGGTGATCGGTAAACACGGCGGCGTCGATTTTCTTGTCAACAACGCGGGCCTTACGCAGCGAAGCGCGTTCATGGATACCGATGTATCGGTGTACCACAAAGTCATGGACGTTAATTTTTTCGGATCGCTCTACTGCGCAAAAGCGGCAATTAAAAGCATCATCGAGCGCAAGGGCACTATCATCGTCGTGTCAAGCCATGCGGGATACAGCCCGCTCTACGGCCGGACCGGCTACAGCGCGAGCAAGCATGCCCTCCACGGATTGTTTGAAAGCCTGCGCGCCGAGATAAAGGAGTACGGCGCGCATGTCCTGATGGTATGCCCGGGATTCACGCGTACGAACCTTCAGACGAGGGCGCTCGGCGCCGACGGCGGCGTCAACAAAAACCCGCGCTCGCAGGTCGGCAGGGACGACACGCCCGAGCATGTGGCCGAGGCGGTCTATCGAGCGACAATAAAGAAGAAAAACTTATTGATTTTAACTCCGGTGGGTAAGATCACATATCTGCTCAGCCGCATCATGCCGGGCGTCTATGAGAACATGATGGCCCGCAAATTGCGCCATGAGTTACATCAATAAGAACAGGTATTAATACATGGGATCAAAAGAGAGAAGGGAAAGGGAAAAGGAGGCGCGAAAGGACCATATACTTGACGCGGCCCGGGAGCTCCTTTTCAAAAAAGGGCTCCACGCGACGACGATCAATCAGATCGCGAAGCTTTCAGAGCTGAGTGTCGGCACGATTTATCTCTACTATGAGAACAAGGAGGAGATATTCGCTGCGCTGCAGAAAGAGGGATTCGACCTGATGTACGATGAGGTTCAGAAGGCGGTAGGCGGGATCGATGACCCTGCCGAAAAGGTCAGGAGGATCGCCTGGACGTATGTCGATTTCAGCGATGAGTATAAGGACTATTTCGATATCCTGAACTATTTTCTTTCTACACCCGAGCTTCTTTTCCCGCCTGTCATTAAGAGCAGAGTTGACATGACGGCGGGAAAAATCCTTCAGGTGCTTATCGACGCGATAAAGAGCGGAATGAAATCCGGCGTATTCAGGAAAGTTGATCCGGCAAAACACGCGATAAGCCTCTGGGGTGCGCTGCACGGTCTCATCCATTTCAAGAAGCTTGAGAAGACAATGCTGCAGAATGAAAATTACAGGGACTTCATCACGTATATGCTCGATGATTACCTGGCGAATTTAAAGAAAAAGTGAAGGCCATGGAAATGACGCTGCTCAACATGCTTGCCTCGCACCGGCGGGAAATACTCGATGAGTGGACAGAGCGGATCTACGCTTCGTATCCGAGCGATACGGTCGTTTCGTTCAGGCGCGAAGGCGCGCCGTTCAGCAACCCGGTGGGAACGAGGATTGATCAATCCGTCGAGGCGCTATTGAACGGCTTCCTGATGGGGGCGGGTCCCGAAACGCTTAGGCAGCCGCTCGACGATATCGTAAGGATACGGGCGATCCAGGGATTCAATCCCTCGGATGCGGTTTCGTTCATGTTTCTGCTCAGAAGCACGGTATTCGATCTGCTTTCCGCCGGAGAGAAGGAATCGCTTTCATCTGATGATCTCAACGGGTTGTGCGGATGGATAGAGGCGATGGCCTCACTGAGCTTCGATATCTACATGGAATGCCGTGAACAGATTTTCAATCTCAAGATCGGCGAGTTGAAAAAATTAAGCCAGCCGGCCCGTAATTTCAAGGAGCAGCCTGTATGAATGTCCTGATATCATTGATTGCGGTACTCGCGCTCGCGGCGCTCGGATACTTCGGGGCCGGGATGCCGAACGGAGCGCGCCTGTTCGCCGTGTTTGTTCCCTACGCTTCGCTGTGCGTATTCATCGCCGGATTCGTCTGGCGCGTCATCTACTGGGCCTCCTCTCCCGTGCCGTTCCGCATTCCGACCACCTGCGGTCAGCAGAAGTCGCATGAATGGATCGCCCGGAACACGGTCGATAATCCGTCCGGCCTGAGAGGGGTCCTTGCGAGGTTGTTCCTGGAGATTTTCTTTTTCAGGTCGCTTTTCCGCAACACGCGCGCGGAATTGCACGACGGACCGAAGATCGCGTACGGCTCGAACAAGTGGCTCTGGCTGGGCGCGATGGCGTTCCACTGGTCGTTCCTTATTGTCTTTATCCGTCATCTGAGATTTTTCGTCGATCCGGTTCCCGCGGCGGTCGTGTGGATACAGAACATTGACGGAATGTTTTCAATCGGGATGCCTGTCCTCTACATCACAAGCGTACTGCTGCTTGCGGGGATTTCGTATCTTTTCATACGAAGGATCGTTGCGCCGCAGGCGCGCTTCATATCGCACTATTCCGACTACTTTTATCCGGCCCTGATCGGCGCGATCGCCGTTACGGGTATCCTCATGCGGCACTTTTTCAAGGTCGACCTCCTGTCGGTCAAGAAGGCGGCGATCGGCCTCGTTCATTTTTCACCGGTCGTTCCCCAGGGGATCGGCGGGATCTTTTATATCCATCTCTTTCTCGTGTGCGTTCTTTTCGCCTGCTTCCCGTTCAGCAAGCTCATGCACATGCCGGGCGTGTTCCTCTCGCCCACGCGCAACCTCGCGAACAACAGCAGGATGAAGCGGCACGTGAATCCGTGGGACTACCCGGTGAAGGTCCATACGTACGAAGAGTGGGAGGACGAGTTCAGGGAAAAGCTGAAGTCGGCCGGATATCAACTGGAGAGGGAGTAAGATGGCCGAAAAGATAAAAACGGGCGACCTGCTTAATATCAGCCTCAAGCCCCCGAAATCGAAATGGCTTGAACCGAGAAAGGAATTTCCGAAAGGGACATACTGCCACGCGGGGACGCGCAAGCACGTCGAGTATCTCTCGCTGCCCAACCCGCGGGAGTGGCAGCCGCACGACGCCGACTGGAAGCTTCCCGAAAACTGGAAGGAGGTCATCCTCGCCGGTTTCGAGGAGCGGCTGAAAAAGTTCAGGTCGCTGAAGCTGTTCATGGACATCTGCGTGCGCTGCGGCGCCTGTGCCGACAAGTGCCATTACTATATCGGTTCGGGTGACCCGAAGAATATGCCGGTGATGCGGGCGGAGCTTATCCGCTCGGTCTACCGCAAACGCTTCACGGCCACCGGAAAACTTTTCGGCGCGCTCGCCGGAGCGCGCGACCTGACCGAAGACGTGCTAAAGGAGTGGTTCTACTACTTCTACCAGTGCACCGAATGCCGCCGCTGCTCGGTCTACTGCCCCTACGGCATCGACACCGCCGAGATCACCATGCTCGGCAGAGAGCTCCTGAACCTGGTCGGCGTCAACATCAACTGGATCGTCGAACCGGCGTCGAACTGCTTCCGCACCGGCAACCACCTCGGCATCCAGCCGCACACGTTCAAGGACAACATAGAGTTCGCCGTCGACGAGATCGAGGAGATAACGGGGATACGAGTCAACCCGACGATCAACCGGAAGGGCGCCGAGGTGCTCTTCATCATCCCCTCGGCCGACATCTTCGCCGATCCGCACATCTTCACCTTCTACGGATACCTGATGCTCTTTCATGAGATCGGCCTCGATTACACGCTGAGCGCCTACGCGTCGGAAGGCGGGAATTTCGGCCTCTTCTTCTCGCACGAGGTGATGAAGCGCCTGAACGCGAAGATTTATTCCGAGGCGAAGCGGCTCGGCGTGAAGTGGATCATGGGCGGGGAGTGCGGCCACATGTGGCGCGTCCTGCACCAGTACATGAACACGATGAACGGCCCGGCCGATTTCCTCGAAATGCCGGTATCGCCGATCACGGGCACACGATTTGAAAACGCGGCCTCGACGAAGATGGTGCACATCTGCGAATTCACTTCCGATCTGGTGCATCACGGGAAGCTGAATCTCGATCCGTCGCGCAACGACGAATACCGCGTTACCTTTCACGACTCGTGCAACCCGTCGCGCGCGATGGGGCTTATCGAGGAGCCGAGGGTGATACTGCGGGCCGCCTGCAACCATTTCCATGAGATGCCGGAAAGCACGATCAAGGAGCACACGTTCTGCTGCGGCAGCGGATCGGGACTGGGCACCGACGAAAATCTCGAGATGCGCCTGCGCGGGGGATTGCCGCGCGCGAACGCCGTGCGCCACGTGAAGGAAAAGCACGGCGTGAACCAGCTCGCCTGTATCTGCGCGATCGACAAGGCGACGCTCCCGACGCTTCTGAACTACTGGGTGCCGGGCGTCGACGTGTGCGGTGTGCACGAGCTTCTTGGCAACGCGCTTGTCATGAAGGGAGAGAAGGCGCGCGAGGCAAACCTGCGGGGCGAGGCCCTTCCCGCCGTAAAGGAGGAAGCGAATGTATGACGGAATGAAAATCATCCCCGGGCTCGCGCTCTTCCTGGCGCTCGTGAGCCTTCCTGTCTGGTACGGGCATGTGGGCGGCGCGGCCGACCTGCGCGATCCGGAAATAGCGCCCGGAAAGAAAGAGTGCGTCGCTCCGCGCGAGTACATGAAGGCGTATCACATGCAGATGTTGAACGGCTGGCGTGACGAGGTGATCAGGACCGGAAAGCGCACGCCGGTGCTCGCCGGCGGCGAGCCGTTCGACAAGAGCCTTTCGAAGTCGTGCGTGAAGTGCCATTCGAACAAGGCGGAGTTCTGTGACCGGTGCCATTCGCGCTTCTCGGTGTCCCCGACATGCTGGGAGTGCCACATATCCCCCAAGGAGCCCCGAAATGGAAATTAGCAGAAGGGAATTTTTCAGGAAGATGGGAACAGTCGGCGCTTCGCTTTTCGCGGGCGGCGCGATCCTCGAGCTGGTGCGGTGCGATTCATCGACGCTCAACCGGCAGCCTGCCCGAAACGGCGTGCGGCTTGCGATGGCGATCGACACCGTGAAGTGCGGCTCGAAGCCCGACTGCACTTCGTGCATAAGCGCGTGCCACGCGTTCCACAACGTGCCGTCGGTGAGCGACCGGAAGCGCGAGATCAAATGGCTCTGGAAGGACTCGTTCGCGCGCGTGTTCCCCGAGTACGGAAACGATTACATGCGAAGCGAGGCCCGGAACCGGAAGGTCATGGTGTTATGCAACCACTGTGACAATCCTCCCTGCGCCAGGGTGTGCCCGGTGAAGGCGACCTGGAAGCGCGAAGACGGGATCGTGATGATGGACCACCACCGGTGTATCGGCTGCCGCTACTGCATGGCGGCCTGCCCGTACGGGTCGCGAAGCTTCAACTGGTCCGATCCGAGAAGGTTCCTTGCGGAGGGTTCGATCAACCGCGAGTATCCGACCAGGACGAGGGGAGTTGTCGAGAAGTGCGACCTGTGCGCGGAGCGCGTCGACCGCGGGCAGAGGCCGCTCTGCGTTGAAGCATGTTCGGAAGGCGCGCTCCTTTTCGGCAATATCGCGGACGAAAATTCTGAAATCAGGCGGATTGTATCCAACCGCTTTGCGCTACGGCGGAAAGTCGAGCTCGGCACCAATCCTGAAATCTACTATTTAATATGAGGCGGCGATGCTTGATAAGGCTTTGAAAGGTTCTCTCCGGTACAAACTGCTCCTTGCCGCTCTCGCGGCCGCGGCGGTGCCGGGAATATTTTTTTACCTGCGGCAGCTCAGCGTGGGGCTCGTGGTGACCGGCATGAGCCGCGATGTGTCGTGGGGGCTGTACATCTCGCAGTTCACCTTTTTCGTCGGCGTTGCCGCGTCGGCGGTGATGGTGGTGATACCGTATTACCTGCATGACTACAAACAGTTCGGCAAAGTGCTGATCCTCGGCGAGTTCCTCGCGGTGGGAGCGGTTTCCATGTGCCTGATGTTCATCCTTACGGATATGGGGCAGCCCGCACGGATATTCAACGTCTTCCTTCATCCAACGCCGAACTCGCTGATGTTCTGGGATACCGTGGTTTTGAGCGGCTATCTTCTGCTCAACATCCTGATCGGCTGGACGTCGCTCTCGTCGGAACAGAAACAGCTGCCGTCGCCGAAATGGCTGAAGCCGTTCATCTATCTCTCGATTCCGTGGGCGATCAGCATTCACACCGTGACCGCGTTCCTCTACGCCGGCATACCGGGCCGATCGATCTGGCTCACCGCGATCATGGCGGCGCGCTTCCTGGCGTCGGCGTTCGCGTCGGGCCCGTCGCTTCTCGTCATTCTCGCGCTTATCGTGAAAAGGTTCGGCCGCTACGACACGGGACGCGAGTCGCTCCAGGCGCTCGCGAAGATCGCCGCCTACGCGCTCTTCACGAACCTCTTCTTCCTCGCGCTCGAGTTCTTCACCGCCTATTACAGCGGGATCCCGTCGCACCGGGTGTCGCTCGATTATCTCTTCTTCGGGCTTGAGGGCCACGGCGCGCTCGTGCCGTGGATGTGGACATCAATGGTGATGTCGGTCGCGGCATTCGTCGTACTGGCGACGCCGAAACTGCGCATGAATGAAACCGCGCTTGCCTGCGCGGCGCTCATGGCGTTCCTCGGGGTCGGCATCGAAAAGGGGCTTGGCGTGGTGATCGGAGGTTTTATCCCCAACGCGTTCGAGTCGGTCACCGAGTATCTGCCGACGGTTCCTGAACTGCTCATCACGGTCGCCATCTGGTCGATCGGTGCGCTCATCATAACAGTGCTGTACAAGACGGTATTATCAGTTAGAGAACAGGTGGAACAATGATCTGGAAACTTGTGATATACGCTTCACTCGCGATTTTTGTGCTGGCGAGCATCTACCGGATTTTCCGCATCGCGAAAATGCCGATGCACCTTCGATGGGAGCTCGCGCCGGTGCCCGGCGAAAAGGGCAAAGACGGCTACGGCGGGTCATATCTCGAAGAGTATGAATGGTGGAAGAAGGAACATTCCAAAAGCCTTTTGCCTCAACTCGTCTACATGGCGAAAGAGATTTTTCTCCTGCGCGGTGTATGGGAGCACCGGCGCGGGCTATGGCTTTACACGTTCCTCTTCCACAACGCGCTTTATTTCATGGCGGCCGGTTTCGTCCTCGTCGCTGCGTGCGCGTGCGCGGAAGCGCTCTTCGCGGCCTTTGACGGCGGGGTCGTGTTCTCCGCGGCGCAATGGATCTTATACGCAAGCTACGCGGCGGGAACAGCGGGATCGCTCGGGCTTCTGGCGAAGCGGATGTGGGATACGACCCTTCGCACTTACACGACCTTCGGCGCCTTCTTCAATCTCGCGCTGGTCGCCGCGGTCCTTGCCACCGGCGCGGTGGCGATTTTCTCATCGCCGGATTTCGTCGGCGACCTGCGCGACCTGATGGAAGCGCTGGTGGTCCCGGGTGAGCGTGTGGTCATATCCGGCGCGTTTGCCGCGCATGTGACATCGATCGCGGTCTTTCTGGCCTATCTGCCGTTTTCATTCATGATACATTTTGTCGCGAAATATTTTACCTATCACGATATTCGCTGGGACGACGCGCCCCTTGACGTGCGCAAAGAAGATAAGCTCGCCGGGCAACTGGGACAGCCGGTCACATGGTCGGCCCCTCACGTCGGTGCCGGTGAAGGAAAAACATGGATAGATCTAGTGAACACGGAGAAGTCAGATGGGAAAACCGCTTAAGATAAACGCGATTTCGAAGCTCAAAAATACCGTGCTCCGGCCGATCGGGCCGGAAGACCTTCCGCCGCTCCCGGCGCCGTATGATAAGGAAGAGGGACGCCCCGCGTGGAAACAGATCTCCGACGAACAGCGCGCGCGAATCGAGTGCGGCCTTGACGGCGTGTCGGGGCTGAGCCTTCCGAAGCCGCAGAACGAGGAAGAGGAGAAGAAATACGTTGAGCTTTTCGTCTCGGGCCTGCAGAAGCTTTTGAGCCGCGAGAACAACTGGACTTTCCTCCAGCCGTTGCTCCTGTCGATCGACTACTGCGCGCGCTGCATGACCTGCAGCGATTCATGCCATATATTCGAGATGAGCGGAAAGAGCGAGCTCTATCGCCCCACCTACCGGTCGGAGATTTTCAGAAGACTGGTAAATACCTATGCCCGGCCGGGAGGAAAGCTCCTTTCAAAGCTCAACGCCGGATCGATCGAGCTCAACTGGGAGACCGTGAGCCGCCTCTATGAGCTCAGTTACCGCTGCAACCTCTGCCGCCGCTGCACCCAGGCATGCCCGATGGGGATCGACAACGCGCTCATCACGCGCGAATTGCGCAAGCTCTTCAGCCAGGAGCTGGGATGGGCGCCGAAGGAGCTCCACGAAAAAGGGACGGTGCTTCAGCTCAGGGTCGGATCGTCAACCGGCATGAGCCCGAAAGTGGTGAAGGAAAACATGGAGTTCATCGACGAGGATATTTCAGAGGCGACCGGTTTCGATGTGAAGACGCCGTGGGACCGCGAGGGCGCCGATGTCCTGCTCATCCACAACGCCGGTGAGATCATGGCATGGCCTGAAAACCCGGCGGCGTTCACCATACTTCTGAACGCAGCGGGAATTTCGTGGACGCTTTCATCCGAGGACCCGGCCTACGACGGTGTCAACTATGGGCTTTTCTACGACGACGTGCAGCTCGCCCGCATCGCCAAGAAGCACGCCGAGATCGCGAAGAAGCTCGGTGTTAAAAAAATCGTGATGGGGGAGTGCGGCCACCAGCACAAGGCGTTCATGACGATCGCCGATCGCGTCCTCCTTGGTGAGCTCAATATCCCGCGCGAGAGCGCGCTGCCGTTCCTCGAACAGATCGTTTTCAGCGGGAAGATAGCGTTCGATCCGTCGAAGAACAATTTTCCGGTGACGCTGCACGATCCGTGCAATATCACCAGGAACCTCGGGATCATCGAGCCGCAGCGGCGCATCCTGCGCTATCTCTGCCCGCAGTTCCGCGAGATGACCCCTCACGGCGCGGAGAACTACTGCTGCGGCGGCGGGAGCGGGTTCGCCCTGATGTCGCAGAACAATTTCAAGGACTGGCGCATCAGCGTCGCGGGACGGAAAAAGTTTTCCCAGATCCTCAACGCGTTCAGCGACTGCCCGGGCCCTGAAGTGAAAAAGTATCTGTGCGCGCCCTGTTCGAACTGCAAGGGGCAGATCCGCGACATATTCGAGTATTATGGCGCGCTCGAGAGATCGGGCATCACCTATGGCGGGCTTGTCGAGCTGATCGTAAACGCGATGGTCGACCTGAAGGATTCGTTTATCCAATGGGACCATCTGTAAAATAAAGCAGTTTTGTTTGCGGAAAAAATTAGATAAGGAGAAATGAATATGGCTGATGACACTCCATTACTGGATGATCTTGAAAAAGGTCCGTGGCCGAGTTTCGTCAAGGAGATGAAGCGCGCCGCGAAGAAGAACGCCGCCGCGAAAGACCTTCTCGGCGTCGTCGAGTTATCGTACAAGGAAAAAGTAACGCACTGGAAGCACGGCGGGATCGTCGGCGTGACCGGATACGGCGGCGGGGTTATCGGACGTTATTCCGATGTACCGGAAAAATTCCCGAACGCCGAGCAGTTCCATACGGTGCGGGTCAACCACCCCTCGGCGTGGTTCTACAACACGAAGTCGCTGCGCACCATCTGCGACATCTGGGAGAAGTACGGAAGCGGGCTGACCAACATGCACGGGTCAACCGGTGACATTATTCTCCTCGGTACCCGCACGGAAAAGCTCCAGCCGGCGTTCGATGAATTCATCGAGAACGGTTTTGACCTGGGCGGGTCGGGCTCTGTGCTTCGAAGCCCGTCTGGATGCGTGGGCCCCGCGCGCTGTGAATGGGCGTGTTTCGACTCGCTCGATCTCATTTACAACCTGACGCAGTCGTTCCAGGACGAGCTGCACAGGCCGAGATGGCCTTACAAGTTCAAGATCAAGGCGTCCGCGTGCCCCAATGACTGCGTCGCGGCCATCGCGCGCGCGGATTTCACGATCATAGGGACCTGGAAGGACAGCCTCCAGATCGACCAGAACGAAGTGAAGGCGTATGCGGCGAAAGGGCTCGATATCCAGAGACACATAGCAGACAAGTGCCCCGGATCTGCGCTCGAGTACGACGCGAAGACCGGAGAGCTGAAGCTCAGCGCGCCTGACTGCGTGCGTTGCATGCACTGTGTTAACAAGATGACGAAGGCGATAAAGATCGGTAAAGAGCGTGGCGCGACGATCCTGATCGGCGGGAAGGCCCCGATCCTCAAGGGCGCGTTCCTCTCATGGGTGCTTGTGCCCTTCATCAAGGTCGAGCCGCCCTACGACGAGATCAAGGACCTTCTCCTGAAGATCTGGGACTGGTGGGATGAACATGGCAAGAACAGGGAGCGTGTGGCCGAGACGGTCAATCGCATCGGATTCAAGGATTTTCTCAAGGCGATCGATGTCAAGCCTGTGCCGCAGATGATCAAGCATCCGCGCACCAACCCGTTCGTGTTCTTTTAATATGACGGATATTATCACTTTCAGGAGAAAACAACTATGAAGAAAACAGATATAGGCCCTCCAGATTTCAGGATGATGCTCCCCGAGGTCATCAGGAACAACTATGGAAAATGGAAGCACCATGAGATACTCAAGCCCGGCGTTATGAAGCATGTGGCCGATTCGGGCGACGAGCTCTTTACCGTGCGCGCCGGTTCGCCGCGACTGGTCAGCATCGACTTTATCCGCGACATATGCGACATCGCGGATAAATATTGCGACGGTCACCTGCGCTTCACGAGCCGCTCCAACGTCGAGTTCCTCACTCCGAAGAAGGAGAACGTCGAGCCGATGGTGGCGGATATCAAAAAGCTCGGCCTTCCCGTCGGCGGGATAGGCGACTGCATATCCAACATCGTCCACACCCAGGGCTGGATACACTGTCACAGCTCGGCCACCGACGCGTCGGGACTGGTGAAATCGATCATGGACGAGCTCCAGGACTACTTCACCGAGTTCAAGCTCCAGGCGAAGCTGCGCATCGCGGTAGCCTGCTGTATCAACATGTGCGGCGCGGTCCACTGTTCGGACCTCGCGGTCGTCGGCATCCACACAAAGCCGCCGAAGGTCGACAACAGCCGTCTCGGCGCGGTCTGCGAGATACCCTCAACCATCGCATCGTGTCCGACCGGCGCTATTCACCGCCATCCCGACAAGAGCATCAACGGCGTCGAGGTGCGTGAAGACCGCTGTATGTACTGCGGCAACTGCTATACTGTCTGTCCGGCGATGCCGCTTGCCGACGCTGACGGCGACGGCCTCGCGATCTACGTCGGCGGAAAGGTGTCCAACGCACGCAAGCCCCCGATGTTCTCAAAGCTCGTGGTGCCGTTCATCAAGAACAATCCTCCGCGCTGGCCCGAGGTCACCTCGGTGCTCAAAAAGATCGTCGAGGTGTACGCGAAGAGCTCAAGGAAGTACGAGCGCATGGGCGAGTGGATCGATAGAATCGGCTGGGAAAGATTTTTTGATTTGACGGAAATACCGTTCACCGAGCAGCATATAGACGACTTCACCGGCGCGTCCGAGACGTTCAGGACCACCACTCAGTTCAGATGGTAAACGGGGGATTATTATGAGCGATATTACTTCCGAAGAATTGAAGCAGAAGATACTTGATTACCTGAAGACCGTAAGCAAGGCGAAGAACCGCGACGTGGCCAAGGCGCTTGAAGAAGACAAGCGTATGGTCGACAAGGCGATCGGCGAGCTCGGTAACGAAGGGAAGCTGGAATATCTGTATCTTGACGGGTCGTACGTGAAACTGAAGGATTAAGAAGGAGACTCCGGGTGTCCGGCGGCGCCGGATGCCCGGGGGATCATATTCTGCCGGGGGAGACGATGGAGCGCACCATCGCTTCGAACCAGTCGACGCCGGCGCTCAGCGCGTGCGTGTGCGTGAACGCGGCAAGCGTGTTCTTGTACAGCGCCCCGTCCCGTCCCCGCGCGATGCCTTTTCCGCGCTTCATCTTCATCACGGTCGCAACGCATTCCATGACGTCGGGGTTCAGGAGCCTCGCGTACCTGAACTCATGTCCCCTTATGATTCCGCCGGTTTCAAAAAACGGATTGGCTGTATCCACCTCGAACACCGTGTAGCCGTGCGCTTCCGGGGTGCGGGCGATATCGAAGATGAAAGGGAACACTCCCGCCATCGGGTAGCGCGTTCCGTCTACGATCATCGAATCGGAAAGATAGATGAGCCCGCCGCATTCGGCGTACACCGGCATTCCCTGGTCGATCCGCGCCCTGAGCCCCTGCGTGAACCGCGTATTCGCGCTGATAGCTTTCGCGTGCGTTTCCGGAAATCCGCCGCCGATATACAGGCCGTCCACGTCGGGAAATTCCGCCTGGCGCATCGAGTCGACGCGCACGATCTCGGCGGGCGCGGCCTGAAGCCTTTCGATGTTTTCGGGATAGTAAAAATTGAACGCGCTGTCATGCAGTATGCCGATCCGGGGAAGGCGAGTCTGTGTCGATACGGCAACGGCCGGGCGTGCCGGATATATCCCGCTCTCCGCCGGCATTTCCCTCTCCTGACGGGGAGCGCGCGCGATATCGAGTATCGCGTCAATGTCGACGCTGTCGAGCATCACCTGGCCGAGCGAGTCGACCAGCGCTTCCGGATCGCCGTATTCGTGCATCGGCAGAAGGCCGAGCTGGCGTTCGGGAAGGTCCAGATGCAGGATGCGCGGTATCGCGCCGAGCACCGGAACGCCGCAGTATTTTTCGATCGACTGAGTGACGATCCGCCTGTGCCGCTCGCCGGCAATTCTATTGAGGATAACTCCCTTTATTGGAAGATCGCGGTCGAACATGCAGCAGCCGAGCACGACGGCCGCGGTGGTGCGGCTCGATTTTGTGCAATCGACCACGAGTATGAGCGGAATACCGAGGTGCTTGACGAGCTCGGCGAAACTGTGGGTGCCGAGCTCATCGTATCCGTCAAAAAGCCCTCGGTTTCCTTCCACAAGCGAGATGCCGGAAGAAGTGCCGTAGCGGTAAAACGCCTGAGTGATTATGCGGCCGTCAAAGAGGAATGAGTCCAGGTTATGGCACTCATTCCCTGCCGACAGCGAGAGCCACGCGGGATCGATGTAATCAGGGCCTTTTTTGAAAGGAGCGACTTCTATCCCCCTTCGCCGAAAGGCCCTGCACAATCCAATGCTTGTGATCGTCTTTCCCGATCCCCCGCGGATCCCCGCTATCGCAATGGCAGGCTGCATGGTATCCGTATCCGGTTCTACACGCATCCGGTCGGTTTGGGAAGTCCCGCCCATTTACAGGCCGAGTTTGCAGGGCCCTGCGGAAAGAGCTCATAGATCTCCTTCAGGTTGACGCCGGTCTCCTTGGTCACCTTGCGGACCATCGGCGCGATGCCGTTCTCGAGATAGTAGTTCCTGAGGTAGTTCATCACTTTCCAGTGGGTCTCATTCAATTCGTTGATCCCCTCTGTTTTAGCCAGCGCCAGCGCGACGCCTTCGTTCCATTTTTCAGGCTCCTGAAGAAACCCGTCTTCATCGACGAGATATTGTTGTCCGTTAAGATCTACACTTGCCATGATTTCCTCCGAAATGAGTTAAGAATATCAGTAAATGAATAACGTTCATTTGATGAACCATAGTCATAATAACTGATATAAATCAACCACATTTTCATTCTGAAAACGAAAATTAACGCTTTTTTATTCTCATTTAAAAAGTAATATAACGAAACTCCTTCCCGTAATGCCATTTCTTCTTTTATTGAATCAGTTTTTATCCGCCACCCTCGCTGAGCTTCTATTAATGTTACACTAATATATAAATTAATTTCACCATAATGAAATTTATTATTGACAATAGTGGAACCTTTTATTCATTAATACATATTAGTGTAAAATAATACAGAATAATGTAATATTATCGAAATGCATTGTATCCTTCTATATATTACTACTGCGCGTAAAAAATTCCAGGGGTTAGCTGCCATTAATCTGGCGGTTAACCCTTTTTTTTATTTCACGGAAAAAAGGGGACTGCGGCACTTTCCCGCCTCGTATTCCGCACTGCACCCTCAATTCAAAAATGGTAATGGAGTTGTTCTATGAAAAAAACAAACTGTAGCCGGCGGACCGGAAGTTGGCCGCTTCTGCTTATCGCGATGTTCGGATTTATAATGATGTTCACGGGCAAGGGCTGGAGCGCCGGCGATGCCGACCAGTACCGTCACATCATCGTGCTTGGCGGCGACAGGTCGTTCAGTGACGCCTACCGGCACCCGTTATCCCCTGTCATTTTCTATCAGTACAATATCACCGCTCCGGGAGAGGGGGCGTACGCGCAATTCACCCTTCTGACGACCAGCGTGGCGGCCATTATCGGATACAAGACAGAATCATTCCTCTTCGGGCTGAGGCCGGTGCTCGCGCACAGTGTGTATGGCGGATATACCTACTATGACCGGGGAGTACTCGATGAGGGCAGGATATACCAGGGCAACTACACCGGCGTGGAGGCGCTCTGCACGTTCACGCCGGCAAAATATTTTACCGCCACGGCCTCGTATCTGCCCGCCTGGTACTTCTACAGGAAGAACACGGAAAGCGATAACCTGATCTCCGAAAACGACGCGACGACTATCGGACTGCCGGACAATCACCTTGAGCATGTCGGTACGTTCCTGATGCAGCTTGGCAGTGTGGATACATCGAGCCTGGGCCGCGTCAAGCACGGCGCGATGGCGAAGTTCCGCTACCGGTATTCCAGAAGGGTAGGGTACGGCACCTTCGAGGATGTAACCGAGGAGTCATCAATCAGGTCAACGCAGAAATTCTACGGAAACCTGGGCCTCTATCTGCGCCTGCCGTACGATTTCACCATCCTTCTTGACGGCGCCGGTTCGTATCAGCGCCATGTCGACCGCAACAACGCCGAGATGATCGGCAGCAACGTCGTCGAGCACGCCACCATGCCCGGCTATTTCTACGGGGAGTTCCTCAGTGACCGCTACGCGATCGGCAAGGCGCAGATAGGGATACCGCTGGTGTTCTGGGACGCGCGCATCCAGCCGGGATTCAACGTACTCTATATGCCGCGGGAGAACCGCGTGGTCGGCGGTATCGGCGGGGACGGCTATCCCCGCCGGATATACCGGAGCGTATCGGTCGATTTCAGCCTGAAGCTCGGCGATGTCCTGCCGTTCTTCGTCTCATATGCGTACGGCATCGACGCGCAGAGGAACAACGCGCATGAAGGCACCGAGAACAAAGGCAATCATGAGGTGCTCGTCTATATCCTGATGGCGTTCTGACACACAATCGCACACAACCCGGTTGCGCATACATGCGCCGAATTGAAAAACCGGAATTGTTATAATGTATTGGAGGAGGATTACCATGAAGAAGTTGTTAGTAGTGATGATGGCGGCAGTCCTGTTGTCGGCAGGTGCGGCGTACGCGGGCCATGTTGAAAACAGCAACTGTCTGAGCGCGGAGTATTACCTGACGTCCGCGAGAACGGGCGCGACGGACGCGGCCGATATCGCCATGTACAATCCGGCCGGCACGGTGTTTCTGCCGCAGAACGGCCTGTTCATGAGCTTCAGCTCGCAGTTCGTGTACAAAAATTTTGAGAACGAGTACGCGGGTACCACCTACGAGCAGGATGAGCCTTCGTACAGTCCCTCGCTGAGCCTTGTCTACCGGCAGGATGACTGGGCCGCGTTTTTCGTCGCCAACTCGCCGGCCGGCACGGGCGGTGTCAACTGGAAGAACGGAAGCGCTACCACGGCGCAGATGATCGACAAGATCGTTGCGGGTGCAAGGACTGATGCTGGTGCCTTTGCGGCAACAGGGGCTACCACAGTTTACAATCAGTCAATCGAGGCCAGCAGTGTCTACATCGGGCTCACACTGGGTGGTGCCTATAAGATCAATAATTGGATTTCAGTATCGGTTGCGGGGCGATATATTACCGCTGACCGGAAAGTAAAAGCCGCCGCTCGATTTAATGCTGATATTCTCATAGCTGGAGCTGATCCGAATACCACAACTGTTGATCTCGAATCGGAATATGAATACGAAGCGCAGGGATTCGGCGGAATTTTCGGTATCGACATACGTCCTTTCGAGGGACTGAATATCGGCCTCCGTTACGAGACGGTTACCAGGATGGAATTTGAATATTCCATGAAGAAACGGAATGTATCAGTAACAGGTGAATCAGGTGTGGCTGCCGGCCTTCAAACTGCCATTCTTAAAGATCTCGCATCGCTGGATCGTGACGGACAGAAGTATCGCTACGATCTACCCGCCACCTTCTCGATCGGCGCCGAGTATATCATCATGCCCGGTCTCGCGTTCCAGACCGCGTTCGATTATTTCTTCGTGGAACAGGCTGACTGGGCCGCGGAATCCAACGCGAAATATATCCACGACGGATGGGAAGTTTCCGCGGGCCTCGTGTATCAGCTGCTGGCGAACCTGAAAATCGGCGCCGGTATCCAGTACACCGATATGAATATCGATCCCGCCGGTTTATCGCCCGAAAATCCGGTCCTCGACAACTGGACCTTCACTGCCGGCGTGATCTACAATATCATGCCCGATCTCGCGCTTACGATCGGGGCGAATTACACCTATTATCTTTCGGAAAAGAACGCTACCGGAACGGTTACCTATGACAAGACCGTTGCCGCCGCGGCATTCGGAATCCAGTATCGCCTTAGCATATAATGCTTTCAGTCTGCTGCCGGAAGATGGTGTTTGTGCCGTCTTCCGGCGGCATTTTAAATATTTCCCGTCAGAATATGTTTTCATACTATAAATCGCTCCCGATGCTTCCCCGCGCCATCGAAAAATTTCACGATCATTGTATTGCAATAGATGTGACGAAAATGTAAAACAATTGACATCCGTGAGTTATCCGGATAGCGGTCGTTATATCACACAAACAAAGAAAAGAAGGAAGGTTGTTATGGCGGATACTACCGGCTCTACGCGCGTCCCGCTTCCGAAGCTCGCGGGATTTTCAATGGGACTCTTCGCGGTGCAGGCGTTCTGGGGCTTTACCTGGGCGACGCTTCCGCTCTACCTGAAGGAGCTCGCCGGCTCGAACACCGTGACCGGCATCATGCTCTCGACTACCGGGATCACCGGGCTCTTCTTTCCGGTGCTTGCAGGGGCGCTCTCCGACCGGATCGATACGCCGTTCGGCCGCAGGCGTCCGTTCATTGTGGCCGGTTGGATCATCGCATGTTCCATGGTGCTGCTGCTCACGCGGATAGACTCGCTTTTCGCCGCGCTTCCCGTGATCGTGATTGCGTACGCCGGTTTTTTTTCCGCCATCGGCCCGTATTTCGCGCTCCTTCCCGACACCGTTCCCGTCTCCCAGCGCGGATTCGCCTCGGGCCTTATGTTCCTGGTCGGCGGCACCGGGATACTGAGCTACCTGATGTTCGCCGCGCGCCTCTGGGACCTGTCGCACACCCGCCCGTTCTTCTGGGTCGTCATCGCGATCGCCGCGTCGATCGCGATCCTCTGCGTTTCCGTAAAGGAGGGGAGGAACCCCGGCGCGGGAAAACACGGCAGTCTCCTGTCAGGGATGGCGGGACAGAAGGCGCTGATCAGGTTTTTCGCCGGAATGACGCTCCAGTGGATCGGCCTCTGGATGGTGAGCGCGTTTTTCGTAATCACCTGCATGGCGCTTTTCGGGCTCTCCACCGAGCGCGCGGTGAAAGCGTTTTTTACGCTCAACGCGGCGTTTGTGCTCTTCGCGCTTCCCTCCGGGCTCATCGCCTCGCGCCTCGGACTGAAGCGCACCACGATCGGCGGTATCGCGGTGCTGGTGCTATGCTTCTGCTGCATCCCCTTTATCAAAACGTATTCAACGCTGCTCGCGTTCATGGTCCTGGCGGGGGCGGGATACGGGACGATACTCGCCGTGTCGTATCCGTTCTTCCTGAGGCTCGTGCCGGATGGTAATACCGCGGGATTTGTCGGGCTGTACATGGCATGCCAGAACGGGACGCTCCTTCTGGGCCCGATGATCGGGGGGATAATGATCGACCGGTTCGGCTACACGGCGCTCTTTTACGCGGCGGCCGCTGTGATGCTCGCGGGTATCGTTCTCTATGTGACGGTGCCCGATCCGGAATCGCGGGCCGGGGACGCGCGATCAGCCGGATAACTATCCCTCGCATCGAAAACGCCGTTTTTCCTGTTGAACGCGAAGGTTCCTGTTCGGCGGGGATTGATATCCGCTACTCGATAAGCGCGCCTTCTTCGATCATCCCTTCACCTGTCTCTTCATCGGAGGATTTGGCCGCGGCTCTGTACGGAAGGAAGAAAGGGAAATCGTGCAATATGTATTCAGCCGGCTGTCAGCACCATGTTCCGGCCTGAGTGCTTGGCGGAGTAAAGACGCTTATCGGCCATGGATATCAGCTCATCAAGCATTGATTGGCTGTCCGTTCCGGTTATCTCCCGGCTGTCGGCTATACCGCTGCTGAAGGTGACTGTTATTCCGTTGTCCGGTCCCATCGGCACACCGCCGGTTTTTATCCTGATCCTGTCAACAATCGCTCCGGCTTGGTCCCTGGTGATGCCTTCAAAATAAAGAATAAATTCTTCTCCTCCGTAGCGGGCAACAATATCATATTCGCGGCAGGAGGCTTTTAATATCCCGGCGAGATTTCGCAGTACGTCATCGCCGGCCGGATGCCCGTGCTGATCATTGATCATCTTGAAATGATCGATATCGACCATCGCAATCGAAAAGGTAAGCATGTTCCGTATCGCCATACCGAGTTTCGCGCGGACGGTGTCCATGAAATAGCTCCGGTTGAAAAGGCCGGTAAGCGCGTCCCTTGTGGCTCTGTAATACAGGTCGCGTTTTTCCTCATTCTCCCTGAGCACCCTGTGAACGCGGGCGAGTACTTCCGTGTCCTCGTACGGCTTTTTGATGTAGTCACGCGCCCCCAGTTCGAGTCCTTTCCTGACTTCCTCGCCGGACGTGCATGCGCTGACAAAAATTACGGGAATGTCCCTCAGGACGCTGTCATTTTTAAGCTCGCGCGCGATAGTGAAGCCGTCTATATCCGGCATCATGATATCAAGCATGATGAGGTCCGGCGCTTTCTGCCTGATCAGGGGAATAACGTTTTCCGGCTCCATTATCTGTATCACGGTGTAGTCTGACAGTATTTCGCTGAGCAGAAACAGGTTGGCCGGATTGTCGTCAACGACCGCTATGGTGATCTGGTTTTCAGGGTGTGGCATTCACTGAGATCCTGATTTTTTTATTTCGTTAAGCCTTTTCATGGCAAGCGCTTCATCTACCCTCCGGGTCAGCATATCCCCATCGAACGGTTTGGTGACATAGCTGTAGCCGCCGGATTGTATTCCCAGTATTACGTCCTCCTTTGTAGAATGGACTGTAAGGAATATGATCGGGATGTCTTTAAATGCGTCTCTCTCTTTCAGCCATTTTGTCAGCTCGAATCCGTCCTCGTCCGGAAGGTCCACGTCCATCAGGATGATGTCCGGCCTGTTCTTTTTCAGCGCTTCCCTCATCGCTTCACCGTTGGCGACGCCGATCACTGTATCTGATGAAAAAAGCTCCTCGATCAGAAACCTGTTCGCGTACACATCGTCGACAATCATTATCGTCCTGGCCATGGTGTATCACCCTTCATCCTTAAAAAATTGGCTGATCACATTTTTTAAATTCATCCCTTCGATCGGTTTGGAGATGTACGCGTTGAAGCCGTACTCGGAAATCGTTTTTCTCTCTTCCGGCATTGCCCGCGCAGTCACGGCAATAATCGGTATCTTCCTGTCGATCTCCCGCATCCGGTCAAACGTCTCAAACCCGTCCATATGAGGCATCATAATATCAAGAAGCACCATATCAACCGGTTCTCTCTTCAACAGGTCGATACCCTCCATCCCGCTTTCGGCGAAGAGGCACCGGTACTCGTCCTCGAGAATGAAGCGCAGGGTTTCCCTGCTCAGGCGTTCGTCGTCAACGATGAGAATGGTGCGGCCGCCGTCTGACGTCCCCGCCTTTGCCCCCTCGGAATTCGGGGTACGGTTTTCCGATGATGCGCGCGACTCCTCATCCTCAGAAGGCTTGACCGGTATCGCCACGCGCACGCGTGTGCCCGTCCCTTTCTCACTCTCTATCTCGATAACGCCGCCCATAAGCTCGACGAGGCTTTTGCTCAGCGCCAGGCCGAGTCCCGTGCCCTGATACGGTTTGGCGATCGAATCGTTGGCCTGGTAAAACGGATCGAAAACGTTTTTTATCGATTCCTCGTCGATGCCGATTCCCGTATCGGTTACGATCATTATCAGCCTTGATTCGTCTCCTTCGACAGACAGGGAGATTTCTCCTCCGGGTGTGAATTTCACCGAATTGCCCAGAAGGTTCATCAGGACCTGCACGACCTTGTCCCTGTCGGAAAAGACGTGTGGTGGAGCTCCTGCCTTCCGCTCTATGGAAAAGCTGACGTTTTTATCCAGCAGCAGGCCTGCTACCGTCTTTTCAATATCTGAGATGATCTCATCGAGCCCGAACCAGTTATTGTTCGGCGTCATCTGCCCGGCCTCTATTTTCGAAAGATCGAGGAGGTCGTTGATCAGGAGAAGCAGGCGCTTCCCGCTGTCATGTATGAGTCCGATCCCCTCCCTGAAACGGTCGGTCAGGTCGGTTCCTTTTTTGAGGAGGATGCCCGATATCCCTATGATCGCGTTCATCGGCGTTCTGAGCTCATGGCTCATATTCGCGAGAAACGTGCTCTTTGCCCTGTTTGCAGCCTGCGCGGAGTTTCTCGCTCTTATAAGCTGCTGTTCGGCCTCTTTGAGATCGGTAATATCCCTGCCTACCGCCTGTACCTCGACCGCGGCGCCGTTTTCGTCGCGGATGACGTAGTCCTCCCACGCAAACCATCGCCATCCGTCATCGGTCCTGGCGCGCTGCTCGACGGTGATCCTGTATGGCGGGTGCTCAAGCCCCTTCATGGCCTCGACTGTCTGTTGAAGGTCATCGGGATGGACAAGCGGCTGATACGAGTGGCCTATGAGCTCTTCGCGCGTCTTCCCGAAGGTGCGGCAATAGGCGTCGTTTACATACGTGAAATTGCCGTCAGGGTCAACGCGGACGATCATGTCATACTGGGATTCGAGGAGTCCGCGATACCGCTTCTCACTCTGCTGGAGCGCTTCGGTCTTTTCGTGCAGTTCCCTGATGAGCTCTTTCCGTTCGGATATATCCATGTGCGTGCCCGTCGCCCGGACCGGCTCGCCGGCCGTGTTGCGCTCCACCACCTTTCCCCGGTCGAGGATCCATTTCCACGAGCCGTCGCGGCATTTCATCCGGTGTTCGGTTTCATAGAACTTCGTCTCTCCGCGCAGGTGAGACTCGAGCACCCTCATGACTGAAGCCATGTCGTCCGGATGAATCAGTTTTTCCCATGAGCTCACGTCCGGCTCGATCTCATCAAGCGAATAGCCGAGCATCGCCGCCCATTGTTCGTTGAAGACCACTTCGCCGGTCACGATGTTCCAGTCCCAGAGTCCGAGCTCGGCGCCTTCCAGCACGAGGTCAAGCCGCTCCTTGTTTTTATTCAGCTCATTTTCGTATCTGATCCGCTCGGTGAGGTCCCTCGATATCCCGAATATCGCCTTTTGGCCGTTCCAGTATCCCCAGCTGGTTTTCGTCTCGACCGGGATCTCCCCGCCGTCACCGGTCAGCAGCGGTATCGAGCAGGTATCGGCCCTTCCCGCGATCATTTCAGAAAGGATTTTTCCAGCTTCATCTCTTCTTGCCGGAGGATGGAGAAGCAGCAGGCTTTTGTCCCTGAGATCATCGATCGAATAGCCAAGCCGTTTCGACACGCTCCCGTTTATCTCAAGCAGGATGCCGTTTTCATCCGTCACGAAAATAAAGTCATCGATCTGCTGGAACAGGTTCATCAGATTCTGGCGGCTCTGGCGTATAAATTCATTGTCCTTGATACGCGCGATGATGCTGCCGATCTGGCCGGATATCGCCTCGGCGAACGCGGCCACATCCGGCGGGAACCTGTCGACTTTACGCGAGGCTATATTCAGCGCTCCCACAACGACGCCGCCGTGCTTCACCGGAATCACGCCGAGGGCTTTCAGGCCCTCTCTTCCTTTCCGTTCGGTGTTTTTAGCTATATCATTATAATTAACGAACAGCGGCTTTCCTGACATCACAAGCTTGAATTGCGGGCTCAGCCAGTCATAGGATTTAACATCGTCCAGGAATTCCCTGGATAGGTTGCCGGAATGTACGAGCGTAAGCTCCTGATTCTCAGGGTTGTAAAAATAAATGCCTCCGCCGTCGATTTCATCGACAGAGAAGGCCGCATCGAGAATGAGTTGAAACGACTCCGTGAGCTGTGACGCCGCGCCGAGAGAAACGGCAAGGTCCCGCTGTATGCGGACCATCTCTCCGGTGCGTTTCCAGCCTGTTATGTCACGGCCGATGGTTTGATATCCTGAGATGCCGCCATCGTTATCGGAAAGTACGCGAATTGTCCATTGCAGCCATACGGTTTTGCCTTCCGGGTTTGTTGCGGAATATTCGATCCGGGCAGTGCTGGTGTCGGTACCGAGTCCGGCAAGCTTTTCTTTTGCTTCATTGCGGCATGTCTGCGGAAGCAGTTCCAGCCAGTCATAGCTGGACAGATCAGTACTATGAATTTTAAAAAACTTCAGAAATGCGCGGTTAGCAATGCTGAGCCTGAACGCGGTCGTTAAACGACAGATCAGGTCGGATTGTTCTTCAACAATCATCCGATAGTCGGGCTCATTTCCTTTCATTCCCTTTTTCATGTGCCCATCGCTCATGAAAAAAAGAGTAGCAGATGGCCCGGGCAAAGTCTATAATAAAATCAGCGGTGTGCGAATTCTTATACACCGGAACCGGAGATGTGTCTGCCTGAAGGGGCGAATCTGGTTGACGAAAATAACGCTTTCACGCAAGGTGATGGCGAAAAGAGGGGGGATACGGGGAACGCGGCTGATCGACGGCGGAACGTCCGGCCGTTTCAATTGAGGCTCCTGCGAGGATGATACCGAAATCCTCTTTTCCCTGAGTGCGAAGGATCTTGCGCAAAAATCAACTCTTTACGAATGAAGATAAAGGAACACGTACGAACATGAATGACTGGAAATCGCTGGCTGAAAGCACGGCCTGCGGAATCAGAAAGAGGGTACTTGAACATACCATCCGGCATCGGGGTGGATATATGAGCCAGGCGTGCTCATCGGCTGAAATCCTCGCTACGATGATCGTGAAGGTGATGGACCTGGCCGAAGTGGAAGGGCCGCTCATGCCGCTCCCGTTTACAGGAGTGCCTTCGCGGCAGAACCGTGAATACCGCACCGGCTCCTTCTTCAACGGGCCGCACCAGCCCGACAGGGACCGCTTCTATCTCTCGCCGGCCCACTATGCGCTCTGCTGGTATGTGGCGCTTATCGAATCAGGCCGCATGGCCGAAGAGGGGCTGCTCCAGTTCAACAGGGACGGAAGCAGCGTCGAGATGATCGGCGCCGAGCACAGCCCCGGCATGGAGTTCATGACTGGGTCGCTCGGGCAGGGGATAAGCCAGGCGGCCGGCATCGCGCTTGCGAGGAAGCGCAGGGGAGAGTCAGGACGCAGCTGGATCTTCATGTCGGACGGGGAGTTCCAGATCGGCCAGACCTGGGAGGCGCTGCAGGCGATGTCGTATTACCGGCTCGATACCGTCGGCATCTACGTTGATGTCAACAACCAGCAGTGCGACGGGCATATGGCAAGCGTCATGAACATCAATCCGCTTGACGAGCGCCTCGGCGCGTTCGGCGCGCGGGTAATAACGGTGGATGGCCATGATGTCGAAGCGCTCGCGTCGGCAGGCGCGTATCAGAATGACGGCAGGCCGCTCGTGGTGCTTGCCAATACCGATCCGTGCCGCGGCCTTGAGCTTCTCAGGGGCAGGGCGCCGAGGCTGCATTACCTGCGCTTCAACAATGACGCCGAGATGGAGCGGTACGCGAAAATTCTGGCGGAGATGGAGTGACGGTATATGGAAATAGTCTCGAAAGTTCATGCGAACAACCTGGTGAAGTGGGCCGCCGATAAACCCGAGGCGGTCGTGCTCTCCGCCGATCTTACCAGCTCATGCGAGGCCGATCTTTTCCGCGATGCCTATCCGGACCGTTTCTTTTCGCTGGGGATCGCCGAACAGAACATGCACTCGTTCGCCGCGGGGCTTGCCCGCGAGGGGCTCGTTCCCTATATCCACACATTTGCCGTCTTCATCTACCGGCGCTCGTACGACCAGATCGCCATGTCGATCGCCTATCCGAACCTGCCGGTGCGCATGGTCGGATTCCTGCCGGGAGTCACCACGCCGGGCGGGGCGACGCACCAGGCGCTGGAAGACGTCGCCGTCATGCGCCTGCTCCCGAACATGACGGTGCTTGAAACCGGCGACGCGACCGATGTCGAGTCGGTGCTCGACGTGGCGCACTGCATCGACGGCCCGGTCTATATCCGCATGATCCGAGGCGAAATTCCAAGGCTTTTTGACCGCGCCGATCCCATGGTGTTCGGAAGGGCCCGCGTGCTGTCGAAAGGCAGTGACGTGGTGGTGCTCTCGAGCGGCATCTGTACCGAGGAAGCGATGCGCGCGGTAAGCGTGCTGCGCTCACGGGGCGTCGGTATCACCCATTTTCACATGACCACGCTCAAGCCGTTCGATGACCCGCAGATTTTGGCGGCGATCGCGGGGTCGCGTTTCGGCGTCATCACCATGGAAAACCACACGGTCATCGGCGGGCTTGGCACCTGCGTAGCCGAGATCATCGCCGCCGGAGGACTTGGCAAGCGCCTCGTCAAGATCGGCATCAACGATACCTTTATGCACGGGGCGAGCAGAGGCTACCTGATGAAAGAGTACGGGATTGACGCAATGGCGCTTATCAGAGAAGTTGAAACGCTCGTGTCGGAGCGCTTCGGGATCGGGGAGGATGAACTCGGCTCGGTGCGCATCGAGGCGGTACACAGCCTGGCCAAGGCCGAAGGGCTGTAATCAAAGGGGAGGGCCGCATGAGCATGATTCCAAAAACTTCCGATCCCGTACTTTCGCATGAGCGTTTCAGTGTCGTCTACCGTCTCACCGGTGATGAGGCAATCGCGATGGAGAAAGCGAAGGACATCACCGTCGAGCAGACGGTCGAGTTTCCGCCGCAGCTTGTCCCCGACGGCGTGATCCGCGACGAAATCCTCGGCAGGATTGAAACCTTCAGGCCGGCGGGAGAGGAATGCTTCGAGGCCGTCGTGAGCTTCGCGGTCGAGACGGCCGGCGGCGAGCTCACGCAGCTTCTGAACGTAGTCTTCGGCAATATCAGCATCAAGCCCGGCATCAGAGTGATGCGCATTGACCTTTCGGACAGACTCTTCTCGCTTTTCAAAGGGCCCCGCTTCGGCGTAGAAGGCATCAGGGCGCGATTGGGGATAGCGGAGAGACCTTTGCTCTGTACAGCGCTCAAGCCGCAGGGCCTTTCGGCGGACGATCTGGCGGAGCTTTCGTACCGGTTCGCGCTCGGCGGCATCGACATCATCAAGGACGACCACGGTATCGCCGACCAGCGTTTCTCCGCCTTCAGCGAGCGTGTCGTGCGGTCGGCTGACGCGGTCAATCGCGCGAACAGAAGCACGGGCGGATCGACGGTATACGCTCCGAACATAACCGCGCCGTTCGATGAGGTCATGAAACGGGCGCGTTTTGCTAAGGATGCGGGGGCGGGCGCGCTCCTCATATCCCCCGGTCTTACCGGCTTTGACGCCATGAGAGCAATTGCTGAAGACGAATCGATCGCCCTTCCGGTTATCGCCCACCCGGCGTTTCTCGGAAGCTATGTCGTCAACGGGGAAAGCGGTATTTCGCACTACGCGCTCTTCGGGCAGTTCGCGCGCATTGCCGGCGCCGACGCGACAATATTCCCGAATTTCGGGGGGAGGTTCTCGTTCAGCCGGGACGAGTGCGTTTCGATCGCGAAGGGATGCGCGGATGCGATGGGCCACTTCAAAAAGATATTCCCTGCCCCCGGCGGCGGCATGAGCCTGGAGCGCGTGCCGGGAATGTGCGAGATCTACGGCAGCGATGTGATGCTCCTGGTCGGAGGCGGGCTTTTCAGGCCGGGGATAGACATCGCCGATTCCTGCCGAACCTTCATGAAGATGGTCGAGGAGAATTAAGCGCATCTATGAATCGGCGCGAATCCTGATTGGACGAAAGATAAAAACAAATTTGCCGCAAGAGAAGTTTACTGTAATAAATGAATTGACTGAATCCGCGCCTTTTTACTATATGTTATCTATCGATGTATCAGGATGCGCCAGGGCGCGGTTTCACGAAAAAGCATCCGCCAGCTTAGCTCAGTCGGTAGAGCGATTCACTCGTAATGAATAGGTCACCAGTTCGACTCTGGTAGCTGGCTATAAAACAGAAAAAGATGGCTGATTATGGGTGCCATCTTTTTTTGTGCTTTCATTTTGCCGGGGAAATGAAAAGGGGCGGCATCGCCGCCCCTTTCTGAGTGCCTTATTTATTTGCTTCTTCCTCGAAGTATTTTTTCCTGTCCTCGATGACCTTGTCCGCGATCCTGCCGGATATCGGGTCGTAGTGCGAGAACTTCATTTCGAATGTCGCCTTGCCGCTGGTCATCGCCCGGAGGTCGATGGCGTAGCGCAGCATCTCCGCGAGCGGAACCTGCGCCTTTACAACGGATATGCTGCTGTCGCTCGCCTCGTCGGTGCTTCCCATCCCGAGTACGCGGCCGCGGCGGCTGGTGATGTCGTTCAGGATATCTCCCATGAAATCCTTATCAACGTAGATGTCGACTTCCATGACCGGTTCGAGGAGTATCGGCCCCGCCGCTTCCATCGCCTTCTTGAGGCAGTTCCTCGCCGCGATCTTGAACGACATTTCAGATGAGTCCACGTCATGGTACGATCCGAAGAAGAGTTCGACGGCGATATCCACGATCGGAAAGCGCGCGAGTACTCCCTCATCCAGTCCTTCCTTTGCGCCTTTTTCCACGCCGGGAATGTACTGCCGGGGAACGACGCCGCCTACGATGCTGTCCTTGAACTCATATCCGCCTCCACGCTCGAGAGGCCAGATGCGGAAGTATACTTCGCCGTACTGGCCGTGGCCGCCGCTCTGCTTCTTGTGCTTGTACTGGGCTTCGGCCTTCTTGGTGACGGTTTCGCGGTACGCCACGCGCGGCACGTCGGTGACCAGCTCGAGCTTGTATTTCTCACGCAGGGTCTTCAGGATGATGTTGAGCTGCATCTCGCCCATGCCGGAAAGCACGGTCTGTTTGGTTTCCGCGTTGAACAGGTAGGTGATCGTCGGATTTTCGTCGGTGATACGCGCGAAGATCTGGCCGATCTTGTCCTCGTCGCCCTTCTTCGCCGATTCAACGGCATACGAGAAGACCGGCTGGGGAAGGTTGATGAGCGGCACCACGACCGGGTGCTTCGGATCGCAGAGCGTGTCCTTCGTGGCGGTCTTTTCAAGTTTTACGATGATGCCGATGTCGCCCGTGGTGACCTTGGGGATATCGACCTGTTTGTTGCCCATCATCGTGAAGAGCTTCGAGGTGCGCTCTTTTACGTTCTTGTCCGCATTTAAAAATTCGGAATCGGGCAGAAGCTCGCCGGAAAGCACTTTCACGTAGTTGAAGCGGCCAGCATACTGGTCGATATAGGTCTTCCAGACCACGCCGACGAAATTTCCTTCAGCGGAGCTCTTAACGATAATTTCCTTTTTAGCGTCATGCTGGTCGTGGCCCTTATACTCTTTCCCGACCACGGGGGCGGGGGAGTACTTTTTGATAACATTGATCAGGTTCTTCACGCCGATCGCTTTCGTCGATGAGCCGAAGATTACCGGCACGAGTTTCGCGGACGCGATCAGGTTGCAGAGGCCTTTTGTGACTTCCTCATCGGTGAGCTGGCCGCCGTCGAGGAACTTCTCGATAAGCTCGTCATCGCCTTCGGCGGCGGTCTCAATCAGGCTGCCGCGGGCCGATTCGGCGTCGGATTTCATGTCGGCGGGCACATCGGTGGTCATAACGTCCTTGCCGTCGCCTTTGGGCGACATCGCCTTCATGTCGATCAGGTCCACCACTCCGCTGAAAGATTCCGCGGCGCCCACGGGAAGGCACATGGGAACGACATTGGTCTTCAGGTCGGCCTTAATCGATTCAACGATATCGAAGCTCGCCCGCTCCTTGTCCATCTTGTTGACGAACACGATCGTGGGGATCTGGTGCTCTTTGAGGTAGCGCCACGCCTTCCCGGTCTCTATCTGCACGCCGTCAACGGCGTCAACCACGAGAATCGCGGTATCGGCCACCTGCAATGCCGCCCGCGCTTCCCCGATGAAGTCAGACATCCCGGGAGTGTCCATTATATTGATCTTCACATCATCGACCTCGATGAATCCGAGGGCGTTTCGTATCGACATCTGTCGTGATTTTTCTTCGTCATCGTAATCGGAGGTAAGGGTACCCTGCGCCGGGTTGCCGATTTTGTCGACTTTGCCGCCGACAAAAAGCATCGCGTCCATCAGTGTTGATTTTCCGGTACTGCCGTGTCCGATAATAGTGACATTACGGATTTGAGCGGTTTTGTATTCCTTCAGCATTCTTTAGACCTCCAGAGATCATCCGGTTTAGTATGATAGATATAAAAATGAGTCCGGGTATTTCGCGCGTTGTATATGGCTTCTGATATTCGCGTGCGAGGTTTCAAGACCATATCGCGGACACCGTAAGGACTGTTAAAATATAAACAGCTGACTTTTTTGTAAAGTATTTTTGGTGAATTTATCGGCCCTGAAGCCCCCTGTGGAGCCAAAAAGACAAAAAAATCACGATTGTCAATAAAATGGGCCAGAATAATTTTGACAGCCCTCTGATGCGGTGCTAACAATTACTGTTTTTACAAAATTGTAATCGTGCGGCGCTTTCAGATGGAACTCAAAATTTTATATGAAGATAATCATATTATCGCGGCCGAAAAACCGTGCGGTGTCCTCTCGCAGGGAGACGCGTCCGGCGAACCGTCGATGCTCGATCATGTGAAGGAGTATATAAAGGGGCGTTATCACAAGCCCGGAGCGGTTTTTCTCGGCCTGCTGCACCGCCTTGACCGGCAGGTTTCAGGTGCCATGATCTTCGCCCGTACCTCAAAGGCAGCGTCGCGGCTCTTCCACGAGTTTTACGGCAGGCGCGTGCTGAAGCTGTACTGCGCGCTGGTGCATGCGCAGTCGGGAGCGGATTTTCATGAGTTGTCAGGAACGGGCGGCTGGAGGGAAGTCCGGCAGATGATGGTGAGGAGGGGGGATATGACCTTCCCCGCTGACGAAAAGGGGGGCGAGCCGATGGAATGCGCGCTCGAATATACGCTCATCGCCGCAAAGGGCGATCGGGCGGTGCTCCTCGTTAACCTCATTACCGGGAAGAAACACCAGATAAGGGCGCAGCTCTCTTCGCTTCACATGCCGATCGAGGGGGACACAAAATACGGCGCTCCCTCAGCGCTTCCAGGCGGCGCGATCGCGCTGCATTCCACGTTTATCAGGATAACCCATCCCGTAAAAAAGGGGCCGGTGGAAATATACTCCGCGCCGCCGGAGGTCATCCTGTCGCACCTGCCGCCCGGATTCGATCTGCGGGAGTTTATCAGGCAGAGGGTCAGTCCTTCTTCAGGTGGATAAGAATCTTATCGATGTCGAAAGGTTTTTTCACGCAGACCAGGCTGTCGTATCCGATCTCCGCGGCCGGGTCATCCTCACTGCCGTGTATGATAATGATCTGGTATCTTCCGCCGTACGTGTCGATAAACGCGCGGATATCCGCGATTTCATTCCTGAGGCTGCTGTAGTCGATAATCGCCGCCTTTTCCGTGATCGCGGGATTGTCCAAGTCCTTCAGAAGTATTTTCCGCGTATTGAATCCGTTGTCGTGGAGCTCTTCGCGCAGGAACATCTCGATGATGAAATCGTCGGTGCACAGGAGCACGGACGTCATTTCCCCTGAAACTTTCGGCTCGCCCTGGGGCGTCCGCATGGTTTCGACGGTGTTCAGAAACGCCGTGGAGGGGAACGAGATGGTGATTCCCAGCTCTCCCGGCGAGGAGAGGCTTTCTATCCGCGCGATAGCGCCTATGTCCTTGAGGCTTTCAAGCGATGAGTTAAAGCCTATGCTGACATGGTATTCCCCGTTGTCGACGTACGAGAAGAACATTTTTGACAGCTTCCCGGTATCGGGGAGCGTTTCCTTGAGCCCGCGAAACGACATCGTCGCGCGCACGCTCGACCCGTCCCCTTCAAAGCGGATGGTGCAGGAGGACGTCTCGTCGGTAAAAGGGAGGGCGGTAAGGAATATATTGTACAGCGATTCTTTCAGGATCGTCCGCGATGTGCGGATTACGGTGTTGACGCCTTTCCGTTGAATCCTGATTTTTTTAAATGAAAACAGTTTCGCGATATCTTTGCTGACACCCACCATGACCTCAAAACAGTCGACTTCCTTGTAAACCGGATCGACGACCGCTTTGCTGTAATCGGCCTTTTCCTGCAGATACATGTAGGCAAGGGTGGTGAGCGCAGAAACAACTCCCTTGTACTCCTCCGGGATATCGCTGCCGAACCATTCCTTCGCGTGGCTGGCGAGAATGTCGATATTGCGGTAGAGCGCGTTCAGAAAGGTCGTGTTCCGCAGCTCGTACTCTTCGAATATCCTTTTTATCGTGCTGTTTATCAGTTGTTCTAAAATCTGCCGGTCCATCGTCATCCGATACGCTGAAATGGTGATGTGCGGGGATCACTCGTCACAAACGGTGTTGTTCCGGCGCACTGTTCCGCTGCCGGGCGGCGGATGCCCCGTATCCGCCTGAAAAAATGTCTCTGTTTTATTTTCGGTCATTTTCCGGTGATAGTGAATTAATTATCCGCGCTGTCCGCGCCGCTTACCGATTCATGCGCCGTTTCGCGGTATTTTCGGCCCGACAGCTGGCCGCATGCCGCCTCGATTTCGCTGCCGAGGCTCTTTCGCACCGAAATCGGGACGTTCATTATCTCGAGCTCGCGAATGAAGTCTTCCATTTCGCTTTCGGACGGGATTTCCAGGGAGTGGGTGCCGGCGTTCAGTTTTATCAGGTTGAGCTTGATCCATGTGTATTTGAACATCTTTTTAAGCCGCTTCGCGTCTTCCCGGGTAATATTGTCCTTTCGCATCACATACTCTATCGTAACGCGGTTTCTCGACGAGGGGAATTTCTGATCGAGAAGATCGGCGATTTTTTCAAACGGATACCGCTTTTCAACCGGCATGTTGTTTTTGCGCTTTTCCATGTCGGTGTCGTTGAGCGAGAGGGCGAGATTGTACGGGCGCTTCTCGTTGATATAGCGCTCCACCGCGGGAAGGATGCCGCAGGTCGATATGGTGATCTTTCGCGTGGATATATGAAATCCGAACGAGTAGTTCATGATGTCGGCCGCCTTGAGCGCGCGGTCGTAATTCATGAACGGCTCGCCCATCCCCATGAAGACGATGTTGTTGTTCTTCAGGCCCGTCATCCGCCTTACGTGGCAGAGCTGGTCGATGATCTCCGCGGTTTCAAGGTCGCGCCTGAAACCGATTTTCGCCGTCTGGCAGAAGCGGCATCCCATGGCGCAGCCGGCCTGGCTCGAGATGCAGACGGTGAGGCGGCCATCGTCGCTCCCGTCGTTTTTCAGGAACACCGATTCGATGAACTGGCCGTCCCATGTCCGGAACAGGAATTTCTCGGTCCCGTCTGCGGATGCGCGGCGGTCCTCCAGCGTGAGCGCCGAAAGCGCAAACCGCTCATCGAGCCTTCCGCGCAATTCTTTGGAGAAATTGGTCATCGCAGCGAACGAATCAACGTTGATCTCGTAAAGCCAGTTGAAAAGCTGCTTAGCGCGGTACGGTTTCTCTCCGAGTTCCGCGAAGAGCGCCTCCGCTTCCTCAAGTGAATAATTTTTTATGAATTCCTTCTTCATGCCGTTTCGATCTTGCGGGTGTTTTCGTTGCCGTAACGCGGTGAGAACCCTCATCACACAATAAATATAGCGTGTTTTTCATTTTAAAACCAGTTCCAGGTTATGATCATGATCATAGCCCGGAGCTTTTTATGGGGGATACGGGCCTAATCGCCGTTGACGTATATCCGCGGCACGCGTTTGGATATGCCGCAGGTCACTTCATACGGAATGGTCCCGATCATCCCGGCGATCGTTTCCGCGGTGACCGCCCCTGTGCCGAAAAGCACCACCTTCTCGCCGGTCGGAAAGTCGTCATCTCCCAGGTCGATGAGTATCTGGTCCATGCATACCCTTCCTACAACCGGATAAAGTCTGTCGCGGATGATCACCAGGCCTTTGTTCGACAGGGCGCGGCTGTATCCGTCGCCGTAGCCGACCGGGATGGTGGCGATCGTTGTTTCCCGTGCGGTGGTATGGGTGAGGCCGTAGGAGAGGGCGGTTCCGGGCGGCACGCGCTTTTTGAACATGATGCAGCTTGTAAAAGTCATGGAGGGGATAATATCCACACTGTTGCAACAGTCCGGCGAAGGCATGTAGCCGTACGCGAGGATGCCCGGGCGGACCATCGTGAAATACGATTCGCTGAAATTGAGGATGCCGGCGCTGTTGGCGGCGTGCACGAGGGGGATGCGTATGCCGCGGTTTTGAAGCTCGCTGACGATGGCCGAGAAGGTTCGCACCTGTTCCGATGTGACCGCCGATGAGGTGTCGTCAGATACCGGGAAATGCGTAAATATTCCCTCAAGGCGCACTCCGTCGAGCGATGAAATTTCCTGTGCGATGCGGACGGCCTCATCGGCGCGGCAGCCGATCCTGCCCATGCCGGTATCGACCTTGAGGTGCACGTTCGCCTTTGTTCCCCTTCGGGCCGCCTCTCCGTCAATCGCGCGCGCGAGAGCGGTATCGGCCACGGTCTGGCTGAGCGAATAGTTGAAAACTGCCTCGAGGGATTCGCAGTCGGGAAGGATAAGGCCGAGAACGAGTATCGGAAGCGTGATGCCGGCCTCACGCAGTTCGATCCCTTCCGACGGGGAGGCAACTCCCAGCGCGTCGGCCAGGCCGCGGCGCTCGACATAGCGGGCTATCGGAATCGCGCCATGACCGTAGCCGTCAGCTTTGATGGCGAGGAGTATTTTGACGCCGCCGCCGGCCTTTTCCCTGATACGGGAAAGATTATGCCCTATCGCCCCGAGATCAATTTCAACGTGTGTTTTTTGCAGCATGGAGACCGGATCAGCCTGGTTAAACAAAAATTCCGTCATGGCCGGCATGCCCGTCCGCCATCGGATATGGCCCGGGCCGGAGGTGAGACGGTTGGAACTTCCACATCGATAGTATGTGTGTATATGAGGCCTGCCGCGTCAAACAGTTTTTTTCATTTCGTATAGTAAAGCTTTATATTGTGCTTTACTTTTTGGATTGACATTGAGGTTTATGTTTTTTAGTATCTGAGTTTATCAGTAGTATCGGGAGGATTTTAATGAAGAGTTCGCATGATTTCCCCAACCTGAATCCTAAAAAGGCCGATGGCCTTAAGCCGAGCGGGAAACCGTATCAGGTTGTGGTTGTAGAAGACAAGGAATTTCAGCGAAAACAGATTGTTCAGATTCTTGAGTCGGAAGGATATAAAATTCTCGGTGCCTTCGGAAACGGAAGGGAAGCGCTGACATTTTACGAGAGAAACAGGAGTGAGATCGACCTTATCACCACAAATCTCGACATGCCGGTTATGGACGGATACGCCCTTCTGTACGAACTGAACCAGTTGAAGTCAAAGGCGAAGGTCGTGTTTATCAGCGATGAGACGACGAAGGGCGTACTCGAGGACCTGTTGAAGATGGGAGCCGCGGATTTTATCCTGAAGCCGATCCAGCGCGGAAGAATACTTGAAAGGATAAAAATGGTCCTGAAAAAACAGGAGGGGAAGGCCGATACTTTTTAAAAGGCCTCTGCCATAGAACAGCAGATCAATAACTCTATAAACCAGAAAATTAACGGCCGGTATCTACTATGAGCGAGCAACTCGACTCCGCAGTAAGTTCTTTGAATGAACAGACCAAAAAGATGAATATCGCCCTCTATTATGTAAATGGCGATATGCAGAAAGCCAAACAGATGGTTGCCGGCAACTACAGGGACATTTACGCCCTCAAATGCGTTTTTACCTCCTCATCCCTCAACGGCGGGTTCCTCGTTTTTTACAACCATATGCAGCTCAAGGTCTTTAATGTATATGTGATCGTTTCGCCCTCCTACAATGTCAAATCAATCAATTCAAATGACGATTGGAAGCTGTTCGAAAAGGAAATTTCCGAAGTGCTCGCGATGGGCGAACACGATGATGTGCTCTGCCGCACCCTGCGCGATAAGATATCCAGCAGCTTTTCGGTGATGTTCATTGCCGATCTGAACAAGTTTCTGACCAACAACGATGATATCTCGCTTAACAGGCTTTTTCAGAAGCTTATACAGGATGCGCTTGGGCTCCAGCGCGTTGAGTGCAGGTTTTTCAACCAGCTCATATCCTCGCTTGAAATGGAGCTCAATTCGACCAGTACGCGAAAGCTCGACAAACAGACGATCGAGGGACAGCAGGAAGCCGCTCAGGCTGCCCAGACTGAGACTGCAAAAGAAGAGACAAAGGAGCCTCAGGCAGGTATTGACGGCGTGAAACTTGTCATCAACTGCGGTCTCATCCTTTCACCGATAAAGGGAAAGGATATCTCCAAGCTGGTGGCCGGTGACAGAATCCGCATTAATATTGTCGACAACAACCCGAAGGCAATAACCGTTGCCGAAGCGTTCGGTGCGTACAGGGAGGGGAAGTTCTCCCCCATAAGCGGCAGGATAAAATCAATCGAAATGGTGCCCGATAGCGGATATGTCATTTATGTGGTGATTGCGAAAGGGGTCCTCGGAAAGATCGTTGAAGAGGAGGATAATATAAAAGTGGCGATGGATCCGTCCTATTATGTTGAATCCGCCGGCGAGGAAGAGGCTAAGTCAAACCTGCCCGTTATCATGGTGGTGCTGACCGCGATCGCTATCGCGATAATAGTGATACTGGCCCTCCTCAAGGTATTATGAGATCAGCCGTACCGGTATTCCCCTTCCGTAAAGGTATTCCTTGACCTCACGGATCGATATCTCCCTGAAGTGAAAGATGGAAGCGGCGAGCACCGCGTCCGCTTTTCCTTCGGTAAGCCCCTCGTACATATGCTCTATATTTCCCACTCCGCCTGACGCGATGACGGGCACCGGTACACGGTCGGCTATTCTCGCGGTCAATTCGAGGTCGTACCCGTTTCGCGTTCCGTCCCTGTCCATGCTCGTGAGCAAAATTTCACCGGCTCCCCGGTCCGAGGCTTCGGCAGCCCATTCTATCGCGTCAATATCGGTTGGAGTTCGGCCGCCGTGGAGATAGACGCTCCAGCTGCCCTTCTCGTTTCTCTTCGCGTCGATGGCCACCAGTATGCACTGCGATCCGAAGCGGCGCGAAGCGTCCGTAAGAATTGACGGGTTCTGAACGGCGGCGGTATTGATCGATACCTTGTCGGCGCCGTTCTCAAGTATTTCCCTGACGTCCTCAACCGTGCGGATTCCCCCGCCGACAGTGAAGGGGATATTGACGGTTTCGGCGACATCCTTCACCATGTTCAGGATGATGTTCCTCCTGTCCGAAGACGCCGTGATATCGAGAAATACGAGCTCATCGGCGCCTTCGTCGTCGTAGAACTTGCCGTGGGCAACCGGGTCGCCGGCGTCCCGCAGATTCAGAAAATTAATTCCCTTGACGACCCTTCCGTTCATGACGTCGAGGCAGGGGATGATCCTTTTTGCAAGCATGGTTTCTATCCGGTCCGCAGTTGTAATAAAGGATCACTATCCATTTTACCGCGGCAGGGAGCAATCCTTTTTCCGGCCGATCCACCACAATTTACACCGGGGTAACAGCGCCGTTTCCAGCATATCAGCGGAACAGTATCCCCGAAACTTTTTCCGACAACCTTCTGCACGCGTCTTCGATGGTGTCTTCCGATTCCGCCCTTTCGTTCAGGAAGAGTATGATTTTAGTGGTCTTCGCCTCAACGACGCGCAGCGTTATCTGGTATGACGTGTTCAGCTTCTCAATGGAGCCGAGAAGAAGCCTGTCGGCCTGTCTCCGGCCGACCATACCCACTTTATCAGCGCCGCGGATCATCACGAGGCGCCTGGTGACCCCGCCGGTGGCTCGCTCCCGCAGCGAGGCGTCGAGGTTGCTCGACTCGAAGGGCATGATGCCGATCTCGTATGGAAGAACGGCCGAAGCCTGTGTGTCGTGAGTAGCGGGGGATACGATTCCGCTCTTTTCTTGTGTATCCGCCGTCTTTTCAGAAACGGGCGCGCGCTCCTCAAGGACGGGAGTGCCTGCCGGCGGAAGGATCGATGTCACCGTGTAAAAGGTGCCGCCGGCGATCATGCCGGTACCGAGCGCGATCGCGGTCCAGACAATTATGGTGCATTTTACGATGCTTAACGGGATTCCCGTTTTCTTCGCGAACAGGAAAACCGAGATGATCAGGGAAGTGATAATCCCGTATGTGCCGTTTTTTTTCAGGATTGCCTTGAGTGTATCCTTTTTCGATCGCTCAATATTCTTTTTCGCCGCGTCAGGGATATCTTTCCTGAACTTGTATCGGTCAAGTATTTTATCCATCGTTTCGAGGTGATTCATAGCAGGTCCTCCAGGTGGGAAATTCCCTTTTTTTTAAAGAAGTCGAGGAGATTTTTAATTGTAAGAGAATATTTATAACGAACCTGTCGTTCCGTAAGACCGAGCTGGTCGCCGACCTCACGGTACGTGAAGTGGTAAATACTTATGAGATCAAATATCAGTTTATCCTTTTCGCTCTCGTAATTACTCATGTTCTCCAGTGCTTCCTCTATCATGAGCCGTGAATCCCGGAACCCGTTGACAAACGTCAGGTTGATGTCATTGAAGACATCTTCTATATTGACTTCCTTTCCGCTCTTTCTTCTGTAATACTCGAGGACCACGTAGCGAAGCGTTCCCAGAAGCCATTTCCTGGGGTTCTCGACCTGCTCAAACTTCTCATAAAAACGGGAAAATATTTCCTGGCAGAGGTCTTCGACATCCTCTTCATTAGATACCTTTGAAAAAACCGTGCTGTATACCAGTGAATAATAGTCGCTGTAAATTTCTGTGAATCTTCCAGCTTTCTTGTCAATTCCGAAATTCTTCATTGTGGTATGCAATTCCTCCTGCAGTATGAATGGCGCCTTTTGTTACTTAGTGATTTTTCCCGCTCCGAAATGACAAAAAAAATGATTTAATCGTATGCCGCCCTGTCCCATTTCGAGCTGTCAAATCTTCCTTTTTCGAGATGCCTGTCGGTTACAACCTCATCCTCCAGGTTCGAACAGCTTACTAGTGATATAATTGTTAATAGTACTATAAGAATTAAGTTGGATTTCATGAACTGTCTCCATCAGTTATAGATAATTTAAACCATGAATATCTTATGGTGATCAAAAGAGCTTTTTAAATCCGAGCGATAGCGCAAGAAACCGCCCGATTTTATCATCCTCAAAAAAAACAGATCCGGACGGGGTGCACACAAGAAACCAGCGATGAGCGAGCTTTACTGAGGACTCACATCGGATTGACAGAACAGGATTGTAGTAATACTTGGTTTTGTAGCTGTTCGGCTCATATGTGCGTTCTTCGATCTCATCGAATTCAGCCCTGCTTATGAGGTATCCCGCTCCCAGTGAAAAGATAAAATTAATATTCCGGTTTACATTAATTGATCTGCCAAAATGTATCTCTATCGGCACCATGGATAAAGACTTAAGCGATCTCTGTGATGGCCTGAACTGGAAAAAACCGGCGGATACAATCAGCGGTGAAAATGGCAGGGGCGGTTTATTAAAATACCACAGGACGCGTCCGCCGTAACCATCCGTGGTTCCCGACCTGATCTCACTCATCGGAATCAGAAATTCTGCTGAGGCGCTGATATCAAATTCCCCCGAAAGTGAACTGTTCCCTTCGTAGTAGTCGCGGATATGATCTACTATCGAGTCGACGGTTTCATCAAGATCTTCTTCGCTATCGGCTCTCCCCGGAGAGGATAGATCAATTTTTCCGTCATCAGCGTTTATGATTTTTACTTCGATTCTGTAATAGCCGAAGTTGCTGATCGATCCCATGACGATTTTCTCCGCCGCAAGCATGCCCCGCGTGCCGGTTTTTGATCTGTCCGCTCCTTTCCTCCTTCGGGAGATCCGTTTCTCGATATCAAGCAGATCACTGCGATTCCTCTCCAAGAGAATGAATTGATCGCATGAGAATAGTTTTCCGGTGACCATATCGGTCACCGCCCGTGCCAGGGATGGCGGACAGTCATGGGATTCAAAGTCGAGAATGGTTATGGTAATTTTTCTGCCCGAAGTCAGTTCTTCCGCTGGCAGGGAGTGCCCTGCCAGCAGGCAGTATGAGAAAATGAGAATGAGTAACAATGATCGGTTCATGATCGAGCGTGGGTTTCCTTTCAGTATTTTATTATGTAGTTTACGGATGCGTTTTTGGGGCGGGTTTCCTTACCGCCGGTTTCTGATGTAATGTAAGGGAAAATGCTTTCATCTGGATCATCTGTACAAGTGGTTGCAAAATCATCTCCAGATCCGTATTGGTCACGAGGAACATATGCATAATGGTAATGCGATCTTAATTCATCAAATTGGTAACTTCCCGCCCTGTCCCCCACGACGCCGCCCCGGAGCGTTTTTCGCCCGGAAGCATCCGGATCGATTTTCGCTCCCATGTCTGCGCCACGCAGAAATTGCCCTCTGAGGTCGGGAAGATTGAAGGTGCTGTGGCCGTTACCGTCTCCCCATAGAGTCCCGATGATTTCAAAGAGCGCCGTGTACTCTATTCTACTTAATTCCTGGCCGTTACAGAGCATCCATCCCTCGGGCACTTTGTCCGGGGGGCCCGCGAAAGGGAATATCGTTCCGACCGGCGCCGGAGCATACTTCCGCTCCAGTTCACGTAAACGATCATTCAGGAACTGGAAGTTCTCATTGATCTGATCGGCGCGTATAACGCCGCCGGATTGGAACAGGTGAGGTATATTGAAAGAAGATGAGCGCACGACGACAGAGGCAGAAGCTATGATAAGCGATAGTAATCCCCCTGCTATGAGGTAGGTGAGCAGCCGGTAAGCATTATTCTTTAGTGGTTGCAGTCTGGTTTTATCCCGCATTGTAATCTCCTTTATTTGTAAGTAGCGTTTAGTGGGTAATGGGAATTCCTCTTGTCGGCCTTTGCTTCAAATGCGATGCAGTATAAAAGATTTATCTTTTATCCGGCCGTGATTATCGGGGTTAGATCTGATCGTCTTAACGCCGGGATAACCAATGTAGCGAACCCACGATCTCCTGTAAGAAGGTGACGGAGGCCGACGGAATATGACAAAAAAATTATTCACTTCGATAAAAAATATCCTCATAAAAAGTCAATGAAATAGATTAACTGGATAATAAAAAAAGTAGAATAATATATGCACATAAAATGAATGGTATTCATTCAATTGCGGATAGCAATCGTTCATGTCAAAAAATGTGTAAACTCTGGAATCCTGTTATCAAATAACATGGTTCTATTAATAATTGTTGTTTCGGATCTTGCTTCGATCATGCTGTTTCCATTTTACAGAGATGATAATAAAAAGATTTGCCTCTTCATTTTAGATATGATTTCATTCGCTGAAATATAAAAACAGGATAACACATCAATGAACGAACGGATCGATCTTCACACGCACACTACGGCTTCCGACGGCATCTATTCTCCCGCGGAACTCATCGACCTTGCTAAACGTTACGGGTTGCGATCGCTCGCGATCACCGATCACGATACGGTGGGGGGACTCGATGAGGCCGTGAGGTACGCCGGCCAGACGGGTGTTGAAATCATACCGGGAATAGAGTTCAGCGTGGATTACGAGGGCGGATCGTTCCATCTCGTGGGGCTCTACATCGATTATCGCACCCCGCGGCTCATCGAAGTTACGGAGTGGCTGAAGGAGCGCCGGAGCACGCGTATCGAGCGTATCATAGAGGACCTGGCGAAGCACGATATCGTGATACCGCTTGACGAGGTGCTTGCTGAAGCGGGCGGTGAATCAATGGGGCGGCCGCATGTCGCGCGCGTGCTGGTCCGTCACGGTTTTGCGGAAGATATGAACGATGTGTTCAGGCGTTTCATGGTTCGGGGCAGGCCGGGATATATCCGGAAAGAGAAGATCACGCTCGACGAGGCGGTTTCGCTCATACACGAATCGGGCGGCGTGGCGGTCATCGCGCATCCGATATCGCTGAACTTCGGCTCGTTCCGGAATTTTATCCCCATCATCGAAAACATGATACGATCGGGGATAGAAGGCATCGAGGTCTACGCATCAATGCACAGCGATGTGGAGGTGAATGAGTTTCTCGAGATCGCGCGGCGTTACGAACTGCTGGTTTCGGGAGGAAGCGATTTTCACGGGGATAAAGACGAAGAGATCGGGCAGTATCACCCCGATAAAAATATACCTGTCGGGATTCTTGACCCCATCAGGCGGCGGGCCGCAGCGAGAAAAAGCGTCTGAGCGGAATCATATCCACCCATGCCGGATACAGAAAAAGGCTTTCCGGAGAAAATAAAAATCCCGCACACGGTGCGGGATTTCTTCTATCCTGATCGTCAGGATGCTGTGTCGTTCGGTTGCCCTCACGCGAGGGCGTCGATTTTATATCCCGAATTGGTGGCGCTTTCGATCACATTTTCTTTCATGATCTTCTCGTCGACGCCGATCCTGGCCTGGTTCAGGGAGATGAGGAGCTGGTTGAGCTTCTCGATGTTCATGCTGACGTGACTGTCAACCGGTGTTGTGATATTCATGGCCTTTGCTCCAACAGTTCGACTTTCTACTCATTATATCGGCAGTATGTTGAAAATACTTTAATGAATAGGGGCAGTGGGCGGATTATCAGAAATCGATGAAACGCCTCTGATCGTCAGGGAGGAGCGGCCTGACCATGGAGATGAATTCGCGCGCTATTCCGGCAAAGCGCTCCGTCTGGGCATCCGTCGCCGGAGCGATGGTGGGCGACAGCGCGCAGGTATGCATGGTGCGCCCGCTTCTGACGGAGAGCGAAAGCGTGTGCGCGTCGTAATGCATCACCCGCTTTGTTCGGAGACTGAAAAACCCGCGTTCAGAAAGCATCGTGTGAATCTTTTCCAGGTTTTCCGCTCGAACGGGGAATGGTATGCTTCTGCGCCTTGATTCCCGCAGTTCATGCACCGGAGTGTCTTCACGTACAAGAAGCCCTTCGCGGGAATTTATTGTGATAACGATCGATACATGCGTGTCGGCGGGCATGCCTCCCGTCCGGTATTCATAGCGGATCTCATAATCGTCAGAAAACCGTGGCTGGCTGAATCCGGAGCATGCTGCGGCAAGGAAGAAGATTATCACAGCGCCCATGAGGGCTTTCATCCTGCGTTTTCCATGTGCGTGGTTCATGAAAGGAAAATACATGCCTGAGGCGGAGAGTCAAGAGAAATCAGGATGAGCGGCGGCATGTCACTGAAAAACAAAAAAGCTGCGAAACGCAGCTTTTTATAATGTTAGATAAAAAATTCCCCTGAAGGGAGTTGATGTGTTACATGTAGCGGAGGAGGGACTCGAACCCCCGACACGCGGATTATGATTCCGCTGCTCTAACCGGCTGGGCTACTCCGCCAAATTAGCGAGGGCAGGATTTGAACCTGCGACCTTTGGGTTATGAGCCCAACGAGCTACCGGCTGCTCCACCTCGCGATCTGTTGACAAAGGTAGCAACAGCACCGATTAGTGTCAAGATTTTTTATCGGTGCGGGGATTTTTATCATGCCGGCGCGGCTTTATCTTCCGAGAAAATCGAGAATGCCGTTGATGACCGTGAGCGGATGAACCGGACAGCCGGGAATGTAGAGGTCGACGCGGTGTGAATCGAGAAATTCCCGGTTGAGCGCGCGCGATTCTCTGAACACGCCGCCGCTGATGGCGCAGCTTCCCGCGAGGATCACGATCTTCGGGTCCGGTGTCGCGCGGTAGGCGTCCTCAAGCGCGGCGGCCATGTTTTCCGATACCGGGCCGGTGATGAGAATGCCGTCGGCGTGGCGTGGCGAGGCGACGATGTCGATGCCGAAGCGGCCCATGTCGAAGTTGACATTGCCGCACGCGTTCAGTTCGAGCTCGCAGCCGTTGCATCCGGCTGCCGATACCTGGCGCAGTTTCAGCGATCCTCCGAACATGCCGGTAATTTCGCTTCGCACGCGGATCGCGTCCTGCGCGTAATGTTCTTCGGTGGTGCCGTCATCAACGACAAGGTACTCCCTGCGGTCAGAAGCAAGCTTATGGTATGGTGAAAAGGTGATTGTTCCGTTCGGGCACTCGCGCGCGCAGTCGCCGCAGAAGACGCACAGGCCCATGTCGATCGAAAGAGGCTTTGTCGAGATCGCCCCGGTCGGGCAGATTTCGCGGCATCGCGTGCACTTCCCGCATTTCGCTCCGTCTATCAGCGGAAGGCCCGGGAACGGAGCGCGCACGGTTGCCTTTCGGATGTCCCGTATCGCCTGGTAGCCCTGGTTTTTTCTGATCCTCAGTATGTTCAGCATCGATGCGCTCCTTTATAAGTCGTTTCCACAGTAGGAGAGGTTGAAGCTCTTGTTGCAGAGCGGGAAGTCGGAGATCCCGTTGGTGCGCACCGCCTGCGCGAGTCCGAACCAGTTATTGAACGACGGGTCCTTGATCTTGTAGCGCGTGAGCGCGCTGTCCCTGCCGGTGAGGGCGATATGCACCACTTCCCCGCGCCAGCCTTCGGTCATCGAAACGACCATGCTCTCGGCCTGCGTTTTCTTCACCGGCGTCATCAGGTGCGCGTCCTCGGGGATGCCTTCAAGCTGTTCGAGGATATAGTTGAGCGACTGCTTGATCTCGGCGTAGCGCAGGTAGGCGCGCGCGAACACGTCGCCGCTGCCCATCGAAATCTTGTGGACCGGAAAGTATCGGTAGATGCCGAACGGGTGGTCGCTCCTCACGTCGAGGGGGATACCGGATGCCTTGGCCGCGAGCCCGACCATGCCGATCTCGAGCGCACGCTCAGTGGTGACGATGCCGGTCTGTTCAAGACGCGAGAGCACGCTCGGCGATGAGAACATCGTCTCGCTCATGAGCTCCACGTCGCGGTAGACCTTTGACAGCGTCTTGGTGAATTCCGAGGCGAGCTCCGGGGTGATATCGCGCACCACGCCGCCGGTGCGGATAAGGCCCCGCCCGAAACGGCTTCCGCAGATCGCAAGCAGGGAGTTGATCACGAGCGTGCGCGTCGCGCCGTACACCGAGTTGCCGAGAAGATAGGCGATGTCGTTTGCGATGGCCCCCAGATCGCCAATGTGGATCGCGGCGCGCTCCATCTCGAGCGCGATGCCGCGGATGGACTGCGCCCTTCGCGATATCTCTACACCGCCGAGCGCCTCCATCGCGTCGGCATGGGCCGAGGCATGCGCGATTACAGTGTCTCCCGCGATCGATTCGGCAAGGTGCGGGGTGAAACGCCTGTCGGTCTCGACAAAGAGCCGCTCGACGCCGCGGTGCTGGTAGCCAAGCTGGATCTCGAGGTGATGCACCGTTTCGCCGTGGCACATGAACCGGAAGTGCCCCGGCTCGATCACGCCTGCGTGTATCGGGCCCACGGCCACTTCATGCACCTCTTCGCCATCCATCGAGAAGAAGGGGAAGTTTTCCATGGTCTGCGCGCGGTCGGCGCGGTCGAACGGATAGCGCACCGGTTTGAGCCACGGGTGCCCTTCAGGGACAATGCCGAACTCCTCGAAGAATTCATTTTCAAAGATGTAGAACGGCGTTGAAGCGCTCGCGAATGAGGGATACGATTTCGCCTTTTTCAGGTCGGCCGCGGAGATGGAAAGCATGGAGTTCTCGTCGTCGGCGAGTACGACATACAGTGTTACGCCGGATGATTTCTGCGCGCCGAAGAACCCTATCACCCTCCGGCCGTTTTTCACCTGCGCGATAGCCTCCTCGCGCAGCGTCCCGATATCGAGAAGCGGTATCTTTTTCAGCGGTACCGGTTTGTTGTTTCGTGTGGTAATCCAGTTCATTGCAGTGTTCCCTGTTGCCGATTAAAGATATGCCGTCGCTGTCTCGATGAGACGCTGGATAAATCCCGGAAGCGAAACGCCGATCGCAAGCAGCATCGCCATGAACGCGACCTGCGGGATGTACGACACCGCGCCGTACGAATAGGCGTCCCTGTGCAGCGGCGCGTCGCCGAACGACATGCGAAGCACGTTCCTCGCCATCCCCGCCATGATGATCGTGAGAAGCAGGAAGAAGAGCACGGCCAGCACGGCCTGCCCGTTCTGGAACATCGCTTTTGCGATCAGGAATTCGCTCAGGAACATCGGGAACGGCGGAAGGCCGATGATCGCGATGAACGAAAATATCCAGAGCCACCCGGTGCCGCGGTCGTTTTTCAGAAGTCCGCGGACTTCGTCAATCTCCCTGGTGCGATAGAGGTGCAGCACGTTGCCGGCGGTGAGGAAGAATGACGCCTTGGTGAGCGAGTGCGCGATGAGATGTAAAAGCGCCGCAAAAAGTCCCGCGCCTCCGACGCCGACGCCGATCGCGATGATTCCCATGTTCTCGATAGAAGAGTAGGCGAGCATCCGCTTATAGTTTTTCACGTTGCCGATGTAGACCGCGGTCACGAAGAGGCAGAGAAACCCGATAAGGAGAAGCAATATCTTCACATACCAGCCAAGCCCCGCGAGCTCCATCAGTTTGCAGACGCGCAGCACCCCGAGAAGCGCGGCGTTGAGGAGCGTGCCGGAGAGAAGTGCCGAGATCTGCGAGGGGGATTCGGAATGCGCGTCGGGAAGCCAGGCGTGCATCGGCGCGAATCCTATCTTGGTGCCGAAGCCCACAAGGATGAACGGGAAGGCGATCTTCAGCCAGAACCGGTTGATCGATCCGGCGCCCGAATAAAGGTCGCTGAAGAAAAGCGAATTCGAACCGCCGAGCCCCATCGAAAGCAGTGTGATCCCGACGAACGCGATCGAGATGCCGATTGAGCAGATGAAGAGATATTTCCAGGTTGCCTCAAGCGAGGAGTCAGTTTTGTTATGATAGATAAGGTACGCGCTTGAGAGCGTGGTCGCTTCGATGAACACCCAGAGGAGCGCCAGGTGCGTGCTCATGATGACGCCGGAAATCGAGGCGACGAAGAGGAGCAGGTAGATCGTGTAGAACGTCTGGCTTCGCTGGTGGTCGGTACGGTGCCTGATAAAACCGATGTTGTAGAGCGATACGCCCAGGAAGAGCACCGAAAGCACCGAGATGAAAAGCACGTTCAGCGAATCGGCGGCGAAGTAGGGCGTGAACGGGGCCGGATACAGGTACAGCCCCACCGAGGCCGCGCAGTAGGCGGCGGCGCAGAGCACGGGCGCGATCATGTTCAGCACGCGCGAGTTGGCGATGAAGAGAATGACGCCCAGGCCGACCGGTAAGAGTAACAGGAGCGCTATCATGGTGTATCAGTCCTTCAGATTGGATAGAGTATCGACATCAATTTCGGAGAATGCGTACTGCACCTTCGTCACGAAGAGGCCGAGCAGATAGATTGCGATGAAGATATCGAGCAGCACGCCGAGCGCCACGATGAACGGCATCTCTTTGGCAATGGAGAGCGTGAGCAGGAAAATCCCGTTCTCGACGAACATGTAGCCCATCACGTGGGTGATGATTTTCTTGCGCGACACGATGATGAACATGCCGCTGATGATCGTGGATATCGAAATGCCGAAGTAGAACGGCCTGATATTGTTCACCGAATCGCCCGACCAGTAGGCGATGTAGAAGCCGAGCGCGAAGATGAGCGAGGTGATAAGGAGCGAAAAGAAATTGGGGATATACGGCTCGACTTCGCGCAGGGTGCCGCTCTTGCGCACGATCGTGGAAAGGAAGAGCGGGATCAGCACCGCCTTGACGCCGATCGTCTCGATCGACAGAAAGAGCACTGTGAGCAGTGGTGAGTGGCCCGCGTCGGAGAGCACCAGGAAAAAGAGGATGATCCCCTGCACCGCGATCGCCTTGATGTACGCCTCCAGGCGGCTCGTTGAGGCGACGTAGAGCATTGTGACGCCGAAAAGTATGATGGCAAACTGTATCATTGCAATCCTCCCGAGATATACAGGACGATGATCGAAAGCACGACGACCGACATCGAGCTCATAAACAGTATGAACTGTGGCACATGGCTCATGCGCAGTCGCGCCATGAGCGATTCGATGGTGCCGATGAGCGCGGCGATGAGGACCTGAACGCCGAGAAACGCGGGTATCGCGACCGCGGGACGCAACCCGGCCGGAAGCATGATGTTGGCCACAAGCGCGCCGATGATGACCATCTTGAGCGCGGCGGCGTACATGATAAAGCCGAGGTCGGGCCCGGAGTTATCGAGCACCATGACCTCGTGGATCATCGTGAGCTCGAGGTGCGTGTTCGGATCGTCGACAGGCACCCTGCATCCCTCGACGAGGATCATGATGAACAGGGTGAGCGCGCAGAGCACCATGAGCATGAGCGAGAGCTCGCGGCTCTGCCGGGAAAGCGCCATCAACCCTTCAAACGAGGTCGCCCTTGCGATGAAGGCGAGCGACGCTATCATAATGAAGAAAGCCGGCTCCACCAGGCTTCCGAACGTCGCCTCGCGGCTTGCGCCCATCCCCTCGAAACTTGAGCCGGTGTCCATGGCCCCGAGGATGGCCAAGAATTTGCCCGCGGCGAGCACGTAGGCGAAGAGCACGAAATCAAGGTCAAAGGGAATGAGCGAGCGGCCGCAGAAGAGCGGCACGACAAGGGAGGCGACGATGACCGACGCGAGCGTGACCGAAGGCGCTATCGCAAAGACGAACGAGGTCGTCGTGCTCACGACCTCGCCTTTCTTCATAAGCCGCCAGAAATCGCGGAACGGCTGGAGCGCCGACGGGCCCTGCCTTCCTCCCCAGAACGATTTCACCCGGTTGATAAGGCCGATGAAAAGCAGCGGAAAGAAAATAAGAAACAGAACATTGGCGACCGTGATAAGCATGATTACACTCCCATCATCCAGAGGGTGACGATAATGACGAAGACCAGTCCGTAGAGGATATACTGCTGGGTGTTGCCGCTCTGTATCCAGCTGAACAGGTCGAGGAATTTCACGATGCCGTTTACCGCCGGGTCGACAACGCGCGCTTCGAACGAGTCCTCGACGGTGCGCTCATAACTCGACGAGCGGGGGAACGGCCCCTTGGGGGGGATAATATATTCTTTCTGCGAGAGAAGGGGTTTTATCAGTTCGGCAAAGGGCGCGGCGAACGATGAACCGGTGTACTGTATCCTCGGTGTGCCGGCCTGGTATCCGCAATCCCACGTCCTGAATGATGTCACTGTGCGTTTCCGCAGCAGGAAAGCGCGCAGTATCAGAAGCAGGATGAATATTCCCGCGAAAAGGTAGACGCCGGTCGCCATGCGCCCCAGGCCCGTCATTGCAGGCAGCGCCCCTGCCGACGAGGGGCCGATAATATCCGGCACGATACGCGCGACAGCGCCGAGCGCGTATACGGGAAGCAGTCCGATCAGCACGATAAAAACGCACTGGACCGCCATCGCTGTGCGCATGGTAAGATCAACTTCTGTCGGGGCTTCGTGGTGCTCGTGGCGCGGGCTTCCGAGGAACGCGACGCCGAACGCGCGCGTAAAGGAGAGGAGCGCCATCGCGCCGATAAACGCGAGCGCGGCGAACGAGAGCACGAGCGTCACCATGAGCGAGAGCCTGCTCTGCGGCAGCCCGGCGATCATGCTCCAGTAGATGACAAACTCGCTTACAAACCCGTTGAAGGGCGGCAGGCCGGCGATGGCGAAGGATCCGATGAGAAAGAAGAGTGTCGTGTGGCGCATGGTTTTCGAAAGGCCGCCGAGCCGCTCGATGTTGAGCTCGTGTGTTTTCTGGTAGACCGCCCCCGCGCCGAAGAAGAGGAGCGACTTGAAGATCGAATGGTTGAACAGGTGCAGCAGCGCGCCGGCGAAGCCGAGCAGCGCGAGCGTGTTGTTGCCGTAGAGCATGCCGAGGAGGCCGGTGCCGGTGCCGATCCCGATGATGCCGATGTTTTCGACGCTGGAGTAGGCCAGGAGCTTTTTCAGGTTGCCCTGCGCGATCGAACAGGCGATGCCGAGAATACCGGTGAAGATTGCGGTGACGAGCACCGAGTAGGCGATCTCTCTCGTCGTGCCGGGCATGAACGTAATGGTCCGCAGTATCCCGTAGATGCCGGTCTTGATCATGACGCCGGACATCAGGGCGGATACATGGCTCGGTGCGGCGGGATGCGCGCGCGGGAGCCATGTATGAAACGGTACGAATCCCGCCTTGGTGCCGAATCCCACGAAAAAGAGGAAGAAGAGCAGGTTCATGAGGTTTCGCTGCCCGGCGAGCGCCGCCTTGAAGGAGGCGAAGTCGAGGCTGCCGGATTTGATGCTCAGGATAACGAAGGCGCTGATGAGGAAGAGCACGCCGATGTGCATGGCGATGAGGTAGTTGATCCCCGCGCGGAACACCTCCTCTTTTTCATTTTCGAAAATCACCAGGAAGAATGACGAAACCGACATGATCTCCCAGGCGATAAGGAACGCGAGCGCGTTCTGCACGGTCACCACGAAGAGCATGGAAAAGACGAGCACGGCCAGGAAAAAGAAGTGGGATCCGACCGACCGACCGGAGCCGTTGTACGCCCTCATGTAGCCGATCGCGTAGATCGACGCGATGAAGCTTCCGAGGGATATCACGATGATGAAAAACGCAGCGAGGCGGTCGATCACGACGCTCGTCTGCCCGATCGGATAGGCGAGCGCGAAGCTCGCGGATATCGCGCCGCTTCCGAAGATGACGCCCCACGCGGTGATGACCGCAAGCGTCCCCCCGATGCCGCACCCGAGAGAGACTATCCATCCCTTCCACCGTTCCCCGGCGGCGAGGGATGCGATGCCGCCTGCGAGGATTGCCGCTGACGCGTATAAAAAGAGTTCCATTGCTATTGCCCCTTCGCCCATTCCTTCTCAATAGTGTCGATGAATTCGAGGATCGTTTCCTTCGGGGCCTTTTCGGTGAGGAGCTGGCTGAAGTTCTTCTGCTGGCACAGGAACGAGATTTTGGAGAGGATCTCGAGGTGGCGCTTCGCGTTCGATGAGATGATGACGAACAGGGTGTTCACCGGTTTTCCATCGAGCGCCTTGAAGTCGACCTCGTGCTCGAGCAGGCACAGTGATATGCTCTCGTTGTCGACGTCGGCGATGATCGGATTGCGGGGGTGGGGGATGGCGATGCCGTGCCCCACCGCGGTCGTCATCATCTCCTCACGCTCGAGGAGCGAGGTGAGGATCACCTGCCTTGTGGTCTCCGGGGGGATCGCGATGACGTCAACGACCTTCTTTATCACATCCCTTACCGTTTTCCCTTTGATGTCGTAATGAATGCCGCCTTTCTGGATCAGGTCCGAGATGAGGACGGGCTTCTGGGTCAGTTTGAGGTCAAGAATCTTTCGCGATACCTTGATATTGTTCTTGAGGATCCATTCATTGATTTCTGCTTTGTTGAAGTAGTACTGGTTTTTGACCTTGTAGGCGGGAATTCTGTTTTCCTTGATCCACTGGTGTACTGTCTTTTCAGGAACGTTCAGCAAATCAACGATATCCTGCATTTTAAGATCCATCGTAATGCCTCGTTTAAAGTTTCGTGTTGGGTTCAGTTATACCTGTTGAGAAAATAACACGTAATCAGCCGGTGATAGTTAACTCAAAACGTTAAGCACCACCTCCGCCCGCGGCAGAATGGTGGTGCCCGTAATAAACCGATGTTGAACTTCCGCGTATTGTGCGCGACACGGAACGCTCACTGTTATAATACTACGCCCGTTGCCGTCCGGAATCAATAAAAAAAGTCGATTCACTAACAGCCTCTTTTAAAAAACGCCCGCCCGTTAATATTTAACAAATTAATATTATTGCACATCAAAAAAATGACATACTAAAATGCGCCGAACGTTTTGAACAGCATAGATGGTATTTGGAAGAGTATGTCAAGAAAGTTTATTAAAAAATTTTTTCCAAGCTCTTTCCGCAACAGGTGTCAAACGGGCATTTTAAGGAATACGTCGACAGATATCTGACTTGGTGTAAGCTTAAAAAAAAATAAAATATGCTTGAACTATGAGCATTAAAATTTAAATTTTAGGCAGCAATTATTCTTATTACAGGTGCTGGGAGGGAGGATATGGGATTTACCAAGCTGGCACTCATCGCGGCAATGATCCGCAATATGCGATCGAAGGCTCTTAATCGTAAAATGATCGGATACACGTTTGAACGGACGTACAATCCGATTACCATGAAAGATGTTGAGGCTTACGTCGAGGCAACACGGGGCAATATCTCCAGGTACGGCGGGAAAGACAACCTGGCCCCGCCTTTTATCATGTCCAGGGTGCTCTATCCGATGTTCCGTCATATCGTGACCCATCCGAGGCTCAGGATGAACCTTCTCCGGATGGTCCACGGTCAGCAGGCGGTCATGTGGTACAGGCCGTTTAAAGTCGGGGAACCGCTCACCATGAGGATGACCGTCCGCGACATCGAGGACACGCCGGCGGGGGAGATGATCAATATTCTCTGCCAGGGATACGTACAGGGCGATCTCGTGTGTGAGGCCGTGACGGCGTTTATCGTGCGCGGGACCGGGGAAGGGGTAACAAAGAGAAAAAAACGCGAGAAGAAGGAAAAGGAGAAGCGGCAGGAGGCTTTCAGGCTGACGATCAAAACCGAAGAGGGCCAGCAGTACCAGTATGCCGAAGTTTCGGGGGATAAGAACTTTATCCACACAAATAATTTTCTCGCGCGCCTGTCGGGACTGCCGCGGACCATCATGCACGGCGTTTGTCTGCTCGCAATGGCGACAAACTCGCTTACCGATCATGTGCTCAAGGGCGATGTCAACCGCCTGAAGAGCGTATCCACGCGTTTTGCCAAGCCGGTGTTCCCGGGGGATACGATCACCCTTGTGGCCTATAAGTCGACGAAGCGCGGTGAGATTGATTTCGATGTGTTCCGTGAATCCGGCAAGCCCGTCATGAAAAACGGCATTTTCAGATACAAGTAGAAAGTCTCGCGTACGTACGGGCATAATTTGATTGACTCCTGCACGCATGGTGCTACCCTTCTGGCGAAAGGTCAGAAGGGTGTCCGGCCATGTTCAATCCGTTAAAATATTTCAGGCGTCGCAGGGTGGGACTCGCGCTGGGCAGCGGCGGGGCGAAAGGCGTATCCCACATCGCCGTTATTGAATATCTTCAGTCACTTAATATCCCTATCCATATGATCTCAGGTTCGAGCATCGGCGCGGTCGTGGGCGCGGTGTACGGCGCCGGCAAGCTCGGTGAGTTCAAGCGCGACCTTTTGAAGATGGGGAGAAAGGAGCTGCTCTCGCTGGTCGACCCGGTGTTTCCCCGGTCTGGCATGGTCGAAGGGAAAAAGCTCGTCGCCTTCATGGCGCGCTATATCGACCCGAAGATGAACATTGAAGACCTCTCCGTGCCGCTCTCGATCATGGCGACCGACTACTACTCCGGCGCACCGGTGGTTTTTCGCAGCGGCTGCGTGCTTGACGCGCTTCGAGCGAGCGTCTCGATCCCGGGCGTGTTTACCCCGATGAAGTTCGGCGATACCTTTCTCATCGACGGCGGCGTGGCAAGCCCGGTGCCGCTCGACGTGGTGCGCCGCATGGGAGCGAACCTCACCGTCGCGGTGAACCTCCATCCCACGGTGGAACAGCGGCGCCTGTGGCGGATGGTCAAGCGCGCCATCGGGCGCGGGGATGATGGAGGAGAGGTGCGGGAGGCCGAGGCGGCCGATATCGGCTACCTTCGGGAGGAAAAGGAACCTCGCAACCGCTGGATCGAGTCAGTGGAGCGGTGGCTCGGGATCGGTGTCGGTAAGCAGAAAGAATACGAGTTAAAGACACCGAGCATATTTCAGGTGATCTCGCAATCGATTGATATAATGGAATATATAAACACGACACGGCTCCTGCGCCACTACCGGCCGACGGTACTCATTCAGCCGGAGCTCGGGGATATCGGCTCGCTCGACTTCACCCAGTCAGGCAGTGCGCTCGAGGGCGGATACAGGGCGTGCGAAAAGGCGCGCGGCAGGCTGGTGCGAAAAATCCGGTACTGGACATGAGTATGAGTGAACGGGCTGAAGAGAAGGCGCGGCTCCTGCAGGAGCTGCGCGACGAGATCGGCGACTGCACGCGATGCAAACTCGCGACGACGCGCACGAAGATCGTTTTCGGAGAGGGAAATCCCGACGCGCGCGTCGTGTTTATCGGCGAGGGACCCGGGAAGGATGAGGACCTGCAGGGACGACCGTTCGTCGGAAGGGCCGGGCAGCTTCTGACCGCGATCATCGAGAAGGGGATGAAGCTGCGGCGCGAGGACGTGTACATCTGCAACGTCGTCAAGTGCCGTCCGACCGTGAACATGGAATTTCAGCGCGACCGTCCCCCCGACGAGGAGGAGGCGCGCACCTGCGGGCCGTTCCTGATGAAGCAGATCGAGATCATCAGACCCGATGTGATCATCACGCTCGGCAATCCCTCGACGCAGTTTCTGCTGAAGACGAAAAACGGCATCACCAAAATCCGCGGGCACTGGCAGGTCTATAACAATATTCCGGTTATGCCGACCTATCACCCTTCCTATGTGCTGCGCAACGGCGGCGATTCGAGCCCCCTCAAGCGCGACGTGTGGGATGACATCAAGAAGGTGATTTCGCTCCTGGAGACCGGTAAAATGGAGACGGCCGCGGTTACGGATGCCGCGACCGGAAGCGTGATCGCGCGCCTCGACGCGAAGGAGAAGGACCAGAAGAAGGAAGAGCCCGAAACGCAGGGGAAGCTCTTCCAGTGATACATGTCCTCGGAAACATCGCCCTTGAATCGTCGTATCTCATCAGGCGCCTTCCTCGGGTGCTCATCGCGAGCTTCGGCATTCTCTTCCTCATCGCCTTCCTCGTCTTTTTCGTTTCGCTGCGCCGGGCTGTTTCATCCTACCTCGAGACCCGTTTTTTCGGAACGCTGGCGATCAATGAGATACAGGTCACGCCGGCCGACAGTTCGCGCGCTCCGGCGTTCGGATTCTCGCGGACGGTGCCCGGCATCGGCGAGCGGAGAGTGAAGGCGGTCGGGCGGATCGGGGGGATATCGGACGTGCGTCCGGTGTACCGCCTGAACCTTCCGGCGATGCTTCGCGCGGGCCTCTTCGGGCAGGCGATGCGCACCGATATCATCATGAGCGGAGTCGACGGCGCGTTCTTCCGCGATCATCGGATGACGTGGCGCGAATTCAGGGCCGGTGAGACCGTGCCCGTGGTGGTGCCGCGCTTCGCGCTTGATCTCTACAATAATTTCGCCGCGTCAAACGGCCTGCCCGCGCTCGGCGAAAAGGACCTGACAGGCCTTCCGCTCGACCTGACCGTCGGCGCGTCGTCGTTTTCCCGCGGAGACGGGGCGCGGGAGTACAAAGGGAGGATTTTCGGCTTCACGTCGAAGCTCGCCTCAACCGGGATCGTGGTGCCGGCGGAATTCCTGAAATCGCTCTGCGGCGGCCGCGGGGAATGCCTCTCCGTGGTGGCGCTCTACGCCTCAGTTGATGACCCGAAGAACCTTTCCCGCGCAGTCGACGAGATACGGGGAATGGGCCTGCGGGTCGAGTCGCGCCGCGATATCGCCGACAAGACGCGCAGCGCGGTCCGTTTCATCGACGCGGCGTTCCTGCTCATTTCGGTGCTTGTGCTCGCGCTCACGGCTGTCGCGATCTTCAACGCCTACCTCTCGATCGTCTATTTCCGGCGCGATGAGATCGTGCTCAAGCGCATCGTCGGCATGTCGAAGCTGCGCATCATCGCCACGTTTCTTGCCGAGGCGGCCATTGTCGGAAGCATATACGGCGCGGCGGGCCTTTATCTCGGCGGGCTTGCGGTGAGTAAACTCGCGCATTCCATACCGGCATATCTTCCCGCCCTGCAGGGCATCGCGTTCGGGGCGGATACGGGCGGCCTGCTTCCCGCCGCGATGCTCCTCTCGGTGGCGGTTTCATGCCTCTCGGCGTTCATCCCCGCGCTCTTCGCTTCGAACGTGAGCCTTTCGGACGCGACGAAGCTCTGAGTCCTTTCAGGATTACACGCTCCTCCTTCCGTATCGGGTGAAAAGATCCTCACGTTTTTCAGGGTCCGCCGCCCTGAGATACGACTTCCATCCCGGGCACCACCGTATGTGCCATTTCCAGAGCCTTCCCGTGAACGACCGGGGATCGGTATCATACTTCCTGCGCATCGGACAGTTTTCGCAATTTGACTGTTTCATTCCGGAACTACTCCGTGATAGTGATGTTGTATGACAGTAATATGTAGCCTGTTTCATGAGAAGGAATTCAACCACTTTTTCCGTTATCTGTCATTCCTGCCGGGCGCTTTGGGTGAATTTAAATGGACGCATGATGCTAGTATGTTCGAAATCCGCTGTTTATCCGCATGTTTATTAAAACACAGGATAAGGCAGCGCAATTATTTTTGTAAAAAGGCCGTTTGATGAAAAAAAAGAGACCGGACGGACGGTTTTGGTTGACATTTTCTGTGCCGGGTGGTTATATTGTGACCGAAAATTTGTTATTAACGCGATGGAGGTCACGATGATTAAGAGATGTCTCTTTATTCTTGTGCTTTGCGCGCTCGCTATTCCGATAGGCGCGTATGCGGGTGGTGATTCATCAACAGCGGCAACAAAATATCCGATCGTACTCTCCCATGGTATGGGTGCTCAGGCAGAAATCCTCGGCATTATCGACTACTGGGGTGATATACCCGGTGAGCTTGAGGACAATGGCGCCGACGTGTATATAACCAGCGTCAACGCGATGGATTCAACCGCGAGCAAAGCGGCCCAGTGGAGGGCCCAGGTGTTGCAGATACTGGCGGTGACCGGCAAGGCCAAGATCAACCTCATAGGCCATTCGCACGGTACGCTCTACACTCGCTATGCGATATCCAATCTCGGCATGGCATCGAAAGTGGCAAGCCATACGAGTATCGCGGGGCCGCACCGCGGCAGCGTGATCGCCGATATGATAATGGGCATCATCCCCAATTCCATGGAACCGCTTGTCGGAAGCGCGCTTAATCTCGTTTTCGCCCTGTTGATGGGTGATGTCAACGGTAACTCTGTCGCTAACGGATACGACCTCGTTCGTTCCAATATGATCAACGTTTTCAATCCGAACACGCCGAACATGTCAGGCGTCTACTATCAGAGCTATGCGTACAAGATCAAAAACATCGCCGGCGCGGGAATGCTTGGCGTGACCTGGCTCGCAATGCTGCCGTTTGAAGGCGCTAACGACGGCCTTGTATCGGTTACCTCGGCGCAATGGGGCGTTTTCAAAGGCACGATAGAAGGTTCCTGGTGGGCCGGCGGCGTCAACCACATGGCCGCGGTCGGACTGCTCTCACTTGCTACTCCCGGTTACGACGCTCCGGATTTCTTCGTGAGCATCGCGTCCGATCTGAAGAGCAGAGGATTGTAACAGCACAGTACTCAATATCCCTTTACTATAAGAGGCCGCTCCTGAAAAGGTACGGCCTTTTTTTTCAATGCCAGGAACGGATCACCGCCTGATTCCGTATCCCATGTATGAAACGGATATATCTGCGCTTTCGCGGAACTTCATCCTTTTTCCGAGCTCCTCGAAGTCGATCTGCCCCTTCCTGTTCTTCCTTATGCTTATAAGCGATGTGAGGATGCCCGCGCCGGGCACAATCCCTTTTGTCTCGATATCGCGCAATCCGCGCGCCGCCATCATCGCGCGAAGCTCCCCGGGCCTGATGAACATATTCCACACATGCGAGTTTTCCGTGGAAGCGCTCGCGTCTTTTCCCATCCACGCACTGGCCCCGCGGATCGCTTTGAGCCAGCTTGCAAATGTCCTGTTGATCGTGTCGTAGAAGAAGAGGCCACCGGGTTTCAGCACGCGCGCGATCTCGCCGATGACCTTTGAAGGATCGTTTACATGCTCGAGCACGTCGCAGCAGGCGGCGAAATCGAACGACGCGTCGGCGAAAGGAAGCCGCTCCCCTGTGGCGGTGTGGTAGGCTATTTCGAGGCCCTCTTCCGCCGCGTGACGGCGCGCGGTTTCGATTGATCGCAGTGACGGGTCGACGCCGGTGACGCTGTAACCTGCTTTCGCGAACTCCTCGGAGAGGAGCCCGCCGCCGCATCCGATGTCGAGGAGCGTTTTCGCCCCGGGCATGCCGGCGTGCGCCGCGGTCCTGAGAAAGTACGCGGTCCTCACGGGATTGATGAAAAAACGGATCGACGCGAACGGTCCGCATGTCCTGTCCCACCATAAATCGCCCATTTCGTCATAGATTCTGTTGTTGATCTGCATGGATGTATCCCCCTGATGAAATCGTATCCGCCTGAAACCGCGCGCGTAACTGTGGAGTAAGATAGCATGCTGTAGGGACGCTGTAATTAACAAAGGTTAACCGTGGAAAAAAGAAGATGTGGATTGTATCACCCGCATTTTGCCGTCCCTGATCAGGAGCGCGGCCGCTGCGAAAGAAGCCACGCCGGCCCCGAAAAGCGTGATAGATGTCTCGTTTGGCGCCGGTCCACAATGAGGGCGAGGCGGCAAAAAGTCCAAAAATCTCAGGTGGTCAAAGAAAAGAAAGTTTACATAAACGCGCAAGGCATGTGTCATGGCGGAATCTTAAACAAGGCAGGAGGGCCCTGTGGTCTCGATTGATTCGATGGTCGGCTTTTATTCATCATTCGGATATCTCTCCGTATTCGGGGTGCTCCTCCTGTGCGGGTTCGGCGTTCCCATCCCCGAGGATATCTCGCTTCTGGCGGGCGGCATCATCTCCGGCCTCGGCTATACCAACGTGCACCTGATGCTTCTGGTCGGTTTTGCGGGCATCATGATCGGAGACAGCGTCATCTACAATATCGGGCGCGTCTTCGGAGAGAAGGTGTTTCACAAAAAAATACTCGGCCGTTTCATCAGCCACCAGTGGTACGAGCGGATTCTCAAAAGCTTCAATAAAAACGGGAAATGGGTGCTTTTCGCGGCGCGCTTCCTCCCGGGCCTGCGAACGCCGATTTTTCTCACGGCGGGGATGACGCGCTTCGTGAGCTTCGGCACCTTCTTCTTAATTGACGGCCTCGCGGCGCTTATCAGCGTCCCGGTGTGGATTTACCTCGGCTACTTCGGCGCGAGCAACCGCGAGCTTCTCATACGGTGGATACGCGACACGAAGATCGGGTTCGCCGTCGTGCTGGCGGTCCTCGCCGTAGTGTGGTTCGTATCCAAACTTGTCAAGAAGCGGATAGAAAAAGCGGAGATCGTCCAGAACGGCGAAAACGGGGACGCCCCGCAGGGAAATTGATTTGCATTTTTGCTCATCCCGCGCCACAATCGCTCCCACATCGAATGAAAACTCCGTGATCCGGATCGCGTATGAAAAAGGAAACCGTTGAAAAGCGCTACCGCGAGCTGGTGGCGCTTATCGAAAAATACAACGATCATTACTACAACCTCGACGCGCCGCTCGTCGACGACGCGACCTACGATGAACTGATGCGGGAGCTCGTTGAGATCGAGCGGAAGAACCCGAGCCTGAAGATCGAAGGCTCTCCGAGCGAGCGGGTAGGCGGGGCGGCCGCGAAGACCTTCTCCGAGGTGCGCCACGATCCGCCGATGCAGAGCCTTGGCAACGTGTTCACGCCCGATGAACTTCTCGAGTTCCACCGCCGCTGCGCGAAGGCGCTCGAGACCGAAGACATCGGCTACTGCGCCGAGCTGAAATTCGACGGCCTCGCCGTGGAGCTCGTCTACGAGCGCGGGCGCTTTGTCCAGGGGTCGACGCGCGGCGACGGGGAGCGCGGCGAGGACGTCACCGCGAACATCTCCACAATCAGGTCGCTTCCGCTCGCCATCGAGGGGACGAAGGCGCCGGAGTTCCTTTCGGTGCGCGGCGAGGTGTTTATGCGCCACGGCGCGTTCGAGCGGCTTAACACCGAAAAGGAGGCCGCGGGCGAGCCGCCGTTCGCCAATCCGCGCAACGCCGCGGCCGGCTCGCTTCGCCAGCTCGATCCGCGCGTCACCGAATCCCGCGGCCTTGACATCGTCCTCTACGCCACGGGGAAAGTGAGCGGCGGGGAGCGGATCGTATCCCAGAAAATGATGTTCGACTTCTTCACCTCCGCGAAACTTCCATGCTCGCAGCATGTCGCGTTCGGCCGCATCGACGAGATCTCCGCGTTTTACACCTACTGGATGCAACACCGCCATGAGCTCGACTTCGACATCGACGGGATCGTCGTCAAGCTCGACAATTACGCTCACCGCGATATCCTCGGCGCGACGGGCAAGGCCCCGCGCTGGGCGACCGCGTGGAAGTTTCCCGCGCGCGAGGCGATCACGGTGCTTGAAAGCGTCGACCTGCAGGTCGGCCGCACCGGGCTTGTCACTCCTGTCGGCAACCTCCATCCGGTCAACATCGGCGGGGTGATGGTAAAGCGTGCCACCCTCCACAACTTCAGCGAGGTCAGAAAGCTCGGCCTCATGATCGGGGATACGGTGAAGGTGATCCGCGCCGGCGACGTGATCCCGAAGGTGGTGGAGATCATCGCCGACAAAAGGCCCGACTCTGCGTCAGAGATCGTTGTGCCCGAGCGCTGCCCGTCCTGCGGATCGGAACTGCAGAAAGAAGAGATCTACATCCGCTGCGTCAATCCGCGCTGCGAGGCGAAGAAACTGGAAGGGCTCTGGTTTTTCATCTCCAAGGACGCGATGGATATAGAATATTTCGGCCCCGAGCTCCTGCAGCGCCTGTATGACGCCGGCCGCGTCAGGACGATCGCCGATATCTTCACGCTGACCAGGGAAGACCTTCTGGCGATGGAGCGGATGGGCGATAAGATCGCCGACAAGATCATAGAATCGATCGCCGCGCGAAAGAACGTGCCGCTCTCGCACTTTCTGAAAAGCCTCGGCATCCGCAACGTCGGCGAGCATATCGCGAAGGTGATCGCGCGCTCGGCGCGCAGGCTTGACCGCCTCTACGAAATCTCCGAGGAGGATCTGCGCGCAATACACGAGGTTGGCCCCGAGGTCGCGCGGACGGTGCGTGAATATTTTACCGACGCCGGAAATATCGCGCTCATCGACGCGATGAAGCGCGCGGGCGTGGTGATCCGCGATGAGGCGTCCGAAACAGAAGCGAAGGAAGGAATTGAAGGAAAGACTTTCGTGTTCACCGGCACGCTCGTGAAGCTCACGCGCAGGGACGCAGAAACAATTGTTGAAAAACACGGCGGTCGCGCGGCCGGCTCGGTGAGCAAAAAAACCGACTACGTTGTCGCGGGCGAGGCGGCGGGATCGAAGCTCGACAGGGCGCGCGAGCTCGGCGTGGCGGTGATCTCTGAGGACGAATTCATTGAAATGATCGGCGGGGTGGGGGAATGAACAGGAGTTTACAGGCCGTGACTGACTTTTCGAAAAAGCATTACTATCTTCTCACCGCGCTTCTCATGTTCCTCTCGTTTCCGAGCTACGACTTCTGGTTCCTGAAAGGCTTTGCGTTTTTCGCGTGGTTTTCGCTCGCGCCGCTTTTCATGTTCGTGCGCGGCCGGTCGATGAAGCAGGTTTTCGCGTACTCATTTCTCACCGGGCTTGCGGGCAATCTTCTCACGTACAACTGGATCGGCAATTTCGGCGCGGTGGTGGAGGGGGGATACGCCGTCGTGCTCGCCTTTCTCATTCCGGCGCTCACCGGATTTTTCGTCACGCGGATACTCATCGCGGAGTTCCTCTCGCGCCGTTTCGAGCGGCTGCGCGTCGTCATATATCCGGCGGTCTGGATCTGCGTCGACTGGATACAGTCGCTCGGCAGCCTCGCGTTCCCCTGGACCTACTGGGGCTACTCGCAGTATCCGTTCACGGCGCTCGTGCAGATGGCCTCCGTCACCGGCGTCATGGGCGTTTCGTTCCTTGTCGTGTTCGCCAACTGCCTCGTATCCGACCATCTTTTATTCGTGAAGGATAAAGGCGTCGCGCTCATGAAATCGTTCGCCGAAGCTACCGGGAAGCGGCTGGTGGCGCTCGCGGCCGCGGTGGCCCTCATCGCGCTTGCCGGCGGTGTGGTGATGCTTGCGGGGGGCCGCGCGTCGCGCAGCGACATGCGTGTGGCGATGGTGCAGTCGTGTATCAACCCGTGGGATAACTGGTCGATCAACCGGATGCATTATCTCCAGGAACTCATGCGCCTGACCAACCGCGCGATCGAGCGCAACCCCGACATGCTGGTCTGGTCTGAGTCGGCCACCCTCGAGCTCATTTCGCACAGCTTCCAGACCGGGCGGCTCAACAGCTTCGAGCGCCAGCTCTTCGATTTTGTTTCGCATAACGGCAAACCGCTGCTCACCGGCGAGATCGGCCGAAGCTACAATATGGCGCGCTTCGAGCCGCGTTTTCACAACAGCGCCGTGCTCATCGACGGCGGGGGAAATGTGGTGCGCAGTTACTACAAGATCAACCTGGTGCCGTTCGGCGAGTGGTTTCCCTACGAGCGGTGGTTCCCGTGGGTGTCGAGGCTCGTGCAGAGTTTCGGCGCGTCCTCGTTCAGCCCGGGATCGGGGCCGGTGCGCTTTGAGGCGCTCGGAAGAAAATTCGGCGTGCTGATCTGCTACGAGGGCATCTTCTTCAGGCTCTGCCGGCAGTACAAGCTGCTCGGCGTGGATTTTCTCGTCAACATCACCAATGACGGATGGACCGATACCTACAACGGGCACATGCAGCACTACGCGGCCTCTAAATTCCGCGCGGTCGAGAACGGCCTCTGGCTCCTGCGCGCGGGCAACACCGGCTACACCGTGTTCATCGACCCGTACGGCCGCGAGACCGCGTCAATTCCGATACTGCGCAAAGGCTACCTCGTGGGATCAATGGATTTCAGGCTGAACCACGCCACCTTCTATTCGATCGCTGGCGACGTGTTCTTCTATCTCATCGCGGCGTTCGTCGGCGGGCTCCTTCTCCTTCTCGCCTGGCGGCGGATGCATGAGCGCTTCGCGCGCGCTGCCATGCGCTGATAATTCGGTAGTGATGGTGTAACTGCTGAAATAATCTCAAACTGCGGCGGGAATTACTTCACTATTGTGCCTGGCGTTGCCACCAGTTCCCTGGCGGCCGTTGCTCGAATGTCGTTGATCACCAGTGAAGCGAGCGTGAAGCCGAAGATTGCCGTGATCTGCACAAGCGAGCCGTTCACCTGTTTTTTCATCGAGCACCAGTCTGTCCGCGACGCGTCATCCGGTCCTGCCGCTTTTTCCCCGCAGCAGTCGCACGCTCCCGAACCGCACAGCGTTTCGACGGCGGGCGCGACCGGCAGTTCATCGCTGTAGACGCAGGTAATGTCGGTGGTCAGGTTTTTCTTTCTGAGGTTCCTGCGCACCACGCGCGCGAGCGGGCAGTTGACGGTGCCGGTGAGCGGGCCGACCTTTATCCGTGTCGGGTCGGTCCTGGAGGCCGCTCCCATGGACGAGTAGAGTTTCGTGCCGGATACGAGGCACTGTTCGATCAGAAGGACCTTGTTCTTCAGGCTGTCGATCGCGTCGATCACGTAATCGAAGGAAGCCAGGTCGAACCGGCTGAAGCTTCTTTCGTCGTACACGTCGTGGATCGCCGTTATGGCTGCCCCGGGATTGATGGCGAGGAGCTTCTTTTCCATCTCATGCACTTTGACATTCCCCCGGTTGAGGGAGGTCGCCTGAGCCTGACGGTTAATGTTGGTCGGGCAGACGGTATCCGAATCGACTATTGTAAGATTGAGAAGTCCCGAACGGACGAGCGCTTCGGCGCACCAGCTTCCCACGCCGCCAACGCCGAATACTATCACCTTTGCCCTCGCAAGCGCTTCCATGGCGGCGCTGCCGAGCACCATTTCGGTTCGGTGGGTCATTATACGGTAGAAATCATCCATCCATCATCTCCGACTCCCTTACGGAGGTCTGTTTGTAAGGGTTTGTCAATAGAAATTACCGCCGATATCAAAGAATCAGCCATCCATCTAATAAGGAAATATATCGCGCATCTCCCTGTATCCGAAAATTATTAATTACTACTTTTTCGATAAAATTACTAATAATTTATCATTTTTCTTGACAAAAAGCATGGATGAGATTTATATACTACTAATTTGATAGATTTAGTAGTATATTGATTTATCGATAATTGTAACTATTGTACCCTGGAGGATCCCCATGAGTAAAATCGACGCAAATCTGAAAATTGAATCGCTGGCCCTGCATGGCGGCCAGGAGCCTGACCCGACCACGGGCTCGCGTGCGGTGCCTATTTACCAGACCACCTCATACCAGTTTCGCGATACTGACCACGCGGCCGCCCTTTTCGGCCTGACGGAGTTCGGCAATATCTATACCCGGCTCATGAATCCCACAAGCGACGTGCTGGAAAAGAGGATCGCCGCGCTTGACGGCGGAGTGGGGGCGCTTGCGACGGCAAGCGGGCAGTCGGCTATTTCGCTGGCATTACTCAATATCGCCCAGGCGGGTGATGAGATCGTATCGGCGGACAACCTCTACGGCGGCACCTACAACCTGTTCCATTATACCTTCAGGCGTCTTGGCATCAAGGTGAATTTCGTGAAATCGAACGATCTCGACGCGATCCAGAAAGCGATCACGCCGAAGACGAAGGCGGTTTACGCCGAATCGATCGGCAACCCGAAGCTCGACGTGGCCGACCTTGAAGGGATTTCGGGCGTCGCGCACCGCAACGGTATTCCGTTTGTGCTGGATAACACCGTATCGCCCTACATCCTCCGGCCGTTCGATCACGGGGTGGATATCATCGTCTATTCGGCGACCAAGTTCATCGGCGGCCACGGGACCTCGATCGGCGGCCTCATCGTGGACTCCGGAAAGTTCAACTGGACCAACGGCAAATTTCCCCTCATCGCCGACCCGGAGCCAAGCTATCATGGACTGAACTTTGTTGATGCGCTCGCGCCGATCGGCAACATCGCCTATATCCTCAAAGCCCGTGTGACGCTGTTGCGCGACCTGGGGCCGGCCCTGTCGCCGTTCAACTCGTTCCTCTTTTTGCAGGGAGTCGAGACACTGCACCTGCGTATGCCGCGGCACTCTGAGAATGCGCTGGCGGTGGCGAAGTATCTGGAAAGCCATCCGGGCGTGGGCTGGGTGAGCTATCCGGGGTTGGATAAGAGTCCTGAAAAAGCGCGCGCGGATAAGTATCTTAAAAAGGGAGCGGGAGCGATCCTCGGGTTTGGCATCAAGGGCGGCATCGAGGCGGGAAGGAAGTTCATCAACTCGCTTGAACTTATCTCCCACCTTGCCAACGTCGGGGACGCGAAGAGCCTGGCGATCCACCCGGCGAGCACGACGCACCAGCAGCTTTCTGCGGACGAGCAGCTGGCCACCGGCGTGACGCCCGATTTTATCCGGCTTTCGATCGGGATCGAGCACATCGACGACATCATTGCCGATATTGAGCAGGCGTTGAGGAAAGCGGTGTAGAGGAGTGTGGAATCATGAGCAGGATATATAACAGCATCACCGAGACCATCGGCAACACGCCGCTGGTCCGCATCAGTAAACTTGCCGGCGCGCAGGGAGTCACGCTCCTTGCGAAGCTGGAGTCGTTTAATCCGCTGTCCAGCGTCAAGGACCGGATCGGGATCGCGATGATCGAGGCGGCTGAGCGCGACGGCCGTATCACCCCTGACACGGTGATCATCGAGCCGACAAGCGGGAACACCGGCATCGCGCTCGCGTTCGTCTGCGCGGCGAAGGGCTACCGGCTGATCCTCACCATGCCCGACACGATGAGCGTTGAGCGGCGTCAGCTTCTGGCGATTTTCGGCGCGGAGCTGGTGCTCACCGAAGGAAAGAAGGGGATGAGAGGCGCGGTAGAAAAGGCGGAGGAACTGGTACGGGAGACCCCGGGAAGTTTCATGCCGCAGCAGTTCAACAACCCCGCCAATCCCGAGATACACCGTAAAACCACGGCGGAGGAGATCTGGAACGACACCGACGGCGCGATCGACATCCTCGTCGCGGGGGTGGGCACCGGAGGGACCATTACCGGTATTTCGGATATGATCAGGAAGCGCAAGCCCTCACTTAAGGTTATCGCGGTGGAGCCGGCGGACTCGCCGGTGCTTTCAGGCGGCACTCCCGGACCTCACAAGATCCAGGGGATCGGCGCGGGATTTGTGCCGCAGGTGCTCGACCTGAATCTTGTTGACGAAATCATCCGGGTGGCGCATGGTGATGCGGGAGAGACGGCGAGGCAGCTCGCGAAAAAGGAAGGCATCCTCGCCGGCATATCAGGCGGCGCGGCGATGTGGGCCGCCCTTGAGATCGCGAAGCGCACAGAGTCGGCGGGCAAAACAATCGTCGTGATACTGCCCGACACCGGGGAGCGCTATCTCTCGACCTGGCTTTTCGGAAATCAGTAAGGGCGGCACGAGCCTGAAAAGGCCGGCCCCGCGGATAAGGAGAGCGTCAATGCGTCTTTCAACACGGTCCCGCTATGGTGTACGGCTCATGGTATCCCTCGGAATGAACGCGGGCAAAGGTCCGATCTTTCTCAAGGACATTGCGAAATCCGAAGAGATCTCCGAGAAATACCTGAGCCAGATCATCATACCGCTGAAGGCGAGGGGGCTTGTCACCACCTTCCGCGGCGCCCACGGGGGATATATCCTGAGCCGCCCGGCCGGGGAGATCCGCCTCCGTGAGATCGTCGAGACGCTTGAAGGCGATCTGGGCCTGGTCGAGTGCGTATCCAACGCCGGCGTGTGCGAGCGGGCGGGCGACTGTGTGACCCGCGAAGTCTGGAACCAGATGGGCTCGCTCCTCACCGAGTTCCTCGATTCCATCACCCTTGAAGAGCTGGTTAACCGGTGCAGGACCAAAAGCGGCCTTACCGGTGCCCTCAGCGATTATTCGATCTGATACGTTCCCGCCGCAAAACTCTTACAGCGGCACCTACCACTTCCATCAGATAACCTCATCGAGCGGTAAATTTTCACAACAAATGACCATATAAAAATCACTCGTTCGTGTTATGTTAAAATTGGTTAATAGTGATAATACTTAACCTGTATTTCATTCGAATGTAATATGAATCGGTTGGTCGATTATTGCCCGTTTGCATCAGGGATAAGGAGCGAACGTATGGATAAACCGGGATATGTCAGTATAATCAATGACTTTCGGAGAAAGTATTTTCTTTTTACAGAAGGTTTTATCCTGGGGGGCGTTATCCCAATTGGGGTCATCATCTACCTCAGTAAAGCGACCATTACCCCCAATCAGCGCGTGTCGTTTGTCATAGCGCTTGTGATCGTCGCCATGATCTTCAATGCGATCGCGGTTTTTTTCAACAGGTATCTGCTCGCGCCGTTCAGCCGGTTCGCTGAATTGTCTGAAAAGAACGAGCGGGTTCCGGATGATATCATCATCATTATCCGGGAGCGGCTGGTGGGGCTTTCTACCATGCATGCAGTCGATGTCGCGGTCAGATGGGTCGTGGGACTTGTCCTTGTGAGCCTGATTGTCAACATCGGCGCGGGGATAAGCTATGACCAGCTTGTTTCGCTCTGGTTCGCGGGAAGCATCTGTACCGCGATATCGGTGATTGAGTTCAGCCTCGCGACCGGGATCCTCACAAAGAAGCTCATGGAAAGCGGGATTTTCGATTCCACGGGCAGGGTGATGTCCGGAAAGACAAGGACGCTTTTCGGCTCGACCATGGCGGCTCTGACCGGCGGTGTGGGACTCATCTGTTTCCTTCTTTCGCTTATCCTGACAACGACGTCGCTCAACATCGCCAATAGCTCGATGATCAAGGTATACGAAAACGACATGATAAATACCGCGCGTAACGTGGAAAGGCAGCTCGCCTCATTTTACGAACAGCAGGAATACAACGCGAAATATCTTGCAAAGAACCGTCAGCTTGTCGACGCGTTCGCCGCTGGCAATTATGATGCTGTCGAAAGGTTCCTGAACGATTTCTTTTCCTCTCAGAACATATACAATACGCTTTTTGTCGCCACCCCGGAAAAAGACGCTATCATGAAAGCTGACTCATCGGGAAAACTCCGGGGTACAAGATTGAGATTACCTGGTTTTGCCAAAAATATCGACCAGGCCCTTGAGGGAAAACTCCATATCAGCGATCCGGCTCTTTCAACGGTTACCGGCAAGCCGGTTGTCCTGATAACCGCGCCGGTCATGCGGGGCGGCGCGGTAGTCGGCATACTGGGATTGTCAGTCGATTTCGATTCGGTTTCGTATAATATTTTAAAGGATATAAAAATCGGGAGGACGGGCTACGTCTTTCTCAGCGACCGGAGCGGCCTTGCGTTTGCTCATCCTAAAAAGGAAGTTATATTCAAGGATTCGCTCGCGAAATACGAATGGGGAAAAAAGGTAATGAAGGAGCCCGGGAAGGTACTCGCGTACAATTACGGGGGCATCGACAAGTTCGCCGTGGCGCTGAAAAACGACCAGTATCATTTCTTCTGCGTCGCGAGCACTAACCGATCAGACCTGATTGAATATTCAGGGTCGCTTGCGCTCTGGATGGTGTTGCTTGGAATTTTCTGGATGCTGGTCGCGATCGCCATGATATCCAACCTCGTCAATCGCAGGCTCCATCCGCTTCAGGAGTGCCGCTCCGTGCTTTCGGAGATCACCGATGGCAACCTGACGGGCGAAGCGAAGGTTCTGACGGGGGACGAAGTGGGCATGGTGGCCACCGGGATCAACCTTCTCGTCGACAGGATCCGGGGGGTGGTGCGCAATATCCTTGACACGGCGGCCGACCTCGCGACTTCGTCGGAAGAGATGTCCTCATCGACCATGTCATTTTCAGAAAACGCGCAGGGACAGGCCGCCACCGTCGAGGAGATCACCGCGTCGATCGAGGAAATTTCAGCGGGGATGGACAGCGTGTCCTCGGGGGTCCGGGAGCAGTTCGACCATATAGGCCTGCTGATATCCCGCATCAGCGACCTGTCGGGCAAGATAAAAGTCATGGCGGGGGATATCGGGCAGGCGCAGAACGTGGCGGACTCGATATCGAGCGACGCGAGCTCCGGCGGCGAATCGCTGAAGAGGATGAACCGGACCATGGATAAGATCACCCAGAGTTCGCGCGACATGACCACTATCGTCGAGATGATAAACGACATTTCTGAGCGGATAAACCTCCTTTCGCTCAACGCCGCGATCGAGGCCGCGCGCGCCGGCGACGCGGGACGGGGCTTTGCCGTGGTGGCGGATGAGATATCAAAGCTTGCCGACCAGACGGCCGCCAGCATCAAGGAGATCGACTCGCTTATCAAGCTTAACACTTCTGAGATCGGAATTGGAATGGCCGATATCGTCAGCTCGTCGGAGATCATTTCGCGGATCATCGAGGGGGTTTCCTCGATCACCACCATGATGAACTCGATCGGCCAGAACATGAAGGAGCAGATGACCGTCAACGAAGTGGTGCTCAAGGAGGCCGATTACGTCAAAGCGCGTTCAGAGGAAATTCGCGCCGCGACCGAGGAACAGAAGATCGCTATCGGAGAAGTCGTCAGGTCGATCGGCAGCATTAACGAAATGACGCAGTCCAACGCTTCGGGATCGGAAGAGATGGCGCGAAGCAGCGAATCCGTCGCCTCGATGGCCGAGCTGATGAAAACATCGATGGAATTTTTTAAAGTATAGACCGGCGGCCGCCGGTCTGATCAGCCGGCTCGCCGCAGTAGTTTTAAATCGACCATATAATAAAAAGATATTGACATAATTATTTAATCCCCGTAGTTTCTGTTTAGGTGATCAAAAAAAAACAATCGCCGTCTGTGATACGCCGAAAGCTTTAATTCGGCCCGTCCCGTTCGGCAGACATCCTCTCGCTCTTTTGATAACTGCAAACATTGTGCCTGAGTTACGCATTACGGCGCCCGTTCCCGCTTCTGCCGGGAAGGCTCTGTCGTGTGGAGCGGCATGTTCCCGCCTTAACGCAAAGCTGTTTTTCGCGGGAGGGGGCGTGCCCGAAAATATAAATAAAAACAGGAGAGTACAATGAGTGATAACGCTGTAACAAAAGGTTGGATAGTTGCGCTTGCCGGAACAGGCATCAATCTCGCGCTCGGCATCCTGTACGCCTGGAGCGTGATAAAGGGTGGAATTCCCGATTCATGGGGCTGGTCGAACGCGGACAAGGCGCTGCCGTATTCGGTGGCCTGCATCGTCTTCGCGCTGGCGATGGTTCCCGCCGGCCGGCTCCAGGACGTCATCGGTCCGCGATGGGTGGCTACCATCGGCGGCATTATGACGGGCGCCGGCTGCATTATCGCCGCGATCGCGGGCTCATCGCTTGTCGGTTTCGTCGTCGGTTTCGGAATATTTGCCGGCATCGGAATCGGGTTCGGGTACGCTTCCGCGACGCCTCCGGCGGTCAAATGGTTCCCCCCCGAGAAGACCGGGCTTGTGGCCGGCATAGTGGTCGCGGGTTTCGGCCTTGCGTCGGTATATATCGCGCCGCTGGCGACGAAGCTGTTGAGCGTGTTTCAGACGACCGTGACTAATCCGGCAACCGGCCAGGCAGTCGTTGAAAAGGGCGTATCAAACACGATGATGGTGTTCGGCATCGGCTTCATTATCATTGTAGTGGCCCTCTCGCAGCTTCTGAAAAATCCGCCGGAAGGCTATGCGCCGAAAGCCGCGGCCAAGGCGTCGGCTTCAACGGCGAAAAAGGTGGATAAAAGCTGGAAGGAGATGTTATCCACCCTTCAGTTCTACATCCTCTGGCTTATGTATTTCGCGGGCGCCGCGGCCGGACTTACGTTCATCAGCGTCGCGCAGGACCTCGGAAAGAAGTCGCTCGGCGAACTGGCGTTCGTGGCGGTGGCCGTGCTCGCGGTGGGCAACGCGGGCGGGCGCATTCTTGCAGGAATGGTGTCGGATAAGATCGGGCGGCAGTGGACGTTATTCTGCGCGTTTATCATACAATCGCTGGTGGTCCTCGCGCTCTACTTCGCCGCGACGGGCGCCTCGTGGGGCGCGAAATGGCCAATTATTCTGCTCCTCGTGATCTTCATCGGGGCGAATTACGGCGCGAACCTCTCGCTCTTCCCCTCGGTGACGAAGGATTATTACGGCCTGAAGAATTTCGGCCTCAATTACGGATTTATCTTCACGGCATGGGGCGCGGCGGGAATGGCGATGCCCTGGATAAACGGCTTCGTCCGTGACATGGGCAAACCGACGCTTTCGTACTGGATCATCATCGGCATGCTGCTGGCGGGAGCGCTTCTCACCTTTGTCAGCAGGTCTGTGGCCGCGAGGGACGCGAAGGCGTAACAGCGTGACGCGGCGATAGCCCGCAGCATCTGTGATACGAGTAAAGGCCCCTTCGGTGAAACGGAGGGGCCTTTCAGTGTCCGGCCGGCGCGGGGAGGATCAAAATAAATTGATTGCGCTTGATGCCGTTTCGTTGTATGAGAAGCCGTGGCACAGCCACCGCCTGTCATGATCCGCGTTGAGGAGTGTCCAGATGGTCCCGGCAAACATTCTCGTTGTTGAAGATGATGTGATCACCACGATGGATATCGTGGAGATCCTGACATCGTTCGGCTATTCGGTTGCCGGCACCGCCACTTCGGGAGAGGAGGCCGTCAGGGCGGCGATTGAGCTGAGTCCCGATCTTATCCTGATGGATATCATTCTCTCCGGAGAGATGACCGGCATCGAGGCGGCGGAGATAATCAGGGAACGGGCGGGCATTCCTGTCATTTATCTGACGGCGAACGCAGACATGCCCACGGTGGATTCGGCGAGGAAAACCGAACCGTTCGGATACGTGCTCAAGCCGGTAAGCGAGCGGGAACTGTATTCGAACATCGACGCGGCGCTTCAGAAGCACGTGCTCATGAAGCGGATAAAGGAAAGCGAGGAGCGCTATCGCACGCTTGTTGAAAACGCGGTCGAGGGGATCCTTGTCGTTAATGAGGAAAAGATTGTGTATGCCAATCCCCAGATGAGCGTGATAACGGGGTATGAGACAGGCGAACTGGTGATGCGCGATTACCTCGATTTCGTGTATCATGATGACCGCGAGTTCATAGCGGGCAAATACAGGAAACGTCTGAGCGGGGAAGCGGTCGAGAACAATTACACGTTCAGGATGATACATAGATCCGGGGAGGTTCGCTGGATAGAGATTCGCGCGGTTCCTGTAATATGGCAGGGAGAGCAGGCGGTGCTTGATTTCATCAACGATGTCACCGAGCGCAAAGAGGCAAACGACCGGCTCCAGGTTTACGCGCACGACCTCGGCGAACGGGTGAAGGAACTGCGCTACCTTTATTCGGTGAGCAAGCTTCTCGGCGAAACCGAACACAGCCTTGATGAGATCTTCATGCTTGTCCTGCAGCACATCGCCGATTCGATGCAATACCCTGAAATTACCTGTGCGGCGCTCACTTTCAGGGGGAAGACCTTCGTAACGCCGAATTTCAGCGAGACGCCATGGAGGCTCAGCTGCAATATTATCGTTGGCGGCGTGAAGTCGGGACGGATTGACGTCTATTATCTCGAAAAGCGTCCCGACGAGGGGTTCGGGCCGTTCCTCTTCGAGGAGATGGACCTTCTCATCGAGCTTTCCATCCAGCTTTCGACGCATATCGAGTTCAGACAGGTCGAGGACGAAAGAAAGCTTTTATCCCTCATCGTCGAATCGTCAGAGGACGCGATCATCGGCATGTCGCTCAACGGCGTCATCAGGAGCTGGAACCGCGGGGCTGAGCGGATGTTCGGATACGATTCCGGAGAAGCAGTGGGAAGCCTGATCAACATCATTGTGCCGGAAACACGACAGAAGGAAGTCAGCGAGTACATGGAAAAGATCTGCCGCGGCGAGCAGATTGACCACTATGAGACCGTGCGCCTGCATAAATCCAGCGCTCCGATCAATGTGTCGCTGACCATATCCCCTGTTGTCGAGCGCGACGGGACGATAATCGGCGCTTCCGCCATATCAAGGGACATCACCGCGCAGAAGAAGCTGGAGAAAAGCATTATCGAGATCAACATCCGCGAGCGTGAGCAGCTCGGGCACCTGCTGCATGACAGCCTGGGCCAGGTCCTTACCGGCGTCGCGTTCATGAGCGAAGCGCTCCGGAAAGACCTTGCGAAAAAATACCCTGAAGCTTCAGCACAGGCCGCTGAAATTCAGTCGCTTGTCAACAACGCCATCGACCTTACACGGCAGATATCGCGAGGGCTCGTGCCGGTCGATCTTTCCGAGAACAGCCTTCCCGACGCGCTGTGCCAGCTTGCCGAACTGTCAAGCCGCATGTATTCGATCTCATGCAGCGCCGATGTGGACCGCGCCATCGGCATCGGCGACCAGATCATGGCAACACAGCTGTACTATATCGCCCAGGAGGCCGTCCGCAACGCGGTCACGCACGGGCGATCGAAAAATGTGGTGATCGCCCTGCGCCGGAACAATGAAAGGCTCGCGCTCACCGTGCGCGACGACGGAAAGGGAATGCCGGACCATCTCTCATCCGCGACCGGAATCGGCCTTAAGATCATGGAATACCGTTCGCGCTTCATCGGAGGCTACCTTTCGGTGATTCCCGTCAAACCCCGCGGCGTGCTTGTCGCCTGCATTGTTACCCTTGTTTAGTGGTAACAGATACCTGAGCCGACAAATAGGTGAAATGACCGATTGACAATGTGCGTGATTGTGCGCTACATTTTCTTATAACGAATTATGAAACAGCGCAAGGATACATACAAAATTTATCTTGTCGATGACCATCCGATTGTCCGCAAGGGTATTTCTCAGGTTATCAACCAGGAGGACGATCTCGAAGTGTGCGGCACCGCCGATAACGCCGATGACACGCTTCGTGACGTGGAGCGGCTTGGTCCTGACCTGGTGATTGTCGATATAAGCCTTGAGGGGATCAGCGGTATCGATATCATAAAAGGGCTTAAAAGCCGGTATCCGTCCCTTGCCACAATGGTGCTCTCCATGCACGATGAGTCCATTTACGCCGAAAGGGCGCTTCGGGCCGGCGCGCGCGGTTACATCATGAAGAAAGAGGCGTCCGAGAAGATCGTCGGCGCGATCCGCCAGGTGCTTGATGGAAAGATCTACCTGAGCGGTGAGATGGCCTCGCGCCTGATAGAGAAGTTCGCGTCAACCGACCAGATGGAAAACGGCTCCCCGATCGACCTGCTGACCAACCGCGAACTTGAGATTTTCAGGATGATCGGCCGCGGATTCAAGCCCCGTGACATGGCCCGCGAGCTCAATCTGAGCATAAAAACCGTCGAAACCTACCGTGACCATATCAAAAAGAAGCTCAACCTCTCCACGGCGGCGGAGCTGACCCGCTATGCCGTCGAATGGGTCAATGTGATGAACATCTGACTCATCCTTTCCCTGATGTTCCGGATCAGACATTCGACCTATGGGAAAAAAAGACCTTTCATCGATTGATTGTATTTTAATTTTTGATATCTTGTTTCACAGGTGGACCGGAAGGTCATATGACCGTTGCGGTCCAACGCAAGGAGGAACGGTATGAAATGGTTCAATAATTTACGGGTAGCCTACAAGGTACTCATCTCGTGCGCGGTTCTGATCTCTCTGATTCTGCTTATCGCGTTTCAGGGGATAAACGCGGTGCGCACAGATAAAAAAAGCTTCGCGACATTCTATAATGATCGGTTTGTCCCGATAACTCAGCTCGATGCTATAATCCGCAGCCTGATGCAGATCCGGGTTAATATGCTGCAGGAATTTCTCTATGCCGGCAAGGGTGACTGGAATACTGTCAAGGAACGGCGTGAAGCGACAAAACAGCTCGTGAACGTTTATAGCGCCAAGTGGAGGGATTTTTACGCTACCAATATGTCTGTCGAAGGAAAGCGTGTGGCGGATCAGTGGGTGGAACAATCGAAAGCGCCCGCAGAGAAGCGGAAAGTGTTTGCAGAGGCAATAGACGCCAAAGACCTCGGTCGAGCGTGGCCGGCCCTTCTGGAGTGGCGTGCCGCGTTTGAGGCGTTAAAAGGAACCACGGATAAGTTGATAGAAATTCAACAAACGGAAGGCTTGGCGCTGATGCGCGAGCAGGAGGCGCAGGCCGATCGCACCACCTATCTTTCGGTTCTTTACCTGCTGCTTGCGGTCATCGCGGGTGCGATTATCACCTTCATTCTGGCGCGCGCCATTACGGGGCCGGTTAGGCGAGGGCTCGATTTTGCACAGAAGATCGCGGCCGGGGACTTCACCACGCGTGTTGAGATCGACCAGAAGGATGAGCTGGGGATGCTCGCGGGCGCGCTCAATACTTCGGCCGACAACCTCGAGAAGATGATCTCGGAGATCATCGCGGCCGCGCAGAACCTGGTCCAGGCGGTACAGGAGATATCAAGCGGCAACGAAAACCTCTCGCAGCGCACGTCGGAGCAGGCCTCATCGCTTGAAGAGATTGCTTCAACCCTCGAAGAGTCGACAGCCAGCACTAATCAGAACGCCGAGAACGCTATTCAGGCTAACAAGACGGCCGGGGAAGCAGTCGCTATGGCCGATGACGGCGGCAAGGTCGTAGCCGAGTCGGTCACTTCGATCAACGATATGAACCAGGCGAGCAAGCGCATCGCTGAAATCATTTCGGTCATCAACGAGATCGCGTTCCAGACCAACCTGCTGGCGCTCAATGCCGCCGTTGAGGCCGCGCGTGCCGGTGAGCAGGGGCGCGGATTTGCGGTGGTGGCGGGAGAGGTTCGCAACCTCGCGCAGCGCGCCGGGAACGCCGCGAAGGAGATTGGGCAGCTGATTACCGATTCGGTGGATAAAACCGATAGAGCTACCACGCTTGTCAACAGGAGCGGCGAGGCGCTGAAGGAGATCATCAAGGCGTCCAAGAACGTCGGCGCAATAGTTTCCGAGATCGCGGCGGCGAGCGAGGAACAGCGCAACGGTATCAACCAGATCAATATCGCGGTCACCGAGCTTGACAACATGACGCAGCAGAACTCGGCGCTGGTTGAGGAAACCGCGTCGGCAAGCGAGGAGATGGCGAGCCAGGCGCAGGCGATGCTTGAGATGATGGAAAAATTCAAGATCAGCGAAGATGTGAGAACAAGCGTATCAAAGGAACACCACCGCGAAATCCACCTCCATTCGGTCGAGGGTGCGAGGAAAGCGAAGGTTGCGGTCCAGAAGAAGGATACAGGCAGCGGCAGGGGGCAGGTATCCGGCGCCCCGAAAGGAAACGGCAAGCAGGATATCAAAACATCCATGGAGGAGCAGGGATTCGTTGAATTCTGATAATCCATGAAAGCTGATGGTGTGGACATAAGCGGAAGCAACAGCGCGAACATTTTCGGAAGGCTCGAGGAGCTCATCGATGAATTCAACAGGCTCAGGGGAGTGAGTATCCTGGGCCTTCCGATGTTCGATGCGTCACGGCCACGGTCCGCGAAAAGCACGGAAGAAATGGAGCGAATGGCCGAGGATTTCCGCCGGCTTTCGGTTTCGCTTGAAAATCTGGCAGGATTTATCGATGAGAGGTTCGGAAGCGAAAACGATTGATAATGCGGGTGATTAAAGCTCATGACGATCACGCGTTAGGGCAATCATGAACTGGTAAAAAACTAAATCGGGAAGGTCGACCAGTGCTGGATAAACCACGCATTCTGATTGTTGAAAATGAATTGGTCGTGGCGCTTGACGTCAAGGCATGCCTGAATGATATCGGCTGTGATGTCGCGGGCATTGCCACTACCGGAGAGGACGCGGTGCGATATGCGTTCGACCGCGGCCCTGATCTCATCCTCATGGATATTTGTCTGGACGGCGATATGGACGGCATATCGGCGGCCGGCATGATAAAGCGCCGTCTCGATATGCCCATAATCTATATGACCGCCAACGCCGATAACGCGACGGTCGAGCGGGCACGGGAGACCGCCCCGCACGGCTACCTGAACAAACCTGTATCAAAGCGTGACCTGTTTACCAGCATCGATTCAGTCATCTATCGCCACAATATGGAGAAGCGCCTCCGCGAGAGCGAAGAGCGTTACCGGGCGCTGGTCGATCAGGTCCCGGGCGCGGTATATGAGATTGACGAACATGGCCTCATCACGTTTGTGAGCGCCGCCATTGAGGATATGACCGGGTTTTCGCCGTCCGAGATGCGCGGCCGGCATTTTTCGGAGTTTTTCCATCACGATGATTTACCCGCCGTTTTTGAATCGATCGCGAAGATGCGCGCGAGGATCAGCGAGGAAAATCAGTACAGGATATTGAAAAAAACAGGTGGATATGCCTGGGTCCGGACGTCGAACAGGCCTGTTTTCAATGAGCGATCTTTTTGTGGCGCGCGGGGGGTGATGGTCGATATCTCTGGAATCAAACGAGCGGAGATGGAGGTCAGCATGCTCGCGGCAATTCTCGCCTCGTCTCCGGACGCGATCTACGGCAAAGACCGCGATGGGACCATTATCAGTTGGAACGGGGCCGCCGAAAGACTCTTCGGCATTCCCGCGGCGGAGGCGGTGGGAACTCCTTTTTCCCGCATGGCGTCTTTCTCCAGCAGCGACGCGCCGCCCGTAGTCACGCCGATTCTCGACTCTTCGGGGGCGTTCATGGGTGAGCTGTACATCGTCCGCGCCGATAACCGGTAAGGCCCCCGCCTTTAACGCGTCCGGCAGCGGATTTGCCATCAGGTGTTCCGTCCTCAATACTATTAACCCGCCGGTCAAAAAAAGATTTGCATTTCCTGTTGCCGTTCGCATATTCATCGCATGTCGATTATTTCTTGCGCTTCCAGGATGCGATGGTATGAGCTTAGCGGCCCTCTCGATTAAACGACCGATATTTATTACAAGCATTGTGATCCTTATGATTGTGGTGGGGCTGATATCGCTCCGCCGCCTCGGCGTGGACCTTTTCCCCGACGTCGAGATCCCGATCATCGGCATCACCACGTTCTACGAGGGCGCGTCGCCGGAAGAGGTTGAAAACCTGGTTACGCGCCCGATCGAGGATGAGGTGAGCTCGCTCTCCGGCCTGCAGAACATCGTGTCGACGAGCAGGGACGGCGTATCGGTCATCACGCTGAAGTTCACCGTGGATACCGATTTTCAGTACGCCGAACAGCAGGTGCGCGACAAGCTCATGAAGGTCCGGCCCTCGCTGCCCGAGGACGCGAGCGAATACACCATCACCCGCTACGATCCGGCCTCGATGCCGGTCATGCGCATCGCGCTCGAGGCGGAGCTGCCCCCGACGAAGCTTTACGATCTGGCGAAGGAAGAGATCAAGATGAAGCTCGGCCAGGCGAAGTTCGTCGGCGCGGTCACCATTGTAGGCGGGACCCGGCGCGAGATCAAGGTCGAGCTCGACCAGAACCTTCTCAACACCTTTTATGTCCCCGCTATAGCGGTCGCGTCACAGCTGAAAAGCGCTGGCGCGAATGTCCCCGTCGGCAAGTTTGAGGCGGGCGAGAAGGAAACGCTGTACCGGACCGTCGGCGAGTTCACCAGCCTGAAGCAGATCGAGGACACAGTGGTATCGCATTCGGGCGACGTGGCCAACGCGGTAACGGTCAAAAGCATCGGCCGTGTCGTCGACGGCGCCGAAGACCCGCTGACCACGGCATGGTTCTACCAGGTCAGGGGAAAAGACGGCAGGAATAAAAACGAAAAGACGATGTATCCGGCGATCTTTCTCGATGTCTACAAACAGTCGGGCGCGAACACGGTCGCCATGGTCGACAGCGTCATGAAAAGCATCGGGCATATTAACGACTCGATGAAAAACCGCCCCGGAAGCCCGAGGCTTGTCAGGATTTTCGATACGGCGCGCTGGATCAGGTCCAACATACGCGAAGTGAATTTCACAATCATAGTGGGAATCATCCTCGCCGTGTTTGTGGTCTATCTCTTCCTCGGCAACGTGCGCTCGACCTTCATCACCGGCATTGCTATCCCCAACAGCCTGATCGGCGCCTTCATCCTTATGTACGCGTTCGGCTTCAGCATCAACCTCCTCACGCTCATGGCGCTGTCTCTGACGGTGGGGCTTCTCATCGACGACGCGATCGTGGTGCGCGAAAATATCTTCCGCAAGCTCGAGAAAGGCATGCATCCCTTCAGGGCCGCCGAGGCCGGGACAAACGAGGTGCTGCTCGCCGTGATCGCTTCGACGCTCACCATCGTTGCGGTGTTCGTGCCGGTCGGCCTGCTCACCGGCATGGTGGGACAGTACTTCCGCGAGTTCGGGTTCACCATTGTCTTCGCGATGATGATCAGCCTCTTCGACGCGCTCACCGTGGCCCCGCTCCTCTCCGGCTATTTCGCGGGCCGCGGGGGCAAGGCGGACAACGTGGTGGTGCAGTATTTCGACCGTTTCCAGGCCCGGCTCGAGGAGTGGTACGGGAAAGGGATGCGCTATAGTATCAACCATCCGTTCGTCATCATCCTCATAACCACCGTGATTTTCGTCACGAGCCTCGGCGCCTTCGTGGTCGTGAAGAAAACCTTTATGCAGGAAGGCGATGACGGCGAGTTCATGGTTAACATCGAAATGCCCACAGAATCGAGCCTCGCGGGAACCGAGGCCGTGGCGAAGCGCATTGCCGAAAGGCTTTCCGACCTTCCCGAGATCAACTACATGACCGTTACCGCCGGCACCGACCAGGGGGAATCGAACAAGGGTGCGATCGGTGTGTTCATGGTGAAAGCGAAGGAGCGCAGGCGCAACACCGTGCAGCTCAAGGAGGTCGTGCGCGAGCGGCTGAAAGAGTTCGCGTTCGCGCGGCCGAGCGTGGGATATCTCGAAGTCGGGCAGGGCGAAGGGCCGCCGTTCGTCCTGAACCTCCTGGGGAGCGACCTGAAGCAGATAGAGGAGTATTCCAAAAAGGTCGTCGAGGCGCTGAAAGGAATACGCGACCTGACCGAGATTCAGTCGACGCTGCGCGAGGGCAAGCCCGAATTCAGGATACAGATGGACACGCACGCGATGCAGACCCTCGGCGTGACCGCGCGGACCGCCGGGCAGGAACTGCGCCTTCATCTCGCCGGCGATGTCGTGGGAAAGCTTCACGAAGCCGGGATCGAGTACGACGTGAGGATGCGCCTGCGCCCGGAACAGCGCAATCTCAGGCGGTATTTCGGCGAGATCAAAATACCTAATATGCAGCAGAAGCTCATACCGCTTTCATCGATCGCGAAAGGGCATGATGAATACAGCCCCTCTGAGATCCGTCGGCGTGACAGGATACGGACCGTGCAGATCACGGCGAACCTCACGCCGGGCGGCGGGATCGGGGACGCGATGGAAGGCGCACGGCAGATCCTTGATAGAAAAATGCCGCCGCCCCCCGGCATATCGTACCAGTTCGTCGGCCAGGCGGAGGATTTTACCGAGCTCGTGGAGAACATGCTGCTGGCGTTTGTGCTGTCGATCGTGTTCATCTATCTCGTCCTGGCAAGCCTCTACGAATCGTTCATCACGCCGGTGATTATCCTGATGGCGCTGCCCCCCGCGCTTTCCGGCGCGTTTTTCGCGCTCTTCGCGGCGGGAGAGATGTTCGACCTGTTCAGCATGATCGGGGTTATCATGCTCACGGGGCTGGTGACGAAAAATTCGATCCTTCTGGTCGATTTTGCCGTGGAGCGCGTGCGCGCCGGCATTGACAGGAAAGAGGCAATTCACCAGGCGGGAATGCTCCGCCTCCGCCCGATCCTCATGACCACCTTCGCGACGCTGGCCGGCGCCCTCCCTCTGGCGCTGGGCATCGGCGAAGCGGCCGCCTTCCGCAAGTCGATGGGGATAGCGATCATCGGCGGGGTGGCGCTCTCCACGCTTATCACGCTTTTCGTCGTTCCGGCGATCTTCGAGTTCGTCGATATTTTCAGGGAACGGGTGGAAAGCCGCTTCCGTCCCGCGGGGGTGGCCCCCGATGGCACGCTCATCGCGGAGGCCCTGCCGCCGATAGAGGAGACCGATGCGGATAACGCGAAGAAGCTATTAAGGAGAAATCGAAAAGGGGGGAAGAAACCCTGATACAATAAATTTTACTTTACATCCTGACGGGAAGATAATTAATTCAATACGACACACAATATTTTAAAAGTTTCCGTACCATACCAGGCGCGGAAGTTAGGCTTGTTAATATAACAAATACAGGATTCGGAGAATGCTATGAAACGAAAGAATCTCATAATGATCACGCTGTGCATGACCGTTGCGGTATCCGTGGCCATGAGCGGATGCAAGCGTCAGCGGGAAGACATGGCGAAAAAGGAAGCCGCCAAACTGCAGGCCGAAATGGCGAAAAAGTCTGAGCGGGTGCAGAAGCCGAGCGCGGAGGAAGCGCTCCAACTTCTTCGTGAAGGCAATGAGCGGTTTGCTGCCGGTAAGGCGATCAATCCGCGAAGCGATGCCGCGCGGGTGGCCCTTGCCAACAAGGAAGACCAGGGTGACCATGCCTACGCTACGATCATCAGCTGTTCGGATTCCCGGGTGCCCGTCGAGCGCATTTTTGACGCCGGGATAATGGATATTTTCGTCGTGCGCGTGGCCGGAAACGTCTGCGGTACCGACGAGTGCGGATCCATCGAGTACGGCACCGAGCATGTGAAGACGCCCGTGCTTGTGGTGCTCGGCCACAGCAAGTGCGGCGCCGTAAAAGCGGTCACCTACAAGCTGCAGGGAAAGGGCCACGAATTGACGCGCAATATCACCGCCCTCGTCGCGCCGATCATCCCGGCGGTCAAGCGCGCGATGAAGAATGAGCCCGACAAGAAGGACGATGAGATCATCCCGTTCGCGGTCGAGGAGAACGTATGGCAGGGAATCGAGGACCTCTTCACGAAAAGCCCGACCGTGCGCGAGCTCGTAAACGAAAAGAAGCTGGTTGTCGTTGGCGCGATCTACGACCTTGCCAGCGGCCGCGTGAACTGGCTGCCTGAAGCGCGTGTGGAAGCGATTCTCAAGAAAGTTGAAACATCGCCGAAGCGCGTACGCGAAGCGCCAAAGCGCACCGTTCGCGCACACCACTGAAACGGAAATTATATCCGGCATTAAACGAAAATCCCGCGCCATCGCGCGGGATTTTTCTGTTTACAGCGCTCTGATTTCTTCTATTTCGACCATGTCTTCCAGCGCCTTCAGCAGCGTGTCTCTTTCCGCCGGAGTGAAGCGGATGCAGACGCCGCAGTCGGAACTTATCGACTTGGGCACCGGGATGAGCTTGAACGGTATCCCCGCGTCCTTGAGCAGCTGTTCCGCTTTCATGGCGTGGCTCACCGATTTGAAAAGCGCCACGATAAATTCAGGCGTGTCCGTCATGGGGTAACGATCCTTCCCGCGCATGAGAGTGTCCCGGCGATGTCATACATGTTGGATATCGACCCCGCTGCGGTCCTGCCTTTGAGTTCAAAGTAGTTGACGCAGGTGCCGCATACAAGCATTACCACGCCTTTCGCCTCGAGGCTTTTCAGGTCATCGATCACGTCGGAATCCACCGCAGTCAGCTTCACGCCCGTGTTGTAGAACACCATGATCTCCGGCGGCGCTTCAAGGTCGGGGATGGTGTGGATAAACGCCTTCATGAGGATCCTGCCGAGATCTTCATCGCCGCGTCCCATGACGTCGGATGCAATGACGAAGACGGTAGGGCCGGCGGCCGCCGTTGCTGTCTGCTGCGCCGCGGGACGTACTGCCGGCATGGCACTGTTCGCGCTTCCGCCCGGCGTCGTAATAGTGAGCCGCCAGGTGCCGTCCTCCTGTTTCGCCACGTCTATCGTGCGGTTCGTGTTCGCCGCGAGGCGTTTTATATTCTCCACGGCCGTATCGTTGTCGACGATCACCGTGACTTCAGTGTGCGATTCGAGCGCCCGTTTTGTAAGGATCACCGGCTGCGGACAGCTTATGCCTCTCGCGTCGATCAGTTCAGCCATGACTTTCGCTCCTCTGTGAAGTTGTTTTGCCCGTCGCAAGCGTGCCGACCGCTTCGACGGCATGCGTTATTTCCTGTATCGTATTGAAGCATCCGAAACTGAAGCGTATGGTTCCGCCCGGGAAGGTGCCGATCGTCCTGTGCGCGGCCGGTGCGCAGTGAAGGCCCGGGCGTGACATGATGCCGAACCGCTCGTCAAGATAGAGAGAGGCATCCGAGGCGCTCATCCCTTCGATCGAAAAGGAGACGACCGAAGTCCGTTTCGCAATATCGCCCGGGCCGTACAGATGTATCCCCGGCAGCGGCGTGATGCCTTCAATGAAACGCCGCGTAAGTTCCATTTCGTGTGCGCGGATCGCCGTCACTCCGCGCACATGTATGTAGTCGAGCGCTGCCGAAAGTCCCGCGATCCCCACCGCGTTGGGTGTCCCCGCTTCGAACATGTCGGGCATGAAATCGGGGTGCTCCTCGTATTCCGAGCGGCTGCCGGTCCCGCCCATTACGACCGGCCGCATCCGTTTCTCGATTCCTTCCCGGACGAAAAGGCCGCCCGTGCCCTGAGGCCCGAGCAGCGATTTGTGGCCGGTGAACGCGAGCAGGTCGATGCACATCTCATCCAGATCGATCGGCACCGCGCCAGCGGTCTGTGCCGCGTCGACGCAGAGGACGACTCCCCGTTCACGGGCGATCCTTCCGATCTCCCGCAGCGGCATGATCGTTCCGGTCACATTTGACGCGTGCGTGAGAATGATTGCCTTCGTGTTCTTTTTTATAAGGGGGATACAATCCGCCGGATCGAGCTCACCGGCCGCGGAGCAGGGAACGACGCTGACCTCAAGGCCGGACCGCTCCAGGTGGCGAAGCGGCCGCATGACCGAGTTGTGCTCCATTCCCGAAGTGATGACATGGTCCCCCGCGGAAAGGAGCCCGAAGATGGCGTAATTGAGCGCTTCGGTCGCGTTGCGCGTCAGCGCGATACGGAGCGGGTCGCCCGCGCCGAAAAGCGCAGCGAGATGGGCGCGCGCGCCGAAGACGATACGCCCTGCCTCGATCGAAAGGCGGTGGCCCGAGCGGCCGGGGCTTCCTCCGGTCTCTTCAAGGTAGCGGCGCATCGCCTCGCTCACTCCGGGCGGTTTCGGCCACGAAGTGGCAGCGTTGTCAAAATACAGAGTATCCATTGCCTACATGCCTTCGAAAAGCGCCTCCACCCTGGTGCGGATCTGTTCGATATCCCCCTTCGAATAGTCGGTCACGATTTTCAGGAAGGGAAGGTTGTGGCGCTTCTTGATGTGCTCGCCGACCCTGTGCGATTCGATGTTGTACGAATGGCACGCGTGGAGCACCACGTCAATTACCGCATCGATCTGATATTTTTCAATAAGATTATCGATATGGGTGAGCCTGCGGTCGTTGGGCGTCATGCATGAGCAAGGCAGGTTCAGATATTTCCTGGCGAGCGCGCCTGCCGGATCACCGGTGTTTTCCTCGGTCAGGTCGATGAAGGGCTTGAGTCCCGTGCAGGAATCGAGCCCGACAACAACGCCTCCCGCTTCTTCGATCGTGGCGAACACCTTGGTTGAGTCGCCACCGATGGGACAGCCGGTGACGAGCACACGGGGGGTGTCCTTTTTTGCATAGGCGTATCCGGCTTTTACACGGTTCTCGAGCTTCGCGATGATTTCCTCAAGCGTTTTTTCGATGTCCCTTCCCGCCGCGGGCTGCGCGAGCCAGGTGATGTCGTAGAGCTCCTTCCAACTTATTACGGTGGGTTTCATCTGGGCGAACTCCAGTATCCTCTGGACAAGCCGGTTCTTTTTGTTGGTGTCGCGGATCTCGGCCTCTATCCGGTCATCGGTGACTTTCCGGTCGAATGTCTTTTCAAGAAACGACTGGAGCTTCCTGATCATGGACGTCCAGCTTGCATGCGCTTCATTCGCATCAGGAACCTGCGGAAGGTCCATCACGTGCATCGGCTTCCTGTCGGCGATGAGCTCGAACATTTTTTTCTTGCCGTCACAGGTGGTTTCCGCTATTACCGCATCAGCGATCGCGTAAAAGGGGCAGGTGTCGGCGACGATGAAGCCGTAGCTCGATTTGATGAGCGGGCAGAGGTTTCCCGGAAGCACCGTTTCGGCGGTTTCGATGGTATTGTTGGAGAAGGCGCAGAGGACCGCGGGAACGAGGTCCATGGCTCTCAGCAGTTCCAGCGGTGCGTATCCGCAATAAACTCCGGCGATCTTTTTTCCCTGTTCGCGCTGTGATTGCAGATAGCCCAGTACTCTTTTTGTTGGCGGTTCTCCGATAAAGTTATCATTAAATAACGGCTCTACCTTAAGTTCCATAACGGTCATCCTCATATGAAAATATAGCGTCCTTTCCCTCAACCATCCTTTCCCCCCGGTTATATTTTCAATAATTAATTTAAAAAATTTAATGTATCGAAAAATTGAATAAATGAAATGCCAGAGTATTTATTCAGAAATATTGGATAATTGATTGACAATATAACCTCGTTTTTTAATAAAAACTTAGATATCTTTACCTTTCTCTATTTTGCTAATTCTGAAAACGAAGTTTGCCGTATAAAACGCCGGTCTCCCGCGGTGAAGGGGGAAATATGCCCTTACAATCGCCATACCGGTGCCGGAATGTGTTCCGGTTTCTTTTCATGTGATTTTTGGCCTGGTTGCAGAGAATATGTTCCAGTGAAGCTGCCCGGGGTAGCGCCCATCACGAGGCCTGACGGGGCCGGACGCAACCGCGGGTCGTCCCGGCAGAACTGAATCCGGAAAACGAACTCTGCAGGCGCGCCATTTATTAAATTATTATCTATCTATATTACAGGAGGTCTTCTCATGAGTGACAACAACGCTATTGCCAATCCCGCGCCTCTCGGTCTTCTGGGATTCGGATGCACCACCGTTCTTCTCAACATCCACAATGCCGGCTTCTTCGGGCTGAGCAGTATGATACTTGCCATGGGTATTTTCTACGGCGGTATTGCTCAGATCATTGCCGGAATTATGGAATTCAAGAAGAACAACATGTTCGGCGCCACCGCGTTCACATCGTACGGATCTTTCTGGCTCACACTTGTATTTATGATCGTGGCCCCCGGCCGCGGCTGGTGTGAAGCTCCCACCGAGGGCGCCAAAGCGGCATACCTCATCGTGTGGGGAGTTTTCACTCTCTTCATGTTCATCGGAACGCTCAAGCACAACAGGGCCGCCCAGGTGATCTTCGGGTCTCTTACGGTGCTCTTCTTCCTGCTCGCGGCCGGCGACCTCACCCACAACGCGGCGCTCAAGGCGTTTACCGGATGGGAAGGCATTTTCTGCGGCTGTTCGGCAATCTACTCCGCCGTTGCGCAGATACTGAACGCTGAGTTCGGCAAAGTGGTTCTCCCTCTCGGAGAAAAGAAGTAACTGTATCCGTCGTACTAACATATCAGCAATGATAACCCGGAGGCATCCTTTCATGGATGCCTCCTTACTTTATCGGTGCGGGCATCTGCCGTATATCCCCCCTGAAAATCATCGTTTTTCCCTTTAAATTTAAATTAATATTGACAAACCGGAAGACCGGCCTCAACTGTTTCCCCCAATCGGAGTGATCTCTACATATATAAAGAAAGGAGGCAATGTGATGAAGAACTACAATGTCGTGATCCTGGGCGCGACCGGCGCCGTGGGAATTGAGTTTCGGAAGATACTTCAGCAGAGAAACTTTCCTATAAACAATATACGTTTCCTCGGTAAAACCACCGTCGGCAACGAAATTGAATTTGACGGCAGAAAAGTAAAGGTTGAGGCCGTCAGCGACGACGCGTTCAAGGGGTTCGATATCGCCCTCTTCTCGGCCGGCGCGAGCATCAGCCGCGAAGTGGCGCGCAAGGCAGCCGAGGCGGGATGCGTGGTCATCGACAACAGCTCGGCCTGGCGCATGGAGCCCGATATCCCGCTCGTGGTGCCGGAAGTGAATCCGGATGACGTGGACTGGCACAAGGGGATCATCGCCAATCCGAACTGCTCCACCATCCAGATGGTCGTGGCGCTCAAGCCGATCCATGATGTGGCGAAGATAAAGAGGATCGTGGTGAGCACCTACCAGGCGGTTTCGGGCACCGGTTTGAAGGCGATCGAGGAGTGCCTGGCCCAGACCAGAGACATCGTCAATGATCGGCCGATCTCGCAGCGCAAGGTGTATCCCCACCAGATCGCCTTCAACGCGCTTCCCCAGATCGATGTGTTCCTCGATAACGGATACACCAAAGAGGAAATGAAAATGGTCAACGAGACCAGAAAGATAATGGGGGATGATTCGATCCGCGTTACCGCGACGACGGTGCGCGTTCCCGTGCTTTACGGCCATTCGGAGTCGGTCAATATCGAGACCGAGAAGAAGATCTCCCGCGCGCAGGCGATGGAGCTTCTCGGCAAGGCGGCCGGCGTTACGGTCGTCGATGATCCGTCAAAAAGCGAGTATCCGCTCGCGATCAACGCTGCCGGCATGGACGATGTGTTCGTCGGGCGTATCCGCGAGGACGAGTCGACCGCCAACGGTCTCAACATGTGGATAGTATCCGACAACATCAGGAAAGGCGCTGCGCTCAACGCCATTCAGATCGCCGAGCTCCTGATAAAAAAGAAGATGGTGTAGCGGCGCCCTCTCAGACGCGATTCTGAAAAGGGATAGATACTATCCCCGAACACAGGCAGGCGGCCACAGGGCCGCCTGTTCGCGTTACCGCGGCCTGACTAAAAGTTTCCGGTCCGCATAAAATGTTGTTGCGCGATGCGCGCCCCCTGTGTGATACTCTGCCTGCCGCCGCATTACAGAGAGGAGGAAGCAGATGAGTCTCATTCCCGAAGATGTCAGATATACAAAAACCCATGAATGGATCAGAACAGACGGCGACGCCCTCGTCGGCACCTGCGGAATCACCGATCACGCGCAGGAAATGCTCACCGACATCGTGTTCGTCGAGTTGCCCGAAAAAGGCGCGCAAGTAGAGAAGGGCGCACAGATCGGCGTTGTGGAATCGGTCAAGGCCGTATCCGACGTCTACGCCCCTGTCAGCGGGGTGATTGCCGATGTCAACACGCGCCTGGAGGACAGTCCCGAGCTCCTTAACAGCGATCCGTACGGCGAGGGGTGGATATTCACTATCGAGATAAGGGAAAAGAGCGAGCTTGACGGGCTTATGGACGCTTCCGCCTATGAGGAGCACGTGGCGAGCGGGGATTGAATTTATGGATTATACCGGTCACACGCCGCGCGATATCGAGGAGATGCTGAAAGTCATCGGCGTCGCGGATATAGACGAGCTCTTCGCCGATATCCCCTCAGTCGTAGGCCTGAACAGACCGGTCGATCTTCCCGCCCCGCTCACCGAAATCGAAGTAACCTCCCTTGTCACTCAGATCGCGGGCGAAAACCTGATTACGACGCCCTTCGTCGGGGCGGGCGCCTACCGCCATCATATCCCCGCCGCGCTTGAAGCGCTCGCCTCGCGCTCGGAGTTCTATACCTCGTACACTCCGTATCAGCCCGAAGTGAGCCAGGGGACGCTCGCCGCGATCTTCGAATTCCAGACCCTTATCTGCCGCCTGACCGGAATGGACGTGGCCAACGCCAGCATGTACGACGGCGCCACCGCGCTCGCCGAAGCGGTATTTCTCGCCGTGCGGAGCAACGACCGCGGACGCGTACTCGTCAGCCGGGCCGTGCATCCGCATTACCGGCAGGTCCTTGCCGCCTACGCCGGCGCAAGCGGCCTTGAGATCGCCGAGCTTCCTCTCGTCGAGGGCGGGACCGGCGCGGAAAGCGTTGAAGCGGTGATCGGGGAGGATGTAAGCGCGGTCGTGATTCAGAATCCCACCTTCTTCGGCTGTCTTGAAAACGTGAAGGAGCTTGCCGATGCAGCGCACCGCGCGGGCGCGTACCTGATCGTCGCGGTGACCGAGCCGCTTTCGCTTGCGCTCCTGAAATCCCCCGGCTCGCTCGGCGCCGATATCGCCTGCGGCGAGGGGCAGTCGTTCGGAAACCCTGTCGGGATGGGCGGCCCGATGCTCGGGCTTTTCGCCGCGAAAAAGGAGTTTGTCCGCAGAATGCCGGGCAGGCTTGCGGGACGCACCGTGGACGCGGACGGGAATGAAGCGTATGTCCTGACGCTCCAGACGCGCGAGCAGCACATCCGCCGGGAGCGCGCGACCTCGAACATCTGCACCAACCAGGGGCTCTGCGCGCTGCGCGCGGCGATCTACCTTGTGCTCCTGGGAAACGGGCTGCGCGACCTTGCCGATATCAACCACCGGACCGCGTCGTACCTGCGTCGCCGCCTTCTCGAGCTGGGAGCGGAGCCGGCGTTCAACCGTCCGTTTTTCAACGAATTCACGGTTCGCATAAAAGGCCTGGACCGCGTGTCGGCCGCGCTGCGTAACGAAGGCTTTGCGTTCGGCCTTCCGCTCGGAGGCTATTACGATGAGCTTGCCGATTGCGCGGTCCTCTGCGCGACGGAGCTCTGCTTTGCCGGCGATATCGACCGGCTTGCGTCAGCGATGGAGCGTATACGGAAACCATGAAGACCATCTTCGAATCAAGCAGGCCCTGCAAGTGCGGGTTTACGGTGCCGCGCGTTGAGATCGCCGACAGCGACCCGATTCCGGCCGGATACCTCAATGACGGCATCGACCTCGTCGAAGTGAGCGAAGTCGACGCGGTGCGCCATTACACCGCGCTGTCGAGGGCCAATTTCGGCGTCGACGTGGGGATGTATCCGCTCGGAAGCTGCACGATGAAATACAATCCGAAGATCAACGAGCGCCTCGCGTCACTCGACGGATTCGCATCGCTCCATCCGATGCTGCCCGCTTCGATGCAGCAGGGGGCGCTTCGCGTCATGTACGAGCTCTCGCGCTACCTTTCGGAGATTACCGGCATGCACGCGTTCTCGCTGGCCCCGGCCGCGGGCGCCCACGGCGAGCTTGCCGGCGTTATGGTCATGAAAAAATATTTCGAGGAGAGAAAGGAGCCGCGCACAGTGATCCTTATCCCCGATTCGGCGCACGGCACCAACCCGGCCTCGGTCGCGACGTGCGGCTTCGAGGTCAAGGAGGTGCCTTCGACGGCGGGCGGTGATGTCGATATCGACGCGCTGAAGGCCGTAATGAACGAAAACGTGGCCGCCATGATGCTCACCAGCCCCAACACGCTCGGGCTCTTCGACCGCAATGTTCATGTGATCGCCGATATCCTTCACGCCAACGGTTCGCTTTTCTACTGCGACGGCGCGAACCTCAACGCGGTCATTGGAAAGGCGAAGGTCGCAGACATGGGGTTCGACCTCATGCACATCAACCTGCACAAGACCTTCTCGACGCCCCACGGCGGCGGCGGCCCCGGAGCGGGGCCGCTCGGGGTCGTTGAACGATTGGAGAAATATCTTCCCGTTCCGGTCATCGCGAAATCCGATGCGGGATATTACCTCGATGAAGCGAGGCCCGATTCAATAGGGCGGATACACTCCTTCTTCGGCAATTTCCTCATCTGCCTGCGGGCGTATGTCTATATCCGCATGCTCGGCGCGTCGGGTATCAGGCGCACCGGTGAGATGGCGGTGCTCAACGCGAACTACCTGCTGGCGCGGCTGAAGGAGATCTATCACCTTCCGATCGACCGCCGGTGCATGCACGAGTTCGTCCTTTCGGATAAAGGGGTGCCCAACCATATCACCACCAACGACATCGGCAAGCGGATACTCGACTACGGATTCCACGCCCCGACGGTCTACTTCCCGCTCCTCATCCCCGGCGCGATCATGATCGAGCCGACCGAATCCGAATCGAAGGAGACGCTCGACGCGTTTGTCGAGGCGATGCGGAAAATTCGCGAAGAGGCCGAAGCAAATCCGCAGATCGTTGCCACCGCGCCGCACACCACCCCGGTGCGCCGCGTCGACGCCGTGGCCGCCGCCAGAAAGCCGGTGCTCACATGGGAAGGGTAGGCCGCGCTATTCCCGACTGGATCAGGTTTTCGATTCCGGGCGGGGAGGAATATAAAAAGGTCAGGCAGGCCATCTCCGCCGGGCGCCTGCACACGATCTGTGTCGAGGCGCGCTGTCCCAACATCGGCGAATGTTTCTGCCGCGGAACGGCGACCTTCCTCATCATGGGAAACATCTGCACGCGAAACTGCCACTACTGCGCCGTTGAAAAAGGCGTTCCTTCCGCCCCCGATCCGGAAGAGCCGCTTCGCATAGGCCGCGCGGTCCGTTCAATGGGCCTTCGCCATGCCGTAATCACTTCGGTAACGCGCGACGACATCAGCGACGGCGGCGCGTCGATCTTCGCGGAAACGGTCCGCGCGATCAGGGAGCTCTCACCGGAGTGCGGCATCGAACTGCTTCTGCCGGATTTCAAATCGAGCATGGAGGAGTCTCTCCGCGAAGTGTGCCTGTCGCGCCCTGACGTGATCAACCACAATATCGAGGTCGCGGGTCCTCTCTACGGGCGGCTCCGGCCGCGTGGCGATTACGGAGCGTCACTGGCGCTGCTCGAGGCGGCCGGAGGTTACGGCATTCCGGTCAAGTCCGGGCTCATGATCGGGTTCGGTGAGTCGACGGATGATATCCGCCATACGCTTGAGGATCTCCGCACGGCGGGCTGCTCGATTCTCACGGTAGGACAGTATCTCCAGTCGCGCAGGGAGGGGTTTCCGGTGGCGAAATATTACTCTCCGCGGGAGTTCCGCGAGATTGAGGCGATGGCGCGCGGGATCGGCTTTGGGTCGGTGCAGTCGGGGCCGATGGTGCGCAGTTCCTATCGCGCCGCGGCGATAGCCGGCGGTCGCGCTACGTGATTTTGTGCTCGGCCAGCTTTTCCCTGATAAATCGCAGCTGTGAAGGGTTGTTCAGGATCTTCCTGATTTTCCGCCGCTCGTCTTTCTCCAGGTCGAGCGCGTACGATTTTTCATAAAACTTCACCGCGAGCTTTCCTCCTTCACGCACGAATCTGCAGAATACGAGCAGCCCGGGTTTCAGGATACTGGTCTTTCCCGGCGTCCTGACGAGCGCGAGTTCCTGCGTGTTGAGCTCGCAGACGTCATCGTTTGAGAGAAACGCCCTGCCCGCGGCGAGGAACGGCGCCATGCCGGCGACAAACGATGCCGCGAGCTCCTCGTCGAAAAGCGTTCCGCTGGAGTTGAAAACGGCCTTCATTGCGGCTATCGGGCCGAGCGGTTCTTTCCGGTAGGGGCGCTTCGAGGTAAGGGCATCGTATGTGTCGCAGATGGATATGATCTTCGGGTACAACGGGAGGTTTTCGTACGGCAGCTCGTAGTATCCGTTGTTGTCGAACTTCTCGTGGTGAAAGAGCACCGATTGCAGCACCACGGCATTGGTCCTGTCGAGGCCCTTCAGCATTTCGTATCCGAGCTGGGGATGCCGTTTTACCTTCTGCATCTCGGCCATATCGAGCCGACCCTCCTTTTCAAGAAGGCGGCGGTCGATTCTGTTCTGCCCGATATCGTGAAGAAACGCGCCAAGCGTGATGTCCCTGAGCTCGTCGTCGTTGAAGGAACCGAGCGACCGCGCGAACACGGCGGTGAGTATACCGACATTTACCAGGTGGTTGTGGAGGTAATCGTCGAACGATCCAAAGTCTTTCAATAGGTCGACGGTGTCGATTTCTGATGACGAAAGGTCCGAGAGAATGCCTTCAACAAGGCTTTCGGCTGTGCGCAGCGAGGATCGGCTGAGCTTTTCGGATTTCGTTATTTCGCCGAGGATATCCCGCGAGGTATTGCATGCGATTTTTATCCGGTACCCGGGGATGGTTGACCTTCTTCCGGAATTGGTATAATAGACGACATTGCCGTGGAGTTCGCGGATTCTGGCGATCTTTTCCTCGCTGAGCGACACTCTTTCATCGAGGACTTTATCTCCCCGCTCCGAATACAGCGGGTACATGAAGCTCATTCCGGGTCTGACGAAATCGAGGTCGATTTTAATCTTTTTGACGGCCATGAACTTCCCGGCACAATTATATTTAGAATAATATTGTATCAATAATGATATATAAATTTAAAATCATGTCAAGCAAATAATTGTGATCCCGGGCCGGGCGGTTCAGGATCCGGACAAAAGGGGGATAAGAAATGCCCTGTAAGCGACGGATTCGCAGCCAGGGAATGAAAAGGTCTGTGAGCCGGGGCTGTCCGATCGGAAAGAAATATGCTCCCGCATCCCCGTCACAGGGATGCGGGAGTGAGGAGGATCGTATCAGCTTATAAAGAGCATTTCCCAGAATTTGGGAAGTGCCCAGAGTTCATCACTTACAAGCACCTCGAGTTGGTCGCAAATATCCCTGATCTCGAGCATGACGGGCTTCACCTGGTCGCAGAAATATCTTGCCTCCCCGATGCCTTCAAGCGTATGCGCGTGTTCGCGCATACCCGCGAGTTTTCCTGTCCGGGCGAGGAGGGAACTGGTAAGTGAAGTGATAGATGCGAGAAGCTCTTTCTGGCTCGAAAGGTCAGCCGTGTTGCCCATCACGTCCATCACCGTTGCGATCGACGACGCGATCTCGTTCTGGTAGTTTATCGCGGCAGGAACGACATACCCGTTGACCATGTTGCAGAGGGTCACCGCTTCGATATCGAGCTTTTTGCAGTACCGCTCGACCCTTATATGGTAGCGCGATGTAAGCTCGACACTGGAGAGCACATTCATTTTTTCGAAAAGGGATATCGCCTTTTCGCTGATCATGTCAGGTATCGATGCCGGCAGATTTTTCCTGTTCGGAAGTCCCCGGCGTCCTGCTTCCTCTTCCCATTCCTTCGAATAGTTGTCGCCCATGAAGAGCACCGGCTTTATGACCTTGATCTCTTCCCTTATTATGTCAAGCGCGCTCTGCTTGACGTCGCCCCCTTTTTTCTCGATCTTGTCGCAGAGGTAATCAAGGCTTTCTGCGACGATGGTATTGAGCACCGTCGAGGGGAAGGATATCGATTGCCGTGACCCGACAGCGCGGAACTCGAACTTGTTGCCGGTAAAGGCAAACGGCGAGGTCCTGTTGCGGTCGGTGCTGTCCTTGCTCAGGATCGGCAGGCGCGAAACGCCGAGATCGATGATCGCCGCGTTGGTCGCTTCGGTGATTGCGCCATTCTCGATGTTTTCAAGGATCCTGGAAAGCTGTTCGCCGAGGAAGACCGAGATGATAGCGGGAGGAGCCTCGTTGGCTCCGAGTCGGTGATCGTTTGCCGACGATGCCACTGACGCCCTGAGAAGATCGCCGTGCAGATAGACCGCGCGGATTGTTGCAATCAGGAACACGAGGAACTGGATGTTGTCGTGCGGTGTGCTGCCGGGGTTGAGCAGGTTGTTGCCCAGATCGTCTGACAGTGCCCAGTTCAGGTGCTTGCCCGAGCCGTTGACCTCGGCGAACGGTTTTTCATGAAGCAGCACTTCAAGGCCATGCCGGACCGCCACCTTTTTCATCGTCTGCATGAGTATCTGGTTGTGGTCGACGGCGATGTTGGCTTCCTCGAAGATAGGTGCTATTTCGAACTGGCTCGGAGCGACCTCGTTGTGCCGGGTCTTCGCGGGGATTCCGAGACGGTAGAGTTCGTCCTCAACTTCGTGCATGAACGCGAGCACCCTGTCCTTGATCGAGCCGAAGTAGTGGTCCTCGAGCTGCTGTCCCTTGGAGGGCGGCGCGCCGATGAGAGTGCGGCCTGTAAGGACCAGGTCCTGCCGCTCGTAGTACATCTCGCGGTCGATCAGAAAATATTCCTGTTCGGGGCCGAGCGTCGCGAATACCCTGTGAGAGCGCCGGTTGCCGAGGAGCCGGAGCGTCCTCATGGCGCTTTCGTTGATGGCGTGTATCGAGCGCAGCAGCGGCGTTTTGTTGTCCAGGGCCTCCCCGGTGTAGGAAAGAAAGACCGAGGGGATGCACAGGGTCACTCCCATGCTGTCGCGCAGTATGAACGCCGGGCTTGTCGGATCCCAGACGGTGTATCCGCGCGCTTCAAAGGTCGACCTGATCCCGCCGCTCGGAAAACTGGAGGCGTCAGGCTCTCCCTGTACGAGCTGTTTTCCTGAAAACCGCTCGATCACATTCCCGTCGTCAAGGAATTCTATGAAAGCGTCATGTTTCTCCGCCGTCAGGCTTGTCATAGGCTGGAACCAGTGGCTGTAGTGGGTCGCGCCTTTTTCGAGCGCCCATTCCTTCATCGCGTGCGCGACGGCGTTCGCGGTATCGAGGTCGAATTTCTTTCCAGTGTGGATTATTTCCATGAAGTTGTCATATACGTCTTTCGGGAGCTTCGCCTGCATTACATGCTGGTTGAAAATATCTTCTCCAAAATATGACGAAACGGGTTTTCCCTGGCCGCTTTTAGGAGCGTTGCAACCATTCATTTCTGAATGGTAATCGTTGGGTTTCATTCTTTGTGCCTCCTGTTATTATCGACGCGTCTTCCGGGGACGCTTTGTGATCTATCCGCAACGGAATACATTAATTATTATCAGGGATACAAAATTGTTACAATTAAAAAAAGTACAATATTGTTACGCAGATGTAAAATCACGATTTCAGCAGGATGCCGGCGGATTCGTGAAAGCGGTGTCTGGAACAGTTAAAACTCTTTTTCCTTGATATTGTAATGCCAGAGTTCCACAAGTTTATCAAACTCCCTGTCGCGCGGCTTTCCCTCGTAGGCCTTGTTCCGGCGTTTGATCAGGTATTCCACTGTCGAATCCTCGAGAAGGAATTTCTGGTCCAGGGAATTGAGCTTTCTGATAAGGTAATTCAGGTTGTAGGTCTGGAAATCCCCCAGAAAATTGGAGGACGCTATCGTCGGCTCGTATTTGAACAGGAGCTCCGTGAAGTAGATGGAAAGCCGCCATGAATCGATACTGCCCGAAAGGCCCTCCTTGAAATGCATGCTCACTTTTTCGAAAAGCGCGGTGTGCTGGTAGTATGAATCGAATATCGGCTTCATGTATTCAGGGAAGAGGTTCATCACCTCCATCAGGTCGATCGGCTCATCCTGTTCCCTGAAGTGGGAGAATATTTTCTCGCTGTGTTTGTTGTGGGGAACGACGTCGATAAGCTCGATATAGAGGTCCTTGATGATGGTACGGACCTTACCGGCTTTCTTGAGATAAATCTCGATCTCGACCGGCTCCACGTAGTAATTTATTGTATCTTTCGGTTCCATGTCAGCAGGATAATCCCGCCTGTGGGTTTCGTATCATCGCTTCGGCCTGTTCCCGTTCCGGCGTTCCGCCCCCGGGGCTTCTCCCCTGATCGCGTCGAGCAGCGAGCGGTGCTTTTCATTGAAGGCCGCTTTTTCCGCTTCGGATATATCCGCCGTGATATCCGCCCCGCTTTTGATTTTCCCTTTGATACGCTCGATCACCCGGTAAAACACGATGTTGCGGTCGATGAGCCGTTCATGCGCGATTTCCCAGAGCGTGTCGCCCTGCCTGACGACGACTTTCTCGCCGCCGTTGAGGGTGAAGACGTTGCCGGGATATATCCAGTTCGGGTTTTTGTCCTTGATCCCCTCCATGGCGATCGGGTGGTAGCCGTTGGCCAGCGCGACCTCGTTCGCGTAGCGGAAGATGTCGGTGGCGGTTACGGTGATTTCGTATTTGTTGATGAGCTCCTGGCGCACTCTCTTTTCGACGGCGGCCCTTTCGCGCTCGCGCTCCACGCGCCTCGTATCCACGTTCGTTCTGATGATGGCGCCCGACACGGCGAGCGACACGATCACCGCAGCGATTCCGGCCGCTCTCTTGAGATTCAATTTCGGCGCCGCGGCGCTTTCCGGACGCGGGAACTCGGTCTCGTCGGCGTAGTACTGTTTCTTCCGCTCCTCTATCGCGGCCTTGAGCTCGCTCATGCCGGCATCATCCCTGTTGGGGATATACAGGCGCAGCAGGTCAAGCAGGCGTTTGCGGTCATGGAGGATGCGCAGGTAGAACTCACGCTCTTCCGCGGAATCGAGCTTTTCGTACACCGCGCGCGCGCTTTCATCGATGGAGTCTACCGTAACGGCGGACATGGTATCGGCCGGATCGGCCTTTCTGATGAACTCGATGATCGCGCCGCCGCAGAACGCGAGGACGACCGTAAAGCCTTCGCCCGGCTGCGAGCCAAGCGAAAGGCGGTCAACCATCGAGTCGATCTCCTGATACAGTTTTTTCAGGAACGCCGATGTCTTTCTGTCGGTGGTCGCGTTGAGGAGGAGCTTTACCGCGGCCATGATGTTGACGGCGTCGCGCACGCGCTCGAAGGTGTCGTCTGCCGGATGGAAGCGCTCGGAGAACCGCTGCTTGACGGCGGTAAGGTCCTGCGATGACGGTTCTCCGGTCATTTCGTAGTCCTGCAGCACCGCGAGGATATCTTTCATGAGCGATTCGGCATCGGCGTATTTGCGGAATTCGTAGTGCAGGCCCGGGTGCACCACGGGGAATGCGGCGTCCTTCAGTTTGCGGATATTTTCATTGTTGTCCGAAATCACCGCGACCGGGACGGAAGATCCCCTCAAAAGGAGGTTGGCTTCCTCGAAGACGCTGTAGTTGACGAGGATGCCGTCGACCTTATCCTTCATGATCGCGTCGATCCCCTTCAGCCCCTTGACGTAGGATATCGACATCGGCTGCCCGGAAGGCTTCGCCTTCCGGAACGTCAGGCGGACATTGTAGCCGCCGGCGTAGTTTTTGACCGACATGCCGCCGGCGGTCTCGTGGTTCAGGCCGCTGAAATCTTTGCGGGTGATGGTGGCGCCGGAGAAGAGGCGCTGCATCGTCTCGATCTGCTCCGAATGGTCGGAGAAGATTTTTATCCTGCCGCCGCGGCCGTTCTGCCATTTGAGGAAACCGGTGAGATGGATAAAGTTCGATGAAGGATGGATGATCTCCTGTATTTTCTGCGGATCGACGGAGAGCCGGGCGAAATCGGCGGCATATTTTTTCGGAAAATGATACGCCGTAAAATATTTATCCTGATAAAAGAACGGATCGTTGCCGATGACGAGCATCCCCGCGCCGGAGTAGCGGGAGGAGGCGCGGCCGCGTGCCGAGATCGAGTCGAGCAGCTTCCCGTCGTCGATCGCGCGCGCGAGCTCGTCCTTCAGGGCGAGCAGGCTCGTGTCCTTGTGGTTGATTTTGAAGTTGCCGTCGGTGTAGAATATCCCGATGAACGAGTCGCGGTCCGAGAGCTCCTTCTCCTTCGAAAGGTAGGGTATATCCTTCTCGACGTCGACGATCCTCGCGTTGGTAAGGTCGAGCCCGAAAATCTTCTGGTAGTTCAGGAACTTGTTTACGATGCTGCGGCTGCCGATGTAGCGGTTTTCAGGCAGCGACTTGATGTCGATGTTGAACTGTTCGTGGGCGGGATTGCCGATCAGCAGGTCGGTGATGACGATGTTCTCGATAAAGGGAATTATCTCGGCGGGGAGGTCGATATAATTTCCGATGCGGATGAAGGGCCGCTGGTCGTTCAGGGACGTGCCGGTGTAGATGATAAAGCACTCCCGGTCGATTATAAACAGGCGGTCGGTGTCTTTTTTTATGATGTCGCTGATCTTCATGCTCGCGTTCCCTCCGTAGCTTTCATCACTATGATGAACGCCTTTTATTTTTGCAAACCTTTTACATGCCGGCGCGCCGCGGACTTCTCTTTTTTCGCGGCGCGGAAGGATCATTCGATCATTTTTCTCAGGCGGTGGAGCTCGCCCAGCGCTTCCAGCGGGGTCATGGTGTCGGTATTGACGCTCCGGATCGCCTGGATCACGCGGTGGTTCGCGGCGTTGAAGATTTCGAGCTGTTCGCTTTCTACAGGGCCCTCCTTCTCACGCGCTTTCGCGAGCGCGGACTTGTTCTCGAGGCGCTCCTGTATCTTCGCCGCGCGCGAGGTGACCTCTTTCGGGATGCCGGCAAGGCGCGCCACATGGATGCCGTACGATTTGTCCGCGGCGCCGGGCACGACCCGGTGCAGGAAGTCGACGCCGTTCAGGTGCTCCTTCACCAGGACATTGTAGTTGACGATGCCCTTCTTATCCCCCAGCGCCGTGAGCTCGTGATAGTGCGTGGCGAAAAGGGTCTTCGCCCCGATGTAGCGCAGGATGTACTCCACCACCGCCCACGCGATCGAGAGGCCGTCGTAGGTGCTGGTGCCGCGCCCGACCTCGTCCATGATGATAAGGCTTCGCGCGGTCGCGTTGTTCAGGATGAGCGCGGCCTCGTTCATCTCGACAAGGAAGGTCGATTCCCCGCGCGCGATGTTGTCGGACGCGCCGATGCGCGTGAAGATCCTGTCGACGATCGGAAGGTCCGCGTCCTCCGCCGGCACGAACGAGCCGACCTGCGCCATGAGCTGGATGATCGCCGTCATCCGGATGCAGGTCGATTTTCCCGACATGTTGGGGCCCGTGATGATCATGATCATGTTTTCGTCGCAGTCGAGGTGAATGTCGTTGGGAATGAAGACCTCCTGGGTGTAGTAGCGCTCCACGATCGGGTGGCGCCCGGCCTTCACGCTCATCGCGCCCTCGCCGTTGAAGCGCGGGCGCACGAAACGGTTTTCCATCGCCGCGCGGGCGAGAGAGCAGTGGCAGTCAAGCGAACCGAGCGCGGCCGCGCTCTGCTGGATATCCGCCTTTGCCTTCAATACATCGGCGTGGAGTTTTTCGATCTCGGCGGTCTCTATCTTCACTATCTTTTCCGAGGCCGAGAGCGTTTCCTCCTCGAACTTCCCGAGCTCGTCGGTCGTATAGCGCTCCGAGCCCACGAGCGTCTGTTTCCGGTAATAGTCCTCCGGCACCTTCGCGATCTGGCCCTTGCTCACCTCGATGTAATATCCCACCACGCGGTTGTATTTCACCCTCAGGGTGGGGATACCGAGGCGCTTCTTCTCCTTCTCTTCGTATCCGAGGAGCCAGCTTTTCGAGTCGCGTTTCAGTTCGTACAGCCGGTCGAGCTCTGCGTCGTGCCCCTCGCGGATGACGCGTCCCTGTTCGGGCGAGAGGGCCGGTTCGTCGCAGATCGTTGAGGCGATGCGGGCGACGAGCGCGGGAAGGTCATGCAGCGAAGAGGCGATCTCCTTCACCAGTTCATGCGGCTGCGAGGCGAGAAGCTTTTTTATCTCGCCGGACGAGGCCAGTGAATTCTTCAGCGCCAGGTAGTCCCGCGGCCAGGTGCGCCCGATAGTGAACCTGGAGATGAGGCGCTCAAGGTCGGCGATCGGCTTGAGGAGCTCCTGGATCCTTCGCGTGAGGTCATGGTATTCAAAAAAATACTGCACGATGTCAAGGCGCTTTTCGATCTCTCCGCGGTCGACCATCGGTTGGAGTATGTTCCGCTCCAGCGCGCGCTTTCCCATGGCGGTCATGGCGTAATCGAGGACGGAGTAAAGGGTTCGGTGCCGGGTGCCGTCGTTCTGGTTCCGCACGAGCTCGAGGTTGCGTATCGTCGCGTCGTCGAGCACCATCGAGTTCGCCGCGATGATCCGCTGGGGGTATTTCAGGTGGTCGAACGCCCTGCGGTGCGCGTCCTTCAGGTACTGCAGGATCGAGCCGGCCGCCATCACCTCAAGCTCCGAGCCGATCGCCAGCCCCTTGATGTTGGCGAGTGAAAAGACTTCCCTGATGATGCCCGACAGGTATTCCGTGTCGTAGTACCAGTCGTTTATCCGGTAGACCGAGATGTCGTTGTTTCTGATATGGTCGATATAGGCGCTGTCGTCAGCGCCGGCGCTCTCCCGGAGCACGATCTCCTTCGGGTTGAACCGCGCGATCCCGCCGCGGAAAAGGTCTATCGATTTCGGGATCGACGCCAGGAAGAAATCCCCGGTGGAGATGTCGACGAAGGCCATGCCGATCTCCGCCTCGCCGATGATGACCGAGGCGAGGAAATTGTTCTCATCGCTCTGCAGCAGGTTCGATTCGATCACCGTGCCGGGCGTGATGATGCGCACCACCTCGCGCCTGACCACCGTTCCGCTCGAAGGCACCGCTTCCATCTGCTCGCAGATCGCCACGCGCTTTCCGGCCTTGAGCAGCCGCGCGATGTAGCTCTCCGCGGCGTGGTAGGGGATGCCGCACATCGGCACGTCGCTCTGGCGCGAGGTGAGGGCGATGTCGAGTATCTTCGAGGCGACGTTCGCGTCCTCGAAGAACATCTCGTAGAAATCCCCGAGGCGGAAGAAGAGGATCTCGTTCGGGTGCTTCTTCTTGATGTCGAGGTACTGCCGCATCATCGGTGTCAGCTGCGTGTTCATCTGCTTAGTCTCCATAGATGTAGGTCCTGTTCGTGTCGCTCACTATCCGCACGACCCTGCCGTTCAGCCCGAACTCCTCGGCGAGCCTGATCTTCATCTCGAGCGCCTTGCGCGGATTTTTCACGGCGCCCGCGTAGACGAGGTAACTTCCCTGCACCTTTATGACGCGCACCGGATCGAATTCCCCCTTTATGAGCTTCTGGAGCTTTTTCGCCTCGGACTTCGATTCGAGCGGGCCGAGCGATACCGAGTAGGTGCTCGCGCTTTTTCCGGAGTGTTCGGATATCGCCATCTCGGGCCGGATGTCGATCGACTCGCTCGCGTTGATCGATTCGTCTGAAGGCATGTAGTCGACGATCGAAGGGCGGTGCTTCATGAGCGAATCGATCCGCTTCTCGACGTAGCGCGCTTCCGGCGAGCGCGGATAGCGCTTCGAGACGTCGGTGAAGGCGGAGTAGGCCCTGTCGTAATCGCGCTTGTCCTCGTAGCAGCGTCCCAGCAGGTAGATCGCGGTTGGCGCGACCGTTGAGTCGCCGAAGCCGGTGACCAGGTCGCGAAGCCCGGACAGGTAGCTTTTGGAATAGCCCGAGGTGTTCCTGTTGATATAGGAGAGCAGGAGCAGCGCCTCCGAGAGTGTGGCGTAGTCGTGGCTCTTATCGGCGATCGCCGAGCAGCTTTTCGCCGCCTCGTCATATTTCGAGAGGAAGATGCAGGCTTTCGCGTGAAAGAGCAGGAAATCCGCCGCGCGGGGGCTTCTGCCAAATGCTTTTGTGCCGTACGAGGATTCCTTCTCAAGCTCGCCCCATCGCGAGAGGAGATAGAGGACCGAGCAGATCCGGTGCTGTGCCTCGTCGCGTTTCGGGTAACGGGGATACTCTTTCATGATCGAGCGGAACGATTCGAGGGAGCGGGAAGGGTCCGCTTCGTATTCCGCGCCGATAAATTTCGCGTCAGCGGCGTGACGTCCCGACGGATACTTCTTCAGGAACTCCCGCGCTTCGCGCGCAACCGATCTGCCCGATCCGGAACCGGCGAGGCGCTTCAGTTCGAGGAATTCACGCTCCTCGTCGCCGGACGAGGCGCCTGCGCTTCCGGCGATGATGACGAGCAGGATGAGGGCAAGCGCGAGCGCGGTCCTCCCGTTACGCGATCCGGTCGCCATAGAGCGTGGCTCCTTTGAGGGTGGTGATCCTCACCGAAAGCTTTTTGCCGATGTCATCGGCGGACCCGGGCAGCACCACCGGGTGGTTCAGGAAGGTCCTTCCCATCACCTCGCGGTCGGACTTGCGGCTCAGGGCTTCGACGATCATCTCCTCGCCGCGCCCCACGCGGCTCGCGAGTTTCTCCTTCGATATGCGCCGCTGGAGCGTGATGAGCCTGTCAAGGCGCGCGAGCTTTTCCTCCGTCGTGAGCGCTTCGGGCATCGCGCAGGCCGCGGTCCCCTCACGCGGCGAGTAGGCGTAGGTGAACGCCTCGTCGAAGCGTATCTCTTCAACGGCGCGCAGCGTCGCGCGGAACTCCTCTTCGGTCTCGCCGGGGAATCCCGTGATCAGGTCGGTCGACAGGGAGTGGTCCGGGAGATCGCGCCGCAGCGCCTCAACGATCGCCATGTAGTGCGCCATCGTGTAGCGGCGGTTCATGAGCTCCAGTATCCGGTCGGCGCCGCTCTGGAGCGGGAGGTGGATGGAGCGCGAGATGTTGGCGTGGTCGCGGATGACGGCGATGATGTCGCGCGAGAAGTCCTTCGGGTGCGATGTCAGAAAATTCACGCGGGCAAGGCCGTCGATATCCGCCACGCGCTCGAGGAGCCGGTAGAACGGGATGTCGCCGGAATCCATGCCGTACTGGTTGACGTTCTGCCCGAGCAGCGTCACCTCGGTGATGCCGTTCGCGGCGAGGCCGCGCACGTGCGAGATGATCTCCTTCGAGGCGAACGAGACGAGCGGGCCCCTGACGTGAGGCACGATGCAGTAGGAACAGAAATTGTCGCAGCCGTGCGAGATGGTGACCCATTCATGGAAGGCATTTCCCTCCTTTCTGCGGATGAGCCGGCTGTCGATGCGCCCGGCAAGGTCCGCGCGCGCCTGAGAGAGCCGAATGACCGGGACTTTCTCCGCGAGGTAGCCCGCGACGATCTCTCCCATGCGGGGCGATTCATAGGGGCCGACGGCGAGATCGGCGGTGCCGTCGTCGATGAGCGAGGGGCCTATCCGCTGCGCCATGCAGCCGGCAAGGACGACCGTCTTTTCTTTGCGCGCGCCGGGGCGGCGTATGGAGCGCATGCGCGCCATGGCCCTGTCCTCGGCGTGCTTTCTGACCGAACAGGTGTTGAAGACGACGACGTCCGCCGACCTCGCGTCCGGCGATGGCGCGAACCCGTGAGCCTTCATTGAAAGGTCGATCAGGTCTGAGTCGTTCTTGTTCATCTGGCAGCCGAACGTCTCGATAAAGTAGGTTTTTGGTAATCTCTCGGTCATCGTTTAATTAAAGGGTGTTTCATCTTCCGCGGCGGTTTCGCCGGACGATCAGGCATTCTCTATCGCCGGGCCGCGTTTTTCACTTCATAAACTTCGTTGCGATAAAAAGCGCCCCGACAACGATGCGCGCGAGCGCTTCAACAAGCACCATCTTCCTGATCCCCATCGGGGATATCCCCGAATCGACCTCGTTAAACATCTTCCTGATCTTTTCAGGATACACGATGATGAAAGGGGCCGTAACGACGATAAAAAGCCCGACGCTGAACACCGCTCCGGCGAAGGCCCCCCGGTAGAACGTGAGCGGAAAACCGATTACGATGAGCAGTATCCCGTGGAGCGGGAAGAGCCTGTTCTCCACCCACCGTTTCCACATACGGAACGCCCTGCCGGGAAAAGAAAGCTCAACCGCCCCGAGCGCCACAAGGGCGATACCCAGGGCCAGAATATACGTATTGATCACTGTGCAACCTTCCTGATCGTATTAATGTATTTATTTAAAGGACACTTTGCTTTTGTTCGTATAGATGTTGACGGTGTACAGCAGGTCCTCTTTTCTGAAAGCCGTAAAGCGTATCCGGTACAGCCCCTCTCCCAGTCGCAGGATCGGGTCGTCAGGCCTGGTACACAGCGTCGCGTCGTCCTGAGCGTTCCAGGCGAGATCGAAGTTTCTGCCTATCTCGGGTGTCGCGACCTTCTGCGCGATGTTGAACCGCGTGATATCGAGGCGCTTTTCGACGATAAAAAACGAACTCACCGCCGCGTACTGGTTCGCTTTTATGGATGGATAGATGATCGAAGTCCCGACCGACACCTTGACGCATTTTTCAGGTTTGTGCATCTGAAAATATATCTCGTAGGTGTTGCCTTCCTCTATCTTTTCCGGGGTCGCCATCGCCGCGCCGGTGACGCCGGTCACGGTGCTCGTGTAGTCGTACGTGTTGATGCCGCTGCCGGTTTTACAGCCGGCCGCGGCGATACAGACGAGCGCGAGATGAACGATCAGGCGCCGGGTGCGCGTTGGACCGTGTAGCATCGGATGATCTGCCTTCTCCAGAGCCGAATTAGCCGCATGATGGATATAAAATCAACGGTAAAAAGGCTAAAATCAATGAAAATATTTTATTAAGCCCCAAAAATTCTTCTTGCAACTATCTTTCCCTGTCATCCAAATAGCAATCTGACTTGGTTTTGAGAAGCGAAATGACCTGAGATGCCGCGCGACGTATGTCCTGTTTCCCCGCCTCCGGCCTGATTGCGTGATGAGCTCGTAATACTGTTTGGTACGAAAGGGTAGTGTATGTATCTGAAGTCGATAGAGCTGTTTGGATTCAAATCGTTCCCCGAAAAGACCCTCATCGAGTTCGGCCAGGGGATTACTGTCATCGTTGGCCCGAACGGGTGCGGGAAATCCAACATTGTCGACTCCATCAAGTGGGTGCTAGGCGAGAAGCAGGCGAAGAACATCCGCGGCGCGAAGATGGAGGACGTGATCTTCACCGGCACCGAGACGCGCAAGCCCCTTTCGCTTTCAGAAGTGACCATTTCCATCGATAATTCAGGGCGCATACTCGATTTCGAATCCGACGTAGTGACCGTCACCAGGCGGGTGTTCCGCGACGGCGAATCGGAGTATCTCATCAACAAGTCTCCCGTGCGGCTCAAGGACATCGACCAGCTTTTTATGGATACGGGGATCGGCAAGTCCGCGTATTCGGTGATGGAGCAGGGGAAGATCGACCTGATCCTCTCCTCCAGCGCCGAGGACCGCCGCTATATCTTCGAAGAGGCGGCCGGCATCTCGAAGTACAAGATGCAGAAGCGCGAGTCGCTGAAAAAACTCGAGGATACCGGCGCCAACATCGAGCGGATCAACGACGTCATCAAGGAGATCGAGCGGGAGAAGGAGCTCAAGGCGAAGCAGGCCGAAAAGACGAAGCAGTACCTCTCGCTCAAGGCCGAGCTCACCGAAAACGATGTGCGCTTCAACGCCACCAAATACTACGAGCACCGCAAGAGAAAAGAGAAGCTCGAGGAGGACGCCGAGCGGCTGCGCAAACAGCGCGAGGAGCTGTCGGCGAAGATGTCGCTCATATCCTCCGAAAACGAGAAGGACGAGAAGCAGAAGAACGATATCCAGCTCCAGCTTTTCGAGCTCGACAAGGAACTGCATACCTACAAGATCCGAATCGAGGACATCGACCAGAAGTCGGAAAAGAACCGCGCGCGGATCGAGGACCAGCTCACGCGCAGGACCGCCATCGAGAAAAACATCGCCGAGCGCCTCTCGAACATCGAACGGCTCTCCGAGGAGAAGGAGAAGTCCGAGCGCTCGGGCGTTGAGATCCGCAACAAGATTGCCGATGACCGCGAAAAGCTCGCGACCTTCACCGAGACCAGGGCGCGCAAGATCGAGTCGATCAAAAACGCCGGAAAAACAATAGAAGAGAACAAGGCCGCGATCAAAGCGGCGGAAGCGCGCCTGGACACGCTGCGCGACGAGCTCGAGAAGGTGATCAAGCGGCTGGTCGACGCGATCGACCGCAGGAAGGCCGAGATCATGGATTCAGAGCGGGAGCGCCAGGAGGTGCGCCGCACCATTCACGAGCGCCTTGACACTCTCATCGCGCGCGTGAACGATGCCGTCCGGTTGCTTTCCGGAGGAAACGCGGCACAGGCGTCGGATCTGCTTCGCGGGCTTGACGTAGAGTCGCTCCGGGAGCTTGTCAACCGGTTCGAAAGCTACGAGGACGGGTTCCGCTCGATCCTCTTCGACAAGGGCGGTATCCATTCCGAAAAGGAAGCCATCGACAACAGGATCCGCGAAGAGGTCGCGGGCATCGAGTCGCTCAAAACGCAGAACGCGAACCTCGATGAGTTCATCGTCAACGAGCGCAGAGAGCTCGAGGACGTGAGCGCGATGATCACCCGCATCGAAAAGGACCTTTCCAAAAACGAGACCGAGCGCGACTGGATCGAGCGGCACGTCGATTCGCTCAAAAAACAGGTGATCGATATCGAGAAGCAGATCGCCAACTACCGCGAGGACATCGAGCGATGCAACGGCGTGATCGAGTCATGCCAGAAGGAGCTCAAGGAGTGGGAAGACAGCCTGATCAGCTTCAACACGCGGACCGAGGGGCTGCGCAAGAACATACTCGAGCTTACCGAAAAGCGTTCCGGCATCGACGAGACCATCCAGAACAGGAAGAACGTGTCGCGCAAGGACACCGACAGCTTCAACCGCATCGTCGAGCGTATCGGTGATATCGAGAAGAACATGGTCGAGATCAATTTCCGGATCGACCGCGTCGAGGAATATATCTGGACCGAGTACGAAAAGAAGATCTCCGACTTCAGGGAGAACGAGGTCGCCGCGTTCAACCAGGCGGATCTTCAGAAGAACATCCAGGATGTGAGAAAAAAGATACAGGACCTGGGGCCGATCAACAACCTCGCCATCGAGGAGTTCAAGGACCTGAAGAAGCGGTTCGAGTATTACATCAACCAGAAGAAGGACATTGAAAAAGCGAGAGAGGACATCCTCTCGGTGATCGAGGACATCAACCGGACCTCGGTCGACATGTTCATGAAGACCTTCAAAAGCATACAGAAAAACTTCTCCGAGATATTCCGCCAGCTCTTCGAGGGCGGCGAGGCGTCGATCGAGCTCATGGAGCCGGAGAATGTCCTCGAGACTGGCATCGACATCATGGTGCGCCCGCCCGGAAAGAAGCTCAAGAACATAAACCTCCTCTCGGGCGGGGAGCGGGCGCTCACGGCGATCGCGCTCCTCTTTGCCACCTACATGGAGAAGCCGTCGCCGTTCTGTTTCCTCGACGAGATCGACGCGCCGCTCGACGAGGAGAACATCGGCCGTTTCATCAAGATGCTGCGGGAGTTTTCGAAGAAGACGCAGTTCGCCATCGTCACGCACAACAAGAAGACGATGAGCACCGGCGAGGCTATCTACGGCATCACCATGTCTGAGCCGGGCGTGTCGAAGGTGGTCTCGCTGCGCATGGAAAAGCTCGAAAAGAAATCGGGCTGACCGCCTATATCCCCCCGAGCCAGCGCTCCCTGTCGTTCAGAAAGCTTTTGTAGATCGTGTAGTAGTCGGTGTCCTCGTAGCGGATTTTCCCGAGCGGCGCGCTGTCGAAGCTGTAGATCTCCGCGCCGGGGAAGGCGAGCAGTATCGGCGAGTGCGTCGCTATAATGAACTGCACGTCCGCCGCGGCGATCACCTGTTTCAGTATCCCCAGCAGTTCGATCTGCCTTCTCGGTGAGAGCGCGGTTTCAGGCTCGTCGAGCAGGTACAGTCCCTCTATTTTGAACCTGTTCTGGAAGTAGGCCATGTGGCACTGGCCGTGCGATTTGGTCATGAGCGATTCGTCGCCGAAGTAGCCGAGCACGCCCGGATCGCTCGCCGCCCACTCGTCAAGGATGCGCGCGAAGTGGTTGAATATCTCCGAGCCGAAAAACGATCCCGCCCCGCTTTTGAAATCAGGAGCGATGTCGATGTGGCGGTAGAGCTCGTCCTCGTAGCGGTTGTAGCGCATCCTGCGGCGGTTCGGCTCCTCCCAGATGTGCATGCCGCAGCGGCGGGCGATCGCCCTGAGGAGCGTCGATTTGCCTGAGCCGTTCTCGCCGATGAAAAAGGTCACCGGTGACGAGAGTTCCAGCCGCGGGGTGAGGTGGAGAAAGGGAAGATGGAACGGATAGCAGTCCCGCACGGGGAATCCTTCGGGCCGCAGCGTAATGGTGTCGATATACATGGATTGTTCCGTCGCCTCCGGATAGCAGGATCGGTCGGCATATTCCGCCTGACAAGAATTATTTCACGCCGGATAGACCCCTTTTCGTTTTCCCTGTCCAATAAAATATTGATTATGTCGCATTTGAATTATTATTTGACAAAAAATGCCCTCTTTGGTACTCTTTACCTGAGAGGGCTTTCGATGGGCGGAAAGCCCCGGCTGGCCTGGATACACATCAGGCCGTGGTTATTATGAAATTAGGAGGACCCCGTTTGAAAGCGGGGGAACTTTCACAGGGAGGGTGAAAATATGAAGGTTTCGATCGATACCATTCTCGGGTCGGCAAAAAGGCTTCGCGGTGAGATGCATGCCGATGACCGGTCGCGGAGCGGCCGCTCGCAGGACGTAAGGTCTGATTCAGTTACCATTGAGGGCAGGGTCAACACCCGCATCGACAGCATTCAGGGAGAATCCCGCGATCTTCAGTCATCGCTTACAAGAAACCAGATAATCAGCGACGGCATCAACAGGCTTGTTGAGGACATCGCCCATGGCGGCGTGAACCGCGAGCTGATCCTGGATGAAACACGATTCGAAGGAAGGCAGGTTCTGCGCGATTATCTCGGCGGAGACACCTCTTCCGATGCGCTGACCGCCGGCAAGAACAGGGTGAACGATCTCATCGGCGCAGACGTGGGAAGGCTGCGCCGGCTCCAGGTCGAGGCGGAGAACATCGTGGCGTCGAAGATCCCCGGATCAGAGAGCGCCGCGGCGATCGTCGGGAATCTCGAAAGCTCGCTGGCGGGGCGCGACGCGGGCGCGATCGACAATATGACAAGCCTCAATCCGGATCAGGTGCGCAGGCTGGTGCGGTAGGATACCCCCTCTGTCGCTTCTGCGACGTCTCCCCCTTTATAAGGGGGAGATCGAGTGGGGGTTGTTTATTTTTTTCTCTTCTTGTCCTCTTCTCTTTTAATCCGCTCGAATTCCTCATTTGAAACTTTCTGCACGACTGCTTTAAATACCTTGATCGAGTCTTTTGAGAAGTCATCGTGGAATAAGGGTTTTCGCCCATCAAAGACCTTTACTTCGTAGACCTTGAGCTGTGAGTTTTTAATGCCAATCCCGATAAATCCCTGATCGAGGCGGTCGACGGCCTTATGCGTGTGTATCTGTTTCCCGTTAATATAGAGTGTAACAGTGTTTCGGTTTATTTTGATATCGTACCGGTTTTTTTGATCAAGCAGGATGTCACAGTTTGCGGTCGAGAGCTCGTCGATTTTAAAATTGTTTGATTTGGATAGCTGTTCAGGTTCTATTACGCTCGATTTTAAAAAGGTGACCTTGTTGAAGTGAACCTTATCGCCGGCGAAGTTAAAAGCATATAGATCATGATATCTGCTTCGTGTTGAAAATTCAGCTGCGAAAAACAGCAGAAGCTCAATACTGTCTCTTGGATTTTTTACTTCTAATGAATACGACAATGTAGAGTAGCTGTTGAAACCGGTTATTGATGATAACGAGTGATAATTAGTTGGAAGATTGTACTTCCATTGAGAGGTAGGTATTATTTGTTGTGTAACATTGTTTACATTTGAATCGTTCTGCAATACCCATTTCCCGGAAAGTTGTTTCCATTTATATGATTCTTTGGGAATATCTTCTGATTTTGCAGAGGATTGGAGTGAAAATGCGAACAATAATAAAAAAAGAAAAATTTTAGGTATAAAGTGCTTATTCATTGATGTTTTAATCATAATCACGCCTTTCCAAAGTCATTTGTAAAGGCGTGATTAGTTTTATTGTAATGTATTTATGGCTTACTTAGCACTTTTAATCGTATATCTTGTTGATGTACCGCTTTCTATCCCACTAGTTGGAGATACGGTGCCTATGCCGGTACCATCATAATTAGCATAAATACTGACTACTGCTGATTCTTCTGTGCTGAATCCTTTTGCGTACCCATTAAGCTTTGATATCTCCTGTAAGCCACTTTGGGCTCCCTGGGCTAATGTATCAATCCATGATGCGTTTTCATTATCGGTCGAATCGTACCATTTAATCTGGCTGATGGTTTCCCCGCCAACACCGGTTCCATTTACCCACCCGATCTCCGTTTTGTCACTTCCGCAGTTGATAAGGAATGCGCACGCGGCCGCGGCGAACAGAACTAATAAAAGAGACGACTTTTTCATGTAATCCTCCCCCAATTACGTAATAAAAATGTTGTACGGCATTAATAACAAGTAATATACATGAAGGCCGGCGCGCCGTCAATCAATAAATGATAAAAACAGAAAACGAACAGGGATGCCAAAATGAGCTAAACTAAAAGGGATTTTTCAAAGCACCTACTTGTATACGTCGCCTCGAAAGTCAATGAAAGAAATAAATATCGAATGTTGCGCCAGATCGATTTGGAGAATGATCCTGATTTTCCCTTTGCTAATACGGTAATAACCGTCCCATTTTCCGAAAAGCTTCTTTATGTCTATAGAGACAAATCTCGCCTTCGAATTTATGGATCAGTTTTTTTATTTCCTGAATTAAATCGTCTTTAACCGAGGGGTTTTTCTTGAGGAATTTATCGGCATCGTGGGAATATTCTATCTGCCAGTTCATAGATCGATAATCTCACGATGTGCCACCATATCCTTTCCCTGAGGATTGCCGTAAAGGTCTTCAATTTCTTTCATTTCCTCATGTGAGATGTCAGGAATGCTTCTGAGGATTATTTCAATCCGCTCCTCGCGTATGACATCCCGCACGGCTTCCTTGATCATAGCATAGAGCTCATTTTTGGTGATATCTATTTGCATTACCTTGCCGCCTTTTATAGCATCCTTATCTATCAAATAGTTATACCGTCTTTTATTGTGAATTAATAAATAAAGTATATGATATCCGCTAAAAGTAAAGAATTTTTTGTGAAAGGTTATGTTCGGAGCGTGGGGGGATACAATCCGCCTGTTAAATTTTACTTGCCCTTTCCCGCCGCGTATCCTATATCAAACGCGACAGGCCGGATCGCGCTCGACCTTTGAGGCCGATCTGTCGATAGAATAAACAGGACCGGAACCCCGCTTATCATGAAGGAACTGCCATGAAACATGGACTTGCCGCCATCCCCGCCGCGGTCGCGCTCGCGTTCTCCCTCTGGACGGGGGATTCACTCTTTTCGCAGGATGCGCCCAAAGCGCCCGGCCGCCCCCGCGCCGAGAAAAAGGCCGCGCCGGCCGAAAGGGGAGGAAAGCGCGTGGATATCCGCGACCGGATACGGACCGGGCGCGAAACCGCGCAGCAGGAGCGCGCCGCGAAGGATGAGCGCGCGGATGAAAGGGCGGTCGCTCCCGCCGAACCGAAGGAGCCTGTATCCCCCAAAGAACCGGAAGTGCAGTTTGGTGATACCAAGCAGAAGAGGGATGCGGCAAAGGGCCAGGCCGGCCGCAAGAGCGCGGCGAAGCGTGATCTCGTCGGCGACCTTATTCCGCAGTTCCCCGAAAAGAAGGCGGAGAAGGAGAAAAAGCCCGCGCGGCCCGACCGGCGCGCCGACATTCGCGACCGCGACAAAAAGGCGCAGGAGCCCGCGGAGAAGAACACGCAGTCTACCACGAGGGTCGAAGTGACTGAAGACACGCCGGAAGAGGATGTAAAGGCGGCGCGCCCGGCGCGCGAGCCGCTCATTCCCGGCAAGGCGCAGCGTAAGGACAGGAAAGCGCCGGCCCGCGGCGGGGAGAGGATCGATATCCGCGACCGGATCGTAGATGCCGAGGGAAAGGCGATTCCCCCGTCAGGCGGAAAGGAAAAGAAAGAAGAGAAGGAGCCGCTTAAGAAAGAGCCGGAAGGCAGGGAGGCGCAGTCGAGGCCCGCGCTCATGATCTTCAATTTCGGCGATCCGGATACGGAAGGCGCGACAGGCCAGTGGCGGGACGTGCTCACGACGCAGGAGCTTCGCAACTGGGGAAGGAGCTATGATCTGGTTCTCGAACCGGACAGCCCGCCCGTCGAGGACGGAAAGGCGGCGTTCGTGTCGAGGTTCGGCTCGAAGATCGAGGTGAAGAACCTGGCCCGTTACGGGCATTATACGATGTGGATCGATTTCGTCCATTACCGCGGGGCGGAAAAGTCGGATATAGGCACGCGGCTCGACATCTACGGCGACAACCGGCATCTGAAGAGCCTGCGCTTTAACCAGATAAACGGGCGCAACAATCCGTACGCGGTGAGGCTTCCCTACGACCTCACGCTCGACGGATCGATCACGGTCGTGTTCAGGGAATCCGCGGATTCGGGATCGAGCGGTTTCTGGGGCGTGTGGGACGTGATCGTCACCGACGCGGCGAAGCTTCCCGACTCGATCGATTCGCCCACGACGCAGGAGAAGCTCGGCGGGCGGATGAAATTATCAGATTCGATCGTGGAAGACCGCGCGAAGATGAAGCGCGCGGCGCCGAAAACGCGGGAGCGGGGCAGAAAATAAGGGACCGCGTCCGCGGTCCTGTTGTTATAACTGGATGGGTTAGTGTGCCTGCATGTATAATGACGCAGGAACCCATGCGGCACGACATCCTTCACAACGGTAAATGCGATCAGCTATTTCGATGAAACGCGATTACCGGGAATTGAAACTGTCAAGTGTGTTGAAAAACAGATCTATATTTCCGGGCGAGGTCCCGGGTGGGATGTCGCATCCTGACGACAGAACAAAGTTAGGGAATGCGGAAACCGATTCGAGCAGAGTTTCTGTCTTTGTCTGAATTTCCTCCTCTGAGCCGCTTCTTAAAACTCCGACAGGGTCGATATTTCCGAATACAACGATTTCAGCGGGGATCGCGGCAAGGGCTTTACCCATGTCGATAGAGTTTCCAAGGTGAAGGCCCATGACTCCTGTTGAAACCATGTAATCGATATGACGGATTGTTGCCGAGCAGTTATGCAGAATCACCATGAAGCTTTCGTCCTGAACAGCTTTTACGACTGATGTTATATAGTCAGATGAAAATTCATTACAATGGGATGGCGATATCAATCCTGCTGCCGGTTCTGCGATAACGATACCGTCAACGCCGGCATCCTTGAAAGCCAGGGCGTAGGATACAAGAAAGTCCGTCGTTTTTCTTATCACAGTATGCAGCATTTGCGGGTTTGTGTGAACATTCATGAGCGCTTCAGTCATTCCGAGAAGCCTTCCTGCGAGAGAAAAAGGACCTATTATACAGCCGAATAACGGCTTATCCTTGAATTCGCCGGCGCAGAGTGATGCCGCTTTCAGGAATTCCCCGGTCCGGCCGTGACCGATCGGGGGTATTTGAAGGCCTGCCGCGTCTTCTTCGTTATTCACAAGACTTCCGATGATTGTTGGCGGTTCGTCCCCGGTGCACCGTATTTCACTGCCGAAGGCTTCCGCTTCCACGGACAGGTCCATTGCTGTTATAAACGCTGCCGAGCGGGGGAAACGCCCGGCAAGGGCCTTTATGCATTCTGCATGCACGGTGTAATTGTGCAGCATGTCATATATGCTTCTGTTGATTAAGCCTGCCCCCGGGTATACTGCAAGTGGAAATGCCGCGATTTTACCTGAAATGAGTGTGGTTTCGACCCATGTATGCATATTGCGTTTCATTACAACCTCCCTGGGTTATCTGCTGAGCTGTAACCGGTTCTTGCAGATGCAGTGCTTGCAATGTCGGTTACTGCCCGAGTAGCCTTCTGACCACATCAATGGCACTCACTGCATCAGAAGCATATCCATGGGCCCCGATCTCATCAGCGAACGCCTGCGTTACCGGAGCGCCACCTACCATTACTTTTACGTTACTGGCGATCTCAGAATTGCGTAAGGTATCCATCACGTTTTTCATGTAACTCATCGTCGTCGAAAGAAGGGATGACAGCCCTATAATCTGTGCACTGCTTTCCTTTGCGGCCTGGATGAACTTTTCACTCGGGGCATCGATGCCGATATCAACCACATCATAGCCTGCGCCCTCAAGCATATAACACACGATATTTTTCCCGATGTCGTGAAGGTCGCCAAGCACAGTTCCCATTACGATCGTTCCTTTGGACTGAACTTTTTCGCGCAGCAGGATCGGCCTGATTATTTCAAGTCCCGCTTTCATCGCTCTGGCCGCTACGAGAACCTCCGGAACGAACACTTCGTTCCTCTTAAAGCGGATGCCGATTGAGTTCATTCCCGCAATAAGGCCGTCGTTAAGAATATCGCCAACCGAACCCCCTCCCGCGATGCAGGATTCAACAAGCGATTTTACTTCGTTATGCCTGCCTTCCTCGACTTTTACTGCAATTTCCTGTAGAAGTGTCATGCCATTTCCTCCAGAGTGTCAAATTATGCCGATTCTTAGGTTCGGGGTATCATCATGGTTTTCTTACTCCGTATTTCTTTGCGGCCTCGAACATGGTGATGCAATTCAGGGGATCCACCCCGGGGTGAAGCGAGTTTGAGTCGCAAAGGATGTATCCGCCTCCTTCCGCAGCGTCTGAAATAGCCTTGCGGACGGTCTCATCAACTTCCTCTTTTGTCCCGTGGGGGAGAAGGTCCACGCAGTCGATGTTGCCAACCAGGCAGAGCCGGTCTCCGCAGTATTCTTTCAATTTTGTCAGATCCATGCCGGCCTGCGGTTCAAGAGGATTAAGGCCGTCATATCCTGTTTCCAGCATTGTATCCAGAAGTGGCCACAGGTTTCCGTCGCTGTGAGCAACCACCTTGAGTCCAAGACGGTGGGCCTTTTCCACGAGTTCCCTGTTATATGGCGTTACAAATTCTCTGAACTGTTTGGGTGATATCAGGGGAGAATGTCTGTCGGCAATATCGTCTTCAACCACCAGGACATCGAGCCCGGCGCTGACCAGCATGTCGATCTGTTCCAGATTGTAATCGGTAACCATGCGGGCAACCCTGTGGACGAATTCCGGGTTGTCTATCATCTGGATCATCAGGTTTTCCATTCCTGTCAGCCGCCATGATCTGACAAATGTTCCCCGCATGAGCCAGAAGAGCGCCTTTTCTCCCTTGAAGCGCTCACGGGCAAGATCAAGCAGAACAAGATGTGAGCGGTTGGGATGGGGCGGAATGAAACCGGCAAGTGACGAGGTATCCCGTATCGGATGACCGGTAGCAACGGGGAGCCCATGATGACTGCGCGTGTATATCACCCCCCAATCGTCTGAAACATGTTGCAAATCAACATCGGCCTCGTGGCCTATTTCGAAAGATGTGAACCCATCAATTCCAAAATACTCATGAATCAGAAAAAGCGTGTCAAGAAGCTTGCCTTTCTCCCCGTCATTCATTTCCCGGAATTCCTTTGGTTCGGGAAGGCCTTCGGTTATCTGTCGGCCGATGCCAATGATGGGACCTTCGTTAATGCCGTGAATATACAGTGGAACTCGGTCTGACTCATTTATGGAAAGCGCTGCTGTTATCCGCTCTTTGCCATTCATTGATTACCTCCGAATGTATTCGATCTGCCCGGGTTGGTCAGAATATGTGTTGACAAAACAAGACCAGATTATATCATGAACACTGCTCTAATAGTGATTGATATATATTTTTCGAACGGTGTTCTGATGTCAATTACTTTTTCTATTAAATCTACGAATGTCGGATTAAACGACCATATCAGGTGGCATATTTCCTGAAGGGGATGGATGGTTTTTAGGCAAGAGGGATGGGAACTAAGAAACGAAAACAGGAAGAAAAAGAACAGAGAAGAAGGGCCATTCTTGATGCGGCAAGAGTCCTGCTTCTTGAAAAAGGATATGATGCCGTATCGATACGACAGATTGCCGAAATAAGCGAACTGGGAATCGGTACAATCTATTCTTATTTCTCTGGCAAACCGGAGATCTACGCGACGCTCTCGACCGAGGTGTTCGATCTTCTTCATGATTCTTTCAGGACCGCAGTACAGTCATCAGGCCGGCCGGATGACATGTTACGGGCTATTGGGAACTCCCTCCTCCGGTTTACTGTTCAGTATAAATCATATTATGATTTTCTGGATTATTTTATTTCATCACCCCGAACAATATTTCCTGCGGAAATGAAATCGGGAATTGATGACTACGGAGAGAAAGTCTTTGCTCCTATAATCGAGGTTGTTGAAGCGGGAATCAGCGAAGGCATGTTTGCCGGTGTTGATACGAAACGGTTCGCATTTCTTTTCCTGGGGATGATGCACGGTATAGTTCATTTCAGAAAGCTGAAAAACACCCTACTCGCAGGGGAAGGTTTCGAAGAACTCTATAATAAAGGTTTAGAAGCTCTGATAGATTCACTGCGAAATAAAGGTTAAGTGCGTGTTTAAAAGGATAAATGACAGGGCCGCCCTTCCTTTGATATTACTCTACAGGATTACAAAATGAATAACAATAAGAGATTTTCAGGACCTCTGTCGAAAATGCAGGCATACTACATATTTATTCTCCTTTTTCTCCTGTACATGTTTGACTACATTGACAGGCTGGTTGTTGTTTCTCTCTTTCCGTATATACGACATGACTGGGGTCTGTCAGATGCTCAATGCGGCCTCATGGTGTCGGCAGTATACTGGTCAATACTACTGTTTACGCTTCCCGCATCTATTGCGATCGATCGATGGAGCAGAAAGAAGAGTATCGGGATAATGTCAGTATTGTGGAGCCTGGCGACACTATCGTGCGCGTTTGCACAAAACTTTTTCCAGCTTTTCACTTCACGTGCATTTATCGGGATCGGGGAGGCCGGGTACGCACCGGGAGGTACCGCAATGATATCAGCTCTCTTCCCGAACGAACTTCGTGCCCGAATGCTCGGCATATGGAACGCCTCGATTCCGCTCGGCAGCGCGATGGGAATTGCGCTAGGAGGGATAATTGCTGAACACATCGGATGGCGGCACGCTTTCGGGATAGTGGCCGTGCCCGGCATGCTTGTGGCGCTCCTCTTTTTCCGGGTGAAGGATTACAGGACGGTTGAACTGGATTCTTCTGCGATAGGTAATCAACCCGGTCCTGAAAGGAAGACCCATTGGAAAGATATTGCTCTCTATCTTGCGGGGATAAAGTCTCTATTTTTTAATAATCTTGCTTTTGCCGGCAATGTTTTTGTTACAACTGCCCTCCTTAGCTGGCTGCCTACATACTTTAACCGAATTCATGGAATACCGATGGGGCAAGCCGGTGTGAAGAGCAGCATTGTCATGCTTATGGCCATTATTGGCGCACCTCTCGGTGGATTTTTAGCAGACCGATGGCTGAGGATAACGCCCAATGCCCGGTTGCTTTTCTGCATGATTTCTTCGATATCCACAGCGGGTGTGTTCCTCATGGCGTTCAGCGTCTTAAGCGGAATTGTTCAGTATGGAGTTCTGATAGTCGGTGGAATTTTAGCCGTAGCGTTTGTGCCGGCATCTGTCGCGGTTACACAGGACGTTGTTCACCCCGGACTGCGTGCTATATCGCTGTCGATCTGTATTGTTATACAACACATACTGGGAAGTTCGCTTGGCCCTCCGGTAATCGGTTTTATTTCGGATAGATTCGGAATTGGACCGGCGATGCTTGTGCTTCCCGTCTTCAATGTCATTGCCGCAGGATTGTTCTTCGTCGCATCCCGGTACTATAACGCTGACGTTGAGAAGACATTTTCGGTTGAATTGGAAGCTGAAGGATAACAAACATTTACCTCATATCATAAACATCCTTTAAATGTGGGAAGTGTTTACGATATGGTCTCGTGGTAAATGAGACTTTTTAGTTGCATCTGCACATGTTGCCAGAAAATTCAGGCATGAGGAAAATCTCGAGTTGATGGTTTGCGGCCTTTCCGGCTCTCCTTTATGCCGGCCGTGATAACAACCGAGCCCATCTTGTCGAACGTGCTGATGATATGCTCGGTAGAGTCCTTAATTTGCCCTGTACAGGCCATTGAGGCTGGGCCGTGAGTACATTTTTCGAGTAAGAGACCCCGCTCGTCCTGCGTCATGCTGATGGGCATGGTGTCGGCTTTCATTATCTCGCGGAGCGGGTCAGGGGTGCCGGTAACGATCTTTTTCGATTTATTTTTTTCCAGAAACAATATTCGAAACAGTTCCTTTGGCCCCGCGAGAAACATTCGTAGCCCGTCCTGTGTTGAGAAAGACCAGTTCTGTATAATCCTTGCGGGCGTACCGCAGTAGCAGATTCCCCAACATAAATCCTAATGGTCTGCCCTCTATGCGGCTACTTTATTTATCGCATTTCCTCCTTGAATTGAGGTCCTTGAATTAAGGCATTACCATTAAGCTGTTGTCAGAATTGTCCTGGCTGTTGATACTGGTTATGTCTGCGCATTAAGTCGGGATGCATATACCTACGAGGAGGAATCTGCTGTGCGAATATTTGCCGATGCCGACGCTATGCCGACGGTGATACGTGAAATATTGTTCCGGGCGGCCGAAAGGACCGGCACTTCTCTGGTGCTTGTGGCCAATGTCCCGTTGAAACATCCTGAGTCATCGCTGATATCGGACGTTGTGGTGCCGCCCGGACCGGACGAGGCGGATGATGCCATAATTTCGATGGTAAGTTCGGGCGATATCGTTATAACGGCAGACATCCCTCTCGCTGCCCGGGCTGTGGAAAAAGGTGCATTGGCTATCGATCTCAGGGGGAATGTGTTTTCCGTGGAAAACATACAGGAGCGGCTCGTCATGCGAAATCTTATGGAAGACCTGAGATCTGGCGGCGTTGAAATAGGAGGGCCACCGCGCTTTAGCGCTAGGGACACAAGGGAATTCGCGGGCAGCCTTGATCGAATTCTCTCACGCGGGAGAGAGGCACAAAAGTGAGAACCCGGGAGGCGTGAATCGTATTATATACGGGAAATGGTAGCAGGTGAATAGCTAAAACATAGTTTCAATAGTTAAAGAATATTAAAACAATGTTTTAGTTGTTGACATGGGGATATAGTTCTTCATGATGGGAGTATCTGAAAACCACCTGGAGAGCTCCTATGCATATTGATTCTTCTTTTGCCGGCACCATGCTGCGTGAATACCAGACAACGGTGAACTGGCGACACGCCATGAACTACGCAGCCGCGTTGAATGACATCAACGAAGCGTATTATGATGATGAACGTTCCGAGGGGATTGTTGCCCACCCGATGTACTGTGCGGCCCTGACCTGGCCAATCGTCGAAAGGGTTGGCGAGTTCATCGACTCAAAGGATTTTCCGAAAGAGCTTCTTGCAACACAGGTGCATTTTACCGAGAACCTGACCATGTACCGGCCAGTGCTTCCCGGCGACATGCTCACCATACGCGGCCGTGTGGACCGCATCGAGCCGCATCGGGCGGGAACTCATGTAATAATCAGATTCGAAGCCATAGACGCGGGTGGGCAGCGTGTATTCATTGAGCATTTAGGCGGGCTCATGCGTGGCGTTGAGTGCAGGGGAGGTGCCCGTAGTGCCGACGGTCCGGGTGAATCCGCTCCCGATGTGATCGCACCGCCGGAAGGGATCACGCGAGAATCATGCATTGTCATCGGCGCGTTGGCCCCATTTGTTTATGATGGGTGCACCAACATTTATTTCCCCATCCATACCTCGAAAAAGTTCGCTCGCCAGGTGGGACTCCCCGGCATCATCGTGCAGGGTACAGCTACGCTTGCCATGGCGGTCTCTGACATTATCAATACTGATGCCGGAGGCGATCCGGGCCGGATCAAGACAATACAGTGCAAATTCACGGATATGGTTATGCCGGGATCGAACATCACGCTCAAAGTGACGGCCGGCACCAGTACTGAATTACAGAAGGAGTTGTTCTTTACCGTGCTGAACGGCGAGGGCCGTGCCGCAATACGAAACGGTTTCGTGCGGATTGCAGCAGACAAAAGGAGGGAGTCATGATAAACAAACCGGAAGAATTGGTACTGCCGCTTGTCAATTCCTATATCGAATACTGGGCGATACAGACGCCCGATGCCATCGCTCTTATTCAACACGAGGATGGCAGGTCGTTTACGTACAAGAAATTTGTGTCGTTAGTCGATTTCTTTGCCCTGAAACTCCTTGACATGGGGATCCGGAAGGGCGATACCATTGCCACTCTGCTTGTTCTGCTTCCCGAACACGTCTTTCTCATGTACGCCTGTTTCAAGATCGGCGCCATCATCGCGCCGCTTGACGTGCGCCTCCAGGACGACGAAGTGGTCCGGGACATCGGCAAGATCAAGGCAAAAGCCTTTTTCTTCCTTGGAAACACTCCAGTGCGAGATTTCAGGACTGCGGGCACTGCGGTACGCGAACGCTGTCCGTATGTAAAACATCTCGTGCAGTTTACACCCGATCCGAAACCCGGCGACGTTATCGAGGGAGCCGTCGCTATTACGGACCTCATGAACAAGAAGCGGCTGGTGTGGCTGAAAATCAGGGACATGTTTTCGGGCGGGCTTAAAAAGATATACTCCACCATCGATAAACGGACGCCCGCGCTCATCATCTACACGACCGGGACCACGGGTGAGCCCAAGCCTGCGCTCATCTGCCATGAAAACATCATAGTGCAGAACCGCATCCTCTCGCGAGGAATCGATGTAATGAAGATTGTTATTCTGGTAAATCTCCCGCCGAGCCATGTGGGTTGCGTCACCGAGACACTCATGACCACGTTGTACCTCGGCGGCACGGCTGTAATGCTCCGGATATTCGACGTGGTTGCGAGCATGGATGCCATCCAGAAACATAAAGTAAACGCAATCGGGCAAATACCCACACAGTACCGGATGATGTGGGCCCATCCCGATTATGGTAAATACGATCTTTCCAGCCTGAAGTTTGCTGCCTACGCGGGTTCGGCTGTGGACGTGGAGTTCCTCAAGAAGCTGTCAACAATGGCTCCCAACATCGGCACTGGCATCGGTATGACCGAGAATGCGGGCTTTGCTACCTTCACCCCCCACGGCATTGGCTTCGAGGAAATGGCGGGTCAGGTGGGAATGGCCTTCCCCGATCTCGCCGAGGTCACGGTGAGGAAGCCATTGAACATAGATGGAACCGCGGGCGAAGAATGCTCCGATGGTGAGATCGGCGAGATATGCTATCATCCACCTATTGTGTTCCTTGGTTATTATGAACAGCCCGAGGCTACCGCAAGGGCCATATCTCGAGAAGGGATCCTTTACACCGGTGACATCGGTTATTTCAAGGATATGGGCGAGTACCGCGCGCTCTATCTCTCAGGGCGGGAAAAGTTCATGATCAAACAGAAAGGATTTAAGGTGTTCCCGGGCGAGGTAGAGGACCATATCGCGAAGATGGAGGGGGTAGACATGGTCGAGGTTATCGGCATGAAGCACAACATCTTCGATGATGGGATATTCGCGTTCGTGAAATCCAGGCCTGGCGCAGTCGTCACCGCGGAAGCGGTGATGGAGCACTGCAAGAGCATCGCATCCTATAAACGTCCGCAGCATGTTGAGATATGGCCCGCGGACGAGCCGTTCCCGCTCACCAGAAGTACCAAGGTTGATAAGCTTGCGCTCAAAAAGCTTGCCGAACCAGTGGTTGAGTCACTCCGGGCGAATGGCGGATGGGACGCTCAATAACTCGTAAAGGGTGAAGCTGAGGAATATAATGGTGAAGAAGAAAGCGAACGGGAAAGAGATTCCGTTGAAAATCAAGGAACGGCTCTACCCTGTTGTACTCGATTTGTTCTCGAAAAAGGACTTCCACCAGACAAACCTTCGGGACATATCCCGCATTTCAGGCATCAGCACTGGAACCATCTATAAGTATTTCCCCTCGAAGGAGGCGTTGCTTTTTTCTATACTGGATGAGAACATCACCGCTCTCGGAGGGCTTATCCGGGATCAAATACGTGGGATGGAAAATACAAAGGAAATGTTCAGAAGGATCTTCTGGGTAACGATGGATTTCTACGACAGGCATCCCGGCGTCGCGGTGACAGCTTTCATCACGGTTCCAATGCGGACTTGGATGAAGGAGCCGTCGTACCGCAGGGATAGGGAGCGGGTTTTTGTGAAGAAGATCCTAGACCGTGCCAGGGATCGCGGCGACATAGATCCGACACTTGACGATCGCCACGTCTCTGACCTCTATTTCATGTTCTGCCACAGGCACATTCACGCATGGTATTATTACGGCATGCGCTGGAAGTTGGCCGATACCATCTCGGATTATTTTGAGCTCTTCTGGAAACTGGTGAAGAAGTAGCCGCTCACGCGGTGCCGCTGTGGAAGGATCAGAAAAGACGCACGATTCATTCCAGGCAAAGTAAAGCAAAACCCCTTGGGTACCCAAGGGGTTTTCGTATGAAAAGGCGGATCATTATGTGCTTGACCTCACAACATTCCGAAAACACTTTAAACAGCATACATACTCACTAAGCGATAAATCCGAAACCGGCTGCATAATTGAGTTGAATTTATTAAATGAAAATAGACAATAAAAAAGCCCTGTATGGCGTTATTGACCAATACAGAGCACCATTCGAGTAAAATGCCTTTTAGATGAGCGGGTGATGGGAATCGAACCCACGCTATCAGCTTGGAAGGCTGAAGTTCTACCATTGAACTACACCCGCTTGTGGGATGACACTATAGTAAGAGCCGATGAAATCAGTCAAGAAAAAAATTCGGGCTTTCCCGTGTCCTGAAATCCGCGCCGTCCTTTGCGCGGCCGCGGCGTTTGGCATCATCCTCTTTTCATCGGACGCGTTCGCGTTCGGCAAGAACAAGGTGAACCGCGAGGTGTTCCGCTGGAACATCTATTACACCATTCACTTCGACATCTACTATCCGCGCGGGATGGAGTATCTCGCGCAGTATTCCGCGCGTATCGCCGAGGAGGCGTACGTGCGCATGGGCAACACCCTGCGCCATGAGCTCACGATGCCGATCCCGGTCATCATCTATCCGTCGCACATCGATTTTCAGGCGAACAACATCATCCAGATGATCATAGGCGAGGGGATAGGGGGCTTCACCGAATCGCTGAAAATGCGCGTGGTCGTCCCGTTCAACGGTTCGTACGCGGAGCTGCGCCACGTCCTCACCCACGAGCTCTCCCACGCGTTCCAGTACAATATCCTCTTCAACGACACGTCTGGAAGGATCGCCTCCCGCTTTTCCAGCGGCGGCGTGCCGCTCTGGATCATGGAGGGAATGTCGGAGTACCTCTCGGCCGGATACGACGAGACCTGCGACATGGTCATGCGTGACGTCATTATCAACAATCATTTCGCGACGCTCATGGACCTGACCAGGCTTCGCGTCAGGAGCGGCTATCTTCTCTACAAGGAGGGCCAGGCGTTCTTTCACTTTCTCGAGCGTGTCTACGGCCCGGAGGCGATCGGCGAGCTCATCCGCGATTCGCGCGATTCGACCTTCCGCGACGCGGTGAAATCGGCGACGGGGAAAAGCATCGGCGAGCTTAATCAGGAATGGGTCAGGTTTTTCAGGAAGCGGTATTATCCGCTCGTGCAGGGAAGAAAGTTCGACGAGGAGGAGGGCGAGCAGCTGACCTTCCACCAGAGGACACAGAGCAGTTACAACGTGGCGCCGGCCGTATCCCCCGACGGAAAGCGCATCGCCTACCTGACCAACCGCGACATCTACTCGAATATCGCGGTCATCGATTACGCGAAGGAAAAAAAACAGCGCAAAATCCGCACGATCCTCGAAGGCAACACCAGCGCGCGCTTCGAGGGGATGCACCTCCTGAGCAATAATCTCACCTGGAGCACGGACGGAAAGCAGATATGCTTCGTGGCGCAGTCCAACGGCCGCGATGTGATCTTCCTCATCGATTCAAAGAGCGGGAGCGTGGCGAAGGAGGTGCGGCTTCCTTTCAGGGGGATACAGGACCCCTCGCTCTCAAGGGACGGCAACTACATCACCTTCTCCGGCCAGACCAACGACGCGTCCGATATCTACCTTTATGACATCGGGAAGAACGCGCTGCGCAGGATAACCGACGACCGGTTCAGCGACCGCCATCCGCGCCTCTCGTCGGACGGGAGCTTTCTCGTCTATTCGTCGAACTGGAACAAAGAGGGCAACATCGAAAAACAGTCGTACCGGATATTCAGGTACGACCTGAACGACAGCAGGCGCACCGTCCTCATCGACCGCGAGCGAAACAACCTGCAGTCCGACCTCTCGCCCGACGACTCGAAGCTCGTGTATATCTCGAACCGCACCGGCATCTACAACGCCTACCGCTACGACATGGCCACGAAAAAAGACGAGATGATCACCAATGTCCTGTGCGGGATCTTCTACCCGCGGTGGTTCCCCGACGGGAAGCGGATCGCCTTCGTGGCCTACCAGAACCTCGGTTACGACATCTTCGTCAAGGACGTGAGCCGCCTCGCGGGCGAAGCGAACCCGATCAGGGCGACCGATCTCACGGAGGTCGATTTCGCGCCGTCGTATTTCGATTACAACAGTTCGGTTATCGGCGAATATTATACGCAGGTGCGTCCTGATTATATCGTCTTCGGGCTGGCCGCGGCCGGCGGCGGGGGCGGCACGGTTCTGTCCTTTTTCACGCAGATGGGGCTTTCGGATTTTCTGGGCGACCACCATTTTGTCGTGACGGTTAACTACCTTCGTTACAACGGGCGGGATAACACCGATTACAACATCGCCTACTATTTCCTCCGCTACCGGTGGGACTACGGCATCGGGATCTTCCGCCAGCGCAACCCGATCTTCGGCATCTACAGCCTTGCCGATATCTTCTCCGGTATCAACAGCCTGATACATAACGTCTACACCGACACCCGCTCGGTCGACCGCTACGGCGGCTATTTCATCGCCAGCTATCCGTTCTCCACCAATTTCCGGTTCAGCGTCACCGCCTCATCGAGCCGCTATGAATGGGACTATACCGCCTCGAGCGACAGGCTCGATGTCTTCGCCAACCTCAACCAGATTTCGTGCGCGATCAACTACGACAACGTCCTCTGGGGCTACATGGTCCCGGTCGACGGCGCGCGGTGGAAGGTGCAGTTCACCCAGTCGGTCGACATCACCGGTCAGGATTTCGTCTATTCGAGCTTCGACGCGGACTTCCGCCAGTACTTTCTGATCAACAAGCGCTACGTGTTCGCCTTCCGGGAAAGCGGCGGCAAAATATTCGGCCGTGACGACCGGTATTTCAAATATTATCTGGGTGGATTCAACACGCTGCGGGGGCATCCGTTCTTCGAGTACAGCGGAACCAATCTCTTCCTGTTCAATGCGGAGCTGCGCTTCATCTTTATCGAGGGGATAAAACTCGGTCCGCCGCTCAATTTCTGGATCAGGGGGATCGGCGGTGTGCTCTTCGCCGACGCGGGTTCGGCCTGGGACGGCTCGTACCGCTTCCGCGACCCGGCGACCGGGGAGTTCGACACCTTCAAGGCCGACATCGGATACGGGTTCCGGTTCACCATCTATCCGGTCGTTATTTTAAAGCTTGACTTCGCGTACCCGTATTATTATAACCGCTTCGGCGACAGGGAAATCCTGTTCAGCCTAGGATTTGAGTATTAGGAACTCCATGGAACGAAAAGCGACAGTAACACGAAAGACGCTGGAGACCGACATCTCCCTGACGCTGGTGCTTGAAAGCGCGGAGCCGTCGCGCATCTCATCCGGCGTGCCGTTCTTCGATCACATGCTCTCCTCGTTCGCGCGGCACGGGCGCATGTACATCGACCTCGAGTGCAGGGGCGATTACCAGGTCGACGACCACCACTCCGTCGAGGACATCGGCATCTGTCTCGGCAAGGCGCTCAAACGGGCTTTGGGTGACAAGGCCGGAATCAACCGTTTCGGCGAGGCCACGGTCCCGATGGACGACGCGCTGACGCAGGCGGTGGTGGACCTGTCAGGCCGCGCGTTCTACTCGTACGGCGGCGGCGGGCTTGCCGGATATATCGGGCGCTACGCCGAGGAGCTCACCGCTGAGTTCCTGCGCGCGCTTGCCGTCAACGCGGAAATGAACCTCCACATCGACCAGCGCCGCGGCGAAAACCGCCACCATATCCACGAATCGATCTTCAAGGCGCTCGGCGTCGCGATCGCGCGCGCCTTCAGGCTCGATCCGGCCCTCGGGAACGCGATCCCCTCCACAAAGGGAACCATAGAATGATCACAGTCATCGATTACGGAATGGGCAACCTTCGCTCCGTGGTGAAGGCGTTTGAGCATTACACCGCTGACGTGCGGGTGACGCAGGACCCCACGCATATATCCGGCTCGAAGGCGCTCGTGCTTCCCGGCGACGGCGCGTTCGCCATGGCGATGCAGCACCTGAACGATATGGGATGGGTGGAGCCGCTCAAAGGGTTTATCCGCGACGGCGGGTATTTCATGGGGATATGCCTCGGCTACCAGCTCCTCTTTTCGCGAAGCGAGGAGTTCGGCGACACCGCGGGGCTCGATATCATCCCCGGCGATGTCGTGAGGTTCCGTACGCCGGGACTTAAAGTCCCGCACATGGGATGGAACAACGTGGCCTTCCGGCGGGATTCAGATTTTCTGAAGGGGATTCCTTCCGGCTCGCATTTTTATTTTATCCACACCTACTATCCCGAAATCCGCGACGGGAGCTGGATCCTCGGCGAGGCCGAATACGGCGTGACCTTCCCGTGCATCGTGGGAAGCGGCAACGTGATCGCGACGCAGTTCCACCCCGAAAAGAGCCACCACGTGGGCCTGAAGATCATAGAAAACTTTGTGAGGAAGGTATGCTCGTAATACCCGCCATCGATATAAAGAACGGCCGCTGCGTGCGCCTGGTGCAGGGCGATCCGGACCGTGAAACCGTGTATTCCGACGATCCTGTCGCCATGGCGCGGCGTTTCGAGGATATGGGCGCGCGGCTCATCCATGTCGTCGACCTCGACGGCGCTTTCGAGGGGCGTCCGGTCAACCGCGATCTTGTTGCGAAGATAGCGAAGTCGGTCTCGGTCCCGATCGAGATCGGAGGTGGCATACGGACCGGAGAGGCCGTACAGTCGTACCTCGACGCGGGCATTCAGCGGATCATCCTCGGCACGGTGCTCCTCGAAGACGGGTTCCAGGCGCTGCTCGAGCGGTACGCACGCTGCATCATCGCCGGTATCGACGCTAAGAACGCCATGGTGGCAACGCACGGCTGGAAACAGGTTTCGGGCGTGCCGGCCGTGGAATATATAAAAGAGTTGCAAAAAAAGGGGATCGGGGAGATTATATATACCGATATTTCTACCGACGGGATGCTCACGGGGCCCAATTTCGCCTCCATTGAGCGCATCCTGTCCGAGGTCGGCGGCATCTCCCTGATCGCGTCAGGCGGGGTGTCGTCGCTTGATGATATCCGCCGTCTCGGTGACTACACCGGCCGCGGATTGAAGGGATGCATTACCGGAAAGGCGATTTATGACGGCCGGTTAGATCTTCGCCAGGCCCTTTCGCTCTTTCCCGGATAGACCCGGCCGGGTCCCGCAGGGGCCGGTTTGAAGACGAAGCGTGATCGATACATTAATGGAAAACCGCCACGATAATGATTTTGGATTCAAAGTGCCCGTTGAGATCGAGATATATGAACGCAAGATTTACGATCTCAAACAGCTGATCGAAATCAGCAAGGGCCTTAATTCCACGCTGGAATACAATTTCCTCATAGATTCCATCCTTCTTACCTGCATGGGGCATATGCAGCTCATCAAGGCGGGAATATTCCTCAAAAAAGGGATAGACCACGACGATTTCGTGCTGCACCGCAATTACAAGGGTTTTGAGCTCGACCACTCGATCGAGTACGAGATCTCTCCCGATTCGAAAATAATCGAGCTTCTCGATGAAAATGATGAGTGTTACACGCTCGAAGAGCTCAAAGAGAGGGTTGTGAACGACCCTTCGCTTGAGACGCTTCACGTCATCGATCCGTCGCTCATCGTGCCGCTGAAGGGGAAGGGCAAGCTCAACGGGATCATCGTGCTGGGCGAGCGCATCAACGGCGAGGATTTCCGCGAAGACGAAAAGGAATTTCTGCTCAATATCGCCTCGCTCGCGGGGATCGCCATCCAGAACGCCTATCTTTACGAGATGGCCACCACCGACATGATGACGCGCCTGAAGATACACCATTTCTTTCAGGCGGCGCTCATTGAAGAGCGCGAGCGCGCGGTAAAGCACAATGTGCCGCTTTCGCTTATCATGATGGATATCGATCACTTCAAGAACTTCAACGACCAGTACGGGCACACCTGCGGCGACTCGGTGCTGATACGGGTCGCGCGGATCATCATGGACAACGTCCGCCAGCTTGATATCGCCGCGCGTTACGGCGGGGAGGAGTTCGCCGTGATCCTGCCGGGCACCGAAATGAGTGAGGCGCGTGTCGTGGCCGAGCGGATACGGAAAAGCGTCGAGATGTCCACCGTGTCGTGCGACGGTCGTTCGCTTTCGGTGACGATATCGCTGGGCGTCACGCAGTTTGACCCGCAGCGCGACCGGGACAACCGCGGACTTATTGAGCGTGCTGACAAGGCGCTCTACGCGTCCAAGCAGGAGGGTCGCAACCGGATGACGCTGCTCATCTGATACGGGCCTCTGTCGCGGTCCGACGCCGGTGCCTGCGTTGCGGCCCTGTGCCGAAATGTGCTTGATTTAATAATTCCCGGCCTGTAAAATGCCGGTCATAAAGCGATATGAGATTTTCCAGAAAGGGTGGTATGCGCATGAAACAGTATCCTTTTTCGCGGTCAGGCCTCATGGTAAGGTCGTGCGGCATCCTGCTGCTTGTTATCTTCATCATGACGTTTCATATACTTCCTTCGGCGTATCCGATCACCGTGGAGGAGCAGGCCGGAAGAAGAGAATCAAAGTCGCAGGCCGTGGAAAGCGATGAATTCTCGAGGAAGGTTCCCGAGCGGCGCGAGTCATCCTCCCGCCCGCAGGAGCGCGATCCCCGGCTGGCCTGCCTCATGTCGCTCATTATTCCCGGCGGCGGCCACATCTACCTGCGCGAAGACCTGAAGGGCGTGGGGTTCTGCCTGCTCACCGGCGCGGCCTACGGGGCATCGGGCTTCTACCTCTATCAGGCGTTTACGGGCGACTATTCCGGCGCCGAGAAGAAATCGAAGATGGTCATCGCCGGGCTTTTCCTGGTGGTGGGCGTCATTGTGCATGTCGTCGGCATCGTCGAGGCGTATAACGACGCGATCGAGATCAACGAGCGGAGTTTCTACTACGGCACCTCGCACTCGCGCAGCCCGTATATCGCCGATCTGACCGCTGAATAGCGGCCCCTTTCACGGCGCGGATCATGATCCGGCATGAAGCTATGATCTGTGCCGGGTGTGAATCTTTTTCTTGAAAAGCCGAATTTTTTATGTATATTCATTATAAAAAAGCCGGTTTTGAGGCCTGGCAGGTAATATTTACTTGACACGTATCGTCGCGCGGTGATATGTGTCACAGATCGTTGGGCCCATAGCTCAGTCGGTTAGAGCGGCTGACTCATAATCAGTAGGTCCGGGGTTCGAATCCCTGTGGGCCCACAGCAATTCGGCGTTGTGGAAGTACAGCCTGCATCGACGCAGAGCGCGCGGAAATCCCACAGCACAACGTATAAATACCTGATCGTAGAGAAAAAATTAGAAAACAGGGTAGTAAAGAGCATGTATGCAATAATCGAAATTACCGGCAAGCAGTATAAAGTTGAGAAAGACATGACGCTCAACGTCAATAAACTCGGAAAGCCCGAGGGATCTGATATCGTCATAGATAAAGTTCTCGTGTTCGCCGACGGCGACAAGGTCATGATCGGGGAACCGTATCTGAAGAACGTAAAGGTCTCCGCGAAGGTTCTCGGCGAAAAGCAGGGAAAGAAAGTCCTGGGCGTCAGGTTCAAGAAGCGCAAGAACTTCACGAGAACGCTCGGGCAGCGCGCCGATTACTCGGTGCTGAAGATCAGCGAACTGGCGGTAGTATAGCTTCGTGATCCGCGTGACCATCGAAAACGCCGGGCCTGACGGCGATTCGCGGCTGCGGATCGGGAGCGGGTGGGTCCGGATAACGGTGGAAGGACACTCGGGAACGGCGGCAAAGGGGAATGACCTCGTATGCGCCGCCGTTTCGACACTCAGTCAGGCGTGCGTGGTGGCGATCTCCAGGGTCGCGGAAGTGCGCCAGCAGGTTGTCCAGCGCGACGGATATCTCGAGACGGTCGTGGGGCTTGCGGGTGTCGATGAAGCCCGGAAAGCGATGCTCACGGGAATGATTGGAATGATGATTGCGGGATTGCATGAGGTCGCACAGACAAATCCCGGTACGGTTGAAATTATATATATCTGAACAAGGAGTGAATCATGGCTCATAAGAAGGGCGGCGGCTCTACAAGGAACGGAAGGGATTCCCACTCGAAAAGGCTTGGCGTGAAGCGGTTCGGCGGTCAGGTAGTGACCGGCGGAACGATCCTGGTCCGTCAGCGCGGCACCAAGATCCATCCCGGCATCAACGTGGGCCGTGGCGGCGACGATACCCTTTTCGCGAAAATCGACGGCGTGGTTACCTACGAGCGCCTCGGAAAATTCAGAAAACAGGTATCTATTTATCCTGTCGCATAGTCACGCGGGTGAATGATCGCCTGCGGGCATCGCTCCGCTTTGCGTATGACAAATCGAAGCGGTTCCGGCATGTGAAAGACTATGTATCCGACAATCTGTCATTGAAGAGAATCGCGTATGGAGTTACTCTCTACGCGATTCTTTATTTTTATGCGTGAAAAAAAGTGTTGATGCGCCGCTCCCGCAGCGGTTGTATCTCCACAGGGGACTGGCGTGGCGAAATTTACCGATACAATACGGATCCGCGTGAAAGGCGGCGATGGAGGCCCGGGCTCCGTTTCGTTCTATCGCGAAAAGTTCATTCCGAAAGGCGGACCGGACGGGGGCGACGGCGGCAGGGGCGGCAGCGTCTATCTCGAGGCCGATTATAACTTCCACACGCTCTCGCACCTCTTCAGGGACAAGGTCTACAGGGCCGAAAACGGCCATCACGGGATGGGCAATAACCGCAACGGCAAAGACGGCAATGATCTTGTCATCAAAGTGCCGCCCGGAACGAGCGTCCATGACGAAGAGGGCGACATCATCGCCGATCTCGTGGAGAGCGGCAGCCGCTGCCTTGTGGGCGAGGGCGGCATTGGCGGCAGGGGAAACGCCTTCTTCAAGAGCTCCACGCACCAGACACCGCGCTTCGCGCAGCCGGGCATGGAAGGGGAGAAGCGCTCGATCACGCTCAATCTGCGTCTCATCGCCGACGTGGGGCTCGTCGGGCTTCCCAACGCCGGCAAATCGACGCTGCTTGCGGCGCTCACCAACGCCAGGCCTAAAATCGCGGACTACCCGTTCACCACGCTCATCCCGAACCTCGGCGTCGTCGAGCGCGCGAACGGCTCGGCCTACAAGATCGCTGACATCCCCGGTATCATAGAAGGCGCGCACAGGGGCCTCGGGCTGGGACTTTCGTTCCTGCAGCATATCGAGCGGGTCAAGGTGATCCTCTACCTGATCGACGCGGCCGAGGAAAATCCCCGCTACAACATGGAGCTTCTCCGCGCGGAACTGCGGGAGTACAACGAGTCGCTGCTCGAACGGCCCTACTATATCCTGCTTACCAAGACCGATCTCCTTGACGAAGAAGATGTGAAGGCGCGCATCGCGGATTTCCCCGAAGGCAGGGTCCTTCCGATCTCATCGCTTTCGGGTCTCAATATCGAAAAGCTGTACAAGATCGTCGATTCACTTCTGGAGAAAAGCGGTGCCACGTAAACAGCTGTTGAAGCATGTCAAGCGGATCGTCGTCAAGGTCGGGACGTCGACCATTACCGAGGACGGGGCGGTATCCACCAACCGTATTTCACGGCTCGTGTCGGATATAGTCGGCCTCATCCGGTCTGGTTACGAGGTGGTGGTCGTCTCCTCCGGGGCGATTAGCTCCGGTGCGGGAGCGCTTAACCGCGGCCGGGAGGGCCTCACTATCCCCGAAAAACAGGCGTTCGCCGCCGTGGGCCAGATCGTCCTCATGAACGAGTACAGGAAGTGCTTCAACTGGGAAGGCATCGAAGTCGGGCAGATACTGCTTACCGAGGATGACGTGAACAACCGCAGGAGGTTCCTGAACGCGCGCCATACCTTCAACACGCTGCTGCATCTCGGCGTCGTGCCGATCGTCAATGAAAACGATTCCGTGGCCGTCAAGGAGATCAAGATCGGGGATAACGACACGCTTTCGGCGCATGTCGCCAATATCGTCGAGGCGGACCTGCTGGTGCTCCTTTCCGACGTTGACGGATTCTACTGGGACCTCTCCGATCCTCATCCCGTCGAGGAAATACACGAGATCGACGACGAGGTGAGGAAACGCGCCGGCGGATCGGGGAGCATTCACGGCACCGGGGGGATGATGACCAAGCTGCGCGCCGCCGAGATCACCATACGCTGCGGCGAGAAGATGATCATCGCGAGCGGCGCCGAGGACGAGGTGCTCACGCGCATCATGCGCGGCGAGAAGATCGGCACGATCTTCATCGGCTCGGACCATTCGATGGGCGGCAGAAAGCGCTGGATCGCCTTCGGGCCGAAGATCAGCGGGCGGATAAAGATTGACGAGGGCGCGGTGAAGGCGATCAGCGTGAACAAGAAATCGCTCCTGGCGTCGGGCATTCTCGAGGTGAGCGGCCGGTTCGACCTGGGCGACGCGGTGGAGATCGTGGACGCGAATGACGAGCCGATCGGCAAAGGGATCGTGAACTACGACGTCCAGGAACTCAAGCTCATTAAAGGCAGGAAGACCGCGGAGATCAGGGAGATACTCGGCGGCACCTATTTCGACGAAGTGATCAACAGGGACGATCTGATAATCTATTAGGGCGATCACAAAAACGGCAGTTTTTGTAATCACCCATTGAACTTTCCGGAGGCAGCCGATGAGACGATTCATGCCGTTGATTCTGATCCTCTTCATGGCCGGGTGCGCGACCCTCGGCTCCACACAGACGCCATCCTATCACACGAAAATCAACAGGGAGGACTCCGAGATCGCCTGGAGCAGGGCCTACGCCTATCTTGCCCGCCGCTTCATGCGCAGGAGCATCTTCCCCGATTCTTCCACGATGCTCAAGTCGACAGGAGAGTATGTCATCGAGGCGGGTAACGTTGTGGTCACGCGCGAGATCGAAAAGAACTACGTGAAGATCCGGATTACCGTGCCGGTGAACGTGCGAAAGGACCTCAACGGCGAGATATCGAAGGACTCCAAACGCGAGCTCGATACCACGCGCGAATTCATCCATGACATGCTGCGCTATATCACGAGCGGCAATTCAAGGTTCATGGATGATGAGGAAACGGATAAAAAATAGATTGACAGCGTCCGTTTGCGGAGCAGTATAAACGTTTCTTCCCTGACGGGCGGACGGACGGTGAAAAATTTCGGTAACTTGGTGCCGCCGGCAGCATCAAATCTCTGGTAATGTGCCCGCCATATTTATTTTACGATATATAAAGGAAACTGCAATGGTTGATAAGATTTTGAGCCTCATCTTCGGCAGCAAACACGAGCGGGATGTAAAAAAACTTCAGCCGTTAGTCGAGAGGATAAATTCGCTTGAGGCGGGAGTCAGGGGCCTTTCAAGCGACGATATGCGCGCGAAAACCGCCGAGTTCCGCCAGCGGCTTGACCGGGGCGAAACGCTCGATGATATCCTTCCCGAGGCGTTTGCGCTGGTCCGCGAAGCCGGTGTGCGCACTCTCGGCATGCGCCACTTCGACGTGCAGCTCATGGGGGGCATTGTGCTTCACCAGGGCAGGATATCTGAAATGAAGACCGGTGAAGGAAAAACGCTGGTTGCGACGCTGCCCGTCTATCTGAACGCGCTCGAAGGCAAAGGAGTGCACGTGGTGACCGTCAACGACTACCTGGCACGCCGCGACGCCGAGTGGATGGGAAAGATTTACAAGGGGCTGGGGCTCACCGTCGGCGTGATACAGCATAACCTCGATCCGTACGACCGCCAGGACGCGTACGGCTGCGACATCACCTACGGTACGAACAACGAGTTCGGCTTCGATTACCTGCGGGACAACATGGTCGAGCACCGCAGCCTCCGTGTGCAGCGCCCGCTGCATTACGGTATCGTCGACGAGGTTGACTCGATCCTGATCGACGAATCGAGGACGCCGCTGATTATATCCGGCTCGACCGACGAATCCACAAAGAAATATTTCCTGATCAACAAGATCATTCCGAGCCTGAAGGAAGGCACCGACTACGAAGTGAACGAGAAGGACCGCAACGCGCTTCTGACCGAGGAGGGCGTCAAACACGTGGAGCGCCTTCTCAAGGTTGATAACCTCTACGACAGCCGGAACATAGAGCTGGTCCACCACGTCACGCAGGCATTGAAGGCGCACATCATCTTCAAGCGCGACGTGGACTATATCGTGAAAGACGGCGAGGTCGTCATCGTCGACGAGTTCACGGGACGGCTGATGCCGGGAAGGCGCTACTCCGACGGCCTGCACCAGGCGATCGAGGCGAAGGAGAACGTCACCATCGCGCGCGAGAGCCAGACGCTGGCGTCGATCACCTTCCAGAACTTTTTCCGGATGTACAAAAAGCTCGCGGGCATGACGGGAACGGCCGATACCGAGGCCGTCGAGTTCAAAAAAATCTACGGCCTCGACGTGGCGGTGATCCCGACCAACCTGCCGATGATACGGAAAGACTACCCCGACCGGGTGTATCGCACCGCGAAGGAGAAATTCAACGCGATCGTCGGCGAGATCGAGGACCTGAGAAAGAGGGAACAGCCGGTGCTGGTGGGGACCATCTCGATCGAAAAATCAGAAAAGCTCTCATCGATGCTCAAGACCCGCGGGATTCCTCACAGCGTGCTCAACGCGAAATACCACGAGAAAGAAGCGAAGATCGTCGCCGAAGCGGGAAGGCCCGGCGCGGTGACGATCGCCACCAACATGGCCGGACGGGGCACGGACATCGTGCTCGGCGGGGCGAAGGTCTATATCACCGATCTCGAAAACCACAAGGCCGTGCATGACGGCGCGCTCTGGGAGGAGTTCCGGCAGATGGTGCTCAAGGACCAGATCGATCAGGCGGAGGCGCTGGTTGAGAAGCTGACCGGGCAGGACAGGAGCAAGGCCGCAGCGATCGTCAAGAGCGGGCGCGAGTGGCTTGACAATCACAACAAGGTCGTCGCCGCGGGCGGGCTCCACATCCTCGGCACCGAGCGCCACGAGGCGCGCCGTATCGACAACCAGCTGCGCGGACGTTCGGGCCGCCAGGGCGATCCCGGATCGTCGCGCTTTTACCTTTCGCTCGAGGACGACCTGATGAGGATCTTCGCCGCGGAGAGGATCTCGGCGATGATGCAGCGCCTCGGAATGGAGGAAGGGCAGGAGATCGAGAGCCGGATGGTGTCGAAGGCGATCGAAAACGCCCAGAAGCGTGTTGAAGGAAGAAACTTCGAGATCAGAAAGCACCTGCTCGAATATGACGACGTGATGAACTCGCAGCGCGAATTCATCTATCGCGAACGGAACGAAATTCTCGAGGGCGAGGACATATCCGGCAAGATCAGGCAGTATATCGACGAGGTGGCGGAAGGACTCGCGGAAATGTATACGGGCGGAAGCAGGCATCAGGACGAGTGGGACATTGACGGCATGGTGCAGTACCTGAAGTCATCGCTTGGAATAGACACGTCGCCGATTGAAAGCAAAGAGTTTTCGTTTCCCGACCTCAAGGATACGATAGGCGAGGCGCTCAGGTCGACGTACGACGCGAAAGAGCGTGAGATCGGCTCCGAGAACATGCGTATGCTCGAGCGAATCGTGGCGCTCCAGGTAATCGATACGAAGTGGCGGGAGCACCTCCTCAATATGGACGAGCTTCGTGACGGAATATGGACCGCCGGCTACGGTGAGCGCAATCCGCTAGTGGAATACAAGCTGCGCGGCTTCCAGGTGTTCAACGAGATGCTTGCCGTCCTCAAGGAGGACATCACAGAGTTTATCTTCAGGGCACAGGTTCGGGAGTTCCATCCCGAGGAAGAGGAGCCGCGCGAATACCGCATGATGGGACAGGAATACCACGCCGAAGTGGAGCAGTTCGGCGGGGGAGGCATACCGAGCCAGGAGGCCGTGCAGCCGCAGATGCTCCGCCGCATGGCCCCTAAAGAAGAGGAGCAGGCGACCGAAGGCGGAAGCAAGAGGAAAAAAACAAGGCGTAGCAGGAGGCACTGATCATGGCGGCCCCATTGATGAAAAGCGTGTCGGGGATCAGGGGGATAGTGGGAGAAAGCCTGACGCCCGAGCTCATCTGCAAAGTCGGCGTTGCGTTCGCGCGGTTCGTGAAAGGCGGGACCGTCGTGCTCGGCAGGGACAGCCGCGCGAGCGGCAGGTCGATTGCGGAAAACCTGCGTTCTGTGCTTGTGCTCTCCGGCTGTACGGTGGTGGATACAGGGATCGTTCCAACGCCCACCGTGCAGGTCATGGTGGAGGAGATCGAGGCGGACGGAGGCATCGTCATATCCGCGTCGCACAACCCGATCGAATGGAACGCGTTCAAACTCATCGGCCCGAGCGGTAGATTCCTGAACGCCGCGGAAGTGAAGAAATTCTTCTCCATGATGGAGGAGCCGGCGAAGTATCCCCGCTGGAACAATATCGGGACAGTTGTCGAAAGCAGCGAATCGCATGAAGTGCATATACAGAAGGTAATCAAGGTCATCAATGTGGCGGCGATCAGGAAGCGCAAATTCCGCGTCGCGCTCGATTCGGTCAACGGCGCCGGATCGAGGATCACGCCCGAGCTGCTGCGCATGCTTGGCTGTGCGGTCGAGCCGGTCTACTGCGATATCACGGGGACCTTTCCGCGCGGGGCCGAACCGCTCGCCGAAAACCTCGAGGAGCTTTCGGCCAGGGTGGTCGCTGCCGGCGCCGATATCGGTTTCGCTCAGGACCCCGACGCCGACAGGCTCGCGATCGTCGATGAGAAAGGCAGGCCGATCGGCGAGGAGAACACGATCGCGCTTGTGACCGAACATCTTCTTTCAAAAGAGCCGGGCCGTGTCGTGGTCAACCTGTCGACCACCCGCTCGGTGGAGGACATCGCGGCGAAGTACGGCGCGCGCGTGACCCGCACGAAGGTCGGCGAGATCAACGTCGCCGACGAGATGAGAAAGCGCGGGGCGCGGATAGGCGGCGAAGGCAACGGCGGGGTGATATCGCCAGAAGTGCACCTCGGGCGCGACAGCCTTGCCGGCATCGGCTACGTGCTGGAGATGATGGCCGAGCGGAAGAAGACCGTATCAGAGCTTGTCGCGGAGCTGCCCGGCTATGTAATGAAGAAGGGCAAGGTCGACGTTTCGAAAAAAGGCGTCGATGCGCGAGCGCTCGAGCGGATAGCAGCCGAATATAAGAATGAGCGGATATCAACGATTGACGGGCTGCGGATAGATTTTGTGACCGACGGGCCCTTCATGGGCGGATGGGTGCACCTGCGCTCCTCGAACACTGAACCGATTTTCCGCATCATCACCGAAGGAAGGGATGAAAAGCAGGCCTCTTCGATCTATCGTCATTTCGCGAAGCTCATCGGGTAGTATCCGCGCAAAAAAAGCGGGTCTGCCGGAATATATGCCATGACACTTGATGATCAACAGAAGCGCCAGCTTCTCGAGTGGCTCCCGTTTCTTGAAGAAAAATGGGAGAAGGTCTCTCCCTACCTCCATTATCAGAAAGCTCCCGCCAGGAAAATACTCCTGCGGGAAGGCGAGGTCGCGAAGAGGGTCTACCTGATTCTCAAAGGCTGCTGCCGCCTCTATATCATCAAGGAGGACGGCACCGAGATTACGGTGCAGTTCTTTTTCGAACGGCAGATGGTGGCGTCGGTTGAGAGCGCGCTTACCGGCGAGCCGAGCAGACTGTATCTCGAGACGATGGAAGAGTGCGAATTCCTTGTCGTGGAGATAAACAGCTTCCTGAAAATTATCGAACTCGATCCGGCGCTGAAAGAACATATGTTCCGGTTCGCCTTCGAGCGGTTTATCACCTACTCGCATCTCTTCACGTCGTTCCTGCTGGACCGTCCCGAGGCGCGCTATCGCAACCTCCTGAAGGAATATCCCGATATCGCGCGGCGCGTCGAGCAGCGCTACCTCGCCTCCTACCTCGGCATTACGCCCGTATCCCTGAGCAGGATAAAAAAAAGAATCGCTGAAAAATCAGCTGATTAACATCTGTTAATTAAAGTTTTTTTCTCCGGCGCTACATTTCCTGTATGGTTTGGAAAACCGAATTTAATACCGGAGGAGTGTAGACATGAGCGGTACCGGGAAAATGAGATCAAACATTGCCGCGAATTACCGGGTCGATATTGCCACGATCCTGCCGTTTCTGATGATGCTTGCCACGGGGGTACTGATCCAGGCGGCGTATCATTTCGGGCACCACCCGGCGGAGTATCAGGTCATGGGGATTGCCAGGTCGGGCTGGGTGAATGTGCACAGGCTGTCATCGGTCGCGGCGATCGCGTGTGTTGCCTTTCACCTGTATCTTCACCGGGAGTACATCGGGAATGTCCTCTTGAAAAAATTATTAAAGAGAGGAGCGGGCAGGATACGAGAGAACTTCTGGCTCCTCGTCATCTTCATGGTTACATCGCTGACCGGGGTGGTATCGTGGCTGCTTCTGCCCGCGCAGGCGAACCGTATCCTTGTTGAGATTCATGATAAGCTCGGACTGGTGCTGATCGTGCTCTCTCTTCACCATGTCGCCCATCGCTGGGGCTGGCTGAAGAAGAGGACGGCGGAACTTTTCGGCGGATAGGGGGAGGAGCAGAAAAAGCAAACAAAAAAAAGCCCATGCGGGCTTTTTTTTGTTTGACAGGCAGACCGTCATAAAATAATGGTTACTTATTATCCGCTTAATGATATCCCTCTAATCACACTTTTCTCGTGTGGGGATGGATGGAGGACGATCATGAAGATGATCTCTTTCCTTACCCGCGACATAGCCCCTGACCGATATATGCTTCTTATGCGCGGCCTGCTGCTCGTCTTTGCCGGATACAGTATCGCGACCGTGGAAACGTTGATCGCCATCGGCGCGGGGCTCACCCCGATCACCTATGCTGAAACCATGTTTATCAGCGTATCGGTCCTGTCGGTCAGCATTATCCTGATCCTCGGGGCGTATTACCGAAGGAAACTCATGGTCTGGCAGGAATGGGCCGTTTTCGGATTACATCTTGTAATCTACCTCAGCTTCTACTGCCTCTGGGTTTACCGGCTTGGCGATCTGCGCTTTCTCGGGCTGATCAGCACGCTTATCGCCGTGACCATCGTTATATCCTACACGAACCTGGTCCAGTCGCTTCTGATGTCGATCTCGACGGTCATCTGCCATTTTTCTGTCACCTGGTACGCGATCACGGTTGCCCACCAGCCCGGTCTGCTCACCCGCGAACTTTTTCTCTCCGTCTGCCTGCTGCCCGCGTTCATACTTATCTCGGTGGCAGCGTTTCATATCACCCGGCAGCGGTCGGAGTTTCACCGCGCGAAAACCGATCTTGAGATCGTTAACCGCGACCTGAGTGAACTCAACAACGAGCTCAGGAGGGAACAGTCCTTATCCGAAATCGAGATGGACCTTGCGCACGATATTCAGACGGCGTTCTTTCCCGGGCAGCCGCCGCGCACGCGCGACTGGGACGTTGCGTTTATTTCCAGGCCGTGCAGCGGAATATCCGGCGACTTTTATGATTTCTACTGTACCGGTGAATCGCTGAACGGAATTTCGCTGTTCGATGTGTCGGGCCATGGCGTGGCGCCCGCGCTCATCACGATTCTCTCCAAGCCGATCCTCTTCAGGCATTTCAAAAACGGATCGGAAGAGATGCTCGGGGGTATTCTTGAGTCAACCAACCGCGACCTCTTCGAGCAGCTCGAGGAAGTCAACATTTACATCACCGGCGTTCTGCTGCGGATGAAGGAGCACGAGGTGGAGTATGTCAACGCCGGGCATCCCGATCTTCTTCACCTGCGTTCGGAGGATGGATCAGTCGCGGCTGCGGGAGACCACACCAGGAGGCACAAAGGCAATCCGGTCGGGATATCGACCTCTTCCCGTTATGAAACAATGCGCTTTCAGGTCGGAACGGGCGATCTTCTCCTGCTTTTCAGCGACTGCATGATCGAATGCAGGAACTGCATGGGAGAGCAGTACGGTATCGATCGCCTGTCCCGCTCGGTCGCCTCCGCGCCGCGCGCTTCCGCGAAGGCGGTCCTGGGCCATCTGCTTGAGGAATTTCATTCCTTCGTGAACAGCACCCAGTTGAGCGACGATCTGACCATGATCGTCGCGATGAAAACGTGAAGTCGCACCCTGCCTTTTTTTCCCTTGCCATATTCCCCGATACCGTGCTACACTTGCGCCTGCGTTGATTTTCTGTTCAGGAGATACAAATGGCGACGATAGCGATAATAGGGCTGGGTTCGGCGGGATTCGCCGCCCTCATGGCGGTCAAGCGGCGCGATCCGAAGGCGTCGGTCGTGGTTATCGATCCGAAAGAATCCGATCTCATGCATCCGTGCGGCATCCCGTATTCTCTCGGCGGGCAGGTCGAAGCGCACTGCCTGTACCAGAACGTGTCCCTCGAAAAGATGGGCGCCCGCAGGATAAGAGCCGCGGCCGTGCGGATAGAACACGACCGTAATGAGATCATCGCGCGCGGCGGGGAGGGTGAGGTCGCTGTTCCGTTCGAAAAGGCCATCATCGCCACCGGGTATCTCCCCGTCATCCCCCCGATCGAGGGTGTTGGGCCGCTTCTTAACAATGGCATATATACGCTCACGTCGGTGGACGATCTCTCGCGCATCCGGGCCCGCGCGCAGGGCGGCCCGTGCGTCGTCATCGGCGGCGGCGCGATCGGGCTTGAGGCCGCGGTTGCCATGAAACGCTACCGGAGCGGCGTCACCGTCGTGGAAATGCGCGGACAGCTCCTTCCCGGCGTTCTCGATCCCGACATGTCGAAACCGCTTGAGGAGTATCTTGCCGGAAGCGGAATCACTCTCGCGCTGGGCGCCCGTGTGGAGGCGTTCCACGGTTCCTCCTCGTTTGAGGGAGTGACCGCCGCGGGCGCGCGCATTGCGGGCGACCTCTGCATTCTTGCCGCGGGCTTTCGCGCGAACACGACGCTCGCGAAAGAATCCGGGATAGAATGCGACGCGGGGGGCATTCTCGTTGACCGCACGCTTCTCACCTCACGGCGTGATGTGTATGCCGCGGGGGATTCGATATCGGGCTGGTCGGTCATCGATGGCGCGAAAAGCATGGCCAAGCTCGCGACCTCGGCGTACAAGCAGGGGACTGCCGCGGGAGTGAACGCGCTTGGAGCGGGAGAGGAATACCGCGGGACCGCGGGCACGTTCGTCACCGAGGTCGGGGAGCTCGAGGTGGCGGGCACCGGCTACACGACAGCAGCGGCGCGCGACCACGGGTTTGATCCGGTCGCGGGGAAGATCACGTCGGGGATCCTTCCGGAGTACTTCCCCGGGGGTAAGGAGATATCGATCAAGGTGATCTTCGACCGGGCGAGCGGGCGAGTCCTCGGCGCGCAGGCGGTCGGCGAGCACGGGGCGGCGGAGCGTATCAACATCATAAGCGCCGCGATCGAATTCGGCATTCCGATCACCGAGCTTCCGCGCTTGGAGATGGCCTACTGCCCGGCCGTGAGCGAGGTCTACGACCCGCTGCTGCGCGCAATCGATTTCGGCCTGAGGAGGGTGAAAAAATGAAACGGACGGCGCTCTTTGAAGAACACGTAAAACTTGGCGGCAGGATGGTTGATTTCGCGGGATGGGAGCTTCCGGTGATGTATGCTTCAATCGTCGAGGAGCACACCGCGGTGCGCGAACGCGCGGGGCTTTTCGACGTGTCCCACATGGGAGAGGTCCTGGTGCGGGGGCCGCGCGCCGCGGATTTTCTCGCGCGGCTTATCCCGACACGCCTCGATAAGATCACCCCGGGCAAATCGATGTACAGCTGTTTCATGAACGAGCGCGGCGGCGTGATCGACGACCTCTTCGTGTACATGGTTTCCGGCGAGGAATATTTTCTCGTGATCAACGCGAGCACCACGGAAAAGGACCTCGCGTGGATGCGCGCGCACTCGATCGACGGCGCGGAGATCATCGACCTCTCGTCAGGGCTTTCGAAGATCGACATCCAGGGCCCGCTCGCTTCCGTGATTCTCCCGAAAGTGATTGCCGATCCGTTCCTCTCGCGGCTTCAGCGGTTTTCATTTTTTGACACGACCTTCAACGGCGGGAGGTTGCGTATCTCGCGTTCGGGTTACACGGGGGAGGGGGGATACGAACTCTACTTTGCGAATGAAACCGCTCCCGCGCTCTGGCGCGCGCTCCTTGACGCTGGCAGGGAAGATGGGATAGCACCCGCGGGACTGGGCGCGCGCGATTCGCTTCGTCTTGAAGCGTGCTACTCGCTCTACGGCCACGAGCTCACTGACGAAATCACGCCGGTCGAGGCGGGCATCGGCTGGATCATCAACTCCGATTCGGACTACATCGGCAGAAGCGTTGCAGAGCCGCAGAAACGCGCCGGGGCCCCCCGCATGATGGTGTGCTTCGAGCTTACCGGAAAGGGGATTCCCCGCGAAGGCTGCCGTATCCTGAAAGACGGCGTCGATGTGGGATACGCCACAAGCGCCGGCTTCTCACCGACCTTCCGCAAGGGGATCGGCATGGCGCTCGTGCGCGCGGGGAGCCTCAATGCCGGCGAGTCGATCGATGTGATCATCCGCGACAGAGCGGTGAGCGCGATTGTGGCGAAGCGGCCGCTGTATCCGTATCACGGATAGCCGCCGGGCAGTTCAAACGCATCCTCCATAAATAAGCCCGGGTTTGTTTAATCCTCGTAAGGGTATCCCTCATGCATCGCGGCTCCATCGCAGGATTGGAGCTGATTTCATCTCTTTCCCGCCTGTTGTATCCGCAATCTTAAAATGTATAAAAAATTGATATTGATGATTAAAAATAGTAACTTTATCGTATCCGTATTTATGTCGTTTGATGGGGAGGAGTAATTATGGCTAAATCATTTGAACAGCTGTCCGCAATTGTTCCCAATGATCTCGCGGGCATAGGCGACGCAATGGAGGGATACATGTATGCCAGGTGGCCGAGCCTGTATCTGTATCATCTGCGCCGCCTGTTCCAGATGCTGGTGCCTGATCCCGACGTCAGGCTTGTGTACCCGGAAAATGAGGCTCCTGCGGAAATCGATGAAATGATACAGATGACCGTAAGCCGCGTGGGGCCCTCGCTGCTCAGTGTGGAAACGAGCCCGTATCACGGGAAAGTCGTCAAGCTTGGAGAGGCAAAAATGATCGTTACGATCAATCGTGATATCACGCTCACGAACCTCGACAAGGTGGTTCCGTATAAACACGCGCGGGACATCATCCTCAAAAATCCCGATCAAATCGCGGTGATCAACTGCCCGTGCCGCCTCACCAAAGAGGACGCCTGCAAACCTTTTGATGTATGCATGGTTGTGGGAGATCCGTTTGCCGGCTTCATCCTCGAGCACGGTACCAACGGAGCGCGCAAAATCAGCCAGGACGAAGCGGTTGCAATTCTTAATGCCGAGGATGAGCGCGGGCACATTCATTCGGCATGGTTCAAGCAGGCGCTCGGTGACCGGTTCTACGCGATCTGCAACTGCTGCAAGTGCTGCTGCGGCGCCATGAGGGGGCATTTCTTCAATACGCCGATGTTCGCGTCCTCAGGTTACGTCAGCGAGATAAATGAAGACTGCACGGGATGCGGCCTGTGCGAACCGTACTGCCAGTTCGGAGCCATCAGCATGAGCGCGAATGGGCGGGCGGTCGTTGATTTCGAAAAATGCATGGGATGCGGCGTGTGTGAGTCAAAGTGTCCTGAGCATGTCATTTCAATGAGGCGGGAGCCGTTGAAAGGCGAGCCGCTTGATATTGTTGAGATGGTGAAGAAGGCGGAAGCAACGACCGGAATATAATGGGTCAGATGGCATGCCGCGTTTCTATGAGAGGATAGATAATATCCTCTTCTGCCGAAGGCCGCTCAGTGCTGATGAATGAGCCGCGTGGCGCTTCAGGGAATTGAGGATATCCGACACATCGCCGATCGAGGCGACCTGGGCGGCGGCCTCCTCGCGGGCCGCCATGATGAGCGCCAGATCAACGCGCAGGTCCGCGAATTCAAGCCCGGAATCGCCATGCTGGCGCGTGCCGATGATCTCGCCCGAACCACGCGCTTTCAGGTCCTCCTCCGCGATCTCGAATCCGTCTTCGGTGCGCACGATTGTCTCTATCCTCCCGCGCGATTCATCGGGAGTGTCGTCGGGATAGACGAGCACGCAGTACGACTGCGCCGATCCCCGGCCCACACGTCCCCTGAGCTGGTGAAGCTGCGAGAGCCCGAACCGCTCGGCGTGCTCGATCACCATCACCGTCGCGTTCGGCACATCGACACCGACCTCGATGACCGTCGTCGAGACGAGAATGTTCGTTTCGCCCGACTTGAAGCGCGCCATGATCGCCTCCTTCTCCTCGGGCTGCATCCTTCCGTGCAGCATGTCAATGCGCAGATCGGGAAAGACATTTTTCAGATGTTCGAAGGCAACCGCCGCCGATTTCAGGTCGATCTTTTCAGATTCCTCGATGAGCGGGAGCACGAAATAGGCCTGCTGACCCTGATCAACGTATTTGCGCACCGACTTGTAGACGCCGCCGAGCCGCGATTCGGGAAGCGCCATCGTTTTGATGGGAACGCGCTCGGCGGGCTTTTCCTTGAGATACGACAGGTCCATGTCGCCGTAAATGGTGAGCGAAAGCGAGCGCGGTATCGGTGTCGCGGTCATCACGAGCAGGTCAGGCGTCTCCCCCTTTTCGCGGAGCGCCGCACGTTGCGACACGCCGAAGCGGTGCTGCTCGTCGATGATGATCAGGCCGAGCTTTTTGAAATTCACGCCCTCCTGGATGAGCGCGTGCGTGCCGATGACGATGTCGGTGCCGCCTTCGCGTATTGATTCATAAATCTCTTCCTTCTTTTTTCTGGGAACGCTGCCGGTGAGAAGCGCGACCGTTGCCGCTCCCTGCAGCAGGGTGAGAAAATTGCGATAGTGCTGCGAGGCGAGCACTTCGGTCGGCGCCATGAGCGCGACCTGGTCGCCGCGGCTTTTCGCGAGGAGAGAGGCCGCCATCGCCACGACCGTCTTCCCGGATCCCACGTCGCCCTGCAGCAGCCGGTTCATCGGGAAGGGCAGCTCGAGGTCGCATTTTATTTCGTCGATTGCGCGGCGCTGGTCGGAGGTCAGCGTGAACGGCAGGCGCGAGATGAATTCATTGGCGGGCGCGGGATCGACTTTTCTCCGTCCTGTGCCGGCGCTTTCACGGATATGGCGTTTCGATAGGGAAAGGTAGTACTGCAGAAAGAAGAGCTCGTTGAAGGCGAGCCGCCTGCGCGCGCCTTCGGCCGATTCAAGCGTATTGGGGAAATGTATTGCCATGAGCGCGTCGGCGAGCGGCATGAGGTCGTGGCGCGCGCGCATCCCTTCATCGAACGGATCGGTTATCGCGGAGATTTGGGAGTCGATGGCGGCCCTGATGACGCGGCGAAACCCGCGGGAGTCGAATCCGATCCCCCTGAGTTTTTCGGTTGAATGATAGAGGGGAACAATGCGCCCGGTGTTGATCGACTGGATGAGGGAGTTGTCCTCGAGGAAATCGAAATCGGGGTGTACGATCTGGAAGGTGCGGTAGTAGTCGACCTTTCCCGAAAAGAATACAGTCTCGCCGACGGCCAGTATTTTCTGAAGATAGTGCGCGCCGCCGAAAAACACTCCCGCAAGCGACCCGGTGCCGTCCTCGATCCGGACCTGGAGGAAGCGGCGGTTTTTGCCGGCGATAATGGCGCCTGTGATCGTGCCGGCGACGGTGACCGTCTCGCCTACGACGCAGTCTCCTATCGACTTGAAGTTCGAGCGGTCGAGGTAGCGGCGCGGCGCGTAGTAGAGCAGGTCCTCGATCGTTTCGATGCCGGCCTCGGCCTTCAGCAGTTCGGCCTTCCTGGGGCCGATGCCTTTCAGGAATTGTACGCCGCTGTCAAGCATCTATTCCTCTTCGGCGATATACCAGACCGAGGTGGGTATCTGAACGTACTTGCCGTCTTTGGTGAAGAAGTAGGTGTAGTACTGGCGGTCGGAGCCTGACGTGATGCGCTGTACGTTCGTCCATCGTTTGACGATGTGCCCGTTCTGGTCGAAGACGGTGACGGTCAGGTTCATCCCGGTAATGCCGCTCACGCGCCTGCGGAAGATGTTGCGCTGCTCGAAGGTGAAAAAGTAGCGGAAATAAACGGCGAACCCGATTACGGCGAGAAGCGCGATGAGGGTGATCAAAATTTTTCTTTTCAGTGACATCCGGTTCCTCCTGGTGTGAACGCTTTCGGGAAAGGAAGCCCGGCATTTGAAATATTGCAATACAATTTTTATCCACCCTGCCGCCGCGGCGCCGTAAAAATTAACAATTTCTTCATAATATGCCAATAAACTCTTTATCCGGTTTTGCCATGTTACAGGTGCGAAAACGAAAGTACGAATTAAGCGGACGCGATAAAGGATTATTACGGATCTTATGATGGATGAAAAAATCAGCGTACAGAATCTGAGCTTTTTTTACGGTGACAAGCCGGCGATCAAGAACATTTCGCTGTCTGTCAGGCCAAACACGGTGCTTGCCCTCATCGGGCCGTCGGGTTGCGGAAAGTCGACGTTCCTGCGGTGCATCAACCGGATGAACGACATTATTCCCAACACGAGGGTGGAGGGTGATATACTGATTGACAGCGAGTCGATCTACCGCAACAGATTCGATGTCACCGGGCTGCGGCGAAGGGTAGGGATGGTCTTCCAGAAGTCTAACCCGTTCCCGAAATCGATCTATGAAAACATCGCCTACGGGCTGCGGATAAACGGCGTGCGGAACAAGTACGAGATCGACCGGATCGTGGAGCAGTCACTGAAGCGCACCGCGCTCTGGGACGAGGTGCGGGAGCGCCTTCACGAATCGGCGCTTGGCCTTTCCGGAGGCCAGCAGCAGCGGCTCTGCATCGCGCGCACGATCGCGGTGAAGCCGGAGGTGATACTGATGGACGAACCGGCCTCGGCGCTGGACCCGATCTCTACGCAGAAGATCGAGGAGCTGATCCAGGACCTGAAGGAGAATTACACCATTGTCATAGTGACGCACAACATGCAGCAGGCGGCCCGCGTGAGCGATTATACCGCCTTCTTCTACATGGGCGACCTCATAGAGATGAACAGGACGGACCTGATCTTCACCAAGCCCGAAGTGGCGATGACTGAAAATTATATCACGGGAAAATTCGGTTGAGGAGGAGTCGATGGCGACGCATTTCGAACAGGAACTCGAGAACATAAAGGTCAAGCTCTTCAAGATGGCCGATTACGCGATAGAGGCGATCGCCCGCTCGGTGGACGCGCTGCGGCGCTCGGATGTGGAGCTGGCGAAAAATGTCATTGTGCACGATAACGCGCTCGACGCGCTCGAAAAGGAGATCGACGAGGACTGCATCAGGATACTTGTCACCAAGCAGCCGGCGGCGGTCGACCTGCGCTTCGTGCTCATCACCCTGAAGTCGAATACCGACCTGGAGCGGATCGGCGACCTCTCGTCGAACATCGCCAAGGAGTGTATCCGGCTGGGCGGGGCGCCGCTTATGAAAGCGCTTGTTGATATACCGGCCATGTCGGCGATAGCGATGGGGATGATCAAGGACGTCATGTCGGCGATCGCGGAGAAGAACGCCGAGCGTGCGCGCGAGGTAATCCGGCGCGACGACCAGATCGACCAGCTCAACATCCAGGTGTACCGCGAGCTCTTCTCGTATATGATTGAAAACCCGGCGACGATCTCCCGCGCGTTCAGCCTGATAATGGTGTCGAAGTCGCTCGAGCGCATCGGGGACCATATCACCAACATCGCCGAACGTGCGATCTACTACATAGAAGGGATTGACATACGGCACGCGGGCGAGTAGGATAGGGGAGTTACGGGAGCTTCCATGAAAAAAAGAATATTCGCGGTAGACGACGAGAAGGACATTCAGGACATCATAAGGGTCAACCTTGAAAAGGAAGGATACGAAGTCTTCACCTATTCCGGCGCGAAGGACGCGTTCGACGCGCTCGGAAAGAAGAGGCCGGACCTGATCATCCTCGACATCATGATGCGGGGCATCGACGGGTACGAGCTGTGCCGGATGATCCGCGCGCGCGCCGAGTTCGCGGCGATACCGATCATCTTTCTCTCGGCGAAATCGGAGGAGTTCGACAAGGTCCTCGGGCTCGAGCTGGGCGGCGACGACTACCTGACCAAACCGTTCGGGATAAAGGAGCTTTCCTCGCGCGTGAAGGCGGTGCTCAGGCGAAGCGAGGCTGCGCCTTCCGCCACGGAAGAGAAGGTCCTGACGTGCCGTGGCATCGAGCTCTATCCGTCAAAATACACCGTCAAGGTCGATGGCGAGGTTGTCAAGCTCACGCGGACGGAGTTCGAGATACTGCACCTCTTCATGCGCTATCCGGAGAAGGTGTTCACGCGGGACAACATCATCGACAGCATCCGCGGCGACGACGTGTACGTGATCGACCGCACCGTCGACGTGCACGTGATGAACCTCCGCAAGAAGCTCGGAAAATACAAAAACCAGATATCGACCTTTTCCGGAGTCGGGTACGGGATAAAAAACTAGCCATCGCGCGGAGAACCGCTTCATGATGAAAAAGATCAGCAACCGGATCGTGATTTCTTACAGTCTTCTGATTATCGCCCTTGTTATCTTCCTGCTTCTCTTCTTCACCGACCTCATCCGCACCATCCATCTCGACATCATCAAGGACGAGATGCGCGGCAAAATTGAATTCATCGAGCTCATCCTGAAGCAGCGCTATCCCGTGAGGCTCCCTTCGGATGAAATCAGGATCCGCGATACCGTCAGGGAGCTTTCCCGTATTATCAACCTCCGTATCACGCTCGTCGACGAGAGGGGAACAGTGATTGCCGATTCCGAAGTCGGCGATATCGCCGGCATGGACAGCCACCGCTACCGCGCCGAAATTTCCGATTCGCTCTCGAAGGGAATGGGCGAGGCCATACGCTACAGCCATACGTTGCGCACCGATATGCTCTACACCGCGAAGAAATACGACGAGTGGATCATCCGGCTCGCCAAGCCGCTCTACGCGATCGACGAGAGCGAGGTGAGGATCAGGAAGCTCATACTCCTGCTCGGCCTCATCGTCACCTCAATCACGGTCGTGATCGCGTTTTTCATCTCCAAGCGGGTCACCGGGCCGGTCAACGAGGCGATACGGTTCGCCAGGCGCTTCTCGCGGGGCGACTACTCGAGCCGGATACTCAACTACAGCGAAGATGAGATCGGCACGCTCCAGCAGTCGCTCAACGGCCTTGCGGATATTATCGTCGAGAAGATGGATACGCTCATGCTCGAGCAGAACAAGCTCGCGATCACCATCGAACACATCCACGACGGTATCTGCGTCGTCGACAGCAGGAAAACCGTGCTCATCGCCAACAGGGCCTTCATTGAAAGCCTTGATGTCAGCTCGGAATGCGTGGGCCGGAAGTTCTTCGAGGTGATACGGAGCAGCTCTTTCAACGCGCGGATAGAATTCGCGCTGATCAGGGGAGAGCAGGCCAACTTCGAGGAGGAACTGCTGACCGGGCAGTACTGCGAGGTCTTCATTAGCCCGATAAAGGAGGAGCGCGCCATCCAGGGCATCCTCATCGTCATCCACGACATCACCGAAAAGAAGCGGATAGACAGGCTGAAGACCGAGCTCGTCGGCAACCTCTCCCACGAGCTGAAAACGCCGATCGCGATCCAGCGCGGTTACCTCGAGACGATACGGCAGTATCTGAGCGATACCGAGCCCTGCCGCGAATTCCTCGACAAGTCGCTGGCCAACGTGGAGCGCCAGAACTCTATCATCAACGACATGCTCAAGCTCAACAGGATCGAGACCGCGCCGCACTTCGCCGCGGAACGGATCGACTGTTCCGCCGTGATCGCCACCTGCGTCGATATCCTCTCGCAGAAGGCGGCGACCCGCCATGTCACGATAACCATGGACCTGGAAAAGATCGAGGGCGCCGGCATGATCGAGGCGAACCGCTTCCTTGCCGAAGAGGTTTTCTTCAACATCATCGATAACGCGATCAGCTATAATACCGAGCACGGCTCGGTGGACATCTCCACCGAAAGCGGGGCGCGCGATATCCGCGTGATTATATCCGACACGGGAGTGGGGATTCCCGAGGAGTCGATCGGGCGGATATTCGAGCGCTTCTATCGCGTCGACTCAAGCCGTTCGCGCGAAACCGGCGGCACGGGGCTCGGGCTTTCGATCGTGAAGCACGCGGCCGAGATCCTCGGCTGGAAGATCGGCGTAAAATCAAGCGGTAAGGGAACGGAGTTTACCGTCACGATTCCCCGCTAAGCGGCCGCAAAGCGCTGATTTTGTCCGGGCCCGCGGATAGTATCCCACCTTTTAAAATCCGTGATCACCTGAAAAAAAGCCCCGCAGTACGCGGGGTTTCTCTTTGAAAAGCAACGGGGGATATGTGCCGTTACGCGCCGCGCAGTTTCCTGCGGAACCGGTAGCGCAGGTAGAGGCCGGTCGCGTTGAGCAGGAGCACGAGCATGATAAGGATGATCGCCGTTCCGTACTGGATGTGTCGCGTTTCCTGGATGTGTGTGCCGGCGGTCGCCATGATGTAGATGTGATACGGCAGCGCCATGATCTCGTTGAAGACTGAAACCGGCAGGTCGGGCGTGAAGTACGCCGCGGCGGTGAACATGATCGGCGCGGTCTCTCCCGCGGCGCGGCCGAGCGAGAGCATGATGCCGGTGAGGATGCCGGGAAGCGCGCTCGGCCACACGATCTTGTAGATCGTCTGCCACTTCGTCGCCCCGAGCGAGAGCGACGCTTCGCGGTAGGCGTGGGGCACGACGTTGAGCGCCTCCTCGGTCGAGCGGATGATGACGGGGAGGTTCAGGAGGCCAAGCGTGAACGAGCCGGCGATGATCGAGGTGCCGAAGCCGAGAAACACCACAAAGAGGCTAAGCCCGAAAAGCCCGAACACCACTGACGGCACGCCGGCGAGGTTGTTGATGCCGAGCCGTATGATCCGGATCACCTTCGGGTTCTCCGCGTATTCGGTGAGATAGATCGCCGTCATGATGCCGATCGGGATCGAGATGAGCGATGAGCCGATCATCAGGTAGAATGTCCCCAGTATCGCGGGCAGGATGCCTCCTTCGGTCATTTCATTTCGGGGCATCTCGGTGATGAACTCCCATGAGATCGCCGAAGCCCCCTGTTTGACGATAAAGGCTATCATCAGCAGAAGGAACGCGACCACCGAAAATGAGGCGAGCCGTATCAGCGCGAACATCACTTTCTCGAAGATGTCGGCGCGCTTTTTCAGGCACCGAGCGCCGGCGTTCTCCTTTGCCGCCGGTGCCGTTTCCCGGATTGTCGTGACTGCCTGTCCGTTTTCTTTTTCATTCATGTCAGTGTGCCTTGAACCGGTATTTCGTGGAGAAGTACTCCGCGATGATATTGAATACAAACGTTATTACAAAAAGCACGATGCCGATCGCGAAAAGCGCGTGGTAGTGGCTTCCGCCGACGGAGGCTTCGGCCATCTCGGCGGCGATGTTCGACGTGAGGGGCCTTACCGGATCGAAGATCGAATGGGGGATGACGGCCGCCCCGCCCGCCACCATGAGCACCACCATGGTTTCTCCGATTACCCGCGAGATACCGAGAATGATCGCCGTCCATATCCCCGAAAGCGCGGCAGGTATCGTGATTCTGGCGATCGTCTGCCACCGGTTCGCGCCGAGCGCGTACGACGCCTCCTTGAGCGATACAGGCACCGACGAGATCGCGTCCTCGGAGATGCTGGCGATCGTCGGAATCGCCATGAAGGCGAGCATGAGCGCCGCGTTGAAGAGGTTCAGCCCCGAGTTGATGTGGAAATGTTTCTGGAGCAGGGGCGCGATCACGACCATGCCGAGAAATCCGATGATCACCGACGGGATCGAGGCGATGATCTCGATCGCCGGTTTCATGACCTCCCGTATCCGCGACGGCGCGAGCTCCGAAAGGTAGACGGCGACCGCCAGGCTCAGCGGCACCGCGATGAGCGAAGCGAGAAGGGTCACGGCGACGGAGGCCACGATGAGCGGCATGATTCCGTAGCGGGGATTGTCGCTTGTCGGATACCAGCTCGATCCCCCGAGAAAATCGCCGATGCTGATCTCACGGAAAATCGGTATCCCCTCCCTGAAAAGGAAAAGCATGATCAGAAAGAGCACCAGGATACAGGTGAACCCTGTCACCGTAAAGAGGTACGCTATGAGCTTTTCAATTATCTGCCGTCCTTTTTTGCTTTCTGTCCGTTCCAATTCCACGCCGCCTGTGTCGTCAGTTTCCGCGTCATTTTCAGGACCAATAAGCGGAAAGCGTGTAAAGAAAATATGAAATTTATGTTTAAAAAGAATGAAAGACGGATCGCGGCGGTGAAAATATATTTGACCTTTCGCAAAATCAGGGGAGTAGTAGTGCATATGAAAAATATGTCACGGAAAATCGCCCTCCTTTCAGGGGGGATACTGATCTTCGCCCTGGCACTATCGCTTGCGTCCGGCTGCGGCCGCTCCGCGGCGCGCGAAGCCGAGCCGAACAACAGCGCCGGACAGGCAAACCGCCTCTCGGCCGGGCAGACCATGGAGGGATTTTTAGATTCCACCGACGATCTGGACTGGTACCGCCTTGATGTGCGCCGCCCGGCCATCTTCGACATCACCCTCTCCGCGCTTCGCGGGATAAATCACGCCATGAAGATCTGGCGCGACGATAACGGCCTGCGCCTGGTCAAATATATCGACGACGCGCGCAAATCATCCCCCGAGCGGTTCTGCAACCTGTACGCCCGCCCCGGCACCTATTTTATCTCCGTTCAGCACGGCACGGGCGATGAGAAACAGGCGAGCAGGGAGGACCCGTATCACCTGAAGGTGACGCAGCGCGAGATGACCTTCCTCGAGGAGATCGAGCCGAACGACACTCCCTCATCCGCGACGCAGATGCGGATCGACACCGAGATCAGCGGGTACTACTCGCCCGCCTACAACCGTATGAACGAGGACAAAGGGAACCTGTACCGCGAGGAGGACTGGTATTATCTCGATCTGGAGGCGGGCCCCGATCCGACGGTCTTTGTTGATGTCGAGTTTTCGGGCGTTACGGAGGTTAACGGGGCGCTCTCGCTCTACAATGACAGGATGCAGGAGGTCGGCACTTTCGACGCGAAAGGGGCCGGCGAGGGAGAGGCGGCGCGGGGAATAGGGCTTCCTGCTCCGGGCCGGTATTATATCCTTGTCGCCTCGAACGCCCGCCATTCGAACGGGGACACTCCGTACCGCCTCGCCGTGCAGCGCCGCGCGTATGACGAGGCCGGCGAGATCGAGCCGAACAACGATTTTACGAAAGCCAACCGTATCGCCCGAAGCGAGGTGCGCGGCTTCCTCTATCCTTCAGGGGATACCGATTTCTATCATATCGAGCCCGGCCGGGGGCCGGAGCTCTACACCATCGAAGCGCTGCCTCCCGAATCGCTCAATATCGCGGTCGCCATCTATGACAGGGAAAAGCATAAGCTTCTCGTCATCGACAACGGCGGCAAAGGTGAAGCGGAAATCCTGCCGGGCCTGTATGTCGACGGGACACGGTATATCGAGGTGTTTTCCAGGGCGGGGGATAGCGATGAAAAGGCGGCGTACCGCCTCCAGGTTTCCTCGCGGCCGTTCGTGAACGGCTACGAAATCGAGCCGAACGACGATAAAAGCTCGGCGACGAAGGTGCTGTCGAATACGGTGATCGGCTACTCGTCGAAACCGAACGACCTCGATTATTACCTGATGGAATACGGGAAGAAACAGCGTAAGCAGTTCAACGTCCGCTCACCCCGCGGCTCAGAGCTTCGCGTCTCAATTACTGATCACCACGGATATATCCTGCGCAGCGAGACAGTCAGGGACGATGGCGAGAGGGAGTTCAGCGAAACCATCGACGGAAAAGCATACCTGATCATCGAGTCGCTGCGCGCCAACTACCGCGAGCCGTATTCGATCGAGATCGGAAACGAGTGATCATAAATTAATGATTAGTTGGTTGACAGATCGTGTCGTTTATAGTATTCAACATTATTTATTATTTGAGTGATAATACTTAATGGGGGATTATATGGATGCTTGGAAGATAGTTGCGGGACTTATGATTCTGCTCATTGTATCGTGCTCGTCGGATACCAGGTATCTGAGGAACGTACCGCGTGAACAGCGTAAGGGACTGGTTGTATTGAACTTCAAGAACAATACCCCTAAAAGCCGGGCTGCGGAATATGAACCGTGGGAATTCGGTATCGCGTCCATGGTGATGACCGATATCGAATCGATCGGCATGTTCAATATCGTCTCGAAAGAGCGGCTTTCAGATGTGTTCAAAGAGCAGGCTTTCCAGATGAGCGGCGCGGTGCAGGCGAAGGACATGGTGGGAATAGGGAGACTTGTCGGGGCCAAATATATCCTTACCGGCTCTTTCATGGAAATGAACGGGGGACTCAGGATGGAGTCCCAGGTCTTTTCGGTGGAAAAGGGCGCCCAGCTCGGGACGGCATCGGCGAACGGAAAGACCAACGACTTTTTTGAGCTTGAAAAACAGATGGTCGGCCGGGTCTCGGAGTTACTCGGCACGATCCTGACGCAGGACGAGCAGAAGAAGATAGCCTCCAAGGTCGAAACTAAATCTGTTGAGGCGTCACTGAACAACTACAGCGGCGAGATAGCGTTCATGCAGGCCAGGGAGCTTAAAAAAGCGGGTAAGGAATCGGAGGCCAAGCTGGCGATCGCGGAAGCCAAGCACAGCTTCGAAAAGGCCATCAATCTGGATCCGGCGTACGAGAAGGCCCGAAAAAACATGTCCCGCTTGTCGCTGGCCATCCCCGTACAGTTTTAGTCATTTTCGTTTAATCGGTTAAAACAGCAAGGAGCCTGCTCGATCAGGTCCCTTGCTCGTCATACCCTGAAATGATGTGGAGTAGTGAAAAAACCAGCTTTTTGATTGACTACAAAATGAAAAAGCTGGTTTTATGATTGCCCTTATATATGATACAGGGCGCCGACAAACAATCCGTAAATAGTGTCCGTCATCCAATCAGTACTCGCCCCCGCATCTTCATCCATCTGATCTACCAGCTTCATCCTGTTATACTGGTATCTCACGCCAATGGTGATAATGGGATACCCTTCGCCTGGATTGAAGCCCGTTGTGAACTCAACATTGACTCCGTACATTTTCATGTCAAAATTCTGTTCCGATCCCGCCTCGGTTGTTCTGGTTGTTTTGTAGTGATATCTATCTCCTGATTCCATTTCCAGTTTCCCCAGCATGTACAGACCTGAAATGTTGGTAGCGATAAAGTATCCCCTGGTTCCCACAGGCAGTGAGAAGCCGATACCGGCTGCGGGGCCATGGAACGGCTGGGTGAAAGTAGAGCTTTCTTTGTTCGCTTCTTGGAGAGCGTATGGAGACGATGCACTGTACCTGATATCGATAGAACTGTACCTGGTTTTCAGATACCAGAATTTATATCCGGCAAATATTTTAAAGTGTTCTGTGAGTCTGTAGCTCAATGCGGCGTCAATATCCACGCGGAACACTTTAAAACTGTACTTGAGATCCTGATAATTATTTTGATCCTGAGAATAGAGGTTTTCAGTTATGCCACTGCCATGCTGGCTGCCGAAAAGCCCCGAAAAGGAGAGGGACAAATCCTCCGTGAAAAGAATGCTCGCCACGGGACCGTAGAGCACCCCGCTTCCGGTATCCATGTTTTCAAAAAGAGGGACAAAGTCCTTAAGCCACGGTTCCCATACAAAATATCCGGCTCGCGCCCCTAACAGAAAATCGGCCGCTGAGGCAATGCTGAAACTGCCTGCCGTTATAGTGGAGATCATTATAATTATCGCAAAAAGCTTTTTCATAAAATCCTCCCGGACCACCATTAGTAGTTATTGAAACATACAAGATATTTCCCCTCCCCCATAAACGGCCCCTCCCGGAATGGGCGCCATTACCGGAACCGCTTCCATGAACAGAGGCGATTCTCAAGTTAAAAAGCACATCTTCAGGAGCTTTAAACTTTTCGCCGTCTCCCGAAAAAAGACACTTCGCCGTAAATGAGCAAAATATCCAATATTAAAATATAAAATGTTTATATATTTTAGACCATATCCAGTCAAGTCGTTTTATGAATACCGCTTCAAAAAACATGTTATGGCACACGAACTTGGGCTTTAAGCTCACCGCTTTGTGTGAGTCATCGTTTTTATCCCTTTTTCGGTGGATTCGTTCTGGGGCTTGATTGCTGCCTGAAGTATGTCGAGCGGTTTCAGAAATAGAATTATTCTGCAGCCGTGTGTCATTCCTGCTATTTCCTGATCACGCCTCCCTGAAATGAAAAACGCCATTCCTGCGCGGAATGGCGTCGTATCCCCCCGATGGTTGTGAAACTTACGGCTCCTGTCAGATCGAAGATTCCTTCGTGATCTGGTTGCTCTTCGATTGCGTGGATCGCGCCGGCAGGGGCGGCTCTATGGCCTGCGACGGCCGGGCTGCCGGAAAGACCGGCGAGAGCTGCGCGGGATTTGCGCTGTAGTACGTCTTTACCGCGTAGAACGGCACCTCGTAGTCCTGGCGCGCGTTCCAGAGGATAAATCCCCGTACTCCGGCGTCGTGGACCGCCTTTATCTGGCGTGTCACGTACTGGTCGTACGAAAGCCCTGACATTTTCACCTTCATCTGGAACGCCTGGATATACGGCACGATGTGCGCCTGCGACGCGCGCTCTTTTGCCTTCTGCGAGGTGATCAGCACCGTCTGGTACGGATTGGCCATCAGCGCCTTGCTCCAGGTGTAGTGTGACGGATATGCCATCGGGCAGATCACATCGACCACCTTGTCCAGGCCTTCCATCCGCTGGCCGATCGGATCGACCTTGTTGAGCGGTATCCTTCCGAAGATGTCGGCGGCGATTCTCACGTTGTACTGGCGAAGGGTGTTTTTCGCGTTGCGAAGGATCCCTTCAATATACTCGTAGCGCTGCATGACGGTCGGCCTGCCGGCTACAGAGTAGTCGTTAAAGCGGATATAATCGAACTGGATCTCCTTGAACCCGTTCTCGCATGCTTCGCGGGCGATGGTGATGCGCTCCTGGATGTAGTCCTGGTTTGCCGGATAGCTTTTCAGCCCGTCAGGAAAGACCACGATCCGCGCGACCGGATGGATGCCGTTGTCGAGCATCATCTTCACGTTGGACGCCGGGATGGCGCAGTGGCCGCTGCGCGGATACTGCACGTCGATGACCATCGTATTGATCCGCGATGCCTTTGCCCGGTTGATAAAGCCGGTAAGCTTGTCGACGTTTCTGCCCGAATCGACGGTCAGGTAGATGCCGCGGTAAAATTCCGGAAACGCGTAGTTCCGCGCGGCGGGTTGCGTCACCGCCTTCGGAGCGGCTTTTTCCGTGGTGCCCTGGCCCCAAATCCTGTCCTTGAATTCGAAGGCGACAAAAACGACAGCAATTGCGGGGATGAGAGTGAGAAGATAAAGTGTTTTTTTCATGTAACGTGCCCTTACCAGTAATATAATCCGGATTTCGATCTGTCGCGAGATCTTCCATCGCGGGGGTAACATAACGATAAAATTTTTCGCGTGCGGATTAATATATCTTCGACAGAAATGCGGTTTTTATTTAGTTAGTCACTATAGAGATCGGGGCGCGCCGATTTCAATTAAAAATTGATGCGGCGTGTGAATATTTCGATCATCCTTATTAAAAATATTGTATACCCGCGCAAATATTTTGTCATGGGTGTTGACGGATAGGTTATTTTGTTGTATAATTTAATGAAATAGAAATTATTCCCGTATTCATCACATTTTTATAAATCTGGATTATTTAATTTGATCGCACGCCTGTGGCAGTGCCTTTTTGTGTTCGGGCGCGTCGTGGAACCTGACCGGCCTTTCAGGCCGTATCCATCCGGATACAGGAGTGTGATGGATCTACGGATGTTCGGGTCTTATAACGTCTGAATTTTTCCACACGGGAGGGTACCATGAGCCTTTTAACCACAATCGAGGACAATCTGCATGAAGCGATCAAGAGCAAGAACGAGGAAGTCGTCAGGACCCTTCGCATGCTCAAGTCTGATATCATGTATGAAAAGACGAAGGGAACAGGAGATTTGCCCGAAGACAAGGTGCTCGAAGTGATAGCCCGCGCCTGTAAGAAACGCAAAGAGGCGATACATGAATACGAGAAGGCCGGAAGGGCCGACCTTGCCGGCATCGAGATCGCCGAGCTCGCGATCATCGAGCGTTATCTTCCCGAGCAGCTCAGCGAAGAGGAGGCGGTAAGGCTTATCGACGAAAAGATCGCGGGGATGGGCGCCGTTTCCAAAAAGGATTTCGGCCGTGTCATGGGTGTCCTGATGAAAGAGCTCAAAGGCAAAGTCGACGGTGCGCTCGTGAAGAAAATTCTGACCGAAAGACTCGAGAACCTGTGAGGCTCTGTTGTCGATACCGCAGCAGACAATCGAACAGGTTCGCGAAAGGGCCAGAATAGAGGATATAGTCCGGAATTACGTTCCCTCCCTTAAAAAAAAAGGAAAGAACTATCTGGGCCTGTGCCCGTTTCACAAGGAGAAGACGCCTTCGTTTACGGTGTCGCCGGAAAAACAGATATACTACTGCTTCGGCTGCCACGCGGGAGGCAATATCTTCTCTTTCATATCGAAGATTGAGCGGCTGAATTTTCCCGAGAGCGTGAGGCACGTCGCAGCGCTGGTCGGCATCGAGATATCCGAGGAAGGGAAAAGCAGGGGCGATGAAAAACGCGAGTACCTCCTGAGGATCAACCAGTACGCCATGAACCTGTATCACCGCAACCTGCTCGCGGCAGCGGGGAAGGCGGCGCACGGGTACGCGCTGAAGCGGGGGCTGACCGAAGAGAGCATAAAGGAGTTCAAGCTGGGGTACGCGCCTGATTCATGGAATTTTCTCACCGGCCAGCTCTCAGCGAAAGACGTTTCACTGGAGCTTGCGTCCGGGCTCGGGCTCGTGGCGCTCTCGACGAAGAGTACGCCAGAAAGGTATTACGACCGGTTCAGAAACAGATTAATTTTTCCCATTATCAATCAAAAAAATGAAGTTATCGCGTTTGGTGGTAGAGTAATCGGTGACGGCGAGCCGAAGTACCTCAATTCCCCCGAAAGCGAGCTATTCAATAAAGGAACGATACTGTACGGATTCAACGCGGCACGGGAGCATATATCCGAGCTGAAGCGGGCGATCGTGGTTGAGGGGTATCTTGACGTGATCGGGTGCCACCAGCACGGCATCCGCAATGTGGTCGCGCCGATGGGAACGGCCCTCACGCAGCAGCAGGTCGAGCTTCTATCCAGGTCCTGCACCGAAGTGGTGATGCTCTTTGACGCGGATTCCGCCGGGATAAAGGCCTCTCTCCGGTCGCTTGACGTGACGGCGGCAAAAAATGTGACCGTGCGCGTCGCGCAGCTGCCCGGCGGGGAAGACCCGTTCGAATTTATCGTGAAACGGGGGATGCGGCAGTTCATGGCAGTGGTCGATTCGGCGGTTTCTCCCGATGATTTCAGGATTCAGCGGGTGTTCGAGGAGACACGCCATTTCGATACGGTTCGACGCCTGCCGCTCTTTTTCGAGGTGGTGCGCGAAGCGGCTTCTGAAACCGCGAAATCGCTTTATCTCAGGAAGATCAGCGACCTGCTGAATCTTGACGAAAGGGCTGTCCGCAACGATTACGGGCAGTTTATGCGGGGTGCTTCGCTTGTGCAGAAGGCGGCCGTTTCGGGAAAGGTTACCGGCGAAGAGATAGATTTCCTGGCGCGCGGCCACCGCGAACTGGTGCTTCTGCTCCTCCATTATCCGGAGCTTCTGGAGAAGGCGGCTTTCGATTTTTCGGGCGATGAAATGTCAGATCCGGTCGCGAAGAACATATACGGCCAGCTGATGGAACTTTATGGCGGGGGCAGTGAAGTATCGATTGACAGAATGTTCAATATCTTCCCGGATGGAAAAGAAAATCTCTTCCTCGAGGAATCGCTTTCCAGGCATTATGATTCGATCGATTTCAAAGCCGCGTACGCGGAGATATATATCAATCTGAAGCTTTATCAGATCGAGCGCAAGATCGAGCATTATGCGGGTCTTCTCGGCCGTCAGGACGGCGGCGGATCAGGTGAATATTTGACGGAACTGGAGGTGCTGCGAAGGGAAAAGGAGAAGCTTTTAAAATTTAAACAGAATAAATAGTAGTTTTTTGTCGGAAATGTTGGTATTATTTATAGATAAATCTACGAATGACCACTATTTGCTTATTTTTCGACACCGGCAAATCCGAAGATAGTAATAATGATATATTTTGTATAGATACCAAACTTGGATTCAGCATATCTTTGATAATCAAATGCCGCTGCCGTAAAGGTGACGGGAGGACCTCATGGTTTTCCTGTTTCAGCGCGTCTGTCGTATAGGTTACTTTTTTATTATATAAACTATTATAAGGATAACGCAATTATGGGTAAGGGTGAGCTTGTTTTAGAAAACATTCCTGAGGTGAAAAAACTCATTCAGCTCGGCAAATCGAACGGAGAGATCACGTATGACGAGATCAACGACATTCTGCCCGATAAGCTCTTAAACTCCGAGAAAATAGACGATATCTTCATCCTGTTAAATCAGCTCGGGATAGAAGTGGTCGAGGAATCGACCCGGAAAAACCCGGCGCTGGCGCTGAAAAAGAAATCGGCGTCGCCGGCCAAGAAAAAGGAGCAGGCCGCCTCTGCATCGCAGGACTCATCGTATCTTGACGACCCGATCAGGCTTTATCTGAAGGAGATCGGCAAGGTATCGCTCCTTTCCGGCGACCAGGAGGTCGACCTGGCCAAACGGATAGAGGAAGGCGAGATCCTGATCGAAAACGCGGTACTCGAGTCGACCCTGCTCGTTAACGAGCTCATCAAAAACCACTCGAAGGTGCGCAGCGGCAAGATCAAGCTCACTGAAGTCCTGAAATTCAACCGCCTCTATTACCTTTCATCGGTTGATGTGAAGGGGCTTGAAAAGAAGTACAATGACCACATGACCGTCATTATCGCTGAGGACAAGAAAAAGATCCAGACAGAAAACAAGCTCAAAAAAGTCGACCCGGAATCCCCGAAGGGCCTCGAGTTCAAGGCCAAGATCGACGAATCGCTTGAAAAGATCCGCAGTTCGGTAAAGGACCTCGGTGTGAGCGAAACCGAGATCGTCAAGCTTTCCAACAAGATCCAGTCGATGGTGGCCAGGATCAAGGAAACCTACAAGTTCTTCGAGGAGATCGAGAAGGAATACAAGAAGGAGCTCAAGGAGCTCAAGCACCTGGCGCGCAAGGTGGAGAAGGGCGAGGGGATCAAGAAGATACTCGCGGAGCTTTCGATCACGAGCAAGGATGAGCTGTTGAACCTCGTAAAGGATATCCGCAACAACGAGCGCAAGATCCGCCGCATCGAGCAGGAAGCAGGCGCGTCGGCCGACGACATCCTCAAATGGGGACGGCAGATCGAGATGGGGCAGCGGAAAATATCCATCGCGAAAAAGGAGCTCATTAACGCGAACCTGCGACTGGTGGTTTCCATCGCCAAGAAGTACGCGAACCGGGGCATGCACTTTTTTGATTTAATACAGGAAGGAAATATCGGCCTGATAAAGGCCGTTGACAAGTTTGAATACCGCAAGGGATACAAGTTCTCCACGTACGCGACATGGTGGATACGCCAGGCGATCACGCGCGCGATTTCGGACCAGGCGCGCACGATCCGCGTGCCCGTGCACATGATCGAGCAGATCAACAAGGTGATGCGCGAGACCAGGCTCTTCCAGCAGGAGTTCGGCCGCGAGCCCACCGCCGACGAGCTCGCCGACAGGCTCGGCTGGGTGATCGGCAAGGTCAAGGCGGTCAAGAACGTGGCGCGCGAGCCGATCTCGCTCGAGACGCCCGTCGGCGAGGAGGAGGATTCGCTCCTCGGCGATTTTATCGAGGACAAGGACGTGGATTCGCCCGCCAATACCGCGGCGTACCGGCTCCTCTCCGAGCAGATCAACAATGTGCTGAAGACGCTCCCCGCGCGCGAGCAGAAGGTGATCCGCATGCGCTTCGGGCTGGACGACGGGTATTCGCACACGCTGGAGGAAGTGGGCTACGTATTCAAGGTGACCCGCGAGCGGATCAGGCAGATCGAAGCGAAGGCGCTGCGGAGGCTCCGCCATCCCACCCGCGCCAGGAAGCTGAAGGATTACCTCGATTACATGTAAAACCGGCCGAAAAAATCGTTGATTTATAACGATACGTCCGTATGCTGGCTGATAATGAACATATGATCACGGCATAAGAACGAAAAGATCAGGCGGTTCCGTGATTTTTGCGGAATGCGGCCGGGCCGAAAAGGCAGCAGGCAAAGCCCTGTGGGACTTCAGACCCCAGGGCTTTTTTGTCGCCGGATCGCTCCCTGATACGTATAATTCCTTACATGAGGTAGTTTATGAGCGCGTCAGAAAAGAAAAGCGTCGCCCTTTTTTCCGTGCTTGCCGCGGTGTTCCTTACAGGATCAAAGCTCACGATCGGGCTTCTCACGGGAAGTCTCGGTATTCTCTCCGAGGCGCTGCACTCGGGGCTTGATTTTGTCGCCGCGGCCATTACTTATTTTTCCGTCAGGATAGCCGACAAACCGGCCGACGCGGACCATCATTTCGGGCACGGGAAGGTCGAGAATTTTTCTGCGCTTGTTGAAACGCTGCTGCTGCTGGTCACCTGTGTGTGGATCGTTTATGAGGCGGCGCACCGGCTCCTGACAGGCAGGGTCGAGATCGAGGTGACGTACTGGAGCTACATCGTGGTCATCGTTTCGATCCTGATCGATTACAGCCGCTCCCGCGCGCTCATGAAAGCGGCAAAAAAGTACGACAGCCAGGCGCTCGAGGCCGACGCGCTCCATTTTTCGACCGACATCTGGAGCTCCGGCATGGTGCTTCTCGGACTCGTCTGCGCCAATTTCGGTTTTCACTATGCCGACTCGATCGCCGCGCTTCTCGTGGCGGTCATCGTCATCTATGTCTGTTTCAAGCTCGGGAGGCGATCGATCGAGGTCCTGCTCGATACCGCGCCGGCCGATCACGTGCGGACCGTCGAGGAGATACTCAGAGACGACCCGCAGGTGCTCTCGTTCCATGACCTCGGTATCCGCAACTCGGGGGCCGACGTGTTTGTCGTGGCCTGCATCCATGTCGATCCGTCGCTCAGTATCGAGGATGCGCACCGTATCTCGCACGAGGTGGAGCGGCGTATCGTTGATAAGATCCCCAGGGCCGTCGTTCATATCCACCAGGAGCCGGATGAAGGGAATTCCTGACGCGCCGATCGTATCCACTCCGGCCACGCCGTTAAGGCAATAAGCGGTATTAAACCGCTTGTTCTCTTCGCTCTCTCGGAAATGTAAAGCTTCGCTTTCCACTTCACTCGTTCGCTCGACAATAAAATACTTGATTTGATTTCAGGTCGCGGATACTTTTTACGGCACGCGCTCATTCACTGATGGAGCGCAATGAAAGGGCGCGGCCCGCAGTCCGGCGCGCCCGATGACCGGAGCGTTATGAAACAGATCGAAACCGATACGCAGACGCTGCTGCGGCGGCAGGTCGCGGTAATAGGCGCCGGATCGTGGGGAACCTCGGTGGCGAAGGTGATCGCCGAGACCCACCCCGGAATTTCCGTGAAGATGTGGGCCTACGAGAAGCAGGTCGCGAAGACGATAAACGACATCCACCGCAACGAGCTCTACCTCGCGGGCGTTGACCTTCCCGCCAACATCACCGCCACAACCGCACTGAAGGACGCGGTGACCGATTCATACGTGGTGCTGCTCGCCACACCCTCCAAGGTGGCGTTCGACACCTGTCAGAAGATGCGCCGCTTCCTCATGCCCGGCGCGTCTCTCGGCTTTCTGACCAAGGGATTCTGCCGCATCGACAACACCATTCACCTGATGTCCGAGGCGATCGCGATGGCGCTCCCGGTCCTCGAGGACAGGATTGTCGCAGTGTACGGGCCGAGCCACGCCGAGGAGGTGTGCAGGGGATTTCATACCTGCCTGTGTGTCGCGGGAAAATCAGAAGAGGCGCGAAAGGAGATTGCCTGGCTCCTTTCATGCGATTACCTCGAATGCCGCGAGCTCGATGATATAGTCGGTGTTGAGCTCGGCGGAACGCTCAAAAACCCGGCTGCGATCGCCGCGGGGATGCTGCACGTCCTTCCCCGGTGCGGGGATAACCTCGCGGGCGCGCTCATGGCAGAGGCGCTCAAGGAGATGCTGCGCATAGCCGAATCGTTTGACGCGAAGAGCGAGACGATCATCGATATATCCGGCCTGGGGGACCTGATCGCGACCTCGCTGAGCGACCATTCGCGGAACCGGAAATTCGGCAAGGATATCGGCCGCCAGATCCTGCGGACCGGGAAATCGGTGGGGCTTTTCGACAGGATCGTGCTGCGCTTCCGCCCCGAATACGTGCTCGAGAAAATGAGCCGCAAGCTCCACTACCTCGCCGAAGGCGCCTACGCCATCGAGCCGCTCATCGAGCTCGCCGAGGAGCGCGACATTTTCATACCGGTGTACCGCTCGCTCTACGAGATCCTGCTGAACAACCGCGAGCCGCGCCTGCTCATCGAGACGGTGAAAAATCCCGACAACTTCGAAGAGATACTGAAGGAAACGAAAATCCACGTCACCAGGCGCAAGCGCGGGATGGAGCGAGCGCGGGGGACCTTCTTCCGCAACATGATCTTAAAGAGCGCCGTGGAAAAATTCGGGGCGGGCAGGGAGGCCCGGCAGGAGCTCCTCGCGTACCGCAACCAGATGCTCGGCGCGGAATACGTTTCGTCCGCCCGCGACAGATCGCGCCGCCGATCGAAGGAAGTGAACATCCTCTACGCGCTCGATGAGAACTCCGTCGAATCGGTCATGCCTGAGCTCTGCCGGCTCTACCTCGGCGAGATATCAGACCGGTTCAGCCCGTCGGCAAGCGCCCTCTTCTGGCTCGCGGTCAGGGCGCGCAACTTCCTTGCGAATCTTTTCGTAACGCGCTACGGCAAGGGACTGTTCAGAAGCAATATCAGGATTTCGGGGGATATCGAAAAGGTGAGGTCCGTGGCGGGCCACTCGAACCTGCTCTACGCGGTCATGAGCAGGAACGGTTTCGATTACCTGTTCGCCTGTCTCGCGCTCGCAAAGACAAGGCTGCACCAGCCGCGCTTCTTCATCCCGGCAGGATATGAAAGGGGCAGGCTCGCGGCCCTTTTCCTGCGGCTTGCGGGCGGATACAGGGTCGATCCCGACCGCCTGGACAATCCCGCGTACCGTGAAACGCTGAAAGCGTATATATCCACGCTCATCCAGCACGGCATCCCGGTGCTCTTTTTTCCCGAGATTTCCGTTCCGCATGACGGGAAGCCGGGGATCATCAACGAGGGAATAATGGAGGCGGTCTTCGAATCGCTCTACCAGAGCACCGAGGAAATCGCGGTGGTGCCGGTCGAGCTCTCGTATTACCTGCGCCCTTCCGCCGAACCGCAGGTCATGCGGAGCGCGAACATTCCGCTCGGCAGCCTGCTGCGAAACACGGTGCATGTGAACCTGTCGGACCCGATCCTTCTATCCGACTATTCGCACCGTAAACATTTCCAGTCCGAAGTGATCCATCTGATACTCTACCACTGGATGCATGACGCGAGGATATATCCCCACTACATTTTCTGCCGGGTCATGCGGGAGTACGATTTTTCTCTCGAAGCAGCCCGGGCGAAGAAGGCGGTGAAGCAGTTCCTGAAGAAACACGGGATGCACAAGGCTTACCGGGCGAAGGAGGTGGTAAAAGCGGGAATCGAATTTTTCCGTGTGACCGGTACCGGCGGCCTCGAGAACGGGATGCTGGTGGCGCACCGGCGCGATGAGATCGAGTACTACGCCAACCTGGTGCGGAAGGGCTGACCTCACCTGAGCGCGTCTTCAAGGAAGCGGCACGCCTCTGCCAGATCGCGCGCGAACCGGATCTCGCCGCCGCGCTCGTCTATGGGGGCACCCGCGAGCCGCTCGCTCCATCCTCCGGCGAACGCGCAGCAGATAATCGGCTTACCGAACTGCCAGGCGTATGCAAGCTCGGAAAGCGTTCCCGCCTTTCCTCCGACCGCCACTACCACGTCTCCGGAAAGCACATTGACCAGGTTGCGCGCGTACCCGATGCCGGTGGGGATCACCACGTCGCAGTACCGGTTGGCGCCTGCGGGATCGGTATCCGGAATGATGCCGATAACCAGTCCGCCTCCTTCAGACGCGCCCCTGGAAGCCGCTTCCATGACGCCGCCCCGCCCGCCGGTGATGAGCACCCACCCGCGCGAGGCGATAAAAGATCCTATGCGGAGCGCGTCGTCGCAGTGGCGCGTTTCATCTCCTGATCCGATTACCACAACCTGTCTGCGTCTCATGCCGGGGGCTCCTTTCCCATGCCGGTTTCCGCGCCTTCACCGCGGAATGCCTCCCACCAGAACCTTCGAAGCGATTGCTCGTCGCTGAGCACGAACTCGATGTGACGGTGCGGGACCGCGATCCCCTTGAAAAAAATGCTGGCCCTTTTCAATTGCCGGGGGACCGGATCGCTCCTTCTCATTTTGGTTATGATAACGTATTCCTTGAGAGAGAGCCTGAAACAGGGAGACGGATGTTCAAAAAGCGCGCTGATCTGGCGGCAGATGTCGCGCGATCCGTCGAAGAGCGTCCGGATCCCCATGTGGATGAAGGTTGATTCCAGGCCGGGAAAAGTGAAGAGGTGCGCGATCATCTGGTGGTTGCTGTCGGAGTTGAGACGCACATAGTCGAAGATGTCCCGCGCGACCGCGTCATAATAGTTGATCCTGTACGGAAAGAGGCTCCCGCCGAAGATGATCTGCGTGATGATGTCGCCGGTCCAGGAAAAGATGTCATCTGAGAAACGGGGCGATGAGGAGAGCGCCGCGAAGATTATTGTTTCTCCCGCGCCCTCGTAAAGGCGCTGCAGGTGCGTCGTGTGCATGAGGCCGCTTTCGGGTGAGGGCGGCACGTGCTCGATATCGGCCGCGGGCCTTTCCCGGAAACGATCCTGCAGGAAGCCGGCGATTTTCAGCGCGAGCTTTTCGGTTCCGTAATAGCAGAGGGTGCGCGCGCCCGAGCGGTCGAGGCAGAATATCCCCGAGGTCACCGTGAAGTTGTTCGCGTTGTGATGATAGCAGATCCCCTCGAGAAAACCGGAAGCGTTTTCACGGGCAAGCCCCGTTTCGAGCGCGTGGCAGGTTTTGTCGAGCGCGGCATAGCGGGAGCGCGCCTCTTCGAGTGTGATGGATCCCCCGGAGAATTCCCGGAGGGTTGAATTAACTTTTTTTACAAGTTCGGATATTTCCTGCTTCATGCCGTGCCTTCTGTCACACCTGTCATTACCCGTTTTCGCGGTTCAGCGCTTGTGCTATATCCATCGCAATGCCGTAAAGCCTGAAGGTGCCGGTGAGAAGTATAACCGTTGAACCGTCTGCCTCCTTCATGATATGAGAACAAAGGCCCTCGATTGTGTCGTATGACTGCAGGGCGGTCCCGGCGCTTTTGCTGATCTCCTTCGCCTTCAGGCTGCGCCCCCCCGGAAGTTCGAAGTAGACGATCGAGCCGGCAAGCTCACGCCGCGCCAGTTCGATCATGGTCCTGTAATCTTTATCGCCCATGAAGCTCAAAACCGCAATGACTTTTTTGCCGGCATAACGCGCTTTTACCGCTCCGACCACCTGCCTCATCGCGTCGGGATTGTGCGCCGGATCGTAGATGACGTCGGGCCGATGCGACATGATCTGGAATCTTCCCGGCACCGAAACTGCGGCAAGCCCGGCGCGGATGTGGTCGCCGGAAATCGCGATTTCCCCCCGCGAGAGAAGGAGCGCCGCGGTCATTGCGGTCGCGGCGTTACGCGCCTGGACGGGCACCGGCAGCGGTATCGTGATATCCCCGATTACGGTGTCGGGCGTCCCGCGCAGCGTGTAATCGAACGAATAACCGCCGCGCGTTTCGGCGAGTGAGCTGACGAAGAAATCATGTTCGAAGCGGTACAGGGGGGATGCGGATAGCGCCGCCGCCCGTGAAATCACGTCGACCGGCACCGGCGCGGTGTTCGAGGTGACGACGGGAACGCCCGGCTTGATGATGCCCGCCTTTTCGGCGGTAATTGCGGCGAGGTCCGCGCCGAGCACCTGCATGTGGTCGAACCCGATATCGGTGATCACCGAGATGACCGGAGTAATGACATTGGTGGAATCGAGCCTTCCGCCGAGACCGGTTTCGATGACCGCGAGATCAACCCGGCGCTCAAGGAACCAGCGGAAGGCGATGATGGTGAGCGCGTCGAAGTAGGTCGGCGTCGGGCCGGGATGTTGATCGATCATCGCGAAGAGCTCATTGACATGGCGGGAGAAATCATCCTCTCCGATCGGCTCGCCGTTCGCCACGATCCGCTCTCTTACGTCGAGAAGGTGCGGCGAGGTGTAGAGGCCTGTCGCAACTCCCGCCTCGCGCGCGATCGCGTGCAGCATGTGGCAGACCGATCCCTTGCCGTTCGTGCCCGCGACATGCACGCAGCGGAGGGAGCGGTGGGGATCGCCGAAAAGTGCGAGCATGCGTGTGATCGCCTCGTGGGAGTAGTTTCCCAGCGCGATGCTCGTTTCGTTGTTGATGAGCCTGTCGAGTTTTTCTGTCGCCGATGACATCTGCGCGTTATGCCCCGCCCTCATCGAGCGCCCTGCGCATCACTTCGATCGGCGGAATTTTGCCGGTCCAGAGCTCGAACTGGCGCGCGCCCTGGTGCAGGAGCATCTCTTTCCCGGAGACCGTGCGGCAGCCCTTCGCGCGCGCCTCGCCGATCAGGCGGGTGACTTCGGGAGCGTAGACGATATCGAAGACGATCTGGTGTGAGTGTATGAGGCGTGCCTCCAGCGGTGTGTCGCCGGTGCGCGGCTCCATGCCTACCGGCGTGGTGTTGATGATGACGTCGTAGTCCCTGGTGATGCCGGCGGTCAGGTCGTCGAGGAGGAAGTAGCCGGTCTGCCAGTCTTTCTTTTTGAAGTCATCCACGAGCGGGACGATGCGCTCCCTGTTTCTCCCCGTGATCGTGACGCTGCCGCCCTCTTCGATGAGAGAGAAGGCGATCGCGCGCGCCGACCCGCCGTTGCCGATGAGAAGCGTCGAGCTCCCTTTCAGCGCGACGCCCGCTTCGACAAGCGCACGCACCGCTCCCTGGCCGTCGGTATTGAAGCCGGTAAGCTTTCCGTCGCGGTTGACGACCGTATTCACCGCCCCTATGTCCCGCGCGAGTCCGTCGATTGCGTCGAGGCCTGCCATGACCGCGGTCTTGAACGGGATGGTGACGCTCGCGCCGCCGATCCCGAGCGCTTTCATCGCCGCGAGTCCCTCCGCGATCGAATCCGGAGCGAAGGCGAGATAGACAGCGTTCATCCCGAAATGGTCGAAGAGCGCGTTGTGCATGGCCGGAGAAAGCGAATGGCCGACAGGGTTTCCGAAAATGCAGTAGAGCGCGGTTTTTGCGTTGATTTTCATCATGTTTTTATGTCAGATGGCCTGTATCAGGCCTGCCCCGTATTGGGCCGCACCGGCGGCCCCGTGGCAAGGAATTTTTCAATATCCGCCCCGTATTTTCCGAAAAGATAGTAACGACCGGAGCGTATTTCGATAAAGAAGGATATAACCATCATGGCCGCTAAAACCGGCGCGAAGGGCGCCGCACCGAAAAAAAAGACAGCAGCGACATCAAAGGCAGGGAGCGCGAAAAAGGCGAAGCAGGCACCGCCGCCCCCTCCGCCGCGAAGGAACCTCACGCCGCTTTTTATCATCGTAATCATGCTGCTCCTGACGGTGATCGCGGTGCTTCTGAAAGGGCGTTTCAACGGAGAGCGCAAAGCTCCCGAGCGCGAGAAGGTGCGCCACGAGGCGCGCCACGCGACGGAGCGCGGCGAAAGCGCGAAAGAAGCAAAGGATGAAGGGAAATTACCGTTCGACGCCTCGCAGAAAAAAACCGACACCAAGGAAACGGCCGGCGCGGTCGAGAAAGATGTCAGAATATATCTTGTGCGCTTCGATGAGCGCACCGAAAAAACTTCGATGGTGCCGGTGACTCGTAAAATCAAAGCTGCAGACCCGGTCGAGGCCGCGATCAAAGCGCTTATCACCGGGCCCACGGAAGCGGAAAAGCGCAGGGGGCTCCTCACCGCCGTGCCCTCGAGGCTGAAGCTTCGGGACGCGCAGGTGCGCCAGAAGACGGCCGTCCTCGACTTCTCCGGAGAGATTGAGCAGAACGCGAGCGGGAGCATCCTGCTTTCGCGCATCGACCAGATCGTCTACACCGCCACGCAGTTTGACGGCGTAGAGAGCGTGCTCATCAGGATCAACGGTAAAGCAAGAAGCGTAATCGGCAGCGACGGACTTGCGATCGGCGCGCCGCTGCGAAGGAAATGATATGCTCGAAATAGAAATCAAGTCACACTGCGATGACCTTTCATCCGTGCGCGGGAGGGTACTCTCGATGGGCGGAAGTTTGCGCGAATCGCGCCGCGAGGCCGATCTCTACTTCAACCACCCCTCGCGCGATTTCCGCGTGACCGACGAGGCGTTTCGCATCCGCTCGGTCAACGGGGAAACCGTGATCACCTACAAGGGGCCCAAGCTCGGCACGCGCAGCAAGACGCGCTTCGAGGAGGAGGTCGGCGTCGAGAGCTACGAGTCGATACGGACGATACTCCTCAAGCTCGGGTTCATCGAGGTCATGGAAGTGCGCAAGGAGCGGGAGCTTTTCGTGGTCGGGGATATCGAGGTGTGCCTCGACCGCGTCGAGGGGATCGGCGATTTCGTCGAGCTCGAAAAGAAGGGCGAGGACCGCGAGACCGTCGAGGTCGAGCTCTTTACGCTCGCCGAAAAGCTCGGTCTTTCGCGCTTCGAGACGCGGTCCTACTTGGAGATGGTGCTGGGGTAGGGGATCCTTACCTTATCCGGTACCCCTTCTTCTCTATCGCACCGATCACGCCTTTCTGGAGTTTATCGATCTCCTCGGTTGAAAGCGTGCGGTCCTTTGCGGCGAAGATGATCCGCACCGACACCGACTTCATTCCCTCGGGGATCGGCTTTCCTTCATACACCGATACGACCTCGGCGCTTTTAATGCTCTCGCCCGCCGATTTCGCGATGAGGGAGATGATGTCGGCGGCGTAGGTCTGCTTCTCTGCGATCACCGACACGTCGAACGGTACTTCCGGAAACTTCGGAAGCTCGGCGAACGCCAGGAGTTCTTTTTCGGTAGTGAACAGCAGGTCGAGGTCGAGGTCGAAAAACGCCACGGCGCCTTTTATCTCGAACGCGCTGATGACTTTCGGATGGAGCTCTCCAATGATGCCGGCCTCTTTCCCGCCTGCTTTTACGCGCATGCTCCTGCCGGGGTGCGCGTAGGGGGGAAGGCCTTCTCGTACGGCTTCGAGGGAAGCCTTTTTGATCCTGAGCTGGTCGACAAGCCCCTGGACCGCGTTTTTCGCGTCGTAGAAGACCGGGCCGGCCGGTTCTTTCGCGTAGACGATTCCCGCCACACGCGCGCTTTCAACCGCGAGATCGGGCGACGTGCGGTCCGCCTTGAGGTAGGCCCTGCCGATCTCGAAAATGCGGAAGGAGTCATGGAAGCGCTGGTTCACCTCGATATTGGCGATGAGGTTGGGAATGAGGCCGCGGCGAAGCCTGTCCAGGTCGGAAGACAGCGGATTGCGCAGCCGCAGCTCCTTCTCTTCGTTTATCCCCAACTTGTTCAGCAGGCTCTCGCCCACAAAGGAATAATTGGTAACCTCGGTCATGCCGCAGTCGCGCACCAGGATCTCTTTCACCGTGCGTTCGAACCGGCGCTGTTCATTCGTTTCGGGCGGTTCGCAGGTGACAAGGGGGGATACGATCGGAATGTTCTCGTAACCGAAGATCCTTCCGACTTCCTCGACGATGTCGTTGGGGATCGTGATGTCTTTGGTGGCGCGGTAGGACGGCACATCGATGGTGAGCTTTCCGCCGTTGTTCTTCACGCCGAAAGTGAGCCCTTCGAGGATCGATACGATCCTCGCGTCTTCGACCGTGCAGCCCAGCCTGCGCCGGATAAAGTCCGTATCGGTCGATATGGTGACCTTCGCGAACTTCTTCGGGTAGGTGTCGATGATCGGCGTCGCCGCTTCCGCGCCGGGGATCGCCTCTTTTATAAGCTGGTAACAGCGCACGATCGCGCGCTCGCACGCTTCGGGGTCGAGCGCCTTTTCGAAGCGGATCGCTGCCTCGGTGCGCAGCGTGTAGCGGGCGGCGGTTTTACGGATCGATACCGGATTGAAATTGGCCGCCTCAAGGACGATCTCGGTGGTCGAGTCGTCGATTTCGCTCTCGCCGCCTCCCATGACGCCGGCAAGGGCGATCGACCCGCCCGCGTCGGCGATCACGATGTCCTCGGCGGTGAGCGTGTGTCCGCGTCCGTCGAGCGTCTTCAGGTATTCGCCGTCCTTCGCCATCCGCACGATGATGGCGTCACCGCGCAGTTTCTTCCGGTCGAAGGCGTGCATCGGTTCGCCGAGCTCCGCCATCACGTAGTTGGTGATGTCGACGATGTTGCTGATCGGACGCATCCCGATGGCGGTGACGGCGGCCTTGAGCCAGTCGGGCGATTCGCCGATCTTTATGTTCCTGACGAGAAGCCCGCAGTAGCGCGGCGCCGCGTCGGGATTTTCGATGATTACGTTGAGGTTGTCTTTCTTCTGGAATGATTCCGCGACCGACATGTCGACCGGATCGGTGAGCTTTCTTCCGAAAAGCGCGCCGATCTCGCGCGCGAAGCCGATGTGCGACCAGAGGTCGGGCCTGTGGGTGATCGCCTTGTTGTCTATCTCGATGCGCACGTCGCACCACGCAGGGTAGATATCGGAGAGCGGCTTTCCGATCGGCGTGCCTTCGGGGAAAATCATGATCCCCGAATGGTCATCGGAGAGGCCGAGCTCCTTTTCGGAGCAGAGCATGCCGAACGACTCCTCGCCGCGGATCTTCGCCTGCTTGACGGTGAACTCCTCGTTGAATTTCGTGCCGACAGTGGCCAGCGCCACGATGTCGCCGGTTTTGTGATTGGGTGCGCCGCAGACGACCTTCAGCTTCTCCTTCCCCGTATCCGCCTCGCAGACGGTGAGCTTGTCGGCGTTCGGGTGCTTCTTCACGTCGACGAGTTTCGCGGTGATGACGGTTTTCAGGTGCGCGTTCATATAGTCGACCGACTCGGTTTCGGCCGTCGACATGGTCAGCCTGTGCGCGATCTCCTCGGCGGTCAGGCCCTCGATATCCACCAGCTTTGAAAGAATATTGCGTGAAAGCCACATGATCGTTCTCCGGTATTAGAATTGTTGCACGAATCTGATGTCGCCGCTCTTGAAATGGCGGATGTCGCTGATGCCGTAACGCATCATGACGAGGCGCTCAAGGCCCATGCCGAACGCGAAGCCGGACCACTCGTCGGGGTCGAGGCCGCTGAAGCGGAAGACGTTGGGATGCACCAGCCCGCAGCCGAGAAACTCTATCCAGCCCGATTGCTTGCAGACGCGGCAGCCCTTGCCGTCGCAGATCATGCAGTTGAAGTCAAGGTCAAAGCCGGGCTCGACGAACGGATAGTAGGCGGGCCGCAGGCGCACCTTGACTTCACGCTTGAAGATGCCCGAGAGCGCCTGCTTCATCACGTAGACCAGGTTTGCGATCGAGATGTCGCGGTCGACCATCATTCCTTCTATCTGGTAGAACGTGTGCTCGTGCGAGGCGTCGGTTGCCTCGTAGCGGAACACGCGGCCGGGCCCGATGACGCGGAACGGCGGCTTGTGCTTTTCCATGCCGCGGATCTGCAGCGCCGAGGTCTGCGTGCGCAGGAGGTTGCCGTCCTCGGTCCAGAAGGTGTCCTGCATGTCGCGCGCCGGGTGGTGTTTTGGGACGTTGAGCGCCTCGAAGTTGTAGCGCTCGGTCTCGACCTCGGGGCCGTCGAGGATGGTAAATCCCATCGAGCTGAAGATGTCCTCGATCTCGTACTGGGTGCGGTAGAGCGGGTGCGCGTGGCCCCGTTCCGGAGCGGCGGATGAAGCCGGCGAGGAGAGGGTCACGTCGATCCAGTCCTTGGCCAGCGTTTCGGAGATGCCGCTCTCCTGCAGCGCGGATTTGCGCGCGTCGAGCGCCGCTTCGATGTCGCGCTTGACGTCGTTCGATATCTTTCCGATCGCGGCGCGCTCCTCAGGCGAGAGGTCGGCGAGCCCGCGCAGTATCGCGGTCAGCTCCCCCTTGCGCCCGAGCACGCGGATGCGTATCTCCTCGAGGTCTGCGACGGTGGCGGCCTTTTCAAGCGAGGCGAGCGTAGCGGTTCGTATATCCTTCAGTTTATTTTCCATCGGATTGTACCATCACTTACGTGTAGATTCTGCGCCGCGGCCGGCATGGTCAAAATTCTGTTTATGGGTGGCAACGGCGGCTTATCACGCGCACGGCGGCATGCGGTTTTTAAAAATCAGAATCGTCACGAACGGCGCGGATGTCAAGGAATTTCGGTACAAATTAATTAAAATATCGTCGGGCCGTGTTGCCTCCTGCGGAGAAGGCCGTTCGGGCGGCGGGGAGGCTTCCTGTATCCGCAATGGCCATTAATAATACCCAAATACTTCTTGCATTTCCGGCAACGCCGTGAGTATATTTCAACAGTCGCGCGGCGGAGTTTTACGCGCGTCTTTCAGGGAAATTCGCAGCATGGAGAAGGAGGTTGCCATGAAACCGATGCTTTTCGGAACAATCGCTGTCCTTATTGTCGCCTGCCTCGCGGTTCCGGCGCGCGCGCAGAGCCCGCAGCCCGGCGGGTACGGGATTTTCGCGAACGCCGGCTTCGGCTGGGCGAACAACCTGCGCCTTGCCGACTGGCTGAATGCCCACAGGGATCTGTCAACGCCCGCGCTCGGAGCAAACCAGGTTGAGGACGAAGAGAAGAACAATATCATCTATGGCGGTTTAGATATCGAGCCGAGGTATATGTCGGGCAATCTCGTTTATGCCCTCGCCCTTGGCTTCTACAATACAACAAAAGGGGAGCGCAACGTGACCGGGGCTCTGGGCAGTTATCATAGTGAAGCCGAGCTCAAGGCGTTTGCGCTGCGGGCGTCGATGTTCTACCGGGTCGGGCTTGCAAGCGGCAATTGTGTGCTCCTCGGTGGCGGATTCGGCTATTACCGCGCGACGCTGGACCTCGCGTACGGGTACAATAATAATCTTCAGTCGTACAGCGGTTCGGGGTGGACGATCGGATGGCACACGCAGATCGAGTACGACATCACGTTCGGGTCCGCCGTGGTGAACCTCGGCGTCATGAGCAGGTTCGCCGAAATCTGGAAGCTAGAGATCAACGATTCGGCGGGAAATGAGGTGTACGATTCGGGAGCGAGCTTTTCGGGGATATATTTCTACGCCGGCGCTGGCTACATGCTGTGATCTGAATTTTTTCACTGGAGGTGGATTGCAATCATGAAAGGGACAGATGCCGGACAACAGGCGCCGCGGGACAGAAAGCCTCCCGTATCGCTTTTCGACCACAGGTTCTTTTTCGCGGGCGCGGGAGTGGTCGCGCTGCTTGCTGCGGCGATCATCGTGTATTTCGTCGATTTCGTTCCCGATCTTTCGTACCTCAATATCACCGTCTTTTCCGGGCCGACCACGGGCAATTATTACACCACGGTATCCCGGGCGGCGGAGATAGCGCAGAAGAGCCGCGGCAGGATCGACAATGTTTCCACCAACGGATCGATCGACAACATCGCCCGCCTCGACGGGACGAAAAAGCGCGGCGTGTTCGCGCTCGCGCAGAACGGCATGCCGTGGGGAAAAGGCCTCGAGCTTATCGCGCACATAAAATCTCCCGAGACGGTGTTCTTCCTTGGCCCGGACGCCGACAGGATAAATTCGATCACAGACATTAAAAACATGCGCATCGGCATCGGCCCGAAGGGGAGCGGCACCGCGCACCTGGCCGAGAGCATCTTCAACACGCCGCGCATGAAGGCGCTCAACGTGACGCTCTCGTACCACACAAATGATGAACAGCTGAAGCTCCTTCGCGAGCGGAAGCTCGATCTCGGGATTTTCGTTATCAGCGAGAAATCGTCGTTCATCGAGAAGGCGGTATGCGAGGAGGGTATGCGGATCGCGAGCTTCCGGCAGTGCGAGAGCATCGCGATGCGGCTTCCGTTCCTGCGCGCAGAGGTCATCCACGAGGGGCTGTATGATCCGGTCAGGGGACTGCCCTCAACGGACCGGCATGTGCTCAAGGTGGATACCCTCCTGGTGGGTAACGGGAAGGCACGGCGTTCGCAGGTCATAGGGCTGCTCACCGTCTTCAGCGAGTTGTATCCGAACCTTATAAACTACAATCGGGCTGTCACCAACCATACCGGCATGGCCGAGTCGTCGGCGGCGAGGGATTTTTTCAACAACCAGGGGCCGGAAACTCTTGACCGGTACGCGCCGCGGCTCGTGGACCTGATCCCGCTCGGGGGCCTTGTGCAGCTTGCCATGGCGATCAGCATTTTCTTCAATCTCATGGGGATGGCGAACCGGTTCTTCCTCTGGCGTATCGACGCCAACCGCGTCTCGATCGAGGGCGATATCCGCGACTTTTTCTCCTCGAATCTGCTGCCAGAAGAGATCGAGCGGCTCGAACCGAAAGGTGAGCACAGAAACCCGGAAGCGGTCGAAAGCGCCGGCTCGCTCATCGCGCGCCTTGAAACGCTCAGGGCGCGCTCGCGGAAACAGTCGCAGTCGATGCTCGTGCCGATGGGGGCCGAGATGGCCTACCGCTACCAGGAGGACCTGATCAGCAAAAACCTTGTGGCGCTCAGGTCCTACAGGAGCAGGCTGGAGCGCGCGTAGCGCTACGCGTTCCGGTATTTTGCCCTGAGCCGTTCAATCGCCTCGATAGTGGTCTTCATTGACTTGTTCATGTAAAACCAGCTCAGCGTCAGCGTGTAGCCGATATATTTGCACCCGATGGCGGTCGCCGACATGCCGGGGATGCTCTCGTCCTGCTTGAAGGTGATCTGCAGCCCGCCGAAAAGCTGCTTGTTGGCGACCAGCGAAGTCACGTCGATCCCTCCTCCGACCGTGTCGACATATTTCCAGGCGAACGTGGTGAGCGTGTAGCGCATTCCCGTCGCGAACGAAATGCCCTCTGAAGACGCCCTGAAGAACACCGGCGGCTTTATCAGGTACTGTATCATCTGGAACAGGATGACCGCGCAGATGCCGACCGCGAAGAATTCAAATACCAGGAACACGGTCCTTTTTGCGGGCGCAACCGTAAAACCCGGGAAGAGAATATGAAGGAACGCGAGGTCGAGCCCCACAAAGATGAATAATGAGCTTATGCATACAAATGCGAACAGCGGAAGGCGGGAGAGTCTGAGTTCGAATACATCGTTGTTTTCCATGAGATCGCTCCTTGCAAGTATGAATTCGATGATTGCTCCGTCGCCGGCGGCGATGTTATATTTTGAACACTCATCATACCGACAGGGGTGATGAAAGTCAAGCTATAACCTGATTCAAAAAACGTCGGAAGTTTAAGGGGGGATACGGCCGCTCGCCCCGGCTACAGGTCGCGGATGACCTTTCCGCTTTGCGGATACATCGAGTCGATGGCATCCTTATATTTTTCATGGATATACTGGCGGCGCAGTTTGAAGGTCGGCGTAATCTCTCCCGACTCGATGGAGAAGGCACACCGCATAAGGGTGAATTTCTTCACCTGTTCGTAATTTGGAAGTATGCTGTTTACCTCGGCGACCTTTTTTTTGTACAGCTCAAAAACTTCTTTCCTGCTTAGAAGGTCATCGTCGTCCGTGAACGGAATGTGGTGATCCTTCGCGTATTCGCGCAGCATGCCGTGGTTGGGGCAGATGAGGGCGGATACATACCGGCTGTTGTCCCCCACCACGCAGAAGTAATTGAACCAGGTGTCATGTTCGAAATGCTTCTCGATGTTGCGCGGCCTGATGATCTTCCCCGAGGAGAGCACGATCCGGTCCTTTATCCTGCCGGTAATCGTGAGATATCCCTTTTCATCGAACTGGCCCATGTCTCCTGTCCGGTAAAATCCGTCGTCGGTGAAGGCGAGGGCGTTCTCCTTGTCGTTATCGTAATACCCGCGAAACACCATCGGGCCTTTTACAAGGACCTCGCCGTCGTCGGCGATACGCTCCTCGACGTCGGCCAGCGGAGGCCCGAGTGTCCCGGGCCTGATCTGACCGGGAAGATTGACGTTGATGATCGGCAGCGTTTCGGTGAGCCCGTATCCCTCTATTATCGGGAGCCCGAGCCCGCCAGCCAGGTGGGCGATCTGAACCGGCAGCAGTCCCCCCGCCGATATCAGGAGCCGCGTTTTCTGAAGGCTGAGCGCGCGCTTGACGGACGCCAATACCGGCCTGAATAGCGCACGCATGGTCCGCAGACGCCATCGGGGCAGAGTCCCCTCGCATTCCTGAATGAAGCAGTCCCTTCCGGTCCTCATCGCGTTCCTGTAGATGTAGCGGACGAATGCGGAACGGCTGTTGTTCATATGCACAATGTCGGTGTACATCTTTTCGTAGAGCCGCGGGACCGAGCAGATCACGGTCGGGCGTGTTTCTTTGATGTATTGAAGTATTTCGCCCGTTTCAAAGGTTTTGCAGATCACCAGCGTCGCGCCGCTTGCCGCAGAGGAAAAGAGGTCGGCCATGAGACCGAAGATGTGGCCGAACGGCAGGTGCGCCAGGTGCACGTCCTTTGCGGTCAGACTGAAGATGTCGACCAGTTTTCTCTGCGCGATGAAATTTCCGTGAGAGAGAAGGGCGCCGCGAGGGCTTGCGGGACTGCTTGTCGTGTAGATGAGCGCGGCGGTATCGTCCTCCGTGACCGACTCTAACATGCCAATCACCTCAGCCGTCCGTCCCGATTGGCCGCCTTTTTTTATCAGGTCTTCGAGCTCGATGACTCCGGGATCCGGCGACTTTGACGGATACATGACGATCATTTTTTTCAGCGGCGTTTTCACGCGGTTGAGGACCGGCAGCGCCTTCTGGTACTGCGAAATGTTGCCGGCAAAGATAAGCTTCGGGCGGCTGTGGTTGACGATATTTTCCGCCTCGACTGCCGTGGTGGTGGGATAGACCGGCACGAATACCGCACCGATGCTCAGTATCGCGAACACGGCGAGCGCGTATCCGACCGAATTCTCGGCGAATACGGCAATCCTGTCGCCCTTCTGTATCCCGAGATCCAGCAGTCCCGCCGCGAGGGATATCTGTCGATCGAGAAACTCCGAGGACTTCACGGGAAAAAACGCGTCGGCCGGCACGCCGTTCTTTTCACGTGATAGAAATATGGTTTCGTTCCAGCGGCGAAGATAGCTCGTGATTTCAATGGCCGCCAGCGATTTCTCTTCCAGAGATGAGTGCTGGAGCGCCTTCCTGAGGTCATCCATGCAATGCTTTTACCTGATCGGTCGTCTGGATCCGGCAGGGGCCGAATTGACATTAAAAATACTGCATTTCCGCGCCGCCGTCAAATGATTGAAGGAGCGGATCGACAAAAAACAGTGACGGCCATTATAAAAATATCATAAAAAACGGATTTTTGTCAGGCAGGATACAGCGGCGCTGTCCGCCGGATCATTTCTTCCAGCCGAACTGGGAGGATATTTCCTTCGACGTGAAGCGGACCTCGCTGATGATGGCGTCCCTGGTCCGCCCGATATGCTCCGCGTCGCCGGTCAGGGCAAATGCCGCGATCACCTGGCCGGTGTGGTTGTAGATCGGACCGCCGATCCCCGCAAGCCCGATAAAGTTCTCCTCATTGTCGAAACTCACGCCTTCCCGGCGCACCTGCTCGAGCTCCTTCATGAACTGCTCCGGGCCGGTGATTGAGTTTTCCGTGAGCGCGGTATAATCATATCCTTCGAGTGTTTTCCTCAAACGGTCCTCGGACATGTGGGCGAAAAGCATCTTCCCGATAGCGGTCGTATGCGCCGGAATGACGGAGCCCTGGTGGGGGAATGTTCTTGAGTTCTTGTCAGGCTCCGCCCGAAAGAGCACCAGCACCCGCTTGCCGACAAGCATTCCCACATTGACCGGCTCGCTGAACTGGAAACTGAGGCGCTCGATCCACACCCGTATGGTGGAAAGCATGTCCATGTTGGCCGCGTAGGTCAGGCCGAGCTGAAAGAGCCGCGCCCCGAGCCGGTACTTCGAGGATACAGGGTCCTGCTCGAGATAGTGAAGGGCGGTCAGCGTATTGACGATGCCCTGGATGGTTGTCTTGGCGAGCCCGAGCTTCCGTGCAAAATCTGAAATTCCGAGCGGGTGTTTTTCCTGAATAAATAAGGATAGTATGTCTTCCGCTCTTGTGATGGACTGAAGCAGCCGCTTATCAGATTTTTGTTTTTGATGCATATTTTTATGAATGTCCTTGACAAAATAATCGCACATGGCAAAATATAAGTACAATGTACGACAATCGCGAACATTGTCAATGCTTTTTCGTCATCTTATAAAATAATATTTTCGAGGTGATTATATGCATGAGAACAAGCCGTGGCTTAAGTATTACGGAGACGTGCCGCACACTATCGAGTATCCGCGTATCACAATGTACGAAGGACTGGCGCGGACGGTTGACAGAAGCCCCGCCGCAATTGCATATGATTTCCTCGGGTATACTTCAACCTACAAAAAATTTAAGGAAGAGATCGACCGCTGCGCCGACGCGCTTGCCGCTATGGGGCTTCGCAAGGGCGACCGTGTGACGATATCGATGCCGACCTCTCCGCAGGGGATCATCTGTTTTTACGCGGTCAACAAGCTTGGCGCGGCCGCGAGCATGATCCACCCCCTCTCAACTGAGGCTGAGATCGAATTCTACGTGAACGTAAGCAAGAGCCGCTTCGCGCTCACGCTCGACGCGTTTTACGCGAAATTCCGCGGTGTGATGAACAAGACCAACCTTGAGAAGGTGATTCTGGCGCGTATCCCCGATTACCTCGGGGTCGTGAAAAAGGTCGGATTCAATCTTACCAAGGGGAAGCTGATACCGAAGGTGCCGGAGGACAAAGACATCATCTGGTGGAAGGACCTGATGGGCGGAAAGTATTCCCCCGCGCCGAAGGCGGAGATGAAGCCTGATGACCTCGCGGTGATCCTCTACAGCGGCGGGACTACCGGCAAACCGAAAGGGATCATGCTCTCGAACTTCAATTTCGTGGCGCACGGCATCATGGTGTCGAAGTGGGGGAACCTCAACGAGACCGACGCGGTGCTCGCGATCCTGCCGATATTTCACGGGTTCGGCCTGGGCGTGTGCGTAAACGCGGCGTTCATGGGCGGAGCGAAGAGCATCCTTGTGCCGACGTTCACTCCCGAGGACGTGGCCAAGCTCATCAAGTCGAAGCGGCCGACCTTCATCATCGGCGTGCCGACGCTGTACGAATCGCTCAACAAGAACCCGCTCTTCCAGAACACAAACCTTTCATGCCTCAAGGCGGCGTTCAGCGGCGCTGACGGGCTGCCCCGCGTGGTGAAGGAGCGCTTCGAGGAGATCGTGAAGCGTCAGAAAGGAAGCGTGAAGCTCCTCGAAGGGTACGGTCTTACCGAGGCGGTCACCGCGATCATCGCGACACCGCTTACCGAATACCGTGAGAACAGCATAGGCATTCCGTTTACGGACATGGACGCGAAGATCGTGAAGCTCGACGCGTTCGAAGAGGCGGCCGCGGGCGAGGAAGGCGAGCTGTGCGTGCGCGGTCCCGCGGTGATGCTCGGATACCTCGACAACCCGGAAGAAACCGCGAGCGTCCTCAAGAAACACCCCGACGGAAACGTCTGGCTGCATACCGGCGATATCTGCACGATGGATGAGGACGGTTTCATCTACTTCAAGCTGCGCCGCAAGCGGATGATCAAGTCGTCGGGGATGAACGTCTATCCGGCACAGGTGGAAAACGAGCTCTACCGCCATCCGGACGTCGCGCTGGCGTGCGTCATCGGCGTTCCGGACCAGGACCAGGTCGAGCGTGTCAAGGCGTTTGTCGTGCTCAAGGACCGGTCAAAGGAAAGTCCCGACAAGGTGAAGGAGCTTATCGACCATTGCCAGAAGACGCTCATCAAGTGGAGCTGCCCGCGGGAGATTGAGTTCCGCGAAGATCTGCCCAAGACGCTGGTGGGCAAGGTGGCCTACAAGGAGCTCGAGAACCAGGAGGTCGAAAAACTCAGGTCCGAGGGAAAATATACCGGCGGCAGGTAGGGGCCGGTCTGTCGTACGGCCGCAATAATTCTGAAGCATACAAGGAGCCATCCGTGAATATTCTGGAAGAATTCAAACATATAGTCGAACATCCGTATGAGTATGCGAAGCGGGTTAAGAAGGATACAGGCAAACAGGTGATCGGATACTTCTGCACCTACGCCCCGGAGGAGCTGGTGTACGCCGCCGGGGCGCTTCCGATGCGCCTCTTCGGGGCGAGCGAGAACATCCACCTTGCCGACGCGCACCTGCAGGCGTACAGCTGTTCGCTCGTGCGCGGGGCGCTTGAGGAAGCGCTCAACGGCAACCTGGATTTTCTCGACGGCACGGTATTCCCGCACACCTGCGATTCGATCCAGCGCCTCTCCGACGTCTGGCGGCTGAACACGAAGTTCAAATTCTTTTCGGACGTGATCATGCCGGTCAAGCTCGATACGGAAAGCGCGCGCGATTACATGCGCGACGTGATCAGGAAGTTCAGGGGCGACCTGGAGAAGGGCCTCGGGGTTGCGATATCCGACGAGCGGGTACGCGAGTCGATCGAAATCTATAACAAGATAAGGAAACACCTGCGGACGATCTACGAAATGCGAAGCGCCGATCCCGGAATCATGACCGGCGCCGAGGCGTACTGGATCGTCAAAGGCTCGATGATCATGGAACGCGGCGAGCTCGTAAAGAAACTTCCGGAGGCCATCGAACTGCTGAAATCGCGCGGATCGAAGGACAATCCCGGAAAGAAGAAACGGCTGATTCTGGCGGGAAGCATCTGCAACCACCCGGGAATCTATGATATCATCGAATCATCCGGAGGCGTGGTGGTGTGGGACGATCTGTGCACCGGCTCTCGTTACTTCGAGGGGGATATCGCCGCGTCGGGCGATCCGGTCACGGCCATCGCCGACCGGTACAGCTCGCGGGCAATCTGCCCGGCGAAACATATATCCGCCACCAGCAGGGGAGATCGCATCGCCGCGATCGCGAAGGACCACAGGGCGCAGGGCGCGATCTTCCTCTATCTGAAATTCTGCGATCCGCACTCATGGGACTACCCGTACATGAAGGAGTTTCTGGACGGGGCGAAGGTGCCGAGCATGCTCATGGAGATCGAGGAGAAGCTTCCTTCGGAAGGGCAGCTTTCGACGCGTTTCGAGGCGTTCATCGAAATGCTCTGACGCGACCCGGCGGTTGCGGGCGAAATCATCACACAAGGAGAACAACATGTCCGAAGCAACGAAAGTGAAGGATCCCGAGGCCGAAAAGCGCAAATTCACGAGCGCCAAACGGATGCGCGAGATCATGACGCATTACTATATAGACGCAAAAACCGCGCGGGACAACAATAAGAAGGTCGCGTGGATCACAAGCGGAGGCCCGGTCGAGCCGCTGCTCGCGATGGATATCATCCCTGTCTATCCCGAAAACCACAGCGCGATGATCGGCGCGTCGCACATGGGTGTGGGCCTGTGCGAGATTGCCGAGGAGATGGGATATTCGCGCGACCTCTGCTCGTACGCGCGCTCCGACGTCGCCGCCGCCACCAACAACGGCGGCCCGATCGGCGGGCTTCCCGCGCCCGACATGCTCATCTGCTGCAACAATATCTGCGGCACCGTCATGAAGTGGTACGAGGTGCAGTCGCGGAAGTTCAACGCGCCGCTTTTCATCTTCGACACGCCGATCATCCACACCGAGTTTCACGATGACGCGAAGCGGTACGTGCGCCGGCAGATCGGAGAGTACATCACATTCCTCGAGCAGGCGTGCGGGAAGAAGTTCGATTACGACCGGATGACCGAGGTCGGCAAGCTTTCGGTCGAGTCCCAGAAGTGCTGGAAGGCGGTGCTCGAATCTGCGATGCGCAAGCCCTCGCCGATGAGCGCGTTCGACGCGTTTTTCTTCCTCGCGCTCATCGTGACGCTGCGGGGCACGAAGACCTGCGTCGATTTCTACAACGAGCTCCTCGTCGAAATGAAGGGCCGGGTCGAGCAGGGGATCAGCGCGGTGCCGAACGAGAAATACCGTTTCCTCTGGGACAACCTTCCGGTATGGTTTAAAACGAAGTGGCTGTCCGACAAGTTCGCTTCACACGACGCCTGCCTGGTGGCCGATACCTACACCTCGGCCTGGAGCATGCAGGTGGACATGCTCGATGAGAATGATTTCCTCGAGAGCATGGTGGAGGGCTACACGGGAATATTCATCAACATCGGCACCGACCTGATGGCGAAGCAGATCATGAAGATGATTGACAAGTACGACGTCAACGGTGTGATAATGCACTCGAACAGGAGCTGCAAGCCGTATTCGCTCGGGCAGTACGACATCCAGAAGATCATCATGAAGGAGCGCGGGCTGCCGGTGCTTTTCATCGAGGCGGATATGGTCGACGAGCGGGCGTTCAGCGAAAGCCAGATCGAAACGCGGATCGACGCGTTCATGGAACTTATAAAACAGAAGAACTGAAGGAGAGAACAGATGAGCATTACGTACGGATTGAAGGATAAAGTCGCGCTGGTGACCGGCGGAAGCCGCGGCATCGGCCTTGAGATAGCGCGCGCGCTCGTGCGCGAGGGCGCGAAAGTGGCGATCTGCGCGCGCAAGCAGGAGGGGCTCGACGCTGCGGTGCGCGAGCTCGGCGGAGGGGATAACATCTTCACCATCGCGGCCCACATCGCGAAGGATTCCGACGTCGACGCAATGTTCGACGCGGTCATGAAAAAATTCGGGCGCGTCGACGTGCTCATCAACAACGTGGGGATGAACCTCTTCACGCCATCGCTTGCCGAAACGGAACCCGCGATGTGGCAGAAGATCATCGAGTCGAACCTGACCGGCACCTTTCTCGTTTCAAGAAAAGCGGCCGCTATCATGAAGGAACAGAAGGGCGGCAAGATCGTCAGCATCTCCTCGATCGCCGGAAGAAAGGCCTCTCCCGGTATGGGCATTTACGGCATCGCCAAGGCAGGCATAGAGATGATGACGAAAGTGCTCGCCTCGGAGCTCGCGCTTTTCAACGTGCAGGTGAACGCGGTCGCGCCGGCCATGGTGCGCACCGATTTCTCAAAGCCGTTCTGGTCCAACAGCGAGATACACGACGTCGTCGTGAAGGGGATACCGATGGCGCGCATCGCAGAGCCGATCGAGGTGGTGCATCCGGCGCTCTTCCTCGCGTCGGAAGGGTCGAACTTCATCACCGGTCAGACGATCGTGGTCGACGGGGGAAGCACGGCGGTATGATCACAGCGGGGATAGACATCGGTTCGATCACCACGAAGGTGGCGCTCATGGCCGACGGGCGCGTGGTCGGCACAAAGGTCAACTTCACCGGCTACCATTCGGGCGAGGCGGGGAGAAAAATTCTCGACGAGATACTCGTCGAGAACTCGCTCCACCGCGCGGATATATCCCGGATCGTCGCGACGGGGTACGGCAGGAACAGCGTCGATTTCGCCGACAAGGCGATCACCGAGATCAGCTGCCACGCGGCGGGCGCGCATTTCCTGAACCCGACCGTGCGCTCCATCATCGATATCGGCGGGCAGGACAGCAAGGCGATCCTCCTGGACGGCGAGGGGAAGGTGAAGGACTTCGCCATGAACGACAAGTGCGCGGCGGGCACCGGGAGGTTCCTCGAAGTGATGGCCCGCGCGCTCGAGGTCGACCTTGACGCGTTCGGCGCCCTGTCGCTCGAATCGAAAACGCCCTCGAAGATCAGCAGCATCTGCACCGTGTTCGCCGAGTCGGAGGTGATCTCGCTCATCTCAAAGGGCGAATCGCGCGATAACATTATCGCGGGAATCCACGATTCGGTCGCAAGCCGCGTGGCGGCGCTGGCGCGGCGCGTTGGCGTGATCGAACCGCTCATGATGACCGGCGGGGTCGCGAAGAACATCGGCGTGGTGCGCGCGCTCGAGTCGAAGCTCGGTATCACAATCGCCGTGACCGACGCGGCGCAGGTGAACGGCGCCATCGGCGCGGCGCTCCTCGCCGCGGGAGTGTGAGCGGCCGGAGCGCGATATATCCGTCAGTTCCGCGAAAGGCCGTTACGCCGCCTCTTTCCGCCGCGTAAATGGAATGCTGCCGTTCATTCTCATTCATGCCTGTGCCGAAACATTCCTTCATCGTCAGGGTTGTATCCGCCATTAAAAAAATGAGAACCCGCTTCGAATAATATATTGCATCATTCCGCGTTCTGTAGTATCCGGATACAATCATCCTCGCGTGAAACAGTATCGAAGGCAAATGAATATGATTATTGACGCGCACACGCATATCTATCCTGACGCCGTGGCGGAAGTCGCGATAAAGACGATCATCGACAATACGAAAGGGCGGCTGAAGGCGTACATCGACGGCACGTACAACGACCTGCTGCGCTCGATGGACGAGGCGGGGGTTGATATATCCATCGTGCTGCCGGTCGCCACGCGGCCCGGCCATGCCGCCGGGATTCTGCAGTGGGTGAAGGAGATCATGCACCGCTCAAGCCGGCTGATCTTCTTCGGGTCGCTGCACCCGCTCGACAATAATTATAAAGACATTATCAGCGAAATCAGGGACGCGGGGTTGCAGGGAATCAAGTTCCATCCCGCCTACCAGGATTTTCCGGCTGACGCTCCCGAGGCGTGCAGGGTGTATGAGGAGATCCTGAAAAACGGCCTGGTCATCTATTTTCATTCGGGGGTGGATATGAGCCTGCCGCATTCCGATTACACCGCGGTCGAGCGGTTTGCCAATGTGCTGCAATCGTTCAGCGGAGAGAAGATGATCATGGCGCACGCGGGCGGGGACTGCGAATGGGAGCGTGTGGTTGAGCATCTCGGCGGAAAGAAATGTTATTTCGACATAGCGTTCGTCCTTGAGAACATGAAGATGAGCGATCTTGCCCGCGAGTTCTACCGGCAGAACGAGGATTATTTCGTGTTCGGCACGGACACTCCCTGGCGGGAACAGAAGCATTACGTGCGCCTGATACAGGACTCCGTTTCGCTGACCGCGGAACAGAAAGAAAAAATGTTCCATAAAAACATACAGAAGCTCATTCATGTTTGATTGCCGCACTCCTTCTGGCACTGTAGCGTAATTTTTTTGTTGCAGTTTGGACTTTCCGGCCGCAGAGCGTGCTATCTTGAATGTATTCTTCTGACACACAGGATGCCTGAAATGAACTATCTCTTCGGACCCGTACAATCGCGAAGGCTGGGCGTCTCGCTCGGCATCGACCTCGTCCCGTACAAGACCTGCTCCATGGACTGCGTGTACTGCGAGTGCGGGTGCACGAGCGATCTCACGGTCGAAGTGCGCGAGTATGTGCCGACCGCGGCGGTCATCGCCGAGCTCGACTCGTATCTTTCGGGAAAGCCTTCGCTTGACGCTATAACCTTCTCCGGCGGGGGAGAGCCCACGCTCCACGGCGGCATCGGCGAGGTGATCCGTTTCATCCGCGGATCGTATCCGGAATATAAAACCGTCGTGCTCACCAATGGCTCCCTCTTCTGGAGGAAGGAGGTGCGCGACGCGGTGCGCGATGCCGATATCATCGTTCCTTCGCTCGACGCCGCGCGGGAAGAGTCGTTTCGGCGCATCACGAGAACGCACGGAGACATCACGCTCGAACGCGTTATCGGGGGGCTCGCTTCACTGCGGGAGGAATTTTCCGGGCTTCTCTACCTGGAGATATTTATCGTTCCTGGGATGAACGACAGCGATGAGGAAGTTCTGGCGCTGCGCGAGGCCTGCGGCAGGATACGCCCCGATCTGATCCAGTTGAACACGCTGGACCGTCCCGGGACCGAGTCCTCGATACGGCCGGCCGATTCACGAACGCTCGAGCGTGTACGCGATCTGCTGAGGCCGTTTCCCTCGGCGATCGCCGGCAAACCCGCGTACGGGAAAATGGTCGTTCCCCTCGGCGGTGATATCGAGAACGGCATACGCTCGCTCCTCGCGCGCCGCCCCTCGACCGCGGAGGACCTGTCGCGGAGCCTGTGCGCGCCGCTTCCCGACCTTCTCGCCATCCTCGCAAGGCTCGAGGACGGCGGAATCGTCAGCTCACGCGAGCTCGCGCGCGGGAAGTTCTACAGGCTGAAGTAGTAGCGTTAGAGAACCCCGGAAGCCTTCATCTGTGTTGGCAGAAAAAATTATCATCCCGATTTTCCGCTTGAAATAATACTGATCATCATACAAAATAACGATCATAAATATTATTATGATAATTAAAGTGTTATCATGAAAATATTACAATAAAACGGGGGAAGAAGATGAGAGTAAAAAAGCCTGCATTCAGAATCTTTTTAACGCTGGTACTTGCTGCCTGCACGCTGCTCGCGGGAAATATTTCCTGTAAAAAGGATACCGCTCGCTGGATCATGGAGAAGCAGGGAGTTCGGATGAGGGAAGTGCCTGACACAAACGGGAAGCTTATCGCGCTTATACCCTATGCGTCAAAGGTTGAGCTTATCTCCGAAAAGGGCGAATCGCTGACTATCGCCGGCGCCACGGGGAAATGGAGCGAGGTAAAGTGGAACGAAAAGAAGGGCTGGGTTTTCGGCGGTTTCCTGGGAAGAATTGATCCGGTCGCAGCCGAGGGAGAAGCGGTCGTGAATGGAGTGCTGGACTATTTCGAGAAAACACTGAAAAATGATTCCAAAAAGCTTGATGAGATACTGAACAATCCCGTCAGGATCGGCCAGAAAATGGGTAATTTTGTGTCCGTGTATACCGGCCCGCAGGGCGAAACAGCGGGGGCGCATCTTTTCGTAAAGGAAGGCGGCACATTGAGGAGGATTCCCCTGCAGCATTCACCGATGGCGGTGACGATAGTGATGCTCAACCTGAACAATGACAATCTGGTCGATGTCATCATCCAGGCGCGCGGCAGGGAAGCGGAAAGTCCCGAGCCCTATGCCGAATTCACCGCGTACCTGGGTAAGACGGAAACATCGGTGGAAAAGGGCGACAGGGTCCGCCTGCAAAACAGCCTGGGGTCCGATGATGTCATTCTGGGGCGCTGTGAAAAATTCCAGATCAACGGCCTGGATTATGATTCGGGCGAGGGGATGAAGAAGATAGTCGTCACCTTCGACTGCGAAACCAACCGTTTTAAAACGACGTATAAATAGCTCACTTCGAGAACATTTTCCAGCAGGAACGGCCTCGCTGCTGTTCTGATACCAAAAAAATGAAACGCATTCACAGGCGACGATCATGACCGTCGCCTGTGATCCGCGTCATGAAGCGTTATTGCTCCGATGCCACCTGTAATCTGCTTGCAAAAAATTTCTGCGGGATTATACGGTGAAAACAATGATGAGCGAGGCAGGAGGCCGGGCGAAGACGGAGCCTTTTTCCTGTGAAAATAAATAAATTGCCCACTATGACGCATCACATTTTCAGGCAAAACTTCTTGACATATATCGTCGATTCCAATCCTTAATTATTGATACGGGCTGTCGAGGGAACACCGGGTTTCGCGGCATGCCGTACGTTTTTACCGGAGATCAGCGCGAATGACATCACGAAACACCGAGAAACTTGACAGGCGTAAGTTCCAGATCGGCAGGGCGGCCTACGAGGTAATATCCTCAAAGGGCTACAACAATTTTACCATCGAGGATATCGCAAACCACGCCGGGCTTTCAAAGGGCGGCGTGCTGCATTATTTCAAGTCGAAAGAGGAAATACTGCTCTACCTGCTCGAGCAGATCTACATGATCATCGAGAAGAACATCCGCAGGCGTGCCGAGAAGTACCGCACACCCGAGCGCAAGATGAAGGCGCTCATCATATCCTATATCGCTACCGCCAAGCGCAATCCGGCATTCTACACGGTGCTCGTCGATTTCTGGGCGCAGATACCGGTAAACACCCGCATCAAGGCGATCAATAGCCGCATCTACGAGCGGATGGTAAACGAGATCAAAAAGATCATTGATCTCGGCATGACACAGGGTGAGTTCAAGGAAGTTGATTCGACGAACGCGTCGTACGCGATCCACTCGATGATAATGAACACGGCCGTGCAGTGGACCTTCAACGACTCGCTCTACAACATCGACCACGTCACAAGAATCATCATGAAGATGGTGCTCGGCTATCTGAAAAAGTGATGGCCGCCCGCTCTCAGTAGTATTCGCTCATCGCCACGTCTTCGAACAGGTACTTCTGGTTTTCGTCCGATATTTCGATATCGAGCGGGTAGTTGCCGTCGAAGCAGGCGGTGCAGAACTTCATGCCGGGCTCGTTGATGGCGGCAAGCATCGATTCCACCGTGAGATAGGCGACCGATTCGACCTCGAGGAACTGTCGTATTCCCTCGATCGTGTTGTTCGACGCGATGAGCTCGCTGTGGGTGGGGATATCGATGCCGTAGAAGCACGGGAACTTCGTGGGCGGCGCCGAGATGCGCACATGGATCTCCTTCGCGCCTTTCTTGCGGAACATCTTGATGATCTTGCGCATCGTGGTGCCGCGCATGATCGAGTCGTCCACGAGGACGATCTTCTTGCCTCTCACCGCCGATTCCACGACATTGTACTTGATCTTCGCGCCGAAGTCGCGGATCTTCTGCGACGGCTCGATGAAGGTACGGCCGATGTAGTGGCTGCGGATCATGCCGATCTCGTAGGGGATCTTCGATTCGAGCGAGTAGCCCAGTCCCGCGCTCTTCGACGAGTCGGGGATCGGGACGACGATGTCGGCGTCAACCGGCATCTCGTGGGCGAGCGCCCTGCCGAGCTTCAGGCGCATCTGGTGGACCGAGCGGCCGAAGATCATGCTGTCGGGGCGCGAGAAGTAGATGTATTCGAAGACGCACAGCGACTCGCCGCGGCGCTCGAACGGGAAATATGATTTCATGCCCGAGGGCGATATCTCGACGATCTCGCCTGGCTCGATCTCGCGGATATATTCGGCGTCGATGATGTCAAACGCGCAGGTCTCTGAGGCGACGATGATCGCGTCATCGAGCTTGCCGAGCACAAGCGGCCGGAATCCCTGGGGATCGCGGATGGCGTAGATGGTGTTCTTGTTCATGATCAGCAGCGAATAGGCGCCGCGTATCTGCTTGAGCGCGTGTATCATGGCTTCGAGGAAGTCGGATATCCCCGATCTGGCCATCAGGTGTACGATCACCTCCGAATCGATCGATGTCTGGAAGATCGACCCCTCCCGTTCCAGGGCAAAGCGGAGCGGCCCGGCGTTTACCAGATTCCCGTTATGCGATACGACGATCGGCCCGAGGATGGAATCGGCCCTGAGCGGCTGGGCGTTTCGCAGGAACGATGAGCCGGTGGTGGAGTAGCGGTTATGGCCTATTGCCATGTGGCCCTGGAGGTTTTCGATGTGCTTTTCCTTAAAGACATCGACGACCCTGCCCATTCCCGCGTAGCGGTAGATGTGGTCTCCGTCCGAGGATGCGATCCCCGCCGATTCCTGGCCGCGGTGCTGCAGCGCGTAGAGGCCAAGATAGGTGAGGTTGGCGGCTTTTTCGTATCCGTAAATGCCGAAAACCCCGCATTCCTCTTTAGGCTTAGGAATGTCGGGAAAACAAAGACCATGCTCTGAATTCATAGAGATCCCCGTTATACGGAGTGGGTATATGAAGATCACCTGGAGGTGAGAAATCTTCAGTTTGAGTCACCGGTATCAATCAAAACCGGCATACAACCAATATATCCTGGGCTTTAAATAAATCAAGAAAAATAAGACGGTTTCCCGGCCGGCGTACGATTACCTGCTCCGGTATTTTTCGACTGTTTTGATGATCTTTTCTTTCAGGCCCGGCTCGCTTACCTCGTACACGATCTTACAGCTTTTTGTCGCCGCGCTGAACTGCCGCCTGATGGGATTTCCGGTTCTGATCCAGGCGTTGATCTCGCCAGCGATGGAATTCCCGTGAACATCGCACCTGACCTGCCCGCCCGTAAGGTCGCATCCCGCCCTGCCGAGCTTTTCGCCCGCCTGGCGCACGGCGATCACGCGCGCGGCCTCGCATGCGCGGATCTCATTCCTGCCGAAATCGGTGCCGGTTGACACGAACCTGTAGGTGTCAGCGTTTACCCATCCGTCCTCCCATTCGCCGGGCGCGGCGTTCTGCGCATACGCCTTGAACCAGAGAAGGAGTATCACAAGAAAACACATTGTCAGTATTGCTGAAATACCATGCTTTATCATTGTCCGCCTCCATGAACGGCGATATATGTGTGATGAGGGAGTACTATCGCACCGTGCGGGGATGGAATCAACTATTATTTGACAACAACGCGTGCTTTTGAACATACTATGTCGATGTCAGTTTCAGGGTGACGGATGGGTTTTTCATATACTTCGGTTTTTATCTGATATTATTATGGAAAAGAGCAGATCGGCCTCACAACCTTCGCGCTCGCTTTCGGTGGCGGATATGGTCGCGATCATTATCGGATGCGTGATCGGAGCGGGGATTTTCAAGTTCCCTTCGCTTGTTGCGCTCCACGCCGGTTCCGGCGCGGCAATGGTCATGGCCTGGATAGCTGGAGGTGTTGTTTCGGTAGCGGGAGCGCTCTGCTACGCGGAGCTTGCGAGTACCTACCCGAGCGCGGGCGGGGACTATCATTTCCTCAACAGGGCTTTTGGAGAGAAGATCTCGTTCCTTTTTGCGTGGGCGAGGATGATGGTCATTCAGCCCGGCTCAATCGCGCTTCTCGGGTTTATCATCGGCGAGGAGGTGACACGTTTTTTCCCGCTGGGGCGGTTTTCTCCCTCGATCTACGCGTCGGCCTTCCTCGTCGCGATGACGGCGGTAAATATCGCCGGAATCCGGGAAGGGAAGCGGGTGCAGAAATTTCTCGCCGCGGGAATATTCCTTGCGATCATTGGTTTGATCTTCATCGGCATGCTTCACGGGCCGGAAAGCGGGACTGTATCCCCCCCGGATAACGCGGCCGTGCCGCGCTCAGGTATCGGCATGGCGATGATACTGGTCCTCTTCGCCTACAGCGGCTGGAACGAGTCGGCCTATGTTTCCGCGGAAGTGGCGCATCCGCGCAGGAACGTCATCCTTTCGCTACTCACCGGACTCGGGATAATCATCATCACCTACATCCTCTTCAACTGGTCGCTGTTCCACGTGCTCGGCCTGGAGCGGATGCGGCAACCCGATGCTCCGCAGAAAATGGTCGAGCTCACGCTCGGCGCCGCCTGGGTGCCGCTCGTAAGCGCTATGGTCGTGCTTGCCGCGGTCAACAGCATGAACGCCTCGATCATGATGGGCGGGAGGAGCAACTATGCGCTCGGGTGCGACTACCCGCTGTTCAGGGCGATGGGGCGATGGCGGGAGTCGTCCGGCACTCCGGCAACGGGGCTTGTCGTGCAGATGATGATTTCGCTCGCGCTTATCCTGTTCGGAACGATGGCGATAAGCGGGCTGAACGCGATGATCGATTACACCTCTCCCGTGTTCTGGTTCTTTTTTCTCATGGCAGGGATCGCCCTGCCTGTGCTCAGGAGGAAAGATCCCGCCGCGGTCAGGGTATTCAGGACTCCCTTCTATCCGGCCGTACCGGGATTTTTTATCCTTTCCTGCGTCTTTATGTTCCTGAGCAGCCTTCTGTATACAAAAAGCGGCGCGCTGGTCGGCGTGCTGGTGCTCGCGCTCGGAGTGCCGGTCTATTTCCTTGCCCGGCGCCGGGCTGTGCGCTGATTCTGCTTTTCAGGCATCCGTTAAAACAGGCGGGGAAGCCATTTGTGCTTGACTAAATTCCGAGAGGGACGGATAATTCTGACATGCCTGACTGGTTCTCGATCTATCTCATACCGCCGGTTCTTACCCTGGTCGTCGGATTGGCGCTGGCTGTCATGGTCGTCGCCCGCGGTCGTTTCAAGGGTGAGAACGTTCTTCTTTCTCTCATCTGCATCTGGTGGTCGATGCTCGCGCCGGCCTTTATCTCCCATCACCTTTTCGATGATCCGGCGCTGCTGCTCAGGATCGAGCGTTCCATACACTTCTTCTATGTTTTCATCCCCGCGATCAATATTCTCTTCTTCCAGAGCATGATCAGGCAGCGCCGCCCGGGGCTGGTGATAGGCGCGTTCGTTCTCAGCACGATCTTTTCTCTTCTTACCCAGACCGAATACTATTTCACCGGAATGATACAATACAGGTGGGGTTATATAGCCAGGGGCGGCATCGCCTTCCAGCTCTTCAGCCTGTACGGCACGGCGGTGGTCCTGTACCTGATCGGCCTTTTCGCCTGGAAGCTGCGCACCGAGCGCAACCCCGTGATGCGCCTCAAGATAAAATATCTTTTCATATCGTTCATTACGACCGGGATACTGACGGCGACCAATGTGCCGGCTATGAACGGCATCGATTTCTATCCGCTGGGCAACTTCCTTTTTATCCCGCTGCTCGTTCTGACCTACGGCATTCTGCGGTATCGCCTGATGGAAATTCAGAGCGTCATCCACCACACCGCGTTCTGGTTTATCCTCTCCTCGTTCATCGCGATTCCGAACATCGTGCTCTTCCTGTTTATGAGCGAATTTTTCCTTTCGATAGGGAAGGCGTACCTGTTCGCGATATTCATCCTCTGGTTCTTCCTTAATTATATTTATTTCAACAGGATCCAGCCGCTGATCGATCAGCTCTTCAACCGGCGCAATTACAACCTCGCCCGAATCGAGGCGGAGTTCATCGAGGATATCTCTCTGCTCAAGAACCTTGATGAGCTCGTCGGCGAGTTTATCACGATTCTGAAAAAAACGCTTCCGGTCCGCTATGCCCACCTTTTCGTTCGCAATGAGCATTCGCGGTCGTTCGTGGATATGAACAGCCGGGAGATCCGGTTGCCTAACGATATGGAGCGGTTCCTGTATGGTAACGGAGGATACCTTGAAAAAGGGGTTGTCGAGTCGGATATTGAATTTCCCGCCGACCGTGAATCCGCGTTGCGCCTTTTTGATGAAACCGGCAGCCTGTATCTCTTTCCCCTGATCCACAAAAACGACCTGATGGCGGTCCTGTTCCTGCCGGAGAAAGCGAACCTGCTCAGCCTGAGCGACCGCGAAGCGCGCTTTATCAACAATATTTGCGCCTATGCCTCGATCGCGCTGTCGAACTCGATCATGTACCAGAACCTGTCGCGCCTCAAGGACAACCTGGAGCGGATGGTCGATGAACGGACGTCTATCATCGAGAAGCAGAAGGCGCTCCTTGAAAAGGAGATTTCGCTCGCCAAGGAAATCCAGATGGCGCTCCTTCCCAATTCGATCCCGAAGATCGACGAGGTGGCGATCGCGTTCAAGTATGTGCCAATCATGGGCGTGGGCGGCGATTTTATCGATATCCACTACCGGAAAGGGATGAACGAGCTCGGGCTTTTTGTCAGCGACGTTTCCGGCCACGGCGTTCCCGCGGCGCTTGTCGCCTCCATGGTGAAGATGTCGCTCAATTCATGGGGGAAATTCATCCAATGGCCGGCTTCGGCGCTCGGAGAGATGAAAAACATGCTTTCCGGAAAAATGGGGGGGAACTTCATCTCCGCCTGCATCTGCTGTCTGGACCTTTCCAGCGGCGTGCTCATCTCCGCCAACGCCGGGCATCCGCCGCTTATCATCGCTCGCGCCGACGGCCGGGTAGAGCCGGTCAGGTCCCGGGGAAGGGTGTTTCTCGACTTCACCGAGCCCGATTACGAGGAGGTGCGCAGCGTCCTCGGGAAGGGGGATAAAGTCGTGCTCTATACCGACGGCATAACCGAAGCGCGAAACCGTGACGGGCAGATGATGGGCGACGACACGTTTGTCGGGCTGATCGCAAAGTATGCCTCTCTCTCCGCTTCCGATCTCTGCGAAATGATTTTCAGCGAAATCGTCAATTATACGGGCAGCCAGCAGCTTGACGACGATTTCGCGCTGCTTGTCGCCGAGTACCGCGGATGATCGCGAACGGCCCGCACTGATTTCAGCAAAGCGGAACTATCCCGAACCTGGCCACATCCACAATCCCCATGTCCGTGATCCGCAATTCCGGTATGACGGGAAGGGCGAGAAAACTCATGATCGCAAATATGTTTTCAAGTCCCGTGCCGAGCCCCTGAGCGGCGGTCCTGATGCGCCGGTATCCCGCGGCAACCGCTTCAAGCGGCTCGTCTGACATGAGCCCCGCGATTTTCAACGGAAGATAGTGACGCTCTTCGCCGCAGATCACCGCCATCCCGCCGCCGCGCTCCTCGAGAAAGTTGACAGCGCGCGCCATGCTTTCATCATCCATTGACGCGACAATGAGATTGTGGCTGTCGTGCGTGATGGTGGATGCGATCGCTCCCTTTTTGATCCCCAGGCCCTGAACGAGTCCCACGGCGAAATTTCCGGTCGCATGGTGCCGTTCGATCACCGCGATCTTGGCGATATCGCGCGACGGGTCAGCCAGCAGGAACGTCGCGCCTCCGGCGGTTCCGACTGGCATTTCAATTTTCAGATGGCGCGTGAGGATGCTTTCGGGCATGACCCCGATGACGTTCGCGGTAATTGTATCCGTCCCGTGCGGGCAGGGCAGGAAGAAGTCGCCGGCCTGAAAGCGCCTGCCCGTATTCACGCTCTCGGAATAGCCGGAATAATCAAATCCCGGCACGGGGCCGATCGGCCGGCCGTGAGCGGTTACGAGCTTCCCTCCATGAAAGACCATCTCCACCGACAGGTCCCCGGCGGAGCCGAAGATGACAATGTTCGCCCTGTAGCCTTCCGCGATTTCGCCGACGGGAGGACTCCCTGCCAGACGCAGGAACGGCGCGAGGTAGATTCCGGGATTGCGCGTCGCAAGCTCGATCGCTGCGACGAGCGTGGCCTCATCGTCCATGTCCGAAGCGCCCGCGATCAGGTCACGCGCGCGCGCGATGGCCCGGTCCATGTGCCCCCGCGTGAAAAGCTCCAGGGGGGACAGGTCGTCGGAACAGAGCATGCAGCGCGAAAGGTCGGCCCCTTTCGATACGAGCGCGGGAAGTATCCTGTCGAGATCACGCTCGGCGCTTCCGTACCGCAGAGCCAGTCTCATTCCTTCCGCGAGCTTTTCGGCCGCTTCCTCCGGGGTCGATGTCTCGTGGTCGGTCATGATGCGCACGATGCCGTCGTTCCTGCCGTTGGTGATGTAGCTGCGCAGATCGGCTCCGGAAAGCCCGGGGCAGTGGCCGTCAACCAGTTTGCCGCTTTCGAAGGCCGTGTCGACTTTCGCGCGCGCCTCGCCGGCACCGTGGATGATGTCGTAAAAATCCATCATCTCCGCCAGCCCGAATACGAACGGGTCTGCGAGGAGCTCCCTGATATCGCCGAGCGAAATCGAGGCGCCGCTGTGCTCAAGGCGAGTTGCCGGCACGCAGGAGGGAATTCCCACGTACATGTCGAGCGGTACGACGCGCGCCTGTTCAAGAAAGAGATTTATCCCTTTTCGTCCGAACACATTGGCGATCTCGTGCGGATCGACGAGCACGGCGGTGGTGCCGCGCACTGAAGCGGAGCGGGAGAACTCCAGCGGCGTAAGCATCGTGCTTTCAATATGAATATGCGCGTCGATGAAGCCGGGCGAAACGATCCGCCCCGCAGCCTCGATAATGCGCTCCCCGGCTTCGGGCGGGATACGCGGCGCTATCGCAGAGATGATTCCGTCAGCGATCCTCACATCAGCTCTCGTAAGGCGATGGTTCTCGAAATCGACGACTCTTCCCCCCTCAATCAATGTCCGTTCCACGGTCATGCCTCAAACCTTGCTCTCCTGCGGATTAAAAGTACTCATCGGCGGCGTGTGGAGTCAACATCCGGTCAATCGTCCGTCCGGACGGAAAAATAAAAAAAAGGGCGTCATGTCCATTTTTTTTACACTTTCGGGTCAGAAAAAACATATTAATAAGAAAATAAGAATTGTATTTTTAATTGCGGCTCAGACAGGTTTTATACGGGGAGATTTTGGCGTGCAGTAGGGCGGACGGAACAGGGGGTGGATATGGACAGGGACGTTCAACTGGCGAAACTAATTGACACGACCAGCAGCAAGGCCGTTTTCATGGAGATTAAAAGGATATTCCTTACCTATTATTCCCCGCGAAGCTACGCTCCCGTCGCAAAGAACTGTAAACAACTGGCCTTCCTCTTCAAGGGGCGCTTCAAGGGGTACCGCGCCTGCAACACCGAATACCATGACCTCACGCACACCGTGGACGCCACGCTGGCGGTTGTCCGTCTCCTCGACGGATACAACCAGCAGAACCCGCTGATGCCCGAGCGTATCGCGCTCAACCTGGTAAGGGCGGCGCTCCTTCACGATACCGGCTATATCCAGGAATCGTGGGACACCGAAGGAAGCGGTGCGAAGTACACGTCGAGCCACGTCGAGCGCAGCGTGACGTTTCTCGACAGGAACAGGAAGGCCTTCCGGATCGAAAGCGCCGATGTGCCGATGATCTCGAACATCATCCGCTGCACCGGACTCAGCGTCAATCTCGACGCGATCCCGTTCAACTCAGACGAGGAGCGGGTCGCCGGCTGTATCCTCGGGACGGCCGATCTCCTCGGCCAGATGTCTGACAGAGCCTATCTGGAGAAGCTCCTTTTCCTCTATTACGAATTCCGCGAGGCGGGCATTGACGGGTTCAACACCGAGTTCGATATTCTCAGGAGGACGGTGGATTTCTACGAGATAACCGTGAAACGGATGCGCGAGGCCTACATGAATGTCAGCGAATACGCCCGGTTCCACTTCAAAAGGAAATTCGGCATAGACGCAAACCTGTACGCTGAAGCCATCGCGCGCCACATTGCCTATCTACACAGGATCATCGAGGACGACACCACCAACTTCCGCCACAAGCTGAAGCGGGGCCCGTGGGTCCATGACGAGCGCACTGACAGAAAACACTGACGCGGCCAAATTAGGTTGACAATTTTACTCCTCATCGCTACGGTACCTGCGGCGTTCCGGCCGGCAGAGCGGAGCGTCCGCGCGGCCGTGTACCGGTGATGTCCCGACCGCAATAGATTCTGTAAGAGGAGTTTTTCCTGAAATGATGACAATAAAATCGAAGATCCGCACCATTCCCCATTTCCCCAAGCAGGGGATCATGTTTCGCGATATCACCACGCTGCTCAAGGACGCGCAGGGCTTCCGCAAGATCGTTGACGAGCTCGTGCAGCGCTACACCGGCGTCGATCTCGACCTGGTCGTCGGCATGGAAGCGCGCGGCTTCATTCTCGGCGGCGCCGTGGCGCACCAGCTCGGAAAAGGCTTCGTGCCGGTACGCAAGGCCGGCAAGCTGCCGTCGAAAACCGAGTCGTACGAATACGAGCTCGAGTACGGCACCGACCGCATCGAAGTGCATTCCGACTCGATCAAAAAAGGAGACAGGGTGCTGCTGATCGATGACCTTCTGGCCACCGGCGGTACCGCGCTTGCGGGTGCGAAGCTTGTCGAAAAGCTCGGCGGCGAGATCGTCGAGATGGCCTTCATCATCGACCTTCCCGAAGTCGGCGGCAGGAAGCGCCTTGAGGATTCCGGATACAAGGTTTTTGCGCTTGTCGAGTTTGAAGGCGAATAGCTCGGTTTGTATCCGCATTGAAAAGAAGGGACGGTCCGCGGCGGCACCGTCCCTTTCTGCTTTCATGCGGTCTGAATTTGACGAGCGCCCCGGCATTTTGTCTTGACATCCCGTGCGATCGGTGGGAGTATCTGGTGATACCAGAAGGCAGGCACCGCGATGAAAGATGAATTTCGATTCGGCGATCTGATCGACTTTTGTATGAATGTCGAAACCGATCCCGAGGCGGGAGGGAACATCGAAGCGATGTTTCGCAGGATGCTCTCCGATTATTTTTTCAAAGACAGGACGTCCGAAAGCAAGGGATTCGCGAAATACCTTGCCGCATTCGAGGTTCCGCCGTTCCTTGAAGGGCTGCTTTCTCTGATGGATGTCGATATCGAGGAGCTGAAAACCTATATTGAAGGCGAGTCGACCAATACCTCGCTTGCGGGCAGGATCATGCTTTCGCAGGTCTACCTCAAATCGTTCTACCCTGATCAGCCTCCCGGGTTTACGCATATGCATAAAGATGTGCGGGATGAGATTTTCCGCGACATCAAGCAGATGAACCAGGACATCTTACGGGCCTTCGAGAAAATGAAGAAGGATATTGCCGCTGACCGGTCGCGGTCTTTGCTGATGGTCGTCGCGGCGATTCTCAAACGCGTTCATGTCAGAAGCGGATTTCCGCTCAACAGGCTTGACGCCAGGGCCGAGGACGTGATCAGACGGATATATCCCGATTGCGATGAGGTCTTCAAGGCGTCGGGCCGGCAGCTGGCGGAGCTGCGTGACGATAAAAAAACGAAGGATATACTCAAGGCGTTTTTCCAGATAAAGAAGTTTCAGGATCTTTCGGATATGGCGGCCATGTTCGGCGAGGAATTCGAGAGGTTGAAAGCGAGGGCCCTGCGCGCCAGCCGGTAGCAGGATAATGATCAGCCACGGAGGATCGCATGACACGACTTCTATCCGTTATCGACAGCTTTGCCCAGATCGATCCCCGGATCGCGGAGCTCCAGCGCGAGCTGCTCTTCCGGCATTATATCATCATCACCGCCGCCGTGGTCATACTTCTCCTCATCGTCCTGGTTGTCCTCCAGGCGCGGATAATTTCACAGAGCGGGAAGAAGTGGAAGCCGTTGTCCTGGGTTAAGAGGCGGCGCGCGACGGCAAAGCCGCGCCCGCGGACATCCGCTCCTGAAGCGCGATACGAGATCCGCGGCGGTATTGTGCCGCCGCACGACCTTCCCTTTCCGGGGACCGCGCTCCGGCTCTCGCTCGCACGCGACCTGGTGATCGAAAAAACCGCGGTAATCGGGCGGACCGAAGGCGCCATCAGGACATACTCCACCGAGGTGATCGAGCGCCACCTCGGCATCACGGTCAAGATCGTCGAACAGCGCCGTGCGCGCGACATCTACGGGCTTCCCGAAAAGATCTACGAGGAATACCAGATCGATATCCACCACGAGGGCAAGACGCTCATTTCACTGCCGGCAGCGGGCGGCTTCAGGGAGATGGGGGCATGGGAGCGGATACTCATCATCCCCGAGCCTGACGGCGTTGTCGAGACATCGTATCCCGCGCTTGAAAAGAAAAATCCTGTGCGTTTCAGGCTGGGGCAGAGCCTTCATCGCGACGGGAAGTTCGCGCGGGGATACTTCGAATTCCACCTTTACACGGAAGATACCGAAACGCCCACGCGCGCGGGAATACCGAAAGTGGAGAAATTATTCTACGTCAGGCTCTACAGGATATACCCCGGTTACGATACCGGCGCCGCGACGGACGAGGGGCTGTATCCGATGATCGCCCTTCACCCGGCGCGCTGATCTCACTGCGTGTCGCAGGTCATCTGCCGTTCTTCCTGATGCTCTCGAGTGTCCCTACGGTCCGGTTTTCCTCGGTGAGGTAGCGGTCGATCGCTTCGCGGACGTCCGACACGCGCACCTCCTTCACGCGCGCGAGATAGTCGACAAGGTAGCGCCAGCTTCCGAAGACCGTTTCGTAGTAGTTCAGCGCGCCGCAGATGCCCATGTTCGAATCAAGCCCGAAGACCATCGATGACTCCATCTTGTTGATCACCCGTGATAGCTCGTTCTCATCGAGGGCAGTCCGCAGCCGGTCGATCTCCTGGTACACCGCTTTCTCGACTTCGGCCGCCGTGTGGGGCGCGCGTGGGGCCGCCGCGACGGCAAAGAGGCTGTTGTAGCGCGCGCCGGGAAACCCGTTGTAGGCCGCCACCGACGCGCAGAGCTTTTTATCGAGCACGAGCGCCTTCTGCAGCCGCGAGGTCTTTCCGTCCGAGAGAAGGCCGGCGACGACATCGAACACGTAATCGTAGCGCGACGGATAGGTGGGCTTGTGCCATCCGATCAGAAGGTACGGGTTGGCGTCGAATTTAAGCGTGAAGCGCCGCTCTCCCTTCTGCTCCGGTTCGCGGATTGCGACTTCGGGCGGGTCGGGACGTGATTCGAGCCTGCCGAACTGTTTTTCGAGCACCGACAGCGTGCGCGCGGTATCCTGCTTCCCCACGATCGTGATATGCATCCGGGCGGGGATATAATGGGCGCGGTAGAATTTTTCCACTTCGTAGATCGAGAGGTGCGGGATATTCGATCTCCACCCGATGGTGGGATGGCGGTACGGGTGGGCGAGAAAAGCCGTGGCCAGAAATTCCTCAATGAGCTTGGGCTGGCCCTCCGAGTCGGTGCGCATCAGCCGCTCTTCAAGCACCGTGTCGCGCTCGAGATAAAACCCGCGCATGACGGGGTTGCGCAGGCGCTCGGATTCAAGTCCCGCCCAGAGTTCGAGCTTTGACGCCGGAAGCTCGATATAGTACGCGGTCATGTCACGGGAGGTGCTGGCGTTGAAATTGATCCCGCCGTTCGATGAGTAGATGAAATCGTAGGTCGAGGTCACGATATATTTTTTGTGCTCCTCCTGCAGCGCGGCAAGCTCCTTTTTCAGGACCGGAAGGCGGACGTTATCGGGGCTTGAAAGCGAGAGCCGGTCGATGGTATCCCCGACCGCGGCGATCCGGTCGAGGAGCTTTTTCTCCGCGGCGTAGTTGGTGGTGCCGATCTTGTCGGTGCCCTTGAAGAGCATGTGTTCGAGGAGGTGCGCCATGCCGGCGGTCTCGTAGCTCTCGTCGGCGGAGCCGACCCTGAAGGAGATGATCATGGCGAGCGTCGGCGTGTATCCCCGGTCCAGGAGCGTCACCTTCACTCCGTTGCGAAGCTTCGCGGTCACCACGTTGTCATCGAGGTATTTACCGGCTTCGGTGATGGGTGCGTTTTGTGCCGCGGGCGCCGGAAGCGCCGCCGCGAGCGCGAGCAGAAGCGTGAGGGCGGTTTTTCGTAACATGTCTCGTCTCCTTGCGGAATTCGATCGTCATTTTTCAGGGCGCGTCACCGCGCCGGGATTGAGCGAAAGTATGAAATCGAGCACAAACGCGCTTCCGTCCTTGCGCCCGGTAAAGTTGAATGTATCCGTAACGTCAAGAAGGCTGTAAAGCATTAAATTTACCTTATACGCTGAGAGCTGGAGAAACGCCTTCATGATCCGCGAGTGTGCCAGATCAATGCTTGCCAGCGCGAATGTCCCGGCGTCCATCCCGCCTCCCGTGGCAAGGCCGCACACCTCTGAAAGCTCGCGTTTCCGTTCCCGCATGATCTTCTCCATTAACGGCCTGCTGTTGCCGACGAAGAGCGCGTTTTCATGGGCGGAGTAATAGGTCCTGGAATCGTTCTGGTCCTTTATCCAGAAAAGCGGTTTGTCGAGGATCCGCTCTCTGCCGAAGGCGTCGTCGTCGCGGTATTTCTGTCTGCACCGGTCGCGCAGCTTTTTCCAGAGGCGCCCGGCGCTGTCCGCGTCTCTCAACGGAAGATAGAGCAGCGTTTCGTCGGGAATGTCGGCGGCGGCGCTTTTCCGCATGAGAAGGTCGATGAAACCGGCATGTGATCCGATAAGGTCGTCGTCGATTTCTATCTCGGTATAATTTTCAAGGATTGACCTGAGTCCCGCTCCGGCGCCGCAGGGCGCTGATGAGGCGTACCTTTCCTCCGCGCACGCGCGCGACAGCGGGCCCGCGTTGAAATAAAGGTGCATGAAAAAAAGGTAGTTTTCGGAGAAGGCGCACTCCTGGCGCTCCGGCACGGCGAACATGTCGAGTACCTGGAGGGCAAGGGGATCGCTCTCGTCAAGCGAGGCGATCAGCTTGATGCGAAGTGAGCTTCCCGACATCCGTATGCCCGCGCCGGCGTATACCGGCCGTATTTCTCCGTTGAATGATGGTTTAACAGAAGAATGCCCGTTCTTTGTGTCGGCGGATACGGGCCTGTCATCGCCGAAAAGGCCGCGCAGGACGCCGTTCATTCTTTCAACGCGCTCCTTCCGGATGAAGATGCCGATCTCGCTGTCAGGCATGCCACGGCGGATACTGTCGATGAAAAGCGCGTCGGCGGCAAGGGAAGGAGCGCTCTGTTGCGCGGCGAGATCGAGCGACTCCCGCAGCAGAGGGAGTGATGAGGCAATGACACAGAACCTTCCCGCGACTGATACGAACATATCAGGCGCCAGGCGATAGACGGTATAATCCCGGAACCGCGACACAGGATGCGCGCGCGAATCATCCGCCGGAGCGCGCCGTTTTCTGAGCGCATCGGCCATTTTACGGTAGAACGAATGTTCGCTGGCTACAGGCAGGCACACAATCTGGTCCGGCAGTGATCCCGGGGACAGCGGTAATGAAGCGACAGCAAGCGGTCCGGCGCCATGCAGTCCCGCGCTTTCAGTCGAACGGGGGTCGAGCAGATCGATGCCGGTGGTTTCGTAAATACGGTTTTTCCAGCGTGCGATCCGCTCCCGTGCCGCGGGCGTGGCTGTCTTTTCGATATGGAATTTCAGGATTTCGCGCGCGCGGTTCATACTGGTGCCGCGCAGGCAGAAGACCGCGCGCGCGGGGACCAGGTGCAGCGGCGCTGCAGGGCCATCGGCAGCGAAATCAGCCGTGCTTCCGCGCGGCCCCGCTATGGCCGCGGCCGTCACAAGGGCGAGAAGCGAAAGTGTCAGTGCGTGTATCCGTTTCATTGCGGTTACAGTATATCATTATCATTCGTAGTATGGCACCGTATGATTGAAAATTGCAACCAGATTCATGAAATTGCGGGATTTTTTCCAGAACATGCGCGAAAGGCCTTATATCCCCCCGCCGGTAAAAAGTCCTTGCTTTTTTATCTCACATACGGGATAACTAACAGCCGTATGAAGCGATTCCAGCAGGTAACCGAATGCGCTATCCGAGAAAAAATTTTGTCTATCTTTCCAACATCATCAATCTTCCCCTTATTGACTCAGTCACGGGGAAGCGTCTCGGATATGTTCGCGACCTCACCGCGTCGCTCGGAGCGGCGTATCCGAAAATAAGCGGAATCGTGGCTTCCCGGAGGTTCTCCCGCCGTACATTTTTTTTCCCCTGGAGCGCCGTGGCCGAATATGAAGAGAACGTATCGATCACCGTCGACGGCAAGAAAAAGGTTGCGGGCGAAGGAAACACGCAGATGGCCAGCGAAATTCTTCTGCGCGGGACGTTCTGGGACAAGCAGATCGTCGACATGTCGGGATCCAAGGTGGTCCGTGTCAACGACCTTCATATCATCCGCGAAGACCTGAACCTCTGGCTTGTGCACATTGATATCGGATTCAAAGGATTTCTCAGGCGCCTCGGATGGCTCCGGTTGGTGAATTTTCTGGTCCAGTGGCTTTTCTCCTACGCGCTCAAGGACAAGTTCATCCCGTGGAAATATGTGCAGCCGCTTGCGACCACCAACGTTTACGGCTCGCTTTCGCTGACTATCCCCTATGCCAAGTTCGCGGAGATGCACCCGGCCGACCTCGCGGACGTGCTGATCGACCTCGGGACCGAGGAGCGCTTCATGATCTTCAAGGCGCTGGACAGGAACGCGGCCGCCGAAACGCTCGAGGAGCTCCCCGTGAAGATACAGAAGCAGATCGTCCACGAGTTGCCCGATGAGCAGCTTGCCGAGATCCTGAACGAAATGGCCATGGATGAGGTGGTCGACCTGATCGACGAGCTGCCGCGAGAGAGGGTTCACGCGATCTTCGATCTTTTCCCTGAGGAAAAGGTCCAGGATATCAAATCGCTGCTCAGGCACTCGGAGCACAGCGCCGGCGCGTTCATGAACACCGAATTCATCACGGTTCGCGAGGATATGCCGCTCTCTACGGTGCTGAAGAAGATCAAGAAAGAGCACACCAGAGCGGAATCGTTCTACTACATCTATGTCGAAAACGAGGAGGAGGAGCTTGTCGGCATCACCACGCTGCGCCAGCTCCTGATCACCGATCCGTCGACGCCGATATCAGAGATCATGCATCGCAACATCATCAAGGTCGATATCACCACCGACATCAAGGTGGTCGCCGGTATCTTCATCAAATATGACTTTGTCGTCGTGCCCGTTGTCGATGAACAGAAGAAGATTGCCGGCATCATCACCATAAAGGACGCGCTCGAGGCGGTGTTCCCTGAAATACGAAGCGAAGCGGAAGAAGCGTAAATGAATATCATACAGAAAATCCGGAACCACCCGAAGGTGAGCTCCATAATCCTGTTTTTTTCCGTAATGGGCCCCGGCATCATCACGGCCAACGTTGATAACGACGCCGGCGGCATCACAACCTATTCGCTCGCAGGGGCGAACTACGGCTACTCCATGCTCTGGACGCTCATCCCGATCACCGTCTCGCTCATCCTTGTGCAGGAGATGTGCAACCGGATGGGCGTGGTCACTGGCAAGGGGCTGTCTGATCTGATTCGCGAAAAGTTCGGTGTCAAGCTCACCTTCTTCCTGATGCTGCTCATCATGGTTACCAACTTCGGCAACATCATCTCCGAGTTCGCCGGTATCGCCGCCAGCGCGAAACTGTTCGGCATCGGGAAGTTCATCGCGGTGCCGGTGAGCGCCTTTATCGTCTGGTATATCGTGGTAAAGGGAACGTATCACTCCGTCGAGAAGATATTCCTCGTCGCCTGTGTGTTCTACTTCAGCTACATCGCGACCGGTTTCATGGTGTCAGCGCCGTGGCCGCGGGTCATGCACGAGTTCGCGCACCCGTCGATCGAATTCAGTCCGAACTACCTGATGCTCCTCATCGCGGTCGTGGGTACCACCATCGCGCCGTGGATGCAGTTCTACCAGCAGGCATCCGTGGCGGAGAAGGGGATATCCGTGCAGCATTACAACTACTCGAAGCTCGACACGATCATCGGCAGTACCGTCGTCAATATCGTCGCCTTCTTCATCATCATCGTCTGCGGAACGGTGCTCTTTCAGGGAGTCGGGCACAACCCGATACAGACCGCAGGCGACGCGGCGCAGGCGCTCAAGCCCCTGGCGGGAAAATACAGTTCGCTCCTCTTCGCGTTCGGCCTGCTCAACGCTTCCCTTTTCGCGGCGTCGATCCTTCCGCTTTCGACCGCCTACAGCGTGTGCGAGAGCTTCGGGTGGGAAACCGGCGTCAACAAGAACTTCATCGAGGCGCCGCAGTTCTACGTTCTCTACTCGCTGCTCATCATCTTCGGCGCCGGCATCATCATGATCCCGAACATACCGCTCATCCCGATCATGTGGCTCTCACAGCTCATAAACGGCCTCGTGCTGCCGGTGGTGCTCATCGCCATGCTCATCATTATCAACGATAAAAAGATCATGGGCGAGCATTCCAACTCGCTCTTTACCAACATCATATCCGTCGCGTTCGTCGTGGCGATTTCGGTGCTCTCACTCGTGCTTGTCGTAACGGCGTTCATTTAAGGTGGATACCGCCATGCGCCCGCCGATACTTCACGCCGTCCTGCTCCTTCTCGCGATCGCCTCTGTTTCGTGCGGCCTGACGAATACCCGGTCCGCGGCGGAGGAGCGCGTCGTGGGAGGTGTCCGCTTCGCGCGCATTCCCGCCGGAGAGTTCCTGATGGGCGATGAGGAGTGCCGCAGCGGCCTGAACGACGACTGTCCCCGGCACCGCGTGAAGGTCTCTTCGTTCTGGATGGGGACCTGCGAGATCACCCGGGCGCAGTACCGCGCCCTCATGCCTGAAAAGGCGCAGGCTGCCCGCGACGATGATTTGCTTCCCGTCAATATGGTGAGCTGGCGCGACGCGATGGAATACTGTGCGCGCTTCAGCCGCGCGTACGGCGTGAAGGCGCGGCTTCCCTATGAGGCCGAGTGGGAATACGCCTGCCGCGCCGGAAGCGCCACGCGCTATTACTGGGGAGATGCGATCGACGGCGATTACTGCTGGTATTACAACAACTCCGGCGGGCGTTTCGGGGGGAAACGTACCGTGCATCCGGTGGGGCAGAAGCGCCCGAACGCGTTCGGCCTCTTCGACATGAGCGGCAATCTCTGGGAGTGGTGCATGGACTGGCTCGACCTCGCCTACTATGCGAAAAGCCCGGCGGATAATCCGAAAGGCCCCGCGTCAGGGGATCTCCGTGTCCTTCGGGGGGGATGCTGGAACGAAGGGAAGTATTATTTGCGGTCCGCGATCCGCAACGGCGGCGATCCCGGCATCGCCGATGAGTTCCGGGGATTCCGCGTTGTGATCGAAATGCAGAGATGAGAGGCGAAGGCGCGGGAGCGTTTTCGCCCCTTCGCGAGAATGCCGGCGGTTATGCGCTTATCATCCCGGCGCGGATCATATCCTGTATCGCCGCGACAAGCCCGTCCTTTTTGATTGAGCTCGTCTCGCCGGTTTTCCTGATCCTGACTTCCGCCTCGCCGCTCGCGAAATAGTTCTTGCCGATGGTGACCCGTATCGGAAGGCCGACGAGGTCGGCATCGGCGAACTTGAATCCGGGGCTAACCCTGCGGTCGTCGTAGAGCACCTCGACGCCGGCGTTTTTGAGCGCCTCGTAAATGCTCTCGGTTTCGCGCACCTCGTCGTCGGTTTTGGCGATGCCGACGAGATAGACGTGGAACGGCGCGACGCTCATCGGCCAGATGATCCCTTTGTCGTCGTGGTTCTGCTCGATGATCGCGGCCATGGTGCGGTTGACGCCGATGCCGTAGCAGCCCATGATCGGGTGGATCGCCTTGCCGTTCTGGTCCAGGATCGTCAGGTTCATCGATTGCGAATATTTATAGCCGAGCTTGAAGATGTGTCCGACCTCGATCCCTTTCTTCGTGGTCATTGCCTTGCCGCACTCGGGGCAGAGGTCGCCCTCGACGGCCATGGTGATATCGGCCTCCTCTTTGATCGTGAAATCGCGGCCCGGATTGACTCCGGTGTAGTGAAGGTCCTTCCTGTTCGCGCCGGTAATGCCGTTGGCGATATCCTTCACCGAGACATCGAACACGGTGCGGACCTTGAAATCGTTCACCGGCCCTGCGAAACCTACCGGCGCGGAGGTCACCTCCTCAACCTTCGTGTCGGGCGCGAGCTCGAGCTCGACCGCCTGCAGGAAATTCTTCAGCTTGTGCTCGTTGATCTCGCGGCTGCCGGGTACCACCGCCATCACCGGTTCGCCGTCGGCGAGATAGATGATGCTTTTGAGAAAGCGGTCCGCGCCGCAGTTGAAAAACGACGCGAGCTGGTCGATCGTCTTCACGTCGGGCGTGTCGACCGCTTTCAACTCTTCGGCCGGCGCGGCCGCGGGGGACTCTATCCGGCGGTATTCGGCCTTCTCCTGGTTCGCCTTGTATCCGCACGAAGGACAGATCAGCAGTATCTCCTCACCGACCTCGGAGGCCACCATGAACTCCTCGGAGCGGCTTCCGCCCATCGCGCCGGTATCCGCCTCCACCGGTATCGTGTCGAGATGGCACCGCCTGAACACGTTGCGGTAGGTGGTGCGCATCGACTGGTACGACGCTTCAAGTCCCGCCTCGTCAACGTCGAACGAGTAGGCGTCCTTCATGATGAACTCCTTGCTGCGCATCACGCCGAAGCGCGGCCGTATCTCGTCGCGGAACTTCGTGTTGATCTGGTAGGCGTTGAGCGGCAGGTCGCGGTACGATGAGATGAGCGAGCGCATGGCGCCGGTGAACGCCTCCTCGTGCGTCGGGGCGAGCGTGTATTCCATCTTGTTGCGGTCCTTGATCCTGATCATCTCGGGGCCCATCGTCTGCCAGCGTCCCGATTCCTTCCAGAGGTCGGCGTTGGTAAGCTCGGGCATCAGGAATTCGAGCGCCCCGGCGCGGTTCATCTCCTCGCGCACGATCGCGATGATTTTCTGAAGCGATTTCAGTCCCAGCGGGAGATAAATGTACATCCCGGCGCTCTCCTTGCGGATGAGACCGGCGCGCACCATCAGCCTGTGGCTCGAGACGGTCGCGTCGGAGGGGTCTTCCTTCAGGGTGGGGAGGATATAGCGTGTCACCTTCATAATCGTGCCTCGTCGTATCGGTTCAGACGGCAGGGGGATACCGCGTGCCGTGTTATCCGTCAGTGTGTCTCCGCTCAACGAAACGATGTCAAGACAAATTACTGATAAAAGCTGAATATCGTACTGCTTTCGAGGGGGATACCGGCGCGCCGCGGCGCGCCGGGGAAAATGCGCTTACCGCGGGATAAATCCGGCCCGGGTGACGATTTTCTGTCCTTCCGCGCCGAGTATGAAGTCGATGAAACTGCGGGCTTCGCGTGATGCGGTGCTCTTGTTCATGTACATATAAAGCCCTCTTGAAATCGGATACTTCCTTGATTTGCCGTTTTCGATGGTAGGGTCAACTCCGTTCACGTTGATCCCTTTCACGGTGCTGTTGAGATATCCGAATCCCACATACCCGATCGCTTTCGGGTTGCCCGCCACCGTGGAGATCACCGCGCCGTTTGATGCCTGAAGGAGCGCGTCAGGGCGAACATCCGCTTTGCGCATAACCTTCTCGTGCCAGTACTCGTAGGTGCCGGAACTGGTGTCGCGCGAAATTACCACGATCGCCTCATCGGGGCCGCCAACCTGGCTCCAGTTCTTTATCGAACCGTCGTAGATCCCTTTGAGCTGATCGAGCGTCAGGTTGGTGATTCTGTTCGATGGGTTGATGACCGGCACGATCATGTCGTACGCGCAGAGAATCTCCTCAATGGCGACACCTTTCTCCTGCGCCTTTGCGATTTCCTCGGGCTTCATCTGCCGCGAGGAGTTTGCGATGTCGGTCGTGCCGTCGATGATCGCCTTGATCCCGTTCCCGGAACCGCTTCCTTCGATGGTGATCGCTACACGGTTTGTTTTCCTGTATTCCTCCATCGCCTTCTGGGTAATGGGAAGCACCGTGGTGGATCCCTTGATGACCACGCGGTTTCCGCGCTCCCTCGAGCATCCCGTGAATGACAGTGAAAGTGTCAAAGCGGATACCGCGAAGAGCGCTGTTATTGCTCGCATCTTTTTAATAGTCATGGATTCTTTGATCCTCCTTTGTAAATATGAAAACCTGAGATCGATTGATTGACTGGAAAATAGGCGGTTGATGTGAATAATTTATAAAGAATTTTTGCGGTAAAAATAAATATTCAGCTGAATATGGTCTTTTTTTAAGATCGGAGAGCGATCACGAAACTCTTTTCCAAAAAGTATTGACAGATGAGAGGGCATGCCTGACAATGCCGGAGTTTCACGGGTAAATATATGACATTTGAAAGGGGAAACTGGGGATATTTCTTGACGTTCATCGTCATCGGTGGTATTCTTGGTTCCGCGATGGGGACGCTTATTGTAAGGCTCCTTCCGTCGCTTTCAATCATAACACAAAACCTCACTTCGGCGGTGGGATTCAATTTTGAGATCGTCAGCTTCGCGCTCCGTCTCAATGTGTCCGCGATCGTCGGAATGGCGCTCGGAATTGTGTTGTTTTTAAAGGCGTAAAAGCCGCACCTGCGGCCATCACGTGCATTCCATGGGCGGGACCCTGTAAGCGGATGCATATAAATTTAAACCGGTCTGGGCCGGTTGCCGCCTTCCAGAGACGCGAATTATGGATCGCTTAACGCCTTTATCGTGAAACAGTTTGTGTGTGTGTGGATGTTTCTGTTTTATCCGGCATATCATAAAAAAATAATATAACAGGACGCGCTCTTTGCCTGCGTGCGGGTGCCGCTGTGCGGGAACGTTATCATTATCATTATGAGGGGGTACCTTAATTGTCAATCGTATCAATGAAAGCATTACTGGAATCAGGTGTTCATTTCGGGCACCAGACAAGAAGGTGGAATCCCAGGATGGCGCAGTTCATTTTTACCGCGCGAAACGGGATCCATATCATCGACCTGCAGAAAACGATGCAGCGCATGAAGATCGCCTACAACGCCATGAAGGAGATCGCGGCGGACGGCGGAAAAGTCCTTTTCGTGGGCACCAAGAAACAGGCCCAGGCCGCGGTGGTCGAATACGCGCAGAAATGCGACATGTACTACGTGTCGGAGCGCTGGCTGGGCGGGCTTCTCACCAACTTCCACACCGTAAGCAAGTCGATCGAGCGCCTCAAGGAACTCGAGCGCATGAATGAAACGGACACATGGGACGCCGAAACGAAGAAGGAGATCCTCGAGCTCAGGCGCGAGCTCGCCAAGAAGCAGAAGGTGCTCTCCGGAATCAAGGACATGGCCAAGCTCCCGGACGCGCTTTTCATCATCGACCCCAAGCGCGAGGATATCGCGGTCCAGGAAGCGCACCGCCTCCGCATTCCGATCTTCGCGGTAGTCGACACCAACTGCAATCCTGACGATATCGATTATCCGATCCCCGGAAACGATGATGCGATCAGGGCCATCGCGCTCTTCCTTGACGTGATCGCCCGCGCGATCGTGGACGGCAAGTCGGGCGGACAGTCCGAAGAAGCGCTCATCGCCGACGAGGAAGGCTTCGAAGAGAGCCCGGCCTCAGCCGAGTCAGCCGAAGCGGATGAAATCGCCGATGAGGCCGCACCGGCAGACGAGTCAGGCGATCGCCGTATGAAGAAGGAACTGGACGCGAAAGAGAATTACCGCAAGAAATACGAGGAAGAATACGAAAACCTCGAGGAAAAATAGGGGGGATGTATCCCCCTTACACATTCACGCCGCGTGACCGTCACGGCCGCACGGCGGAATGCTGTAAAACGCAGGAACTGCTGCGTAATCTATCCGTAATGAATAAGGAGTAAGGAATTGGCTGATATAACTAGTGACATGATAAAGGAATTGCGTGAGAAGACACTCGCCGGAATGCTCGACTGCAAGAAGGCGCTCACGGAATGCAACGGTGACATGGAAAAGGCCGTCGAGTACCTCCGCGTGAAGGGACTTGCTTCAGCGGGCAAGAAGGCCGGCCGTGAAGCGAAGGAAGGCATCATTGCCTCATATATCCACACCAACGGCAAGATCGGCGTGCTCCTCGAGCTCAACTGCGAAACCGATTTCGTTGCGCGCAACAGCGAGTTTCAGGGGCTGGCGAAGGAGCTCTGCATGCAGGTCGCGGCGGCAAACCCGCTGTATGTGTCTCCCGAAGATGTGCCCGCCGCTGACCTTGATCGCGAAAAAGCGATCTACCGCGAGCAGGTGAAGGAATCGGGAAAGCCCGAAAACGTGGTCGAGAAGATCGTCGAGGGAAAGATGAAGAAGTTTTACTCGGACGTCTGCCTTCTCGAGCAGGAATACATCAAGGATCCGAAGGTTATCGTCAAGGACCTCGTCAAGAACCTGATCGCGACGATCGGCGAGAACGTCACCGTGGGCAGGTTCACCCGCTACCAGATAGGTAAATGACCATGGCGCCAGAAGGCGGTACTGAAACACCGAAGTATTCAAGGATATTGTTGAAGCTCTCGGGCGAGGCGCTTGCCGGAGACGACCGTTACGGTATCAACCCGAACGTGGTCCGAAAGATCGCGCTCGAGATAGCGGGAGTCTTCCGGCTTGGCGTCGATGTCGCGATAGTCGTGGGAGGCGGCAACATCTTCCGCGGCACCATCGGCAAGGCGCTCGGCATGGACCGCTCCACCGGCGATTACATGGGAATGCTCGCCACGGTGATAAACGCGCTGGCGATGCAGGACGCGCTTGAAAAAGTCGAGGTGCCGACCCGGGTGATGACCGCGCTGGCGATGCAGGCGGTTGCCGAGCCCTATATCAGAAGAAAGGCTATCCGTCATCTCGAGAAAAGGCGCGTGGTGATCCTCTCCGGCGGAACGGGAAATCCCTTTTTCACCACGGACACTGCAGCGAGCCTGCGGGCGATCGAGATCGGCGCTGGGGTGCTCCTCAAGGCGACCAAGGTGAACGGGGTATACGATAAAGACCCCGTTGGTAATTCCGACGCGAAGAAGATCGATACGATTTCATATCTCGACGTCATCAAGCGGCAACTGCGGGTCATGGACCTCACCGCCATTTCGTTATGCATGGACAACAATCTGCCCATTTCAGTTTTCAATCTGTTCGAGGACAATTCCATTAAAAACGTGGTGTGCGGACAGAATATTGGAACCCTGATTTCCTGATTATTTGCGAGGAGGAGCTATGGTAGAAGATATAATTGGCGATGTCGATGAACGGATGAAGAAAAGCGTGAAAAGCCTCGAACGAGAGTTCGCGGCGATCCGCACCGGACGGGCAAACCCGGCGATATTCGACGGCATCAAGGTCGATGCCTACGATACGCAGATGCCCCTGAACCAGGTCGCGACCGTATCGTGTCCCGAACCGAGGCTTGTGGTCATCCAGCCGTGGGACCGCGGCACCCTGGGCGCGATAGAGAAGGCGATCCTGAAATCAGACCTTTCGCTCAACCCGAACAATGACGGCAATCTCATCCGGATACAGATCCCCGAACTCACCGAAGAGCGCCGCAAGGAATACGTAAAGCTCGCCAAGACGAAAGCCGAGGAATGCCGCGTCGCCGTAAGGAACGTGCGCCGCGACGGCAACGACATGATAAAGGAACTCGAGAAGGACAAGGAGATTTCCGAGGACGATTCGAAGGCCGCCGTCGCCAGGATACAGAAGCTGACAGATAAATATATTGACGAAGTCCAGACGCTGATCAATAATAAAGAAAAAGAGATATTGAGCGTATAGCCTCTTTGTTTCTTCCCGGAAGCGGATATACTAAGAACCTGATGAAAGATTACAGGACCCTCATAAATCCGGATGCCGTTCCCGCCCATGTCGCCATCATCATGGACGGCAACGGGCGGTGGGCGCAGAAGCGCTCGCTTCCGCGGCTCGAAGGACATCGCAGAGGCGCCGATGTGATCGAGCCCGTAATAGACGCTTCACTCGGCATCGGCATCAAGGTGATATCGCTCTTCGCTTTCTCGACCGAGAACTGGAACAGGCCCCAGGCGGAGGTTTCAGGTCTGTGGAAGCTTCTCGAGTACTTCTTCATGTCAAAAATAAATCTGATTCGTGAGAAGGGAATCAGGATCCATGTCTCGGGCGCCCGCACAAAGCTGCTCGCAAGCACCAGGAAGATAATCGAATCGGTCACCGAAGAAACGAAGCGCAACAGCAACCTGAACCTGAATTTCTGCATCAATTACGGAGGCAGGCAGGAACTGATCGACGGCGTTAACAGATGGGCCGCCGAAAGAAAAGAGAACGAAATTCTGACCGAAAAGAAGATGCATCAGTACCTCTACGCCCCCGGCCTTCCCGATGTCGATCTCATGATACGGACGAGCGGTGAATACCGGATCAGTAATTACATGCTCTGGCAGCTTGCCTATGCCGAGCTCGTGTTCATGAAAGTGCTGTGGCCCGATTTCAGGCCGCGGCATCTGTATCAGGCGGTATATGAATATCAGAAAAGAGACAGGAGATTCGGAGCGTTATGAGCAATGCCAGGTCAGCCACATGGACGAGAATACTGAGCGCGGTTGTCGCCCTGCCGGTGTATGTTTTCGGAATTTATACCAATATTTTTTATTCCCTGCCCGTGCTCATTGTTTCGACTGTGATATCCCTTGTCTGCCTTCACGAGTATTACCAGATCGCCTCCAGAAGCGACGAGGAAAAGCCGATGCAATATGCCGGACTCATCGCCGGGGGGCTTGTGAACGTGCTGATGTATCTGTATGCGTTCGGCGGCACAAGCTTTATCAGGCTGTTCGACGCGCGGGTGCTCATGGCACTCGTCGCGGTCTTTATCATGGCGATACTTACCTTCCAGGTGTTCAGGCGCCCGATCCGCGGAGGCATCTATTCCCTCGCGGTGACCGTATTCGGCGTGATCTACATCGTGCTTTTCTTCTCGCATCTCATCCTGCTGAAAGGACTGAATAACGGCTTCTACTATATCCTGATACTGAACGTTGTTGTCATGCTCAACGATACCGGCGCCTATTTCGGCGGAGTTTACTTTGGGAAACACAAGACCAATTTCGCGGTGTCGCCGAACAAGTCGTGGGAAGGATATTTCTCGGGCCTTCTGTTCAGTGTGATTTCCATGATCGTCACCAACCAGCTCATCCAGATTTTCGCGGGAGTCAGGCTTTTCGAGATGATCGAAGCGGCGCTCCTCGGCATCGCGCTCAGCGTAATCGGGCACGTCGGAGACCTGGTGGAATCGGCGATCAAGCGTGACGGCGCGATCAAGGACTCGGGATCGATCATCCCCGGCCACGGCGGCATGTGGGACGTCTTCGACGCTCTGATCTTCACGACGCCGCTTTTCTACTATTACATCGTGGCGGTGTAGAACGGCAATGCCGACCGTCACCATTCTCGGGTCGACCGGTTCCATAGGCGTATCGGCCCTTCGCGTCATCAAAAGCCTCGGCGGCGAATTCACCGTTTCCGGGCTTTCCTGTCATTCTAATATCACTCTCCTTGACGAGCAGATACGGGAATTCCGCCCGCGCGCGGTCGCGATTACCTCGCAGAATGCGATCCGGTCCGGTGCTGTCGGGGACATGAAGCGGCGCTATCCCGGGACTGAGTTTCTTGAGGGGGAAGAGGGCCTTGTCGAACTGTGCGAGCGGGGCGCTGACGTGCTCGTCGCGGCCATTGTGGGGGCGGCGGGACTCAAGCCCGTGATCGCGGCCATCCCCCACGTGAAGCGCATCGCCCTTGCCAACAAGGAGACCCTTGTCATGGCCGGCACTATCGTCATCAGCCTGATAGAGGGACGCGGCGTTGAGCTCATTCCCGTCGACAGCGAGCACAGCGCGATATTTTCATTGCTTGACGGGCTTCGCCCCGGCGATCTTGACAGGATCATTCTCACCGCGTCGGGAGGAAGCCTGCGCGACAGGAGCGCCGCGGAGCTTGCGGACGTGACGCCCGAAGAGGCTCTCGCGCACCCGACCTGGGACATGGGAAGCAAAATAACCATCGATTCGGCCACGCTGATGAACAAGGGATTCGAGGTGATCGAGGCGCACCACCTGTTTGACCTGGATTACGACAGGATCGGCGTGGTAATCCACCCTGAGAGCGTGATCCATTCGATGGTGGAAACCGTGGACGGTGTGATATACGCGCACATGAGCGTGACGGACATGGCGATTCCCATCATGAACGCGCTCGTTTATCCGCAGAAAAGGCCGAACCCGTTCGGACGGCTCGATCTGGCTTCGGTCGGTTCGATGCATTTCCGCCGCTACGACCAGGAGCGTTTCCCGGCGCTCGAGCTCTGCTATTACGCGGGAAGGACCGGCGGCACCATGCCTGCCGTGCTCAACGCCGCAAACGAAATCGCGGTACAGGCGTTTATCGCCAAAAAAATCCGTTTTACCGATATTGTCCCGATTGTGGAAAAAACGCTCGACAGGCACGACGTAATAGCGCATCCGTCTTTCGAGGAGATCATCGAAGCCGACCACTGGTCGCGCGAAATCGCGGCGGAAATGGTCTGAGTCCCGCCGGGCGCGGGAAATAAATTGTAACCGTTTAACGCTTCCGCTGCCATAACTGGAAAGCGCTCTGCCGGAATCATATCGTATATCACATTATCGCTGAAAAGAGGTCACAGGTTTTATGAATATCGGATATATCGTTTCACTCGTACTGGGGGCCGTGGTGCTTCTCGGCATATGCATCTTTATCCACGAGCTCGGACACCTCATCGGCGGAAAGATGGTCGGCATCAAGGCCAGGATCTTTTCGCTCGGCTACGGCAAGGGCGTCCTTAAAAAGAAGATCGGGGATACGACCTACCAGATCACCCTGATACCGTTCGGCGGATACTGCGCCTTCTACGGCGACGAGCCCGGAGCCGAACGCAAGGGAGAGCCGTACGAGTTCCTCTCTGCGCCGCCGCTGAAGCGCATCGTTCCGGTCGTCATGGGGCCCCTTTTCAATCTGTTCCTCGGCATTATCATCTTTTTCGGGCTGAACCTCGTGGGTTATCAGAAGGAGTCGAACCGCGTCACACTCCTCGACGAGTTTGCCGCGCGGCAGGAGCGACCTGTTGAATCGCCAGCGCATCGCGCGGGGATACGCACCGGCGACCGGATCGTCGAGATCAACGGCGAGCGGATCGCGAAGTTCACCGACATCCAGCGCGTGGTGTTCTTCTCCGGCGGAAAGCCGCTCACCGTGAAGGCCGAGCGTGACGGCGCTGTGCAGACCTTTTCGGTCACACCCGAGGCGGCGAAGGAATCGCGCGGGCGCTTCTCGATCGGCGTAATGCCGTACATCACCGCGATCGAGGTGGGCAAGGTGCTGCCGGGCGGCGCCGGCAAACAGGCCGGCCTTCGCAGGGGTGACCGCATTGTATCCGTCGATGGTGAGAGGGTCATCGACCCGGAGGCGTTTATCGGGCGCATCAAATCAAATCCCGGCAAGCAGATCGTGCTGAAGGTCGCGCGGCCTGAAGGCGAGACGGAGATCAGTGTCACCCCCGGACTTCGCGAGGAGATCACCGTGCAGGAGATCAGGAATTCCCGCAGCAAGGGAAAAGAGATTCTCCTGACGGGAGAGGCCATCCGCGAGAGCATCGCGAAAAATGCGCTTAGAATCAATGACACGGCAATCGCCTCGTATGAGCAGTTCCTCGGCAGGGTGGAAGCCGAGAAGCGCAACATCGTGAAGATCGAGACGGGCCGCGAGTCGCACAGGGGATTTATCTCGTACCGCAGTTTCGGCTTCATCGGCATGGAAACCGGCATTGCCGAAGAGATGGTCACGGTGCGCTACGGGCTGGGCCAGAGCTTTGTGCGCGCGTTCGTGGAGCCGTATGAGTTCGTCGTAATGAACCTCAAGGGGATCGGCATGCTCTTCTCCGGCAAGCTCAACGTGCGCGAAAACCTCTCGGGACCGATCTTCATCGCCAAGATCGCCGGCGACGTGGCTTACTACCAGGACATCGCGTCGTTTATCCTTCTCATAGCGCAGATATCGATCATCCTGATGGTGATGAACCTTCTCCCGATCCCGATGGTAGACGGCAGCTACATCGTCCTTTTCCTGATCGAGGCGGTCCGGGGCAAGCCGCTGAGCGACAAGGTCATGGAGCGGATCCAGTTTGTCGGCATGGCGCTCCTGATACTGCTCGGCGTGTTCGTGATATTCAACGACATCGCGAAGATCTTCCACTTCATGTAGGATATATCCGCTCAAGTCCGGAACTCCTTCCGTCCATTTCCCTCCCTGACGGGGGAAATGGAGGAGGCGGTCCGGAAAGGCATCCGCGCATTTTATGGTACCACTGATCACCCTCCATCTCAACGGCCACTGCATCGAAACGGCGGCCAGGCGCGAGCTGAAGCGCCTGATGGACGCCTGTTTCGACGGGGAGGGGGATATATCCCCCCTTGAAGAGTCCCTTGAACTGCTCGGCGAATTCCTGTCAACGCAGGATTTCAAGGCGCTCCGAAGCTCTGACAGCCGCCTTGACGGCACGGTCGAATCCACCGTTCATCTGACCCGTGATCCGGCGGGCGATCTCCTTTTAAAAATTATCTGAATTTTTTCTCATTTTTTATTGACGGTCGGGCTATATATTACTATTTTGTTAACTAAACAGTTATTTTAAATAAACGTATATTTAGTCTGAAAGGAATCTTTATGCAGTCATTAACGACAGAAGAAAAGATCATTAACGCCGGTATGGCGGAGTTTGCGCACCACGGCTATGACGGCGCGCGGATCGACCGGATCGCCAAACGCGCGAAGATCAACAAGGCGATGATATACTACCATTTCAAGGGGAAGGAGGCGCTCTACCGGAGGATCCTCGAGGACACGGTGAAGCGGCTCTATCTTTCGATCCTTGATAAGGAGCCTGAGGGCTCTGACCCCCTGGAGCGGATCAACTCGATCGTCGGCAGTTTTATCCGGCATATCCACTCGCTCGACCTCAATTTCGTCAGGATCATGCTGCGGGAGATATCGGGCGGCGGAAAGTTCATGAAGGAGATACTTATCCCCAATCTTCACCTGCCGTTCATGCGTAAAATGGAATCCCACCTGAAGGAGGGGCGGGAAAAGCACCTGATCAGGGACGTGCACGCCTACTATACGGTCGTCCAGATCATCGGGCCTATTGTTATTTTCAACGCGATGCGTATCGTGCTCAAGGACACGGCGCTGTTCGAGAAGCTGTATGACGGCGATTACGTGGAGAATTTCACGAGGAATATGATCTCGGTCCTGAATGACGGCATACGGGAGAGATAAGGAGCGGCATATGAAAGCTTACTACCGAATAATCCTGATCACTCTGGTTTTCGCGGCGATGGCCGCGGCAAGACCGGAAAACGCGGGAGCGCAGGAAAATGGTGAGCGCGTCGATATCGACCGCGCCGTCGGGATAGCGCTCGGCAACAACCACGATTACAAGATCGCCCTTGAGGAACTGAAGGCCGCGAAGGAAAAGGTGAACACCGCCTGGGGCCAGCTCATGCCGATACTCTCCTCCGAGGCCTCGCTGATGCGGCAGGGCGCGGATAACGGTTTCATGAGCCTCTCTGACGGGCAGTACGACATCAAGCTGGTGCAGCTTGCGTTCGGGGTCAATCCGGGAGCGTTTTACAATTCGCTCAACCTCTCGCGCAAGGCCTACGTCGCCGCGAAGGAGGAGGTGAAGCGGATAAAAAGCGAGATCGAATACAATGTGATCAGGAGCTATTTCGACATGCTGCTCGCGCGCGAGGTGGTGACGATGCGCAAGGAATCGCTCGCGCTGCTCGCGGAAAACCTGAAAGATGTGAACAATCTCTATAAAACCGGCAGCGTTCCAAAATTCGAGCTTCTCCAGGCGCGCGTACAGCACAAGAGCCAGGAACCGCTCCTCTTTGACGCGGAGAACAGGCTCAAGGTCGCCGCGGACCTGTTCAACTATCATCTCGGATATGATAAGGTCAAATATGTGCCCGATAAAGCCGCCATGGAAAAAGCGTACCGCGTGCCCAATGACGACCTTGACTCATCGGTCGCGCGCCTGCGGGAGACCGCGCTCAAGAACCGCCCGGAGATCGTACAGGTCGAGATGAAGCGGGAGATGGCCGAACATTCACGCAACGCGCAGTCAGCGTATTATCTCTGGCCGACGTTCAGTGTCGCCGGATATTACGGAAAGACGAAGCTTCTGCCCAATCCGGTCAATATGCAGATACAGACGCCGGCCGGTCCTCTGAGCCCTGACTTCTCCACGATCACTGGCACAGACGACTGGCAGACGACATGGCAGGTGCGCGTCGCCGCGACCTACCGGTGGGGCTCGCTCATCCCGACGGATACCGCCAAAACCCAGGAGCGCGAGCAGGAAGCGAAGGTCAACGAGGCGAAAGAGGAGCTTTCGCGGCTGCGCAGGCTCATCACGATCTCGATCCGCTCCAATTACTCCAGGCTCCTGACGTCGTACCTGACTATCATGTCCCAGAAGGAGAACGTCGGGACCGCCGAGGAGGGACTTCGCATCGCGCGTGAGAGCTATCGCGCCGGAGTGATAAAAAACAGCGAACTTATCTCCGCGGAATACTCGCTCACCAGCGCGCGCACGAATTATATCAACGCCGTACACGATTACTATGTTGCCCTGGCCGAGCTCAAGAAGGAAACCGGCACGGAAGATCTGAATACCATTTTTGAGAGGTAATCCATGAACCGCAAGCGCATCATCCCGATCATCGTTGTTGTATCCGCCCTTGTCATTTCGACCCTGTATTTTGAGGTGTTCCGTCATCTCGGTGTCGACAGGAACCGGATCGAGGGCACCGGCACCATTGAGGTGACCGAGATCGAAGTGAGTTCGAAGATCGCAGGCCGCGTGCACGAACTGCCGTTCGACGAGGGCCAGGCGGTGAAGAAGAACGACCTCCTGGTGCGGCTCCAGTACGACGAGCTGAACGCGCAGCGGAACTCCGCGCAGGCGAGCCTGGTCAATGCGCAGCGAAACCTCACGCGGATTAGAAACCTCTTTCAGTCGGGATCGGTATCGAAGAAGGACCTTGATAACGCCGAGGCCGCGTTCAGCGTCGCGAGGGCGAACGTCGATCTGGTGTCAGCCACAATCGACTACGCTATGATCTATTCCCCGATCAGCGGGGTGGTGCTGGAGCGCAATCTCGAGGTCGGTGAGATGGCGTTTCCCGGTTCGGCGATCCTCACCATCGCCGATCTCTCAAGGCCGTGGATACGGATATATGTCGAGGAATTAAGGCTCGGGCAGGTGAAGCTCAGCCAGAAGGCGCTCATCTCGGTCGACAGCTTTCCCGGAAAGCGGTTCAACGGCACGGTGGTGGCGATATCGAACAAGGCCGAGTTTACGCCGAAGACCATTCAGACCAGGGACGAGCGGGTGAAGCTCATGTACGCCGTGAAGATCGCGCTTGATAATTCGGAAGACAGGCTGCGGCCAGGGATGCCCGCTGACGCGGTAATACTCGTGGGAGAAGGGAAGTGATCTCGGTAAGCGCAGTGACAAAAAGTTTCGGCGAGACGCGCGCCGTCGATGCCCTTTCGTTCGATGTGAAGAAGGGCGAGATCTTCGGCATCGTCGGCCCGGACGGCGCGGGGAAGAGCACGCTTCTGCGCATGATGGCGGCGATCCTCGAGCCCGACAACGGCACCATCGCCATCAACTCCGAAAACATCTATCGCGATCCGTTCGCGATCAAGGAGCGGCTCGCCTACATGCCGCAGCGCTTCGGCCTTTATGAAGACCTTTCGGTCGAGGAGAACATCTATTTCTTCGGGCGGCTTTTCGGAGTGCCGTCGAAAGAGATCAAAAAGCGGCTGGTGCGCCTGTACGATTTTTCCAGGCTCGGCCCCTTTGCCGACAGGCTTGCCGGCAAGCTCTCGGGCGGGATGAAGCAGAAGCTCGGGCTCGCATGCTGCCTGGTTCACGCGCCCGACCTCATCCTGCTGGACGAGCCGACCAACGGCGTTGACCCTGTGTCGCGCCGCGAGTTCTGGAAGATCCTCTACGACCTCCTGACCGAGGGCGTTACCATCGTGGTGAGCACGGCCTATCTCGACGAGGCCGAGCGCTGCAACAGGATCGCGCTGATGTACGGGGGGAGGTTTGTCACCAGCGGGACCCCCGCGGACGTGAAGGCCGGCATGGGAAAGCATTTCATCGAGCTCATTACCACGAGCCCGGTGAAAAGCGAGATGATCCTTAAAGAGATCGAGGAGTACCGGGGGGTGATCCTGACCGGGCAGTCCCTGCGGCTCTTTGTGCATGACCGCAAAAAGGCAGGAAAAGAGATCGCTTCGCTTCTCGGCAAAAAGGGGATAAAAGTCCGTTCGATCAGGGAGAAGTCGCCCTCTCTTGAGGACTGTTTCGTCGATATCGTCGCGGGAGAAATGTGATGACCGCCAAATCGCTTGTCCGAATACTCGCCATCGCCGAAAAGGAGTGGCTCCAGATCCGCCGGGACTCGCGCAGCCTTATCCTCTCGCTGCTCCTGCCGGTGCTGCTGCTCGTCCTGTTTGCCTACGCGCTCAACATGGACGTCAAGCACGTGAGCACGGTGATCTACGACCAGGACCGCAGCGCGTTTTCGCGCAGTCTTATCGAATCGTTCTCGCACACCGAATATATATCCATCTACGGGCATGTCTCGAACTATCGCGAGATCGACCGCCTCATTGATGAGGGGAAGGTGATCATGGCGGTTGTGATCCCGGCCGATTTCGAGCGTCACTACCGCTCCGGCAAAAAGACCGAAGTGCAGCTCATAGTGGACGGATCCGATTCGACCTCGGCGACCGTGGCCGTCGGATATATGAAGGCGATCCTCTTCGCGTTCAACCAGGACCTCCGCCTGCATGAGCTCAACGGCGTCGGCGTTACGGGCCTTCGCATGCCGGTCGATGTGCGAAGCCGTATCTGGTACAACTCGGAGCTGAAGAGCAGGAATTTCATCGTTCCCGGCCTCATCGTCATCGTCATGGCGATCATCTCCGCTCTCATCACCTCGCTTACCGTGTCGCGCGAGTGGGAGAGGGGAACGATGGAAACGCTCATCACCACGCCGGTGCGCAGGTATGAGGTTTTCTTCGGCAAGCTCATTCCTTACGTGTTCATCGCGCTTTTCGACCTGATCATCACCGTCTGTCTCGGTTATTTCGTTTTCGAGGTGCCGATGCGGGGAAGCTTCATCGAACTCTACCTGATCGCGCTCCTCTTCCTCATCGGGACGTCAAGCCTCGGGATCATGATATCATCGGCGACGCGCTCGCAGGTGCTTTCGGTGCAGGCGGCGATTATCGTGACCTACATGCCTTCGATCATCCTGTCGGGATATATCTTCCCGATCAAGAATATGCCGCCGTTCGTGCAGATGGTCACCTATCTCATCCCCGCGCGCTACCTGATCGTCGTGATGAAGGGGATCGCGCTCAAGGGGGTCGGATATTCGCTGATGCTCACGCAGATCGCGTTCCTGTTCCTCTACGCGTTCGTTCTGGCGGTCGTGAGCATGCGCAAGCTTTCGCTGAAACTGCCGGATGCGTAGAGGAGAGACGGGGAGGAGGAAACCGTAATGGCATTCATGGTCCGCAAAAATATCGTCAAAAGCGTGATAGTCAAGGAATTCAAGCAGATGTTCCGCGACAGTCGCATGCGCGTCATCCTCTTCTTTCCGCCGATACTGATGATGCTGATCTTCGGCTACGCGGTGAGCACCGACGTGACTGACGTGCGGATGGCGGTGCTCGACGAGGACAGGACGCAGGTGAGCCGCGCGCTCGTCGAGCGCTTCACCTCGTCGGGATACTTTGCCCTGAGCAATTCGGTCAATTCGGCGAAGGAAGCGGGCGCGCTCCTCGACGCGGGCAGGATAGAGCTCTTCCTGCACATCGAGAACGGGTTTTCGACGCACGTGCGCAACGACGGCACCGGCATGATGCAGATCCTCGTGGACGGGACCGACTCGAGCCGCGCCGCGGTGACCGTATCCTACGTCAACCAGATCACATCGGAGTTCTCGTACCAGTATTTCGGCAACCGCATCAGGCGGATCGTGCTGGCGAAAAACATCCAGGGAGTGCGCTTCAGGGAGAACGTGGAGCTCGCAGAACGGATCATGTTCAATCCGAACCTTTCGAGCAGAAACTTTTACCTCCCCGGCATCCTCGGCCTCCTGGTGTCCATAATCGCGGTGTCGATGACGTCGATGTCGATCGTGCGCGAGAGAGAAGTTGGCACGATGGAACAGATCACCGTCTCGCCGCTGCGGCCGATGGAATTTATCGCGGGCAAGACGCTTCCATTCATGATCGTGAGCTTCATCGACATCGTCATCATAACACTGATCACCATTACCTGGTTTGCCGTGCCGCTGGCGGGAAGCTTCCTCCTGCTGATGCTCGGCTCGCTCATATTCATCTTCGCGAGCACGTCGGTGGGGCTTTTCATATCCACCATCTCGAAGACGCAGCAGCAGGCTATTCTCTCGACGTTCCTCTATTTTCTTCCGTCGATTCTTTTTTCCGGGTTCATCTTCCCGATCTACTCGATGCCTGAATCGATGCAGTACGTGGCGTACGCGAACCCGATGACCTATTTCATCAACATCGTCCGCGGGCTCTTTCTCAAGGGAATCGGGATGGGCGCGCTCTGGAAGGACATGACGGTGCTCTTTCTCATGGGAGCGGCGCTTTTCTTCCTGAGCTCGAAGCGCCTGGAGGAGGGGATCGAATGACGGAATACAGCGTCGAAGTCAAAAACCTCACGAAGCGTTTTGGGGATTTTACCGCGGTCGATTCCGTGAACTTCGCGGTGGAGAAGGGCGAAATCTTCGGATTTCTCGGGCCCAACGGCGCCGGCAAGAGCACCACGATCAAGATGCTGTGCGGGATCCTCGTGCCGACCGGCGGCGAGGGGAGGGTGCTCGGCTACGATATCCGCTCCGAGCAGGAGCGCATCAAGAACAGCATCGGCTATATGTCGCAGAAGTTTTCCCTGTACGACGACCTCACGGTGGAGGAGAACCTGAGGTTTTTCGGCAGCATCTACGGCCTCGAAGGGCGCGCGCTCGAAGAGCGGATACGCTACGCGCTTGACGTGGCCGAAATGGGGAAGAAGAGCGGCAGTGTCGTGAAAAGCCTTCCGATGGGCATAAAACAGCGCCTGGCGCTGGGCGCCGCCATCCTTCACGATCCGCCCATGCTCTTCCTCGACGAGCCCACATCGGGCGTCGACCCGATCATGCGCCGCAACTTCTGGGAGCTCATCTACAACTTCTCCGAAGAGGGCAAGACGATCTTCGTGACCACGCATTACATGGACGAGGCCGAACACTGCGACAGGATCGCGCTGGTCATCGCCGGCAGGATCATCGCGCTCGATTCCCCCGCGGGACTCAAGCAATCGCTGCCGTACGCGGTCTATTCGTTCAGCGTCGACAACTTCATCCGCGTCTTCGAGGAAATATCGGACCTTCCCTATATCCACGAGGCGGCCATCTTCGGCAGCGAGATACACGTTCTCTGCGAACGGGGGTTTCCCCTCGAAAAGGAACTCGGCAAAAAGCTTTCGGGAATGGGGATACGGAACTACCGGATCGCCGAAATACCCGCGACCCTCGAGGACGTATTCGTCACCAACGCCAGAAAGTTCGGGCTCTGACCCCGCCTGAATTCAGTGGAAAATGCCTCAGTTCCTTCCGGCGAGCATTCCGCGCCCCCGCTCGGGAAGCAGCTCGAGAGGGTTTTTCGCCCTGCCTGACTGGTTGATCTGGAAATGCAGCCACGGCTCGTCCCTGTCGATCGTGCCGACCTGCCGTCCCTGTGAAATACGCTGGTTCTGGCGGACCTGGACCGCGCCGAGGTTGGAATAGACGGTGAGATAGTTCGATTCGTGCCGCACGATCACGTACCGGCCGTATCCCCGCATCTCGCCGATGCGCTGTACGATCCCCTGCGCCGAGGAAAGCACCGGCGCGCCGGGACGGCCGGTGATAATAATGCCGATAGGCCTTACGCCGTCACCGCCGTCGCGTGTGAACTCGATCACGCTCTGGAGCGGCCAGCGGAAAAGGTTGCGGTCGGTTTCAGGGGCGGCGGCTTCACGGGCTTTCGGGCTTTCCCTGCGGGGCAGGCGGACCATGTATCCGGCGCGCAGCGTCGTGCCGGCGTCGAGGTCGTTTATTCTGCGAAGCTCATCGACCGGCACATGGTACTTCCGGGAAATGCTGAAGAGCGTATCCCCCCGCTTCACCCTGTGGCATGACGCCTCGGGCGCGCGTTCACGGCCCGCGCGAATCGGGCGGGAGTGTGAACTGTCAGCGAGAGAAAAGAGCAGTATAAGGGCAGCGCACCCTATTGTTAACATCCTTGTTGAAAGCACGGAACATCTCCTTACGTTCCATGGCCGCGTTCCGGCACGACAGCGCCCCTCTATCTCTCGGGTGCCGCGAATTGCCGCCAAAACGCCAGCCTGCCGCCTGTGGGGTATTTCAAGGCATAATTACCCCCATTCATTATTTCGGCCTCAGGGGCTTTAAAGTTGAGCATTAATTTTTTTTATGTGAGGATACAGGCCGCCGGAGTGAAAAGGGAGCGGTGAGGGCGCAGGGGTATTTCCGTTGCGCCCTAATTATCTGCGGTACATTTTTGAAACAAATAAGGCCGGATAGCGCCTGACGCCCTTGCCAAAAGGGCGTTTGAGAGGATCAGGTGCGTGGCGAGATAATGCGCGTCGGAAGAGCCCTCAGGGAAGGTTTTTTCCGGTGGTGGTTACGGTCAGTTTCCCGTGACGTACGTTTTTGACCGAGAGGAGATTGTCGGCGATGTGCTGCACCGTCTTTGCCTTGCCGCGAAGGATCAACACTTCGAGGCAGTGATGGGCATCGAGATGAACGTGTGTTGTAGAAATGACGTTCTGGTAATAGTCGTGTTGAATATCATTTAATCGGTCTGAAATCTCGTGTTCCTCGTGGCTGTAGATGAGGGTAAGCGTGCCGATCACTTCAGCGTCAGGGTTGGAAACCTCCTCGGATACCAGCATGTTCCTGATCAGGTCGCGTATCGCCTCTGACCTGTTGACATATCCTTTCGTATTGATGATTTCATCAAAGCGAGTAAGCAGTTTTTCGTCGATAGATACGCCGAAACGGATGATGCTGTTCATGGTTTCCACTCCATAATGATTGCGGAACTTTTTTCTGCGCTGAAACGCGGCCGGCCGGAGCGGCCTCCCGGGCGCTGGTATAAATCGCCTGTGCCGACAGTAGCGTGATTTTCGCTAAAAAACGAAAATTGCCATCAAATTATATGAAGAGGGCTTTCCCGTGTCAAGTAATGAAATTTCTCTCATCCTGTTGTGTTAAATGAAAATAATTCTTTACAGATTAGGCGCCCGGCTGGTATTGTTACCCGGATTTCCTCCGTTTTGCAGAAGGTAACCTGTAGATGTGAGCACCGTCGCGACCCCGTATGATATGAGAGAGATTCAGCACAGAGGATGAGGATTATTATGCCCGATAGCGAAAAACCGACGAAAACCGAAGTCAGGCCGAAAACCAGGAAAGCGCCGAAACCGAAAACAAGGCTTTCCATGAGGGTATTCAATCTCATTCTGGAATATAAGGAATCGAGGTTTTTCAAGTGGGTGGATCGTCATTATATGCTCTCGATGCTGCTTGTGGCGCTCTGGGGCATGGTCATCATCATCATGTTTCTCTGGTTCGTTATCGCCAATGTAATGAAAACCTCCGGAGTCCAGTAATCCCCCCGCGGGCGCGTATTACAGTATCTCGAACCCTATAAGGCTTATATCATCGAGCAGCGGGGCGTCATCTCTGAATGCGGTGGTTTCATTCAGTATCGCATCCAGTGTTTCCCCGATATCGCTTCGCTGGCTTCGACCGAAGAGGCCGAGAAGATCCCCGTCGAACCCGATGATTTCTTTTTTCCTGTTTTCGGTCTCCGGTATGCCGTCGGTGTAGAGAAAGAGGCGGTCCCCTTTTTCCAGATCAATCCGGTGAACCTCGAAAGCCGGATTTTCCATGATGCCGATAATGGTGTTGCTTCGGCCCGCGAGGCGAATCTCACCGCTGGCGCGGCAGTGAACGGGCAGGGGGTGGCCGCCGTTTGAGAACGTGAAGGCGGTTACGCCTGTTGCGTCATCGCGCTGGAACCGCCCGTAGATGCCGGTCAGGAAGTAGGAGGAAAGATATCCCCGGAGTTCCCTGTTAAGGTTTGACAGATACTCGGAGGGATTGTCGCCTTTTTTCCTGTACATCCTGTCAGTGGCCGATTTTAGCAGCGCGATGAAGAGAGCCGCCGCGATGCCGTGGCCGGATATATCCCCTATGAAAACGCCGGTAATTGAATCGAGGTTCCTGAAAATCGAGAACACATCCCCCCCGACACGATCAAGCGGTTCATACCGGTAAACACATTTCATGTAAGGGCTTTCGGGAATGTCGGCGCGCAGCAGCTCCTTTTGCGCGGTCTGCGCGATCTTCAGGTCTTTCTCCATCTGGAGATTGCGGCTCCTGAGCTTCTCCTCACTATTACGCAGCGCCTCTTCGGCTTCCTTCCGGGCGGAGATGTCCTCTTTGACCGCGATGTAATGGGTGACGACGCCTTTCTCGTTGAGCAGGGGGGATATGGAAGCGAACTCCCAGTAGTAATCACCGTTCTTTTTCCTGTTATGGAACTCACCCCGCCATTCCCCGCCGGATGTGAGCGTTTCCCACAAATCGCTGTAAAATCCGGCGGGCTGTTCGCCGGATTTAAGGATTCGCGGATTTGCGCCCATCACTTCTTCGTAGGTGTAGCCGGTCAGCGAGGTGAATTTCGGATTGACATATTCGATGTTACCTTCCGTGTCGGTGATCACGACCGTGGCCGGGCTCTGTTCCACCGCCCGGCTGAACTGCCTGAGCTCCTCCTCTATCATGCGTTCACGCGTTACGTCGCGGATAACGCAGAGGCTTCCCCACTTATTGCCGTCATTCCGTGAAAGGGCGGATACCCGGATGGTAAGCTCTCTATTTGCGAGGCTTACGGGCCGCATAGCCGCTCCGCTGTCGCCGGTGTTGGAGGCGGCTGCCTGTTCCGAAAGCGCCCTCAGAACTCCCGAATCGAATTCGGCTATCGATCTTCCAGACATCTCCTGTGCGGTCATTCCCGTGAGCGATTCGAACGGGCGGTTGCACGCGATAAGGACGCCTTCCGCGCTGATGAAACACGCGGGATCGGGGACCGCTTCAATACACGCGAGCAGCGTCTTTTCTTCGATTGTGATGCCGGTGTTGTTATTCATGGTGCACTACAGCTAATCACCTTACAGGGTGCCCGTCAAATAATTTTGCCCTGCGGCCTGAATAAAACGGCCGGGCTGTATTCACCCGGCCGTTTGTGATGACGCCTGTTTCGGTTTCAGGTATCAGAATTGTTCGCAGAGTACTTCGAAATATGCCTGGGGATGCAGGCACGTCGGGCATTTTTCCGGAGCGTGATCGCCCTCGTGGATATATCCGCAGTTGCGGCATTTCCACTTTGTTTTGGATGATTTCTTGAATACCGTGCTGTCCGCAATGTTTTTCATCAGCTCGAGATAGCGCTCCTCGTGGTGGACTTCCACCTTGGCGACATTGCGGAACAGCGCCGCGATCTCCTTGAATCCCTCCTCTTCCGCGATTTTTGCCGCTTCGGGATAGAGTTTCGTGTGCTCCTCGTTCTCGCCCATGGCGGCCGCTTTCAGGTTTTCAACTGTCGTTGCCACGGACCCTGCGGGATAGGTCGCGGTTATCTGCACATCGCCCCCTTCGAGAAAAGAGAAAAATCTCTTCGCGTGCTCCTTCTCGTTTTCGGCCGTTTCCAGAAATATCGCGGCTATCTGCTCGTATCCCTCTTTCTTCGCCACGGAGGCGTAAAAGGTATACCGGTTACGTGCCTGAGATTCTCCCGCGAACGCCGCGAGGAGGTTGTGTTCGGTTTTTGTTCCTTTAACGCTTTTCATACGTTTCTCCTTCTGTTTTAAATTAAATATGTGCGCGGAATCGGTTACCGGGGAGATGCTGCTGCCGCCCTGATAACCGCCCACAGGAATCAGCCGCATGGTGAAGCGTTACGCGGCTGACAATTATTACGATTTGCGGACTGTGCCTGAAGCGTATCAGGCACGCACTTTACCACGGAATATCCGGTAGACGTATGCCGTGTACGCGATGACAAACGGCATGCCGATAAGGGCGATGATAAACATTACTTTGAGTGTAAGCGGACCGGAGGCTGAATTCTGTATGGTTATCGAATTGACCTCGTTGTTGGACGCGCGCACAAGATTGGGGAAGAGCATATATCCCGTTATGCCCCACAGTCCCGCGAAGCCGAGCGACGAGAAGATGAACGAATACAGGTCTTTGCCCTTTGATAATGAAAAAAGGCAGAGCGCCATCATCGCGAGCGTACACAGCGCCAGCAACCATGTGATCGCCCTTGATGCCAGTCCCGGGAAATACACGAGCGCCGAGACGAAAAGGAGGACAAATATCGCGATAAGAAGCAGGGCCATCTTCCGGCCGGTCTGGCGCGCCCGTTCCTGGAGCGCCCCCTCGGTCTTGAGCGCGGTGTAGGCGCTGCCCTGCACGATTATCGCCACCAGCCCCAGAAGCCCGGTGAGCAGCGGGTAGGGGCGGAGCAGCGTGAAGAAATTGCCGTCAAATTCGTATCCGGCCGTAAGCGGAACGCCGTAGACGACATTGCCCAGGGCCACTCCGTAGAGAAGTGAAGGAATGATGCTGCCGGTAAAAAGGGCCCATCCCCACAGCTTTTTCCTCTCGTCGTTTTTCCAGAATTCAAGCGAAACCGCGCGGAAGATCAGCGAAAAGAGCACGATCATCAGGGCAAGGTAGAACCCGCTGAATACCGTGGCGTATGCGATCGGGAATGCCGCGAAAAACGCTCCCCCCGCAGTAAGGAGCCATACTTCGTTGCCGTCCCAGAGCGGCCCGATCGCCCTGATCAGCGTTTCTTTTTCCGCGTCATCTCTCGCGATGAAGGGGAACAGTATCCCCACGCCGAGGTCGAATCCGTCCAGGATCGAGTATCCCACGAAGAGTACACCGATGAGGATGAACCATGCTGTCTGAAGAAATGTTATCGTTTCCATCATATTCCTCGTGCCTTCGGCAGACTTCTAATATCCCCCGTGCTGGGCGGCATCGGGACCTTCGTTGATAAACCGGATAAGAAGCTTGATGAAAATCATAAAGAGAAAGAGATAGATGGCGCTGAACAGAATAACGGTCGTCAGCACCTGCCATGCCGGAACCACCACCGACGCGGCCTGAGCGGTCTTGAGGATGCCGTACACCGCCCACGGCTGCCGGCCAACCTCGGCGGCGATCCATCCGGTCAGGTTGGCGAGGTGGGGAAGCGGCGCGAGCGCGATGAGCCCCAGCAGGAACCATCTGGCATTGTAGAGCTTTCCCGTTATCAGGAGCAGCGCCCCGAGCCCGGCGATGCCGATGAAAAGCATGCCGAGCCCGATCATCACGTGATAAGACATGAACGGCAGCAATACCGGCGGCCGCTCATCGGCGGGAAACTCGTTCAATCCGGCGACCTTCGCGTTCGGATCAAAATAGATGAGAAGGCTCAGGAGTTTCGGTACGCCGATCGCGAGATAGGTCTTCTGCTGCGACTCAACGGGGATGCCGAACAGGGCCAGCGGCGCGCCCGTCGTCGAGTTCCAGAGCGCTTCAAACGCCGCCATCTTTGCCGGCTGCGCTTTCGCGACCTGGACGGAGTGCATGTGCCCCGATCCGAGCTGGATGAGGGCGGTGGCGATGAAAATCACGATCGAAAGCTTCAGGAGCGGTTTCGCGTACTCCTCGTGCCGCTTTTTGATGAGGTACCAGCCGGAGACGGCCGCAGTGAAAAGCGAACCGGTAATCCACGAGGCGAGCACCACATGCAGGTACCGGACGAGCGTCGAGCCGTTCAGGAGGGAGGCGAAGAAATCGGTCAGGATGACCCTGGTGACCCTGCCGTCGGCGGAGAGCACCCGCTCAAACCCGGCGGGTGTCTGCATCCATGAGTTCGCGGCAATGATCCAGAACCCTGACAGGTGGGACGCGAAGCAAACAAAGAAGGCCGAGAGCCAGTAGACCTTCTTTGATACCCTGTCCCTTCCGAAGATCAGGACGCCCAGGAATACCGATTCCATGAAAAAGGAGAATACGCCCTCGGCGGCCAGCGGCGCACCGAAGATGTCCCCGACGAGGCGCGAATACTGCGCCCAGTTGGTCCCGAACGAGAATTCGAGCACAATCCCCGTGGCCACTCCCATGACGAAGATGAGGGCGAGGAGCCTGATCAGGAATGAGGAAATCTTTTTATAGATCTCCTCATCGGATTTAAGGTAGAGCGTTTCAAGGACGAGAATGATCAGCGAGATGCCGATCGTAAGGGGCGGGAAAAGAAAATGGAAACCCGCTGTAATACCGAATTGAATTCTTGAGAGTAATACAGCGTCCATATGATCACCTCACCTAATCGTTGAGAGGCTCGAAAGAGCCTTTGTCGGCTCCGCATACGGGGCACACCCAGTCTTCGGGTATGTCTTCGAACGAGGTGCCTGCTTTAATGCCGTTATCGGGATCGCCTTCAGCGGGATCGTAGATATAACCGCATACTGTGCATTGATACTTTTTCATTAAACAATCCTCCGGAACATTACGCGATAATGATGTATGTGAAACGGTGTGAGGCTGCCGTTGACAGCCGTTACTATTTTGAAGATACTTTTTTAAAGTATAGAATAGGAATTAAAATTTCAATAGTTTTTTTGAAGTATAGTGTAAATTTTTACAACAGAGGCTGGTAAAAAGTACAGAACTGTCCCGCTTTCGGAATTCGGGATTACGGCGTGCGGGATACAGGGAGCAGTGGGGGGATAAATCCTTAAAGGGCAGAGAAATCATTTGACACATATCGTCGCGGCGGGTAGGGTGATGGCGATACTGCGGCGGGGAGAAATGTCCCCGCCCTTCTGCTTTTACGGGATGCCATGGAAGATGTATACACAACCGCGCTGCGGTTCTGCCGCGACGAAGGCCTGATCGAAAAGGGCGACCGCGTCCTGCTTTCGCTTTCGGCGGGCAAGGACTCTATGGCGCTTTTCGACATCATGCTGCGGATGCGCCGCGAGTTTTCGCTCGAACTGGCGGTTTTCCACCTCAACCACCTGCTCAGAGGCGCGGAATCCGACGGCGACGAGCGATTTCTGGCGGACTTCATGGCGGATAAAGGTGTGCCCTGTTACATTGAGCGCGCGGACGTGGCGGCGGAAAGGCCCGGAGGGACCTCCCTCGAGGAGTACGCGCGGAAGAAGCGGTATCGCCTGCTCGAGGATCTGCGCCTGCGCCTGGGTTTTTCCCGTATCGCGACCGCCCACACCGCCGATGATTCGGTGGAAACCGTGCTCATGCGAATATTCAGCGGAACGGGGATACACGGCCTTGCGGGCATTGCGCCGAAGCGGGGAGTCATTATCCGCCCGCTTCTCGCGTGTTCTTCTGATCGGATATACGACTACCTCCGTGAGCGCGGCATACCCTGGCGCGAGGACAGCACCAACCGCGATACCGTCTACCTGCGTAACTTCGTCAGAAATATCGTTATCCCCGAAGCCGAAAAAAAATTTCCACGGCTGAAGGAGTCTGTTGACCGCCTGTCGGTTCGCGCGCGTGAAGCCAACCGGCTGGTTGATCGGCTTCTTGAAGAGCGCGATGGCCCGTCGCGTGAATGGCTTGCTGGCGGGTGTCTTCGTGTGCGCTGCGGACCGTACCTGCATGATCGTGAATTGCTCTTTCACGTGCTGGCGGGGGCGATGCGCGAGTTCGGGCTTTTCGTAAGCCCGCGCGTTCTTGACGAGATCGCACGCAGGGTCGATACCGCCCGTGCCGGCGCCGTGCTTTATGAGCGGGATGGTGTGAGGATCGCAATGGATGATTCCGGCGGCGCGCGCATCCTGCTGTCAAAAGCCGTTGAACTGCCGGAGCGGGCCCGCGGCGAATGGGAGTACGCGGTTTCGCGGTCCGATTGGGAGCGCGGTACGGCGCTTTCAATTCCCGAGATCGGCCGTAAGCTTTCGATCGGACTTTCGGACATCGAAAGCTTCCGGAGGAAATACAGGGATGCTGACTGCATTTTTGTAGATATTGGTGAGGATATTGACTATATTTATATACGGAACAGGCGTGAGGGCGACAGAATACGACTGGATGCCGGAGAAAAGAAGGTCAAGAAGCTCTTTATCGATGAGAAACTTGATCTGAAAACGAAGGAAAGCGTACCGCACCTTGTAATCGGTTCCCGCGTCGCGGCGCTCATGACCGGATTTGCGGGCGGGGGATCGAACAGGATCGCGGGTGATTTTCTGGTAAAAGATACTACAAAAAAAATACTTGCCATCCACAGCGAGGATGAGTAAAAAAAATCTTTGTTTTTTGAATTTCTGTCGGGCCGTCATTTCCTGAAAGAATGAGTCCGGAAATGGATAAAAGTGTGAGGAGTAGCATTAATGAGTAAAGCGGGAAAACAGATTGCCTTACTGATGCTGATCGGCGTCCTGGCCATTGCATTTTTCAAGCTCAGTGATTACAGGGCTCCGCAGGTGGAGGCGCTGCAATATAGCGAGTTCATGAAAAACGTAAATGAAAGCAAGATCAAAACTTCCGTTATCATAGACGGCAAGAAGATCGCGGGATTATATATGAAGAGCGACCGCCCGACCCAGTACGAAACGGTCATTCCGTATAACGACCCGGAACTGATGAAGACGCTCATTGCCAGGGGTGTCGAGGTCAAGGGCGAGGAGTCGGATGACAATTTCTTCGTGAAGGGGCTTCTGCAGTTCCTGCCGTGGCTTTTCTTCTTCGGTATAATCTGGTTCTTCATGATCAGGCAGATACAGGGAGCGGGCAACAAGGCGATGTCGTTCGGCAAGAGCAAGGCCAAGCTCCACCCTGAGACGAAAAACAAGATCACCTTCCTCGATGTCGCCGGTGTGGACGAGGCGAAGGAGGAACTCAAGGAAATTATAGATTTTCTCAAAGACCCGAAGAAATTCATCAACATCGGCGCGAAGATACCGAAAGGCGTGCTCCTCATGGGCCCTCCCGGCACCGGCAAGACGCTTCTCGCGCGCGCCATCGCCGGAGAGGCGGGCGTTCCGTTCTTTTCGATCAGCGGTTCCGATTTCGTGGAGATGTTCGTGGGCGTGGGCGCTTCGCGCGTGCGCGACCTTTTCGACCAGGGAAAGAAAAGCGCTCCGTGCATCATCTTCATCGATGAGATCGACGCGGTGGGGCGTCTGCGCGGCGCGGGACTCGGCGGCGGACATGACGAGCGCGAGCAGACGCTGAACCAGCTCCTCGTCGAGATGGACGGTTTCGAGACCAACGAGGGCGTCATCATCGTGGCGGCCACCAACAGGCCCGACGTGCTCGATCCGGCGCTCCTGCGGCCGGGCCGCTTCGACCGCCAGGTCGTGGTCGATATCCCTGACATCAAGGGGCGGGAGAAGATCCTCGCCGTCCATTCCAAAAAAATTCCGCTGTCCCGCGAGGTTGACCTCAAGGTGATCGCGCGCGGCACTCCCGGGTTCACCGGTGCCGACCTCGCCAACCTCGTCAACGAGGGGGCGCTCCTGGCGGCGCGCAAGAACCGGAAGCGGGTTTCGATGCAGGACCTCGAAGACGCGAAGGACAAGGTGCTCATGGGGCCCGAGCGCAGGTCAATGCTTATATCCAACGAGGAAAAGGAAGTGATCGCCTACCACGAGGCGGGCCACACGATACTGGGCATTCTCACCGGCGCCGATCCGATCCACAAGGTGACGATCATTCCGCGCGGACGGGCGCTCGGCATCACGATGCATCTTCCGAAAGACGAAAAGCATATCCACCCTAAAAGCTACTGGATCAACCAGATCATCAAACTGTACGGCGGGTATGTCGCGGAAAGCATCAAGTACAGCGACACGTCGACCGGTTCGAGCAACGACATCGAGCGCGCGACCGACATCGCCCGCAGGATGGTGTGCGAGTGGGGAATGAGCGACTCCATGGGGCCGCTCACCTTCGGCAAAAAGAACGAGCAGATTTTCCTTGGTCGGGAAATCTCGCAACACAGGGACTACAGCGAGGCGACTGCGGAGATGATCGATGCCGAGGTCAGAAGGATTATTGTGGAGTCCGAAACCAAAGCGCGGGAAATCATCTCCGGGAACATGGATAAATTCGAAGGCATCGCGAAGAACCTGATGGAGCGCGAAACGCTCGACGCTGAAGAGATCAACCTTATCATGAAGGGGGAAGCGCTCCCGCCGACGCAGAACAATCACGACGAGAAGCATGAAAGCGCGCCGGCGGAGCAGTAATCCCGGAAAGGCTGCGAGGTAATCGGTGATTGACAAAGACCTTGACAAGATCCTCAGTGATATTGAGGCCTCTTCTGATTTTGAAAGCGCCAGGGAAGAGTCTATCCGTGAAAAACAACGGCTGGCGCGGAAGGGGGATATAAATCTTGATCTGACTCCGGAAGGTGTCAGCGGTGATGATGCGTTCAAACAGAGGATCGAGAGGATCGATATCTCCGATGAAACACGCATGTTCGGCAAGGGAGTACTCGTTGCGCTCCAGGAACATGAAAGGATGACCAAACAGTTCAGGAAAGCCATCACTGAATCGGATGCCACGAAGGCCCTTGACCAGCTGCTGAGGAAATATAACTACACCTTTATCCGCTCCATCGAAAATATCGAGAAGCTTGTCCAGGACTATTCCGTTCCGCTCGGCCTGGATACCCTTCGCAAAAAGGCCAGGAAGGATTATTCCGCTTTCTTTGAAGGATTTGAAGAAGAGAACAGGATTGATTTTCTTGTCATCAAAGAGATATTCCTGCGGTTGCGCGAGTACAACAGCAGGGTGCGCCACGAATGGCAGGAGCTGTCAAAAGCGGTGGCGGTACTGAATCTCAATACCGAAGGGAAGCCGCTGTTCCAGGCACTCAATTCAATCAGCCAGGCGGCACAGCTTTTCTGCAAAAGAACAGATGATTTCGTGACGTATCTCGCCCGTATCCTTTCAATTCCTGAAGATAATATGGATGTCATTGAGAAGGAGATTGCGAACAAAATTATCTATCATGATTCTTTCGTGTATGAATATGGCGCGCTTTTCAGCATGAAGCAACAGCGCTCGCGGCCCGCCGCCTCCCTTGATGAGTTTTTACGTCCCGCGGGGGATGCTGATGGTTTGCCTGCTGCATCCGGTGTCGCTCCTCTCGAATCCGAAAGCAAGGCTCCCGGAAACGATTCTTCCCCGCGATTTGAAAACATTTCACGTGCGGGCGGCCAGCCCCGGCAGCAGGCAGGTCAATCTCCGGGCGGCTCTACGGTGGCGTTTTCGGTCAGGGGTACACGTCCCTGGAACACGAAGGAACCGTATCTGATGCACGTTGACGGCGGTAAGCTTGACCGCGATATCGAGGACCTGTCGAAGTCATTCTTTTTCATGGACAGGGAATATAAAGATGATACGGTGCAGGGCGAGATCAAACGCGGAATGCTGAAATTCATAACCGACAGTTCTCAGAACATTCTCCGTCAATACGGTGAATTCATCCTGAAATTCATCACATTGAAAACGCACGGGGCGGGTGAGTATTTCAGCTTTACGGGCGATGATCTCAATCTTTTCATTTATCACCTCGGTCCCCTGACCGTCAACAGGATGTTGACCGCCGAGTTTGCCGCCACGAAAACCGGTTACTGTTACAAATATCTCGATGCCAGCAAGGTGACAAGGTTCCTTCCCGGTGAATACCTTAAAGCGAGGATCCTCGAATGGTTCGAAAACAATATCAATCCTCTCGGCATACCTTTTGACAGTATAAATAAATATGAAGACATACGCCGGATCGTATCAAAGAAATATTATTCAGAGGTTGATGCCGCGAACTTCAGGCTCAATGAGATGGTGTTGAAATTGAGGCTTGGGGATGATCCCAGGTTCAACCGGGATGAGTATTTCAAATCGAAATGGCATGAATGGTTTGGAATAACAAACATGGCGATCTATAACCGGTTTGTTGATAAAACGATATTCAAGTGAAGAGGTTTCAGTACTCCTGCCCGAACTGAAATAATTTCTGTCAAGACGTCCGCCTCTGCTTTTTTTTCTGTTTTTTTTTGTTTATTGTCTCGAAATTTAAATAGGATATAATAATACTGTACCCGGACATTATGTGATGCCAGAAAGAGACCGGAAAAGCTGAGAGATGCGGTTTACTGTCTACTATTTTGATCAAACGGTTCCCCGTGTGTTTGTCGAAAAGACCGACGAGAACGGGGAAAAACATATTGCGCTTTCCTCCCCCTACAACTTTGTGGTCCGGGATGAAATTGTCGCGCGTGTCATTAATGCCGAGTCCCAGGAAGAGGCGGTCCAGTTCGTTGACAGCGGATATTCATATTATAACATCGCTCCGTACAAATCGATAAAACCCGGCGAGGGGATATATTTCGACCAGTTCGCCAATTGCTACCGGGCTTCCGAATACGGGTTCGTGATTTACGATGCTTTGAAGGAAAAAATACGCCTTCTTCCGTGCCTTCAGGTGTCGCGGGACAAGATCACGGCGTATTTCGTGGCGTTTCCGACGAAATTCATGAAACTTCCCGAATATGGCGACATTGAAACGCAACTCCAGCGCAACAATATCATCACCATCCTTGATAAAAAGCAGATCGAAGAGAGCCTTCGCGCGATTGACGCTTCAAGACCAAAAGTAACGAGACTGGAAGTCGCAAAAGGGAAGGAGGCAGTTAACGGATATGAGGAATATTTTATCCCCCTGATAAGCATAGACAAAAAGGCGGGCAGAATGCTCCATGACGGAAGGATCGATTTCAGGGAGGTTGGTTCGATTGTCGAGGTGGTAAAGGAGCAGGAAATTCTGCGCCGCATCCCGCCCGAAAAGCCGGTCGACGGGTTTAATATTTATGGCGAGCAGATCACAGCCGTGATGGAGAAGAAGGATGGTTATTTGAAAGGCGACAATATAGTGCGATCGCTTCATGATGAGAATATCTTTCTTTCTTCAATTGACGGCTGCCTGAATGTAGAAAATAAAAAGATATCGGTGCTCCCCTACGCGATAATAAAGGGGAATGTTGATTATGAATCAGGGAACATCGATTTCCGCGGGTCTATCCTTGTCAAAGGATCGGTGCTCTCCGGTTTCACGGTGAAGGCTGGCGGCAACGTTATCGTGGAAAAGAGCGTTGATGACGCGTTTGTCGAAACCGGCGGCGATCTTACGATCAAAATGGGGGTTGTCGGGAAGGGCTCCACAAAGATTGTATGCGGCGGCAAGCTCAAGACGACCTACATACTCAATTCCTCGGTCGAGGCAATGGGGGAGATAGAGGTTGAGGATTCTATCATCAACAGCCGCGTGTTTTCCAACGACAGGATCGTGGTGACGGCAAGCCATGGCAAGATCATGGGAGGGGAGGTTACAGCCCGCTACGAGGTAGTCGCTAACGTGATCGGCAACCCCCAGGAGAGCGGTACAACGATCACTGTCGGGAAGAGCCTTGTCGTCGAGCGCGAAATGGCCGAGATCCGGAAGCAGATGAACATCATCCGTGAAAACGTCGATGAGACGATCAGGAAAATACGGACAAGCTTTGGCGAAGACCTCTTCAAGAATCCGAAAGAATTCGTGTCTCATCTTCCTGCGGTTAAGAAGAAGAACTGCCTCATCCTGCTCAAAGAGCTTTCAGACAGCAACAAGAGCCTGAAGGAGCTTTCCGGGAAATATAAGGAGACCGAGGAAAAAAACAAGCTGGAGCGCCAGCCTTCGGTTGTTGTCACCGAAACCGTTTACGGCGGTACGATTATTAATATTTCGAAGCGCCGAAGATTGATTGAGCAGAAGCTGGCAAATGTTAAATTTTTCGAAGATCCGGATGAAAAACTGATAAAATACGTATCCGCGGTGTAACGTCAGGCCTTTCCTGCTTCCTCACTTTTTATTACCCATTGTTCAATCTAATGCGTATGAAAATCTCCGCTCTTGTTGTGTCCGCGATACAATCGGATATGGATGATTTCATTTTTCAGAATTTAATTTGACAAATTCTTGCAACATAAGGAAATGGTGTTATTTTAGAAGTAGCTGGCGGTGTGGTGAAATCAATGATTTACCCAGAGTTGCCGCTTGAATCAGCACGGGAGAGCGTCAATCCCGGCGATGATTTTGAATATTAACCAGAGTGGTTGAAAAAAGGGGGCTTTTATGCTCGGAAACATCGGGTTACCGGAACTGATAGTGATCTTTCTCATAGTCCTTTTCCTGTTCGGGGCCGGAAAAATACCGAAGATCGCGCGCGACATCGGCGGCGGAATCAGGGAATTCAAAAAATCGATCAGCGGCGATAATGATTCCAACAGCCAGAACGGCAATCAGAACAGATAACGTCATTAATGCTTGATCATTCCAGCAATCTGCAATCAAGAAAAGATGAGGTTGAAACAGAGGAGCTGCTCCCGTCACAGGTCTACAGCTTCTTTGTTGCCTTATTCGAATACCAGCATTCCTGCTATGGTTCACTCAATGGTCTTGAGATTTTTGAGGGACAGATCAGAGATGAATGCCTGCCGCTGATCGACTTCGGAGCGGTTTCGTTTTCGGGGCCGGTTCGGCCCTTGGTTGTGAGCGGCCTGAAATCGGCTGTTTCAGTGATTTATGCGCACAATCCGGGACTTGATTTCAGCCGGATAGTCGATTCGGTTGAAAAAGGCAGTGTGCGCCCCGAAGACCTGATCCGGCCTCTGCTTTCAAGGGATATAGACGCGCTCGATTCGATGGCGGCCGGATTCAAGACAGGTAAAGAGGAGCTGATTTTTATCCTCGTCAACTGGCTGCGGCCGTTCTTCGTCGCCGCTTCAGAAAAACTCATAGAGCGTGTCGACCAGGAGCAATGGCAGGAAAACAGATGCCCGGTTTGCGGCTGCCTGCCAGACATGTCGATTTTTGTCGGATCGCTCGAAGGGAAGCGGTTTCTCCATTGCCCGCTCTGCGAAGCGAGATGGGTCTACAAGCGTATCTCGTGCACGGTGTGCGGCAATGAGCAGATGGATGAGATCGGTTTCTTTGACGTGGAGGATACATCCTTCCGCGTCGACTACTGTGATTCATGCAAGGGGTATATCAAGTCGATACGCCTTGGCAAGTTCGATGAAGCCGATGCATGCGATCCGGTCGTCGAAAACCTGCTTACCGCGTATATCGACTCTTCCGTAATGGAAAAGGGCTATCTCAGGCCGTAAGCCTGTCATCATCCGGGGTGCCATGATACTACTCTCCGGCGCGCAATCAATTCTCGCTTCTCACCTGCTTCCGATGATCAGGGACACGCATCAGGTGTGCGCCTTCGGTCCGGACCGTGGTGCTGTACAGGACGCGAATTTTCTCAGCGCGATCTTTACGGAGATGCGGCCTTCCATATTTATCAACTGTCATGAATCGCCGGATATGGAGCAGTGTGAGTGCTTCCGTGAGGAAACCTACGAAAATAACGCGACTGCCGCGGGCTCGATCGCCGCGCTGTGCGCCGAACGCGGCGTGACGATGGTGCAGATAAGCACCTCGTATATCTTCGACGGCTTAAAACGCGGGCCGTATGTCGAAACCGATGAGCCCCATCCCCTGCAGGCGTACGGCGACTCGAAGCTGCTCGCGGAAAAGCTGGTACGCGAGAGCGGATGCAGGCACCTTATCATACGTGTTCCTGATGTGTACGGCGCCGCAGGATCGTTCCTGAGCGATATTATATCGAAACTGAAAGCGCCCGGAGAGGTCCCGGTTATCGGGGATATGACCGTCTGCCCTTCCTATGCCGGCGATATCGCGAGGGGCGTTATCGCACTGATTGAAAAAGGCGCGCAGGGCGTATTCCATCTTTCCAATGAAGGCTCGACATCATGGGTGGGATTTGCCGTGGAAGTTGCCGATATCTTCCGCAGGCACGGGGCGGGCGATCTGCCCGGCACGATGTATACCGTATCACTGGAGGATTATCCATCAATGGTGGACAGGCCGGCGTGCAACCTGCTCAATACTGACGCTTTCGCCGCGGCCGCCGGCTTCCGCCTGCGGAGTTGGGGGGAGGCGCTGGAAGAATGTATCTCGCGCCATTTCAACGTGCTCTGATGCGGGCCGGAGCGGCTGTATCCCCCCTTATTCTCTATTCATAGGGAACTGATTAAAATCCCGTTATGATCTTTCCCGAAGTTCCCGGTTTGATGATCTTCGATTCGGCGATCGGCTCTCCCACCGGCTCGTTGATCGTTTTCTGCACCATGATGAGCAGGTTCATGAAGTAGGTCTGAACGGTAATGTAATCCTTGATCAGGTCGTTCTCCGCGATCTTTCCGCTCAACTCCTCGATCTCTTTTTTCTCGGCGACTTCGATGACCGATCCCGACTGTTCCTTCTCGTTGAGCAGCGTGGTTTTTGTCAGGTATTCCTCAAGAAGCGCCTTCGATGCCTGGTCGGCCTCGATCCCTGCCGAGAGCTCTTCGAGCTTTTTGTAAAGCTCCGACCCTTTGATCATCAGACCGAGCTCATTGGCCTTGCGCAGAATTTCTTCCATGACATGGTACTCCTTTCACATTTAAAATGGTCGAATATCTTCTGGCTGTCGGATGGCGCTCAACAGGAATGATAATTCGATGCCGCGCTGCGGTCGCAGGCGGATGCATGCGGGGTGTGGAATGTTTCGCCGTCCCTTTCTGACGTTTATCAGGGGGGATACGGGGTTTGCAACAAAAAAATGGAAAATTATTCGACGGTCGGAGGCGTCTTTTTGTTTGACATATAATAGCAATGGTTTATTCTGATGGACTCACGCGGAAAGCATCCGCACGACACTTTTACCGAGGGGTTCTATGACGGACATAAAAGAAACGGTCGAGGACGAGAATAAAATAGACACCGTACTGTCTGAAGATATCGAGTTGAGGGGAAGGCTCCTGTTCAAAAATTCGTTGAAGATCAAGGGTTTTTTTGAGGGCAAAATCGAGTCTGACGGCCACCTGATTGTCGGCCATGAGGCGACGGTCAGCGCTGACATTACTTCGGACAGGGTATCGGTCTACGGCCGTGTCAACGGGAAGATAAAGGCCGGGCAGCGTATCGAGCTGCACCATGACAGCCAGACGAGGGGAGATCTGATAACGCCGGATCTTTCGATAGAGAAGGGTTCCGTTTTCAACGGGTTCTGCGTGATGAGCGAGAAAAAAGAGGCGCAATAGATGCCAGGTTTGCTGAAAACTTTTTTGCCCGGTATCGCGGGCGTACTGATCGTTCTTCTTTTAACGGCGGTGCCCTGCATCGCCCAGCCTGCCGCGGCTGACGCTCCGGCGCCGAGAGTTTCGTTCGGGCTCGGGGCTACCATGGGATACGAGGACGCGCAGATTACAGGCTCCAATGACATGATATGGGACAGCGGGACGGTGCTGGGGGCTGGATTTATCGTTGAATATATGTGGAACCAGCGGTTCGGTCTTCATTCCGGCGTGTGGGCGATGCTTTTCCGAAACGACCTCGTTTTCGGCGACGGCGGCCAGAACGTTCAGGCGACGTCGCGCATGGTGACGATCCCGCTGTACCTCATCACGTCGTTTCGCAGCGGCAGGTTCGCCTGCGATTTTCTCACCGGGTTCATGTACAGCTACGTGCAGAACAGCACGTTCAGGGTGGAGGATGACGTTACTGGCGCTCAGCAGGCGAATATCACCCAGTATATAGACAAAAACCAGTTCGGCATCGGCGGCGGCATCGAGCTGAAATTCGGAATTACCCGCTTCATCGATATATTTGTCGGGGGAATTGCCGAGTACTACCTGACGGATTTCATTGATTCCGAAGATAAAAACGATACCCGGTTCTACACCTTCCGCGCAACCGCCGGCTTCCTTTTCAGGACTTTTTAAACTGATATCCCCGGCGTTTCGTAAAACCACGATTTGAGAGGAACCATGATAGTCACAACTGTCACCGTTTTTGTGAAACCGGAACATATTGATGAATTCATCGCCGCGACCATTGAAAACCATTCCAATTCGATAAAGGAGCCGGGAAACCTCCGCTTCGACGTGCTCCAGTCGGCAGCCGATCCCTCACGGTTCACCCTGTATGAAGCCTACGAATCCGAAGCGGCCGCCGCCGCGCACAAGAACACCGCCCATTATGCGGTCTGGCGCGACGCCGTCGCCCCGTGGATGGCCGCGCCGAGGGAAGGCGTTCCCCACCGTGTGATCGCGCCTTCGGACAGGAGCCTATGGAAGCGATAAACCCTTTCGTCGTAAGCGGCATACCTCGGATCGTCTTCGGTCCGGGGCGCTTTTCCGAGCTCCATTACATCATCCGCTCATACGGGCGCAACGCCCTCATCGTGACCGGCGCTGAATCGTTCAGGCGTTCAGGGAAGCTCGATGCGCTCACCGCTTTGCTCGATCAGTCGAAGCTGAAATACTATACCGTGTCGGTCAAGGGAGAGCCGTCGCCTGAATTCGTCGACGATGTGGCGAAGGAGTACCGCAAAAGGCCGGTAAACGTCGTCGTGGCGGTTGGCGGAGGGAGCGCCATCGACGCGGGCAAGGCCGTTTCGGCGATGCTGGCTGAAGAGGGATCGGTCAAAGAGTACCTCGAGGGAGTGGGCACGCGCAAGCCCTCCGGCATGAAAGCTCCTTTTATCGCCGTGCCCACCACCGCGGGCACCGGCTGCGAGGCCACGAAGAACGCGGTTCTCAGTCACGTGGGTAAAGATGGATACAAGAAATCGCTCCGCCACGATGCCTTCGTTCCCGACGTGGCGCTTGTCGACCCGGAGCTCGCGCTCTCCTGCCCGCCGCAGATCACCGCCTCGTGCGGGATGGACGCCATAAGCCAGCTCATCGAGGCGTATACGTCGAAAAACGCGAACCCGTTCACCGACGCGCTCGCGCGTTCGGGACTGCAGGCGGCCGCCGGTGCTTTCCTTCCGCTCGCCACGGAGCGCGGCGATGATATCGCTCTGCGGGGAAAGATGGCGTACGCGGCGCTCTGCTCGGGGATCGTCCTTGCCCAGGCGGGCCTGGGGACGGTGCACGGGATAGCGGGACCCGTGGGAGGACTCTTTCCGGTTCCTCACGGCGCCGCCTGCGCGGCGCTCCTCGTTCCGGTGCTGAAAAGAGTAGTATCCCGCCTGAAAGAAGGTCCGTCATCCGGCCTGGAAAAATTTGCCGAAGCGGGACGGATCATATCGGGCGCTCACGGCGGAAGCGATTCAGAGTGCGCCGATCTTCTCGTTCCGACGCTCGCTCTCTGGGCGGAGAAAACGTCCATTCCGAAACTCGGCGCATTCGGGGTGGCGGAGCAGGATATATCCGCCCTCGTACGTTCCGCCGACAATAAATCAAGCCCCGTGGACCTCTCTCCCGATGAAATCGCCGGGGCATTGCTCGAAGCGCTCTGAAACTCACGGTCCTGTAGATACGTACGGGTCCGCTATTTAACAACGAGCGTTTCGCACGGTACGCTCCTCAAAACCTGCCGTGTCGTACCACCCGTCAGGCGGGACCAGAAACCGTGTTTTTTGTGTTCCGCCATGACGATCAGGTCGATATGCTTTTCGCGCTGTTCATCACGAATCGCCGCGGCCGCGCTGCCGGTTTTGATATCAGTTGAGATCCTGACGCCACCGGGCTTTTTCGCTTTCCTGAGCTCTTTCTGCAGCTTCTTCTTCGCTTCATCGAGCATTTCACCGGTGATCCGCTCATACTCCACGCCCGGAATGCAGGTGTCCACCGAACACTGCCGCGGCATTTCCCTGATCACGTGAAGGAGGTGTACGTTGGAGTGGTAGCGCTGCGCGATGGCAAAAGCGTCACCAAGTGCCCTGTCCGCCTCTTCTGAAAAATCAATCGGTACGAGTATATTGTGTGGTTTGAACATAAAGGCCTCCTTTCACACCACAACTTTATTGGAATAATATAATCAAAAAATCGGTTGTGATCAATTATTTACGATGCTGTCCGGTCTGATGAGCATTCGCGCGAAAGCGCGAAAACGTTTTCGCGCCTTCACGCGAACTTTCTGAAAAAATACTATTGACAATTTTGTCCTAATTCATACATTATCTAAATTATTGTATGAATTTGAACATGATTGTGTTTGGTGTTTGAATTTTGAGGATATCACCATTGAAAAACTGAGGTTGTAATGATCATCGGAATCGACGCGGGCAGCAAATTTATCAAGGCGGCGCTTTTTGACGGAAAGGGTGAATGTACCCGGAGGATTTGTATCGAACATCATGGTAACCCGGAAAAAACGGCAGCTGCATTTTTATCCGATCACGACGCCTGTGGCGTTGTGGTGGTAACAGGGCATTACCGCAGGGCCGTTGCGGACGCGGTCCCCGGTTCGGCATGCGTTGACGAGATCGCCTCGCTCATCCGGGGGGCGCGGGAGTTCGGAATCGGTCACCGCTATATCGTGAACGTCGGGGCCGGCTCCATCAAACTTGTCGAGCGCGACGGGGAGGGTGAATTCCACTCGTACCGCGAGAACACGCTCTGCGCGGCCGGCACCGGCTCGTTTATCGACGAGCAGATGCACCGCCTCGGTTTCGATTACGATATGATTTCCGCCATCGACCCCGTATCCGATCCGCCCGACATCGCCACGCGCTGCGCGGTCTTCGCCAAGTCCGACATGATCCACCGCCAGCAGGAAGGCTACAAAAAAGAGGAGCTCTGGTCTGGCCTGTGCCGGGGCGTGGTTTCCACCATGCTGCAGTCGGTGTTCCGGGGCGACCTTCCCGGCGAAGAGGTGCTCTTCTGCGGCGGCCTTTTCAGCAACGCCGTGGTGCGCCACTGGCTTTCGTTTCAGTTCGAAGGCGCGCGCTTTCATGAGGCGGGTAATTTTCTGACGGCGATCGGGGCGGTGCGCCTTTTTGAAGAAGGGTTCACGGCGGGGAGGGGGGATACTATCCGCCCTTCGCATGAAACCTCAGACGCCGCGACGCGGCTGGTAACGCGCCGCTCGGCAATGCCCGACTTCTCCGCCGCGAGCTCATTCATCGATAACGGAAGTGAGGTGCGCCTGCACGGAGAAATCTCCGACGGGGCGCGCCTTGCCCTGGGTGTGGATATCGGCTCCACGAGCACGAAAATGGCGGTCGTCGATACCGGATCGAAGAAGGTACTCGCCGATATCTATCGCAAGACCGAAGGCAATCCGCTCGGCGCTGCCGCGAAGCTTTTCGCCTCCCTCGCCTGCGTTCTTGCCGGCAGGAACGTGGAGATCGTCGCGCTCGGCACCACCGGGTCGGGACGCAAGCTCGTCGGTGAGATCGCCGGCGCGGATACGATCGTCAACGAGATCACCGCGCATTACCGCGGCGCGCATTTCACCGATCCGGACATCGAGACGATCATCGAGATCGGCGGGCAGGACTCGAAATATATCCGTGCGCAGGACGGCATGGTGGTTGACTGCAACATGAACTTTGTCTGCGCTGCCGGCACCGGCTCGTTCATCGAGGAGCAGGCGCACCGGCTCGGCTTCGATATCCGCGAGGTCGGGGAGATCGTGCACGGCCTCGAATCGCCCCACGCATCAGACCGCTGTACCGTATTCATGGAACAGGACATCAACGCGCTCCTTCGCGACGGCTTCAGCCGCGAGCAGACGCTTGCCGCCGTTATCCGATCCATCGCCAAAAACTACCTGAACCGCGTCGTGGGGCCGCGCCCGCTGACCGGCGAGCGCATCGCCTTCATGGGCGCGACGGCGCGCAACAGGGGCCTTGTCGCCGCGTTCGAGTCGCTCACCGGCAGGGAGATCGTCGTCTCCCCCTGCTGTCACGTCATGGGCGCGTTCGGCGCCGCGCTCATCGCCATGGAACGGGTCGGCGGTGGAGAGAGCCGCTTCAGGGGCCTTGACGCGTTTTCCGGCGGCATGCGGATCGAGTACGAAACGTGCGGCGAGTGCACCAACCGCTGCACGATCACGCGCGCGTTTTTTGACAACGGGCGGGAGGAGTCGTGGGGGTATCTCTGCGGCAAAGAGAGCGTTTCCGCTGCGCGGCCGGCCGGTACGCTCAGCCACTTCGGCGCGATGAACACCCTGATGCGGGGAAGCGGGGGAGGAAGCGAACGGCGCGGCCTTACCGTCGGCATTCCGGTCGTGCTCGCCACGTACAACTACCTTGCGCTCTGGAAGAGGTTTTTCTCTTCGCTTGGCTGCGGCGTTATCCTCTCCTCCGGCGCCGATACCGGCATGAAGGAGCGCGCCGTTGCCGTTTCGAAGACAGACTTTTGCTTCCCGATGAAAATCGGCCTCGCGCACGCGCACCATCTCGCAGGGAAGGGAGTTGACGCGATTTTCGCGCCGGCGCTCATAAGCGAGAAAAACCAGCAGAACGGCCTTCCCCGCGTGTTCTGCCCGTACGTGATCTCCTACCCGTCGATAGTTAAGACGCTCGGCCTTCCCGTTGATACGATCACGCCAACGATCGACTTCCGCAAGGAGACGTCCGTTAACGTCAGGGAGCTTGCGACGGCTCTCGGGCCGTACGGATTTTCCGAGACGGAGATTGCCGCCGCGTTCAGGGACGCACTCTCGGCCCACAGGGAATTTCTCGGCGAGCGGTTCAGGCGCGGGAGGGAGGTTCTGGAGCGCGTCGAACGGGAAAAGACTCCCGCCGTTGTGTTCATCGGACGTCCGTACAATCTCTACGATCCGCTCATCAACCTGAAGATCCCCGACCGGCTGCGCTCGTACGGCTACGAGATATTTCCCTACGAGATGCTCCTCGACCCGGACGACCGCGCTGACGTGCACCACATGTACTGGAACTTCGGGGAGGCGATCCTCCGGGCGGCGGAGAAGATACGCGCTCTCGAAAATGTCTATCCGGTCTACCTTACCAATTTCTCCTGCGGGCCGGATTCATTCATCCTCAGCCGTTTCGAAAAGGCGATGGCGGGAAAGCCGTACCTGATCATCGAGCTCGATGAGCACGCGTCGGAAACTGGCTACGTGACGCGGATCGAGGCGTTCCACGACATCATCAGGGCGAGGGGGGGATACGATCCCGCTCCCGCGCGCTCCCGCGAAAGCATGCGCGAAAAATGGCGCAGCAAGGGAAGAAAGCTCTGGATCCCGCCGATGCACGAGATCACGGCAAGGCTTTTCGCGGCCGGCTTTCGCGCGTACGGATACGACGCCGAAGCGCTGCCCGCCGAAACGCCCGGCGCCTTTGAGCTCGGAAAGCAGAAGGTGCGGGGGAGCGAGTGCCTGCCGGCCACAACAACGATAGGCGCGTTCATCAGGAAGCTGCGCGAGATCGACGCGAGGCCGGAGGAGCACGCGCTCTTTATGCCCACCGCCGAGGGGCCGTGCCGGTTCGGACAGTACGCGGTGCTGCACCGCTCGATACTGGACGCGAACGGATACGCGGAAACCGCGCTCTTTTCCCCCTCGTCAGTGAACTCGTACATGGGCATGAGCGGGAAGCTGCGGGTCTATATCTGGGAAGCGATGGTGTGCGCCGACATGGTGATGAAAGCGCTCTGCAAAACGCGGCCGTACGAATTGAATCATGGAGAGACCGACGCGGCCGCAGAGGCGGCGATCCGGCAGCTCGAAAAGACAATCAGCGGCCGAGGGGACATCTTCGAGGCGGGGAAGCGCGCTATTCAGTCGATCATGTCGGTGCCTGTATCCGGCGAAAAGAAGCCCCTCGTGGGGATCGTCGGCGAGATCTATGTGCGGTGCAACCCGTTCTGCAACAATAACGTGGTCCGCGTCATCGAGCGCTGCGGCGGCGAGGCGTGGCTCACGCCGATATCCGAATGGGTGCTTTACACTTCCTGGTTCGAGGAATATTTCACCCGCCGGAACGGCAGGAACATGCTGAAGAAGTTTCTCGTGAAAATGCAGAACGATTTTCTGTTCAGAAAAGTCCACCGGTTCGAGGAGTTCTTCCATGATATCCTCGCTGACCGCTTTGAGCCGCCGATCGAGAACGTGCTGAAGGAGGGAATGCGGCATCTTCCCATTCACTTCGAGGGAGAGGCGATCCTCACCGCAGGCCGCGCGATCGAGTTCCTGAAAGGCGGCGCTGACCTCGTGGTGAACTGCGCGCCCTTCGGCTGCATGCCGGGTAATATCACCGCCTCGATCTTCGAGACGATACGGAAGGAATACGCGGCACCCGTGGTGACGCTTTTCTACGACGGGGAGAGTGACGTCAACCGGACCGTCGAGGTGTATCTCGGGAGCATCGCGAATAAATTACTGAAAAGGGAACCGGCAGTGGTATAATAGGATTGACAAAATAGTGCTTTAAAATTAGAAGTCACAAAATTTTCTTGGAGGTTACCATGGCATATAAGATAACCGACGCCTGCACCTCATGCGGCACGTGCGCCGATGAGTGTCCGGCTGATGCTATCAGCGAGGGAGACGATACGTATGTGATCGATCAGGATGCCTGCACGGAATGCGGTACCTGTGCTGACGTATGTCCCGCTGAGGCGATAATCGAGGTATAGATTCAAAGGAATGGATGGCCTGTGCCATCCATTCTTCATGTATAAGATTGAATACAGTACGGAATACAGAGAAACGGCAGGGTCTGCACCCTGCCGTTTCAATTTTATGCATCACTGCTTTTATCGCATGATTGCGGAGGTTGTAATGCTATATCCGCCGTCCCGGTTACGCGAGGAGTTTCATGATCTCGTCGAAGGTGCGCGGTTCGCGGCCGCGGTAAAATCCCTGTATCTGGTCGAATCCGATTTCGATGCAGCGCTCGAATTTCTCCTTTGAGTCGACACCTTCGGCTACGACCTGCACGCCCGCCTGAAAATTATGTGCCAGATCAATGATTCCTTTAACCATAAAGGCGAAGATTTGGTTCTCCATCATGAATTTGATCGACGTGTGCGAGAACTTCAGCGTGCGGATGACATCCGCAAGGAGCGCGATCTGGCGCAGCGCCGCGTGCTCTTCGGAAAAGTCGTCGACAGCGATAGTAACGCCGAGTTCATGAAGCCTTCTCAGGATCGCGATATTTTCATCCTTGACGATCTCGCGCTCGATGATCTCAAGCTCAATGTTGTGCGGGTTAACCGATGTCGAGTCGATGATCGACCGGAGGTCGCTGATGAAGCGCGCGTTGAGCTGCTGCGGGGAAACGTTGACCGAGACGACTATATCAGGCTTCAGCCGGACAAAATCGCCGATACGTGAGCACGACTCAAAAAGCACCCATCGGCCCAGTTCGTGAATGAGCCCGGAATGCTCCGCCAGCGTGATGAATTCCGACGGCATGATGGTTCCCTTGTCGGGATGTTCCCATCGGATAAGGGCCTCCAGCCCCACAATGCTGTCGTGCTTATCCACTTTCGGCTGATAGACCACTGAGAATTCATTTTTCACTTCGCCGCGCCTGAGACGGTCGACCGCGGTTTTCAGGTCCTGTTCAAGCCGGTACATCATCCGCACCTCCCGGTCGCGCGAGCGGTTGTACACCATGAACCTGATGTTGTTGTTGCGCGCCCATTGTATGGCGGATTCGCAGTTGTTGATGAGCTTCATGGGGTTGCTGCCGTCGAAGTCCTGGGGATAGCTCGTGATGCTGATGCGCGCCGCCACTTCGTTCGAGAATCCCCTGAGCGGGAACGGGAAGATGCCGAGCGCGCGGTCGATGATGGCGCTTGTTGAATACGAGGGGCCATCGTTCTCGTAAAGGAGCAGGTAGAACCTCCTGCCGTTTCTCGCGATCGCGCTTCCGGGGAATATCCGGTTTTTCAATGTGCCCGCGATATCGGAGATGATATATTCCTGCAGTTCGTTTCCGATTGATTTATATTTCTCATCTACCTGTATGTTTCGTATTCTGTTGAGGTCATCGCCGTCCAGCTCGATTTCCATGACGTCGAACGGAGCGCCGTGCGTGATCGCGTCGGTAATACGTGAGATGAATCCTTTCTCGTTAAGGAGCCCCGTGAGCTTGTCGTGGATCTCGTTGAATTCGATCCTCTTCTTTTCGGTTATGTCCCGCACGGCGAACACGCGCATGGCGACGCCGTTGAGGACTGTTACCGAGCTCTGCAGCTCGGCGTAGAAAGGCGTGCCGTCGTGGCGCAGCACCCTCACCTCGTATGGTTCGCCTGTGCTTGTCCTGATGTCCTCCTGAACGCGGGCGCGGTATTCGGGCGCCACAAACCTGAGGGCGTTGACGCCGTACACTTTCTCAAGGTCGCGCGGATTGTCCTGGTCGAGCCCGACCAGCCCGAAGAAGACACGGTTGGCGAAAATGATGCCGATATTGTCGTGGATGAACATCCCCTGGAACGGCGAATCGGCAAGGACCCTGAAGCGCTCCTCGCTCTCGCGGATCTTGATCTCGGCGGTCTTCCGGTCGGTGATATCGAGCATCGCTGATATGATGACCACTCTGTCATTTATCACGACCGGCTTGGAAAAAATCGTGACCCATCTGACCTTTCCCTTTTTGGTGATGATCCTGAAGTCGTACTGCTTGACGATGCCTTCCGTGTCGCCGCGCATTTTTTTCCGCGCCTGATCACGGACGAATTCCCGGTCGTCGGGATGGACGATGTTGAGGAACTCCTCATGTCCCCACGCCATCGCTTCTTCTTTTGAATATCCTGTTATAACCGGCATGAGATGGTTCATGAAACCGATGCGCCCGTCAACAATCGTGTAAATGCCTGCGATGGCCTGTTCCGCGATGGTCCGGTATATCTGTTCGCTTTCGTTGAGCGCCTTCTCCGTTTTTTTCTTCTCGGTTATATCACGGATGATGACGATCCTGCTGTTGATGCCCTCGATAAAGTTACCAACCAGTTCGAGAGTCACTCTTTTTCCGTCTTTTCGCGTCGCTTCAATCTCGTACGGCGCGGTGCTGTTTTCGAGCATTTGCTTTTGGATGATCTCGTGCGATTCGACCGGCATGAAATCCCTGACATCCCTGCCGAGGAGCTCGTGGGCCTGGTAGCCGGTGATTTCGGATATCTGCTCATTGAGGTCTTTGATTATACCGTCTTTATGAACAAGGTAGCCGTCCTTCATGCTGTTGATGACCCGCAGATAGTATTCGATCCTGCGCAGGAAGTCGGTATTTCTAGCGTCAAGCACGCGGTTTTCGCTCTCGAGCTTCTGGAGGGCGGCCTCGAGCCCGCCTACCGCGCGCTCAAGCTCTTTCAGGCGAACCGCCGGAGGGGGAAGGGACGGGCCGGTGTTTTCGGAAAAGTTGTTCATTGCTGCGTTCCGTTTGTGTTTGACAATGCCCAGCTGTTATGATTACATAATAATTTTCAAAACGCCCGTTACGGACGGTCAGCGGAGCGGTTCTGAAATTTTCAGCCATCCTTTACGGATGACCTTAATTAATCAATAAAACTTTCGCGTTATCCGCCGCGGGGTGATACTTTTTTTAACCTTCAATTAATAAATTGTTAGCGCATTTCCACTTTTTTTTCTTGATCGAATGCTATCATATTGTAAGGATTACATGGAACCGACCCGCGTCCGTCAGCGACCGTATTCATTCCCGGAACCGACCCGCACGAGAAAGGAGCAGAGAGCATGGAACATGCAAAGTTCAGGATCGAAGTATTTTATACAATCGAGGACCCGCGCGGACATATCGTCCTGAAAAAGCTGCGCGCTCTCGGCTTTCGTCCGGAGCATGTCGTCATCACCGACAACTACCTGCTCGGCGACGCGTATTCCGAAAACGAACTCGCGGCGATCGCCCGAATCCTTATCCAGCCCGTCACGCAGGGCTACGTGTGCAACGAGCCGTATCGTCCCGACCGGTTCAACTGGGCCATCGAGATAGGCTATCTTCCCGGCGTGACCGACAACGTGGCGCACACCGTGCGCGAATCGATAGAGGACCGGCTGAAGCGGCGCCTTGATCCGGAGAAGTCGGTGTTCACCTCGACCACCTATTTTCTGGCGGGGGATATCGACCCGCGGCAGGCACGCGACATCGCCATGGAGCTCCACAATCCGCTCATCCAGCGGATGAAGGTCCTCTCGCGCGAAGAGTACGCTGCGGCGCGCGGCATGGGGATGGAGATACCGGTCGTGCATCTTTCCGAAGCGATCAGGGCCGACGTGGTCGATATCAACGTTCCTGACGATGAGCTCGCGCGGATCGGGCGCGAGGGGATCGCCGATGCGGGCGGAAGCAGGCGCGGACCGCTCGCGCTCGACATGCTTTCGCTCAGGACCATACAGGATTATTTCAACACGAAGGAGAAGCGCAATCCCACCGACGTCGAGCTCGAATCGATCGCGCAGACCTGGAGCGAGCACTGCAAGCACACGATCTTCGCCGCGAAGCTCGACGAGATCGACGCCGGCATCTTCAAGGCGTTCATCCGCGCGGCGACTGAGCGGATACGCCGCGAAAAGGGAGACAAGGACTTCTGCATCTCGGTGTTCTCCGACAACTCGGGAGGCATCGAGTTCGACGAACAGATGATGATATCCGACAAGGTCGAAACCCACAACAGCCCGAGCGCGCTCGATCCGTTCGGCGGCTCGATCACCGGCATCGTCGGCGTCAACCGCGACACGATCGGGTTCGGCCTCGCGGCAAGGCCGATCGCCAACAGGTACGGCTTCTGCTTCGCGGACCCGTTTGACGAGCGCCCGCTCTTCCGCGGGCGCGACGAGGGAACGAGGCTCCTTTCGCCGAGGAGGATCATGGAGGGAGTCATCCACGGCGTCAATGTGGGGGGCAACTGTTCCGGTATCCCCACCCCGCAGGGCTTCCTCTATTTTGACGAGCGGTACAAGGGAAAACCGCTCGTCTTCGTGGGCACGATCGGCCTCATTCCGAAAAGCGTCGCCGGTAAACCGTCGCACGACAAGAAGGCGATGCCCGGCGACCTGGTCGTCATGATCGGGGGAAGGGTCGGGCGCGACGGGATCCACGGCGCCACCTTCTCCTCCGAGGCGCTCTCGTCGGGAAGCCCGGCGACGGCGGTGCAGATCGGCGACCCGATTACGCAGAAAAAGCTTTCCGACGCGATCATTAAGGAGGCGCGCGACCGGGAGCTGTACCACTCCATCACCGATAATGGCGCGGGCGGGCTTTCCTGCTCGGTCGCCGAAATGGCACGCGAGTCCGGCGGCTTCGAAGTCGACCTCGAAAAAGTCCCGCTGAAGTATCCGGGCCTCGCGCCCTGGCAGATATGGGTGAGCGAATCGCAGGAGCGCATGACCCTCGCGGTTCCCCCGGAAAAACTTGACGAATGTCTCGACCTGATGGAACGGCGCGGCGTTGAGGCCACCGTGATCGGCTGCTTCACGGGAACGGGACGCGGCGTGGTGCGCTATAACGGCGAAAAGGTTTTTGACCTCGATCTTGGCTTCCTGCACGACGGCGTGCCGAGGAAAGAGCTGACTTCGGTCGTGAAGAAAAAGACGAACCCGTATCCGCCCTTCGACGAGCCCGAGGACCTCACGCCTGTGTTCCTTGACATGATCGGGCGGCCGAATACCGGCAGCTTCGAATTCGTCTCGACCCAGTACGACCACGAGGTGCAGGCGAGCTCGGTGATAAAACCGCTGCAGGGAAAGGGAAGGGTGAACGGCAGCGCCACGGTGATCCGGCCCGTGCTTGATTCTTACAAAGGCGTGGTGCTCTCGCAGGCGCTTTTCCCCTCGTACAGCGATATCGACACTTACCGGATGGCGGCGTGTTCTATCGATACGGCGGTGCGCAACGCGATCTCGGTCGGCGGGAGCCTCGATATCCTCGCCCTGCTCGATAACTTCTGCTGGTGCGATTCGACCAATCCCGAAAGGCTCGGGGAGCTCCGTGAGGCCGCGCGAGCCTGTTACGACTACGCGGTCGCCTACGGCACGCCGTTCATCTCCGGCAAGGACAGCATGTTCAACGATTTCCGCGGTTATGATGAGGCGATGCGGGAGGTGATGATATCGATTCCGCCGACGCTGCTCATCTCTTCGATCGGCGTGGTGGGGGATGTGCGCCACTGCCAGACGCTCGATTTCAAATACGCCGGCGACCTCATTTACCTGATCGGTGAAACCGCCGCGGAGCTGGGCGGCAGCGAATACCTTGCCTGTATCGGCGAGAAGCTTTCCGGAAGGGCCTTCATCGGGGATCGCGCGCCTTCGGTTGACGCGGCGAAAAACGCGGCGGTGTACCGGGCGTTCGAAGCGGCGATGAAAGCCGGCCTCATCGCTTCCTCGGTGAGCGTCGAGCGCGGCGGCATCGGTGTGGCGCTCGCAAAGTCGGCGATGGGGGGACTTCTCGGCTGCGAGGTGTCGCTCGCGAATGTCCCCGGCGCTCAGAGCCTTCGAAGCGATACGCTGCTCTATTCCGAATCGCAGGGGCGCTTCATCGTGTCAGTCGATCCTTCGAAGCGCGGTGAGTTTGAAAAGGCGTTCGACGGCCTTCCCGCCGCGCTCATCGGAAAAGTTTCCGGCGGAGGGGGGATCGGTATCACCGATACGCTGGGCCGTAAAATAGTGAATACAACGGTCGATGCGGCGCTTGAATCATACAGAAAAGTTTTCAGAGGTTTTTAGGAGGCTCGTGATGGCAAAACCGAGGGCGCTGGTCCTGACCGGATACGGAATCAACTGCGACGAGGAGACCCGCTACGCGTTCGAGAAAGCGGGCGCGGAGGCGAAGATCGTCCACATCAACGACCTCATCGACGAAAGGAAGATGCTCGATGGCTACCAGATATTTTCCTTTCCCGGCGGTTTCTCGTTCGGCGATGATACCGGCAGCGGCAAGGCGCTCGCGCACCGGATTCTGAACAACCTCCTCGACGAGTTCAGGGCGTTCATCGAGCGCGACACGCTGATGCTCGGCATCTGCAACGGATTTCAGGTGATGGCGAACATCGGCGTCGTACCGGGGCTTGCCGGGCCTATCGGCGAGACCGAAGTGTCGCTCGAGCACAACGAGACTTCGCGCTACGAGTGCCGCTGGGTGGACTGCGCGATCGAAAGGAACACGCCGTGCGTATTTGTGAAAGGGATGGAACGCCTCCACGTGCCGGTCGCCCACGGCGAGGGAAGATTTTACGCGCCGCAGAAGAAGCTCGATGAGATCGATCGTAACGACCTTGTCGTCATGCGCTACGCCATGCCGGAGGGCGGACGGGCGGCGGGGAAGTTCCCGTACAACCCGAACGGATCGCTTTCCGATATCGCCGCGGTCTGCGATTCAACCGGCCGCATCATGGGCATGATGCCGCACCCCGAACGGCACATCCTCTTTACCCACCGTGAGGACTGGACCTTGCTGAAGGAGAAGATGATGCGTGAAGGCCGCTCTGTTCCCGAAGAAGGCGAGGGGCTTGCGATCTTTAAAAACGCGGTCAGATATTTTCAGTGACAGCAGAGATGCAATCGTGCGGAAAGGCCAGGCTTCATTACAGCATGAAATAAAGGGTAAGGCGCGCGGCAACTCGCTCATCTACACGCTTTCGCTGATCGGATTTTTCGGCATCTTCTCGACCACCGTTTCGAAGAACCCGGTGCTGCCGCTCTATGTCGCTTCGCTTGGCGGCACCGACCAGGTCATCGGGCTCATCTCCTCGATATCCCCGGTAGCAGGCATCATTCTGAGCTTTCCGGCGGGATTTCTCGCTGACAGGATAGGAAAGAAGCGCCTCCTCGTGGTGTCGGGGGTCGTGTTTGCCGCCGCGCCGCTCCTCTACCTCGTGGTCAACAGCGCCTGGTGGCTGATACCGATCCGGTTCTTTCACGGCATTGCCACCGCAATCCTTGGGCCCGTCGCCTCCGCTGTAATCTGCGGCGCCTATCCCGACACCAAGGGCGAGAAGCTCGGCCTCTACTCTTCGGCGACGCTCATCGGACGAACCATCGCGCCGATTGCCGGAGGGGCCATCATCTCCGCGATGACGATAGCCGGCAGCTCGTGGACGTATCGTGGCGTGTACGCGACTGCGTTCCTCCTCGCGCTTCCCGTGCTTGTCATGACGCTTCTCGTAGGCGACGACGACGGAGAGCGGGTGGAAGGCCCGGCGCTATCCGATTTCACGAAGAGCCTGCGCGATTTTCTTGCGAACCGGCATCTGACGGCAACGGCGCTCATCGAGATGGCGATCTACTTCACCTTCGGGGCGTTCGAAACCTATCTGCCCGTCTATCTTCATTCGCGCGGCTACCCGGCCTACCAGATCGGCCTCATATTCTCGCTGCAGGTCTTTTCAATCGCGCTGACCAAGCCGTTATTCGGCAGGCTTTCGGATTCGATCGACAGGCGGATACAGATCCTCGCCGGCATCCTTATCCTCGGTGCCTCGATCGCGTTGGTGACGATCATGCCGGGTGCGGTGTCGATGATCGCGCTCGGGATCGTCTTCGGGCTGGGCATGTCGCTGGCGACGATCGCCACCGGCACCTACATCGCCGACATGGCGAAGAAGGAAAACCTCGGCGGGGCGCTGGGCGCGCTCTCATCGATCATGGATATAGGCCATTCCACCGGGCCGCTCATCACCGGCCTTGTCGTCGGGGCGCTTTCCTATGGCGGAGGCTTTATCATGTGCGCTGCCGTCTGCGCCGCGTCGGCAGCTGCCTTTGCCGCGCTCGCGACGAAAAAATGATCTCCTGCTGGCAGGCTCTGATGGCGTGCCCCGGCCATGTATCCGCCTGAACCCAAATTAGCGGTATTAAACCGCTTGTTGTCTTCGCTCTCCCGGAAATGTAAAGCTTCACTTTCCATTTCACTCGTTCGCTGGACAATAAAAAATGTTGTACAAAAAAAATCCTGTTGTAATCTTGGCCATTTGCAATTAGTGCGCTATATTGCTTGAAATATGAAACAGAGGAGCAAGGCCATGAAAGAAGCGACCCTGCAATACAATGGAAAAACACTGACCCTTCCCGTCATCGAGGGAACTGAAGGCGAGCGGGCGATGGATATATCGCGCCTCCGCAAGGAGACCGGGCTTATCACGCTCGACGTGGGATACCAGAACACCGGGTCCTGCACGAGCGCCATAACGTTTATCGATGGCGAGGCGGGGATTCTGCGTTACCGCGGCATCCCGATCGAGGAGCTTGCCGAGAAGGCGACCTTCACCGAGACCGCGTATCTGCTCATATACGGACACCTTCCCACCGAAGCGGAGCGCAAGGTGTATTCCCAGATGCTTACGGAAAACTCGATGATCCACGAGGAGATGCTGCGCTTCTTTGACGGATTTCCGGTGAACGCGCACCCGATGGCGATCCTGAGCACGATGGTCAACGCGCTTTCGGTGTACTATCCCTCGTTCTTCACCGACGATTTCGAAAGCAAAAGCTTTGACCTTATGGCGATGCGCCTCATTTCGAAGATACGGACCATCGCGGCGTATTCGTACAAGCATTCCATCGGCGAGCCGTTTGTCTATCCGCGCCCCGACCTGCGCTACTGCGCGAACTTCCTGAACATGATGTTCTCAAGCCCGGTCAAGCAGTATATCCACGATCCGGACGTCGAGAAGGTGCTCAACAGCCTCCTGATCATCCACGCCGACCACGAGCAGAACTGCAGCACGTCCACGGTAAGGCTGGTGGGAAGCAGCATGGTCAACCTTTACGCTTCGATCTGCGCCGGCATCTGCGCGCTCTGGGGACCGCTGCACGGCGGCGCGAACCAGCGCGTCATCGAGATGCTCGAAGACATTCAAGAGAGGGGTCTTACGATCAAACACTGCATCGAGCAGGCGAAGGACAAAAATTCCAGGTTCAAGCTGTTCGGTTTCGGGCACCGCGTGTACAAGAACTACGATCCGCGGGCGAAGATTCTGAAGGACCAGTGCGACGCGCTTATTAAAAAGTTCAATATTCAGGAACCGCTCATCGACATCGCGATGGAGCTTGAGCAGGCCGCGCTCAACGACCAGTATTTTGTCGAGCGGAAGCTCTATCCGAACGTCGATTTTTACAGCGGGATACTCTACCGGATCATCGGCATTCCGACCAACATGTTCACCGTCATGTTCGCGATCGGACGGCTTCCCGGCTGGATCGCGCAGTGGAAGGAGATGCACGATACAAGGCCGCTCAAGATCGGCAGGCCGCGGCAGATCTACACCGGACTGAATATCAACGAATATGTTCCGATAGAGAAGCGGTCGTAGCGGTCTTTTCCCCGGGGGGATAAATGATACGCGGGTCAGGGCATCAGTTTGCTGCGGATCAGGCGTGTCGCGCTCTCGATCTCGCCGTCGGAAACACCGGAGAAATCGAGGCTGCCCCCTGAGACCATGGGAGCGATCGCGGTCACAATATCGTCGGTGAGATCGCCGTACTGCCCCATGAACGAGCCGAGCCGCGCGCGCAGGCTGTATTCGAGTTTGTGCCTCGGGGAAAGCCCGAGATAGGTATCGATCGTGTCGAGCATCCTGGCGCGGTCGAAGGGAAGCCTCCCGTGCACCGGCAGAAGGTTCGAGGCGCTGTCGCTCATGATCTCGGTCTCGCAATCGGTGTTCATCACCAGCGTCCGTATCTCGCGTACGACCATCTCTTCGCTCGCCTCTACGAAGCTGCCTTCTCTCCTCATTTTTTCAAGCCGGGTCATGGGAAACAGTTCGAGCGACCGAATCCTTACAAAGTCGGGGCGGATACGGGTGAGCACCGCGGCGGTATCGGCGGCGTTCTTTTCGGAAAGGGCCGCTCCGCCGAGCCCCGGCATCACGTACACCGAGCAGGAAAGCCCCGCCGCGCGGACTTTGAGGCACCCCTCAACATGCTCTTCGGCCGTCACTCCCTTGTTGACCAGGGCAAGCACCTCATCGCACCCGCTTTCAAGGCCGAAATGGACCCGGTTCAGCCCCGCTTTCGCGAACGCCTTCAATTCTGACAGTTCGCGCTGGCGCGCGGCCGTGCGCGTTCGTCCGTAGATCGTGAAGCGCGCGATCGAGGGAAAATTCCGCTTCACATGATCGATCACCGCGCAGAGAAAATCCGGCTTCAGTATGAGCGAATCAGCGTCGCCGAGAAAGCAGGTCTGGCCCCCTCCCGCGCGCCACTGCACGAGATGGTAGACGCTGTCTTCGATGGTGGGAGCGTCCTTGAACCATGAGAGGAACCATCGCATCCTGTCGTCGAGGTCTTCCCTGTCTCCGATGTGAGAAAGCCGCTCATCGTCATCTTCGATTGCAGGGCCCTTCGCGGCCTTTATCCGGCTGATGAGCTGCGCCGCCCTGCCGTATTCCGATCCCCATGACAGTCCGGTGGCGATACCTTCATCGAAGAGAAGATCGTCTATCCGCTTCGCCCGGTCAATGTCCGCCTTTACCTCGTCAAGGTCCCTTCGTGAAAATTTCGCGCCGAGTTTGTAGACGGGACAGAAGCCGCATTTATTCCAGTGACAGTTGCGGCTGAGCCGGAAGGTGAGGCTCGTGTTTTCCGTGGGAGGTCGTATGGAGCATATCTCGAACGGTTCGATGGATGCGTAATCGGTCATATGAGGGCCTTTTCAATTTTACGAATGATATTAATATGCGCGCGTTTCCGGCCGATGTCAAGCATACTTTTATCGGGAAGGATGGTTTGATGCAATTATGACAGATTGCGCCAGTCCGGCCGCCTGTATCCGCCCTGACAAATGGAAAAAAAGTAGACAATTTGCGCTGAATATAATACTTATAAATGGATCAAAATATCATGAATACCGATAATCTCATAGAACGCGTCAGAAGCGTCGCCACCTCCCCCTTCCTGCGCATCCTTACGAGCGTTGTGGTTATCGTGGTCGTATTCCAGGTCATGTTTGCGCTCTGGACCTCTGATTTTCTTGAAAGCGGCGATGTGGAACGCCGGGCGGGCCTTACGCAGATTGTGATTCTCGCGCGCAATTCGATAGAGCATGTCGTTGGGGATGTGCGCGGGCGCCGGATCACGCGCGAAGAGGGGATCAGCCAGGCGCGGGACATCGTCCGCCGCATGATCTATGAGGACCAGTACGGCAGCAACTATATCTTCATGAGCGCGTACGACGGGACCATGCTTGTGCAGCCGTTCGAGCCCGCGAAAGAGATGACCAGCCAGTGGGACCTTCAGGACGTGAATGGCGTCTATATCATCCGCGAGCTGGTGCGCGCCGCGCGCGCGAACCCGTCCGGGGGGTTCGTAAGCTACTATTACTATCTTCCGAATACGACAGAGCCCCAGGAGAAGCTCGCCTTCGTGATCGGCATACCCGAGCTCGGCTGTTACATAGGCACCGGCATGTATATGCAGCAGGCCCACAGGGTACAGCACCTTATCTTACAGAAGGCGAGATACTGGTCGCTCGTCTTTATCGTTTTACTTGTGATACCGGTCATCCTGTCGCTGCGGGAGGTGATCGCGCGCAATCGTGTCCTCGTCAGGGAGGGGGAAGAGCGCAAAAAGGCGCAGGAGATGCTTTCGCTGTCGGAACAGAATTTCAGGACAGTGTTCAATAACGTCAACGACAGTATCATTGTTCACACCGTCGAAGGGCGGCTGCTGGCGGTAAACGAACGGATGCTTGAAATGTATCGCATGGACCGCGACCAGGCGCTCTCATCAGGGATTCAGGATATTACGGCAGATTTTGCCAATCAGCCGGAAAGGATGGCCGACATCTGGGCAAGAGTCTGGGCCGGCGAGACGCTTATTTTCGACTGGAGGGCAAAAAGGCCTGCCGACGGGAGCGTATTCGACGTCGAGGTGAGTTTGCGAAAGAGCGTCTGGTCGGGGAGCAGCGCGATATTTGCCGTTGTCCGCGATATATCCGCCCGCAAGGCCGCCGAGAAAGCGATACGGGAAAACGCGCATTTTTTACAGACAATCATCGATTCAATACCCGCGCCGATTTTTTACAAGGATATGAACGGCATATACAGGGGCTGCAACAGGGCTTTCGAAGAGTATCTCGGCCTGCCCCGCAGCAGGGTGATAGGCGCCTCGGTCTACGACGCTTTCACGCCGGAACTGGCAGACATCTATTACGAGATGGATAACAGGCTTTTCAATGATGGCGGGGTTCAGGTCTATGAATCGTCGATGCAATTCGCCGATGGCTCGCTTCACGAGGTGATGTTCAATAAGGCGCTTTTCACCGATGCTGAAGGTGCCAGCGCGGGCATTGTGGGCGTGATCTTCGACCTCACTGAACGGAAGCACGCGGAGGACGCGCTGCGCGAAAGTGAGAGCCGGCTGCAGGACATTGTGTACAGCATGGCGGATATGATCTACGAGGTCGACGAGAATTATAGTATTACCTACTGCTCGCATCAGGTCCAGAATCTGCTCGGTTACTCTGCTGATGAAATGATCGGCGCCTCGCCGCTCGATTTCGTGGCGGCAGATAATAAGGATCTAATTAAAGACATGTTGTTGGCCGTGTTTCAGATGATGGAGCCGTTTGCTGACCTCGAGACATGGAACGTCCGCAAAGACGGCAGCCGCGTCTGTTTCCTGAGCAGCGGGGTCCCGATATTCGACCGGGAGGCAAGGTTCCGGGGATACCGCGGTGTCAACAAGGACATCACGGGGAGGAAGCAGGCCGATGAGATCATACGGAAAAGCGAAAAACAGCTTCGCACGATTTTTGAGGCGGCGGACAATATCGCTTTTATAATAGCCGAGGCCGATCTTGGTAATCCCGTTATTATTGAATTCAGCGCCGGCGCTGAGAAAATGTTCGGCTATCAACGTGAGGAAATAAAAGGAAAACCACCGTTTATCCTGAATAGCCCTGAAGACCTGCCGAAGTATCCGGTCGCGTTTGAACTGATGAAGAAAGGCAAGCCGGGGTTCAACGATGAAGTAATGATGGTGAGGAAGAACGGGGAGCGTTTTCCGGCTTTGTTCTCCAACCACCCGCTTCTCGATGACAATGGCGTGTTGTACGGGATTCTGGGCGTTTGCATTGATATTTCAGACCGCAAGCGTGCTGAAGAGATCATTCGCGCGAGCGAAGAACGCTATCGCTCGATATTTGAAAATACGCTCGTTGGAGTATACCGCAGCAGCCTCGCGGGACGTTTCATCGTTGCGAATTCCGCGTTTTCCAGAATGGCGGGATACGACTCGCCGGAAGACCTGATCGAATCTGTTGCCGATATCGGCAGCCAGTTTTATGTTCACCCGGAGGAGCGCGAACGCACCATCGCCATAGTTAAAGAATGGGGCTATATAGATATCGAGCTGCAGGTGCGGCGGAAGGACGGAAGCGTGATATGGGTTGAAAACTATATGAGGCTCTCGCACGACGAAAACGGCTCGATAGTGTTCGACGGGGTGGCAATCGATATCGACAGAAAGAAAAGGGCCGAGGAAGAGCTCCGCCGGTCAGAGGAAAAATTCAACAAGGCGTTTTACTCCAACCCGATCGCCATGACGATAACGACATTCGAAGATGGAAAGATCGTGGATGTCAATCGCGAGTTTGAAAAGCTCACAGATTTAAAGCGTAATGATCTCATTAATCGTACCATGATCGACCTGAGCCTCTGGAAGGATATTGAGCTGAGGAAACGTATTGTTCGGACGGTCATGGATGAAGGATCTGTTTTCAATGTTGAAGTTGACCTGAGCAATCCGGCCGGAGATATCCGCACCTACCTCTGGTCCGCCGAGCAGATCCTCATCGACAACAGGCCGCACGTTCTCGCTTCCGCTCACGATATCACGGAGCGCAAACGGACCGAAGACCGGCTGACGGTTTCACTGCGTGAAAAAGAGACGCTCCTCAAAGAGATCCATCACCGCGTCAAGAACAACCTGCAGGTGATCATAAGCCTCCTCAGCCTTCAGAGCCGTAAAACCAAAGTGCCCGAGGTGATCGCGGGGCTCGATGATTCACAGAACAGGATCCGCGCAATGGCCCTGGTCCATGAACGGCTTTATCAGTCCAGCGATCTTTCGCATGTCGATTTCGGGAATTATCTGAAATCGATGGCGCACGAACTCTTCCGTACCTATTCGGCGGCTGCCCATGGAATCGCCTTTCGGGCTGAGGCGGAGGAAATATTCATCGGCATCGACCTTGCCATTCCCTGCGGGCTTATGGTAAGCGAGCTCATCTCCAATTCCCTCAAGCACGCCTTCCATGAAGGCAGCGATGAATCCAGGGAGATCACGCTCGCGCTGCGGAAGAGCGGGAACATGATCGAGATCGATGTCGGCGATAACGGGGTCGGGCTTCCCGGCAGCGTCGACCTCGGGAATACGCCATCTCTGGGGCTTGTCCTCGTGCCGCAGCTTGTGCGCCAGATCAAAGGCGAGGTGTGGATCGACAGGACCTCGGGTACCCGCTTCCACATCAGTTTTCCCGCCGGCGGGTGATATCCCGCCCGCCCCGTGACAGTTCACGATAAGCGGTAGTAAACCGCTTGTTGTCTTCACTCGTTCGTTCGACAATAAAATATGTTTGACACCACCGTGCGGAATGTTAACCCGTAAAAAGATGACACGACGGGGAGGTTTGTGCGATGTACCATACAATTATGCCGGTATTCAACGGATATTTCTCTGTCAGGTTCGACGGGCAGGGCGGAAGCGCGCTCCGGGCCGTGGAGAACATTCCGAGTTTTGTGTTTCTCGTCGTCGATGAAGACGGCGGCGCGGTGCTCGTCGATACCGGCTTCGCGCGCGATCATATCCCCGGACTCGGTTCGACCTGCGAGAGAAAGCCTGAAGAGGAGCTGCCGGAGATGCTTGCCGCCAGGGGATTTGACGCAACGGCCATTGAAAACGTTGTGCAGACCCACATCCACTGGGACCATACCGGCGGGATGAAGCACCTGACACACGCGCGCTTCTTCATTCAGTACTACGATTTCATGCAGCTCCTGCATCTCAATCCGAACGAGGAAACCTACTACTCTCCCGCGCACTGGCTTCCCGTACTTCCCCGTGTCGAGATCGTCCACGGCGTCCATGAGCTCAAGCCCGGCCTCACGCTTATTCCCACCGGCGGCCATACGCACGGCCATCAGGCGGTGCGCGTGAACACGCGGCAGGGAACGGTCGTGCTCGCCGGGGACGCGCCCTTCAACTACGACATGCTCTGGAAAGCGGTGCCGCCTGAATACTGGAAGATGTACCGCGAAGGCGCGGGGGCGCGTTTCTACTGGAACGCGGACGTGCTGCCGTTCATTGAGAAGTGGATTGCCGATCGCGGCCTTGATGTCGCGTACGAGCACAGGCCGGTGCCGTGGAAGGAAATCCAGAAGATGGGCGACCGCGTCATCTTTTCGCACGACGGGAGCCTCAGGGAGATCGCCTCAATTCCGTGATGCCGGCGCGGCATACCGTATTCGAAGCAGCCATTCGTGGAGCGGCGTGAACACATCCTCACGCGCGCGGTCGGCGAAGAAAATATCGGCGTGCGCGTACCGGTAAAGTCGGAGCAGGGTAACATCGCGAAACGCCATTCCGTTTTTGCCGAGGTACCAGCGCAGTCCTTCCGGCACGCCGCTGCCGCAGTTGTTCATCCCTGAAAGCAGGTAGAATACGGGAAGCCTGTTTTCGGGGTTGGGGCGGATACCGAACTTCGGACAGTTGAAATCGCACCGCGCGATGCGCCAGTAATCGATGAGCACGCCGCGCGGATAGAAGACCTCCCATACCCGTCCCGGAAATTGCGCGGCCGCGGCGAAGCGGCCGATCGAACTGTTTTCCCCCGTTTCTCCGTGCCCCTTCCAGTCGAACATCCCGGTTTGCTGATCGGACGGCGAAGCGATATCCCCCGCGTGAACGAGCCAGCCGAATGAGCTCCTGGAACGCGTTCCATGACCGGTGATGCTCGCGTCGCAGAGCCAGCCGAGGAGCGCCCTGTTCGTGATCCCCCGGCGGCGCATCGCGTCGGTAAGGCCGAACGCGCCGGCGAGGGGGCTTCTGCCGCCGGGATCGCGCCGGGCGAGCTCCATGGCCAGGCGGTTGAGCGCGAGCGAAGGAACGTATGAGATGTAATGCGACCCCTTCTCCGCGAGCGAAGTATGGCGACGCAGCGCCTCATCGACGGCGGAAAGCTTTCTCCCGACGGTCCCCCACTCGGGGTTTTCATCGAGGAGCACCAGCCCGGCAAGGTCCGATGATCCGGTACGCGAACCGTGGAAGAGGGTGTTCGTGTAGGCCATGACATATTCCACGCCGTCAGACCAGCCTCCTAAAAACACGGAACGCTTCTGAGCCTTCGCGCGTTCGATCACGCGCTTCATGTCGGCGATCTGGACGTCGAGCCCCCAGTGCGCGAGAAAGCGATGGCCGGCGGGAAGATAGTTATCGGGACGGGAGAGCCTGGCGATGATCGCTTCCCGCTCCGGGGCGGTCTGCGCGGTGAAGAACGACTTGATGTCGTTCCCGATCGCGGTGGATTCCTCAAGGAGCGCCTCGCGCCTGTTGATCGTCCATACCTCGACATCGCCCCTGGCCGCGAGGTCGCGCGCGAGCGGATCGAAGTATCCCGCGCCCGACACGTATCCGGAGATAAGCACGAGCACGGCGCCGGGGTGCCTCGCGGTCGGGAAATAGCGGTTGTATCCCACCTGATTGAGATGAGCGGGGGTGTGAGGCTCGTGGTGCCCCGGAATTACTTTCGTCTCGACCGATACGGGCAGCGCGTGCGACGTCGTGTCGCACAGGCTCATACCGGAACAGAGGACAAGCAGCGAGATTAATTTTTTGAAAGGATGTTTCATGCCGGGAATTCTACGCGGGACGGGCATTGTGTCAATGCAATTCCGGCACGGCCGGGATTGCAGTAAAGCCCGTGCGGGCTTTTTAAGTGCGGTGGCCGGTACGCACTGCAGGTTTTTGATTTGACAAACGGCAAGCCCGGTAGTAAAGGGTGTGCCGTGACATAATTAGGAAGCGGCATTGTCACGGCATTTATCAAAAAGAGGAGAAACTGCACATGAAAAAGATGACACTAATCGCCCTGCTGTGCGCGGCGCTCATTTCGATGGTATTCGCGTCGAAGCTCATCTGGGCACAGGACGAATTCACCGCCTCCGACCAGGGGCAGTCGGAACAAGCCCAATCAGCGAATAAGTTTGTTTTCGAACCGGGAGATGTTCTGGCATCGGAAAACGGCAGCGACTGGAATGTCGGTAAAGTGATGGAGCAGGGTGGAAGCGGCAAGGACCTTGAGTATAAAATACTCTTCGCCAACGGTACCGAGGCGTGGGTAAGCCCGAAGCACCTCAAAAAGAATATCGCCATGATCAAACGCCAGGAGCTTACCGTGGGCAGGGCGGTATTCTATACCACACAGCCTTCTTATGATTTCCATAACGAGTCTATCCGGTTTACCACATTCTCTCAGGGCAAGATTACGAGCATCGGCAAGCTGCACCGCGATGTCGTCACGGTCAACTCCGATGAACTGAAATGGAAGGAGCAGGTGATTATAGCGAAGTAAGAGCTGTATCCGGCTTCAAAAATGAAAGTGCGCCCCTCCCGGCCTGTTGTATGCGGGAGGGGCTTTTTATTCCACCAAGCTCATGCCCTGCCCTGGAACCGCCTTGAAGGGCAGGCGTCCGCTTTATATCCCACCCGAATCAGAATGCCGTCTTTGCTTTGTTCTGCGGTGTCCGCAAAAATACAATTGACCATTCAGGCTTTTAATCGGTATTTTGTACTGTATGGTGACACATATACGGTTTTTCAGGAGGCATATATGGCAGACGAGAAGCCGAGGGTTTTCGGGCGTACCTCACAGGATGAGGAGAAGCTCGCGGAGGCGATAGCAAACCTCGAGATGGTTGATCATCAGATCAGGCAGATAAGCGGTCTTGAAAGCCCGCATAAAGATGTGTGTCTTGAAGTGGCCCGCCTTGTACGAAAGACACTCGATTACCTCAGGGGAATCGAGGTCAAGAATGAAATCGAAGACTACAGCCACTTTGACGACATAAAGGAATAGCGCAGGTTATCGTACGCTTACCCTGACCCTTTTCTGCACATTGTACCCGCCGCTCGGCCAGTTGAAATATAACCTTATCTCGTAGTTGCCCGGTTCGGTCGGATTGAAGGTATGGCTCCCCGACCGCTCTCCGTAGGTATAGAACCATTGCCCGTTCGTATTGTCCGGTTCTGTCGCTTTGACAAGCGTGATCCAGTCGTTCCGGTTGCCGGGAAGCCCGGAGAAGGTGATACGGACCGGTTCACTGCCCGTGTATTCTCTCCTGCCGGGAGTGATGCGGGCGTTTGCGCCGTCCGAAATCCTGTCTGCGGCATCATTATCGGCGGTGACGGTTTTCGTTGGAGTTTCAGGGATTTCGACTGTATCGCTCATGAACGCTCCGGCGTGAACCCATTCACTGACCGATGAGAGGATGACCGCTTTGTCGCTCTGGATCATGCGGGCGATGAGTTCGACCTCGTTTCCCTGCGCGTGGATCGTTCCGACGACCACCGCGTCGACGGAAAGCATCCTGCCGATGCGCGCGGCCATGTTCGCGTCGATTGTCCCCGGAAATGGAAGGCCCTGCTCTTTGAGCACCTGGTCTGTGCGCGAGCCCTCGACGACGGTGACTTTTCCCAGGCTCACGATCTCATGGATGAGTTTTACGGTCGCGTATTTACTGTACGCCGCGTTCGCTCCGCCCGTCACCTCGAAACCGTACACGGCGATGATCTTGTTGGGAAGCTTTGTTTCGGCTTCTGACAGCTTTGCCGCCATTTCCCTGAATGGCGCGTCGTTTCCGGAGCCGTGGCGCGATAGTCCGCTTATGCATGAAGGAAGTATGACAAGCGCAAGTAAAAGGCAGAAGGCGGTTTTTTTCATAGGATGTACCTTCAGCGCGATGAGTTTTTCATGCCATTACCGGAGAAAGCCCGTATGCGGAACCGGTCCGGAAATGCAATGTGGAAGTATGATCGCCCATGCCGGCATGCCCCGTCAAGAAAGAAATACCCCCGGCAGTATGCTTTCCCGGTCCGGGGCGTGCCCGGAATAATGGCGGATGATGGAAGGTAAAACCACAGTAAAAGGTGAAACGGAGGAGAAGCGAGGGGGGATACAAATTCCAGTATCGAGGAGCAATTTCAATTGACCTTGAAACGCTTTTCCTGTATGATAATCCCGTTCCGCCGGAGGAATAAAATACCTGCGGGGAGTGTGGCGATGATGAAGAAACTGATGATACCATTGATACTGGCGATTGCCTCTGCCGGGCTCTTCTGCGATCATACGATCAGCGAGAGCGATATCATCGCCTATCCGGTCCCGTTCAATCCCGATACGCAGGTCCTGAAGATCGCCTGCAGCGGCACGCCGGTAACGGTCGATAAAGTGACGGTCACGATCATGGATATCAACGGCGACGAGGTGTTCGTGGGGACATACGCCACGATTTCAAGCCCGATCGCCTGGAACGGCAGAAACAACGCCGGGACCGTCGTCGATGCCGGTGAGTACTTCATCAGGGTCGTCACCGAAAACAGCCAGACCGGCTATTACTCAACCAACCTCATCAGGATACTCATTCAGCGCTGAAAGGGACCGCGCGCCGTATCCCGGAACTTCACGGAACCTTAAATCCTCAATTCCACGAGAACGCTTCTATCCGCGGCCGCGCCGTTGTGATGCCGTTGAAGCGCGCGGTCTGATAAAACAGTCCATTTCACATGAATTGTTGTTGACCGGTATATCCGTCATCTATATAGAAAGTATATACCAGCGCGGATAGTATCCGCCCGAACGGCCGCCCGGTCGGAAAGGCGGTTTCAGCGCCGATCAGCCCCATCAACAGCGGGAGTGAGCCATGAAAGCACTCTACTTCGACAACGATATCAGAAAGATCGCCTTCCTGAAGGCCGCTTCAAAGCTTTCGAAGAACGCGCCGTTCTGGCCGTTTACGCCGGTCCGCTATGCCGAGGTGAATGATCCTGAACTGCCCGGGCCGGACTGGCTCCTGGTAAGGAACATCGCCTGCGGGCTGTGCGGTTCCGATATCCACTTCCTCTACATGGACATGGCGACCGATTGCTTCCCGGCGGGGCTTCCCGGCATCGACAGGAAGTTCCTCGGCCACGAGCTTGTCGGGGAGGTCGTGAATACAGGGAAGGGCGTCAGGGAATTCAGGCCCGGCGACCGCGTCGCGCTCCGGATCGACTGGCCGTCATGCTACCAGCTCGAGATCGAGCCGAAATGCCCGGAGTGCGCGAAGGGGAACTACATGCTCTGCCGCAACATCGGCACGAAAGCGCTTCCGCTGCGCGACACCGGCGGAGGCTTCTCGCCGCTGATGGCCATGCACAAAACGCAGCCGTTCAAAATACCGCCTTCATTTACAAACGACGAGGCGGTGCTCCTTGAGCCGGTCGCCTGCGCCGTGCACGGCGTGTATAAGGAAAAACCGGCTAAAGGCGACCGGGTGCTCGTCGTCGGGTGCGGTACGATCGGGCTCTTTACTGTAGCGGTTGCGCGCGCGGTGCAGCCGGGATCGAAGATTTACGCGGTTGCGCGCTATCCGTTCCAGGCGGAGCTTGCGAAGAAGATGGGCGCGGACGAGGTGATCACCGGACGGTCGTCACAGTACAGGCGAATGGCGGATATAACCGGCGCGTCGTACTGGAAGGGCTATTTCGGGAACGAGATCATGCTGGGCGGGTTCGATATCATCTACGACACGATCGGAAACGACGCGAGCGTCAGGGATTCGCTGCGATGGGTGCGCGGAGGCGGGGCGGTCGTGATCATCGGTATCAACTTCAATCCCGGGAAGATCGACTATACCCCCGTCTGGAACCAGGAGATCAGGCTGACCGGTATCAACTGCCACGCCACCGATGACGGAAAGAAGACGTCGTTCGATATCGCCGCCGCGCTCATGAAAAGCGGAAAGGTGAAGACGGAGGGAATGATCACCCACCGCTTCCCGATGGGGCGGTTCAGGGAGGCCGTCGAAACCTTCCACGCGAAGGGAAACGCCGGCGCGGTCAAGATCGTGCTTGAGCACGGAAATTGAAGTATCCTTTTCTGTGGCTGCACGATCATTGATCTCCACGTATGTCTGCGAATACAGTATTCTTTTGATAGCTTATGGATAATTGAAGGCTCTCATGCACTGATGGCGGCATGATATAAAACAGCCGTGATCATATAAAATTACTGGACAATCCTGACTCATTGCATTAAATTGAAAAACTTTATATTCAAATACACAAAGACCGGTATGAAACCTCAAATCCATGATGGTGCTTCCGGTTACACGGGAAGGGAGCTGAACTATCATGAAATCAAGAACTATCCTGCCTGTGATATTACTTCTCGTATGCGCCTTCGGTTCGCGCCAGTCGCTCAGGGGTGAGTATGTGTTCCTGAAGGACGGGGCGATCCTCCAGGGCACGATCGTGGCGGAGAACGCGGCGAAGATCACCCTGCAGAAGAAGGACAACAAGCGGGAAGTGATCGCGCGGGAGACCATCATGCGCATCCTCTACACGGAGCTCTACATGGGCAAGGTCTTCGTGCAGAAGACCGACGGCAAGGGGGTAGCCTGTTACATGGTGGACGAGGACCGGGAAACCTATACCTTCCGAGAGGAGATCAACAGCCCGAAGGAATTCACGTTCAGGCGGGACCAGGTGCTCTTCGTTGCGCGGCGCAACCCTTCGGGACTTGAGGGGAAAGCCGAGACCGACAGGATACGGCTGACCTGGCTCCCGCCGTATAACCAGGTGAGCGAATATCGTATCTATCTGAAAGGCCCGAAAGACGCCGAATACCGGAAGGCGGGCGAGACCGGAAGCAAAGGCTATACCGTGCGGGAACTTCCGAGCAACACGCCATTTCATGTCTATGTGACCGCGATAGCGCGGGAAGGCGACGAGTCGCTGCCGTCAAATGAGATCGTCCTGACCACGAAAAACATCCGCCCCAACCCGCCCGGGGAGGTCAACGCGATAAAAAGCGCTCCCGGCTCTGACGGCGCCTACTCGGCAACGCTGCGCTGGCAGGCGGCGACCGACCCGGACGGCAGCGTAAAAGGCTACCGGGTGTTCCGCAGGCGCGAAGGGGAGTACGTGAGGATCGCGGAGCCGAATACGACCAGCTATACCGTTTCCGGCCTTGAACAGGAGAGATGACATACCTTCGGCGTGTGCGCCGTTGACGACAGGGGCGACGCGTCGGAGATCGAAAGCGTCAGCTTCGGCACATCGGGGTATACCGCGGCCATGGACGCCGCTTTCATACTGCCTGTGGGAAAGCTTGCCGACCTTTTTAAAATGGGTTACGGCGTCACGGCGACATTCTCCGCTCAGAATGTCCTCTTTGAAAGGCTTGAGGCGGGCATCGAGGCGGGATATTACCGGTTCACGAGCGCCCATTACGATGTGGAAGGCGCTGACCGGGACGTCAAGAGCGGCTGCATGGCGCCGGTGATGCTGAAGCTCGGCTACGGGTTCGGCCCCTACGGGAACTTTCACCTGACCCCATTCCTCGCGTGCGGCCTCTCATATAACAGCGTGACCTACACCAACCGGTTTCTTGTAAAAACGACAGACAGCGGGATTGAGCCGGCAGTGAGCGCGGGCGTTTCTGCGCGCTACGAATTGTGGGAGAAGTGGTACCTCCATGGTGGCTGCCGCATCACGCTGATCGCGGAGGACTCGCCGTTGTGGTTCACCGCCCTGAACCTCGGCGCGGGCATGAAATTTTAGGAGGGACACCATGAAAATGAAGCTGCGAACGATCGCGATATGTGCCCTGCTGGCCGCCCTGTGGTGCGCCGGCTGCGGCAGTGTGTTCAACAGCGCCATAGACGACATGACTATGCGGCAGTCGATCTGGTTCACCATTCTGGGAGGGGGCGCGTGGGAAATAGCATACTCCGTACACCAGACCTCCGACGGCGGGTATATTATTGCCGGGTATTCTAACTCAGCAATAGGATCTCTGCAGGGTAAGGAGCCGATCCTCAACTATTACAATGACGGCAACTACGACATGCTGATCGTGAAGCTGGATGCCAGCGGGAATGTGGCGTGGTGCACCTTTCTGGGAGGGGTGGGAAACGAACGGACAGAGTCTGTACAGCCGACCTCCGACGGCGGGTGTATCGTCGCGGGGTGTGCGTTTTATGACATTGAATTTCCTGAGGGAACGAAGATCAAGGCTCATCATGCCAGTGGCATTAACGACGACATGCTGATCGTGAAGCTGGATGCAAACGGTCATATCTCCTGGTATACATTCCTGGGAGGGTCAACGGGTTCTGAAATTGCAAATGATATACAGCAGACCTCCGACGGCGGGTATATTGTCGCGGGATATGGGGCTGGAACGATATTACCCGGTGAAATGCAGAACGCGCCATGTCGTAACGATCATCACGGTAGCTACGACATGCTGGCAGTGAGGCTGGATTCCAGCGGGAATGTGGCATGGTACACCTTTCTGGGAGATACAGGAAATAATCAGGCACAATCCATACGGCAGACCTCTGATGGCGGGTATATCATCGGGGGGCAGTCGTATGCAACGATAGGAACTGAGAAAATGCAGAACGCGCCCTGTCGCAACAACTATTCCGGCGGGCAGGACATGCTGGCAGTAAAGCTTGATTCCAGCGGGAATGTGTCCTGGTACACCTTTCTGGGAAGTGCGACAGGGGCTGACAAGGTAAATTCTATAGATCAGGCCTCCGACGGCGGGTATATAATCGCGGGGACTGCGAATGCAACGATTGATACTTTACAGGGGAAGTCGTGGATCCTCAACTATTACAATGACGGCAACAACGACATGCTGGTAGTGAAACTCGATTCCAGCGGGAATGTGGACTGGTACACCTTCCTGGGGGGGGCGGGAAACGATTCGGCATTGTCCATGCAGCACACCCCCGACGGCGAGTGTATTGTCGCGGGGTATACCAGTACCAACATAACCCTGCCACCGGGGACAAAGCTCGGCGCCTGGTCCGGCAGCCATGACATGCTGATAGTGAAGCTGGATTCAGGCGGAATGGTCTCCTGGTATACCATACTGGGAGGGACGGGGCAGGACCATGCACATTCCATAGAGCAGACCTCCGACGGCGGGTATATTGTCGCGGGGAATACTGGCGCGAATATACCACTCCTTCAAGGTAAAGAGCCGATCAATAGCTTTGCCGGAGGAACCTACGACATGTTCATTGTAAAGCTGAGGAACGACGGCACGTTGTAGCAGGCGGGAGGCGAATATACGGACCCCTTCCCGGCTTCCAGCCACCTGTCCCCTTTTGAAGGGGAAGGGGCGGGAATGGGTCCATGATTATACTTTTGTCCCGCGGATAGAGAAAAGGAGGAAGGTTATGGAAAAGAAACAAATAAGGCGAGCGGTGGTTCTGGCGCTGATCGTAGTGCTTGCTGCGGGAATTGCTGTCATCCTGTACGCGGCAAGGAAAAACTTCCGCGCCGGCAGCCGCATCGAAAAAGCTCCGGTCGTTGCAGAAGAGAAGAAGGAAGAGAGCGCTGCCACGATCAGCCAGGGGAAAGTTGGGAACGCCCGCCCCGCGAACGCGATAAAAACCAATGATGACATCAAACGGGTGTACGGAAGGGTCGAAACGGTCTACCTGCGAGACGGAAGGTCGTTTACCGGCGCGGTCACCGGGAGCACCGCACAGGAATATTCAATTGTCACCGTTGATGGCATGAAGAAGGTCCCGATGAGGATGGTGAAGATGCGGGAGATCATTCGCTGATCCCTGGGGCGGGTCGGGCGGTAACGACACCGCCTATAAGGTTATTTCAAATCCCTGCCTGACACCGAAGCACTCCATGGCGACAGCGCGCTCCTTCAGGATGTCGCGGCATTTCTGCACGATGGCGTCGATCTCATCATCGGTCCTGTCCTGATTGTGGTGGAACAGGCCGAACCGTTTCACTCCCGCCTCGATCCCGAGGGTCAGGGCGTCACGGTAGTTGCTGTGCCCCCATGACATTCGGTTTTTGAAATATTCCTCCGGCGTGTACTCGCAGTCGTGAACGAGCAGGTCCGCGCCGCGGCAGAATTCGAGATACTGCCCGTACTCCCGTCCGGAGGGGTGGACAAACGAAAGCTCGCGGCTGTCAGGGTTCGGGAAGCCGATCTCGTTGTCGGTGAGGAACACGAAGCTTTTCCCGTCCTCGATAAATTTATATCCGATCGCGTTATTGGGATGGTTGAGGTAGACGGGGACTATATCCATCGAACCGACGGTCATTGTCTCCTCGCAGTAGCTGTTGAACCTGATCGTGCTTTTCAATTCGCTGATTTTCACGGGGAAGAACGGGGGATGCATGACGCTGGAGAGCAGGCGCTGTATCGTCTCCTGCGAATACTGGCATCCCGAGATCTCGATTTCGGTGCTCGAAAAATAGAGCGGTTTGAAAAACGGGAACCCGATGATATGGTCCCAGTGCGCGTGGGTGAAGAGGATGGTGAACCGGTTCCTCTTTTCGGCGATCATCGCGTTCCCGAGATTCCGGATGCCCGATCCCGCGTCAACGATAACGATCTCGTCATTTTTTGTACGGACCTCGACGCAGGTCGTATCGCCGCCATAGGTGAGAAACTCGGGGCCCGATACGGTAAGCGATCCCCTCGCGCCCCAGAACCTGATCTTCATGTTTCATGCTCCTTCTGATTCCCGCCGGAAGATGACCGCTTCGGCGGGAATTATCCGTTATCCGCCCGAAACCTCGAAGTAAAGCGTCCGCGCCATTCAAGGCTTGCACAGGGGGCTACCTGAAAATAAAAACCGCAACCATACTCATACAATGTAAAAACGCGGCCTGAAATAAACAATGACTTTTCCAGATAAAGCGTTCCCGGCACGAGCTTTCGTAAGGATATGGCCTGGTTTTATGAGCATGTTTACGCGGGATAAAGATGTGGTTATTTCTTGACAATCACTATCTGATCATACACTATAGTTTTTGTGAATATATAAAACAGGTTTGGGAGGTATACATAAAATGGCGGTCCAGAAAATCATAAGCCCCTTTGATCCGCGCGTGCTTGTTGATCAGCGCAGGCAGGAGACGCTCACCGACAGGGATGACGGGTCGTATCATGTGGACGAACCCGACTTCTTCGAGTGGTGGTATTTCGACATGCACACCGAGGACGGCTACACCGCGGTGGTGGCGTTCAGGAACCGGGACTACAGCAAGATGCACGAGCCTCCCGTTCCGCAGTTCACGCTGCTCGCGGTCGCTCCGAACGGAGAGAGCCGCACCATTATCAAAGACTGTCCCGGCCTTAAATACGAGGCGTCAAAGGAGCGCTGCGATGTGAGGATCGGCCCCAGGGTGTGGGCGAAGGGGAGCGGGCAGGAGTATCACATTCACGCCGAGGAAGGGGACGCGGTCGTTGACCTTGAATTCACCGGCACGGTGCCCGGATGGAGGCCGGGAACGGGATACTACTACTACCGCGAGGACAGGAGCAAATATTTCGGATGGCTTGTTCCGCTGCCCCGCGCCGTAGTGAAGGGAACGATCAGGATCGGCGACCATGTCGCGAAGATCACCAACGGCCTTGGCTATCACGACCACAACTTCGGCAACACCCCTATCGCCGGCAACATCGTGTTCTGGCACTGGGGACGGCCCCAGACGGAGGAATTTTCGGTGGTCTACTGTTCGGCGATACTGAGCGACCTTTACGGAAGAGAAGTGTGCCCGAATGTCATGGTAGCGAAGGGGAACGAGATTATCCTGAGCACCGGTAAGGAGAAGCGGACCGAGACAGGACCTTACCAGATTTCGCCGATCACGAAGAACAAATACGCGAGCGAGTACCTGATCGAGGTGCCGTACAACGGGAGCGCGGTGACGATGCGCTACTATAACAACCGGCTTCTCGAGGAGCGCGATTACCTCCCGCAGATAGAAAGGCCGGCGCACCTGTCAAAGCCGTGCTACCTGCGCCTTGAGGCGGACATGGAGCTCACCGTGCCGCTGGCTGAAGGGACAAAAGTGGTGAAGGGGAAGAGCATCCACGAGCTGCTCGTGCTGGAGCTGAAAGAGCTGGATAAGTAATTACGTGCGGCCGTGCGCGGCGGTCAGGCAGGCCGCCGCGTATTTCCCGCGTAAGCGCCTTCTATCCGGTATAGGCGTTGATCCCCGAGTAGTCGTTGTCCACCTTCAGTATATCGAGCATGGCCGATATCGCCCCCCTGTGGTGCGTGCCGTGGTTGAAGATGTGCATGACCACGCTCCAGTAGTCCCGCTCCATCTCTTCGCCTTTGTAATTCCTGAACCTGATCCTTTTCGACAGCTCCTCCTCTTTCAGCTCATTCACGAATTCGACAAGAAGGGCGTCAATCTCCTTGATGAACTGGAAGCAGTACCGGTAATCGGCCTCGATCCTCTTCTGGATATCCTCCGCGGAGAGCTTGTGAAGGTCGCTGCCGGAAATCGATGTATATCCGGCTATGTCGTTGAGCCTTTTCATCCAGTTCAGCGCCGCGAGGCCTGTGTGCTCGAGCGTGCCGAGTATTGATTTGAAGAAGGTCCCCAGGTCCCTGCGCACCGCTTCTTCGGGGAGCGAACTCACGATCTCGAGCACCTTGAAGTCGGCCTTCATGTTGTAGTCGGCAAGCATCCCGTAAATCTGTTTCATCGTATCCCCCTTTACTGAGATCGTTATGAAAACGGTCCATAAAGGCTTATCATACGGGCGGGATAGGGGATATACAACGCTTTTTTCGGTCCTGAAAAACTTCCGTTACGCGGACTTCGTCGCCCGCACCGACTTCCAGAAGAAATCGTTCATTAAGATTTAACTGTTTCTTCAAATAACTATTGACAGGGAAGCATTTCAGGATTAGAAAATAATTATGAAGAAGGGCGTCATATAATGGGCGAACAGGAAAAAATAGACTATTGGATCGAAATCGCGCTGGATGATCTTGATTCGGCGGAAATAATGCTGAAGAGCGGGAAATATCTGCAATCAGGTTTTTACTGCCATCAGGCTATTGAAAAGGTATTAAAGGGGTATTACCTGTACAATACCGGGAGTGAGCCGCCATATACGCATAATCTGTTGAGACTCGCTGAAGAAAGTTATATCGCGGATATTCTGTCCGACGAGCAGGGATTGCTTATCGATATGCTTATGCCGCTCAACATCGAAGCACGGTATCCTGACGACAGAAGAGAAATAATGAAAACTCTCACATCGGAGAAGAGCAGGGATTTATACAACAAGACAAAGGGGCTGTTCTCTTGGATTCAGGCATTAATGAAAAAATAGAGCGATATGCGAAACTGGTTTCACAGTCGTTGCCGGAAAGCATGATCATATTGTACGGTTCCTACGCGAAAGGCACGGAACGTAAGGACAGCGATATCGATATCGCTGTTGTGTTGGAAGAACTCGATGGGGATTTCCTCGAAACGAACGCCAGGCTTTTTTCTCTCTGCCGGCAGGTCGATTCAAATATTGAACCGAAGCTCATCGTAAAGAGGAATAACCGGAGCGGCTTCCTTGAGAGCATCATGAAATACGGAAAAGTATTATATCGGAAGTAGCCCCGGATTTAATACTCATTCCCTCGCCGCCCGCACCGACTTCCAGAAGAAAAAGCCGATGACCGCGAAGGTGATGACCGGCGACACCCAGCTCGGGATGTGGACGCCGAAGCTGTCCAGCACCATGATAAGACCGAGCGCGAGGATGGAATACATCGCGCCGTTCTTGAGGTACGGATACTTCCTGATGCGATCGATGTTGCCGATGGTGAACTCCCGCACCACGAACGCGCCGATGCCGTTGCCGAGCAGTATAAGCGGCACCGACAACGTGAAGGCGAACGCCCCGAGCACGCCGTCAATGGAGAAGGTCATATCAATCACTTCCAGATAGAGGATCTTGCTCACGTCCGACATTGCGCGGTCCTTCAGGTTCCTTTCGCCTTCCTCTGCGTTCTGCTTGAAGCCGTGGGTGATAAAGAACGCGGTGGAGCCGACGACCGCCGAAAACGCCATCATCGGGTGCTGCCTGATTGCGTACCAGACTATGAGCGCAAGCACGATCGATGCGACCGCGAAAAACCATATCCCGTATTTCTTGAACTTCGGCTCGATGCGAAGCCCGTAATTCTTCTCCTCGAGGAATATCCAGTGAAGAAAAAGGAGGATAAGGAACGTGCCGCCGCCGATCAGGAGTATTGGCGCGGATTGCTCGATCGAGCGCTGGACCTGCGGGTCGCTTGAGAAGGTCGCTGTGAGCGCGCCGATGGGCCCGAGCCCCGGCATGGTCGCCCAGACGATGACCCAGGGAAGGAGCCCCCTGACGAGGAAGACGGCGAATATGAGGCCCCAGAGGAGAAACCAGCGGCGCGCTTTCTCCTGCATGGTGGAGAGCACCTCCGCGTTGATGATGGCGTTGTCGATGCTCGAGATCGTCTCGAAAAGCGCGAGTCCTGAGACGGTAAGGATCATTGAAAAGATGGACATGGCGTATTATCCTGACTTGATATACTACGCTGATGTTTGCCAGCGTTTAAAACTTGACAGAAATTGACCAGAAGGTGTATGAAATATTGGTATAGTAATTCTTCAGACAGAATATGATAATTGAAAAGAATTTATATAGTAAATAATACTGTATCTTTAGGAAAAGTATATGAAATCAGTTAAATGTTTGTTATTCACTCTTTTGTTATTCCTTATAGCATCAGATTTCTCGCGCGTCAATGCGGCAACCGCCCCGTCCTTCGCGCTCTACAACCTGAAAGGCCAGCTTATCTCACTCCGTAACGAAATCAAAGACAAAAACGTGATCATCGCTTTTTTCGCGAGCTACTGCGTTCCGTGCAAGACCGAGATTCCGGAGCTTGTCACTATTGCAGAGAGGAACCAGTCTACCTGCAAGCTTTTACTTGTCAACATCGATAAGGAAGGTTCGAGCAAGGCGGAGGAGTTTCTGTCGGGGATCAACGTCCGCAATCAGGAATGCCTGCTCGATCTGTACCAGATGGTCATTCCCAAATACGTCCCCGAAACGAAAATCCCCGCGTTCTTCCTTGTCAATAAACGGGGGGATATCCTCATGAAGTCGATCGGCGGCAACAGCCGGGACATCGAAAGGCTTGGGAAGATGGTAGGGGCACTGAAGTAGCATGGCTTATCATATCATTTAAATAAAGATAGTTTGGGAGGTTGTAACATGAGGTTCTGTAAGATCATTATTAGCGCTGTGCTATTGGTAATCAGCGCATCAGGACTGCATGCGCAGGAACGGATGCGCATCGCGGTGATGGACTTTAACGCTAACAATGTTTCTTTGTACGCCGCAAAAGCTGTGTCGGAAGTTATAAACACGGAAATTGCCAAAAAGAACGATGTACAGGTGATCGAGCGGTCACAGATCGGTACAATCCTCAGAGAGCAGGGCTTTCAGATGACCGGATGCACCGATTCGAGCTGTGCGGTTGAGGCGGGGCGTCTTCTTTCGGCGAAGAAGATGTTGATCGGTACGGTTTCGAAGCTAGGTTCAATGTATAGCATCGCTTCCCGCGTGGTCGATGTTCAGACAGGCGGTGTTGATTTTGCCGAATCGGAGCGATGTACTCGCGAAGAAGATTTGGAAAGCGCATCGAGGATTCTGGCCATCCGACTTTTAAACAGGATTTCAGGCAGAAATTACAGTGTCCCTAATCGGACTTATCAGGTTGATGAACAGAGAAATCGTTTTGCTATTGCTGTTGGAGGGAGATATGGGAGAATTTCTGGAATAAATGTGCCTATTATAGACTTATCTGGTGAAATAAGTAGCACAAAAAAAGATGCTGTTATGAATGGCCTTGTGATCTCGCCTAGTTATGAATTAAGTGAAAACTGGGGAATTCGAGTCGATTTTGAATTAGATTATATTGATATGAAAGATTCAAGCACTATGGGCACTCAGACAGAAGATGGTGCCTATGTAGTAAGAGCTTATAATATGTTTGAAGGAAGAATGGCACAAGCATATAGTTTATCATTAAATGTTCAGAATAATTATCCTTTTGGTGGTTTTATTCCTTTTGTCTCGTTGGGTGGAGGGATCAGAAAGTATATTAATACTACTAGAGGTATTAATCAATACGCTTATAGTGCAATTGCTTCCGGAAATTATCATTCTGAGCAAGCAAATCTATCGACTGACCCGGCTTATGCAATTTTTGGCTCACTGCAAGTAGGTGTTTCTATTTACGTATCCCGTTTTGTTGAATTACAATTACTGAGTGGGATTGATTATCCATTCTTCTCTAGCATATATAATAATGTTGAACTAGTACAAATTAGATCCTCAAATACAGGTTCTCCTTCCACAAAATACAATGATTTCATGGCAAATTCAAACATGAATAACAATTTTAAAGGCAACAACCCCCCTGTCTATTTCATAGGTGCAATGGTGAATTTCAGGGTCTTTTGAAACAATGGCAGAGGTGATGACATTCATCGGTTGTGCTGCCTTTCCTCTTAAAATATTTTAAGTCCCTTGAAGGCGCGAAAATGTTTTCGCGCCTTCAAGGGACAAGAGTATACGCTTTCATCGAATGTGCTTAAATGAATGGGCCCAGGCGACGATCATGATCGTCGCCTGTATCGCTTCCAGAAAAAAAAGTGTTTTTTCCATCCCGAAACCCGCACTGTATATACCATCACACCACAGGAGGACAACAATGGCACGAGTCACGCTTAATTATGATCTGAGATCACTCAACGGCCGCATGGGCGACGTGGTATTCTACCAGCGTTTTGGAAGGCAATTCATGCGGCCTTATGTGAAGCCCGGAAATCCCAACACTCCGGCCCAGCGCGCGCGGCGCGGCGCATTCCGTGAGGCGGTGAAGGCATGGCAGGCCCTCCACGAAGAATCCCGGAAAGAATGGAGCCGCCGTGCCCGCAGGCGCGGAAGGAGCGGATATAACGTCTTCATCTCGTCCTATCTGAACAGCCCTTCAGTACCGGTGTTCATGCCGGTCATTCCCCAGCGTATCGCCGCAACGCGCCACCGGGCCATCCTTGTCCGACGGGGAAGGATGGGTACTCCTTCGGTCTGCCTTCAGGCGGGATGCGTTACCGCTCCGTTTCGCGCCGGAAGCCGCGCGTATCTGCCCTATACGGGGCGAAAATCCCGTCTCTGAAGGGCCTGAAATGGTTTTTTAGACTTAACTAATGGCTATTCGTAAGTATTATGGGAAGCCCTCAGCCGGTTTCGGTGCTGTGCTGTCTCCTCTCGTTACTGAATCGCCAACAGGAGGTTGGCAGTTCGGTGTCCCGCAGGAGGCGGGTTACACCGAACTAAGCCTGTCGCGGCGTATGAGCGACCGCGCGGAGGGTGCAGGGAGGCTCGCGCGTACGAGTCTCCCTGCAAAATACAAATCGCGTTTTCCCGATAATTTGTTGAAAGATTCTCCTCTATCCGCAGAAATGTCACCTGTGCGGCACACCGCCGCGGCCATCATTTGAACAGACACGAGGAACTATGATATCGACGAAAGCGAAAGAGGTGACCCCCTTCATCGTCATGGATGTAATGGCGCGCGCCGAAGAGCTCGCCAAACAGGGGGAGGACGTGGTGCACCTCGAGGTGGGCGAGCCCGATTTCGATACGCCTGCCGTGGTGCAGGAAGCCGCCATCGAGGCGATCCGTTCCGGCAAGACCCACTACACCCACGCGCTGGGACTCATCGAGCTTCGCGAGGCGATCTGCGAACACTACCGCGCCGAGTACGGCGTCAGCATCGCGCCCGATCAGGTGATGGTCACCAACGGCACCTCGCCCGCGATGCTGTTCATGATGCTCTCGCTCCTGGAGCCGGGCGACGAGGTGATCCTTTCAAATCCGCACTACGCCTGCTATCCGAACTTCATCCGTTCTGTCGACGGCAGGATCGTCGAGGTGCGCACCCGTCCCGAGGACGGTTTCCAGTACCGCCCGGAGGAGATACGCAAGGTCCTCACGAAGCGCACGCGCGGCATCGTCATAAACTCGCCCTCGAACCCGACCGGCATCGTCATGACCGAGAAGAACCTGACCGATATCGCCCAGTTCACCGACCAGTACATCATCTCCGACGAGATCTATCACGGGCTCGTCTACGAGGGAAGGGCGCGCTCCATTCTCGAGTTCACCGACCGCGCGTTCGTGATCAACGGCTTCTCGAAGCTCTACGCGATGACCGGCTGGAGGCTCGGCTACCTGATCTTTCCGAAGGAGTTCACGCGCGCGCTCATGAACATCCACCAGAACTTCAGCATATCAGCCAACAGCTTCGTGCAGTGGGCCGGGATCGCGGCGCTCACGAAAACAAAGAACGAAGTCGAGAAGATGAAACAGACCTACAATGAGCGGCGCGTCTATATGCTGAAGCGCCTGAAGGAGATCGGTTACAAAATTCACCACGAGCCGACCGGGGCGTTCTACGTCTTCGCCGACGCGCGCGAGTTCTGCGCGGACTCGTTCAAAGAGGCGTTCAATATCGTCGACACGGTAAAGGTGGGCGTCACGCCGGGGATAGACTTTGGCTCCGGCGGCGAGGGGTTTCTCCGCTTCTCCTACGCCAACTCGATCGAGAACATCAAAAAGGGCCTGGACCGGATCGAAGGCTATCTCAAAGAAAGGAAGCGCTGCGATTGATCGCCGCGGCCCTTTCATCGCTCCTCTACTGCGTCTCCTTTCCGGGGACGTGGCTGTCGCTCGTCGTGTTCGTCTCGCTTATGCCGCTCTTTTACGCTATTGAACGCGCGCGGGACTGGCGGCAGGCTGCCTTACGGGGATTCCTCTACGGCTTTCTTTTCGGGCTCGGGCTTGCCTACTGGATCTTCATCGCGGTGCGCTTCCACTACGAGGCGTCGCTTTTCTTCTCCCTGCTTTTCGTGCTCCTGCCGGTCCCGGTGCCGCTCGGCGTGCTCTTCGCGCTCTTCGCTGTCGTCTACCGCTACTTCAGGCGTGACAGCGCCGTATTCTACCTCGTGGTGCTGCCGTCGCTCTGGGTGATCTTTGAATATATCCGCGAGGTCGTTCCCCTTTTTCTTCCGTGGGGGCTTGCCGGTTACAGCATGGCGGGCTTTCCCCGCTTCGCGCAGGCGGCCGATCTCGGCGGCCTCTACCTTGTATCCTTCCTTGTCGTGATGATAAACGCGTCGCTCTACCGTATCTTTGACGGCTTCACGTGGGCGGATATGAAATCCCGTTCGCCGAAAGAGACGCTGATCTTTTTTCGCGCTCTTGCCGTGAAACGGCGCGTGTATGTACTGGCGCTTGCCTGCGCGGTCATTCTTCCGCTCATCTACGGTTCGGTCATGCTGGCGCGATGGAATTCTTCGGTCAGCCGAGAGATCAATGATGGCAGGGGGATAGCGGCGCGTATTGTGCAGCCGAACCTGGCTCACCGCGAGCGATGGGAGGAGCGCAGTATCTTCCACGTGCTGCAAAGCTGCGCCGCCCTCACCGGCGAGCCGGATACGACCGAACGGATCATCGTCTGGCCGGAGACCGTGCTCAACATCCCCCCGCGACTGCGCACGCAGGTACTTGCCACCGTGGCGGGGCTTGCCGGGGAGCGCGGGATTGTGATTTTCGGCGGCACGCGAAGCGACGTACGGGGCGTGAATTACAACTCGGCCTATCTTGTGTCGGGGAGCGGGTCGGTGCGGTGGTACGACAAGATTATCCTGCTGCCGTTCGCAGAAACCGCGCCGTTCGGTATAAACTTCTTCGGAAGGTTCTACGACGCGCCGGCGGTGTTCGGAAAGGGTGCCCTGCCGGCGGCGGTGCGCACCGACCGCGGCGTGTTCGGGCTTTCGATCTGCTTTGAGAAGATATTCGGGTGGTTCGTGCGCGAATCGGTACGGCGCGGCGCGGAGGTGCTCGTCAATATCTCGAACGACACCTGGTTCGGCAGAAGCACCATGACCTATGTGCACCGCGACGCGGCCGTCATGCGCGCGATCGAGAACAGGCGCTTCGTGCTGCTTGCCTCGAACGGCGGCGTTTCGGCCGTTATCACGCCGACGGGCAGGATCGCGGCGCAGTCGCGGCTGTTTGAGAGGGAACGGATCGACGCGGTGATCGTGAAGGTGCGCCACGCGAGCGTCTATTCGAGGTTCGGGGATTTCCCGCTCTACGGCTCCCTCCTGGCGCTCGCGCTCGCGGTGGGCGCGAGCCTCTACCGTGAAAGAGGCGCTTAGCGCTTCTTCATGCCGTCCAGCCCCTTCTGTATGCTTTCCCTGCGCCTGAAGGACTCGGCTTCCTCGCCGAACGTCTGGTCCTGGAGCTCGCGGATTTTTTCATCCTTCTGCGGGCCGGTCAGGTTCACGTCGTTGCGTATCTTCTGCTCCTCGGCGCGGTACTGCTCCTCCATGACCTTTTCCTGCTCGAGCTGGTTGTCAACCTGCTCGAGGCGCGCCACGACTTCCGGCGTGAAGAACTCTCCGCGGTATTCGCGGATACGGGCCTTCTTCTCCTGGTCGCCGAGCTCGCTCAGGTCCTTGTCATAGATGGCGAGCTTTTCCTGATAGCGGTCGAACGGCCGCATCGATGAGTCGACATCGCCGGCCTCGCCCCCCCACATCCGCTGCTTCAGCTCGCCGATCTGCTTTTCCTTGTCGGCGCCGTACATGTTCTTGTCGCCGACGATTGAACCTTTGCGGATACGGTATTCCTGGTTTTTCACCATCAGGCCAAAGAGCTCATCGGCGACATCTTTGCCGAAGTAGTTGCGCCTGTATTCCTGCACGTTCTTCAGGTAGCTGAGCGCTTCCTGCGGCGTCTTCGGCGCCGGCCAGCGCTTCGAGGCGTCGGTAATGCTCTTCTCGTACATCGCGAACTGCCGGTAGAGCCGGAACATTTCATCGGCCTTGCGGGCGTCCATCGTTTCGCGGAGATACTGCTCCACCGCGCGCAGGTGGTCTTCGAAACTCATGTCCCTGAACCGGCGCTGGAGAAATTTGAAAAACCTTACAGTATATGGATTCACGATGCTCTGCGAGAAATACTGGCCGACGTTTCCCTCGTCAAAGCGGATGCGCTGGAAAAACCCTTTGACGTCCTGCGCGCTGACGGAATGCTCCGCGCCGATGATGGATTCTGAAGGCAGGCCGTTCCCGCCTTTGCGCGAGAAAATGCTTATGCCGATCAGGATTATTACCGCCGCGGCGACGGCCGCGATAATATGGTTCTTGCTGATTTTCATGTTGCGTTCCTTCCTTGTTTTAGTTCAAAGTTTCCGCCTGTTTTGCGTTTATGACCTGAATGAGCTCATCGGGATGGGCCTTCCCCTCCATGACCTTCTGCGCGATTTTCACCGCCGACGCGTCTCCGAGGACGATGGCGGCAATCGGATTGTCGCGGATGAGAAATTTCGTGTAGCCGCTGTCAATTGAACAGGTGTGCGCCTGCGCGTCGGCCGCGTTGAAATCACCTGCCGAGTAGAGGTCGATGCCTGACACTTTAAGCACGTTGGACATCATCGTCTTCATGTATCCGGTTTTCACGCCCGCCATGTTAAGCCCCGCGATCCGCCCCTGGTCGCGCGCGGCCGGGTAGATGCCGTACAGGCACCCCGCGTGCTCGACCGGGTCCCCCGCCGCGTAGATATCTTCCGCCGATGTCCGGAGATAATCGTCGACGACAATCCCTTTGTTCACGGTGAGGCCGGCGTCGACGGCAAGTTCCGACCTTCCCTTTATGCCGGCGGATACTATCACCGCTCCGGCTTTTATTTCCCTTCCTGACTTCAGTTTGACCGATTCCACGGCGCCGTTTCCGGTTACCGAATCGACGCTGTCGCCGAGCACGAAGCGCAGTCCGCGCTCCTCGAGCATGCCCTGAAGGATCTTTCCTCCCTCGCGGTCGAGCTGGCGCGGCAGCAGCCATTCGAAAAACTCGATGACGGTGACCTTATTGCCGGTGCTTGCCAGGCTGCTTGCCGTCTCAAGCCCGAGAAGCCCGCCGCCCATGACGACGATCTCTTCGGCATTTTTGCAGTAGCTCTTGATTCCGTCGGCGTCGGTGATGCCGCGCAGGGTAAACACTCCCTTCAGGTCGGAGCCGGCGAAGGGCGGAAGCGAAGGAAGCGCGCCGGTGGCGATGAGAAGCCTGTCGTAAGCGTACTTCTTTCCCGCCGTGTCGTACACGGCTTTCTCGCCGGGGGCTATTTTCACGATCTTTGTGCCGAGGAGGCAGGTGATACTGTTTTTGCGGTAAAAGTCTTCCTTGTACAGCGTGATCTTCTCGACGGTTGTTTTGTCCGAGAGATATTCGATCAGCGCGGGCCGGTAGTAGAAGAGGTGATTCGACTCCGACACGATGGTGATATCCCCCTCGCTGTCGTTCTTGCGTATGGTTACCGCCGCTTCGGTGCCGGCGATCCCGTTTCCGATTATCAGGTAGTTCATCAGGTGGCTCCTGCTTTCAGGGTGTGAGTGATCCTGACATATTCATGGTGCAGCACGCGGTCCGATCAACAACTTTTTACGGCCGCCGCCGAAATTCAATATTTATCGAAACAGAAAACCTGTTGATTTCTTCTTGACTTTTGCGGCCTGACACCCTTATTTCATGGAAGGCAAGAAATTATACGCAGACAGGAGCTTTGATGGGACGCAACCGATGGTTTTCTCCGCGCCGCGCGGCCGCCCTGCTTGTTATCGCGCTTCTCGTCATTTCGTGTTCATCGACACGGGACGGGCGCGGCAGGAACGTCATTCTCCTGCATTTCAACGATTTCCACGGACAGCTTGAGCCGTACAGCGAGCCGAAATCGAAGCGGGTGCTCGGGGGCATCGCGCGCATTTCCGGGACCGTGAAGCGCATCCGCGAGCAGAACCCGGAGACTCCCGTTATCCTGCTGTTTGCCGGCGACATGCTGCAGGGCACGATCACCTCAAGCCTGTATTACGGTATTCCTGACATCGAGTTTTTCAACGATATGAAGGTCGACGCCGCTGCGGTGGGAAACCACGAGTTCGATTACGGCCAGGACCGTTTCCGCCAGCTCGTGGCAAAGGCGAAGTTCCCGTTCCTTTCCGCCAACCTCTCCACGTGGGGCGAGCCGTTCCAGATCAGGAAATATGTTATTCTCAAGTCGGATAAAGGCCCCGGTGTCGCGGTCATCGGGCTTACCACGCCCGAGCTCGTCACGACGACGCACCCGCGAAACGCCGTCGGCATCCAGATGACGGACCCGGTCAAGGCCGCGGTGCAGGCGGTAAAGGAGCTTCGCGGCAAGGCGGACATGGTCGTGGTGCTTTCGCACCTGGGCGTTCCCGGCGACCGCGAGATCGCGGATAAGGTCGCTGGTGTCGACATCGTCATCGGCGGCCACAACCATTACATGTTCGAGGACCCGGTATTCACCGATAAAAAGAAGAAGGTCCCGATCGTGCAGGCCGGTGAGCGCGGCAAATACCTGGGGCGGATAGACATGAAGATGAAGGGGAGCACGGCCGTTGTGGACGATTACCGCCTCATCCCCATCACCTCTTCATCGCCCGTCGATGAGGCGATGGCTGCGAAGGTGAAGGAGCTTTCCGCGAAGGCCGACGCCGAAGTGATGAACGTCGTCGGATGGAGCACGGTGCTCCTCGACGGCACGAGAGAGGTGGTCCGCCGGCAGGAAAGCAACCTGGGCGACCTGGCCGCCGATCTCTGCCGGCAGTTCGCGAGAACGCAGGTCGCTCTTCTGAATGGCGGGCTTTTCCGCGATTCGATCCGCGCCGGCAGGGTCCGGATCAAGGACATCCTGAACGTGTTCCCGTTCCGCAACGACCTGTTTGTCGGCAAGCTCACCGGGGCGAAAATCCTCGAGGCGCTCAACCAGAGCGCTTCGCTCAACCCGGACGACAATCCCGGCGGATTTCTCCAGGTGTCGGGTATCCGTTTCACGATAGAGGAGGGGAAAGCGGTCAATGTCCGTATCGCCGGGCGGCCGGTCGATCCCGAGGCCGCCTACACCGTGGTCACCTCCGATTTCCTCGCGGAGGGCGGTGACGGATATGAATCGATCAAGGCGATGACCGAAAGGGTGGCCACGGGGCGGATTATATCAGACCTGTTCATCGACGCGTTCCGCCAGAAGCGGGTGATCGGCGCGTGGAAGGACGGACGGATCGTGAGAAAGGCGCCTCCAAAGGAGATTAAGAATACGAAATGAAGCAATACCGTTACCGGGCGGCTTTTACTGCCGCCGTTGTTTCTGTCGTCGCGCTGTGTGCGCTGTTTCTGTCATGCAGAAGGCTTGATGCGAGTGAAGTAAGAACAATCGCCGGCCTCATAAAGGCAGGCGCGCTCGTGGTCGATGTGCGCACGCCGCGCGAGTTCGCCTCGGGCCATTTCCCCGGCGCGATAAATATTCCGCTTCAGGAGCTTTCCGCGCGGGCAGCAGAGCTCGGCGACAGGAGAAGGCCGGTAATCGTGTACTGCCGCACCGGAAACCGCAGCGGGCAGGCGAAGATGCTTCTTGAACGGCTCGGCTTCACGCGCGTGTACAACGGCGGCGGCCTGCGGGAGATGGATGCGGTGAGGGCGCTGTTATCGGAATAAGGCGAAAACCAGGCGACGATCATGATCGTCGCCTGGTCGGGTGATTTCTTTACTTTATCTCCACCATCGCGTAACCGCTGATATCCTCGAGATCGGTATGGCTCAGGTAGTCAATTGAATCTATTCCAGAGTATCCATTCTCGGAAGTCCTTTCGTCTTTAGGCTTATCCCAGCTTAAAATCCCGACCCTGAAGAAATAACGGCCCGGCCCGAGTTCGGTTAGTCCGGAAACGGTATTATTGATTATCGTGTTTACCTTGGCCTGTGGAAGAATAAAGCTTCCTGTTGTTGATGTCCCGAGACTTGCGGACTGGGTGAAAAGGCTGTAATCGCCTGTTGAGTACTGGCCTCCGATTATTATATAGCCGGCATACTCGTCGTTGGCGGTATCCGTCATATATATCTCGAATCCTGGAAAGTCAGACGAGCTTCCTGTTTCATCCCATCGTAAGATTACGCCTGTCCCCGGAACATATGTCGCTTCTAATGAAAACGAAGCCCTGTTCATTATCTGCGCCTCAACATAATCGGCCACATACGAGCAACTGGAAAGCCCGACCGCCAGCAGAACGGCGACAGAGAAAAGCGCGTGTGCGATATATCGTGATTTCATTGTTCTCACCTCCTCTCCTAAAAGCTCACGTTCAGGCTGCCCTCGAGCACCCATTTGTCGGCGACCTCGACGAGCCTGCGCAGTTCCCTCGAGTAGTTGCGGCTTACGTTCATTCCGAAGCCGAGCGGTATGCCGTATACGAACATCCGCCCCTCGAGCATGAAGGTGCCTCCCCAGAGGGCGTATCCCTCGCCGTTTTCGCGGTGGATCGGGATGGCCGGGTCCCAGAACCTGCTCACGCCGACCGAGGCGATGAACATCTCGCCCTGCTGAATGCGGCTGCTGAGGAAATTGTATCCGAGCACGGCGCGGAACTCGCGCAGCGGCGAATAATCGATTTCCTGGTTTGTCTGGCGGTCGACGAGCGTCTTGTCGGGCCGCTGGAACTCGCCGAAGAAGCTATAGTATAAGATCTGGCCTAAATCGCCGCCAAGCTCGACAGCGAGCGTGTGCAGCTTCGCCTGATCTCGCTCATCGTCGGTTATAAAGGCGGTCTTTGGCGTCGTGCCGAAGATATAGGCGCTGTTCACCCAGACCGGGTCGTACGGCTGGTCATTGTAGAGCCGGACCTGTTTATAGGTGAGGGTGAGCCGCCACGCCCGTGTGTGCGCGATGTTGTCGCTCACGATCCCGAGTATCTGGTTGATGATGACGCCCACGGCCAGCGTTTCAAGCTCGCTTGAGCGCACCGTCGAGTTGACGTTCAGGAACGAGAGCAGGTTTGAGGCCACAAAGTAGCGCTTGGTCATGTCCGACGTATTGTCGTAATCCATCGTGCCGTCGTTGTTCGGCTCGATCTGCCTGTTGACGATAACGCCGCCGTGGATGTAAAAGTACGGCCTGTAAAGCAGCGATACGGCGAAGATGTCGTCGAAGAACTGCGTGTACTTGTAATCGGTGAATTCCTCGTTCCCCGCGGTGCCGCGGTCGATCTCACCCTTTCTCGTGAGGCCGTAGTGGAAACCGGTCGCGGTGAAGCCGAGGATAAGATTGCGCGGCTTCCAGTAGCTTTCGGAAGCCTGCTCTCCCTGCGCGGACGATGCGTCAATTCCCTGATCGCCGGGTTTCCTCATGGAAGGCTGGCCGGACGACTTCTGTGCGTCCCGGTATTTGCCGGTCCCGTACTTCAGCCGCTGCTGCATGTCGGCGCCTTCGTATCCCCCCAGAAGGGGAAAATTCAGCGTGACGCTCCCGTATGCCCTGACGAGCGTCATCGGGACCGCCTGTCTCTGGCCGGTGCCCGCGTTGACGGCGTTCACCTTGAAATCATCGACCCAGTTGATCTTGCCGTACCAGTCGAAGTAAAGCTCCATGTCCTGGATGCGCTCCCATCGCTCGTAAAACAGGTCGAGCACGGTTTCGCTCCGTGAAACGGCGTTGTGCAGCGTTGATGCCTCGTAGACAGCCGCCGAAAGCGGCAGTGACGGTATGAGGGCAAAAAGCGCCGCGAAGAGTAAAAATACCCTGATGTTCCTCCTCATGTCATTCCCCCGAATGCTGTTTTCCGCCCGTTTGGACGGGACGTTTAAAAAAGTATTCGGGGAAGGTACTGAGGAAAGGATATGAAGTCAAGAAAAAAAGAGGAATTAGAGGCATGGCCGGTCAGGCCGCAAGGGACATCTTGATTTTAATTTACTAAAAAAATAATTGCAAATAATGGTTAAATTGTGTTAATTGGCAGGATATAAAAACAGGGCCGTCATAAAAATACAGGCTGTTGTTTCCGCTGCCGGATAAAGTACGATCAGGAAGTCGATCCTTTCTCGGTGATTTCACTTCAATGGAAATGAAACGGCCATTTTCAGGCCGGCCCGCAATTTCCTTCCAAGGAGCGTGCTATGAAAAACCAGGATATAGTGATTATCGCGGGGTGCCGTACGCCAATCGGGTCGTTCGGCCAGACGCTGAAAGACGTGATGGCGCACGAGCTCGGGGCGCTGGTAATGAAGGAGGCGCTCAATCGCGCCGGCGTGGAGGCGGGGATGCTGAGCGACGTCATCTTCGGCGACTGCATCCAGACATCGGGCGAGGCCAATACCGCGCGCACGGCCGCCCTCAAGGCGGGCGTGCCGGTCGAGGTGCCGGCGGTGACGATCCAGCGCCAGTGCGCGTCTGGCATGCAGGCGGTGATTTTCGCCTCACAGCAGATCATCACAGGGGACTCTGAGATTGTTCTTGCGGGCGGGGTGGAATCGATGAGCAACGCGCCGTATATCCTTAAAAAAGCGAGATGGGGCGCTCGCCTGCAGCACGGCGAGATGACCGATTCGATGTGGGAACTGCTGCATTCGGGAAGCCATCTTCTCGGAGAGGGATATATCATGGGCCAGACCGCGGAAAACCTCGCTGATAAGTACTCTATCAGCCGCGACGAGCAGGACCAGGTCGCCTTCGAAAGCCACAGCAAGGCGATCGCCGCGATCGACGGCGGGAAGTTCAAGGACGAGATCATCCCAGTTCCGCTCAAGAGCAAAAAGGGACAGCCCGAATTTTTCACCACCGACGAGCACCCGAGGCGGGGCCTGACGAAGGAAGCGCTCGCGTCGCTCAAGCCGATGTTCAAGAAGGACGGCACCGTCACCGCGGGCAACTCCTCCGGCCTGAACGACGGCGCGGCCGCGATGGTGATCATGTCGGCGGAAAAGGCCGTTCAGATGGGAAAGAAACCGATGGCGCGCATCGCGGCGAACGCCCTTGCCGGCTGCGAGCCGCACCTGATGGGGTTCGGCCCGGTGCCGGCGGTGCAGAAGCTCCTGAAAAAGACCGGCAAGAAGCTGGATGATATCGATATTTTCGAGGTCAACGAGGCGTTCGCCGCGCAGTACCTGGCGTGCGAAAAGGCGCTCGGGCTCGACCGGTCAAAGGTGAACCTCAACGGCTCCGGCATCGCGCTCGGCCACCCGGTTGGATGCACCGGCTCCAGAATGATCATATCGATGATAAACGAGATGAAGCGACGGAGCCTGAAATACGGCATCGCCACTCTCTGCGTGGGCGGGGGAATGGGAGCGGCGGTCCTTATCGAGAATATCTGAGCGGCCGGTCACTCCTCATCTATCTTACCTCGAAGGTCCGCCGACATGGCCGCGAGCCCGTCGGCGGTCTTTGAGAGTTCATCGGCAACGATGGTGTTGTTCTGGATGATGGCGTTTATATCCGAAATAGAACGGGCGATTTCCTGCATCGCTGTGTCCTGTACCTGCGTGGAGTTCTTGATTTCCTGTGACCTCTCCTGCGACTGGGCGCCTTTGGCCTGAATATCCTCCTTGATCGATTCCTGCCTGTTGATCAGGTCGAATATCTCACGCGATTTGTTTTCCAGCCCGTTGGTGGTATCGATGATTCTCGTGATGAACTGGGTGATCGTAGTGACGCTTCGACTGCTGTCCGAAGCGCCGGTGATGTTGGATTGAATGAAGAGGCTGATTTCCTTAAGGCTTGTCACTGACTGATCGGACAGCTTGTTGATCTCATTGGCGACCACGGCGAACCCGCGGCCCTGTTCGCCGGCGCGCGCCGCTTCTATGGATGCGTTGAGCGCCAGGAGTTGTATCCTGTCGAAGATATCGGTAAGGATTTCCATTATGGAGCTCAGTCGCGTCGCGCTTTCGAGCATTTCAGCTGAGTTTTTGTCGATCAGATTGATGGCGGTTTCGCCTTCCCTGGTGATTTCAAGAATCGACTGAAAGGATTTTGATACTTCACCTGAGCTCTTTTTCAAAAGGTCGATCACGTTCGCGAGGTCCCCGATGGAGGTGAGCAGCGCCATCAGGGAGTCGTGCTGCTCCTGCGCCGAGTCGCTTGTACCGCTGATCCCCGCGGTCACCTCTTCGGTTGCAGCGGCGATCTCTTCCGTCGTCGCGGCCTGGTTCTGAATATTTTTTGAAAAATTCATGATTGAACCTGACATGGATGCTGCGACATCGTTGATTTTTTTCGAGCTTTCCTTGATGAATTCATAAAGGCCCTTCATTTTATCAAGCTGTCGGTCATTTTCATCCTTCGATTCCCTTATTATGCCTATGGCGTTATCCAGCATGGAAATGGAAAGCAGGGCGATAAGGTAGGCCAGCAGTAAAGCCGCAAGACTGTCTATGAGTCCGACTTTAATCGATTCAGCCAGCGTGCCTTCTACCCGTCCCTTCATGATAAAATAGTAGGCAATATCGGCCGTGACGTTGAATCCCATAATAAGCGACGTTATAAGGCGTGACGAGAACACCGAAGCGAAGAGAATAGTGACGAACATGAAATACATCAGGGTCACGTAGCCGAGATGAGGCGGTTTCAACAGGAAATTGATTATTACCGCCAGTGAGGAGAAGATCACGAGCACATTGGCGGCCGCTTGATGTTTGCCGATACGAAGCAGCATAAGCGTCGCGATTGCAATGCATGAAATGGGAATGGCCGAATGAGAAAACTGGATTGTGCGTTCCAGGCTTATGAAAAATGTAAAGATCATCCCGGTATTGACGATGAGGATCACACCCACCGCGAAGAACATTACAAGCCCGGCCTTTTTTCTGATCAAGTAATCGTTTTTATCGTATCGAGCGAGAAAGTAGCGGGTGATTGGGTTAACCATGCAATTCTATCCTGATGTGCGGTAGAGGTATATACGTCTGAAACAATCCATTGTAAATAAAAAATTGATATCAATGTATCAACAAATGTAGATTATTATGTCAAGACGATTTCAGCCCGCCCGGGTTTTTTGTCTGGGCGCGCTCCGGGCGGACTTAACGTATGACCGCAAATACCATAACTGCACTTAAAAGAGAAATGAACAGTGAGGAAACAAGCCCGAGAAGGAGCGCTCTGCGTCCTATTTTCAATATTGAGGAAAGCGCTATATCGAGCCCGAGCCCGGCCATCGCCGCGGTCATGAGCCAGCCGTCCACCCTGACGATCGTTCCGGTGACGCGTGCCGGTATGAACGCCCAAGTGTGAGCGCACACCATGAAAAAGAACAGTATCGCGAACCATGGGACCTGGATTTTCTTCTCTTCTCCGGCGGTGTCGCGCGTTCCTCCGGCATTTCCGCCCAGCGGTAAAAAAGCGAGAATCATTGTTATCGGCAGAATAAACAGCACGCGGATCATCTTTACCGTCGAGGCGAGCGCTTCGTTTGATGAGCCCGCGAGGGCGCTTCCCGCCGCGGCGACCTGCGCCACTTCATGGACCGACGAGCCGGCCCATATCGCGTATCCTACCGGATCAATCCTGAAAAAGCTGAAGATGGCGGGATAGATGAACATGAACGCGGTGCCGAAGAGCGTGACCGCGCCTATCGCGAATGCCGCGTCCTCTTCTTTTCCCGCGATCACTCCGTCCACCGCGGCGACCGCCGATGCGCCGCATACCGAAACTCCGCTCCCCAGCAGGAGTGCGCGCTTGAGCGGTATTCCCATACGGAGCCCGAGATACATCGTGAAAAGCAGTGTCGTAACGGTTGATACGGATATGACCATGATCGCCGGCGCGCCTATGCCGATCACATCGCCGAGGCTGAGACGGAAGCCGAGTAAAATGATCGCAAGCCGCAGCACTCTTTTCGCGGTGAACTTTATCCCCGGCCTTATGGACGAGGGAAGGCGGAAGATGTTGTTTACCGCGAAGCCGAGCAGTATGGCGATGATCAGGGGGCTGACCGCCAGTGTCCGCGAGAAGAGCGCGGTCCCCTGGAGCAGTATTGACAGCAGCGCGACGCCCCCCGCGAGCAGAACGCCGGCGTAATGGTTTTTTAGTGTTCTCATTGCTTTACCTCGTGACGCGAAATATACTACCCGCTTGAAATATTTGTAAAATAATATTATTATATGAATATTATAGGCATATTGCTATATCAGAGGAATTATGACACTGCGCCATCTTGAAATATTCGTGATCGTCGCCGACACCCTCAATATGAGCGAGGCGGCGGAAAAGCTGTTTATCGCGCAGCCTTCGGTAAGTCAGGCGATATCGGAGCTCGAGCGCCATTTCAGGACGAAACTGTTCGAGCGGCTTAACCGCGGCCTTACGCTCACGCAGCCGGGGTCGGTGCTGCTTTCCTACGCGAGGCATATCAGCAGGCTCGTGAACGAGGCCGAGCGCTCCATGAAGGACCTGTCTTCGGGCGGGACGCTGCGTATCGGGGCGACCGTCACGATCGGAACGACGATCATGAGCGGGATTCTGATTAAATTCAGAAAAATGTTCCCGCGTTCTGAAACCTTTTTCCGCATCGACAATACCGGTGCGATAGAGGCGATGCTGCTGGCCGACGAGATCGATGTTGCGCTGATCGAAGGAGAGACAGCTTCGGCCTACCTTGAAAGCGTGCCGTTTATGGATGACGAAATGGTGCTGATCCTGCCCCGCGGCCATGAGTGGGAAAGGAAGAGACGCATAAGGGCCAGCGACCTGAAAGGCCGCGCGTTTCTGACAAGGGAGGAACGGAGCGGTACGGGTGAGCTTTTCAGGAGCGTCATGGAAGCGAATAAAATCGATTATGCGGTGAGCGGTGTGCTGAACAACAATGAGGCGATCAAGAGCGCTGTAAAGGCGGGTCTCGGTATTTCAGTGGTATCAAGGCTGTCGGTGATGGATGAATTGAAGCGGGGAGAGTTTTCGAGCGTGAAGATAGAGGATATAAGGTTTGTCAGGAGCTTCAGGATCGTCTATCACCGGAACAAGTACATTACCCGGATGATGAGCGGATTTATCGACCTCTGCGCGGGCGGGCGGTAGAAGGTGGTTCAGCCATGCCCGCAGGCGGGGCAGCGCGGGTTCTTCGCGAGCGATATGCTGTCCCACTGCATCGCGCGGCCGTCGAAGAGCAGGAGTTTCCCCGAAAGGGTCTCCCCGATGCCGGTGAGATGTTTCAGCGCCTCCATCGCCTGAAGCGAGCCGATGAAGCCGGCCGTGGCGCCGGCGACCGGCACTTTTCCGGCGGGATCAATGTCCGGCAGAAAGCAGCGCAGGCACGCGGTCCGCGGCGGTTCGAGCAGGGCGATCTGTCCCTGAAAACCGGCGACGGCGCCGTGCACCATCGGAATCCCTTTATCCACCGATACCGCGTTGATGATGCGCCTGGCCGCGTTGTTGTCGAGACAGTCGATGATGAGGTCGGCGTTGCCGATCAGGCCTGCGGCGTTATCGTCGGTGAGCCTTTCGGTAAGCGGGTCAATCGTTATCGACGGGTTGGCGCGCGTGAGCTTGCCGCGGGCTGAGTCCGCCTTGCGCGATCCGATATCCTCCGTGAAATGAAGGATCTGGCGGTTCAGGTTCGAAAGCTCCACCGTGTCGAAATCGCACAGCCTGATCGTGCCGGTACCGGCGACGGCGAGATAGTAGAGCACCGCGCTCCCGAGCCCGCCGGCCCCCGCCACAAAAACGGTTGATTTTTTCAGCCGTTCCTGCGTATCACTATCCCATCCCGTAATGAGAAGCTGCCGCTGGTAACGGTCCGATTCCTCCCGTGTAAGCATCGTGTTGCCTCCGTAGCTGGTGTCAGGTAGCATTTAACGGGCGCTGCCGGCTCATTTCAACTACTTTCCGCGTCGCCTCAACGCGATCGCGGCATTCGATATCCGGATGGACTGATGAACCGTTTACTTGCCTTCGTGACGCTCGCCATGATCCTGCCGCTCGGTCAGCTCGCGGCGCAGCCCGCTGAAAGCGGCCGGGTGCGCGTGTCGGTCCTTTCAAAACAGATGAAGTCCGTGCGCAAGGGCGTGAGCGCTCGAATCAGGCTCGAATTTCCCCCCGAATGCATTATTGAAACTCCCGGCGGATCAGTGGAGCATCTGTCCGGCGATATCGAGTTCGTGAAGGCGGATACGGGCCTTCTCCTCCGCATCGGGAACCGCGTTCAGAGAGCAAGACAGAAGCTGATCGTGCGGCGCGAAGGCGGCGGCGAATTCCGCGTCTCGCTGGACGGCACCGTAAGGCGATATTCCCTTCCGCTTGAAATAGTTCATGATAAGGGCGGATACAGGCTTTTTATTGCCGAGGACAGGTGGCGCTACTGCCTGGACTCCGCCCGCGCGGAATACGGCCCGATGCCGCGCTCTGCCGATGAGGCCGTGGAGGCGCTTTCGCTCCTGATCCTTGCGCGATGCGAGGCCGTGAAGCACGCCAGGCATAACGGATTTGATTACTGTGATCTCACGCACTGCCAGGTGTACCGCGGACGGATGCCCGATACAGGCCCGCGGGAGAAGCGCCCCGAATACACCTGCGTCGGGACGCGTTTCGAACCGCTTTTTCATTCAAGATGCGGCGGCCGCACTTTCGACGGAAGGGTGTTCGGCGCCGACAGGGCGGGAATTGCCGGCGTTGAGGACTGGTACGATCCGGGCAAGCGGTACCTGTGCAAAGACATGAAATCCTCGTGGCAGCGCGAGCTCTCCGACCGTGAAGCGCGTGAGATCCTCGCCATCGATCTGCGCCCTGAAGAAGGCGGCGGGAAGCTCGTGTTTGACCGCGCCGCGATGAAAGTGTGCTACCGGGCGGTGGAGCGCGAGTTCTCCTTCGCGCCGGAGGATTTCCGCCTCAGGATCAACAGGATAAAGGGATGGAGCTTCATCCGCAGCAACAACTACGAGGTTGCGACCGTAACAAAGGGCGATGAGCCGTATCACCGGTTCAGGGGCTACGGGCTAGGGCATGGTGTGGGCTTTTGCCAGCACGGCGCGGTCTCGCTTGCCGGAGAGGGGTATTCCCGCTACGAGATTCTTCAGCACTATTTTCCCGGGATCGCGTTCAGGCGAGAAGGCCCTGTAGAAGCGAAGGAGAATCCGGTTTCGATCGCCCGGTTTTCACTGCGGACCGGAGAGGTGACAGCGTCGGGCTATCCGGCTTTTCTTGAAAGGAAGCTTCCCGCGGGCTCTCTCTTTAAGCTGATTGTCGCCCTCTACTGTGCCGCGCACAGGCCGGATCTCATACGCGCTCACCGCCACCTCTGCCGCGGCGCGGAAGCCGAAGCGCCGCTTCCCGACTGCTGGCTCCGGCGCGGGCACGGCGAGATGGGCTTTCATGACGCGCTCGCGTTTTCATGCAACCGCTATTTCGCATCGCTGTTCCGGCGCATCGACCGAAGCGACTTCAGGCGGTTTGTTGACGGCATGCTCCGCTCGCTGAGTATCGATACTGCGTGTCCCGATCCGCAGGACGATGCCGCGTTCGCGCGCCTTCTCGCCGGCCTCGATTTCAGTCTGCGGTTCAGGGTGCGCGACATCATTTCCGTGACGAGGGTGTTTTCCGACGGGCCTGTCGGCGATCCGCAGATCGAGGCCGTCAGGGCGGGTATTCCGGCGGAGATGAGATCCGTTATCCGCCACGCGCTTGCCGATTGCGTCACCCGAGGGACCGCTTCTCCCGAAGGCGCGCCACCCCGCGGCCGGGGCGAAAAAAGAGAGGAAGGTCATAATGACGTTGACAAACTCGACAGCGCGCTGTTCGGTAAGACCTCGACGGTGCTGGAGGGCACGAACCGTGCCGTGAGCTACGGGATTTTCACGGGAGCGAGAGGCGATGAGGGGATCGTCGCGGTGCTTCGAAACGGCAGCGGTCATGACGCGGCGCGAGCGGCGATACGGCTCCTGGCGCGGGACGACGGCTCCGATCAGGACGGCGGAGGGTGATGGACAGGGAGACGCTTTATTCAAATCTGAACCGGGGGATACTCGACGAGCGGTTAGGCGCTTTCCGGAGGAACCTCGCGCGAAACAGGGAGCTTATTGCCCGCCACGGCGGCCTTGAGCGGGTCGTGCCGCTGTTCGCCGGAAAACACGCCGTCATCATCGCCGCCGGTCCGAGCCTTGAGGGGGCGCTGCCGGCCCTGAAAAAGTATCAGCACCGGCAGGAGGTCGTCCTCCTTGCCGCTGATATGGCGCTCGCGCCGCTTGCCCGTGCGGGGATCAGGCCGCGCTTCGTTATCTCCTGTGAGACGGTGCCGCTCCCTTTTTTCAATACGACTGACACATCGGACATGCATCTGATCGCGTTCAGCTGCATGTCCGGTATCAACCTGCGCCGCTGGAAAGGCGACATCAGCTTTTATAACTGGATGATCCACGACGCGCCCTACGATGCGCTGTGGCGCGAAGCGGGGGACCGACTCGGTTATGTTGCTACCGGAAACATTGTCACCACTCAGGCGGTCTCGCTCGCGCTCGGCTGCGGTGTTGCGTCGCTTATCATGATCGGCAACGATCTCGGTTTTTCACGAAGCTACTACGCGCGAGGGACGGTTCCCCATGTCGCGGGAGGCATTGTTGCGGACCGCTTCACGACCGCGGAATCGCTCGATTTCAACCGCCTCTGGCGGCGGCGCGATTATGAGTTGAAACGCGAAGGACGGTCGTATTTTACAAGCCACCAGTTCCTCGCGGCGAAATACTGGCTCGAAGACCTTTTCAAAGGACAGAAAACCCCGGTGTTTGACGCCAGTGTGCCGGGCTGTTCGGAAAAATCCGTCAGGCATATCGTCGCCGGAGAGTATTTCGCGCAATTTGAGACACGAAACAGAAGGAGGAGATAAGATGATAAAACTGCACAGGTTCAACGGAGAGGAGTTCTTACTCAACGAAAACCATATCGAGATAATGGAAGCGCACCCCGATACGGTGATCACTCTGACAAACGACCGCAAATACCTGGTCAGGGAATCCGTCGATGAGGTGATAGACCTTATCAGGCAGTTTATCCGCGAAACTGAAATGCGGTTCAGGGAGTAAAGATCCCTCAGGTTATTTTGATATTTCCCACCGATGGTGTATAATCACTCGTAGCGCCTCATTCGACCGGGGCCGGTACTCTGACACGAGTGTTGAATGTACAATGAAGTTTTCAGCCATGCTTTCGCAGAAGTTCAGCCTCAGAAGGCCTTCGCTTCTCATCCGTATCACCATAGCGTTCACGGTATTCGGGTTCCTTATCGGATACTGCTCGTACCTCTTCTATACGATGGTGGCCACACGGGAGTTTATCGAGCTTTACCGCGCGCTGGTACTGCGCAGGCTCTACCATGTCACGGGAAGCGAGGGCGGCGATATGTTCATGCATATCATCGGGCGGGATACGCGCGATACGCGTTCGTTCGGCAACCAGATACGCCATATCTCGATGAAATCGCATACTATCCGCGAAATCCAGGCATATATCTACAAAACCGATGAAGGCAAATGGTACCGTGTTTCTGTCAGCAGGGACGACCTGTTCATGGCCGAACCTGCCGAAGCCGGAGTCGCGCATGAGCTTGAGGAATCCAGGGACATCCGGATACAGGTCGCGCCGTTCTTTTTCTGGGGAAGGGCGGACCACCTTCATGTGAAAATCGATATCACGCGGCCCGTCGACCGCAACCGGTATTATCTCCATCTGGTTGTGGACCGGCAGGGCTTACTCCAGGTCGTTCACGGCAATATTAAAATCACCGCGGCGTTCGGCGCAGTCCTGCTGATCTGCTCGACGTTACTGGCCTATCTTGTAACCAGAAGGCTCCTGAAGCCGCTGCGCGAGCTATCGAAGCTTTCGCGGTCGATCGCTTCGGGCAATTACGGCAGGAAGCTTGATCTCAATACCGATGTCGAGCTCGTCGGGGTCGCGAGCTCGCTTAACATGCTGTCGGAGCATATCCAGTCCGACTTCTCACTGATCAGGCAGAAGATGCTCGCGATGGAGACGATGAACATGATCGACAAGGCCGTGCTGGCCTCGACCTCCCGCGGCGACCTGCTCGACCGCGTTATAGGCATCGTGTCCCGCCTGCTGCGCTGCCATTACATCGCGCTGGTGATCCGCCGCGAAGACCGCCGCGGGTTCGAGCTTCTCTCGTATCTGGAAAGGGAACACCTCCTGGTGCTCGGCGAGCGGCCATTTATATCCGACTCGACGCTCGACCTGTTCATGAGCCGGTCCTACAGGGAGTATTTCAATCTGAAGCGGCATAAGGGCGTGGCGCTGGACGATTTCTTCGGCAGGCTCGTGGGGGACAGCATCGGCGCCATCATAAACGCACCGCTTTACATATACGGCAACTACCTCGGGTCGCTCATACTCGGCAGGGGCGAGGGAGAGGCCTTCAGCCCCGACGAGGAGGAGACTGTGAAACTCATTGCCGACCAGGTCGCTGTCGCGCTCAACAGCGTCAATATGCTCGAGGAGCGCGAGGAGATGCTGCTCGGAATCATGGTTGCGCTTTCACGCTCCATCGACGCCAAATCGAAATGGACCGCGGGCCACAGCGAGCGCGTGGCGCGGTATTGCGAAACGATGGGGATACAGCTCGGCTTCAGGGAGGACGAACTGCGCCAGCTCAGGATAGCCGCGATCCTCCACGATATCGGGAAAATCGCCGTTCCGGAGACGATCCTCGACAAAACCGGGCCGCTTACCGGCGATGAGTGGGATATAATCCGCACGCACCCCGAAACCGGTATCGGCATCATCGGGAACATCCCCGCCTACCGGAATATCGTCCCCGCAATCTATCACCATCACGAGCACTGGGACGGCAGCGGCTACCCGCTCGGCCTGAGCGGAGAGGAGATTCCGCTCAACGCCAGGATCATCACGCTCGCCGACGTCTACGACGCCATCACTGACGACAGGCCCTACCGCACGGGGATGGATCCACAGAGCGCCATAGCGTTCATGCGGGTCCAGAGCGGTTCACTCTTCGATCCGCGGCTCCTCGATATCTTCCTCGATTCCTGCGCCGCCGGGTGAATTTACGGCGGAATTATCTATCAATAATTGTACAGCGCTGTCCGATAATGAGAACTGAGAGGCGGGACGGCGGAATATACGGCAGAAGCCCCTGTCAAATTGTGAATACAATGCTATACTATATGTTGTAATACAATATCTATGCATAATCCGGTGAGCAGAAAAATTTCTGAACGGAAAGTCAATGCTGGAATCATGTTATTTAATTTTACAATTCATAATAAATGTATTGACAATATGATACCTCTGTTATATTATGTCACATAATTTTTATCCTTATTTTGCCGGTTAATGATAAGTACCGGCTGCCGCGCATCGTGCGGCACTCTGATAAAACATAAGATTATCCGGCAATGACGGGGAACTGTGTATGGGCGATGATGAAAAGCTGAATAATGAGATGGAAGAAGAGGAGGAGGGTGGTGCCGCGGCGCCGGCTGGCGGTGCGGCAAGCTCCGCGATGTCTAAAATCATCAAGATCCTCATGTGGGTCGTGGGGGTCGTCCTTCTCGCCGCGGTGATGTTCGGTATCGCCTATATCGTGGCCAACTATGTCGAGGAGCGCAGGGCCCAGCGCGACGAGGGAGTGCTCATCGCACCGCCTCCGCCGCCTCGCAGCTCGTTTGATATGGCGACTTTTTCCATTACCACCAGGGACGAGGAGCCGCATTTCGCTAAGATCACGATCCAGCTTGGATACGAGGAGAGCCCCGAGTTTTTATCCGAGCTGACCAAGCGCAAGGTGGAGATGCGCCATATCATCAACATGCTTCTGAGCAGCAAGAAGTACGAGGACATGGACACGCTTGAAAAGAAGATTTCGCTCAGTGAGGAGATAAAATCACACCTCAACGTGGTGCTTTCGGGTGGAAAGGTCTCTGATGTGTATTTCACTGAATTTATTGTTAATTTCTGATATTTTTACTATTTTATTTAAAAAGAGGTAAAGCCTCGTTCCGGCTGTGCGTTCGGTGCCGGAGGATGGTATCTGGGGGAAGGTATGGGTGACGGATCACTGTCGCAAGACGAAATTGATGCCCTGTTGAAGGGGGCCGATGAAGTTGCCACACCGAGTATGGCTCCGTCCATGGATACTCCAATGGGCGGGGCCGGATTATCACCTGTGGAACGGGATTCGCTTGGCGACCTCATCAATTCAAGCATGGGCACGGTGGCCCATTCTCTTTCCGCGCTTCTCGGGAAAAATGTGGTGATCACCAATGCCTACGTTGAGGTGAAGTCGGAAAATGCCGTCAGGAACGACTTCGGCAGGCAGTATGTCCAGGTCATGATGGATTTCACCGGAGCGCTCAGCGGCAGAAACCTTATTGTTTTCAACATGAACGACGCGGGCATCATTTCGTCGCTCATGATGGGGGATGATACCGGCGCGCCGCCCGCGGAGCTTTCCGAGGCGCATCTGAGCACGCTCCAGGAGTTCGTCAACCAGATGCTCTCTTCCTGCGCGACGCAGTTCAGCGACAGGCTGGGAAGGGGGGTGGGGACCGCTCCTCCGGATGTCGCCATCGCGAGCAATCCTTCAGAGCTGAACCTGCCGTACGGTCCCGAGCTGGTAAAGGTTACGTACAACATCGGAATAGAAAACCTCGTTAACTCGAAGTTCTATCATATCATGGAAGTTTCAATGGGCTCGGACCTTGCCCGCACATCGATGGGGGGCGGCGGCGGTATGGCCCAGCATGCCTACCAGGCGCCGCAGCAGCAGATGCGTCAGCAGCCCGTCGTCAGCCAGGTCGGTATCAGCCCCGTGAAGTTTCCTCCGCTCGGAGAAGGTGTCGTGGCCGCGGTCGGTCCCAATATCAACCTCCTGCTCGACGTCAAGCTCGCGCTTACGGTGGAGCTCGGAAGGACCCAGATGCTGGTCAAGGACATCCTGGGGCTCGGCGAGGGATCCATCATCGAGCTTGATAAGCTCGCGGGCGAGCCGGTCGATCTTCTGGTCAACGGCAAGCTCATAGCCCGCGGTGAGGTCGTGGTCATCGATGAAAACTTCGGTGTGCGTGTTACCGATATCGTAAGTCCCGAACAGCGTCTGACGAGAGTGCAATAACGGCGTGGCGTGTGCGCCGTTATTGTTTAAAAAAATATACTGTAAAGAGACATAATCAAAAACAGGTTGCGGAACAAAACATACAGCATGACGAATTCGGATACAAAGCGTATGAGGAAAGCGAAAGGGGCTGCGGGGGCAGTATTATTTTTTTTCCTCGTATTAATATTATGTCCCATTCAGGCATCCGCCGAAAGAAGGCCCGTCAGGAAGAACGACGCGCAGAGGACGGTTCACTCTGCTCAGGCGAAGGAAGAGGCTGCGGTCGAGGAGAAGGTCATTGAGCCCGCGGCCGATGCCGCCGCGCAGCCGGATAAAGCCGCCGACAAGGGGCAGGCGAAAGCGCAGGGTGAAGGGGCCAGCCGCGACCAGTTCTCCCTTTATGATTCCTACAGCCGCCCGGCCGAGGAGCCCGAATCGTACGGCTGGCTTATCTTCAAGACGATCTTCATCATCGGCGTGCTGCTTGGCGGCTTCTATTATTTCTTCAGGTTTGTGACGAAGAAAGCCGGGCTGCAGATATTCGGCAAAGAGGTGGTGCAGGTGCTCTCTGCCGTTCCGGTAGGGCAGGGGAAATTCATCCAGGTGATCGATCTTGCCGGCAGGATACTGGTGATCGGCGTAACCGACAGCGCAATCAGCGTCATCACCGAAATAAAGGAGAAGGACGAGATCGACCGGATCCGCCTTCTGAGTTCGAAATCGATGCCGATCCAGGAGAATACCTTCCAGGATTTTATCGTCAAGCAGGTAGGAAAGCTCTTTAAGAAGGGTGAAACCGCGTTTACTGGCATGGGCCGGCCGCGCTCTGTTGAACACGCGCCGGAAGAGGCCCGGGAAGAGCGTCATGCAGGTGATGTATTTGACAGGCTGGGGTATCTCAGGAAACAGAAAGACAGGCTGCGGAAGCTGAATGGTGCGGACGATGAAAACTAGGAAACTCCTCATCATGGCGGTCGTGCTGGGTGTCGTGCTCTGCGGGAGCGCGCTCTTCGCGCAGCAGGGCGGAGTGAGGATGCCCATTCCCAGAGTGGCCTTCGATATCCGCGAAGCGACACAGCCGCGCGATGTAGCGCTGAGCCTGCAGATACTCTTCCTGCTCTCGATCCTGGCGCTCGCCCCTTCGATAATCATCATGATGACCGCCTTCACCCGCGTCGTGATCGTGCTCGACTTCGTGAAGCGTGCGCTTTCACTCCAGCAGATGCCGCCCAACCAGGTGATCGTCGGCCTTTCCATCTTCCTGACCATCTTCATCATGGCGCCGACACTCAAGGCGTTCAACGAAGAGGCGCTGCAGCCCTATATGCAGGGCCGCCTGAACAACGAACAGTTCTACAACAAGGGGATAGAGCCGTTCAGGAAATTCATGTTCCGCCAGACCCGCACAAAAGACATTGCGCTTTTTATCGAGCTCGCGCACATCGAGCGCCCGCGCAGCGAGGACGAAGTGCCGACCTACTGCCTGATACCGGCGTTCATGATCAGCGAACTGAAGCGGGCCTTTGAGATCGGCGTGTACATTTTTATCCCCTTTATCGTTATCGATATGATTGTCGCGAGCGCCCTCATGGCCATGGGGATGATCATGCTCCCGCCGGTCATGATTTCATTGCCGTTCAAGATCGTGCTGTTCGTACTTGTTGACGGATGGAACCTGCTCATCTACGAGCTGGTCAGGTCGTTCCGGTAGCGTTCGGCGAACATAACACAAGCAGGTACCTGATATGACAGATATAGAAGTGATAAAAATTCTGAGGGAAGCGCTGATGGTCACGGTCGTCGTTTCGGCGCCGGTGCTCGGCATCGGTATGGTCGTCGGTCTGATCATCTCGATTTTTCAGACGACGACCTCGATTCAGGAGCAGACGCTCACGTTCGTGCCCAAGATCATAGCGATCTTCATCACGATCGTGATATTCGCGTCGTGGATGATCCATTCCCTGGTGACCTACACGAAAGGCGTGTTCATGATGGTATCGAAGATCGGGACCGGATGATTGAATGGAATATCTCGTCTACCATTTCCAGGTGTTCCTCCTCATTCTGATGAGGATGAGTTCCATGATGATCGCAGCCCCATTTTATTCAAGTGGGGTGTTGCCGTTTCAAGTGCGCGCGGCGATTTCGTTTCTCATATCGATCGTGATCTTTCCTGTTATCGCGAGCCGCGGCTACACGCTTCCGGGAAACATGGGGGGATATTACCTGCTGGTGCTCCAGGAAGTCACGATCGGGCTTTTCATAGGGTTTCTGGTGTCCGTGATATTTGCCGCCTACCAGCTCGCGGCGCAGTATTTTTCGGTGCAGATAGGGTTCGGTATCAACGAAGTGCTCGACCCGCTCGGCCAGGTCTCGGTGCCGCTCGTGGGCCAGCTCAAAAACCTGATAGGCCTTCTGATCTTTCTGTCGATCAACGGCCACCATTTCCTGATCAAGGCGATATACCGCTCCTACGAGCTGGTGCCGTTCCTGCGGCTTGACAGGGCCATGCTCGGCGGGATGATGAAGTTCATGATGCATGCGTTCAGCGGGATGTTCGTCATCGCGCTCAAGATTTCGCTGCCGATACTGGCGACGGTGTTTCTCATCACGATCGCGATGGGGATACTGGCAAAGGCCGCGCCGCAGATGAATATCATGATGCTCCAGTTTCCGATACAGATAGTCGTGTCGTTCGGGCTGATGATCCTCATATCGCCGCTGATTGTACGGATCATACAGGTGTCGCTTGAACGGTCGTTCACGTTTGTGACTAAAATGCTGCTCCACTGGCCAATGTGATGCTGGATGAACTGAAAAACATATATCCGCCGCTTGCGCTGATCGATGATCTGGCGGGGTTCCGCTTCGACCTCCAGCTCTTCGCCGCCGAGGACGAGGGGCGCACCGAGGAGCCGACCGAGAAGAAACTCCGCGAGGCGCGCGAAAAGGGTCAGGTCGCAAAAACCCAGGAGTTGACCCAGGCGATCGTCATCATTTTCGGATTCCTTGTCATCCTTTTTCTTGGATCGTGGATATACGACACCTGCGCGCGGATAACGAAATACTATATCACCTCCTTCTCGCGCTTTACGCTTACCGAGCGCTCGGTATTCCAGGAATTCCTGCGCGTGGGAATCGAATCGGCGAAAATACTGCTTCCCATCTTCATCGCGGCGACGGTTGCGGCGGTCCTCGGCGACGTGGCGCAGGTCGGCTTCCAGTTCTCGACGCACCCGCTGAAATGGGACTGGAGCAAGCTCAAATTCGATCCGGCCACGATCATGAAGAAGATATTCTTCTCGAAGCAGATCGGGATGAACCTCTTCAAGTCGATTTTCAAGGTCGTCACGATAGGGTTCGTATCGTACCTGGTCATTATGAACAATTACGAGGATATCCTGCGAACGCCCGACGTTTCCGTGGCGGCGGCTCTGCAGATTGTATCCGTCATATCGCTTAAAATTATTCTCTGGTCGGCCGCCATCATGCTCATCCTTGCCATTCCGGACTACATCTTTCAGCGCAGGCAGTTCATCGAATCGTTGAAGATGACCAAGGAAGAGGTCAAGGAGGAGTGGAAGGAAACCGTCGGAGACCCGCACGTACGGGCGAGACTGCGCGAGATGCAGCGCGATATCGTGATGAAAAACATGATCCGCGAGGTGCCGAAGGCCGACGTGGTCATCACCAACCCGACGCACTACGCGGTGGCGCTGCGCTACGACAATATCACGATGGAGTCTCCCCAGGTGATCGCGATGGGGGTCGACAGCCTGGCGCTCAAAATCCGCGAGATCGCGAAAGAGAATGACATTTATATCGTTGAAAACAGACCCCTCGCCCAGGAGCTCTATAAACGGCTCGAGGTGGGGGATTTTATACCGGAAGACCTTTTCTACGCGGTATCAATGGTCTATGCCGAGCTGTACCGCGTGAAGGGATTTACGATGCGCGAAGCGATTTAATCTCAAGGCCGGTAAGGGAGTTGGACTATGCTGTTTCCCGATAATCAATGGATGCAGAAAGGCGACGTGATGCTCGGCATCGGCGTCATTGCCGTGGTGTCGATGCTCATTATCCCGATGCCGACGATCCTGCTCGACTTTTTCATGGCGATCAGCATCATGCTCGGGCTCCTTATCCTGCTCGTGGTGATGTATGTGCCGCGCTCATACGATTTCTCGGTGTTTCCGTCGATCCTGCTTCTTTCGACCGTGTTCCGGCTCGCGCTGAATGTCTCCTCGACCAGGCTTATCCTGCTCGAGGGCGCGGCGTTCGACGGCAAGATCATCAGGGCGTTCGGCCAGTTCGTGGTCGGGGGCAATTATGTTGTCGGTTTCATCATCTTCATTATCCTCACCGCCGTTCAGTTCATCGTCATCACCAAGGGCGCGACACGGACCGCTGAAGTGGCCGCGAGGTTCACACTCGACGCGATGCCGGGCAAGCAGATGAGTATCGACTCCGATCTTTCAAACGGGGTGATCACCGAAGAGCAGGCTGTCGCGCGCAGAAAAGAGATAAGAAAAGAAGCGGACTTTTTCGGAGCCATGGATGGAGCTTCCAAGTTCGTCCAGGGGGACGTGAAGGTCGGCATCATCATCGCCATCGTCAACCTGATCGCCGGTTTCGTGATCGGCATGGTGGTGCGCGGCGAATCGTTCGAAGTGGCGCTTCGGACCTACACGCTGCTTTCAATCGGTGACGGCCTTGTCGCGCAGATACCTTCGCTGCTCGTGACCACCGCGACCGGTATCATCGTCACCAGGGCGGTCTCGGAGGAAGACCTTACCGGCGATATCAAAAACCAGCTCGGCTCGCAGCCGCGGGCGCTTCTGATCACGGCGGCGGCGCTGGGCGGAGCGGTCCTGATCCCGGGCTTCCCGAAAATCACGATGCTGGTGCTGGCCGCGGGAATAGGCACGCTCGGGTACGTGCTCCTTCAGAACAAGGAGGACGAGGAAGCGAAGAGCCGCAGCGAGGAGAAGGAGGCCGCGCTCAAGGAGCACAAGCCCGAATCGGTGCTGCCGCTGGTGCAGGTCGATCCGCTCGAGGTCGAGATCGGCTACAGCCTCATCCCGCTCGTCGATCCGGAGCAGGGAGGCACGCTTCTGGACCGGATCACCAATATCAGGAAGCGAAGCGCCATAGAGATGGGTCTCATTGTTCCGCCGATACGTATCCGCGATAACATGGAACTTGAGCCGCCGGAATATTCCATTCTCATCAAGGGCGTCGAGCTCGGCAACGGACGGCTCGAAGTGGGCAAGCTCATGGCGATGGACCCCGGCGATGTCGAGGAGAAGATAGAAGGCGACGAATTCATCGAACCGGTGTTCGGGCTCAGGGCGATATGGATCAACGCCGACAGCCGCGATCTCGCCGAACGCCGCGGATACACGGTGGTCGACTGCCCGACGATCATCGCCACGCACCTGACCGAGATCATCAAGCGCCACGCCGCTGAGATCCTCGGACGGCAGGAAGTGCAGCAGCTTATCGACGGCCTGAAGAACGATTATCCCGCGGTGATAGGCGAGCTCATCGGCGAAAAGAAGATGTCGCTCGGCGAAGTGCAGAAAGTCCTGCAGAACCTGCTGCGCGAGCGCGTATCGATCAGGAACATGGTGACGATCCTCGAAACGCTCGCAAGCTACGTCAACTACACGAAAGACCCCGGCCTGCTCACCGAGTATGTCCGCGGCGCGCTTTCGAGGCAGATATGCAAAGACTATACGGACAGGAACGGCGAAATGTGGGTCATCACGGTGGATCCGGAGATCGAAAACACAATTCGCGTATCGATACACGACGACCCGATCGAAGGAAAAGTGCTCGGTCTCGATCCCGAAACGCACACTTCGATCGTAAGCGCGCTCATCGACGCCTATGGAAAGGCCCGCAAGAGCACGCCGGTGCCGGTGTTCCTCGTATCCCCCGCCATACGCAGTGTGGTCTTTACGCTGCTCGAGCGGGAGCTTCATGATCCTGTCGTGCTTTCGTATAATGAAATATCCCCGAATGTACGGGTGAACGTCATTACCTCCGCCCTCATGTCGACGGCGGCCTAACATCTAAGGTGCAAGGAGCAAAGCGATGCGTTACGTTAAGATCAAGGCAAAGAACTACAATGAAGCGATGATGAAGCTCAAGATGGATTACGGCGATGACGCGATTCCGATCAGCCATAAGTTCGTGAAGGAAGGCGGCGTCTTCAATTCGAAGATATTCGCCAAGGACGTTGTCGAGCTCACCGCCGCGATACACGAGCGCAAGAGCGCACCCAGGCCGCCCGTCGAGAAGAAATCGAGCGTCGATTTTACCGTGGGCGATGGCGACGCGGCGCGCAAGATCCTCGCGTCCAGCCTCCTTTCATCGCTCACCCGTGAGAGCCAGAACGACGGCATCATGGAAAGGCCCGTCCCCCGGCAGCCGGCGAAGAGCATCCTCGACAGCATCGCGCCCGCTCCCGAGCCGGTTGTTGAAAAACCTGTTGTGGAAGCGAAGAGGGAACCGGTGCGGGAAGAAGCGCCGGCGCCGAAGCAGGACAGCGAAGCGATGAGAAAATTCGAGAGGGAGTTCGACGACATCAAGGATACGCTGAAGCGGCTCCTCGAAAGCCAGAAGAAAGACCACGAAAGGCCGGTTGTCATCTCCTCGGAAGACGACCGCCTCCTCGATCCGTACCGGTCCATCCTCAGGAACAACGATTATGACCAGGACCAGTGCGCGAGCATCATTGAAGAGGTGAGGAACTCCATAAGCCGCGACGATCTCCGGGACAAATACAAGATCGAAAAGACGCTCAAAGACCTCTTACGGAGCCGGATAGTGACCAGTGGCCCGTTCCACATGGGGCACCGGAAAAAGGTGATCATGTTCTTCGGGCCTACCGGCGTCGGCAAAACGACCACGATGGCGAAGCTCGGAGCGATATATGCGCTTCGCGAGAACCGCTCGGTATCATTCGTGACGATCGACAACTACCGCATCGCGGCGACCGAGCAGCTCAAGAAATACGCTGAAATCATGAAGATACCCGTCCATGTCATCAACGACCAGAAGTCGTTCAAAGAGCTGGTGGACCGTGAAAAATCGGAGATCATCATGATCGATACATCAGGGCGGAGCCACCGCAACGAGCTCAAAATCTCCGAGATCAAGAGCTATGCCGACCTTGTGGATTACGATTTCGAAAAGATCCTCTGCGTGAGCGCGAATACGAAGAAAGGCGACGTGGCTGACGTATTTAAAGCGTTTGACAAAATTGAGTTCAATAGCGTCATAATTACCAAGGTGGATGAAACCTCCTATGTTGGGAATATTATCGATATCGCCGATAAGTATAATAAGCCCATCTCATATTTTACCAACGGGCAGGAAGTTCCCAATGATATCGTCCTGGCGGACCCCGATATCCTGGTAAACATGATCATGGGCGCGTCAAATAATTAACGGAGGAGGAAATCGGTGGATCAGGCTGCGAACTTACGGAAACTTGTACTTGAAAACAAACCCCTGAAGAAAACGAAAACCATTGCCATTACCAGCGGAAAGGGAGGGGTCGGCAAATCGAGCCTTGCGGTGAGCCTTTCCATCGCCCTTTCCAGGCTCGGTTCGTCAGTGACCCTGCTTGACGCGGACCTGGGGCTTGCCAACGTCAACGTTATACTCGGCATTATCCCGAAATACAATCTGTATCATGTCATAAAAGGCAAAAAGAAGATCCGGGACATCGTCATTGAGGTCCCTGAAAATATCAAGATCATCGCGGGCGCGTCGGGATTCCACCAGCTTGCCAACCTTGATCCGAAACAGCGTACCGAGTTTATCGAAGCGGTCTCCGAACTCGATACCGACGACTTTATGGTGATCGATACCGGCGCCGGGGTTTCGCAGAACGTGCTCAGCTTCGTTCTTGCGGCCGATGAAGTGGTCGTCGTTACCACACCCGAACCGACTGCCATCACGGACGCCTACGGCATCATTAAATCGATCGCCTCGCAGTCTCCCGACAAGACGATAAAACTTATCGTCAACCGTGTGTCGTCCGTCGCGGAAGGAAAAAGGGTCGCCCAGCGGGTCATCAATATCGCGGGCCAGTTCCTTAACATAAAAGTTGAAAATATCGGGTTCGTCTTTGACGATATTTATGTTTCGAAGTCGGTACGGAACCAGAAACCGTTTATTGTGAGCTATCCGAAGTCAAAGGCGTCGGTATGTGTGTCAATTATCGCCGAACGCATTTTGAACAGGGAGGTTGAAACCGAAAAGGGATCAGGCCTTGTGTCATTTTTCAGGAACCTGTTCAGTTCGAACGAAGATGAGCCGGAATACTCTGAATAGGAAGATTTTATTGTTGATATTTTATAAAATCGGATATACTATTGTTTAAGAGGCGTGGCGTACGATGTCTTCCTTTCTGACACAGATAAAGTATCTTGGTATCGAATTAAAAGTCACTTTTTTCTTTGGTGTTACTTCGCTTATCCTGTCGCTGCTGGTCGGGCTTCTTGCCGGAAACGGTATCGGCAACGCGCTGGTAACGTCGCTTACAATGATGCTTGTGTTTTCGGTGCTCGGATACGCGATCGTCTTTGTCCTGAAGCGGTTTGTCCCGGAGGTTTTTGAAACACTGCAGTCATCACAGCCGGCTGAAGAAATGCCTGCGGCAGGTGGCCGTTTTGAAAGGAATATCGGAGATGGCGGGGAAGAAGTCAGGGAAATGCAGTCAGAGACTGTTTCGGAAGAGCAGGACCTTGCCGGCTTGGAAGGCCCGAAGCGGTCGACCGGGATCGATTTTGAACCGATGGACAAAGCTGAATTGAAACGGTTTAACTCACGGGCGGATGTTTCTGAAGGCAAGATGGGTAAGCACATTGTAGTAAATGAGAAGAAGATCAAGTATGAGCCTAAAATCGTCGCGGAAGCAATACGGACCATGATGAAAAGGGACAACGAATAAACGGCAGGCCGGGTTAATGTATGGTGAATAAAAAGTTTAAAGAATATGACAGCATGAACGAAGAGGATCTCTGGAAGAAGTACAGTAAATCCAGGGAACAGGAGATTCGTGATTATTTCGTCATTAAATACGCGCCGCTTATAAAATATGTGGCCGGTAAAATATCAATCGCCCTGCCCCAAAGCATCGAATTTGACGATCTTGTTTCCTATGGCGTATTCGGCCTTCTTGACGCAATAAATAAATATGATCCGAACAGGGGCATAAAATTCAAAACATACGCAATGACCCGGATACGGGGCGCCATTTTTGACGAACTCCGGTCAATCGACTGGATTCCGCGCTCTATAAGGCAGAAGGCTAAACAGGTTGAACAGGCGATCACCGATCTCGAAAACAAGCTCGGACGTACTGTGGAAGATGAGGAGATAGCGCGGGAGATGGGTATATCCGGCGATGAGTTCCAATCCCTCCTGAGCAAGCTCAGCGGGACAGCCCTGCTTTCACTCAATGATATCTGGTATCTCGGCGATGACAGCGACGAGCTATCCATCCTCGAAACCCTCGAAGCGCCCGAAAACATGAATCCTGACGTATTGATCGAAAAAGAGGAAATACGGGACTTCATCATCGACGCCATAAAGAAACTTCCGGACAAGGAGAAAAAGGTAATCGTTCTTTACTATTATGAGGACCTTACGCTTAAAGAGATCGGGGAAGTGCTCGATGTAACCGAGAGCCGGGTTTCTCAGCTGCACACAAAGGCCATTATGCGCCTGAGGGGAAGGTTGGGAAGAATCAAGTCTAATATCGTTGGTTAGGTTGTATGGCCAGTCTTAAAGAAATGCTGATGAGCATCGAAGACGATGAGAATCCTGAGGATGAAGTCGAGGTGCTTGCCGATTCCGTCCGCCAGGCGCTCGATGTCGCCGCGCGCGAGCTTGGCGTTGATGTCTCCGATCTTGATTATGATATTGTTGAAAAAGGCACCAAAGGGCTTTTTGGTGTCGGAAGGCAGCCCTACCGCGTGATAGTTCGCCCGCTCAGGCACCGGCATGAAGAAGATGACATAGAAAAAATCGAGCAGAAGCTGTCCGGATATCATGAGGAAGATCTCATTGTTGAAAGACAGAGTAAAAACGCCGACAGCACCTTTACTGTCCGTGTGGTCCGCTCGGGCGTATGGCTGACGGTGACCCCGCCGAGAGGCAACGGACGTTACGTGGCCCCCGATGAGATCAATAACAAACTCTTCTCAATGCAGGTCAATAACGGCGACATCAAAAAAATTGACAAAGAGGCCCGCAAACCCTCAGGTTCGCCGGTTAAAATCGCCGAGTGGATACCGAAGCCGGAGTGGGACGGCACGTTCTCCGTCGAGATGACAGAAGATGAAATGAAGTGCTTTGTGAATTTCAACCCTCCGCGCTTCTCCGGGCGGCACATGGAATACGAAGACATTCTTTCGGCCCTCAAAAGCAATGGCGTAGTGGTGGGTATACAGGACGAAACGATACGTCAGTATCTTGAGAGAATGAATTATTCACAGCCGCTGCTTGCGGCAGAAGGGACTCCTCCCCGCCACGGAAACGACGCGTATGTTGAATACAAAGTCAGGATCGATAAATCCCGCGTCAATTTTGAAGAGGACAAGGAAACCAAAAAAGTCGACTTCAAGGATCTCGATCTTCTCGAAAACGTCGTCGTCGGGCAGGTGCTCGCGGTGAAGGTTCCCGCCGCGGAGGGTATCCCCGGCAGGACCGTTACCAACAGGGTGCTCCCGGCGCGTTCCGGGAAAGATATCACCATGCGCCACGGAAAGGGCACTATCCTTTCAGAGGACGGCACCGAGCTTACCGCGGAAATCAACGGACAGGTTGTGTTCCAGGGAGGCAGGCTGAGCGTTGAGCCGGTTTACACGGTCAAGGGCGATGTCAATCTGGAAACCGGTAATATCGTATTTCTCGGTTCGGTCCTGATCGGCGGTTCCGTGCAGGATAACTTCACCGTCAAGGCGGCCGGCAATATTGAGGTCCGCGGTTCCGTCCAGAAGGCTTTCCTCGAGGCGGAGGGTGATATTATCGTGGTGCAGGGCATCATGGGACGTGACGAAGCGAAAATCGAATCGACAGGCGGTTCGATCTACACCAAGTTTGTACAGGCTGCAACCATTATCGCAGAAAACGATGTCGTCGTTTCCGAAGGTATTCTGCATTCGCGCGTGGATGCGGGCGGCAAGATCCTCTGTAACGGAAGGAAGGCGAGGATCGTTGGCGGCCAGATTCGTGCCGGGGAGGAAGTCAACGCACGGTTTATCGGCGCCGATGCCTCGGCAAAGACAGAAATACGTGTCGGTATCAACCCCAAGGTCCACCAGCAGCTTGTCGATATTGAGCGGGTCAAGCGTGAAGTCGATGAAGAATTTGAAAAAGTGAAGAAGAACATGCACACGCTTACCATACAGAAAACGAACTCTGGAGGTAAGCTGCCGCCCGATAAAGAGGAAATGCTTGCCAAATCGAAAGAGCAGGTGCAGAAACTGGGCAACAGGCAGAACGAAATCAATCTCGAATACGAGGAATTGAAGGCGTATCTGGGCATGCTCGGTCATAAAGGGAAAATATGCGCCGAAAAGACGCTTTTCCCCGGTGTTGATATATTCATAAAAGATAAGAAATATGAAGTCAAGGATCCGTATAACCATATCAAGATCACCCTTGAGGGAGATAACTGGAAGTTCGGTGAATATGATTCTCCGTCAATGACCGAGGAGAAAGGCAAGATGATGCGCGTAAGGAGACGCCGTTAATCGGGAGGATGCCGCCATGTCGGTGAGGCCGATCGATATGCAGATCAATATAACCCAGGCGCCAGAAGTTGCCCGTACCGAGCACGCGCGTGCGACGGCAATTGCCGAAACGCAGCAGGCCCTGGAAAAAGAGTCAAACCAGAAGGCCCAGCAGGTTCCGTCGCATCTTGACGAAAACAAGAAAGTTGAGCGTATCGTGGTTAAAAAGGATGAATTCGCGAAAGAGAGGCGCCAAAAAGGCAGGAGAGAAGAAAAGCGGAAAGCGCCCGAAGAGAAAGTACAGAGTGAAAGCGAGACTATGGGCAGGATAATCGACGTAAGGAAGTAACTTTTCATACCGTCAGCCGAATGTGGAGAATTACATGCAGTTGGTACTAATGATCTTTATCAATATCGTGATGTTCGCGGTCTTTTATCTTATTATAACGCTGAAGCTTGAGCGAAGCGCGACCCAATTCCGCGAACAGAAAATGCGAAAGATAATGGATGAAATCATCAAGGAATTCAATGAAATAAGCGAGCGCAATATTTCAATCCTTGAAAACAGGATCGCGGTCGCCCGGCGGATTCTCGAAGCCTCGGGAAAACTCAAAACGGTCAATCTTCAGGTGGGCGATGTCGATGGTGATGTGAAAAATAATAATGCAAAGGAAGAGTCAGTCAGCCGTTCTGCGGAGTCCCGGGGTAATGATACGCGTGCGGCGGCAATGTCATCTGATTTCAAACTGAAAAGGATTGATGAGGATACCGAGAAAACGGCCGGAACGAATACGAGCCTGAAGGATACGTTCAAAAATGCCGCTTCAGACATGTTCGGGCTTATGAAGGAAATTGCTTCTGATACAATAGCGATGCGCTCGCGGATAATATCGAAACGGACTTCTCCCTCGGGTGACATTGAGCAGGGGGATGCCGGTGCTTTTTCGCAAGCTGCTGCGCCCGGCATTAAATCCGCCGTGAAAGAAGCAGAAAGCAATTCAACTAAAACCGAAAGCGCTTCTCCTCAACAGCTTGTGGAAGAATCGGATGAAAGAGATGGAATGATGGATGAGCGGGAACTTGGCGAGCTTTTCGATATTGCGGAGAACAAGTATTCGCTTGTGAGCAATCTATATACACAGGGCTATTCGGTGGATGTTATTTCAAGGTCATCGGGAATACCGGTCGGGGAAGTCAGGCTCGTCCTGAATCTGAACAATTCGTAAGTAGTACAGAATAGTTCAGGCAAAAAACGGGATATAGTGTTCCGATGCATGGCGGTAAATAATGTATCATTTCCCGGATTAAAAATTTTATATCTTTTAAATTGGTGTATATTGATTAAAATACAAAGGCGGTTGTTGAAACCGTCTTTTCAAATATAAAAAGAGATTCGAATGAGAAGTATGGAATGATAGCTTTCAGGATCATTTAGAATTACAGAAACGATAAGGTGTTATGCTCAAATTTCCGGAAATAAAAAGACTGACTGAAGATGAATTCAAGATGTTTGCAAAGCTGATTTACGCCGAAAGCGGCATCTTCATGAAGGACACCAAGATCACACTGCTTTCCAACCGGCTGAGGAAAAGGCTGATCGCGCTTAATCTCGAAACTTTTGCCGAATATTACGATTACATACAGAAATTGACTGACCGCTCGAAAGAGATTGAGGCGCTGATTGATGTGGTCTCGACCAATGAAACCTATTTTTTCAGGAATGAGCGCCAGTTCGAAGCGCTCTCCGATTACTGTTTCAGCGATCTTGCCGATAAAAGAAAGCAGGATCGAAGGCTTAAAATATGGAGCGCTGGATGTTCGACCGGCGAAGAGCCGTACACAATCGCGATATGCGTAATGGAAAAGATGAACCTGTTTCATGGATGGAATGTCGAGATCATCGCGACAGATATCGCGCCCTCTGTGCTCGATTTCGCACGGGAGGGGAATTATTCGGGGCGAAGGATAGAGAAGGTGCCGCCTGAAATATTGAAAAAGTATTTTACGCAGGACCGGGAAAACCCGGAAATATACAGTGTCAACAGCGATGTCAAGCGCCTTGTCAATTTCAAGTACCTCAATCTTTTTAAAAGCGAATACCCGAAAAATTGCGACATAATCTTCTGCAGAAATGTCATGATTTATTTTGACAAGGAGCACCAGAGGAAGCTTGTCGAAGGATTTTATCATGCGCTTCTGAATACCGGTTATCTGTTCATAGGACATTCTGAAACACTTCATTCGATATCCGAAGACTTTGTATATATGAAGGTTCTCGAATCTCCCGTTTACATTCCAAAGAGGGGATGATATGAATTTCAAATTTATCAATGTCGGCATCGCCGATGTGCAAACGGCAGCTTCACCGGACATCCTGCGCACAGTGCTGGGGTCCTGCGTCGGCGTATGCCTGTATGACGCCAGTGTCAAAGTGGGATGTCTGGGTCATATCATGCTTCCGGAAATGAATGAAAGGGCGACAAACCGGAAGAAGTATGCCGATACCGCTATTCCGATCATGCTCGAGGAGATGCTTTCCATGGGAGCCACCAAAGGGCAGATCGTGGCCAAGATCGCGGGCGGAGCGACAATGTTTAAAATCGGCGCCAACAGTATGATGGGGGAAATCGGGAAAAACAACGCGAACAAAGTGCGGGAGATACTCGGCCAGTGCAACATCAGGATAATCAGCGAAGATATCGGAGGGGATTACGGCCGAACAATAGATTTCTATACCGAGACGGGGCTCCTGAAAATACGCTCCCTTGGCAAAGAAGAAAAATCGATATAGGGTTCGATGATGGAAAGCATGACAGGGTATGCCTCGCTTGAGAAAACGACGGAACAGTTCTCATTCTCGATTTCGATCAGGTCGCTCAACACGAAGTATCTTGAAATATACACCAACCTTCCCAGGATTTTAAAGGATGATACCGTAGAGATTGAATCGCTGCTCAAGGAGCGTTTTGTGCGCGGGAAGATCGAGCTCAATGTCGACTTTTTTGACTGGGTGGATTACAGAAAATCCGTGATTAACCGCGGCGTGATTAAAAAGTACTATGATGAACTGAGGGAAGTTGAGCACCATCTCGGTATTAAAGATTCTTTCAATCTGTCGATGCTCCTCTCCATGGACGGGGTCGTGCAGCGCGAGCGGACGGTGCTGTCGGAAAAAACCAGAAAAGAGATTTATGACTCGCTGGAAGCCGTGATCCGAAAAGCGATCCAGATGCGCAGGAAGGAAGGAGCTTCCGTCAAGAAGGATCTGAAAGCGTCGCTTACTGCGATAAACAGGAGCCTTGCGGAGATAAAGAAGCTTTCGAAGAACTCGATACAGGTAATTTATAATCGCCTTAAAGATGCGGTGGAGTCGGTATCGCAGCACCCCGTTAAGGATGACCGTCTTTACAGTGAGATCGCGATTCTGGCCGACAAGCTCGATATCAATGAAGAGAAGATGCGTCTGGCTGATCATATAAAGAAGTTTACCCAGGTCATGAATGAAGAAGGCCAGATAGGTAAACAGCTGGATTTCCTCGCTCAGGAAATGTTCAGGGAGATCAATACAATAGCCTCAAAATCCAGCAACTCTCGGATATCCCACCTGGTTGTAGATATGAAGAACCATATCGATAAAATAAGAGAACAGTGCAGGAATATTATCTGAACGATGTGAGCCGGGAGCCTTTCACGTTGGGAATCAGCTTGCTGAGCTGATGAGTATATCGAATTTAAAAAGGAGAATGCTGGACGATCATGAAAACCTCATTGATCAATATAGGGTTTGGCAACGCTGTTTCAGCACACAGGGTCATCGCGATCATCACTCCCATGTCCGCGTCCGGTAAAAGAATACGGGAAGAGGCCAAAGAGAATAACCTGCTCATTGACGCCACTCATGGCAGGAAAACAAGGGCGATCATTATCATGGACAGCAACCATGTGGTCCTTTCGGCGATGAACCCTGAAACACTTTCGAACAGACTTACTGATGGAGCAGAGGAATAGGAGTGAGAAGATTATCATTTGTGGTATCTGCGCCGTCAGGTACCGGAAAAACGACAATTATTCAACGCGTAATCGGAGAGGACCCGCATTACGAGTTCGTGATATCTACGACAAGCCGGACCATGCGAGAAGGCGAAGTCGATGGAAGGAATTATTTTTTTGTAACGTCGGATATATTCAGGGAGAAAATAGAACGCGGCGAATTCATCGAATGGGCAAAAGTCCATGAAAACTATTATGGTATAACCAAAAAAGAGATTGACAGAATTCGCGATATAGGGAAAATCCCAATATTTGATGTAGATGTGCAGGGTGCGCAGAGCCTTAAGAAGAAACTGGCCGATGGTGTGTTTATTTTCATTGTTCCCCCTTCTCTTGACGTATTGCGAGATCGGCTCAAAAACAGAAAAACCGAAGATGAATCACAGATGGCGGTGCGGCTCAGCAATGCTATTCACGAATTGAGTCAGTACGGTCTTTATGATTATATTATAGTGAATGATGACGTCGAAAAATCGTGTACTTATTTCAGGTCGATCGTGCACGCTGAATTGTGCAGGAAAAACAGGGCCTTTCATAAAATAGAGGAAATGATCGGAGGAAATTCGTGATAATACCCTTAAATAAACTGATCTCTTTTAATGAGAATCGGTATGTCTTTACCAGGGCGGCGATGGATGCTGTCGATAAGCTCAGTTATCTCACCAACGATATAAAAGGAGATGAGACCTGGAAGACGGTTCCCAACATTCTGGAAATGTTTTTAAACGATCGGATGAAATACATGATCGGTGAAGATGTCGATGAAAAAGTTGCGAGCTCGGGCGAAGAAGGGGAACGCGAGTAACCGTTTTCTCTTTTTTAAATTTCAGCGATATATATACGATATTAATTATCCGGGAATAGACGATAAAAGCGCTTGTACTGGTTGGCCCCACGGCGGTCGGGAAAACACAGCTTTCTTTGGATCTGGCGGGGGATACGTTTGAAATCGTATCGTCTGATTCTGTACAGGTCTACCGTTATCTGGATATCGGCAGTGGTAAGCCCGATAAAGATATCCGTGCTGCGGTTCGGCATCATCTGATAGATATAGTTGATCCTGACTATCCTTTTACGGCGGGCGAATTCTGTAAACGGGCCATTCAGGCCAGCGGTGAAATCGAAAGCCGTCATCGGATTCCGTTTTTCGTTGGCGGCACCGGATTGTATATAGACTCCTTCTTTCAAGGAATTTCAGAGATCCCTGTTGTTGATCCCGCAATAAAATCAGCTATGAATAGGGAAGCAGAAGAGCGCGGCCTTCACTCTCTTTATTGCGAGCTTGCGGATCTGGATCCGGTTTTTGCGGGCAGGATACATCCCAACGATAAACAGAGAATACTTCGCGGACTCGAGGTATTCAAGGCAACCGGGCGTCGGCTCAGCGATTATTTTGAATCAAAAAACAGGCATCAATCCGAAAAGACGTTCTTTGCGGGGCTGTATCTGGAACGCGAGGAATTGAGGTCACGGATTGATAAACGCGTTGACAAAATGATAGCTGATGGTTTAATTGATGAAGTCGAAAAGCTGCGAAAGGCCGGGTATGGTCCCCATCTGAACTCCATGAGGTCGATAGGATATCATGAAGTCAATGAATATCTGGATGGCAGGCTTTCAAAGCAGGAGACTGTCGAGAAAATAAAGCTGAACACAAAACGTTATGCCAAGCGGCAGATGACCTGGTTCAGGAAGAATAAAAGCATTCAGTGGTATACCCCTTTCCAGGACAGAGATCTGCGGGAGCATATTGCTCGGTGGCTTGGTTCTGTTACCGGTGCGTGATGTAAAATCAGAGGGGCCTTTAAAATAAATAAAATAAAGAATTAAGGTGGTTCTGATGAATAAACAAACAAAAAATCTGCAGGATCATTTTTTGAATCTCGCCAGAAAAGAAAGGGTTGAGATCACGATTTACCTCATGAACGGTGTTCCGATCAAGGGCAGGGTTTTGAGTTTTGATAATTTCACGATTTTGATCGAAGTCGACAAGAAGCAGAACCTGATATATAAGCATGCGATTTCAACTATTGTTCCGTTGAAACCGGTTCAATACAAGGAAGAGGGACAATAAGGTCTATCTTATTCAAGGAAGATCGAAGCGGAATGATTAAGAAACTGATTGTACTGATCATAATAGCTTTAACCGCTTTTATCGTCTACAACAGCGTTTTTATTGTAGACGCGGAGCGGGTTGCGGTCGTTCGGGATAGCAAAAGCGGTTTGATAGTACAGACGCTACGGCCGGGATATAATTTCGTGCGATATGGAATCGTACACTGGAAAATGTCAGTGGACTATTATCCGCGAAACGCGGTGGATTTTTACGATATCCGCATTCCCCTTTCAGCTCTTGAACCCCTTGAGAGCAGATATTATTCGGTCCTGATCCCGCTTAATATCAGATATACCGTAGATACCCGCAGGTTTCAGGTATCATCCATCCCCGGGCGCGGCCAGGGAAGCCTGTTTTCGGCGGATATCCGCAAAACTGTCACTGATGCTTTAAAAAAAGAACTGGCTCCCTATATCAGCAATGACTACAGAAGAAAAGAACTGGAGCAGAGCGCTCCGGCCATTCTTCAATCTGTCAGGGCACAGCTTGAAAGACTTGCGGTTGGTTCAGGTATTTCCATCACCGGATGGGAGCTTGTCGGATCAATTTCCCTTCCGGACACTCAGGCGTATCTCCAGGGAATTCAGTTTATGAACGAGCTGCGGGCAGTCGAAAACCAGGCAAAAAAAGAATTGCTATTATTACACAGTAAATTAAAGAAGGATGAACTGGAGACGCGGCAATACCTTAATAAGCTCCGGGAAGTAGCTCAGTTGCTTAAAGGGAATCCTGATCTCTTGCGTTATGTTTACATAGACAAGCTTTCAAAGAATGTCAAAGTAATTGTATCATCCGACAGGTCGGGAATGCCGGTTTTACCGGGGGTTGAGAAAAACGAAGGAACGCCGGCTCCGAAAGGTGAAATTGATAACCTGAGATAGGTTTGAAATATTTATTATTATAATTATGAGGAGTGTTTTTTATGGGTTGCGGCAGAAAAAGGAAAAGAAAAAAGATAGCGAACCACAAACGCAAGAAAAGAAGAAGACTCAATCGCCATAAGAAAAAATAGTGGAAATTAATATATGATCCGGATCAGAAGAGATTGGAATACAGCTGACAGGCGCCAATCTCTTTTGTTTTTGGAAATATCAAATAGCAGTAGTGGAGAACAATGAGACAGCCGGCCCAAAAAGGCAAAAAGGCGGGTGCTGAGCCCAGGAAACTTTCCTGGAAAAGAAGGTCTTCTGAAATAAGAGGATACCAGAGGACATTGTATCTCAATGCGGATAATGGTGACTACCTGCGGGTCGATTACAATCTGAAGGACAAGAAAGTCAGGCTTTACATTGAGGACGCGGAAGAAGGTGGAAATCCCTATTACGCGGTAATCACAAATGGAAAGATAGTGGCGGAGAGGAACGCTTCGACGGGAAGGTCTTACAGTCTCGACGATAAGTTTTCCAGAAGAGCGGATATCTACTCCACGATCAATAACAGGGAAGTATTCTCGTTAATTAACAATAATTATGGTATTGGTCCCGATCGCGGAGAGAAGCTGAAACGGGAGCGCGAGAGGAAGCAGCAGCTCGAAAGAACTCGTGAGCGTTATTTCAAGCCAGAAGAGGCGGGTGAAGCGCGTTCGGGTCGGGCGGAAGTTCCGGGGCAGAGGAAATGGATCATCGATTTGATCGATCTCTTTATCGGGCTTAATATCTGTCTGGCATTTTATTATTTTTACAGGATGATCTTTATCGTTGGGATCATCGCTGCGTTTTTCGGGGTGCTGATCGGCCTGATCGATATTTTTTTCAGGAACAGGGAGCCGGTTTTCTCCAAAGTGCTGTTTTTTATCTTCATGGGAGCAGCCCTCTACATATATGGTTACTATCTGGGGTGAATAAAATTTCGCAATATTTTATTTTATTATTGAAAAGAATGAATTGATCCGGCAAAGTGATTCAACAGTGATCCGGGCTGGCTGATAGCGGTAAACTCCTTTTTACGGGATTATACAGATGGAAAAGGTCGAAAAAGCGCTGAACTCCCTGCAGATCGTATGCTTTAAAATAGGCAGCGAGGAGTACGGAATAGAAATCCTGAAAGTGCAGGAAATACTCAAACTGCCGAAAATAACCAAGCTGCCTAAATCGGCTGATTTTATCCTCGGCGTCATTGACTTGCGCGGGAAGGTCATTCCGATTATTGACCTGAGCAGCAGGTTCGGCAACAAGCGCGCTCAGTCGCTGGAAAACAAACGGGCCGTGGTTGTCGATATTAAAGGTAAACAGGTCGGGCTCGCAATCGACGCGGTAAGCCATGTGGTAAAAGTCGAGTCCGACAATATTGAGCCGCCTCCCCCTATCGTCAAGGGGATATCCGGAAGATATATCATCGGTATCGCGAAACTCACTGAAGGATTTGTGATAATACTGGATATCGATCAGATTTTCTCGCAGGAGGAGTTGAGGGCCCTCTGATCAGGTCCGATGGTGCGGATCAGGCTTTATCCCGCCTGAACTCCTGTTTTACCTCTTCCATTATCTGCTTGAGCGGCACACCGGTCCTCCGGGCGGCCTCCAGGCAATCCTCATATTCGGGCTGGATGTTGACGATCTTTCCTTCCAATCTGCCGATTTTAATCCGTACTTCCGATCCGTGATAATGAACTTTTAATGTTTCGCGATCGAGTTTTGTGCGCGTCACCCTGTGCCTTCTTATCCCGAGGGTCGTTGTTTCCATGAAAATAGCCGATTCTATTCCGCTCGCCTTCGATTCTTCGGCGAGTACAGATAGAATGAATCCAGGGCGGCCTTTCTTCATGAGCACCTGAGTGATGGTGGCGTCAAGAGCGCCCAGCGTGAGCACCAGCTCGATGACATACGGCAACAGCTGCGGATTGATATCGTCGAGGTTGCTTTCGAGCAGGAAAACCGATTCGCTTTCCATGGAAGTTTTTGAACAGAGAAAAGCCCTCGTATATGAGGGATTTTGATGCTCCCGTGTGCCGAAGCCGATGCCGACCTCGGAAAGAACAAGCGGTCGTTCAAAGGATATAAGCTGAGTCGCGAGCGTCGTGAGAATCGCGGCCGCTGTCGGGGTTATGAGCTCGCCCTGATGTGAGCTCCTGCGAAAAGAGTATCCGCGGGCGAGCTCGACCACCGCCGGTACGGGGACGGGAATCTCCCCGTGGCGGCTTTGCACGGTCCCTGATCCGAAACAGAATTCGCCGAAATAAATCTTATGTATGCCAAGCAGATCGAGCGCAATACAGAAAGCCACGGTGTCAATGATGCTGTCAAGCGCCCCGACTTCATGGAAGTGCACTCGATCTGGAGTGGTTCCGTGAACGGCGGCCTCTACAACCGCAAGACGGGAGAAAACCTCAAGCGATTGTTTTTTTACGGATGAAGAGAGAGCGCTCGAATTAATGATCGTTTCAATGTCGGCGAATGTGCGTTCATGGTGCTCGTCACGGCAGTTGACCCTGGCCGTTGTTCCGCTGATCCCGAATTTCTGAATCTTCGCCGGTTCAACGCTCCATCCTTCGATGCCGATCTTTTTCAACTCTCCGATAAGCGTCACGGAATCGAGCCCCGCGTCGATGAGGCTCGCGATCAGCATGTCGCCCGAAGCGCCAAGCTGGATGTCGAAGTAGAGGGTGTCAGGCATGGTCTTTTTTTGAGGCGACTATTGATTTGATGATCCTGAAGGCGAGGAAGGCCGCTCCGAACCCGTTATCGACATTCATGACGGCGATGCCCGGCACGCAGGAATTGAGCATGCCGAGTAGCGGGGTAATCCCGCCGAACGATGTGCCGTATCCGACGGAGGTCGGAACAGCGATTATCGGAACCGAGACAAGTCCTCCAATGACAGAGGGGAGGGCGCCTTCCATTCCCGCGACGACGATAATCACCGCGGCCGAATCGAGCCGGTGCCTGTTCCTGAAGACGCGATGGATTCCGGCGACGCCGATGTCGGTAAGCGATTCCATGGAAAGCCCGAGCATTGTGCCCGTGACGACGGCCTCTTCCGCGACCGGGATGTCGGCGGTGCCTGCCGTCACCACAAGGACGGCGCCGGGCAGTTTCTGTATATCCGACGTGCGGTGTACGATCGTCCGTGCCCGTTCGTTATATTCCGCTTCAGGCAGCAGTTCCTTTACAGCGGCGAATACATTCGCGCCCGCCCTGGTCGCGAGCAGGTTGCCGCCGCTTTCGGTGATCCGGCGGGCGATTTCGGCCGCCTGCGCCGGCGTTTTATTCTCGCAGTAAATGACTTCCGGGAAGCCCCACCGCAATCCACGGTGGTGGTCGATTTTCGCGAAATCGATGTCTTCGTAGGGAAGGTTTTTGAGGAATGTGAGCAGTTCATTTTCGGATACGGCACCCGACTTGAATTCGTTGAGCAGATAACGGAATCGTTCGAGGTCCATTGTCAGAAGGCCGCGATCAGAATGGTTTCGATTTCATTTTTTGAAAGCGGCCTGGGCGCGTTTTCGATAAACGGATACCGCATGGCAAGCTCGGCGATTTTAGTGAGATCGCTCTTTACGATGTCGAACTGTGAAAGGCGCTGCGGTATTTCAACCTCCATTTCGATCTTGCGCACGCCCTCGACGGCCTTGATCGCGGCCTCGATGACAGTAATGTCCTTCACGTCCTCGTCCATCACTTTCGACATCTGCACATACTTGCCGGGAGAAGTGGTGAGATTGTATTCCATGATGTGCGGCAGGATCATGCCGATCCCCTTTTCGATGGGAATTTCGGTAAGCGTCGAAAGCGCCATCGAGACCGCGAGGGACACCGACAGCTCGGAGACAGAAAACGCGATTCCCGCCATGATTGAAGCCTCGGCGATATGCGATCGGGGCAGCATATTTTTAGGATCGTGATAGGCGATGGGCAGATTCTTAAAAATGAGGTCGATGGCCCGAAGCGCCATTGTATTGATGAGGCCGTTGTTCTTTTTGGATATCACCGATTCGGTCGCTATCGCCAGCGTGCTGATGGCCGTGTTCGCGGTGACCTCTTCGGAAATGTCGGCCGATATCCTGGGGTCAACGATGGTTGCCGTAGGAAAGAGCCTCCTGTCCGAGAACACCCGCTTTATGTTATCATGGATATCGGTAAGGTAGAGCTGCGGAATGATCTCGAACCCGAAGAGGGGATAGACCGGTATCGTTACCAGGTTGAGCGTCGACTCGATCTTCGGGCTGTCGAAAAGCTCCTCGCAGAAGAGGTAGTTGTTGGTAAGCACCGCGATTGCCTTGGCCGCGTTCATCGACTGGAGACCGCCAAACCCTATCACCGTATCACATTTCGTCTTTTTTATGAAGTACACCGCCGAATCGATATCCTCGGTGTTCGGTTCATCGGGGATCTCGTCGTAGACGATGCAGCCGATGTCGGCGCGGTTGAGCGTGGTGGAAAGCTGCTGAATGATATGCTCGAATTTGCTGAAATCTGAAGAGGTGGTGACCAGAATGGTCTTTGAGCCGAACGCGCGCAGTATCTGGCCTATTTCGCCGGAAATTTCTTCTTTTACGTATATCTTTGTGGGTATATGAAAATCCGGTATGATCATACTGCGCTATACTGTTACCTGGCCTGTGGAATAAAAAAAGCGGATACTGATTCCGCTCTTTTCCGGTTCATGGATGGTTCGGTGTACGCCCGGTATTATTTTCTCAACAGGTATGTTGCGATCCTGTCGGCGACCTGCTCCAGAACCCGGTCATCGTTAAACTTGTCGTATGTCCCGTTCTGTATCTGGGCCTTGATTTCACGTACCCGTTCCGCGCGGGCGGCGTCGGGTGTTTCCATCACGGTCTGGGTATAGCGGGAAACCTCGGCAGCCTGTTTCGCTTCGGACGATATCTCTATCGAATCGTTTCTTCCAACTTCTTTCGCCCGGGAAACGCCTTTCGATTTGCCGGTTTCAACGACATTGTTAATATTTCCTATTTTATCAATAACCATTTTGGTAACCCTTTTATAATCTACTACATTTATCGGCCGCATTTGTCAATTCTTTAATGAAAAAATCAATTCCTCCATAAATAATATACAAAACAAATGGCAATGTATCAATAAAAATCAATATTTATAACAACGGGAATGGATTGATGTCCTGTTCCTCTTCGTCTTCAGAAGAGCCGTTACGGTTATCGATAATAACCGTGAATTCTCCCAATTCCTTTATCATCTCAGGATTTGAGGCGATCTCGGAAGCGTTCCCGAATATAAGGTCTTCATGGATCTTTGTCAGCTCACGTGCGACAAGGACTTCCGCATCCGGGAATATGAGGGCGATATCGGCCATGAGCTTCTGTATTCGATGGGGGGATTCATAGAGCACTATACTGCCGGGAAATTTAGCAAGCGCCGCAAGCTCGTTCTTCCTGCGGCCTGGTTTTTTGCTGATGAACCCCGCGAAAATGACATTTTTACCGGAAAACCCCGATACAGACACCGCGGCGGCAAGAGCTGACGGGCCGGGCACCGGAATGACCCTGATGCCCGATTCACGCGCCATGCGTACAAGTCTGCTCCCCGGATCGGAGATGCCCGGCGTCCCTGAATCCGTCAGATAGGCGACCGATATGCCGTCAAGGAGCCGGTCAACCGCCTGTTTGAGCTTCAGTTCGGGTGAATGGGAGTGCAGCGAATCCGCCGGCAGTTGAATCTCGTAGCGCTGGAGGAGCTTTCTCGTCTGGCGGGTATCCTCGCAGTAGACAAAACGCGCTTCCTCGCGCAGAATTCGAAGCGCCCGGAGCGTGATGTCCTCGAGGTTGCCGATCGGCGAGGCGATGATGTAAAGGGTCCCGGTGTTCATGCTAATTTCTGATTGACAGGCTGAAGCACCCGCCGAATACAGGGAGCTACACGCACGGGATTAATCAAGCATTAATTGGCGTTGCACAACGGTTCGAGGTAAAGTGAATACCGCACAGATAAAGGAGGCGCTCAGGGAGAACGGAATTCAGGTAAACAGGCGCCTGGGGCAGAACTTTCTGTGCAATGAGACGGTCATAGAACGGATCGTTCAGGTCTCATCCATTAAGGCGGGGGATACCGTGCTTGAGATCGGTCCGGGGCTTGGCGAGATGACGGCGCATCTGCTGCGCGCGGAAGCGTCTGTAACTGCCGTCGAGATCGACGCGGGCCTTGTGCGCTTTCTTTCAAAGCGGTTCGAAGGAGCGAGCGGGCTTACGCTGGTCCATTCCGATTTCCTGAAACTTGCTCCGTCCGCGGATTTTCCGACGGTCATATCGAACCTTCCTTATTACTGTTCGTCGGAGATACTGTTCCGGCTGGCCACTGCCTATCGCGCGGAGCGTATATTCGTCATGCTTCAGCGGGAAATGGCGGAGCGCATCTACTCGGAGCCGGGAACCGATAATTACGGCGCGCTCAGCGTCGCGCTGCAATACTATTATGTTCCGCGGTTCCTTTTTACGATAGACAGGTCGTCGTTCTATCCGCAGCCGGATGTCGTTTCCTCGTTCATCAGCCTGGAAAGAAGAGGAGACATCCCTGACGATGCAGGGACCACTGAACTTTTTCACAGGATTGTGAAGTCGTCGTTCTGGGGGAGGAGAAAGACGCTGGTGAAGTCGCTCGCCGAATCGCCGCACCTCGATTTTTCGCGCGATGAGATCGCCGGGGCGCTTCGCTCGCTCGGGATAGACGAGCGCACAAGGGGAGAGAACCTGGGCGTTGAGGATTTCAAAAGGCTCTCCGCGGCGCTCCTTCCCGCGGTCCGCTGAACGGCCATATTTTAATAACTGGAAATCAGATGAACGTTATCGATACCACAACCTTCGCGCGCCTGATCGCCGGGGTTGAAAAGCCCGGACGCTACGCCGGCAACGAACTCAACGCGGTAAGAAAGCCGGATGCCTTCCTGCGTGTGGGAATATCGTATCCTGACTTGTATGAGGTCGGAATGTCGAACAACGGCGTGCGGATCCTCTACGACGCGGTCAACCGGATAGAGGAGTTTGCCTGCGAGCGGGTTTTCGCCGTCCCGGCGGATTTCGAGGAGCGCCTGCGCGCGCTTGCGCTTCCGCTTTTTACGCTCGAAAGCCGCGTTCCGCTCTCACACCTTGATCTGCTCGGATTCAACCTCTCGCACGAACTCGTTTACACCAACGTTCTGCAGATACTCGACCTCGGCGGGATTCCTCTGCTGGCGCGGGAGCGCGGGCAGGGCGATCCGATCGTGATCGCCGGCGGGGAAGCGGCGTCAAATCCGGCGCCGATGCTCGGCTTTTTCGACGCCTTCTTTGTCGGCGACGGCGAAGAGGGGATTGTTGATATCGCGCGCGCTCTTGCCGAAGGAAAACGGAGAGGGCTTGCCCGCGAAGCGCTCCTCGCTTCGCTCGGGGAAATTCCCGGCGTGCTCGTATCATCCGCCTGTCACTTCGAATACTCTGACGGAAAGCTTTCGGGAGTGTCGGGACCTTCGGTGGCCAAACGCGTCTACCGATCGGCCGCGCCGGCGATACCGGGAAAACCGCTCGTGCCCTCGATCAGGATCGCGCAGGAGCGCGCCATAGTCGACGTGACGCGAGGCTGCTGCAACCTGTGCAAGTTCTGCCACGCCGGGTATTACGAGCTGCCGTACCGCCGCTATGACTTCGATGAAGTAAAGAGGGGCGTGTACGCGGCGATCGAAACTACCGGCTATAACGAGCTTTCGCTCTCGTCGCTGTCGGTGAGCGACTATCCCGACCTTGTGCCGCTCCTGAACGCGATCTTTCCTGACCTGACGCGCATGGGCGTTTCGATTTCGCTTCCCTCGCTGCGGGTCGACCGGAACACGATCGGTATCCTTGAGCTCACCTCCGACGTCCGCAAGTCCTCGCTCACCTTCGCCGTGGAATCGGCATCGGAGGTGATGCGCGCGCGCGCCCACAAGCGGCTGGTGATCGACGACCTCATCGAGATCGTCGAGTTCGTGATCGAACGCGGCTGGAAGCACATCAAGCTTTACTTCATGCTCGGGCTTCCCGGCTGCGAGGAGCACGACGAGGCGCAGGATATCATCGACCTGCTGAAGCGTATCCACCACGCGGGGCGCAGGCGCCTTTCGATTAACGTGACCCTTTCGCCGTTCGTTCCCAAGTCGCACACGCCGTTCCAGCGCGAGCGCCAGATGGACGAACAGTACTGCGCGGAGGCGGTCGGCCGCATCAAGCGCGGCGTGCCGCGATCCGTCACGATAAAAAACCACGACCTGCGCTCCTCGATCGTCGAGGGCGCGTTCGCGCGGGGGGATACAAGGCTCGGCGAGGCGGTACTCGACGCGTATCGCAATGGATGCCGCCTCGATTCATGGAGCGAACATTTCCGCTTCGACATCTGGCAGGCCGCGCTCGATGAAGCCGTTCCCGGATGGAGAGGCTATCTCGCGCGCAGGGAGGAAGGCGATATCCTGCCGTGGAAGATGGTGACGACCGGCTTTGACCGGCTGGTGGATATCAAGGAGCGCTCGACGAAATGCGCGATGCGCCGGCCCTCTTCCGCGAACCGGCGGCATGCGCTCGACGCCGACGCCATGAAAGCGGCCTTTGGCGATTTTACCGCGAAGTACCAGGTGAACGGGCGGATACGGATGCGCTTCGCCAAGCGGGGCGACGCGCGCTACATTTCGCACATCGATTTCGTCGACGTGCTCAAGCGCGCCTTCCGGATGGCTGGGTTGCCGGTATCGCTCACGCAGGGATTCAACAAGCGGGAGCGGCTCGCGCCGGGATACCCGCTTCCTCTCGGCATTGAAAGCGAGGCGGAGCTGTGCGACGCCGATCTCTTCGATTCAGTTGATAGTGTTGCGGCGAAAAAGGCCCTCTCGGAGAAACTGCCGGAAGGCATTTTCCTGCGTGAGATGAGGCCGCTTGAAGCAAGTGAGTCCGGATCGATCATGAGCCTTACCGCGGCGATGTCGTTTGACGTGACTACCGGCGATGAGGGTCTGCGCACGCGGCTTGCTGACGGGCTTGCCGCGAGATCCGCCCTTACGAAGAAAACCAAAAGCGGTGAGAAGGCGATCAGCTTTGATGAGGCGGTCATATCCTCCACTGCGATAGAAAACGGCATGCGCATCATGCTTTCGGTCGGCTCGGAGCAGTCGATCCGGATCGATGAGCTTGTCTCTATCCTGTCCGGCGCGCCTCTGGATGAGTTGTGGAGATTTTCGATCGTGAAGACCGCGCAAATGAGGCGTTCGAACGGAGGATTTCCTGAACTGCTCTGATGCCCCGTCCTTTCAAGGACGGCAGGATTATACGGCACAATTCAGAAGATAAACTGCACCGCGAAAAGTATCCCCGCCTGGCGGGTCGTACTTGCGGGTTCGTATCCCGTACCGTAGGGGCTGTCGTAGTAGGTGATGTCGAAAGTGTTTCCCTTGCCGATCAGGTAGTATTCATACCAGGGCGAGACGGAGAGCGCCCAGTTCACGCCGATCCGGTAGCGCACTGTTCCCGCAATCCTGTACCCGTATTTATTGCCGAGCGTTCCTTCCGGATCGTTGTAGCCGGGATCGATCTCAGAGAGCAATACCTTGATTTTACCGTTGAATATATATTTACCGGCAAGGTCGAGGCCGAATGAGAGGCGATCGTTGCAGTAATAATCCATTCTCACGCCGACCGGAACGTAATACCAGGTGTAAATCTCGCTGTACGAGCCGCCATCGCCCAGGCCCCGGTACCAGTACCGGTAGCCCAGCCCGGCGTACGGCTGGATCATGATAACGCTTGTAGAAGGCCGGGTAAGGATCAAACCGGGGGTCATTTCGCCGGTGATAAGCCGGTTATTGGTGGTCGCTTTGAGCGGGGTTCCCGCCTGTGTGGTGCCGTCATAATCGGTGTGAGCGTACGTATGAGTTAGGGGCTGACTGTAATCCAGAAAAGCGCGGAAGGCAATCGGCGTGTTAATACCGTGGTAATTGTAGCCGGCATAAAGGGACGGGATATACCCTGATTCAGTGCTTTTTTTGCCCGGCGGAAGGTCTTCTTTATAATGAATATAGTAGCCGTTCATGCCCGCCTCAAAGGTATGCAATCCTTCGGCCCGGAGAGGTTTCCCCTTCTGGCTTGCGCTCACCAGGACGATCAGGAACAGTACTATCGCTCTTTTAGCCATATCCCGTTATTTTTATATACGCCTTTAAAAAATGATAGCACTAAACAATAACACGAAACTGTTATTTTTCAACTCCGATTTTCCTGAACGCTCCTTTTGTCGTCCTCCCGGGCGTGAAAAAGTCCTTATTGAATCCGTTTTTTGTGCCGATTAATCATCCAAAGGAAATACAGGATGTGCAACCACGGCCAGGGAGGGTGTATGACAGACGCAATTTCCGCAGTTCACGGCATTCTGAGAGAGGAACTTGTCCTTTATTCACAGGTGTATTCAATAGAGGAGAAGAAAAGCAGAGCCATCGTGGATAAAGACCCGAAGCTCCTGCAGGTCCTGCTTGCCGAGCAGGACGCCACCCTGGAGCAGATATCAGTACTCGAGGCCTCGCGCGTTGACGCGCTCAAAACATTCATATCTGAAAATGGTATCGGATCCGGCCGTGAGATAACCCTTACGGAGCTTGCTTCCCGTGCGGAAGGGGAAGCCGGGGCGAAGATCATGCGCACGGGCGGCGACCTTAAAGAAATGATCCTTCGGATACGCGACCTCTCCGCGACAAATGAAAAGATGATACAGGACACGATGGAATTTTACTCTATACTGCTCAATGACCTGAAACGGAAGGTTTCGCTCAAAACCGGGTATAACCGGCAGGCCGTCGAAGAATCGAGCATTGAAAATCCCCTTTTATTCTGCCGCAAGGCATAGCGAGGTAGCGCGATGAACTCCACATTCATGGGTCTTGAAATCGGGAGGCGCGGGCTCATGTCGCACCAGCAGGCGCTGCATGTGACCGGCCACAATATATCCAACGCCGAGAACCGTGAGTACTCCCGGCAGCGGATCGTCATCTCATCGGCGGACCCGCTGTACGTGCCCGCGCTCAATCGGAGCAACACCGCGGGGAATATCGGCCAGGGATCGACCGTATCCACTGTCGAGCGCCTTCGCAATACATTTGTCGACGACCGGATGAACGCCGAGGTCGATGTGATGGGATACTGGCAGACCCGTAACGACTTTATCCGGCAGGTGGAGCAGGTCTACAACGAACCGTCCGACAACTCCCTGCGTTCGCGCCTTGACCAGCTCTGGCAGTCGTGGGAGGAGCTCTCGCGCAATCCCGAGCAGCGCTCGACGCGCGAAGTGGTCCGCGAGCGCGCCTCCAACCTTGCGAACGAAGTGCGCAATATCCACCGCCAGCTGTCTGACATACAGGTAAACGTGAACAACCAGGTCCAGGCGCGGGTGAACGAGATCAACAACTACGCGAGCGGGATACGCGACCTGAACGAGCGAATCCTCAAGTCGGAGGCGCTCGGCGATAACCCGAACGACCTGCGCGACCGGCGTGACGCGATGGTGGAGCGGTTGAGCGAGCTCGTCAACATCACCGTCGGCCGCAGCGACCGTGACGAGGTGATGGTCTACATAAGCGGGGAAAACCTGGTGCAGGGCCAGATCGTGCATCCGCTCCAGGCGGTCGCGGATCCGAACAACCACGGTTTCTATCGGGTACAGTGGGAAACCACGGGAACGGAAGTCACGCTCACCGGCGGCGTACTGACGGGGTTGCTGCACGTGCGTGACCAGATCCTGCGCGAGAACATCAACGACATCAACTCGTTCGCCATCAACATGGCCGACCTGACCAATGAAGTGCACCGTGACGGTTTCGGGCGAAGGGGGGAAACCAACAACAACTTCTTCAGGCTCATCCCGGTCAACGACAGTGTTGACGGAAACCATGACCTGAACAACGACGGTATCGCCGATGTGACGGCGATCTTCAAGGTTTCGGGCAACAACCGTATCGATGCCTCCGCGCCGATCGGCATCCGAGGCACGATCACGCTGGTGACCAATGACGAGCGCGAGGCGGCCGTTCAGATCAATTACGGCCCGAACGATTCGGTGCAGTCGGTGGTGAGGAAAATCAACGACGCGCATGCGGGAGTGGTGGCCTATATCAACCACAACAACCAGCTCGCCCTCAAGGCGACTGTCGCGCGCGACAGCGATACGCGCAACTTCATCATCCGCCACCTGGAGGACTCGGGAGAGTTCCTGGTGGGGCTTACCGGCGTGCTGCGCCAGAGCGGGACCGCGGGCGCGTTCGATTACCGGCGCGTGAACGACATTGTGAAGTTCCTGCCGGACCGGGAGCATATCACCATCACCCCGCAGTACAACCCGGCCTCCTACATGGCGGTCGATGAAAATATCCACCGCGACGTGGACAGGATCGCGGCGGCGCAGGGGCGCGATATCGGCGGCACCGGGGACGTCAATACCACGAACGGCGTCGGTGACGGAAGCAACGCGCTGCGGATCGCGCGAATACGGCAGGGCGCATCGATGATCGAAACGAATTCCACGTTCAACGAATATTACAATTCGCTGATATCGAGGATCGGCACGCAGGGGCAGCAGGCCCGCGACAGGGTCACCAACCAGGAGACGCTGCTCACAAACCTGCGTAACCTCCGCGAGTCGGTGTCCGGGATAAACCTGGACGAGGAGATGTCGAACATGGTGATGTTCCAGCACGGCTACAATGCCGCGGCGCGGATGATATCCACCGTCGACAAGATGCTCGAGACAATAATCAGACTGGGGGCGTAAGCCATGGAACGGATAACCAATCGGATGATGAATAATACAATGCTCAGGAACCTGGGGCGCCATCAGACAGAGATGGACCGCTCGCAGAACACGCTCTCCACGGGGAGGAGCGTGGAGCTTCCGCGCGACAACCCGATCGCGGCGACCAACCAGATGCTCTACCGCACGCGCCTGACCGAGATAGACCAGTACCGGAATAATATCGACGAGGGCAGGTCGAAGCTGAACGAGGTCGATACGGCGCTCCAGTCGGCGCTGAGGATTTTCCAGCGTCTGCGCGTGCTCGCGGTGCAGGGAGCGCACGGAATCTATTCGAACTTCGAAAGAAAGGAAGCGGCCGCGTCCGAGATCAATGAGCTTCTTGAGGAGATCGTAACTATCGCCAATTCACGGGGCGCCACGGGAAAACCGATTTTCGGCGGATATGAAACCGGCACCGAGGAGACCCCGGATCCGTTCGTGGCGATCTACCAGACGCTTACCGCGGGCAACCAGGGCGATGCGATGACCGGCGTCGAATACCGCGGCAACATCGGCCGCGTCCTGCGTGAGGTCGCGACGGGAGAATACATGGAAGTGAACATCCCCGGGAACCAGGTGTTCTGGGCCACCAATCAGGTGCTGACCTCGAACAGGGACACGGGCGATTATAAGTCTGAAACGAACCAGACCATAAGGATCGACGGGAAAGAAATCAGCATTAATGCCGGAGATACGGTTGACACGATTATCGAGAAAATCAACAATGCCGGTTTGAGCCTTCGCGCATCCAAAGGGATACGCGACAACCTGGTTCTGGAAACCACCACGCCGCACCAGATATGGCTCGAAGACGTGGGAAGCGGCACCGTGCTCAGGGACCTGGGACTGATCAATCCTGATTATCAGAATCCCCCGAACAACTTTGACCCGACGGTAACCGTCGACGGCATGTCGATATTCGAAATGATAATACAGCTCCGCGACGATCTCGTACGCGGCGACCAGGAAGTGGTCGGCGGAAGGGACCTGGGGCTCATTGATATGGCGCTCGATAATATACTGCGCAACGTCTCGACGGTCGGGGCGCGGCAGAACAGGGTTGACGAGCTTGCCAGAAGGGCCGAGTACGAAAAGACGAACGTCACCGAGATGCTTGCCTCAAACGAGGGGATCGATTACGCCGAGTCGATCATGAATTTCAGGTGGCTCGAAAGCGTTCACCAGTATGCGCTTGCGGTCGGGGCGCGCACCATCCGGTCCACGCTGATGGATTTCCTGAGATAACACAGCCTGTCTGAAACAAGGAGCGGAGAGTTGGCACTCAAAGTCAAAACAAGGCCTTTTGGTGAGATCGAAATCGACGAGCGTCAGATAATCGATTTTCCCGACGGGCTGCTCGGATTCGATTACGTGAAGAAATTCATCATCCTCGATTCGCACGAGGGGTCTCCCTTCAAATGGCTCCAGGCGTTTGGCGAGCCGGATCTCGCCTTTGTCATCATACGCCCGATCGATTTCATGCCGGAGTACGAGCTTGTGATATCGCAGGCCGATGTTGAGGCGGTCGGGGCCGAGAACGAGGAGAGCCTGCTTGTGTTCGCTATCGTGACGATCCCCGCCAATCCGAAGGAACTGACCGCGAACCTGCAGGGGCCGGTCATCGTCAACAGGACGAAGCGGATAGGAAGGCAGGTGATTTCGCTCAGCGAAAAATACCGCGTGAAGCATAAAATTCTTGAAGAAATGGAACGGGCCGCCCAGAAAGGGTAGGAAAGGTATACAAACGATATGCTGGTTCTGGCACGCAGAATAAATGAGAGCATCATGATCGGCGATGACATCGAGGTCGTCATCATCGATATCAAGGGCGATCAGGTGAAGCTCGGCATCAAGGCCCCCAAGAAGGTCACGGTGCACCGGAAGGAGATCTACAATGAGATCCAGCAGGAGAACATCGCCGCGATGAGCTCGGAATTCAAGCCCGATATGCTGCGCGAGCTTTCTGACTTTTTTGAGAAGGAAAAAAAGGAAAAAGGGAAAAAGAAGAAGGACTGATGAGCGCGCTACATACCCCCCATTTCTGGATTCTTCTGGCGGCGCTTGCCGCTGTTTTCGTCTTCAGGGAGATCGTGGCGTACCGCCGCATGCTGCGATTGAAATATATCCTGACTCCGGCGATCACCATTCTCATTATCCTTTTCGTCTTGCTCTCGATGTATACGGCTGAGGTGAACTACTACAGGACCATGATCTTCCTCGCGCTTCTGCTCGGGCTGGTCGGCGATACGCTCCTGATGATCGAAGAGATGAACCTTTTGGAGCACGGCATGATCTTCTTCCTGGCCGGACACTGCATGTACATAGCGGTGTTCGTCACCTGCTATTCCCCCTCGCCGTGGCATATCGCCCTTGCGCCTGCCCTCATCGCGGGACAGGCGGCGTTCTATTCCTTGATCAGGAAGAAAACCGGGAAGCACCATCTTGCGGTGTTCTTCTACATGCTTGTGATCACAGTCATGCTTTTTTTCGCGCTTTCCGGCGTGCGTACGGGCATCTCATCGCGCGCCGCGCTCATCGCTGCGGGAGCGGTGCTGTTTACCGCGTCGGACACTCTTCTTTCGATCAACCAGTTCATTCATCCGATCCATCGGAGCACGGTGTTTACCTGGCTCCTCTACGCCCCCGCGCAGCTGCTCTTCGCGCTTTCCTGTTTTTACGGCTGATGCGGATGGAAAGAACGGCCGTTCCCACCCGCGGGTTGATCACCGCATCCCGGCCGGCCGGAAGAATTTATCTTTCTTGACACTTTTTTCTGATAAGTATAAGGTCCTCATATCGCCGCGCGCGTTTTTAAAAAATATACACCATCAGGGGATGATCATGTATCTCGGCCTTGACGTGGGAGGAACTCATACCGATGCGGTCCTGATAGACGAAGGGGGGATACTGGCATCCAGCAAGATACCCACCGATCGCGGGAACCTTGTCGCGACCATTGAAACATCGATCGAAAATATTCTGCGGGACGCGGGAAAAGCCGATGTGCAATGGATAAACCTGAGCACCACGCTTTCCACCAACGCGATCGTCGAAGGCAAGACCGAGAACGTTGGAATGCTCGTTTCGTCGGGACCCGGCGTTGATCCGGCCAACTACCGCTCAGGGGAGCATTTCGAGATCATCACGGGATCGATCGATCACCGCGGCACCGAAATCAGGCCGCTTGACGAAAAGGAAATTAAAAACGCCGTGAAGAAATTTACGAAAGGCGGACTCAAGGCTTTCGCGGCGGTTTCGAAATTTTCCACGCGCAACCCGTCCCATGAAAAGCGGCTCGGCGAGGCGGTGGGTGAGATTTCCGATTTCATCACCCTCGGCCATACGCTTTCGGGGGAGCTCAATTTTCCGCGCCGCATCCACACGGCCTACTACAATTCCGCAGTCTGGCGCCTGTACAAAAGCTTCGCGGAATCAGTCGAATCCGGCATCAGGAAGCGCGGCCTCACCGCCCCGATCAACATCCTCAAGGCGGACGGCGGAACCATGCCGCTTGCGCTCTCGAAGGTCATCCCTGTCGAGTCGATTCTTTCGGGCCCCGCGGCGAGTATCATGGGGATCGTCGCCCTGCGGGACATCAGGGAAGACGCGATCGTGCTCGATATCGGCGGAACCACCACCGACATCGCGATCTTCGCGGCGGGCGCTCCCATTGTCGACCGCGAGGGGATATCGCTTGACACGCGGCACACGCTCGTGCGCGCGCTTAAGACGCGCTCGATCGGCATCGGCGGCGATTCGCTGATTCGAGTCTCCGGGGGGAAGGTGACCGCCGGCCCGGACCGGAAAGGCCCTTCAATGGCTGAAGGTGGCGGTGAGCCGACACTTATCGACGCGCTGAATTTTGCAGAATACGCGCGCTACGCGGGAGTCGAGGCGTCGCAGAAAGGCATTCGTGACCTGGCCGCGTCCGGCGGAATGGAGCCGGAGAGGCTCTGCGAAGCGGCAATTGATTACGCGGTGAGCGAAATCCGCCGCGAGGTCGAACAGATGCTTTCAGGAATAAACGAGCGTCCCGTTTATACGATCCACGAGCTTCTCGAAGAGCGAAAGATCGTGCCGACGAAACTGTACTGCATGGGAGGCCCCGCGAAAGTGTTCGCGCCGCTCCTTGAAAAAGCGTTCGGCTTGATGTCGGTCGTACCCGGCGAGCACGCCATCGCAAATGCCATCGGCGCGACGCTCGCGCGCACCACCATGTTTGTCGATCTCTTCGCCGACACCGAAAAAGGGAGAATGCTCATCCCGGGCCTCGACATCTCGAAAACCGTTACTTCGAACTATTCGCTCGAAAACGCGCGTTCCGATGCGCGCGAACATCTTGGCGGATATCTTTCGCAGATCGGCATCGACCGCGGCGGCGAGGTCGAGGTCGTCGAGGCGTCGTCGTTCAACATGGTCGAGGGATTTTATACGGTGGGCCGCAATATCAGGGTCCGCTGTCAGGTGAAGCCCGGCGTGCTGATGAGGCTGCCATCAGCATGAAATGGCCGGGGCACTCCAGAAAAGAGGTGAGCGCGATGCTGAAAGCGCGGAACAGGTTGGGGATAGTATTCTTTCCCGCGTTTGACTGGGCGATAAGCCCGACACATCCCGAGCGGGAGGAGCGGCTCCTTTACACACAGGACCAGCTGCGCGAGGAGGGCGTATTCGATATCGAGGGGATCACCGAGCACAAGCCCGACCTGGCCACGCATGACGACGTGCGCCGGATACATTTCTGCATGCCTGATATAGGCACCGTGGTCACCGACTCGCACCTGATATCGGCAGGCGGGGCGATCAAGGCGGCGAAGCTCGTCATGGAAAAGCGCGCGGACCGCGCGTTCGCGCTCGTGCGGCCGCCCGGGCACCACGCCATGAAGGTCGTCCACGGGAACCGCGGTTTCTGCAATATCAATATCGAAGCGGTAATGGTCGAGTATATCCGCGAAACGTACGGCCACAAACGGGTCGCCATCGTCGATACCGACTGCCACCACGGCGACGGCACGCAGGACATCTACTGGCACGATCCCGACACGCTCTACATCTCGCTGCACCAGGACGGCCGCACGCTCTATCCCGGCACCGGCTTTGTCGATGAGATCGGCGGGCCTAACGCGCAGGGACGGACGATCAATATCCCCCTTCCTCCGCTGACCTCCAACGAGGGATTCGACTACGTGATCGACAAGATGGTGCTTCCCATTCTCGCCGACTTCAAGCCCGACCTGATCATCAACTCCGCGGGCCAGGACAACCACTACACCGACCCGATCACGCAGATGAACTTCTCTGCGCAGGGCTACGCGCGGCTCAACGAGAAGCTGAAGCCCGATATCGCCGTGCTCGAAGGGGGCTACTCGATCCAGGGCGCGCTTCCCTACGTGAATCTCGGTATCGTGCTCGCGATGGCGGGGCTCGACTACTCGCATGTCATCGAGCCGGATTACGACCCGGAGGCGATGGAGCAGGAGAAGGAGATCACCCAGTATATCAAAAGGCTCGGGGATGTCGTGCTCGAACGCTACTTCAATCCAGCGTCGGCGGACATCGCCAGGGGCATGCCGAACAACTACTTCGTGCGGAAGAAAAACATCTTCTATGACACCGACGGCATCCGCGAAAAACAGGTCGAATCGGTAATGGTGTGCGACGAGTGCGCAGGCGTGCTCAAGATCGAGACCATTTCATCCGAGAACCCGCTTTCGGTCGGGATAGAGGTTCCGATCACCGCCTGCGACCGGTGCAAGCGCGAGGGATACCGGATGCTCGACGAAGCACGTAAGAAGGACAAGTACGCCTACATCAAGTTCATCAACCGGAGGGACCGGGAGTACCTGGAATTCTAGGCGCGCATGATCCGTCTCCGGCCCCCGCATACCGTACACACCGCAGCGCGATCGGCGATTATCCTCCTGATGATACTGCTGGTGAGATCATCGGCGTTTTCCCTCACCGCTGTACGGGGGCAGGTGATCGACGATACCGACGGCGCGCCTGTATCCGGCGCGGGAGTGACGGCCGTCGAAAGCGGCCGGATGGCCGCGAGCGACGGCAGCGGCAGGTTCGTCCTTCCCATCGACGAAAAGAAAGATTCCGCGTTAAACGTATCCGCTCCTGGGTACCGGATTAAAAATGTCGCGCTGATGCATAGTGGGACCGATGAGAACATCACCGTGAGGCTTCGCCGCCTTGACGATTCGCGCGGCGATATCCTGGTGACCGGCCGGCAGGAGAAGCAGACCGTCTCGCGAAAGACCGTTGAGCGCGAGGAGCTCCGGCGGATGCCAGGGGCCGCCGGCGACGCGCTGCGCGGGCTCCAGTCGCTTCCGGGGGTCGCCGTGTCGGCCGATTACTCGGGAGAGCTGTACGTGCGCGGCAACGGCCCCTACGATAACCGCATCTTCCTCGACGGGTTCTGGATCTACCAGGCGTACCATTTCGGCGGCTTCGTGTCCATCATCCCTACCGACATTATCGACGACATCGATTTTTACGCGGGCGGGTTTCCGGCCAGGTACGGCGAAGCGACCGGCTCGGTGCTCGACATCACCACGAGGGAGCGCACGGCGCCGGGCTGGGGAGGCAGGATCGATATCAACCTTCTTTCCGCCGGCGCGCTCATCGAAGGGTCCATCACCGACAGGAGCTATTTTATCCTCGCGGGACGGCGCAGCTATTTCGAGCTGTATGCCAGGCCGCTGATCGAACGCATGGGCGATGTCGAGGTGACCGTTATGCCCGCCTTCTGGGACTACCAGGGAAAGATCGGCATTCGCCTGAGCGAGGCAAGCACGATCGAGCTTCTTGCGTTCGGTTCGGGCGATCGTGCCGAGCTCGCCTATTCTGATTCCAGCGATGTCGACGTTGACCTGCTGAACCGGAGGTTCGGCACCGACACCGTGTTCCATGTACAGGGGCTGTCGTGGAAGTACAGGCCCTCTTCCTCGTTCAGGTCGGATTTCAGGGCGGATACCTACACCGCGCGGGCCAGGTGGTATTACGGCGAGTACCTTGATGCCGACGTTGACCTGAGGGGCGGCTCCGCGCGCGAGGACCTTTCGGTCAGGTTCTGCCGGTATTTAGAGGTCGCGGCGGGCCTCGAGTTCGTGTACGCGGGGCTTGCCATCGACGCGCTGGTCCCGGTGCCGAAGCAGGGCGCGCCGATCAACGCGCTTTTCCCCGAGGATTACAACTTCGTCAGGTATACGGTCGATGACCTTCATTACCTGCATTACGGGGGATATATCCAGACCGCGCTCACGCTGGGGCCGGTCAGATGGGTCGCCGGCGTGCGCGGTGATATCCACCAGGAGATCAGGCGCTTCGGTTACGTGAGCCCGCGCACCTCGCTTGAGATCGCGATCGGAGAAAGTGACAGGATTTTCGCCGCGACCGGCATCTTCCGCCAGGCGCAGGACATCTATTTCACGAACGACGTGTTCGGCAATCCCGATCTGACCACGCAGACGGCGGTCCACTACATCGCCGGCTTCACGCACGATTTCGGCGAGAGGACCGCGCTCACTGTCGAGGGGTATTGCAAGAAACTCTCGGGCCTGATCGTCGCGGGGGGTGCGGAAACATTCGTTGACGATGGAACGGGAAGGGTGTACGGCGGGGAGGTCCTGCTGCGCCGCAGGCTTGTCCGGAATTTCTTCGGCTGGATGAGCTACGGGTATTCCGTCTCGAAGCGCGACAACCATGACGGGCGGGGCGAATACTTTTTTGAATATGACCGGACCCATATCGTCAATCTGATCGCGAGCTGGAAGCCGCTGGAGTGGTTCCAGGTCGGTTTCAGGTGGCGTTACGCGTCGGGGCTTCCCGTTACGGCCATCACCGGTTCGGTCTACGACGCGGGTCGGGGCGAATATCTTCCCGTTTACTCGCAGGATTTCAGAGGCGAACGGCTCCCTTCGTATCACAAACTCGACATCCGTTTCGATTTCTTCGCGGACTGGTTCGATGTGCGGTGGGACCTGTACATCGAGATACTGAACGCCTGCAACCATAATAACGTCTATCAGCAGGATTTCAATCAGCGTGAGCCGTATTCATCTGACAATCCCGATTATGTGTACGACCTGCCGCTCATCCCCTATTTCGGAATCGAGGTGCGATTTTAATTCTTGACACCGGCCCGCGAGGGTATATAGTTTCATAATGGATATAACCGGCAAAACGCCGTGCGCGCGGGAAAGCGCGTTAACGGCATGAAAGATTTTCAGGCGGATTGGCGGATATGAAAACAGAGCTGTTGCTGTTCCTCTTCAGAATTTTACCCAAAAGCCTTCTCTCGAGGCTCTTCGGCTATATGGCCCGGATCCCTGTCCCGGGATTCCTGATGCGGCCGCTTATCGGCTGGTACGGCCGGAAGTTCGGCGTCATCGCGGAAGAGATCATCTATCCGTACGGCGGATTCAGGACCTTCAACGATTTCTTTACGAGAAAGGTGAAGTACGGCTCACATCCTGTCGACCGCGGCGTCGACGCCGTCGTGTCGCCCGTGGACGCGCGCATCGACCAGTTCGGCAGGATCGATAACACCACCATCATTCAGGCAAAGGGGATCAATTATTCGCTCGCCGACCTCATTCCCTCGAAAACGTACGAGGAGTTCATCGGCGGCAGCTTCATGACCCTTTACCTCTCTCCCGGCGATTATCACCGTATCCACTCGCCCGTCGATGGTGAGGTGGTCGGGTTTTTCGCGATTCCGGGCAAGCTCTACACCGTGCAGGAATTCATGGTGGCACGCCTGAAGGGGCTTTTTGCGCTGAATGAGCGGATGATCACCTATATCGGCACCGTACACGGGCTTGCCGCGGTCTGCAAGGTCGGCGCGATGAACGTGGGGCGCATCGGCCTTTCGTACGAGAAGGGGCGCGAATCTAACGGCTTTTTCAGAAGGAGCGTCGAGCATTTTTACGGGGAGGGTGCCCGGATGCCGGTTTCGCGCGGCGATGAGATCGGCGTCTTCAACCTCGGTTCGACGGTCATCCTGGTTTTCCAGAAAGATATGGTACGGTTCGATAAATTCGCCGCCGGCGGAAGAATCCGCATGGGACAGAGGATAGGCACTGTGAGCAGAAAGAAAAGCAAGCGAGGTCACTCATGAAAGGAAAGCATTCGTCCAAGATCGACGCGGTCCTGACGTCGCAGATAAAATTCTGGAAGCAGCAGAAGATCGAAGTCGAGAAGATCGATGAAAGCCGCGGAGCGGCATGCGACAGACGCGAGCCGGGAAGCTGCCCGTTCATCACGATATCGCGGGAGTACGGTTGCGGCGGATACGAGGTCGCCGAAGCGCTGGCGGGAATCCTCAATTCAAGCGCGGACAGTAAAGCGGTATGGGCCGCCTACGACCGCGGGGTGCTCGAAATGATCGGCGAAGACCTCGGCCTGACGCGCGAACTTGCCGACACGCTCACCTCGAAGGCGCGCGGCCAGTTCGACGATTTTTTCAAAAAGAGTTTCAGCGCTTATCCCACGCAGATCACGGTCTACCGGACGCTTTCAGAAACGGTAAGGACACTCGCGACCAACGGGCACGTCATCATCGTCGGGCGGGGAGGCAATATCATCACACGCGACATGCCGAACGGATTCAATGTGCGCCTGGTTGCCCCGCTCGAATGGAAGGCTGAGCGGATCGCGAAGATTATGGACATGAAAAAGAAGGACGCCGAGAAGCTTGTGGTCAAAAAGGACCGGGAGCGCGTCAGCTTCTTCCAGGAGTTCGCGAAATTCAATATCGCCGATCCGAACAACTACCATCTGGTGCTCAACAACGAGCGCTTCAGCTCGGAAGAGGCCGCCGCGATCATCAACCGCGCGTTCAGGGCGCTCTATCCCGCGTGACCTCCGCGTTCAGGATTTCATGAACAGGGAATCGACGCAATTCTTCATCATGAGCAGGGAAAAGCTGCTTTTCGATTACGAAAGCGGCGTTCTCCTGTGCAAATCAAAGGATGAACCCGAAGAAAAACGGTGGGCAAAAAAACTTCCTGACGTCGTGGCCGTGGATACGATCCTCGAGGACGCGGAAAAATTTTATGTTGCCTGCGAGAACAGCGAAACCGACGGGATCTTTCTCGCGCTCTCCAGGGATGACGGCCGTACGCTCTGGTATATCCCCGGCAAGTCGCTGATGCATCTGCTCTACGACGGATTCCTCTATCTTATCTTCATCGACGAGTTCAGGCGCTACTACCTGATAAAGGCGGAACTCGGTGAGGGAAGAAAAGTCTGGCACCACGAAGTCGACGAGGACCTCGCCGAATACACCTTCTCCCGCACCGGCATCAGGCTCGTCTACCGCTCGGGAAGGGAGGAATCGCTTTCCATAAAAACCGGCGAACGCCAGTACTGATGCTCATGCGAAATCGGGCTGTCCGGTCGCTTCCTTCACGATAGACCAGAGATAGCCGTCCGGTTCGATCTTCTTGCGCTTATGCGTCGCGATCTTGAACGGCATGAATGTGTAGTAGTTGTTCCACCTCCCGACCATGCATCCGCTCTTTCCCGCCATCGCGCCGTGGACGGCGTTCTGCGCGAGCATGATGCAGAACACCGCGTCGTCCGCCGTCGCCGGGATGCTGCGGATGATGTAGCTCGGGTCAATGTATTTCAGGTTCAGGTGCACGTTGATCTCCCTGAAATAGCGGTTGATTTCGTCGCGCAGGTAAATGCCTATATCCCCGAGCTTCTTGTTGCCCGACGCGTCGCGCGCGTCGGAATCGGCGAAGTACTGCTGGCCCGCTCCCTCGGCGACAAGGATCACCGCGTGGCGCTTCCGCTCGAGCCGCGCGCGGAGCGTTTCGAGGAGTCCCCCCGGGCCGTGCAGCCTGAACGGCACTTCGGGAATCAGCACGTAGTTCACCTCGTTTGACGCGAGCGCCGTGTAGGCGGCGATAAACCCCGAGTCACGCCCCATCACTTTCACAAGCCCTACGCCGTTGCGCGCGCCTTTCGCCTCCTCGTGCGCGGCGATGAGCACCTGCGTCGCCATCGCGACCGCGGTCTCGAATCCGAATGTGCGGTCGACGAAGCTCAGGTCGTTGTCGATGGTCTTTGGAATTCCCACCACCGCGATCGGCAGGGCGCGCCGGTTGATCTCCTCGAAGATCGCCTGCGCGCCGCGAAGCGTGCCGTCGCCGCCGATGGTGAACAGGATGGATATATCCTGCGCAACGAGCGTATCCACCATCTTCGCCACGTCCTGGTTGCCGCGCGATGACCCCAGGATGGTGCCGCCCTTCTGGTGAAGGTCGTCGACCGAGTCTGGAGTGAGCTCCAGGAATCCGTGGCCGTATTCCTGAATGAGCCCCTCGTATCCGTACCGCACGCCGTACACCGTCTTCACGCCGTACTGGAGCGTGAGCTGACGCACCAGGCTCTGGATGACGTTGTTCAGCCCCGGGCAGAGCCCCCCGCAGGTGACGATCGCGGCCTTCGTCTTCGCCGGATCGAAAAAAATCTTTCTGCGAGGGCCCGCGTTCTCGAACGAAAGCGCCGTGCCCGTCTTCGAGAACGAATCGGCGATGCGTCCGAAATCGACATCGAGCACCACGCGCGCGCCCTCATCGATGAACTGAGGAATGGCGAGCGGCGAATCGATGGCGCAGGCTCCCAGGCTGTAGACTTCGGTATCGATGTGGTTCATATGCTCACCTCACGGACGCGATTGTTAGCTCATTGAGTGTAAGGCCGCGGCCGGCGGCTGGCAACAACAATTTCAGGTTGATCTTCGCTTCCATCCTCGTTATTTTAAAGTATGTGTGAGGAGGGCAGCCATGCGCGGAAATCTGTTCATTTCACTGTGCGCCGTTCTGATAGCGATGCCGCTCCATTCGGCCACGATCTCGTTTGTCATCGGGGATGTTCGTGCGGGGAGGGAGGGGGATATGAAGCGCGCCGTGATCGATATGGCGGTCAATCCGGGAGATACCGTGACCACCGCTCATCGCTCGCTTGCAATCATCAGGATGAAGGAAAGCGTCATTAAACTGCGTGATGGCAGCAGCGTGAAGCTCACCTCTGACGCGCCCGGAAACGCGGAGCTCGATCTTCTGTCCGGCAGTGTTTTCTCCAAAGTGCTGAGAGAGCAGGCCGGCGGGCTGCGGATACGCGCGGCGGCAATGGTCGCGTCGGTGCGGGGGACGGAGTTCTTCATGGCCTTTGTGGAGAAAAGGAAATCTCACCCTGACCTGTGGCTCTGCGTCAACAAGGGAACGGTAGAAGTGCTGAGGCTTGCGGACAAGAAAGCCGTGCTCATCAGGGAAGGCGAGGGAGTCCTGCTTCCGCGTTCGAATGAATTCACCGATCCGAAACAGTATGAATGGACGAAAGGGCTCAACTGGAACATGGACCCCGGCAAGGGTGATGTGATCGACCGGACCGACCTGAATCGGGCGTACCCGGATATTCTGAAGCAGAATTATGATTGATGTGAAGCGTGTCATGAGGCTAACGGCAGTCTGCGCCATCGTTTTTGTGTTCGTCTTTCTCATGATTGGCAGTGTTCTAACCATGGCGCAGCCTGTGCCGGAGCAGACCAGGAATTCCCTCTGGGGCGAAGGGGTGATGCGGGTATTTATATCCTCTGACGAATGGAGCCTTATGGGTGAGGCTCTCGGAAGGCTTGAGGGAGAAGAACATGATCGCTGGTATCGCTCATTTACCGTTGGTCCCTACTTCAGGGTTTTCAGGAATCTGCGTCTCGGTGCGTTCTATGTCGTCAGGCAGGGCGCGCTCCACGATGACGACTGGGTCCGGGCCGATTCAGGATGGAGGTGGCGCGACACGGAATCGAGGACCGAGCATCTTTTCGCGGGGGATGCCACCCCGCGCATCTTGCTCGATTTTCTTCCCGGCGGCAGCTGGGTCGGCGAGATACGGACACGTTATTTCTACAATACCTTCGATGGTGAACAGACTGTAACGGTCAGGCCCGGAATTACCTGTTTCTGGATGCGAAACGGGGCTCCGTTCATAAGCGTATATGCCCAGTATGAGGCCTATTTTCCTGTCAACTACGGCGAGTCGCTGCTCTATGACCAGTGGTATTATCTCGGGATGCTGTATCATCTCGACAGTACGATCCAGGTAGGTATCAACGGCGCATACCGGCGCATAAAATGGGGAACCTCTGATGATTTCCGTGAGGCACGACCTGCCGACGGCGCCTATTCGGTTACCGATTCCGCCTTTGTGATCGGGCTGGCGGTAATCCTACAGATGTCTCTCTGACCGGTCTTCTTTAAAAATATCATTATCTACGCAGATCGCCATTAATTGTTCAAATCATGATGGAAGGTTTTTACAGTCCGGATTTATAATTTCGGTCGACAAATCAGGACGAGTGTGCATAATAGTCATGTTTTGAACATATATAAAGATTCCCATTACCCGTTGCCATAACCGCATTAGTACGGGCATTTGATTTCCCGCGTATATCGTCGTATTCGCGGCCGATGTATCATGATCGGGGCCGCGAGGACGACTGGGGCCGTGGCAGCGGCGCCGCTTCAGGAGTATGATGCATTCCTGCAACATAAACAAAGAGGGATATGGCAATGCAAGAGATCATTGGAACAAGCAACAGGATTCTGGAGGTTGACTTAACCGCAAAAAAATCATCGGTGTACGAGGTTACTGACAAAGAGCTTCGTCTCTACATGGGAGGGAAGGGGCTCGGCCTCAAACTGCTCTACGACAGAATGCAGCCCGGTATCGATCCTCTCGGAAGCGACAATATGATCGCTTTCATGATGGGAGTGCTTATGGCTACCGGGGCCCCCTGTTCGGGGCGCTTTGCGGCCGTAACGAAATCGCCCCTGACCGGCATCATGGCGTCCGCCTCGTGCGGCGGCCCGTTCGGCATGGCGCTGAAAACATCGGGCTGGGACGGCATGATCGTCAGGGGAAAATCCGCGGAACCGGTTTATCTGAGCGTCGATTCGAAGGGAGTTGAGTTTAAAAGCGCAAAGGGGATATGGGGGAAGGACACTCACGAAGCGCAGGAAGTTCTGCTGAAAGAAGGCACCGGCGCGGTGGTAATTGGCCCCGCCGGAGAAAACCTTGTCCGTTACGCGAATATCTGCTCGGGCCATCGTTATCTCGGACGCGGAGGCATGGGAGCGGTAATGGGCGCCAAGAACCTGAAGGGGATCGTGGCGAAGGGAAAGGAATTCAAGATCGTTCCCAAAAAAGAAAAGAAATTCGACAGCAATAAGAAACGGGCCACAAAATATATCAACGACAACAAAGTTACGGCGATACAGTACCGCCAGATCGGCACCAACTCGCACGTGATGCTCTCAAATAAAGCGGGCATTCTGCCGGTCAGAAACTTTACGGGCGGATCCCACGGCGAGGCGCACAAGGTTTCCGGCGAGCGGATAATGGAGAAGTATAACGGGAAATTCGACACATGCAAACCGTGCAGCATCCTGTGTGGCCACAAGGCGACGTTCAACGGCGCGGAAAAGCCCGTTCCCGAATTCGAGACCACAGGGCTCTTCGGCCCGAATCTCGAGATATTCGATCCGACCGCCATCAGCGAGTTCAATGAAATCTGCGGCCACATGGGGATGGATACGATCTCGGCGGGCGGCACCATCGCATGGGCCATGGAAGCGACCGAGAAAGGCCTTTTTAAATCCGACCTGAAATTCGGTTCTGCGCCCGAGGTCTCAAAAGCGCTGCTCGACATCGCGCACATGAAAGGCATCGGCAAAGAGCTCGCGATGGGATCGCGCTGGCTTTCGAAGAAGTACGGAGGCGAGGACTTCGCCATGCATGTGAAAGGGCTCGAGCTTGCCGCCTACGACCCGCGCGGCGCGTTCGGGCAGGGCCTGAGCTTTGCGGTGGCCAACAGGGGAGCGTGCCACCTCTCGTCGGCGTTCTTCGCGCTCGAGGCGTACCTGCACATGTACATGCCGTACACGACCTGGGGAAAGGCCTCCTACACCGAGTTCGCGGAGAACTGTTTCAATGCGGTAAACTCGCTCCATATCTGCCAGTTCACCGCGTTTCCCGTCTTCCTCCAGCCGCCGATCATCAAAATGCTTCCCACGCCGGTGCTCAATATCGCGCTCTCGACCATGGCGCCGCTCGCGGTCTGGTTCATGGACCTGAGCGTCTGGTCGCGCTTCTGGTCGTCGATTACGGGCAGGCGCATGAATATGTGGCAGATGCTCAAAGTCGGAAGGCGCATTCAGGTGCTTGAGCGATACATGAACACCCGCGAAGGGATATCGCGCAAGGACGATACGCTGCCGGGAAGGCTCCTCAACGAAGCGCGGGCGAACGATCCGAAGCACCATACGGTGCCGCTGGAGAAGATGCTTCCGAAATATTACCGCGTGCGTGGATACGATTCGAACGGTATCCCGAAGGACAGGACGCTTAGAAGGCTCAGTATCGAAAAGAAATAGCAATCACATTTCAGGGGAATAAACAATGCTGATACCGGTAACCTATGAATTCTTCAGTCAGTCGAAAATAAACGCGGGGAAAAAGGCGCTTGAGCATATCCCCGTCGAGCTTGAGAGCATGGACGCAAGCAAGCCGCTCGTGCTCACGACAAAAGAGATCACCGCGTCGGGACTTACGGCAAAGTTCAGGAAGGCGCTCTGCGATTCGGATATAGTCCTGGGGGCGCTCTATGACGAGATATATCCGTACGCGACGATCAGCCAGATCAACGATCTCGCGGAGCTTTTCAAGGCGAGGGGATGTGATTCGATCATCGCGCTCGGCGGCGGTTCGATCATGAACGTTGCCAAGGGCCTCAATATCGCGGTGAGCATGAAACGCCACATCACGGAGTTCGCGGGGGAGGATTCGCTCCCTGTACACCTGAAGCCGCTCATTTACGTGGCGACAGGCTCGGTGAACGGGAAAGAGACCACCAGCCAGGCCTACGTGGACAATCACAAGTTCGTATCCACCTATCTTCTGCCGGATGTCGTAATCATAGACGATCGTATGGTCCGCAACCTCGATCCGCAGACGGCGGTCGATTCGTCGCTTGCGGCGCTCACCGCGGCCATCGAGTCGTGCGCCTATCCGTACAACAACCCGATGAGCGACCTCTATGCCAATGTCGCGATCAAGATGATTTTTGAAAACCTACCCGTGGCCGTCAGGAAACCGGGGAATAAAACCGCGTGCCTGGCGCTCTCCAACGCGCACGCGGTGGCGGGGATCGCGTTTTCAAACGTACCCGAAGGCATGGCATTCTCTCTCGGACGCGCCATCGCCCACGACACGGGACTCAATATGGGAACGTGCATGGGGGTGCTTCTTTTCGCCAATCTCAATTTCAAACTTGAGAAGAAAGAAGAGATCCGCAGCGAGCTCCTTTACGCGCTCAAGGGGATCGAGGAGTTCTGCTGCACGCCCGAAGGAAGCCGGGTACAGCGTTCACTGGAACTGATCGGGGAGCTGTATGATAAGCTTGGAGGGATGGTGCCTTCATCGCTGAAGGAGATCGGCGTTCAGCGTTACAAGCTTGCCGAGTACGCGAAGGAGGTCACGCAGACGCACAACAAGCGGCTCAATTACAAGGATTGTGTCGCCCTGCTCGAACGGGCATGGGAAGGAATATAGAAATCGATACAGGGGAATAGAGATGATGAATATAGACAGGTATCCCGAGGTACATCCGAAGGGGAAATTCATAAAAAAAGCATACGTGGCGATCATGCTCTGGATAGTCGGCCGTGCGATACAGGCCGCGTCACGAGTGGACAGAGTGGTGAAGGAAGAGTTCGCCAAGCTCGACGACAATTTTCTTCTCAGGCTCTGGGTCGCGCCGCACGGTCCCAACATGCTCGTGGGCAAGGATAAAAACGGAAAAGTGAAATATATGGGCTGGAACCCCAACGGGAAAAAGGTCACGCTCGAAATGCGCGTCAAGGGGATAGAGCAGGCGCTGCTGATGTTCACTTTCCAGGAGTCGACCTGCGCGGCCACCGCGAACGACCGGCTTATCGTCGACGGCAATCTTGACGATGCCTGCGTCATCGTGCGCGTGCTCGATATAGTCGAGGTGTTTCTCCTTCCCAAGATCATCACGAAGCTTGCCGTCAAGCGGTATCCGAAATGGTCCCAGATGTCGCCGCTTCGCAAGTACGCGGGAAGGATACTTACCTACATCCGGGCGTTCAGCGTGTAGGTCCGGAGCAACAGGCTCCACTAATTCAATGGTATAAGGAGTGAACAATGTACCTGCCAAGTTATTATGAATTCTGCTGTCGTGTGAAAATAATCGCGGGGCATAAAGCCCTTGAGATGATACCTGATGTCCTTGCCAGAATGAACGCCTCGAAGCCGATGGTGCTCAGCGATAAAGGCGTGTCAGGCGCGGGACTTACGGCTATCGTAACGAAAGCGCTGGGTAAGAAAGTGAAAATAGGGGTGGTGGATGATTCCGTTCCCGCGGATTCTGAAGTCACCGTGGTAAACAGGCTTGCGAAGCTCTACCGCTCAAAAGGCTGCGATTCGATCATTGCCGTGGGCGGCGGTTCTGTTATGGATACCGCCAAAGCGGTCAATATACTCGTTTCCCTGCACGGGGATGACCTTATGCAGTATACAGGCGCGGGAAGGGTGACCGAGAAGCTGAAGCCTCTTGTCGTCGTGCCTACCACTTCGGGAACTGGTTCCGAGGTAACGCTGGTGGCCGTTATCGCCGACCACAGCAGGAACATGAAGATGGCCTTCACGTCGTATTTTCTGCTTCCCGACGCCGCCATCCTCGATTCGCGGATGACCAAAACGCTTCCTCCCGCGCTTACTTCGTCGACCGCAATGGACGCGATGACCCATGCCTGTGAGGCCTACACCTGCATGGGCAAAAATCCGATCAGCGACGCGTACGCGATTCCGGCGATCCAGCTTATAAGCCAGAACGCCCTCCGCGCGGTCAAAAAACCCGATGACGTGAAGGCGCGCCTTGCCCTGGCGACTGCATCGACCCTTGCCGGCGTGGCGTTCTCCAACTCGATGGTCGGAATCGTGCACAACATAGGGCACGCGATCGGCGGCGTATGCCAGGTTCCTCACGGCGTATGTATGGGGATTCTTCTCCCTTACGGCCTGGAGTACAATTATCACAAATCGGCCCATTTTACGGCAGATTTGCTCTATCCGCTTGCGGGGGAGGATGTGTACGCCAATACTCCCGTCAGGGAGCGTCCTGAAAAGGCGGTTGCCTATATCCGCCAGATGAACCAGGATCTTCATGAGGCCACGGGCGGCAGGCATTTCCGCTTTCTCAAGGAAATTGTCGACAGGGGTGGCAATCAGATGGTGCCCAAGAGCGCATTCGATGATATCATCGCGAAGGCGCAGGGTGACCCGGCGCAGTTTTATAATCCGGAGGATGCGGATTATCAGGATTACATGACAGTGCTTGAATGCGCGTATGAGGGGATCCCTCTGTACCGCAAAAGGATCAAAAAAGGCCCCAGGACCAGCAGAATCAGGGTCTGAAAATTACATTTCTTCGGAATATCGGAAGCCCCGCCTTTCCCGGCGGGGCTTTTTTTATCGTCCTCCCCTCCGCCACCCCTTTTACAAAAAAAATAAAACAACAAAAAAATATTAATGACTTTTCCAAATAAATAACCATATAATGAAAATGACAAATAATAAATAATAACATAAAAGCGAGTGATCGCTGGAAGGAGGCCAACGTGGCGACAACAGTAAATTACCAGGTGAAACCCTGGATCAAGCATTACGGCGAAGGTGTTCCCGAGAGTATCGCGTATGAGGAAACCTGCCTGCCCGAATATCTGGAACGTTCAGCGCAGAGATTTCCCGGAGTGACCTCCCTGGTCTTTCAGGGCTATAAAATGAATTTCCGTCAGCTTAAGGATATGGTTGATCGTTTCGCCACATGCCTTACGGATTTCGGCATAAAGAAGGGCGACAGCGTCGCGATCCTTCTGCCCAATGTTATCCCGTGTGTTGCCGCATACTATGCGGTCCTGCGCCTCGGGGCCATTGCGGTAATGAATAATCCGCTTTATTCGGACAAAGAGCTTGATTACCAGTTCAACAACTCGCATTCCAAGGTGTTGATCACCCTTGATCTGCTCGCAAACAGAATGATCGATCTGCGGCCGAAGACAGAAATCAGGCAGATCGTCTATACTTCGATCGGGGACTACCTGCCGTTCCCTAAAAGCGCACTTTTCCCGCTTGTCGCGAAGAAAAAAGGACTTGCCGCTGACGTGAAAAGCGCTTCGGACGTGTATCGCTGGAAAGATATGATCGCGAAGTATCCGCCCAATCCGCCGACCGTAAGCCTTTCGTTTGATGACGTGGCGATGTTCCAGTATACCGGAGGAACAACAGGCGTTTCAAAGGGAGTCATGCTCACCCACGCCAATCTCAGCAAAAACGTGCAGCAGATCGCCGCATGGTTTCCCGGGTTCGATGACGGCAGGGAGATAATGCTCGGCGCGCTACCGTTCTTTCATGTGTTCGGACTTACCACGTCAATGAACCACGCCATCGCGAGGGGGTGGGGCAACGTGCTGGTTCCCAAGCCGCAGCCTGACGCGCTGATCGAAGCGTTTGACAAATTCAAGCCGAGCTTCGCGCCGATGGTGCCGACGATGTATATCGGACTCATCAACCACCCGAAAATCGAGAAGATGGATATGTCCTGCGTCAAGGGATGTTTTTCCGGAAGCGCCCCGCTGCCGCTTGAGGTCATCAGGGAGTTCCAGAAAAAGACCGGCTCGCTCATCTGTGAGGGGTTCGGCATGACGGAATCGACCCCGGTGACGCATATCAATCCGTTTGTTGAAGGGAAGGCGAAACCGGGAAGTATCGGCCTGCCGGTATCCGACACGGAGTGCCGGATCGTAAGCGTCGATGACAGGCGCACCGATATGCCGGTCGGGGAGTCCGGCGAGCTGCTGATACGGGGGCCGCAGGTAATGAAAGGATACTGGGGCATGCCGGAGGAGACCGAGGACACGCTCAAGGACGGGTGGCTCCATACCGGAGACGTGGCGAAAATGGACGAAGACGGATATTTTTACATCGTCGATCGTCTGAAAGACATGATCATTTCGGGCGGATATAACGTCTATCCGCGCGATATCGACGAAGTCTTCTTCCAGCACCCGAAGGTCCAGGAGGCATGCTCGATCGGCATCCCCCATCCCACGCGCGGCGAAGCGGTTAAAGTGTTCATCGTCTTGAAAGAGGGTGAATCGGCGACAGCGAAAGAGATGATCGATTACTGCGCGGATAAGCTCGCGAAGTATAAAATCCCGGAAGAAGTCGAGTTCCGGAAATCACTTCCGAAATCGACTGTCGGCAAAATCCTCAGGAAAGAACTCAGGGCCGAGGAGCTTGCACACAGGGCCCAGAAGCAGTGACGGGATAGCCAGCCAGAAAATACCGGCGCGGGAGAAAGTGGTATCAACCTCCTACTCCCGCGCTCTTTTTCATCGTTTATGTTGTCTTCATGATGCCGCCATAGCTTATGCGAAAACGTAATTGTGGTACAGTTCTATCTGGTCAGAAAATACAAAATTATCTTGAATAAAAAAAAGATTTTTTCAGTATGGTGCACTGGCGGCGTAGGGTTTCGTTCCGGAGGACAAAATGGATTCCACATTCAAGAGCAGCGGATACATACGCAATTTTTCTTTAAAATTCATTATGAGGACCGAGGGGATAACATTCCTTATAATCATACCGATGGTTATTCTCTATCTGTGGGCAAACCTGAAATTTACGGAGGAACAGCTGAGGATTATGCTTTTCTGTGCAGCGTGCGTGGCGGTGATTTCGCTGATAGGTACGCTCATAAATGATGTTATCGTGCTGCGCCCGGTAACGTTTTATTTCTCCCGCCTGCAGAAGGCGCAGGATGTTTCCGATATGGAATATGAACGGGCGCTGCGCAGATTTCTGCTGCTGCCGTATATTCACGGGTTCGGCGCGCTGCTGCGTTTCGTGGCGGGTATACTGCTTTTCATCGTTCCGGTCCAGATGCTCACCGCGCTTTCACGCGCGCAGATGGTGAATATGTGGATGCTGCTCGTCATATATCCCCCTCTCTGCATGGTGTTGTATTTTCTCCTTACCGAGATGCTTACCCAGAAAGTGTACAATCTCGGGGTTTTCCTGAAACAGCTAAGGACGCCGCTGAAGCTCAAAATGAATATCCAGACGAAGATTACCGTATCCACCCTCTTCGTAATGATGCTGCCTTTCATGATGCTCCTTGCTTCATTCATAATAGAGCTTTCCCAGTTTCCCATCGGCAGGGGGCCGATATATCTGAGGATCGCGCTTTTCAGCGTTATCGGCTTTATCGGCGCGGTTGCGATATCGCGCCTGCTCGGCGCGACGCTGTTCCTGAAAGTCTATAACATACAGAACTTTCTGCGCAAGGTGGGCGACGGGGAGCTTGCCGCGTATGCGAAAAAGATTGTTGTTGTGGACGAGCTGACCGGCATAAACGTATCCGTCTATCAGATGAAGGAGAACCTCCGGAACATGGTCGAGGCGATCTCGACGAGCTCGCATGCGCTTAAGGGTTCGAGTGATGATATGTCCGATTCATCGACCCAGCTTTCCGACATGGCCAACGAGATGTCGTCGATCATAGAAGAAGCGGGCAGCGCCTATGAGGAGATGTCGGCCTCGTACGAGATAAACCTTCAGAACATCGAGGCGCAGTTCGAAAAATGCACCTCGATCAGCGGTGATATCGCGCAGATCAGCGTCAACGGTGAAGAGCTTTCAAAGAAGATTACGAACCTGAAGGAGAGCATCGATCGGGCTGTAAAACAGATAGAGCACGGCGAGACAACCATGAAACGGTCCGTGGAGGCGATTGAAGGCATGACCTCATATCTGAAATCGATCGAGGAAACGATAAGCATGATCAACGACGTTGCCGATCAGATCAACCTGCTTGCCCTCAACGCGGCGATCGAAGCGGCGCGCGCGGGAGAGGCCGGCCGCGGATTTTCGGTCGTCGCCGATGAGGTCAACAAGCTCGCCGATCAGACGGGTGAGCTGGTGAAAAGCATCAGGTCGACGATCACCCGCCACACCGAGCGCTTTGCCAGTGAAATGCATTACATAGCTGACACCGCAGGCGCGTTCAACGAGGTGAAGAAGCATATTCTCGAAACGGACGAGGTGATCAGCGAAACGTCAGGCTTCACTTCGAAGCTTGTATCGATGAACGGCGAGATCCAGAAGAAGATTGAGATGCTCAACAAGATATCTGACGGCATTTATCTTTCATCAAAGGAGCAGAAGAACACGATCGAGGAGCTGAACGGCTCGGTCAACTCGATGAACGATATCTCCCAGAAAACCTCGGAGAGCGCGTTCCGCGTCCTGAATTTCGCAAAGGAGATCAAGTCGAGCGCGGAAAACCTGCTCGGCAATATAGAGAGGTTTAAATACTGAATGTTGTTGCGGAAAAAGCGCCGTTGTTTTCAATAAGGAAAATTCGTTACCGCTTTACGATCTGACAGGGGAGGGAAATATGGCTTCATTGCGGCAGGAGTACGGCATCGTCCGGGAGATTGACACGCGGATGCTGCCGGTATCGCAGGAACGGAAGGAGTCCGCTGCCGCTGCGTTTTTCGTGATTATCTTTTCGCTCCTCTTCGGCTCCGTTTCGCTCTACTCGCTGGTCTGGGCCTTTCTCAACCGCATGCTGGCGGCAGCGACCCTTGTCACCCTGATCCCTTTTATACTGATCTCAATCGGTCTCTTTATCCTTGGTCTCTCGCTGAAAGTCCGCAAGGACACGATCACGATCAGCCATGACGCGGTCTCCCTTGACCACAGGGGACTTTTTTCAAGCTATGAATGGAAAGAGGACCTTGCCGGATACGAGGGCGTTCTTCTCAGGAGGGCAACCGGGGGCAAGAGATCGTATAACGTCATTGAACTTCACCACGGCAACCCGGAAAGATGTATCGACCTCGCGGTGTACCTGATGACGTGGATACCCGAAAATGAGGTGCGCGCGAGATGGGAAGGGTACTCACGCCAGCTCAATCTTCCCGCGCTCAATGAGACGTCTGAAGGTATCGTGGGCCGGAAGCCGTCGGACCTTGACAGGCCGGTCGGAGAGATTGCCCGTGAGGCGGGCGCAGGCGGCGCACTGCCGGATATATCAGCGCCCCCGCGTGGACTCACGCTTGCCCATGCCGGCGGGAGCGAAATCATATCCGTCAACGTGAAAAAGACCATGACACCCTCGACCCTGGTACTTCTGGCTTTCTGTGCGGTCATGATCGCTATCGGGATCGCAAAGTCAGATAACATACGGTACCAGATCGTGGGGGTGTTCGGCATGCTGCTCGCCGCATACGCGCTCATCTATACGATTTTCGACCTCATTACGAAGATGACGGTGCGAGTAGAGGCGGGTCTGTTCCGTTTCGCGCGGAAAACGCCGTTTGGCGAAATCTCGCACAAAATGGTGGAAGCCGGTAAAATTGAAGAGATTCTGATAACGCGCGGGCCGTATCAGAAGTTTGACGCAGTGACGGTGGTTACCGATAAGTTCACTGTCAGGATAGGTGAGAAGCTTTCGGATGACGCGCTGCAGTGGCTCAAGGGATATCTCACCCGAAAGGCCATGCGGTAAGATGCTCTGACCCCGTTGGCGCTTATCGTGAGCGCCGATAGCCTCGTTTTTAATCCTTAAAAGGCTCTGACCCCGCTTCCGGGTCCCGGAAAATTTCTGACGTTTTTCCGATTATGTAGAAAAATCTATTGACACCCGGCTGGCTTTGGCTAAAATACAAACCGTCTGGATGGTTTTGTTTCGTTTATGTGTAATTAATATGTGAGGGGAGGAATTAATGAAAAAGGTCGTACTCTCGATACTGGCTCTTCTGCTGGGAGTGGCGCTCTGTTCGCCTGCTTTTGCGGGTGGAAGCAGCAAACCGAAGACAAGATACCCGATTGTTCTCGTGCATGGATGGGCGGGATCGGCGCTGTATCTGAATGCTCTTGAGTATTTCTATGGAATTCCGGATGAGATCGAGGATGAGATTGATGTTGCCGGCGGCGTGTTCGTTGCCAACAATGTGGACGCCTTCAACACTGACGATGTCCGCGGCCGGCAACTGCGTGAGTATGTGCTGTATGTCCTCAGGGCCACAGGAGCCCAGAAGGTGAACATCATCGGCCACAGCATGGGGGGGACCACGGCGCGCTACATGGTGTCATGCTTCTCTGATATGCCCTCAAAGGTTGCCTCTATCACTACCGTATCGACGCCGCACCGCGGAACGTCGGCGGCACACCTCATTTTGAAGATCAACGATGGTACCATGGGTGCTCTCTCGTGGATCATGGACAATCTCTGGGGGCGGATCGCGAGCGGCGATGAGAGGAGCAGGTTTATTGCGGCGACACAGCAGCTCACGCCCGAGGGAATGGCCGTTGTCAATACCTATGTTCGTAACGTTCCCGGTGTCGCGTATTTAAGCTACGCGACAAAATATTACGGCGTGTCTCCCGCGGCACTGAACAACATCCTCTATCCGTTCTATTGCTGGATGCGCGATCGCGAAGGAGACAACGATGGCGTTGTTCCTGTTTCAAGCATGATCTGGGGCGACTATCGCGGACAGGTTACCGGTCTTTTCGGATGCGACCATGTGATGATCGTGAACCACCTGTTCGGGATCACGCCGGGCATGGACGCCAAAGGGTTTTACGTGGACCTTGCCGAGCTGCTGGGTAACCGCGGTTATTAAAATTTCAATAACAGGTTGGATACAGGGACGGCCCTTGCCGGAATTACCGGTGAGGGCCGTTTTATCGTGCTTCAATACCGGAACATGCCTTTCTCGTAGATCAGCATCTTCTTTCCGTTGCCCAGCGTGGCCGTTACGGATTTATCCTCCGTGTTGACAAGGTCCCAGTGAAGCGCGGAATTGTTGTAGCCGAGCCGCTTCTTGATATCCGGCGTGAGCGTGGCGGGATTGCCGGCGAATGTGTCCGAGTAGGATGAGCCGATGGCGATATGGCAGTTGCCGTGCGGCCCGCCGAAATTTTCGTCGAAGAGCGTATCCGCCATGAACGTGTCGATCTTGGAGAACCGCTTATCGGTGAGCGAAAACTCTCCGATGCGCCGCGCGCCTTCATCCATCGCGACCATCTGTTTCAGGAACTTTTCTCCCTGGCGCGCAGCCGCGTGAATGACGTTGCCGTCTTTGAATTCCAGCGTGACGCCCTGCACGTAGTTGCCGCTGCGAAACGACGGCTGGTCGGCGTGATAGCGGCCCTGCGTTCCCCGCCAGTCAGGGGAGGTGAAGATCTCGAACGAGGGAATGTTGTGCCCCGAGATGCCCAGGAATCGCCGCTTCTCGCCCGGCGTGACGACGAGATCGCATGAAGCTGATTCAAGGTGGAGCGAGCGTATCTTCAGCCCGGAGAGCCATTTCTTGATCTCCATCGATCCGGTATAGATCTCCTGCCATTTTTCAACCGGGTTTTTCGCGTTGAGAAAGCAGGCCTTGACGATCTGCGTCGTGTACTGTTCGATCGTGAGTTTCGCCTGGCGTGCCGGCTCCTCGGTCGGGTAGGTGCACAGCGTCCAGCCGAACAGTCCCTTTTCGTCGCGCCGGTCCATGATCTCGCGCAGCGGTTTGCGGGTGACCGCGATATCGTTGATCCGCTTCGGGTCGACGTCCTTCAGGTGCGTGAGCGAGGCGGGCGCGGAGATGAAGATGTTCCCGTTCAGGTTTTCATAGAGCTCCCTGTCCCACGAGCCGAGAAAGGTGCGCTGCTTTTTATCAGAGAACGACAGGAAGTCTTTTTCGATGGCCGGCGTTGAAATCGCCCGAAGCACGACGTTCATTCCCATGCCGATCAGTTTGCGGTGCACGATTTCGGCGAGCGGAAGGCCCATTATTTCATAGCGCAGCAGCACCACGTCTTGTGGTTTGAACGGTTTAGATCGCGCGGTCTGCATTCCCCAGATGAGTACGTCGGCGTATTTTTCAAGCTGCGTTCGTGTAAGCATGGAACCTCTCCCGATTATGAATGTGCTCTGACCCTGGCCTCCCGCCGGAATTAAATCAACCATTTTTCAATTGTCAGGACGGTATCCGCGAACGGCCGCGTCAGTTTTCCCGCGCGAGCAGCGTGACCGATTCCATGTGAAAGGTGGCGGGGAACATGTCGATGAGCGCGAGGCGCGTGAGCCTGTATCCGGCGCCGGTAAAGTCCTCGAGGTCGCGCGCGAGCGTCGAGGGGTTGCATGAGACGTAGACGATCCGCCCGGCGTTGAAGGCTTTCGCCGCGGCCCGCGCGTTTTTTTCAAGCCCGGTACGGGGCGGATCGACGATGACGGCGTCCACGGGCGTGTGCGGGGGGGATACCGATGATGCGTCCGCCTGGAAAAAGTTCAGGGCATCGATGCCGTTGAGCGCCGCGTTGTGCCTTGCCCAGATGATGCTTTCGGCGTCGAGATCGTATCCGTATCCACCTTTCGCGCTTTTCGCGAGATGAAGTGAAAAGAAACCCACGCCGCAGGCGATGTCCGCGAATATTTCATCCGAAGAGAGCGAAGCGAAATCCGACACGGTTGCAAGGAGCTCGCCGCGCAGCGGCCGGTTCGCCTGGAAAAAACAGCTGATGTCACGCTCGTAAGTTATCCCTTCGATTGATTCCCTGACAACGGTGCGCTTGTCTCGCGACGTGTGAAAGATGCCGTCGAACCCGACGGCCGCTTTGATCTCGCCCTTCGGCACATCAGAAAGCCGTGCGATCCCCGAGGCGAGGTCTTTTACGAGCAGGGGGCAGCCGTCGGCAGGAAACGGCTCCACTTCGTGCGTGCCGCTCCGGTAAAAGCCGCACCTGCCCGCCGCGTCGGATTTCACTGAAGCGATGCTGCGATAGTTGAACCGCTCTCCCGCGACGAGCGCGATATCAGGTAGCGCCTCGTCGCTGAAATGCCCGATGCGTTTCAGGCTGTCGATGAGTATTTCCTTTTTCATCGACAGCTCTGCCGGGTAATCGGCGTGAAGGTAGTCGCATCCGCCGCAGCGGCCGAAATTGGGGCAGGCCGGCGCGGTCCGCGAGGGCGATGGTTCGATGATTTCAATGAGGTCGGCGAACGCGTGATGCTTCTTTTCGGATACGATCTCCACGCGGACACGCTCTCCCGGCAGGGCGCGCGGCACAAAGAGCGCCTTTCCCCCGGAGCGTCCGAGCCCGTATCCGCCGTAGACCGGCTTGTCGATTGTGATGGTGTCGGTTCTTTTCATCTGGTGATTCTCGCGGCGCCGTGCCTTGACTGCCTGAGCTTCATCTGGCGCGGTCAGAAATGTATAATACGTACAGGCTATCACTATCCCCGATAGAATCAAGAAAAATACGGTTCGCTGACGCGCCTCTCATGATCGTTCTGAAATAAATGCTTGACGATGACCCTGAGCGGCACTACATTCATTGAATCCCGGGATGGCCCCGGCACGGACCATCAAAATTTTGCAAGAGCGGAGTGAACCATGCAGCCTGATCTAGAAAACCTGAAAAAGCGGATCGGCGAATCGCGCGACCTCGTCGATCGCGTGATCGCGAAGCTTCCGGGTTATACCGGTTATGTCGAACGCGGCGAGATGTACGAGGCCGACAGGGTGGTGCGTCATTTTATAGGCGAGCGGCTGATTGAATATAAAAACGGCATCATGGCGGTGATGAGCGCGCGGTCGAAGAGGGGCGAGCTTTCGGTGGTCGCGGAGCTTGACGCGGTCAGCACTGTGATCGAACGCGTGTACAAGAAAGTGAAGTCGGCACACTATGGCACGTCGCTTACGCTCTCATCGGTCAAGGTCTCGCAAGCCGATCTCGACAGGCTGCTCGAGCATGACTGGAGGATGATCGCCCGCGCCGATGAGCTCGCGCCCGCGATAGAAAAGCTCGGGCCTGCCGCGCCTGACGCGATTTCCGCGGCGGTTGCCGAAGTGCGAAAACAGGTTGAGGCATTTGAAAAGACCTTTGATGAAAGAAAGAATATCATACTGGAGGTGCTGTAAATGGCATTACTCGACGTTGTACAATGGGACAACACGCAGGGCGATATCATCCATAAATTTCCCGAGGGGGCGATCTCTCTCGGCGCGCAGCTGATCGTCAAGGAGAACCAGGAGGCGATTTTCTTCCGCGAGGGGAAGGCTCTCGACTCGTTCGGTCCCGGGAGACATACGCTGAAAACCGGCAACATTCCGATCCTCGAGAAGCTGATCAACCTTCCGTTCGGCGGCAAGTCTCCGTTTCCGGCAGAGGTCTACTACGTGAACAAATCCGAGATCCCCAACCTGAAATGGGGCACCAAGCAGCCGATACAAATGCTCGATCCGACCTACAATCTCGCGATTCCCGTGCGAGCGTTCGGCGCATACTCGATCCGTATCACCGACGCCCGTTCTCTCCTGCTGATGGCGATCGGCACCTGGCAGGCGTATTCGACCGAGGCTGTCGGATCGGCGCTGCGCGACATGGTGATCATGCCCAAGCTCCAGGACCTGATCTCGGAGACGATGCAGAAGCAGAGCATCACCATCCTCAAGATCGCGGCCTATTACGACGAGATAGGGCTTGCCGGCAAGGCGAAGATCGCGGAGGATTTCACGAGCTTCGGGATAGAGCTCGTTCGCTTCGCCGTTGAGTCGATCAATTTCCCTGAAGAGGACGAATCGGTAAAGAGGCTCAAGAAAGCGCTCGCCGACAAGGCCGAGATCAACATCATGGGAAGCGAAGATTATAAGATGAAGCGTACCTTCGACACCATGGAGAAGGCGGCGGGAAGCAACGGCATGGCGGGCGGAATGATGGGCGCGGGAATGGGCGTCGGCATGGGACAGCAGTTCGGACAGATGATGGGCGCCGCGACCGGCCAGGCACAGGGAGCGCAGCAGGCGCAGGTTGCCTGCCCGAGCTGCAATACGGCCAATCCCCGCGGCGCGAAATTCTGCTCGAACTGCGGCAAAGAGATGGTTCTTGGAGCTAAGTGCCCCAAATGCAACGCGACCGTTCAGGCCGGGGCGAAGTTCTGCCCCGAGTGCGGCCAGAACCTGCAGGAAATGAAATGCGTGAAGTGCAACGCGGCGCTGCAGCCGGGGGCTAAATTCTGCCCCGAATGCGGCGAGAAGGTGTAAGCCCCGGATATACGATAAGGACATATCCGGGACGTGAGGGGCGGTCAGAGGGTCAGGCGAGCCTGCTGACCGCTTCCTTTATGCGCTCGACCCCTTTGATGATGTTCTCATCGGAGGTCGCGAACGAAAGCCTGACGTTGTTGTCGTTGCCGAACTCGACGCCGGGCACCACCGCTACTTTCGCTTCCTCGAGAAGATAGGCCGTTATAATCGATGAGTTGAACTTCTGGCTCTCATATTTTTTCGCCACTTCCTTCCATCCCGGCATGCGGTAGACGCCTGAGGTGTTGGGAAACGCGTAAAACGCCCCTTCAGGATTCATGCAGCTGATGCCGGGCACGCCGTTCAATCCGTCGACAATGATTTTCCTGCGGCGCGTGAACGCGTCAACCATGTCCTTTATCACCGACTGGTCACCGAGAAGGGCGTCGACTGCGGCCCACTGCGATATCGACGTGGGATTGGATGTCGACTGGCTCTGGAGTATATCCACTTTTTTGATGATCTCTTCCGCGCCGGCCATGTATCCTATCCGCCACCCCGTCATCGAATACGCCTTTGAAACGCCGTTCAGGACGATCGACTGCTTTTTCAGCTCCGATGAGAGATTGGCGAAATTCGTGAACTCCCTGTTATCATACAGGATAGATTCGTAGATGTCGTCGGATATGATCAGCGCCCCGGATGAAAGCATGAGATCGGCCAGTTTTTCCATCTCCTGCCTGCTGTAGGTGGCGCCGGTCGGATTTGACGGCGAATTGAAAATGATAGCGCGCGTCTTCGCGTTGAGGTGCGGCTTCAGGTCCGCGGCGGTCAGCTTGAATCCGTTTTCCTCCTTCGTATCGACTATGACCGGAGTGCCGCCCGCGAGCGTGATCATCGGCGGATACGAAACCCAGTATGGCGCGGGGACGATCACCTCATCGCCGGGGTTGAGAAGGACCTGCATCAGGTTATAGAAAGAGTGCTTGCCGCCGCAGTTGACAATCACTTCGCCCGTGGTGTATTCCAGATTATTGTCACGCTTGAATTTTTCGACGATCGCTTTTTTAAGCTCGGGAATTCCCCCCGAGGGCGTATATTTCGTTTTTCCCGTTTCGATGGCGCGGATCGCCGCGTCCTTTATGAACCGTGGTGTGTCGAAATCGGGCTCTCCGGTCCCGAAACCAATGACATCGATTCCCTTTGCTTTCATAGCGTTAGCCTGGGCCGTGATCGCAAGTGTCGGTGAGGGTTTTACCTGTAAAATCCTTTCTGAGAATTGCATGGAAATCTCCAGTTTTAAAGTAGTGATTTCAAGTCGATGTGAAATAGCGAACGCCGCTGCTTTTCGGGGGCTTTGGGGAATAATCGAAGGGAAAGAAGATGAATACCCAGAACCCACGATAAAATAAAAGGGCGATCATAAGTGTCAAGTTTTTTTAAATATTTAGTTGAAATTTTTATCAGGACTTCTACAGTTTAAAAGCGTTTTTTGAATTGCCTGATTGTGTTAATCAGGACGCGTTCTTTGTATCATCCGTGACCGGCGGTCACGAAAGGGGGAATATGCGTATAAAACTGTGGGGCGTGAGGGGTTCGATACCGACCCCATTCGTACACCAGAACGTGAGCGATAAGATCAGGAAAGCCCTGACGCTTGCCACGACCCGCGATATCTCTTCGGAGGAAGCGATCAACCGCTTCATCGACTCCCTGCCGTTCTCGACGAGAGGAACCTACGGTGGTAACACTACCTGCCTTGAGGTGCGGACGAAACAGAACGACCTTATCGTGGTTGACGGCGGTACGGGACTGAAAAATCTGGGCGCATCGCTCATGAAGGAGGATTTCGGACAGGGCAAGGGGACGGGAACCATGCTCTTTACGCATACCCACTGGGACCACATTCAGGGAATTCCCTTCTTTGTCCCTTTCTATATCAAGGGAAACAGGTTCAATATCTACTCTCCGTTCGACGATATAAAGAAGCGTATCGAGTACCAGCAGGTGTTCAGTCATTTTCCGGTCAACCTTGACTACATGTTCGCAACGAAGGAGTTCTTTGTCCTTGAAAAGGAGGCGGCATTTCATCTCAACGACATCACGATAATCAATAAGCGAATGCGCCATCCCGGCGGCTGTTTCGGATACAGGTTCGAGGAGGACGGAAAGACCTTTGTATTCACCAGTGACTGCGAATTCAATGTTGACGAGATGGACTATATCGACAGCTATAAGGATTTTTTCAGCAACGCCGATGTCTGCGTGTTTGACGCTCAGTATACGTTCGAGGATTCGGTGCTCAACAAGGTCGACTGGGGGCACTCTTCGGCATCCATCGCCATCGACATCGCTTCAAGGTTTAACATCAAAAAACTGATTCTCTGGCACCACGATCCCGACCACAACGATGAAAAGCTTGATTCAGTGCTCTCTAATGCAAAGACGTATATGAGCATAGATAAGAAGAAGCGTTCGAGGGACATGGAGATCGAGGTCGCCTACGAGGGGATGGAGATAACCCTTTAGCTGTACGCCCGCATGTGATTTCCCGCCGGACCGGTTACCGGGCGAAATGAATTGAAGACATAGTGTGGCGCCTGATCGGCGCCGTTGCGGCAGGGCGCGGTGTCTCATTTTAAATAAGCGGAAAAGATAGTACCGATGAATAAACCCGAAGCGAAAAAGAAGATCACAAAACGCACGATACAGGCCAATCTAACCCGCGAGCGGATCTACGCGACCGCCTTCAGGCTGATCACAGAACGGGGATTTGAGAATGTCACGGTTGATGAGATCTGCCAGGAGTCGGGCGTTGCGAAAGGGTCATTCTATCACCACTTCAAATCGAAAGACGACATCGTTATCGAGACCTACAAGATCGTCGACAAGGAGTATTCGGAGGAAGTCTCGCGTCTTCCTTCCGACCTGGGCGCCGTTGATAAGATCATCGCCACCGTGGGATTTCACGCGACGTATGCAAAAAACAAAGGTGTGGCGTTCGTGCGTCAGATATATAAAAGCCAGCTCGAATCGGGGACAGATTTCTTCATATCCGAAGACCGCCCTTTTTTCATCATCCTCAGGCAGATCATCGAGACAGGTATCGAGAGGGGAGAGATCAGAAACGACCTCCCGGCAGTTGAGCTCGCGCGATGGATCATGAGTTTTTCACGTGGCATTACCTATGACTGGTGTCTTCATGACGGCAATTACGATATCGAGGCCGTTATGAGGCGCGCTTTCCTTGTCATTATCCGGAATTTCCGGAACTTACCCGGCCAAGTGTGAAAAAATGGTAAAAATTTGTTGCTTTTTAGTGATTCAACTATAGAGTGACTGCGGTCGATGACTCCGGTCGGCAAGAGCGAATTTATTGTCGAGCGAACGAGTGAAGTGGAAAGCGAGAGACATACCGTTGTGGTGTGCGCGAACAGAGAAAAACCTGATACCGGGAGTACGCGTGAAACGGCGCTGTGCGCTGTTTTTTTGGGAAAGGTTTCAAACCGGACAGCCGGTTCCGTATCCCCCCTGTCGTTCAGTATGAATGTACCTGTGCGGAAATTTCTTCGTCGCCGCTCACTACCATGCACGCAATAAAGGCGTTATATAAAAACAGAGAACGCGATTTTGGGTTACGCTTGAGTCACAATTTCATATGAGGAGATAGCCTTATGAACATGAAACGACTCAGAAGCAACCAGCATCTTTACGCGGAAAAACCGTGGCTCAAGGACTTCGATGATGATGTCATAAAGTGGCATGATGAATATGTGAAGGTTTATGACAAAAAAGAGTTTGCCGATCCGGTATATCCGGCGGTTCCGCTGAAAGACCTTTTCAACAAATGGGCGGATGAAAAGCCGGACAAGGACTACCTGATCTTTCAGGACATCAAGCTCAGCTATAAAATGGTGAACATGCTCGCCCGCAAGCTCGCCAACGCGCTCATGGGGCTCGGTGTGAAGAAAGGCGATCGCGTCGCCATTATGGCGCCCAATATTCCACAGTATGTCATCTCGCTCCACGCGCTCCTGAAATTCGGCGCGATAGAAGTGCCCGCCAACGTGCTTTATACTGTCCCGGAACTGACACTTCAGTTCAATGACAGCGGCACCGAGACGGTGATCGTGCCCGGGCCGTTTGCCGACAAGGCGATCGCGATCTTGCGTGACCCGAAAACGACGGTGAAGCGGGTGATAGTCATTCAACTCGCAAGCATGCCCGTGGATATCCCGAAAGCGCCGGATGTCTTCGACTTCAACGAGATAATCGGTCCCGCGCCGGATACAGAGCCGGATGTGCCGGTGTTTCCTTCAGATATAACCAAGCTTCAGTACACCGGCGGCACGACCGGTGTGCCGAAAGGGTGCGTACACACCAACGAGATGAATATGTCGCAGATCGTGCGCACTTCCGAATGGCTCGGCGTCGCAGTGCCTCCTGAGGATTTCAGGACTCTGTGTGCCATTCCGCTCAACCATATATATGGTTACAACGCTAACGTGAATGTATGCCTATACAGAGGCGGCACCATCATTCTTGTCGCGCAGCCGACTCCTGACAACCTTCTCGAAGCGATCAACAAGCACGAGCCGAACCTTTGGGCGGCGGTCCCGGCGATGATCATAGGGCTGAACAACCACCCCGAGATCGGCAAGTCGAAGATAAGATCCATAAAGGGCATTTTCTGCGGATCGGCGCCTCTCGCGGTGGGTACCCTGGAAGAGTTTGAAAGGCTTTCGGGTGGAAGAATAGTGGAAGGCGCGGGCATGTCCGAGACGATCAATATCTATACCGTGAACCCGGTGCGCACCAAGAGGAAGTTCGGAAGCTGCGGAATCATCTGGCCCGATACCGACATGGTCGTGGTCGACGTGGAAACAGGGAAGAAGGTCATTCCGCGCGGGGAACTCGGCGAGCTCATATGCCGCGGCCCGCAGGTTATTACCGAATACTGGAATAATAAAGAGGAAACGGAAAAGACCGTCAAGGACGGGTGGCTTTATACCGGTGACATAGTCAAGATCGATGAAGAGGGATTTGTCTTCATCATGGACCGCAAGAAGGACATGATTATCGTAAGCGGATTCAATGTCTATCCGCGTGATATCGACGAGGTGATGTTCAAGCACCCGAAGGTCAGTGAGGCATGTACGGTCGGCATTCCGGATCCGAAGCAGGGTGAGGCGGTCAAGCTCTTCCTGACGCTCAAGCCGGGGCAGACCATGAACGCGGATGAGGTTATCGCCTACTGCCGCGAACAGCTCGCCCCCTACAAGGTTCCGCGCTTTGTCGAGTTTGTCGACGCGGTGCCCCGTACACCGATAGGCAAGGCCGACAGGAAGGCGCTGCGACAGATGGAGCTTGATAAGCAACAGGGATAAAAACAATGATCGCCGGAAGAACCGGCTGCTGCAGTAATCAGGCAACATTCAGGGACGGGCTTTCTGCCCGTCCCTGCTTACATGGGTCTCGATTGTCCGGGAGATAGCCCGCGCAGAAGGGTGGTAATTTTTTTTCAAAATTGATTTTTTTGTGTTGATGAAAGAATAAGACCATAGAAAATATGAGCAAGTACTCACTCGTCACTGTTTTGCGCGGCAGCCGCAGCCCGGATATCCCCTGCCGTAGTGCTATATCCGGCAGAAAGAACGATGGAGAATGCCTATGTCCTATAATCTCGTCAGGTCGAATCTGCACCTCTATGCCGTCCTTAAAAACCTCGAAGATGTTGTGGCTTATGATCCGGAGATGAACGCCCTTGCGCGGGACTGGAATATCTCTGTTCAATTTATCGTACGAAAGGGGCCCCGCGCCTATGTCGAATTAAGAAACGGCGCGTGCGCGGTGGGTCGCGGCAGGATCAGGAGGCCGTCGATCGTGCTGTTTTTCCTCTCACCCGCGCATCTCAACAGGATGTTTGATGGTACGGGAAATCCGATCCCGCTGAAGGGATTCACTAAAATAGGATTTCTGACAGGAGCGTTTACGAAGCTTACCGAGCGTCTGAGCTATTACCTGAAGCCTGATGATACGCTTCTGAAAGACAGGACCTATCTTGAGATGAATACGCGCCTCACCCTGAACACCGCGGCGTTTGCAATCCCCGAAATCGCGGAGGGCGATCCGATAGGAAAGACCATCGCCTCGCATGTCCCCGAAGGCGTTCTGGTGATGCACATCCTTCCTGATTTTCACTCGATCCGGGTGTCGTTTGGCAACGGAGGAATCAGGGCGTTCAAGGGCGACGCGGAGAAGCCGTCGGCGATCATGGCGATGAAAAATGTGAAGATCGCGAACGCCTTCCTTAACGGAAAAACCGACGCGTTTGCCGCGATTGCCTCCGGTGATGTGTCGATCAGGGGAACTATCCCGATCCTCGACGCCACGAGCCTGATCCTCGACCGGATCCCCGCATATCTCTCATAAACGAGGCTGCCGATGAAAACATACTCATATAAAAAGACACAGGCGATTTTCAAAAAGGCCGCGCAGGTCATCCCGTGCGGCATTTACGGCCACTACAGTCCGGCGCCGCTCGTGCCCGCGACCGATTACCCGTTCTACGTGGCGCAGGCGAAGGGAGCGCGCATTCGTGATGTGGACGGCAATGAATTTATCGACTACATGTGCGCCTATGGCCCGATGGTCAGCGGCTATCAGAACCCGAAGGTCGACGCCGCCGCGGCGCGCCAGCAGAAGCTCGGCGACTGCGTGACCGGCGCTCCGCCGGCAATGGTAGAGCTTGCCGAGCTTCTGGTGGATATGATCCCCTGCGCCGACTGGGCGTTTTTCGCGAAGAACGGCGGCGACGTCACCAACTACGCGGTCATGATCGCGCGGGCGGCGACCGGCAGGAAAAAGGTCCTCATGGTGGAAGGGGGATATCACGGCGTATCACCCTGGATGCAGGGCGACGGGCACCAAGGCGTGATAGAAGAGGATAAGAAGAACATTCGCGCGGTGAAATGGAACGACATCGCCGCCTTCGAGCGCGTCGTCGCCGAAGAGCGCGGAAAGATCGCCTGTTTTATCGCAACACCGTATCACCATCCCACCTTCGTCGATAATGAGATGCCGGCCGAAGGTTACTGGCAGAAGATCGAGTCGATCTGCCGCAAAGAGGGGATCGTAATCATCACCGACGATATCCGCACCGGCTTCCGGCTCGACATGCGCGGCTCGAACGAGTTTTTCGGCTATAAAAGCGACCTCATCTGCTTCTGCAAGGCGCTCGCCAACGGCTATCCGATCTCGGCGCTGGTGGGATCGAAAGCGCTGATGAACGCGGCGTCGAAGGTGTTTTACACGGGAAGCTACTGGTTTTCCGCCGTGCCGATGGCGGCGGCGATCGCGAACCTGAAGGAAATGAAAAAAATCAACGCGCCGAAGGTGATGCGCGAGAAAGGGCAGAAGCTCATCGACGGGATGGTACGGATCGCCTCGACGTACGGATACGAGCTGAAAGCGTCAGGCTCGCCTTCAATGCCGTACCTGCGCATCACCAACGACCCGAGCCTCATGCTGCACCAGGACTGGTGCGGCGAGTGCACGAAGCGGGGAGCATATTTTACGTCGCACCACAACTGGTTCATCTCGACCGCGCACACCGACAGGGATATCGCACGCACGTTTGACATCGTCGATGACGCGTTCAAGGCAGTGAAGAAAAAGTACGGTGATTCGTATTGATCCGGCAAAATGAAAAATCCACAGAAGGAGACCGTTATGCCAGTCACAGATCAGGAAATTAAAAAGCTGCACGAAACGGCGCGTCAGATCAGGCACGACATTATTGACACCACGGTGTGGGCCGGCGGCGCGCACATCGGCGGGAGCATGAGCATGGTCGAGATACTGACGATGCTCTATTTCAAGTATCTCAACATTGATCCGAAACGTCCGGACTGGGAAGACCGCGACAGGATGGTGCTTTCCAAGGGCCACGGCGGCGTAGGGTACGCGCCTGTGCTCGCAAACCGCGGCTACTTCGACAGGGAGGAGCTCAAGGAGTTCAATCATTTCATGTCGAATTTCGGCATGCACCTCGACAGCCTCAAGGTGAAGGGCGTGGATGTATCCACCGGCTCGCTCGGCCACGGGCTTTCGATGGCGGTGGGCCTTTCCCTGGGCGCGCGCGTTCAGAAAAAGAGCTGGCGCACCTACTGCGTTCTCGGCGACGGCGAGTGCAACGAGGGAAGCGTCTGGGAGGCCGCGATGGCGGCGGCGCACTTTAAGACCACCAACCTCATCACGTTTGTTGATAGAAACAAGCTTATGATGGACGGCCCCACGGCGAAGGTCATGAATGTCGAACCGTTCACGGACAAATGGAAAGCCTTCGGGTTTACGGTGAGGGAGATCGACGGCCATGATTTCAACGCGATAGCGGATGCGATAGATTTCGCTCAGGCCGAAACGGCGGCGCCGGTCGTCATCATCGCCCATACCACAAAAGGGAAGGGCGTCGATTTCATGGAAAACGAAGTGAAATGGCATTACGGCAGCATCGATTCCGAGCTTGCCGGCAGGGCGCACGCATCGGTCGACCGCATGTACGGCGCGCTCAATAACTGACGGCGCTATCCCGGATAAATAAGGAGATACCATCATGGCAAAAGAAGTTACCGGAACCACCTGGACCTTTTATGACGCGAACACGATGACCCAGGCCGAAATCTACGGCAACCTGCTCTGTGACCTCGGAGAGAAACACCCGAATATAGTCGGCCTTTCGGCCGACCTCGCGAAGTCGACCAAGATAGGCCTTTTCGGCGAGAAGTTTCCCGACCGCTTTTTCGATGTCGGCATCGCCGAGCAGAACCTTTTCGGCATCGCGGCCGGGCTCGCCAGATCGGGCCTGATGCCGTTCGTTTCGACGATGGCGGCGTTTACTTCGATGCGCGCCGTCGAGCAGGTCCGCACCGACATCTGTTACCAGAACCTGAACGTGAAGATCATCGCCACGCACGGCGGCGTGTCGTTCGGCGCGGCGGGCTCGACGCACCATTGCACCGAGGACATCGCGATCATGCGCGCGATCGCCAACATGACCGTCATCATACCGGCTGACGGGATCGAGACCGCCTGCGCGGTCAGGGCCGCGATCGATTATCCCGGCCCGGTCTATATCCGCATAGGGCGCGGTTTCGAGCCGACCTATTACGAGGACGAGAACTACGGATTCCAGATAGGCAAGGCGGTCACCGTCGCCGAGGGTACCGACATCACGCTGATCTGCTGCGGCATCACGGTGCTCAACGCGGCGGAGGCGGCGAAAACCCTCAAGGAGCAGGACGGCCTCTCGGTGCGCGTGCTAGACATGCACACCATCAAACCGCTCGACGAAGAGGCGGTCATGAAGGCGGTGCTCGAGACGAGGCGTATCATCACCTTCGAGGACCACAATGTGTTCGGCGGGCTGGGATCAGCGGTCGCCGACGTGATTGCGAAAAGCGGCAAGGGATGCGCGTTCGAGAAAGTGGGAATTCCCGACTGTTACTGCGTGGTGGGATATCCCGAGGACCTCTACTGCCATTACCAGCTCGACAGCGACAGCATCGTCGCGAAGGTGCGCGAGGTCATGGGCCGCGATTTCGAGGAAGACGAGAACTGGGAAGACGAGGTCTGATATGACTACTGAAAGAGAACTGCTCGCAGCGCGGCTCTTCACGCGCGCGGTGTTTCCCGTCATAAAAGTGATCCTCCAGGACGACCCGAAGATGGGTGCGAAATTCAAAGACGTGACCGCAAATGTCCAGTTCGTCGCCAAAAACGGCGGCGCTCCGGTGGGAGCCTGGCTTGTCTTCGATAAAGGCGAATTCAGGGTCGAGCAGGGGATCTGTCCGGACCCGAAGATCACCTTCTCGTTCGGGTCGGTGAAGAAGATGAACGACATGCTCGCCGGAAAGCCGGTGCTGCCGGCGATCAAGGGCCTGTCGAATTTCGGCCTTCTCATGAAGGTGATGGGCCTGCTACTCTCGCTCAAGATCATGATGCCGAACGCCCGCCCCAAGGCGATCGAGAAAAAGCGCCTCAAGGTCAAGCTCGCGTTTTACATGATCACCACCGCGCTCAGCCAGTACAACAAGGGCGGTGATCCGGACATGGTGAAGTGGACGACCAAGCAGCCGGACCGCATCTATCAGATCACGGTCGAGGGCGAGGAGATTGCCGCTTACCTGAGGGTCAAGGCGGGTAAGACCAAGGCCGGCCGCGGCGTCTACGGGCGGAAGCGGCCGTTCGTGCATATGCGCTTTCACGGCGTCGACGGCGCGCTTGCGGTGCTTCTGCGCGATGTCGAATTTGTCGAGGGAGTGGCGCGCGGCAACATCACCATCGAAGGTTCGCCGGAATACGGCGCGCAGATCAACGATTTCATGCAGCGCATTCAGGCGATGCTCACATAGTATCCCCCGTTGCTGACTCACTCATCGGGGGCCGCACAGCAGAATATATCGGAAAGCGAAGTCGCGACGGCTTCGCTTTCCTGTCTTACGTAAATAGAATTGACACAATGTGATGTATTGTACATATTGTGGAAAACCGGTGAAGGAAGAATCCCATGGCAAAAGCGAAAGTCAAGGATGAAAAGGAAAAGCCCTCCGCGGGGCGTAAATACCATAAAAGCACGTTCGACAAAATCGATGGAGACAAAAAAGCGCGCATCCTTGAAGCGGCGCTCGTCGAATTCTCGAGCAGGGGGTTCAACGCCGCCAATATCAACGTGATCGCAAAAAACGCCGGCATCAGCATCGGCTCGATGTACACCTATTTCAAATCGAAAGAGGACCTCTTTCTCACCGTGCTCGATTCGGGGTACGCGGTCATCGAACAGTCGCTTCAGCAGATCGACCTGATGAACGGCACCGTCTTCGACAAGCTTGAGCAGATACTGCGTTACGTGCAAAAGTATTCACGCGAATACAAGCTCCTCAACCAGACATACCTCGAGGCGACCACGCAGGGCATCGCGCGGCTGTCGAAGAAGCTCTCACTCAAAATGGAGACGGTCTCGTCGCGCTACTATAAGGCGGTGCTTGAGGCGGCGCAGAATGAAGGTATCGTCGATAAGAAGATCAATGTCAACACCGCGTCCTTCTGCATCGACAACATCATTTTGCTCCTGCAGTTTTCCTATTCGGCTGAATACTTCAAGGAGCGGATGAAGATATTCGCCGGCGAGGACGCGCTCGAAAACGACGAGAGGATAGTAAAAGACATCATCTACTTTCTGCGAAAAGCGCTTTCAAAATGATGGGGGATACAATCCTTCCGGAACAATTCACTCTCCACACGCCATGAATCCGTTTCAGTTCCGCGTACTCTCCTTCAGCTCGCCGATAAGCGCCGCGAGCGTCTCCGCCGCGCTGCCGGCAATGAACACCACATTGTCCATCTCATAAAGCGGATTGGGCACGCCCGAATAGCCGGGCCGCTCGTCAAGGTTGAATACAATCACCAGTTTACTCAGGTCCGCGCGCAGGATCGGCATGCCGTAGAGCGGCGTGCCCTCGGCCGTCATCGCGGCGGGATTGACCACGTCGCACGCCCCGACGACGATGGTGACGCCGGTATCGGGGAATTCGTCGTTGATGTCCTGCATCTCGACAAGCCTGTCGTACGGGATGTCGACCTCCGCGAGGAGCACGTTCATGTGCCCGGGCATGCGCCCCGCCACCGGGTGGATGGCGAATTTCACCTCCTTTCCTGAACCGGTGAGAAGGTCGTAGAGCGCCTTGACCTCGCCCTGCGCTTGCGCCATCGCCATGCCGTAACCGGGGACCACAATGATCCGCTTCGATTCGCCGATCGCCGCGAGGTAATCGTGTTGAGCCTTCTGCCGCGCCGCGCCCTCTTCTGCGGAGGGATCACCTGACTTTTGCTCGGCAGCGGAAGAATCTTTTTTATTCTGATACTGTATCCCTTTGAAAATCGAAAAGAGCCCGCGGTTCATGGCGCGGCACATCATGATCGTGAGGATCGAGCCGGACGCGGTCACCGTGGCGCCGCACGCGATCAGGAGCCTGTTCTGCATGACGACGCCGCAGAAGGCCGCGGCGAGCCCCGCGGTCGCGTTCAGGAACGATATGAGCACCGGCATGTCCGCGCCGCCGATGCGCACCGAGAAGGCGATCCCGAGGAGCGCCGAGAGAATAATGAGTGCCGCGCAGATAACGACGATCATCGCATGAGGCGCCGTGAACGCCGCGATCCCGAGCGTCGACACTGCGGCAGCAAGCGTGCCGAGTATGAAGCCGTGCAGCGGAAGGACGACCGGCACCTGTGATATCCGGTTGGCGAGCTTTCCGCTCGCAACCATACTCGCGCTGAAGGTCGCCGCGCCGATGACAAGCCCCAGTATCCCCGAGACCTTCGCCACGGGACCGAACGGCGGTGTGACGCGCGAAAGCTCGATCGCTGAAATAAGAAACGCCGCGATCCCCCCCGCGCCGTGCTGGAAGGCGACCATTGCCGGTATCTGGATCATGGTGACCCGCGTCGACAGGAGTATTCCCGCCGCGCCGCCGATGAAAATCGACAGCATGAGCGCGGCGGCGTTGATCGTGCCGTGGCGGTAGAGCACGAGCGCCATGGCGGCGGCGAGCGCGAACGCCGCGGTCAGGTTGCCGGCGCGCGCGCCTTTCGGCGTGGTGAACCTCCATATCCCCGCCATAAACAACACGATGATTCCGAGATCGACCGCGATCGTGGCAAGACCGTTCATAGCGCCTCCGCTGCCTGTCTTTTATTTTTCCGCCGATTCATCCCGCGCGTCCTGTTTCTTGAAAAGCCGCGTCATCCGGTCGGTGATCAGAAATCCGCCGAATACGTTAAAGGCGGCAGTGGCTACCGCGACGCACCCGAGTATCGTTTCAGTAACGCTCATCTCCAGAGAGAAGAGCACTATGCCGGCGATAATGGTGATCGCCGATATCGCGTTGGTCATCGACATGAGCGGCGTGTGCAGCAGCGGCGGCACGCGCGAGATGAGCAGGTAACCGACCGTGAATGAGATGATGAGCACTGCGAACATTATTGCGATATCGAGCATGATCAGACCTCCGGTGGCATATTTCGTCGCGGTCGCAAAACGTCTCAGTGTCCCTTGTGGGCGACCGCCATCGCGTCGAGCGCGCCCGCGTGCACGATCTCTCCGCCGATCGTGACGAGCGATGAGGCGACGATCTCGTCGCTTCTGTCGAGCGGGACCCTGCCGTCGTTCACCAGATACGAGACGAGGTTGTAGATATTGTGCGCGAACATCCATGTAGCGCTTGCCGGCACCGAGCCGGGGATATTTTTGATGCCGAGGATCGTCACGCCGTGCTTCACCGACGTCTCGCCGAAATCGGTGAGCTCGCAGTTTCCTCCCTGGTCGATCGAAATGTCGACGATCACCGAGCCCGGTCTCATCGACCGGACCATCTCTTCGGTCACGAGGACCGGCGCAACGCAGCCGGGCACGAGCGCCGAGAGGATGATGATGTCGGAGGTGGCCACCTGCGCGCGGATCGCGTCGTGCTCTTTTCGCAGCCATTCGTCGGGGAGCCTGTTCGCGTATCCGCCTTTGCCGGACGCGATCTCGGGAGGAATTCCGGCCTCCACGATCTTCGCGCCGAGGCTTTTTGCCTGCTCGGCCGCTTCCGGCCTGATATCGCACGCGTAGACAATCGCGCCAAGCCGCTTGGCGGTGGCCAGCGCCTGTAGTCCCGACACTCCCGCGCCGATCACGAACACGGTCGAGGGCTGGATCGTGCCGACGGCGCTTGTTATCATCGGGACGAATTTCGAGAGGTGGTTTGCCGCCAGGAGAACGCCCTTGTATCCTGCTACCGTGCTCATCGAAGTGAGCGCGTCCATCGGCTGCGCGCGGGTGATGCGCGGTATTCCGTCGAGGGTGAGGGCGGTGACGCCGTTTCGCGCGAGCGTGCGGATCATCTCATGGTTCACCGGAGAGGCGGGGTGGAGGAAGCTTATCAGTATCTGGCCTTTTTTCAGCATGTCGGCTTCATGCGCGCTTTTTTCGCTGTTGAAGATCGGCTCTTTGACTTTCATGATGATCGCGGACTTTTCATAGATCGCGTCGCAGTCGCTCACGACCTCCGCCCCGGCCGAGCGGTACTCGTCGTCGCCGTGGAACGCGCCAAGCCCCGCGCCCGACTCAACCAGCACTTTCGCGCCTTCGGATGTGAGCTTCTTTACTGTTTCCGGCGTGGCCGCGACCCGGAACTCGTGCTCCATAATCTCTCTGGGTATCCCGATGGTTAATCCCGAAAATTTCATGGCCCTCTCCTTGACGGCAGTGATTTCGGACGGCATGTGATCGGCGGCGCCGCCCGATTGTAAAATACGCACCGGAGCGCGGAAAAGCAAATCCTGAAATAATGAGTAAGCGCTCACTCAGTCATTTGTAAATCCCCAGTAAAAATAAGTCAATCAAAAAGTGTCAGAAAATGACTATTGTTTTTCAAAGGGGGATACCGCCAAATTTATTGTCAGACAAAAGCTGCGGCTGTATACTGTCTGAAACGACATTGTGACACAGAAGCCACAAATGCCGGTTTACAGCGGAGGTCGACGATGGAAAGCCAGATGAAGCAGTCTCTTAAATTGAAGTTCGAGCCGGTCGCGACTATATGGACCGATGAAAAGCCGGAAAAGGCGCTCCAGTACGGGAAGGGGAAATGGGGCTGTGTCATGTTCATGCTTGCCGCCGCCGCGAAGGGCAAAACGGCCGTCTTCGATCGCGAAAACTACGGCTGTTTCGGCGGGGGAGTGGGGCTCGGGTTCGGCAATATCTACGAGACCTTCCCCGGCGGGATCGAGTGCTTCTGCGGATTTCTCTCGACCGGCAACAGCGACACCGAAAAGGGAAGGGCGATCGGCGAGAAGATAAAGGAGTTCGGCCGCGACGAGTTCTACGAGCATTTCATGCACGGCGAAGGCTACCTGAGCTCTCCCGAACGCACGAAGAAATTCTTTGAAGGGCTCCCGATAACCGACGTGCCCGCGAACTACATCGTCTTCAAACCGCTCGGTGAGGTCGATCCGTCGCGGGAAAAGCCGGTCACCGTCACCTATCTTGTCAACCCGAACCAGCGTTCGGCGATGGTGATACTCTCGAACTACCGCCGCGATACCACCGACAACGTGATCATCCCGTACGCCGCCGGCTGTCAGACGATGGGCATTCACGCGTACCGCGAGGCCCGGTCGCAGAACCAGCGCGCCGTTATCGGGCTTACGGATATATCCGCCCGCAATTACGTGAAAAAACAGCTCGGCGATGATCTCCTCTCCATCACGGTGCCCTTCGACATGGCGCTCGAAATAGAAGGCAATGTGAAGGGAAGCTTCGTTGAAAAGGATTCCTGGAAGGCGCTGGTGGAAGAATAGCACAGGCGACGATCATGATCGCTGACGGTGTTCCGGCGATTTAAAACTCACCCACACCGCGCAGTTCAATCCCCTCTGGCTTTCAGCCATCTCTCCCTTGTCAAGAGGGAGACCGAGTGGGGGTGAGTTCGCTTTATCTTACCGTAACTCACCCGCCTGTCGTAATAGTGGGTTCCCTGACCATTCACGCGTATCAACCGAAATCAATCCCTTTGCTCTCCCTGCATTTCCCCTGTCTGTAATAAAAAAATCTATTAAACAAAAATAGTGTTGACCAGTATATATAATAAGTATATATAAACTATATACTTGTTCTCGGTATGGCAGGAGGGGTAATATAAAGCCGGTTCGCGGCTGTGCGTGCGGAATTCCGGCGAATTGATATCGGGAGGCGACATAATGAAAGAATTCAAACACATCTATCTGAATGGCAAATGGGTGGCCCCGCTTGGCACCGACGTGATCGATGTCATCAATCCGTGCACCGAGGAGTCGATCGCCAGGATAACCATGGCAAACGAAAAGGACGTCGACAGGGCGGTGGGATACGCGCGCGCCGCGTTCCCTTCATGGTCGAAAACCCCGGTCGAAGAGCGCAAGGCGATCCTCGCGAAAATTTCTAAGGGGCTCGCCGCGCGCCAGAACGAGATCGGCGACACGATCGCGCGCGAAATGGGGATGCCCGCCCCCCTGTCAAGAATGATACAGGTCGGACTTCCGATCGCCGCGCTTGACAGCTTCGGGCCGATACTCGACGGCTACGAGTTTGAGTACCCGATGGGCAGGACGCGGATCGTGAAGGAGGCGATCGGCGTGTGCGGCTTCATCACGCCGTGGAACTATCCGCTGCACCAGATGATCGGCAAGGTCGCGCCGGCGCTCGCGGCAAGGTGTACGATGATAGTGAAACCGAGCCAGCTCGCGCCGCTGAACGCCTACATGCTTGCCGAGATAATGGACGGGATCGGGCTTCCTCCGGGAGTCTTCAACCTCGTGGTGGGCGCCGGCTCCAAAGTCGGTAACGCCCTCGCGGCCCATCCGGACGTCGACATGGTGTCGCTTACCGGCTCCACGCAGTCGGGCGTGCTGGTGATGCAGGCGGCGGCGAAGACGATCAAGCGGGTGACGCTCGAGCTCGGCGGCAAGTCTCCCAACGTCATCCTTGACGGCGCTGATCTCAATACCGCCGTGATGAAAGGCGTCTACAACGCGTTTCTCAATTCCGGCCAGACCTGTATCGCCCTTTCGCGGATGATCGTTCCGGCTGATAAACAGAAAGAAGTCGTAGAGATCGCGAAGGCGACGGTCGGCACGATGAAAATGGGCGACGCGTTTGCCGACGGTATCTATCTCGGGCCGATGGTCGATCCGCATCAGCAGAAGTCGGTGCTCGGCTATATCGAAAAGGGCATTGCCGAAGGCGCGACGCTTGTTACCGGCGGCCCGGGAAAGCCCGACGGGCTCGATAAAGGGTATTTCGTCAAGCCGACGGTCTTCGCGGACGTCAGGGCTGATATGATCATTGCGAAGGAGGAGGTCTTCGGGCCGGTGCTTTCGATAATGCCGTACAAAACCGAGGAAGAGGCCATTGCGATCGCGAATGACACGGTGTACGGCCTTTCCGGTTCGGTCTGGGCGGGGGATATAGAGCATGCGAGGAAGGTCGCGAAAGAGATCCGTTCGGGACAGGTCTTTGTCAACGGCGGTGATTTCGATATCAACGCCCCTGCGGGCGGATACAAGCAATCGGGGATTGGCCGCGAGCGGAGCAAATACGGGCTTGAGGAGTATCTCGAGGTCAAAGCGGTGATAGGGCCGGCGGTGTAGGTGTCTATCCGGCTGGCAAAGCCTTTTGGGGATATTTCTGCCCGCTGTATGGGGTCAGAGCCTCATCCGCAGCATCTGTGGTGGGGTCAGAGCCGCAATTCACGGCGATGTCGGAGGGAATGGCCTCTCTGCGGGGATATATCCCCCCTGACAAGCACCGGGTGATCAAAAATGGATAAAATTTTATGAGCAAATAAAATTAATGTTGACCAGTATATATAAATAATATATTGGTTCTATATACTAACAAGGGTGAATGCTTAATGTCAATCAAGTACGCGATTTTAGGACTTCTTCACTACACCGATATGCACGGATACCGGATAAAGGAGCATATCGAAAAGAATTTCGGCTACATGTGGTCGGTCAACTTCGGCCAGATTTATCCGAACCTGAAAGACCTCGAGGACGAAGGGCGGATCAAGATGGTCGATATTTCCCCTTCTGAGGAGGGCGGGCCGCAGAAAAAGTGCTACGCGATCACGCAGGAGGGGAAGGCGGAGTTTTCCCGCTGGCTTTCGCAGTCTCCCGAGCGCCCGATGCTGCTACGGGACCCGTTCCTGCTCAAGTTCGCGTTCTTCGGGTTCGGCGATAAGGAGAGGGCGGTGGAGATCATCGACGAACAGATCGCCCTCTACGAGAAATACCTCGTCCAGCGTCAGGAAAGCCGGGATCGCTGGGAGCGGCAGGGCGTCTACGTCCGGCTCCTTGCCGAGCTCGGCATTCTTCAAAACGAGATGTACCTCACGTGGCTGCGCCACGCCCGCGAGGAGATCGTAAAAAGCAAGGAAGAGGTAGCCGCGGGCACGTAATAAGCATCAATCAAATATACGACGGAGATATGATCATGGAATTTTCTGGTATTACGCTGGTGACCGGCGCTGCCGGTTTCATGGGGAGCCATCTCGTCGAGTATCTCGCGAAGAAAGGGGTGAGGGTCAGGGCCACCGCGAGGCCGCGCAAGGACACCTCTTTCTTCAACAACCTCGGGGTCGAATATGTTGCCGCCGATCTCACCAAGCCCGATACGCTGCCGCCCCTTTTCGAGGGCGGGGTCGACCGTATCTTTCATCTGGGCGCCATCTGCAATTTCTCAACACCGTACGAAAACCTGTATCCCACCAACGTGCTCGGGGTCGAGCGGCTCACCGGGCTTGCCCTGAAACACGGGGTAAAGCGCTACGTCCATGTCGGATCGACCAGCGTGTACGGATACTACAAGGGCGTGCCGTTCCGCGAGGATGGGCCGCGCGAGCCGATGGATTCGTACGGCCGAAGCAAGCGCGACGGAGAGAATGTGGTCTGGGCGCGGATAAAGGAAGGCCTGCCCGGCATCATCACCCGCCCGTGCACGGTCTACGGCCCGCGCTGCAACGACGGCGCCGGCAAGGCGTTCTCGCGGCCGACGAAAATATCCGCCATCCCCGGAAACGGAAAACAGCTCCTTTCCAACATCCGCGCTGAGGATGTGGCGGCCGCCGTGGAGCACCTCTCATTCCTCGATTCGGCGGTGGGCCAGGCGTACAATATCGCGGAGGACACTTATCCGGCCCTCGGAGAGGCCCTCACGCTCGCGGCGAAGGCGTTCGGGACAAAACCGCCCTCGCTGCACCTGCCGCTCTGGCTGGTCAAGGCGGCCGCGAAGCTTGACGGAAGCGTATCGGCGAGGAAGGGAAAGATCCCCGATCTCGAATTCGACGCGGTCAAATATCTTTATGCCGATTATGTGGTCGATAACGCAAAGCTCAAGGCCACCGGTTACCGGCTCATCTATCCGGATTTCATGGAGTCGATGAAGCAGATAGCCGCATGGTACAAGTCGCAGGGCGCTGATATCAATTAAATCTAATTATCAGGGAGGAGGCATTATGAAACAGGTTGTGGTCATTACCGGTCTTGCGGACGGAATGGGGCGTTACGTGGCAAAGGATCTCGCGGAAAAGGGCTGTGTGATCGCGGGTTTCGACGTCGACGGAGGCGGCATTGCCTCTCTCGAAAAGGAACTCAGCGCGATCGGCGGCGATCACCTGCTTGAGACGATCGATATCACCGACCGGAAGCGGATCCTGAAATTCCGCGACAGGGTTCTTTCGAAGTACGGTCACGTGGATACGGTTCTTTCGAATGTGGGCATCGGGTTCTTCAGCCCGTTCGAGGAGGCCGACCTTGACAAGGCGCTCAAGTGCCTCGATATCAACGTTATCGGCGCGTCGGCGATCTTCCAGGCGTTCATTCCCTCGATGCGCGAGCGCAAAAAAGGCAAGCTCATCGCGATGTCATCGCTTGTGGGACGGATCCCGTTCCCGTTCGAGGCGATCTACACTGCGAGCAAGTTCGCGATCACCGGGCTTATGCTCTCGATGAGGCTCGAAGTGAAACCGTTCGGAATCGACGTTGCCATCGTCGAGCCCGCGCAGGTGTCGACGAGCTTCGCGGCCAAGATCCACGTGCTGCCGAAAGAGGGCTCCCCCTACCGCGACCGTGCCAGGCGCTTCATCGAGCGCGATGACGAGCTCATCAAGACCGCGCCGACGCCCGAGTTCGCCGCGAAGCGTATCGTGAAAGTGGTGATGGCGAAGAAGATGTCGCTCTTCAACCAGATCGATTTCATGAGCACGTTCTTCCTATGGATCAACCAGATACTGCCGCGCGGTATCAGGGACTCGATCCTGGTCAATTATATGGATATAAAGGTGTAACGCCGCAAGTATTCCAGTATATTAAAGAGTATCAGTAACGGCTGCGGTGTCGGGGGGGATAGACTCCTTCGGCACGCGGACCGCCCGCGAGAGAGGAGGTTATCATGAGTACCCAGCTTGCATCCGCCGACAATATTCCGCTCCGATCGAGGATCGACCGCCTGAGGTGGAGGATAATCGACGCACCGATGGAAGTCTGCATCGAGCGCGCGCGGTATCTGACCGAATCGATGAGCCGCAACTGGGAAGCTCACCCGCTTGAGCGGATAAGCCTCGCGCTCGAGCACATCCTCGCAAATATCACGCCTATAATCCGCGACGACGAGATCATCGTCGGGTGCCGCACCTCGAAACTCAAGGGCGCGCCGCTTTTCCCGGAGAACAAGTCGAGATGGATAGAAGGCGATGTCGAGTGCTTCGACACGCGCGCGCTTCAGACGGCGCTCATCACCCCGGAGGAGAAGCGCGAGCTTCGCGAGAGCATCCTCCCGTTCTGGCGGGGAAAGACCGTTGAGGACGTGATGGAGTCGCGCATGCCCGAGGACGTGACCGCGGACATGGACAAGTATATATTCACCATGATGCTCGAGATAACCTACGGGATCGGGCATTTCACGATGGACCATGTGAAGGTGCTGTCAAAAGGATTGCGCGGCACGATCGAAGAGGCGAAGAGGAAACTCGAGGCGCTTCCATCATCAAAGGACGCGCGTGAGAAGAAGATTTTCTACGAAGCGGTGATACGCTCCTGCAACGCCGCCATCATGTTCGCCCGCCGCTACAGCGCGCTCGCGAACGCCATGGCGGAAAAGGAAAAGGATACGGCACGGGCGGAGGAACTCCGCGGGATCGCGCGCGTCTGCGGCCACGTACCTGAACATCCCGCGGAAAGTTTCCACGAGGCGGTGCAGAGCATGTATTTCATTCACCTGATCGCCCAGATCGAATCCGGCGGCAACTCGATTTCGCTTGGAAGGATTGACCAGGTGCTCTATCCGTATTACCGCGCCGACAGGGACGCGGGCCGCATTACGCCGGAAAAGGCGCGCGAGCTCATGGCGCTCATCTTCATCAAAACAAACGAAATCTGGAACGTCCTGGAAGAGGCGTTCATCCCCGGCGGTGAGGGAACGCAGGGGAAAACCACGCAGAACGTCACGGTCGGCGGGATCGGTAGCGACGGCAATGACGCGACCAACGAGCTGAGCTATATCGGGCTTGATGCGTATGCCGACGTGCGCACGGTGCAGCCGAATTTCGGCGTGCGTCTCTCGTCGAAAGCGCCGCAGGATTTCTTCCGGAAAGCCGCTGACTACGCGCGCGACGGGGTGCTGCTGCACATGTTCAATGACGACGCGATTGTGAAATCACTCGTGCGCGGCGGCCACACGCTTGAGGACGCGCGCGATTACGGCGTGTGCGGCTGCCTTGAGCCTAACGCACAGGGAAAGACGTTCGGCTCAACTTTCGCGGTGCAGTTCAACGGGATCAAGTGCGTCGAACTCGCGCTTTCGAACGGCATCGATAATATCTTCGGATATCTCTCCGGGATTGAAACAGGAGATCCTGCTGAGTTCAAAAATTTCGACGATCTCTGGAACGCCTATGACGCGCAGATGCGCCATTTCATCGCGCAGATGGTCAAGGGGATGAGCGTTCTCGACCGCGCGATCGCCGAGAACGTCCCGTCGCCGTTCGCTTCCGCAATGGTCGACGGCTGCATCGAGAAGGGACTTGATCTGACGGGCGGAGGCGCGGTCTATAATTCCACCGGCGTGCAGCTCATGGGTTTTGCCAATACTGTTGACAGCCTCTTCGCGGTGAAAAGGGGCGTGTTCGAGGAGAAGCGCTGCACGGTCGGCGAGCTTGCCGCGATGCTTTCCGATGACTGGCAGGACGCTGACGAAACGCGCGCCTACTTCCTGCGTCGGATACCGAAATACGGCAACGACAACGACGAGGTCGACACGATGGCAATCCGCGTCATGGACCATTACTGCGACGTGCTCGCCGCGCACAGCAACTACCGCGGCGGGGCGTTCTGGCCGGGAATTTTCTCGGTGGGCTTTCACATCTCGTTCGGCGCATTTACGGGCGCGACACCTGACGGCAGATACGCGGGCGACGTGCTGGGCAACGGCATAACGCCGACGACGGGAAACGCCATCAGCGGGCCGACCGCGCTTATGAACTCGGTAGCGAAACTCCCTGTGACGCGCGTCTACAACGGCGCCAACCTGAACATGCGGTTTCAGGGAAAGAGGATGAGGTCGGAGCACCTCATGGCGCTGGTTAAGGCATACATGGATAAGGGTGGAGTGCAGGTGCAGTTCAACATGGTTGATTCGGAGATACTGAAGGAAGCGCAGCGCTTCCCCGAAAAGCACCGTGATCTCTTCGTCAGGGTGAGCGGATATTCGGCGGAGTTTACTGGCTTAAGCGAGATAGCGCAGGACGAAATTATCAGCCGCACTGAGTTCGAATACAGATGATCGATATCGCGCGGCCGCGCGCGGCGTGATGCATCTTCGCCGGTGCAGGTTCGCGCAGGAGGGTTGCTATGAGTAAAGTGATGACCACGGCCGAGGCGGTCGGGAAATTCGTCAATGACGGGGACTTCCTTTTTATCGGCGGCTATATCGCGCGGCCGCCCTTCGCGGCGATCCATGAGATCATCCGCCAGAAAAAGCGCGACCTCACCATCACGCGCAGCAACGCGGCGGACGATTTCGATATGCTCATCGGTGCCGGCTGCGTGAAGCGGTTTATATCCACCTTCATATCGCTCGGGCTCTACGGGCTGGCGCGCTGTTACCGCCGGTCGATCGAGCAGGGGATCCCGCACAAAATTGAAATTGAGGAATACACGAATCTCTCGCTTCCGCTCATGCTCATGGCCGGCGCGCTGGGAATGCCGTTCGTTCCGGTAAAGGACATGGTCGGGACCGACCTGATGAAAGTGAAATCGTTCATGGGCGAGGGGAAATACCGGATGATCGAGTCGCCGTTCGACGGGAGCCCGGTGATGGTGGTTCCCGCGCTGAGGCCCGACGTTGCGATAATCCACGTGCAGCAGGCCGACGAGAACGGAAACGCCCAGATGTGGGGGATCGGCGGCGACTGCAAGTGGGGAGCGAACGCGGCGAAACAGGTGATCGTGAGCTGTGAGCGGCTGGTGAGCAGGGAGGTCATCGGCAAGGACCCGTCGAGGACGATCGTGCCGGAGTTCAAGGTGGCCGCCGTGGTCGAGGAGCCGTTCGGCGCGCACCCCGGATACTCTCCCGGATTTTACGACGTCGACTTCACTTACGGCTATCACTACCAGCAGGCATCGAACACGGCAGAAGGGTTCCAGGCGTTCCTTGACGAGTGGGTGTACGGCGTGAAGGACCGGAGCGAATATATCCAGCACTACATACAGAAATTCGGGTTCGGGCAGTACAACAAGCTGCGGGCGAAGTTTGATTACAGCTATCCCGTATCCTACGCGTATTGAGGGGAGGTTACCGATGAGCGCGCATCCGAACGATTATATCAAACCTGAACTGATGGCATGCTGCGGCGCGAGGGAGATCCGCGACAAAGATGTCGTCATCGTCGGCACGGGGTTCCCGTCCATGTCGGCCAACATCGCCGTCCACACGCACGCGCCCGGCGCGCGCATGATGCAGGAGTCGGGCGTCTTCGACGCGCATCCCGCGCGGCCCGCCCTTTCCGTGGGCGATCCGTGCCTGAATCCCGGCGCGGCGATGATAGGCGGCCTTGTGGAAGTGATGGGCATGTTCCTCCAGGGGGGGTGGGTCGATGTCGGGTTCCTTTCCGGCAGTCAGGTGGATAAGTACGGCAATATCAACACTACGGTGATAGGCGATTACCAGAAACCGAAAAGCCGCCTGCCCGGCTCCGGCGGCGCGAACCCGATAGGGGCGCTCGCGAAGCGTATCCTCATTATCGCCGTGCACAACGCGCGCACCTTCGCTGAGAAGGTCGATTTCATCACCACGCCGGGATATCTTGACGGACCGGGCAGCCGCGAGAAATGGGGCCTCCCGCCGGATACAGGCCCGCAGGTAATCATCACCAACAAGGCGATACTGCGTTTTGACAGGGAATCGAAGGAAGCGTATCTCGAAAGCTATCATCCCGACACGTCGGTCGACGAAGTGGTGAAGCTCACGCCGTGGAAGCTCAGGATCGCCGATGACGTGCACGAGACCGAGCCGCCGACCGCGGAGGAGCTGCGGGTGCTGCGCGAGGTGCTCGATCCGTTCAGGATGATCAAGATATACGAGAAGCGCGGATACGTGTAATCTTCCGACTGGAGGTGCGGACATGAACTATACAAGAGAACTTGCCGCGTTCTGCGCGGACCTTTCGCTCGAATCAATGCCTGCCGACGTGGTACACAAGGCAAAGCTGTGCCTGCTCGATTACATCGCCAACATTTACGGCTCGCTCGAACTCGACGCGACACAGGCGGTCGTCGAGTATGTGCGCTTGCTCGGGGGCAGGGAAACGGCGACCGCGCTCGGCTGCGGCTTCAGGACCGGGCTGCAGAGCGCGGCCTTCATCAACGGCACGACCGCCGAGGCGATCGAGGCGCAGGATGGCCTGCGGTTCGGGGGAAACCACCCCGTATCGGCGGTGATCCCCGCGGCGCTCGCGGTTGCCGAAAGCGCCAATATCGACGGTAAGAAGTTACTTGAGTCGATCATTGCGGGATACGAGGTGGCCAACAGGGCATCGGCGGCGATGCACCCTTTCCATACGCTCTCGGGATTTCTTCCGACCGGAACCTGCGGCACGTTCGGCGCGGCGGCCGCTGTCGCGAAGCTGTACGGGTTTGACGCTGAAAGGACGTTGAACGCGATCGGGAACGCCGGTTACCTGCTGCCGCTCTCGATGGCCGAGCAACTGATGGGCGGTTACACGATCAAGATCGTGCAGGGGGGACAGGCCGCGAGCGCCGGCATCATGGCGGCGGGCCTTGCCGGGAAGGGAATCACCGGATGCCCGGTCGTCCTTGAAGGCTCGGAGTTGAAGGGCGGGTTCACCCAGATCACCGCGCGCGCGGAGCCGAAGTTCGAGCGCCTCACCGATAAACTCGGCGAGCATTATTCAATCATGGACATCTACTTCAAGCCGTTCACCGCGTGCAGGCACACGCACGGCGCGGCGCAGGCGACGCTTGACCTGGTGAAAGCGAACGGCATCAAAGCGGAGGATATCGACACGATCACCGCGCGCACTTACGGCGTGGCGGTCATCGCGGTCGGCAAGGGTGTGCCCGACGGAGGCAGTTTCGTCTCGGCGCAGTTTTCAATTCCCTACGTCGTCGCGGCCTGTGTGCTCGACGGCGATCTCGGGCCTTCGCAGCTCACGGAGCGGCGCATGGCGGATAAGAAGATAATGGAGCTGGCGGCAAAGGTCACGGTTGTATCCGACGATGAGCTGAATAAAATTTATCCGGACAAAACCGCGAGCCGCGTTGAAATCTCGCTGAAAAACGGGAAGAAGTTCGATCGCCTTATCGATATCCCGAAAGGCGACCCGCGCGATCCGATGAACGCGGAGGATGTCGCGGCAAAGGTCAGGCGTTTCGCCGGACAGCGGGATGCGGTTAAAATTTCGAAGATCATCGATCTCATCATGAACATGGAACGCGCGAAAGGCATCGGGGAGCTCGTATCCCTCATTTAAAATAAACTACCGGAAGGAAAAGGACAGATAATGGATTTCACGCTGAGCGAAGAACAGAAGATGCTGGTCGAAACGATCAGGACGATGGGGCAGAGGGAAAAATTCAGGGAACTGGCAAAGCATATCGACGAGACGGGAGAGTTTCCCTATCACCTTCTCGAAATGTACGGGAAGCTCGGGCTTCTGGGCATGACGGTCTCGACCGAGCATGGCGGCGGCGGCCAGCCCGCATTGAACGCGATCCTGTGCGTCGAGGAGCTGGCGAAGTTCAGCCCGATGATCGCGGCGCCGGTGTTCGAGTCGAACGTCGGGCCGGTCAGGGTGATCGATATTTTCGGCACTGATGAGCAGAAGAAGGCGATACTGCCCGGCGTGTGCGCGGGGGATAAGAGCGTGTCGGTGTGCATGACCGAGCCGGAGGCGGGCTCGGACCTGACGGCGCTGACCACAAACGCCGTCGATAAGGGAGATCACTACCTTCTCAACGGCCGCAAGGCGTTCATCACCGGCGGCGGCCACGCGAGCCACTACATGGTCTACACCCGCTTCGACGGGATAAAGGGCTACAAGGGGATCGGGGGGCTTCTCGTCGAAAAGGGGATGCCCGGTTTCACCTTCGGCAAGCAGGAGAAATACATGGGCCTTCGGGGCATGCCCTCGTGTGACCTCTTCTTCGACGACGTGAAGGTCCCGAAGAAAAACCTGGTGATCCCCGCAGGAGAGTTCAACAAGCTGATGTGGACGTTCGACATCGAGCGGTGCGGAAACGCGGCCATGTGCCTCGGCGTGGCAGGCGGCGCGTTCGAGGAAGCCAAGGCGTACGCGCTGGAACGCAAGACCTTCGGAAAGGAGATATGCAATCATCAGGCGGTGCAGTTCATGATGGTTGATATGGCGACCAAAATCGACGCCGCGAGGCTCCTCGTCTACAGGGCGGTGTGCGGAGCGGGCGGCGGGCTTCCATCGATCTACGAGGCGTCGATGGCCAAGGCGTTCGCCAACGAGATGGTCGTGGAGGTGACCAACACCGCCATGCAGGTGTTCGGCGGATACGGATACAGCAGCGAGTTCCCGATGGAGCGGATGTACCGCGACGCGAAGGCATGGGGCGTCGCCGGAGGAACGATCCAGATGCTCAAGATCGGCATCGCGGGTATGATTTTCGGAAAGCGGTTCGACCAGCGCAAGTGACGATGCGGAAAAATAAAGGAGGCGGCACATGAGCAAGTATTACAAGGACGCGGACGACCTGTATAAAATATACGGCTATTTCCTGGACCGGGTGCTTCGCGACGAGAAGATCGGCACCAAGATGGCCAAGGCGGGGATCATCATCAAATTCATTTACAAGGACCCGGACGCGGTGATCACCATCGACCTGAAGAACGCCCCTTCGAAGGAAGGCTACTACGGGACTTTTTATCTCGGACCGTGCGACCTCAAGGAGGACGTCTGGTCCGAGCAGCCCGCCGACCACTCGCACCGGTTCTGGCACGGGCTTGAGAACCCGATCGCGAGCGTCACCAAGGGGATCGTGCGCCAGGGCGGGAAGGTCACGGCGATGCTGAAGCTCCTTCCGGTGGTAAAACCCGCGTTCCACATGTTTCCCATCGCGCTGCGCGAGATGGGGCTTGATAACCTGATCGTCACGAAGAAGGACTGACGCGGCGAGGGTCAGCCTGGCCTGTCCTTTGCTCTTTGAGTTAATCTACAAAAGACAGGGGGATACTTATGCACGGGAATACCGGCAGGATCGCCGACATCAACCTTTCCTCCGGATCAATAGAATCTCTCAATCTGCCCTTCGAAACCTACCGTGATTTCATCGGAGGAAGCGGGCTCGCGGCCAGGATTTTCATGGACAGGGCGGATGTCAGGGCCGATCCTCTCTCGCCTGAAGCGATGCTCCTGTTCATGAACGGGCCGCTCGCGGGAGTGAGGCTCTCCGGCGCGAGCCGGATGTGCGCCGCGGCGCGCTCGCCACTGACCGGCACGTTCGCAGATTCATCGTGCGGCGGATATTTCGCTCCGGCTCTTCGCTACGCCGGGTTCGACGGCCTTGTCATCACCGGTGCCGCGTCCGAAACCTCTATCCTGCTCTTCGAGGACGGCGCGGTCAGTGTCCTTCCCGCCGATGATCTGCGCGGAAAAGGAATCTACGAAACCACCGCCATGCTCGATGAACGGTACGGCAAAAAATCAACTTCCCTCGTTATCGGCCCTGCCGGCGAGCGCATGGTTCCATTCGCCTGTATCCTCAACAAAGGGCACCACGCGTTCGGCCGCTGCGGGATCGGCGCGGTAATGGGATCGAAAAACCTGAAGGCGGTCGTCGTGGTCAATTCCGGCAAAAAAGAAATGGACCTCGCGGACCCGCAGCGCATGAAGGATCTGATCAAAGAAGTTACGCCGCGCATAAAGGAATCGATCATCTCGCAGGTGCTCCACGACTTCGGCTCCGCCGGCAATCTCGAAGGGCACATGTACACCGGCGATGTGCCGGTGCGCAACTGGACCTCGAACTTCGATGAAGAGATGGCCGAGGCGCTGACCGGCAGCACGCTCTCCGATACCTACCTCACCAGGACCGGCACCTGCGCCTACTGTGCGGTCGCCTGCAAGCGCGTCGTTAAAGTCGATGACGGCCCGTTCGCGGTGCCCGAAAGCGCCGGCCCCGAATACGAAACGGTCGCCGCGTTCGGGACACTCCTCGGCTCGGCGGACCTTGCCGCGGTGTGCCGCGCCAACTATCTCTGCAACGATTACGGGATGGACACGATCTCGGCGGGCGCGACGATCGCCTGGGCGATGGAGGCGTGGGAAAAGGGCGATCTGACAGAAGCGCACACTGACGGCGTACGGCTCGAGTGGGGGGATATGGATACGGTTGTCCGCACGATACTCCCTCTCATGGCAGCGCGCGAAGGGAAGCTCGGAACGCTTCTCTCGATGGGAAGCGCCGCCGCGGCGCGGACGATCGGCAACGGTTCGATCGACTACACCGCGCAGTGCAAGGGGCTCGAGTCGCCGATGCACGATCCGCGCGGCGGGGGTCACGGCCACGCGCTTGCCTACGCGGTGAGCCCGCGCGGGGCATGCCACGTCTCGAGCGCGATGCACTTCATGGAAACGGGAGCCTGCAACTACCCGGAGATCGGGTTCGAGTTCGATCTTGAGGCGCTGACCAGCGAGAAGAAACCTGAAACACTGGCGCTCGCCTCCGCGATCGGGGTGATCGAAAACAGCGCCTGCCTCTGCCAGTACGCGGACCGCTCGCTCACCCTTGTCGAGATGGCCGACCTCCTCAACGCCGCCGCCGGATACGCTCACAGCGTCGAGTCGATGATGGAGGCGGGGACGCGGATATTCCACCTCAAGCGGTGCATTAATTTCCTTTTCGGGTTCACCGCGCGGGACGACGATCTCACGCCGCGGATGCGCGAGCCCGCGCGGGACGGAGACACCGCCGGCATCGAGATCATGTTCGATGAGATGAAGTCGCGCTTCTACGAGCTGATGGAAATGGATCCTGAAAAGGGGATAGCCCTGCCGCGGCGCCTGCGCGCGCTCGGCCTTTCCGCCGAAGCGGACGCGCTCTGGGAGGCGAAACCGTGAGGGTCCACGTCGAAGGAGCCGGATTCATGAGAAAGCGGATATCCCCCGTCGATCTTGACCTCCCCGGCGGGTCGACGATATCGGTTCTATCCGGCGCGCTGGACATCCATGACAGCCCGGGCGTGGTATTCTTCCGCGGGGGACGGCGCGTATCCCCCAACGCCGCGCTGAACGACGGCGATGAGATCATGGTCGTATCGATGCTTTCGGGCGGATAAGATACCGATCTTTGCTTCCCACAGACGTGATCCCGTATTTTCACGCAAATCGCTGCATGATTTCTTTCTCTTCATAATAATCACCATCTATACACAAACAAAAAATCGTTGAAAAAGTTTTGATAGTCTGGTCCAGTATTATCATGCCGGCCGTTCCGCCGCATTGCATGACGGTGCCGCCATCCGGGCAGCAGCGTGCGGTTTTTCCGCGGGATATCGAAGGAGCGGCCGTGAATATGATCATGAAAAAGAATTATTTAACAGAGAAAGGAATCTCAGCAAGCACCGAAAAGACCGCCGGGCGAAATGCGCGGCAACAGGACGAAATTAAATCCAGGGCGCTCCTGGATGCGGTACCGCAGATCGTGTGGAGTACGGATAGTGCTGGCGTGGTCGAGTATGCCAATCAGCGGGCTTCTGAATATTCGGAATGCCAACAGACTGGCCATGCCCGGTGGACATGGCTTTCGGTCGTCCATCCGGATGATCGCGGTGAGAGCGATGCGGCCTGGCGCCGCTCACTTGAAACCGGCAATGAATTTGTCATTGAACAGAGGTTGCGGCGCAATGACGGCGAATTCAGATGGCACCTGACGAATGGAGCGGCGTTGCGCGGGGAGGGCGGCCGCGTTGAAGGGTGGATAATAACGGCGCGGGACATTCACGACCATAAAAAGGCGGAGGGGAGGTATCACAGCCTTTTTGAGAACATCCCGGAAATGGTTGCCGTGTATGAAGTGGTTCGCGACGGGAACGGCGAAATACAGGAGCGGATCGTGCGGGAGGGCAATCCCGCTTTTGTCAGAGTGGCGAACGCGGCATCGATCGATGAACTGCGGGGAAAAACGGCGGGCGAGATATTCGGCCGGGATTATGCCGATGGCAACCTCCCCCTTATCCGGAAAGCAATGGATTCCGGAAGCGTGCAGACGATGGAATCGCGGCTTACCTCGAAGGGGAGATATTATCTGACCACCATCGTGCCGCTTGATGAAAAATGCTATCTGGTCACAGGCCGCGATATCACCGGGCAGAAGACCGCAGAAGAGGCGTTGCGTGAGAGCAGGGCCCGTTATCGGACAGCGCTCGACGCGGCGGGTCTGGGTACCTGGCACCACGATCTTCTTTCCGACATGATTCATCTTGACGCGCGGGGACAGAAACATTTCGGGATCGAATCAGAAAAGGTGACGAGCGCCGGGCTGTTTGATCGTATCCACCCTGATGATCGTGAACGCTTTGAAAAGGAATTTGACGCCATTCCCGACCCTTCGATCGTAACTGACGGTCATTCGTTTGAATACCGCGTTGTCCTGCCCGATGGTGATGTGAGGTGGCTGTCGATCCATTCCCGCGTAAGGAGCGAGCGGCGAAAAGATTCAGGAGATAGAATCCTGCGGTACGGAACCAGCCAGGACATCACCGAACGGAAAAAAGATGAAACAGAACTGGTCCGGAGCCAGTCCCGTTTCAAGATACTGTCAGAGGCGAGTTTTGAAGGAATCGCGATTTCGGAGAACGGCCGGTTCACTGACATGAACGATCAGTTCTGCGCCATGGTGGGATACGCGAAGTCAGAGCTTGTCGGCAGGGAGATAGCCTTGCTGCTGCCTCCGGACGATTTTTCAAGGGTGATACCGAAAATAATTGAAGGTGTGGAGAATGTCGTCGAACACCGTGTCGTAAGAAAAGATGGGACCGTTATTACCGTTGAAGCGCACGGAAAGCCCTGGACGATCGATGGCCGTAATGCCCGCGTGACAGCGGTCCGCGACATCACGGAAAGGAAGCGCATCGAAGAGGCGCTGCGCGAGAGCGAGGAGCGGTTCAGGGCGATCGTATCGAGCACCCCTGATCATATTCTTGTGCAGGACCATGACCTGCGCTACCTGTTTGTCGCCAATTCGCAGCTTGGAATAACCGAATCCGATATGGTGGGTAAAACCGACCATGATATAATCGGGAAAGAAGACGCGGACAGGCTTACCCGTGTTAAAACGCGCGTTTTGAAAAACGGGAAGCCGGTGCATATCGAGATGCCAATCATCACCAGAGACGGAGAGCGGCGGTTTTTTGAAGGAGCGTATGTTCCGAAATATGACGCCAGGGGCCATATCGACGGGCTGATCGGCTATTTCAGGGATGTGACGGAACGCAAGCGGATGGAGGAATCGCTGCGCACAAGCGAAGCTCGTTTCCGCCTCGCCCTCAAGAGCGCGCCGGTGGCAGTTGCCGCGCAGGACACGGACCTCCGTTATACCTATGTTTACAATTTCCCCCTCATGCATCAGGAGACCGTTATCGGAAGGACGGATGCCGACCTTCTTGCCCCCGATGAAGCAGCCAGGATGACCGAACTCAAACGCAGAGCCATGATCTCCGGCGAAGAAGTCCGTGAGTTCCTGTGGGTAACTGTAAACGAGAAACGCCTGTTTCTCGATATCTATATTGATCCTGTCCGCAACGACGAGGGAAAAATCACCGGAATCGGCATAGCTATGGTGAACATGACGGCAATGAAACTTGTCGAAGAGGCCCTTGCCAGCCGCGCGGCCGAACTGGCGGCGGTGTTTTCGGCCCAGCAGGACATTGTGCTGCTATACGATCTGCGGATGAATGTTCTGCAGTCGAACCCTTCTTTCAGAAAAATCTACGGATTTGATCCGACCGGGCTCAATCTCAGGGACATTATTCACCGGGTTGGCTGCAGAAATCTCAACGGTGAGCCGTTGATACTGGAAGAGCAGCCGACGCCGAAAGCTTTACGCGGGGAGAACGTGAAGGGGGCCTGTTTTCTTGTCCGGCGGGCAGATGGATCGGATATCGCCGTCGAGACCTCTTCGGGGCCGATGAGCATTGCGGGACGGATAGTCGGTTCGGTGACCGTCTGGCACGATATTACCGAGCGCATTAAATCCGAGGAAGCGCTTCGTCAGAGCACCGACCGGTTCGCCCTGCTCGCAATGATCGCCGGTGAGCTTCTCAATACTTCCGAACCGCTGCCGCTGGTCGAATCGTTATGCAGGCGGGTGATGGAACATCTCAATTGCGAGGTTTTCTTCAACTTCCTGGTTGATGAGCGTGCAGGGAGGCTCCATCTCAATGCGTACGCGGGCGTTCAGGATGATGAAGCCATGCGCGTCGAGTGGCTTGACTTTGGTTCTGCGGTCTGCGGATGCGCCGCACGGGACGCATGCCGTATCATTGCGGAACACATTCCCTCAACGTCCGACCCGCGTACTGAACTGATAAAATCCTTCGGAATTAAAGCGTACGCGTGCCACCCCCTTCTCGGTGAAGGAGGAAAAGTTATCGGCACCCTGTCGTTCGGGACGAGAGAGCGCGAAACATTCAGCCAGGAAGACATCTCCCTCATGCGGGCCGTGAGCGACCATGTGGCGATGGCCATGGTCCGCAAAATGAACGAAGAGGCTCTCCGTGAAAGCGAGGAACGATTCGATTTTGCCCTCAAAGCCGCGCAGGAAGGTGTGTGGGACTGGAATGTCGAAACCGATTCAACGTTTCATTCGCACCAGTGGATGAGAATGCTCGGATACAGTGAAGGTGAAATAACGCCGAGCGCGGAAACCTGGAGAAACATGCTTCATCCCGATGACAGGGAGCGGGTCTTTTCACATATGGCTTCCGTGCTGAGGGGGGAGTGCGATTACGATATCGAGTTCCGCTTGCGCCACAAAGAGGGGCATTATGTCTACATCCTTTCACGCGGGTTCCCTGTCAGGGATAAGGAAACCGGCAGGATCGTGAGAATAGTCGGGACACATTTTGACCTGAGCGAACGGAAAAAGTCCGAGGAGTCGCTGAAAAAAAGCGAGGAGCGTTACCGCAGTCTTGTTGAGCTCTCGCCGAACGCTATTTTTGTCAATCGTGACGACCGGATCGTGCTCGTGAATCCCGCCATGCTCGAGCTCGTTGGCGCGTCGAGCGCGGAACAGTTACTCGGGAAATCTCCTTATGCAATCTTCCATCCTGACTGTCATTCACTTATTAATGAACACATAACCGATCTGCGGCAGGGGATATCGGTGAAGCTTGTTGAGATAAAAATCGTGAGGCTTGACGGATCGGTAAGGGATGTTGAAGCTGCGGCCTCTCCCATTGTCGACTCCGAGGGCCCGGCAATACAGGTTGTCATGCGGGATATATCCGAGCGGAAACGGATAGAGCAGGAGCTGATCATGTTCAATGAAAGGCTCGAGCGGCAGGTGATGGAGCGTACGGCCGAATTAATGATCATCAATGAAAACCTTGAACGGGAAATTGTCCTGCGCAACCGTATCGAAGCCGAGAAGGAAAAAGTCTATGCCGAGCTTGATATAATATTCAATTCGACGACGGTGGGAATGACGGTGATTGACCGGGAGTACAATTTCATTCGGGCAAACAACCGGTTCCGCGACATGCTTTTCCTCGATACGGAAGATATAGTCGGCAAAAAATGTTTTGACCTGTGGGAGCAGGATAAATGCAACACAGAGTTCTGTCCGTTGAAGAAGATACTGTCAGGGGTCCGTGAATATGAGTATGAGATGCGTATTCAGAATTCGACCGGCGACGATATGATTGTTCAAATAAATGCGGTTCCCTATTATTCGATATCGGGCGAGGTCACGGGGATGATACAGAACGTGATCGACATTACGGAGAAACGGGAGATACAGAGAAAGTTGATTACCATTATCGATGAAGAGCGGAAAATGATAAGCCATGATCTGCACGACGGACTTGGCCAGAACCTCACGGCCGTAGGATTTCTCATTGAATCCATTCGTCAGAAAATGCTCGATCCGCACGATCCGACGACCATGAAACTTGAGGAGATAGGGAACCTGATACAGATTTCCCAGAGCCAGACGAGGACGCTATCGAAGATGTTAAGCCCGGTAGAAATGGAACAGACCGGCTTTAAGTCATCGCTGGAAACCCTTGCGGCGAATATGGAAAGGGTTTACGGTATAAAGTGCGCGATCCTGAGTACCGGCGATATAGGGATTCGCGACAATTACGTGGCAACCCATCTTTACTATATCGTCCGCGAAGCGGTAAATAACGCGATCAAGCATGGAAGGCCGAAAAATATAATAATACAGATAAGCGATTATGAAGATTATATTGTAATCACCATAAAAGATGACGGCAGGGGGATCGGCAATATGGTTGCCGATGAGGGAATGGGGTTGAAAATTATGAAGCACCGCGCCGAAATCATCGGGGCGTCGTTCAACGCGGGCAGTTTCATAGACGGAGGCTTTGCGGTCGTAGTGAAATTGCCGGTTTGATGGGTTGTATCCGGAATAATATGACAATAATTTTGGTATCTCTAATTAACAAATTCCTGGTATTGAAATATTTATACTGTTATAGTATTTTTACACTAAAAATGGAATTACTCTATCTCTATTGCCGGCGGACTGCCGCGCAGATTATCACAAAGATATGATTCAGCAGGTAAAAAGAAATGGCAAATGATATTCAACCCATTTCCGAAAAGGAGTCGGTTTCAACGATAAAAGTAATGCTCGTTGATGATCATCCGATCGTCAGACAGGGGCTCAGGGACGTGCTTGAGAATACCGGTGATATAACCGTGTGCAGTGAATCGGGAAACGCGAACGAAGCAATCTCGCTTATCAACAGGGAGAAGCCCGATGTCGTCATCGTCGATATCATGCTCGATGGCAACGTGAACGGTATCGAACTGGTGAAATCGATCAGTGAAAGGTTCCCCGAGATTTACACTCTCGTTCTTTCAATGCATGATGAATCCATTTACGCGGAACGGGCTATCAAAGCCGGTGCCCGCGGCTACCTCATGAAAGATGTGGCGCCCAGGAATATTGCGGACGCGATACGGACGATAAAAAATGGAGACCTGTATCTGAAGGATGACCTGTCAAAAAAGATACTCGAAAAAATGCTGAACAAGAATCCGGATCAGAAGACCGTTTCCACTGACAGGCTCAGCAACAGGGAGCTCGAAATATTCCAGTATATCGGAAACGGGTGCAGCATCAAGGAGATCGCGCAGAAGCTGAATTTGAGCATTTATACGGTTGAAAGCCACAGAAGAAGTATTAAAGTCAAAATGAACATAAAAACATCTGCGGACCTCACCAAGAACGCCATCCAGTGGGTCATTATGCTCCGTAAATAATGTATTGGAACTGCCTTCCCCGATCCTGCAATTCCTGTATCCTCCTTTTTAGTTATGCGTTTTTAATAACATCAGGGAGTTGACCGTTTTGAAAAAAAGTATTTAAATATAAAGAGTATTGTTTATCGGGTATTTCCGCCTGGCTTTTGTGACGCGAATCTCTGATACCACTGTTGTCGGAAAGGGGGGTAAACTGATGAACGCTCTTTTTCAAGCTGCAGATTGGAAAACAGAAAAACATGTACCTGTCATTGTTCTTTCGAAAAGGAACGGGTCTTACCAGGCAGCGGTTTCGGTAGGAAAAGAAATATCGCATCCCAACACAACCGCTCATCATATTGTCTGGATTGAGCTCTATTTCCATCCTGAGGGGGAAAAATTCCCCTATATGCTCGGCCGGTTCGATTTTGCCGCGCACGGGGCGTCGGTGGAAGGAGCCGATACCAGCGGCATATACACGCATCCTGAAGCGGTATGCCTTTTCCAGACTAAAAAATCAGGCACCGTACACGCCGCCTCATACTGCAACATCCATGGGCTCTGGTCCAATTCGGTCGAGTTGAAGCTGTAAAGGTTTCCTGAAGCGCTTTTTGTTTTCACAGATGACCGTATACAAAGCATGTTTGTTGAATAGTGATAATAACGCGTGTCACAACTCATGGCATGAGGGCACTCATTGTTGAAGCGTTATTGCGTGGCTGTTATAATGATCTATGGAAAAGAAAGAAGAAAAACTCAAGGATCTCGTCCGGTTGAGGAACAACCTGGTTGAAAAGCTCGCTGATCTGGAACGTAGAGAGAAACACCATGCTATGGCCGCGGATTACTGGAAACGCCAGATACAGGATCTCGAGCGTTTCCTGAAATTTAAAACCGGCGAGCTCGCCATACTCTCCGAGCTGCTGAACAAAAAAAGAGATGAAGACGGGTAAGTAGACAGTGCTGTCTTTTTGAGTTAACCTCTTACATGCCTTTTCTTGCCGCGACGCTCATGCCGATGCATGATATCCCCGTTGCGAAAAAACTGTTACCCTGTTTCTGCCGTTCCTCTTCGACGCGTAAAGCGCTTCGTCAGCGGCCTTGATTAATGAAACCCGGTCGGCCGCATCTCCGGGGAATGTCGCCACACCGACGCTGATGGTCACGCTCAGCCGGTTTCCCTGGTATTCAAAGGAGCGCCCTTCTATAATTGAACGGACTCTTTCCGCCACAACTTCCGCTTCAACGGTGTCGGTTTCCGGGAGTACCATGACGAGCTCTTCGCCTCCATACCGGGCCGCGATATCAACGTCGCGGCAGTTGTTTTTTATTATGCGGGAAACCGACCTCAGCACTTCGTCGCCGGCCTGGTGGCCGTAAGTGTCATTGAAGTTCTTGAAAAGGTCTATATCGATCATCACAATGGAGATCTGCCGCGAATAACGGATCGCTTTATTAATCTCTTTCTGCAGAAGGTTGTGGAAATGCGTGTGGGTGATCAGTTTTGTAAGACCGTCGGTTATTCCAAGTTCGTAAAGCCTGACGTTTTCAATCGATATCGCGGCCTGTGTCATGAGTATGTTCAACAGATCCTTGTCCTCGTTCTTGAATACGGAACCGGAAAGTGGGTTGTCAAGATAGCAGACGCCTTTCGTCTCGTCCTTGTACTTCAGGGGTATGCACAGAATTGATTTCAGTCCGTATTTCGATACGATCGGATAACGGGAATAGTTCTCATCCTCCATCGCGTTCATCGTCAGAAGCGCTTCTCCTGTACGGTAGACATCGCCGGCTATCGCGGTAACGAACTCGATTGTTTCGCTCTGGTCGAGCACATTGACATTTTTCCAGGAGACGACCTCCAGCCTGCCGGTTTCATCGTTGGATATCAAAAGGTAGCCCCGCTGGGCCCCGGTAACTTCAATCGCGACGGACATCACTTTTTCCAGAAGCTCGTCGAGCTTCATGATAGAGCTGATGTCCTGGCTGACGCGGATGATCGAGTACATTCTCTGGCGGTCAATGATCGCCTTGATCGAGGAGAGGTTCTCCTCCTGGGGCATGTCGAGCAGTATCTTGGTCCGTTGCATGTAGAGCGTCGCATCGATCTCCCTGAATATTTCGTAGGCGGCCTTCAGTCGCGCTTCCGACTGATCGATGCGTCCGGTTTCCTTCAGCATGGTTCCGTAATCGTAGAGGCCTTTGGCTATCTCGAATTTCCTTCCAAGCATCGCGCTGTGCCGTATGCTCCTGCGGTAGTACCGTTCGGCTTTTTTATGATCGCCTGTCAGAAAGCAGTATCTGCCGTTGACCCGGAGCGCTTCGGCAAAATGATTGGGCCACTTTCTTGTTCTTCTGATACTTTCGGCGCACAACTTCCTGATCCTTGTCTTCGTGAGCCGGGAGCGGTCGATTTTGTAAATTTCAAGATAGGCATCGGCAAGGTAGGGAAAGACATGAACGGTGTAGTCCCTGAGGAAATTGTTTTCGAGGAACAGCCTGAGTGCGATATCGAAGTAGTTGACGGCCTCGTCGTAATCTCCTTTTTCCATCATCAGATAACCGTAATTGATGCTTGCGAAACAGTGGGGATACCAGAGCTCCCGGCTTTTGCTCAGTGAGAGCGCCCTCATCCCATACTGTTCCGCTTTTTCAAGATCCCCTTTGAGCGTATACGCCATTGACAGGTTTGCGCACGAGACGCTGATACCGTAATGGTCGTTTATCTTTTCACTGCTGTCCAGGTAGTTTCTGAAACAGGCGATCATATCATCGTACTGGCCGATATAATAGTAATCATATCCCAGGCCGTTGTTGACCATGGCAATTTCCCACACATCGCCGATTCTGGTGAAAATGTCCTTTGACTGCATAAAATAGTTAATGCTCATGTCGTACTCCCCCTGGTAGCAGTACGCGTATCCCATGAATTGCATCGACTGTGCTATGCCGAGCTGATCTTTAATGTCCTGCCGCATGACAAGCGCGATTTCATGATACCTGACAGCTTTTCTGAAAAGCGGAACTACCATCAAAAGTGAGGCGAACACGGCAATGCTCATTCCGAGTTCTTTGGATGTTCCGATTTTTGATCTCGAAATGTTGATCATTCGGAGAACGGAGTGAATGAATTTGTTGATATCGCTCAGAATATACATCCATGACAGCGTCATATACTGGTTGATTATGACTTTGTATTTTTCCCTCGCGGCGCTTCTGATCCTGCCGGGCCTTCTGAGCCGTGTAACGTAATGAAGATAGTATGCTATGATTTCTTTTACAAGTCCTGTTATGACCATGATCTTGCGCAGAGGTAAATTCTCTCCGAGCAGTGACAGGCCCCGTTGAGCGTATCGCTCGCATTCCGGCCAGTTGCCCTTGCTGAAATACGCCTGGCTGATCTGACGGTTGATGCCCGCTTTATTGATTTTGCCTGTTTCATATTTGAGCAGGGTAAGATATACTTCAATTGCCTCGTCAAATTTCCCTATCGTCAACAATATCTGGCCGACATGCTGCATGCATTCAACCCACTGGGCCTGGCCTTTTCTGCCGCTTTCCTCGAGCATGCCGCGAACAATGTCGAGATATTTTATCGCATCTTCGTTGGCGTAGTTTTCTTTTGCTTTTATCCCTGCGGGGTAGGCGTATTCGAGTATTTTGTCCTTTTCGTCCGCCTCGATGTAGTGGTGGGCGATTTCAAACACCACGCTGTCGATATCTCCGGCGGACGATTCCTCGATGATCCGCGCGACGGTCAGATGCAGCGCTTTCCGTTTTGCGATCGGAATGTCCTGGTAGAGGAGTTCCCTTATCCTGCGGTGCGTGAACATGAATCTTCCACGCTCACGAACGTCTTTCTGGATCAGCTGTAATTCGATCCCCCTGTCGATAATGGCGATCACATCCTCGTCCGGGTATTTTGTCATCCGCAACAGCAGTTCGATCTCGAAGATGACTCCCATTATGGCCGCGTAAGACAGTACCGCTATTTCCTTTTCATTGAGAAGCGATACCCTTCTCAGAATGATATCCACTGCGGTGTTTAGTATTGTTATACGCTGGATAATATCCTGTCTGATTGTGACAGAATGATCCTGAACAACAATCGCTTTTTCATCTATGAGCTGCTTCAGTATCTCAATGGCGTAATACGGGTTTCCCCGGCTGTAGTTCATGATGAGTTCTGAAAGCTCTTCCGCGGACGTCATGGAGACCTGCATGAGGCTTGCTACATACCTGTTCATGCTGATTTTATCAAGCGGGCGCAGCTCTATTTCTCTGTACGGATACCTGCTGATTTTCAGGGATTCGATAAGGTCAATAAGGCCCTGCGATTTCAGCACGTCGTCTTCCCTGAAGACAGCGATCACCAGCAGCGGGTAGTTCTCGATATGTTTGATGACTTCAAGAAGAAAGGCGAAACTGCTGTCGTCGATCCACTGGAGATTGTCCAGGATCAGCACGATGCCGTTCTCCACGACGCTCAGGCTGTAGAAAAAACGGCTGATGGTCATCAGAAACCTTTTTTGCTCTCTTTCGGGGCTCAGCTGAACGAGAGGAGGTGGTACTCCGAAAATGTCGCTCATCGCCGGCTCGAGCTTTATCAGTATTTCACCGAGATAACCTATCTCGTCTTTGAGTACGCTGATGACGGTTTCCTTCTTCGCTTCGGGATAATCATTGAAGAACTTCAGATAGCGGTTCAGGGCGTCTCGTATCGTGCCGTACGGGACCTTGTTTTCCCCCTCAATCGCGCTCACGCCGATGAAGGTGCCCTGGTGGTAGTATATTCCATTGACCAGTTCCTCGATTAGGCGCGTTTTCCCGATTCCCTGTTCGCCGTATATCAGGCACACCCCGCCGCGGCCGCGAAGTGTTTCATCGAACATGCGGATCAGCGCTTCGTATTCCTGCTCTCTCCCGACAAGCTCTTTCGAGGAGCCGATTATCGTTACCGGTTCCTCGGCGCCGATCAGAAAATCGCGTTCGCCGGAAAGGAACCGTTTCAGGTCATTCAGAACATTGCCCGCGTTCTGGTATCTCCGGTCTGGCTCTTTTTCGATCAGCTTGAGTACAATTTTACCGAGCACCTCGGGAATGGCGTTGTTGTAATCGGCCGGAGATTCGGGAAGCATTGCGATGTGGTGATGTATGATCGAGCTGATATCGTCCCCGCCGAACGGGAGCTGTCCCGTAAGGAGCTGATACAATACGATGCCGAGAGAATACAGGTCGCTGCGGTTGTCCACCTTCCGGTTGAGCATTCCGCTCTGTTCCGGGGCCATGTAGCTGAACGTGGCGATGATGTCGTCTCTTTCGGTTATCCTGCTGAAATCCTTGATCTGGGCGATCGCGAAATTAATGATCTTTATCCCGGGCGGATCGGTTCCGGAAAGGAGCATTATATTGTCAGGATTGATGCTCTTGTGGACGATGCCCTGTCCGTGAATAATGGAGAGCGCTTCACAGAGCTGTGTTATGATGCCGATAGAATCTTCAATGGAAAGCACCGCCTGGCTTTCAATCAGGGATGAGAGGCTCTGCCCGGTTATCGCTTCCATAACCATGTAATGCATGTCCTCTACGTAGCCGATCTCCCGGATTTTTATGATATTCGGATGGTCGATCCTGGATACGCCTTCCGCTTCAATCCTGAAACGGATGATGTCTTCTTTTCGGTTTGTGATTGCGCCCTGTTTGAGGAATTTAATCGCGACTTTATTGTTGTTCTCGAGACGGTTGTAGGCGATATAAATATTCGAATAACGGCTCTCGTGGATTTTATCCGCGATTTTGTATTTATAATTTATTATTTTTCCGCGTAGATCCATACACGCCCGTTGCCCGCATGCCGGAGCATGTTGCCGCGGCATGATGATATGGTTACAGCGACTCCTGCTTCGCCATGAGAGACTCTATATCCGGCCCGGGAAGCGGAACGCTCAGATAGAATCCCTGCATGTAATCGCATTTCAGTATGCGCAGAATGTTGTACTGCTCCTCGGTTTCCACTCCCTCAGCTATTGCCTTCAGGTTCAGATTGTGAGAAAGTGTAATGATCGTTGTCACGATCGAGCCGCTGTCGGGATCGGTGTTGATGTCTTTGATGAACGATTTATCAATCTTAAGGAAATTGAACGGGAACCGTTTGACGTAGCTCAGTGACGAGTAACCGGTTCCGAAGTCGTCGATTGATATGGAGAATCCGGCGTCGCGAAGCTTGTCGAGGACCCTGCTCGCGTAATCCTGATCCTGCATGAGAATGTTTTCAGTCAGCTCGAAGGTGATTAGCCGGGGATCGATACTGTATTCCCTGACGATTTTTTCCATGTTTTCCGCGAGGTCGGACTGCCTGAACTGAATGGGAGAAAGATTGACCGATACGGGTACTGGCGCAAACCCCTTTTCCTGCCATTCATTGATCTGTTCGCAGACCGACCTGATTATCCATACTCCAACGGGAATGATCATGCCGGTCTCTTCGAGAATAGGGATGAACGTCTCAGGCAATGACATCCCGAGCGTCTGGTTGTTCCATCGCAGCAGCGCCTCCATTCCGACGATCTCCCTTGTGTTGCTGGTATAATACGGCTGGAAGAGAAGATTGAATTCCCCCTTGTTGAGCGCGCTGAAAAGGTGTTTTTCGATCATCACGAATTCTGACGCGCGCAGGTTCATGTCCGACGTGAAGAACTGGTAGTTATTTCTGCCAAGCCGTTTTGCTTTCGAGATCGCGATGTCTGCGTTCTGAAGGATGCGGTCCGCGTTGTCGCCGTCCGATGGATATATGGAGATGCCTATGCTGACGGTAACCACTATTTCATGGCCCTTGATCAGCAGCGGCTGCGACAGGTTCATCATCATCTTGTCTACGATTATGATAAAATCCTCCTTCTGAGCCACATCAATGAGCGCGAGGCCGAATTCATCGCTTCCGAGCCTGGCCAGTATATCTCCTTCCCTGATCGTTGCTTTGATGCGCGCCGCAATGCTTTTAATGATCTCATCGCCGATCTCAGCTCCCAGGCTGTCGTTGAGCAGCTTGAAGCGGTCGATATCGACGATGAGCACGGCGATCAACCGTTTGCTGTATTCGCCGCGCAGTAGCGCCTGGTTGAACCTGTCAATGAACAGCGTTCGGTTGGGAAGGCCGGTGAGCATGTCAAAGTGGACGAGCATGACGAGCTGGTCCTCCATATGCTTCTGATGGGTGATGTCCTTGCCGGACGCGACGAAGTTCGTGATTTCGCCCCTGCTGTTTTTTAAAGGCGTTATAGACATGTCGATATAAAAGAGCTTGCCGTCCTTCCTCCGGTTTATAAAGAGGGATCGGAATGAATTGCCTGACAGAATAATCTCCCAGAGATTTCTGTAAAAAGCCGTGTCATGCAGGCCCGATTTTAAAATGCTCGGGTTGCTGCCGATTATTTCCTCTTTTGTATAGCCGGTAATTTTTTCGACGATCTCGTTCGAGTATTCGATGGTGCCGTTCCGGTCGGTAATGATCACCCAGTCGGACCCCTGCTCCACGGCGAGGGATAGTTTGATCATATCGGCCTCATCCCGTTTCCTCTGGGTAATGTCGCGGTTGACGGTAACATATCCCGTCATGTCGCCATTCGCGTTTCGCAATTTTATCCCGGTAGCTTCAATATGCAGGTTTGAGCCTTTTTTCGTGCGATGAACCATTTCAACCCTGAAATTTTCGGGAATATTCATGAGGTCTACCGCCGCAGATCCGTCTTCATTTTCATAGCGGGGCTGCAGCAGGTCGATGACAGATCGTCCCATGACCTCTTCGGCGGCCCATCCGTAAATTGTTTCAGCGGCACTGTTCCAGAACGTCAGCACGAACCTGTCATCGAAGGCGATGATCGCATCGTTGACTTTCGAAAGGAGATTTGCCTGGTGAACGATCTGCTCTTCGGAGCGGCGCAATTTCGTGATGTCATGAAAGAATTCAACCATCGACACGCTGTGGTCCGCGTTGTTGATGATGGTTGAATATACGTCGTAGCTTTTTTCATTTACAGGGCAATGCCACTGCCTGCGCTGAGGTTTTCCCGCCGTTACCTGCGGAGCGAAGCACCAGGAGCACTGGCCTGTGTCGCAATGAAGATACTCGTGGCATTTCAGGCCACCCGGAGGGCCGAAATCGCGGTCCATAATCTGATTGGTGAATTCGATATCGCATTGCTGGTTTATGATGATAACACCGTCATTCATCGATTCAAGAATATTGTTGAGCTTGTGCCGCTCAAGCTCAAGCGCCTGCTCGCTCTTCTTTCTCAGGATAATACCGGCAAGAGCGCCGGCAATCGAGTCGAGGTAGAGTTCCTCGTTGCCCCGTTGAAAATATTCATCGGACATGAAGATCAGCATCATGCCGAGAAGATGTCTGCCGTCGAGGATCGGAGTTGCAAAGCGATAATGGGGAAGGGGATACGGACAGCGGTCGACGGCGGATTCGTTATCGCACCTTTCCAGTTGAGTCTTTTTGTTCTTCCATGCTGATCTGAATATGTCTGTGTCCGCAGGCATGTTTGTGAAATCAACCAGGCGGCCGACCGGGATTTTATACTGGGCTTTCAGGGTAAGTGAATCCCCAGGGTCATCCTGAAGAAAAACAGCGCAGCCGAGCAGGCCGTCGAGCCATGAAAGCCCTGCAATCCGTTCAAGGGAAAAATCCAGTACTTCTTCAAGCGGCACGGGATCAAGGGCCCTGAGCAGGATCGCATTAATGATCAAACGGGTGTCGTGTGTTCTTTTGATTTCTACTTCAATGTTAAATTTGTAAATTGCTTCACCCACAAGCGGAGCGATCGACTGGATAAAATTTACCACACGTATTGGGACTCTGTTTTCACGGTCGTCGGCAAGGTGGATGACGCCCAGGGTTCTTCCCTGGTGAGAGCATGGTATGATAGCCACTGACTTGAATCCGGCCGTCCTGCATGTTTCATGGTTCCCGTTTCTCGCTTCCGGCGGTAACGACTGATAATATTCATCAATATTATTGCAGAAAACCGATCCTTCGGGAGTCATGATTGACCGCTCGTGGGAGGCCGGAGAACCGGTCACGATGCGGGTGCAGGAGCAGTGTTTCGATTCTATCGGCGATATGTTTTCAGATTTTATAAAATCAATGTCGAACCCGACATGGGATTCGTAGGGGAGGTAGCCCCTGTCGTTGACGAGGCGGATGCCGACGTTTTTGCAGCCGCTCCATCCCTGGAGCAGCTCGACAACTTCATTCAGATATTCCTTTCGCGTGACGTTCTTAAGGTAAAGTTCGAGCAGCGAATCCTTGGTCAGGTCGCTTAATATGTTTTCCTTCCTCCGTTCTATGTTGTGTACCGACACGAAAAAATAATTCGTATCGTTATGATTAAATGTAGTGGATATAATCTCGACGTCAATAAACTGTCCGTCACTGCGGCGATGCGAGGTGAGGAGCCGGAGCTTTCCGTCAGCGAAAACCTCACCGGCATATTTTCTGATATCTTTTGGATTCTCAAGCGTGTCAATATCCGACAGCGACATTGACAGCAGTTCCTCCCTCGTGTAACCTACAAGATTACAGTATGCTGTGTTGACTTCAGCGAACGAGCCACGATGGTCGATGATAAAGAAAGGATCTATCGTGTTTTCGATAAACTTCCTGATCCCCTTTTCCCATAACCGGCTTGATCCGCTCATTGTGGTTTTATTGTCCGACATCTCGTCTTCCTGAATAAGTCATACTTGATGTATCCTCATAATAGAAGGTCTTTCAGACTTACGAAGATATAGAATTCTCCGCTGTCAGTTTCAAAGGGGATACAGATAACCGGAACACCCGACACCCATCCCAGTTGGTGATTATAGCCTTTGACGATGGAAGGGAGCGAGATGACAATCCGTATATCCTCCATCCCTTTTTTTGAATTGCCCGCTATGATGTTTATCAGCTCTCCAATGGTGTCGACGACCGTGTTGTCAAAAATTTTTATTTCAGAATTGATGATCCTCGATACGGTTTTCAACGCGACAAGCTTCGGAAAACTGATGATGATAAGACCGAGAACTTCTCCGGCGAGCCCGATGATTCCCGAGATGTCGTAGTGGATAGCGCTGTTGCCCGGGTTGAAAACGAACGCCCGCCGCGGTCTGACATCTATCCCGACAAATTCTTTGAATACCATCTGCGTCGCTTCAACGAAAGGATTGATGTATTTAACGTTCATGTCAGCATCCTCTCATTTTCAAGGTTAAAAGTAACCTTCAATCTTTTTGAAGATTGATACTCCCGATATCGGTTTAACTATGTAATCGGTGACACCGGCCTTTATCGCTTCCATCACGTTGTATTTGGCGGCTTCAGCCGTGACCATTATAATCGGCAGGTTCCTGTATTTGTCCATAACGCGGAGGATTTTCACCAGTTCGATACCGTTCAGTTCCGGCATGTTCCAGTCAAGGAACAGCAAGTCGATTTTGTCGCGGTCCATAATTTCAAACGCCGCTTTTCCGTCCGGGGCCTCTAAGATTTCAGCGTTGTTAATATTCTTTTCCTGAATTATGTTTCTTATGATGTTTCTCATTATCATCGAATCATCGACTACCAGTATCTTCATGGCGGACCTCGGAAAAAAAGGTATAGCGTTCCTGCCTCGCTAAAATATGATTTTGAATGATACGCCCTTATCGCGCCTGTTTTTGATTTTTAGCGTCCCCTTCAGCTCGTTTATTACATTCCGTTTCACTACCGGCATCCCGATACCGGTGCCGGATATTACGTCGGCATCTTCGGTGGTGCTGAATCCGTCTTTAAAGATAAAAGCGATGATGTCGTTTTCTGAAAGGCCAGAGGCGCTCCTGGCGTCGGCCAGTCCGTTCGCGACAGCTTTTGCTCTGATCCTTTCAAGATCAAAGCCCGCGCCGTCGTCGGCATAAAGGATTGCGTAGTGAGCATTCTCCTGAAAGATGTGGATGTTGATCCTCCCGGTTTCGTCTTTTCCCTTTTCACGGCGCGCTGCGCTTTCTTCGATGCCGTGCGCGATTGAATTTCGGATGAGATGGACCAGAGTCTCCTTGACGATCCTGTACTGAATCTCAGGAAGTCCGTCCATGTCGTAGATGAAATTGAGGATCACGCGTTTATTATGCTTCAGGGCGGCTTTCTCATTGATGAGGCTCAGCTCTTTTCTGAGGATGTCCAGGCCGATCATATCAAGCCCTTCAATCCTTTTCTGCAGTTTTCCCAGATCGTTTGAACTCAGCACGCCGGCGTTATATCTTTCGATTATTTCATTTGTTTCCTTCTTCAGATCGTTGAACCTGCTGACGCTTATCGCCAATACATCGCTTCCGAGTTTCCGTGTGCCTTCGCTTATGGAGAACAGTTTCTGGGCGACCGTGTTGACTTTATTAATCCTGTTGTAAAGGTTCTCATACATCTCGATGATCGCGAGATTGTGCTCCAGTGATATCGTTTCATGGGCGATCGTTTTGATATACGCTTCAAAATCCCCCGCCGTTTTTGCGATTTCCTCGAAGCCAAGAGAGAAAGCCTCTCCCTTGATCAGGTGGATAATGCCCTGTATCCCGAAGAGAAGTTCCCTGTTTTTCGATCCGGGCTCTATTTCGAGATATTTCTGCTGGACCTTTTCGATGACATCGTTGGATTCGTTGATGAAGTTTATCATCATGTCTTTGTCATTTTTAAATATCAGGCTTATGATCGATAACTCATCCTGGTAGGCCCTTTCCTGTTTTTCGAGGGCGATATCCATCTTCTCGTCGATCGTGACGTCCTCAAAGATGAACATGAGGTTTTCGATGTCCCCGGCGGCATTTCTTATCCTGACGATTTTCGTTTTTACTATTTTTTCGTGTTCCTTCCCCCCTTCGAAAAAGAAATAGGAAAATTTTGTGATCGGGTTGACATCATTGAGCATGCTGTCAGACGTCGCTGGGTTCTGAAAACAGAGGTCGATAAAATCCCTGATTTCGCGTTTGATGTCACCAACCGTGTTCCTGAATATGGTTTCGAGAATCGGCTTTCCCGTATATTCATCATGGCCGAATATTTCCTGAAATCTTCTGTTGAACCCGTACTCAATCAGATAGTTCTGGTCGATAACGCAGATGCCTTCATGGATGTTGTTCGTAATATCCTGAAGATGGTCAAGATTGACCGAGAGTTCCTCCATCATCTTTCTTATCTCGGTCTGCTGCTCGGTATCCCCGAGCTGCCCCCTGACGTAATCGAGTTCCCGTGCGATCAGGCCAATCCTTTTTTTCATGGAACCGGCTGCGAATCCCCAGAGCGAGGACAGGACCGGAATGAATAACAGGAGCCAGTAAACAGGCCCTCCCTTCAGGAGCTCCGCGACGGATCTGTTTCCGCCGGTAAAGAAAAAATACTGGGCCAGCATTCCCGCAGCCGAAACGATGGTTCCGAGAGCCGCTCCTGTCAACGTCCATGTGATTGTCGCAGGCATACTTCCCGTTCCGCGGATTGAAATCCGCGCCTGAATCTTTTTTCGCTTTGATTGTAAGATGTTGAACAGGTGCATCACGGTCAATTACCGGACATTGTTAATTTTATATAATAAAACCCTTGTATGACCGCCGAATGCCGAAAGGGGGAATTATGATCATATTTCGCCGGCGCCATGATTACTGGTCCCGCCTGATGACAAGCGCGGTGACGTCGTCATACTGCTTCTCCCAGAATGCCGAGACATCGGTGATTATTCTCTGAAGTATTTCGTTTACCTGAAGATCGTTGTGGCTCCTGAATTTTGAGATGAGCCGATCCTGTCCGTACATCAGGCCGTTCTTGTCCGTGGCCTCGGTTATGCCGTCCGTGAACAGCAGAACGATGTCCCCGATATCTATGGGGACGATGATGTCGCTCGTGTGTTTTTTTAGTTTGTCATAAATGCCAACCCAGGTCCCGTCAGTGGTGATCGTATCTACCTCTCCCGTCGCGGCGCGGTAGATCAGTATGTCCTGGTGCTTGCCCGCGACTACCATCTGAGTGTCGGAGAGCCTGATAAGGGATATCGCCACATACCGGTCGGCGCCCAGGCGGGAAATATTTTCCTTGATGACGTTGTTGATCGCGTTCAATATGACGGAAGGATTATATCCTACGGTGTTATCGACGATCGAATAGATGCTGGTCTGCGTCATCATCATGATCAGCCCGGACTCGACGCCGTGCCCTGTCACGTCGCCGATGGCGATCCAGCGCTCGCCTTTTTTTGTTTCGATGATGTCGTAGTAATCGCCCCCGACCTCGTCAGCGGGAATCATGACGGCGGCGATCGAATAACAGCCGATCTGCTGATTGCTGTGGCAGCTGATGCTTTCCTTGTGGGGCAGGAGTGCCGTCTGGATGCGTTTCGCGATTTCCATCTCGCCCCACAGCGCGTCACGGGTCTTTTTCAATTCGGCGCGGAGATAGAACTCTTTTCTTTCAAGCTTGTTCTTTACGTAGTTGATGCCGATCGAAATGATACCGGTTCCCAGCATGAAAAAGAGATGGTTGACCGCGGTGACCAGATCGTTTCCAACCCCGCGAATCAGATTAATTGAGATATACATGCCGATAATTATCACGCTGTTGACCGCGGAATTGACAGGTTTCCAGGGGAGAAGCATATTGACGGCCACCATGACGAGGTTGAGCCCGGCGTAGTAGCCTGAACTGAATCCGCCGAGAAGGTAGGTCATAACCGCGATAATGCCGCCGACGTTGATAGAAATGAAATAACCGTGGATATACGAATAGGCGCCTGGTTTTGTCTGCCGGATGATAAAATACTGGGTAAGGATTATTATAACTGAAGCGAGCCGAAGCATGCCAAACGTTAGCAGGAGCGAGGCCGGAACGGTAAAGTAATCAAGTATGAAAAAAAAAGGAACCAGGGTGTATCCGAACATCGTAAGGGTTTTAAGCCACTGGTGAAGGATCGTGTTCAAGTAAGTTTGAAAGTCGGTAACATCGAAATCTATGGTCTCTTTGAATTCCTTTTTATTTCCTTCACGTATAAACATGATATATACCGTTTTGCCGGCATGGGCGTGCCCTTCCGAATTACGTTAACCTTTTTTTCTCACGGTAAGAAACATCTGGCTTTTGGAATCCTCAAACATGATCGATTTATCGGCCATGGCATCATCAAGAAGTGACATGAATTCCTCCTCCGTGCGATAATAGAGGACCCAGTCACACCAGTATTCCATGTAATGGCGGCTCGGGTTGTTGACATGGAAATTCCCGATAAGCATTTGTCCGCCGGGTACAAGCAGATCGAATAGTTTTCTGAGCACAACCATCGCGACGGGAGGAGTCAGATAATCGAACAGCCCCATCGAATAGATGTAATGGAACCGGCCCCATTTCTCCTCGATCTGCTGTGTGCTGAGCATCGTACGGACAGAATCCTTCAGATATGTGATCTTTGCTTTCATGCGCTCCTTTTTCTCAAGACGCTCAATGCCCTTTGCGGCCTCGAGCAACGCCGATTTGTCCTGGTCGAAGAGGGATATGCTGTAGGTGTTGAAATCATCAGGGGTTATAAGTATGTCCTGAAGCTCGGTCGCGGGGCCGCACGCCACGGACAATATCCTGAAGCTTTTGTTCGCCATTCCGGGGAAATCGTTCCTTACGGTTTTCAGTAACTGGGGAATGAGCACGCGCCTGTTCCGAACCGCCTGTGCGGCGGCATGCTCGATGGGGTGCTTGTGCATGAGCTTGCAGAATGTCGTATCACCCCAGTAGTCGTTTTCATAGATCATCCGCATCATCTCGGAGTCTCCCACATAACCACGCGGCTTCATGTTGGTCCGGGTCATGAATATTGAGCAGAGGATGAAGTTCCACACCTGTCTCCTGAAATAATAGCCGTGACGCTCATTTTCATCGCGAGGGAAATCCCTGATCTGCTCTTTGAGCTCATCGAGCTTGAGGCTGAGAAAGTCCATGAACTTTCTTCCCTCGGATTCGAGGATTACTTTCTGTATCGTGTCTTTTATCGTTTCGGGCTCGTTTGCGTATTCGGCGTCAAGATTGTCAAAGTACTGTTTGTAAACGCTCAGGTCATAAGAAAGATTGCTCGTATAATCTTTGAATGACTGTCTGATATTGTCCTTGTGTGTAAGTATCAGCGACAGATTGTAAAACACGGTCTGAAGGTTCACGTAGACCTTTTTTTTCATGAGAATGTCGAAATTGTATACATTATCGATAAACACCAGCCGTCCCGCGTAACCGTCGATATTGGCCTCGAGATTGAGCACGCATGAGCCAAACACGAAGTGGTCGTCATCGATCGACAGAGACAATGATTTAAAAGCCGTCTGATCGGCATATTCGTTCCCTTCGGGAAAATTGACCAGAAGGGAATACTTTGAAGCATACATCGCTTCGATCGGAATTTTATTTCCGCCCAGCTCCAGGTGCCCGTTCAATTTGACCTCTTGGGTATCCATAACTTTTCAGATTCCTATTATTTTTATTCTGTCATCCTTGGTCTTGAACACTCCCAGGGCAGAGAAAGAAAGCTCCTGCCAGTTCAGGCTTTTGCGATATTTTATTGTCACTTTCGATGAGCCTCGCTTGGCGCGATCGAGTGTTTTCACGATTGGCGCCACGCTGGATGAGTTCATGAATTCGAGCTCCTGGAAATCGAGAATGACTTCTTTCGCTCCCGCATCTCCCTTCTGTATCACGTCGTTCAGAATTGGATTGATGAATATGCCCGGCGTCCGGTCCGCGCTTTTCCCGATCCACTTCAGGCATATGGCTGTATCGTTCTCCTCCACCTCGATGGTGAGAAGATTGGATTTATGTGTGACTGTTGTGGCCATAGGTCGTTCTCCTTGCCGCCTTTTCAGTATTTGTAAACCGCGGATACGTTGAGCATGTTGTTTTCGCTCACATAAAAATCCAGTATGGATTGCCCTTCATACGAAATGCGCACGAGCCCGAGACCGCTTTCCGTGTCCTGAAGCGGCTTTGTCGATATCTGCCGCAATTTAACGATGTAGGTCTCAAACGGATCCTGATATCCCCGTATCCACTGGATCGTTTCATCGAGGTGCCTGAGATAGGGGATTTTTGTGTTGTCGGTCGGGTTTTTTACCTCGACTAAAATGATATTGTCCTCTATCGCGAGCATGATATTGATACTATCCTCGTCTTTTACAAATGACCCGTATTTGATCGCGTTCTCAAGAAGCTCGCTTATGACCATGATAATGGCATGCACAACATTGACTGAAAATCCGTGCCCCTTTAGGAACGCGGCCGTTTCATTCCTGATTTTTTCGATCTGGTCCCATTCCGGTTTTATGTTCAAAGTCAGTTTTTCATGCATAAAGCCCTCAACGGTCAATTTTCTTCAACTGGCGACGCTTTCTGCTTATGTAACAGTCCAGTCCAGAATACATACTTTGATGAAGTATGCCTTATAAATAAAATGACTGATTAGTGAAAAGTCAATTGCGGGACATTGTTATTATCCTCTAGCAAATTTTGTTATAAATTATACTGAAAACAGGTGAAGATGCGGTGGGAAGTTATCTCCCTTTTTATCCTCAGGATTAATAAAAAACCGGTATACCTGAGATTGCCTATATCTAGCGCCTGTATTAATTTTGACCATGCGGGACAGCCGCTCACATCATCCGTAAAAACCGTCATGGCGGCAGGGTCCGTCTTAATGTGTACATATTATTATTTCCGGGGCAGGGGATTATGGAAACAAAGGGGTCCGCGATAGCATCGATACCGGAATTTGTGAAAAACAGGTTCGGGGAGGATGGATTCAGGAGCTGGCTGCGCTCACTTCCCGGCCAGGCCCATGATGTATACTCTTTTCCGATTAATCTCAACGTCTGGTATCCGCTTATACCTTTTATGAGCGTACCGACCAGGGTGATCTGCGATCTGTTTTTCAAGGGGGATATATCCGGCGCGAGCGAAGCGGGGCGTTTCAGCGCCGATTTCGCCCTGCACGGGATATATCGCCTGTTTGTGAAAATCGGTTCTGTCGATTCCCTGATCAAGCGCGCAAGTGTGATCCTGCCGACCTATTACAGGCCGAGTGCGATCGAGGTGGTCGAGAACAGAAAGAACAGGGTGGTGCTGCGGATAGTCAGGTTTGATGAGCTTGACGCGATTATCGAAAGGCGGATAACCGGGTGGATGCAGCGGGCGGTTGAGATAGCCGGCGGGAAGTCGGCAGAAACGTTAATAACCAGTTCTCTTACGCAGGGCGCGAACTACACTGAAATCGTGATTACCTGGAATTAACCTAATGATCGTTCCGAAGAGTCGGAATATCAACCCATCGCTGTTCTGTATTCATGGTGCGGGCGGGCTGCGGGACCGGCGTCAGGTGATTTCAATCCCGATAATGATAATGTCGTCATCAAGAGCGATTTTGCCTTTGAAGCGGTGGATTTCATTGATGATCTCATCAAGCGTTGCGCCCAGGTCTTTCCGGCTTGTGCGGCTGATGAGAAGAGGCATGTTGTCAAAACCGATGATCTCACCTTTTTCATTTCGCGTTTCCGGAATGCCGTCCGTATAGAGGAATATGCGGTCACCGCTTTCGAGAGCCACGGAAACCTCCTGCCATGCAACATCGCTGAACACGCCGATGAGAGGCCCTGACGCATGCAGCAGTTTTGCATCCCCGGTCGATCGCCGGTACAGGATCGGTCCCGGATGTCCCCCGTTTGAAAAAGTGAAATAGAGCGCTTTCCCGTAATCGCTGGCCCTAATCAGCCCGTATATTGCTGTTATGAAATTACAGTTCATGTAATCCATAAGCTCAAGATTCAGCTTATGAAGATATTCTCCGGGCTGCAGGCCGTGCTGGCGGCAGACGCGGTCCGTGGCGGCTTTGAGCAGAGAAAGGAAGAGCGATGCCGAGATGCCGTGACCGACGACATCGCCGATAAAAATACCCATCCCGCCTTCGTGGAGGGGGGTAAACGAAAGGTAATCTCCGCCGATGGCGTCAAGGGGATAATACCTGAAATCAATGATGAATCTATCGCTCGAATCAACATTCAGCGGAATGAAATGGTTCTGAACCAGCTGTGCGATCGCCAGATCCTCCTCGATCATTTCATTACGCCTGCGCAACTGCTCTTCGCTGATCTGGAGAGATTCCTCGGCCCGTTTCCGGTCAGTGATATCATGGATGATCTCATGAATGATGGTGTAGGATCCCGCAGTAATGGTGCTTGCGTATACCTCGACGTCGCGTATCTCTCCCGATGAAAGACGGTGTCGGGTGATAAAATGTGCCCTGTCGCCGGATTGGGCGCTGTGGAGCTCATTCATCAATTCATTTATCGACTGCATGTTGAGGACGGAAATATTCATTCCGATCATTTCATCCGCCTGATATCCGTAAAATGACTGCGCCGTTCGATTGGCTTTCAGGATGTCGCCGGTCTGAGGTTCGATCAGCAGCATCACGGCAAGATTGTTTTCGAAAAGACGCCGGTAGCGTTCGTTGCTTTCACGCAGCGCCTCCTGCGTCAGCTTCTTCGAATGTGAAATCCCGATGCTTGCGCCGATGCCCTCGAAGAACTGAATCATGTCGGGAGAAAACTTCCCTTTCCTGTGATCATTGAATTGCATGAGCCCGATAATGCTGTTTTCCGATTTAAGCGGTACCAGCGCGACAGATTCATATCCTTCAAAATAACAGCGGTTCCTCAGATGATGTTTGAATGCGTGGAACGAGTTCGACTCGACAAATTCAGACATGCTGTTTGTCCAGAAGCTGCCGTAGGGAGTACAGAAAGGCGAGAGATCGGCCACTTTTCCCGTGATAACGGAACCGCACAGGCACTCAAGCGGGGATTGCTCAAAATCATCCACTGCCGTCCCGTTGGCGGCATCCTTGTGGATGATGGTTTTTTCACTTTCCACGAAGTGGGCCTGGAATCCATCAGAAGCGTAGTAAGGAAAATCATCCCTTTCGCGCAACCTGATTGCGGCGGCTTCAATGCCGAGAGGCTTCTTGACGAGCAGGAGAATTTCATTAATTACGTCCCTGCCGGTGCCTCCGCGGTTGATAAGTTCCAGAACCTGTATTGCGAGCTTCTGCCTTGTTTCAGCGTTTTTCCTGTCGGTAACATTGAGAAGAAAGCCGTTCAATGAAACGATATTCCCGTTACCGTCGGTTTCGGCCGCGCAGGTGTTGGAAACCCAGCGCAGACTTCCGTCTTTGTGGGTGATACGGTGCTCGATCGTTTCCGGTTCCCTGTAGGTGAGCACGCGGTTCAGAAAAACGTTTACCTGATCGCGATCTTCCGGGTAAATCATGGAAAACCAGAGTTCACGGTTCTTGTAATACTCTTCCGGAGTGTACCCTGTTACTTCGTATGATTTCTCACTGTGGTAGGTTGATACAATCTCGCCGTTTCTGTAAATCACGCTGTAAATATATTCATGAATATTGCGGAAGATAAGTTCGTATCTGTTTTCGGGATTATTCCGGAACGCTTCATTTTCGCCGCTGCGATCCCGTTCCCGGTCGCGGTCTGTTTCAGTGTATGTCCTTCCGTCGTTATTGGGATTCAACGAAGCTTCATCTTCTCGCATCATATCAGTATTCTTCATCCGTCAGGGTCCTCTTGAGCGTGGATTATTTCGGCCCGGGTTTTTCAGATATCGGAGCTGATTTTTACTTCAGCAGATCCATGACGGCCTTTTATACAATAGTATAATAACAGTTAGATTATCAAACAATAGCATTTTCCATGATTGGAGAATACCAATAGCCGGTAGTGCTATTCCGGTAGCTGTTTTTTGTTATCAGGGCCTCGCCGGATTTTGTGGTTTTCTGAGATTTGATTACATAGGGGACATTTGCGTGATTCCGTTCGGAAGAAACCTGTTTCCCTAAACAGACAGATCATGACGCGGAATAAGAGAAGCTTCGCATATTAAGGGAGGAAGGTATGCGTATCTCTTAGAGAGCATTCCCTGCCGGAATACGAGACACGCGCGTGCATTCCATCTTCATCCCGGCTTGCTGATCGGGATACTCCCTGGCAGATATTTCGAGGATCTGTTCACATTTGAGGTGAACACCTTGCATGATATCGCGTGCGATGATGCTCTGTCCGGAAGGAAGTCAAAGTATAGCTGGTTTTTGTGATAAGTAAATAGTAATGTTCAGCGATTGACCTTGCATTTTTATGTCGCTATATTCTTTATGCTGAAAAAATAATTTCGATGAAGGGTATCCCCATGGCTGATAATACTAAATCCCGTGAAAAGTGTAAATCTGAAATATCAGGTCTTCTTAAAAGGATCAGTGAACTCGAACGGTTGGATGCCATACACAATGAAGATGAATTGAAGTGGAGAGACAGAAAAACACACATTGAGGAGGAGATAAACCAGCGAATAAGGGAAGTGGAGTTGTTGTATACGCTCCTTTTGAGCCAATCGAACAATATTGCATTTGCTAAGATGGGAGGAGGTGTCCCATCAATTGATGCGAGTAAAGATGTTGATAGCAGTTTAAGGAATATCTCATATGCGTACCTTATTAAAGGCGGAACGGCATCCGGAAGTCATGACTGAAGATAGCCGTGCAATAATACCATGAGTGCCGTTGCATGTCTGATAGTATGCTATTAAAGCAGCCATTTGTTCCAAATTCTCCTGAAGAGAGGAATGGCCATCATGCCGTTGTCGGTTTGTGAGGTAATCTGGTTTGTTGCGCATGGGAAGAGAGATGAGTCGTTATCGCAGATTTAGATATTCTTCGGTTCGGTGGCCATTCCCATATTTTTTAAACGCAATGTATAGTCCTCCAGGAGTGAAGACTCATTTGATGCGGGGCGTGTCGATATTATTTCTGTAGTGTTCCCCTGTTTTCTGGACAGGTTAGGCCACTAATCTTCTCCTGAATTCCTCGGGAGTAAGGTAATTCAATGCCGAATGCGGCCGCTTCGTATGATACTTGTCAATCCACGATGCTACAGCCTTAAACGCCTCGTCGGCATTATTGAATCGGTTCAGCCAGATACATTCCTCCTTAATTGTTCTGAAAAAACGCTCGATCATCCCATTCTGCTCGGGAGTATACGGCGTTATGAACTCCGGACTGATGGCATACTTCTTTACGACAGTTGAAAAGACCTTCGAGCCAAACACCAGTCCATTATCTGAACGTAGATAAAGCGTGTTCGCGCCTGGATGTATCTTCCTGGCACGGAGCGCATCTTCAAGCGCTCCGGCGGCGATCTTCGCTACCCCTGATCGTGACAGACGCCATCCCACAATGCTCCGGTCACAGCAGTCAATAATCGCCGTTAAATGGCACCAGCCCTCACGCCCGCAGAAGATATGCGTCGCATCGATCGCCCATCGGGAATCTGGTGTGCTGATCCGGGATCCCCATCCTTTAACCCGCGGCCGGTGCCCCTTCGGCTTTTTCTGCACCTGCCAGTTGTTCAGCCGGATTATCCGGTGTATTTTCTTGCGATTTGCCCGTATTCCACGGCCATTTCGCACTAGTGCCGTTATGAATCGCAATCCATATGAGGGATTCTCATCTATTATCTCCCGGATGCAGTCCTCTAATTCGCGATCTACCGGGTAAGTCTTCCGCGGACAGTTGCGATAATAAAAACTCGACCGCGGCATATTAAACCACTGGCATAACCGGGCAATTGATACCTGCTTCCCTTCTTCCCTCATCTCGCCCTGCACGTTCAGGAGTTCATCTCTTCCCGGTCGAGCAGGGCCTGCAACTTTTTTCTGGCATCCAGCTCCAGCACCAATTCCCCGATCTTCGATCGCATCTCTTTGATCTGACGTTCGTACTCGTTAATCTGCTCTTTGCTGTTTGTCTTGAGCCCCTGGGTTCCCGAGGCGATGAAGGTCGCTATCCAGCCCTCCACTTCAGACTGTCGCAGATCGTTCTGCCTGCATACGTCCACCATGCTGAGCTCACCCTTGATTATTTGCAGGGCCAGCTCCGCCTTCCGCTGTGCGGTCCATCTTGTCGGTTTCTGTTCCATGTAATACCTCTTATCTTTTCGCTTATTACATGTCCAGTTTTATTGGGGAACGGTATATTTCGCGCTTGATATTCGAGATACATCTCCCTGCGTGATAAAGCATAACAGGAAGGAGATCGGCAATGAATAATCTGCCCGTAGTACTTTTTGCGGTTGCCGCCGTTGGTGGAATTACAATGGCTATTATGAAATTCAGCGAGAAAATAATACCGATCCCTCTTGCTGTCGGCCATGGGATTATTGGCATGTGCGGACTCATTTCCCTGATTATAAACATTCAAGGAAGCACCGGCAACACCCTGCTTTTTGTATCACTGATTATGTTTATTGCTGTTGCCGCAGGCGGTATTGCTATTTTTTCGCTTCATCTCAGGAAAAAACCGTTGCCTGACGCGCTCATCGGATTGCATGGCATAGGTGCAATCATATCATTTGTAGTGCTGTTGATAGCAGTGAATGGTTGAATTTGCAGCAAGTATATCAGATTAATTATAAAATAAAAAAGGCCCTGCAATTACTCCAAGGCCTTTTTTATTGATCCTATTGGGCGCTGTAGGGATCGAACCTACGACCCTCTGCTTGTAAGGCAGATGCTCTCCCAGCTGAGCTAAGCGCCCGTCACTTCGTATTCTGTCGATTTGCTGGCTTTAAACGTTAAAATGGATTTGGTTGGTAAGAGAATATGCTTCCCCGCGATAGGAGAATATACTTTACGGCTTTTTCTTACCACACGCGCAAAAGACCCGAATCCCCTTATTTCTACTTTTTCACCATTATCAACACTCTTGACGATATAATCAAGAAAGTTGTCGATTACATAGTTTATTTCCCGTTTCTTGATCCCACTCTGCTGGACAAGCTTGGCAACTATCTCCTGTTTTGTCAAGAAAACCTCGGAAACACATCTAAAATAAATTGGTAAATAAAAAAGTCTGCCGAAAAGAAACAATGCTACACTGATTGGCTTTTAACAGCGTTAACCTTTTTGGCTATCTTCGATTTTTTACGGGCAGCAGTTTTCTTATGGAGTACGCCTTTTCCTGCGGCTGTGTCGATTGTTTTTACAAATTCTTTCTGAAGCTGATCTATTTCCTCAGCTTTTACCGGTTTTGCCGATATAGCTTTGACTACCTTCTTGGCTGAAGTCCGCACAGCGGATTTGACACTCGCGTTGCGTTCTTTTCTCTTTTCGTTCTGAATATTTCTCTTCTTTGCGGATTTGATGTTTGCCACTTTACCACCCTGCCTGGAAAATAATTTAGATGACACATAAAAATCCATTATACAGTCGTGTCAACATAAAAATGCTAAAATACGAAAATTTGTTACTCGAATTACAATTACTCTGAAAGGAGCATTCTGAATAATCTGCTTGAGTAATAATAAACCTTGCAGGCGACAAGTTTGTCTTTATCCTGCGCGATGACGATAACCTTTGTCTTATTGTTAAAAAATGAATAGATGGTAAGATCTCTGTCCTTCTGTATGCTTGGCTGTTTGTATCTGCCCGAAAGATTGCTGATAATTGAAGCAAGTGAGGAGTGTGAAAGCCTGTTGTAGTTTTCCAGAACTGAACAGAGCTTGTTGTTTACAAGGAGAAAATCTTTTTCAGGATCTGATTTGCTTCTGATTATCGTGATTTTATCGGATAACGTGCTGTTGATCGCAATGATGTAATTCATGATCTTGTTCTGATAATCAGGGCGCTCCGTATGCCTGAACTCCGTATATTCGCGGGGGGATATATACGCGTCAATTATCGCGGTTCGGGATATTCCCCAGTTGTATTCTCTGTCGGATCCGACATCCGCCATGGAAGGAGTTGCAAGAGCGATGGCTGCCAGCAGGATCAGGATGAATAATCCTGAACAGTTTTTGATAGTGTATTTCATTGTATAATCGCGGTGTAAAGATTTGAACTAATTATGATAGTACGGATAGCAGGCCCAAAAGGACTATGCGGTCTGATATTTAAAATGTCAAACATTTTAGGTTGCTCCGGCTAAAATATTAATTCTAGTTTGGGAAAAAGAGCAAAATGTATTGACAGTAGAGTTGTATCCATCTACTATATAAATCTGTTTCTTTACCGTGAATGCGAGGCTATTCGACTGTGCGGCCGGGATCAGCGGTGCGAGATGTGAGGATAGTCCAAAATAATTCGCATGGAGGAGTATCATGAAAAGGACAGTATCGGCGATCGTATGCGCGGTTGTGCTTTTTTCCGGCCTGGCCCTTTTGCATGCCAGCGTAAGCAGGGACAGAAACCGTTCTTTTTCGGGAGAGATAATCAACATCACCGATACTTTTTTGGAATTGAAGCGTGGAAGAAGGGAAATTACCCTCTATTTTGATCAGAGTACAAAATATTTCGATAGAAGTGGCGCGGAAGGGGCGAAGTCCGTTATTGAGCTCTGTCAGGTGGTCCGGGCCACATACACAACGCGGGAAAACAGGAATATTCTGGTTCGCCTTCAGGTTGTAAGGCCGGGAAAGTGTTATCAGGCGAAAAGTGACAAATAGCTTCAGATGCGTCATGAGATAGTATCCGTAGGCGCTGCCCTCCGTTCTGGTTGCCTCTCCTCTTTTTTATAATCATCAGGGTCGGATTGATATGGAAAAGCCAATTAAGAAAATATATATGATCGGCATTTGCGGTGTCGCGATGGGAAGTCTGGCCGGAATGCTCAAGCAGTCGGGATATGAGGTTTCGGGCTCGGATGAGAATGTGTATCCCCCGATGAGTACGATGCTCGAGAGGTGGGGGATTGCTGCCAGGAGCGGATTCAGCGCTGATAATGTCGGATCTCCTGACATGGTAATAATAGGAAATGCTATAAGCCGTGGAAATCCTGAGGCGGAATATGTTCTGAACCGCCGGATTCCCTATATGTCCATGGCGCAGGCATTGTCGGTGTTTCTGCTTCGGGATAAGGAGGTTATCGCGGTTGCAGGTACTCACGGGAAAACGACTACAACGGCATTGCTGGCACATGTGCTGGAAGTGGCGGGCTCTGACCCCTCATTTTTCATAGGCGGTGTAGCTAGGAATTATGACTCGAATTATAAAATCGGGTCAGGGAAATACTTCGTTATTGAAGGTGATGAGTATGATTCGGCATTCTTTGAAAAGGTTCCGAAGTTTACCATCTATCGGCCGTACCATTGCATATTGACGTCGCTTGAGTTTGACCACGCGGATATCTATAAAAATTTCGATGAGCTTAAACTCTGGTTCGGCCGGTTGATAAATAGTATCCCTTCGGAAGGGCAGATTGTCTACTCGTGTGATTACGATATTCTAGCGGAATTAGTCGCGAAAGCCCGTTCAGTGTGCAGTGGGTTCGGGCAGGTGGCGGGGGATTTCACATATGAGGTCGCCGGATACGAAAATGATCATGTTAAATTGAAAATACGCTCTGACCCCGTAGCATTCGAGTGCTCGACCCAACTCTTCGGCCATTTTAACTATCAGAATATCTTAGCGGCATCGGCTATGGCGATACGCCTGGGGATAGATGCGGAATCAATAGCTCGTGCAATCGAATCTTTTGATGGAGTAAAACGCAGGCAGGAGTTGATTTATGATGATGGTAATCTGAAAATATTTGAGGATTTTGCACATCATCCTACAGCGATCGGCATGGTGCTGTCTGCGATGCGCGAACGGTATAAGAATAGCCGCATCTGGGCTGTTTACGAGCCCCGGTCGGCCACAAGCAGGCGGAATATATTTCAGAAAGAACTGCCGGAGGCTTTTAAGCTCGCCGACAGGGTGCTCATCAAGCAGCCGTACCGGCTGGATGGAATAGCTGAAGCCGAAAGAATTGATATTGCGGCAGTAGTGGATGATATAAATTCCGGTAAACAAATCGCACTGCTGTTCAGCCGGGTCGATGAAATGGTAGATCACATTTTTGGAACCATCGATCACACCGATCAGAATATAATTGTAATAATGTCAAACGGCGGATTTGACGGCATCTATGAGAGGATAATTTCGCGTGCCCGTGATGATATAGCCGTAAAGGGTTAGTATCCTTCTTGTGAAGCTGGGGGATACAGTACGTGGTTTAATTGACGCACCTGTTTATTCCCCGACTGTCCGGAGCGCTGAAAGCTTTTTAACTCTTTCGTGAAAACTCTTTCCGAGATTCAGAAAATATTCGTGGTGCGTAATTTTAATATCGCTCCGAACATCGTTGGAGAGATAAAATCGAAGCGCGTTAAATCTGTCCTTTACCCGATCGGATGATGTGGCTGATCGCGTCTGAGTAATGTTCCCGCATTTCAATAGAAAACTCAAAAAATATTCCTCGGGATTCCTTAAGAATTCAATAATAATATCTTTGAATCGCTCGTTCCAGAACGGACCGATCCTGCGATTGAGTCGGTTGTAATTTTCTGCAAAGCGTGCTTTCAGGTATTGCATTATTTTGGATATAGAAGCGCCGTTTGGTGTTGTTTTGATTATCAGGTGGATATCGCTTTCGTTAATCTTAAAGAATATTAGCTTAAAATCATATCGAGCCATTGTCCTTTTCAATACTTCAAGGAAAAGTTCCTTGAAACAATTTTCCGACATCATCGGCCGCCATTCTATACAGCGGGAATATATCTGATACGTTAGATTTGAAGAACATTTTCGCCGTGGCCGCGCCATTGGGTGCGCCTTTGCTTCAAGTTTGCTTACAAATTCATACCCTTAAGAGCCTGAAAATATTAAAAATTTTTTAAATTGATTGAATGGGGTCAGAGCATGGTGCGAAAAGCACTAAACACAAGTGTAGTCGTAATGCCACATAAAATTTTCCTACCATATAAAAGAAAAAGTACGATTTTTTCTTGACTTATGTCACATAGTGCCCTATTGTGGGGAAAAGTGGGGATAGTTGTAGGCGGCGACCACTCCAGACCAGCTTTGTGGGAAGTCATCATGTTCATGGGTGAATATCATCCCTCCCTTGACGAGAAGGGGAGAATGGCGGTTCCGATAAAACTGCGCAAAGCATTTGGTGAAAACGATATCATCAACAAGCTTATCGTCACCTACGGTTTCGGGAAATACATCATGGCGTACCGTGAACAGGACTGGGACGATTTTGTGAAGACCAGGCTGATCAAGGCCTCTGAGTCCGATCAGAACGGCGCCGCGCTTGTCAGGTACTTCGTCGGCGGCGCGTTCGACTGCGAGCTTGATAAACAGGGAAGAATCATTATCCCCCAGCACCTCAAGGAGCATTCGGGGATAGTGAAAGATGTCACCGTCCTCGGTCTGTATAATCGGATAGAGATGTGGGACACCGAAATCTATAATTCGCACAAGCCAAGCGGTGAGACGTTACAGAACCTCGGGAGGGATCTCGGTTTTTGATGTTTCCGGACAATCTAATGAGACATAATATCGACAACGAAAAAAATGGTTCTTATGCCCACAAACCGGTTCTGTACCGTGAGGTTATCCGTTTTATGGGGGATGTTGCCGGAAAGGGCGGAAAATGTGCGGTAGATTGTACGCTTGGCGAGGGCGGTCATTCGGAATTGATGTTGCACAATTTTCCCGATTTGAAAATAATTGGCTTCGAAAGGGATGCTGATATTCTTGCCATCGCGAAGGACCGCCTTGCGCCGTTCGGAGACCGCATTGAATTCGTTAATGATAATTTCTCGAATATCGGGACGCATCTTGCGCCGTTGAGAGGTGTGGTATCCGCTTTTCTGTATGATTTCGGGATATCATCATTTCATTTTGACCGCAGCGGACGGGGGTTCGGGATACAGAGCGATGAGCGGCTCGACATGAGGCTGAGCCTGGACCAGACCCTCGACGCGTGGCATGTGGTGAATAAATATCCGGAAAGCAGATTGGTTGAGATAATTACGAAGTATGGCGAGGAGAGATGGGCAAAGAGGATTGCCCGATATATCTGCCGCCGTCGTGAAGAAAGTCACATAGAAACCACGGGCGAGCTTGCGGGCCTTGTGCTCAGGGCCATCCCGGCGCGCTATCATGTCAGAAATATTCATCCCGCGACGCGTGTCTTTCAGGCGGTCAGGATCGAAGTGAACGGCGAACTCGAAGCGATCGAGAAATCGCTGTATGAGGCTGTCGATTTTCTCGCTCCGGAAGGAAGATGTATTGCCATCTCGTTTCATTCGCTCGAGGACCGTATCGTCAAAAACGTGTTCCGGAATCTTGCGCGGGGGTGCACCTGCGGCAATGAGCCGAAGTTCTGCACCTGCACGCATCGTCCGTATGTGAAAGTGCTGACCACAAAACCTCTCGTTCCCGAAGAGGACGAGGTGATGGAAAATAAAAGGGCGCGAAGCGCGAAGATGAGGGTGTGTGAAACTATCGCATCTTGAAAGCGGCCCGCATGTGCGGTACCTGATCATGGCGGCGTGCATAATCATTTTTGTCATCCTCTATGTCTGGCAGAACATAACGGTGATGAAGATCAAGATGAATTACCGGCGCGGGCTCGCGCAGGAAATAGAGCTGAGGAAGAAAAACGACGTCCTTCGCTTCGAGATCGAGCAGTACAGAAGGGCCGAGGTTATCGAAGAATACGCAAAGCGCATGAATATGAAACGCATAACCGCTGCGGATATCGACGTGGTGTACGCGGCGAAAGGCAAACAGGAGTAAAAACCAGGTGTCCGGCAATACGATGCAGCTTTCCGATCTTATCAGTCTTTCCGGCGGATATATCCGCGCGGTGAGCGGAGAGTGCGTTATCCCCGTCAATTCGATCGAGTACAATTCCCGGCGCGCAGTGCCCGGTTCGGTGTTTGTCGCGATCGAGGGTATGGAAAGCGACGGCCACCGGTATATCGATAATGCGCGCGAGAACGGGGCTTCTGCGATCGTCGTTGAGGAGCACCGGCTTGCCGGATTTTCCGGCCTTTCACAGGGCGGCGTCACGGTGCTCGCCTCGCGGGATAACCGGAAGGCGCTCTCGGTACTCTCGGCTGCATTTTTCGGATATCCCTCATCGAAAATGATGATAATCGGCGTAACGGGGACCAACGGCAAGACATCGACGACCTATATGCTCGAATCGATCATGCGGCAGGCCGGTTATCGGGTCGGCGTGATCGGTACGGTGAATTACCGGTGGGCGGGCCATGAAGTGCCGGCGCCCAATACCACGCCTGAATCGCGCGATATCCAGCAGCTTCTTAAAACAATGCTTGACGAAGGTGTATCCTGTGTGGTGATGGAGGTTTCTTCGCACGGGCTTGAGCTTATGAGGGCGGACGATATACTGTTCGATGCAGCGATTTTTACGAACCTCACGCGAGACCATCTCGATTTCCACCACGGCTTTGAAGAGTATTTCGCGGCGAAAAAGCGACTCTTCTCGATAACCGGAATGTCGGGCAAGAAGGAGCGGCGCGGAATCGTCAATATCGATGACAGCTACGGCGCGAGGATTATCGAAGAGAAGGATTCCTTCGGATATCCGTTCGTCACCTTCGGAATAGAGAGCGAGGCTGATTACCGTCCCGTTCCCGGCTCGATACGGAATTCCATCGCGGGCATCAGGTACGAAGTCGCTGACAGGGGCGGCATTGCCCGTATCGACATGCGGGTCGCCGGCCGTTTCAATGTGTATAATTCGCTCTGCGCGTTCGCGGCGGCGCGGGAAATGGGTGTCCCGATCGAAACCGTCATGCGCGGGCTTTCCGAAGTCAATACCGTTCCCGGGCGTTTCGACCGCATCCATTCCGAAAGCGGGTTCGATGTGATCGTCGATTACGCGCACACCGACGACGCGCTCGAAAAGCTCCTGAAGTCGGCGCGCGAGCTTGCTCCCCGCCGCCTCATTACCATTTTCGGCTGCGGAGGAAACCGCGACAGGTCGAAGCGTCCGATCATGGGAAGGATCGCCGTCGCTCTTTCCGACCACGCCATCGTCACAAGCGACAATCCCCGCAACGAAGAGCCGCTCGATATCATCAACGATATCCTTTCGGGGATCGACGGCGGTGAGTATGAAGTGATCCCGGACCGCGAGGAGGCGATAGGGCAGGCGATTTCCATGGCAGGCGAGGGGGATATCGTGGTGATCGCCGGAAAAGGACATGAGGATTACCAGATACTCGGCGGCACGAAAATACATTTCGATGACCGCGAGATGGCGCGCAAATTTATCGCCGGGCGGGAGGCCAGGTGAAAGTCGAATATCACACAACCGTCGGGGAGATCGCGCATATGTGCGACGGGGCGCTGGTGAACGGCGAGCCGGGGATCGGCGTGCGCACGATCACAACCGATTCGAGGGAGCTTGAAAGCGCGAACTTCTTCATCCCGATCGCCGGGGAAACGTTCGACGGACACGATTTTATCGAAAAGCTCATCCGTGACAACGCGATCGCCGGATTTATGACCAGCGAGGAGAAATATATCGAAGCCGGACAGAACGCGGGGGTGGCGGTAGTATCCTGCGCGGACACGCTCCGTGCGCTCGCGAAACTCGGCGCGGCGCACCGCGACACGATCGATCCGTTTGTGATTGGAGTGACCGGGACCAACGGAAAGACGACCACAAAGGAGCTTATCGCATCGATCGTCGCGGTCGGCTCGCCGTGCCTCAAGAGCGAGAAGAATTACAACAACGAGATCGGCGTTCCTTTCACGCTGCTTCGCCTGCGCGCCGAACACCGGTTTGCCGTTATCGAAATGGGAATGAACCACGAGGGAGAGATTGACCGCCTTACCTCGATCGTCAGGCCGGATATAGCCGTCATCACAAACGTCGGCGAGGGCCACCTTGAGTTCCTGAAGGACGTCGAAGGCGTTGCCCGCGCGAAATCGGAGATCATGAACGGCATGAAGCCCGGATCGCCGGTATTCATCAACGCCGATTCGGAATGTTCGGTATTCCAGCAGACGCGGGCGATGGAAAAGGGCCTTCGCGTCGTTACCTTCGGCCTTTCGGAAGCCGCCACTGTACGGCCCGATTCATACGAGCTTGGCATGGACTCTGTCACGGTTACGATTGACGGCGCACGGTTCATGGCACCGCTGTACGGGCTTCACAATGTATATAACGTCCTGGCCGCGATTGCCGTCGGCAGGGAGCTCCGGATCGCCGATGAAAAGATGAAAAGCGCGTTCGAGGGATTTAAAAGCGTCGGAATGCGAAGCGAGATCATCGAGAAGGAATTTATCATCATAAACGATACATACAATTCAAACCCGCTTTCAGCGCGCTACGCGCTCGAATCGGTGCGCCGCGTGTTCGGGCAGCGCCGCAGGATCGCCGTCCTCTCGGACATGCTCGAGCTCGGGGAGGCGGCCGCGGCATGTCACGCGCAGATCGGGAAACAGGTGTTCGAAAACGGCTTCGATCTGCTGCTCACCTGGGGCGAAAGGGCCGCGCTGATCCATGACGGCGCGATCGCCGCGGGAATGAAAGAAGCTGACGCGCTGCATTTCAGGAACAAGCAGGAGCTTGCTGATCATATAAAAACCGTGGTCGCCGCCGGCGATGTTCTCCTGGTCAAGGGATCACGATCAATGAAGATGGAGGAAGTGGTGGACGCGCTCGTCCGCTGAGCAAAGGCAATGTTTTATCATTTTATACTTCCGCTGCAGGATCACCTTTCGTTTTTACGGATTTTTCATTACATCTCGTTCCGCTCGGCGTACGCGGCGCTTACCTCTCTCGCGCTCGTGCTCATCTTCGGGCAGTTCGTCATCAACTGGCTGCGGAGGCTGAAGTTCGGCGAGGAGATCCGCGCGCTCGGTCCCGAGAGCCACAAGTCGAAAGCGGGCACGCCGACCATGGGCGGCGTCATCATCCTTGGCGCGGTTCTCATCTCGATCGCCCTCTGGGGAAATTTCTACAACTACTACCTGATAATCCTGATAGGCGCGACCGTGCTCCTCGGGGCCCTCGGCTTCGCCGACGATTACATAAAATCAATCAAAAAGAACAAGGATGGCGTGCCCGCGAAGGTCAAACTCGCGGTGCAGGTGGCTGTCGGCATCGGCGTTTCGGCGCTCGTGTACGTCTATCCGTCGAACGCCGAACATGTCTCGAAGCTTTTTATCCCCTTTGTTAACGAAGCGGTGCTCGATATGGCGTGGATATGGGTCGCCTTCGCGGCCTTCGTCATCGTCAGCTACTCCAACGCGGTCAACCTCACCGACGGCCTCGACGGCCTGGCGGTGGGATCGGTGATCAGCGTCGTGGTGAGCCTGGCGATCATGACCTATCTCTCCGGACATGTGAAGATCGCGAACTACCTGCGCATCCCCTATATCCCCGAAAGCGCCGAGCTGACGGTGTTTCTCTCCGCGCTTATCGGCGCCTCGATCGGGTTTCTCTGGTTCAACTGCAACCCGGCGACCGTCTTCATGGGCGACACCGGGTCGCTTTCGCTCGGCGGGGTGATCGGCATCGTGGCGATCATGATCAAAAAGGAGATCTTCCTCGTCATCGTGGGCGGCGTGTTTGTCATCGAGGCGATCTCGGTGGTTGTGCAGGTAGCCTCGTTCAAGCTCAGGGGCAAGCGCGTATTCAAGATGGCGCCCATCCACCACCACTTCGAGCTTTCGGGATGGCCCGAGCAGAAAGTCGTGGTGAGGATGTGGATACTCGGCATTGTGCTGGCGATACTGGGACTGAGTTCCCTGAAGATACTGTAAAGAGAAGATGGAAACGAACGCAAAGAAAATACTGGTTGTCGGACTCGGATACCGCACGGGACTTGCGGCATGCAATTTCCTTGCCGGGCGCGGATACGAGGTCGCTGTTACCGATACGAAAGACCGCGCTTCGCTTGAAGAAGTTATCGCCAAACTCAATCCCTCGGTCGAGGTAATAGCCGGCAGGCAGGACCCTTCGGTCCTCGACGGCGGATACGATTCGATCATCCTGAGCCCGGGCGTCCCGCAGACGATCCCGCTCGTCGTCGAGGCGAAGCGGCGCGGCATCGCCGTGATATCCGAAATCGAGCTTGCCTACCGCAACATGAAAGGAAACATCATCGCGATCACCGGCACCGACGGCAAATCGACCACCACCGAGCTTACCGGCCATATCCTGCGCTCGATCGGGATAGACACAAGGGTCGGCGGCAACATCGGCACGCCGCTCATCTCGCTCGTCGATGAGACCGGCGACGAAACCGTATCGGTCATCGAGCTTTCGTCGTTCCAGCTTGAGACGGTCGACTCGTTCAGGCCCGACGCGGCCGCGATCCTCAACGTGACGCCCGACCATCTCGACCGCTACGATTCGATGGAAGACTACTTCAACGCCAAAATGCGCATCGCGATGAACCAGACGCGGGCTGACTACTTTGTCTACTACAAGGACGATCCGATCATTGCTGGAGGGCTTTCGGGAATTCGCTCGAAGGTCGCAAGCTTCTCCTTCACCGATAAGAACGCCGACGCGTATTTCGAAAGGGGATATGTGTATGTCCGCTGCGCCGACAATCTCGTCCAGTGTCTCGACGCGTCGCGTCTTCAGATACTTGGACGGCATAATGTGCTCAACTGCATGGCCGCGATCATGCTGGTCGTCGCGGTCCTCCTGAAGCGTGGCACCAAGCCGGATTTCGGGACGATCGCCGAGGCCTGTTACTCGTTCAAAGGGCTTCCCCACCGGATGGAGTGCGTCGGTGAATATGAAGGAAGGACTTTCATCAACGATTCCAAGGCGACGACCGTGGGCGCGGTGCAGATGGCGCTCGCGGGCATTCCCGGTGACGTGGTGCTCATACTCGGCGGCCATACGAAAGGCGACGATTACTCCAGGCTCTCGGAAGCTATGAAAGGAAGGGTCAAAACACTCGTGCTCATCGGAGAGTCGGCCGACGAGTTCTCGAAACTGTTTTCGCCGTTCAACTGTGTCCGAGCCGGGTCGCTTGACGAGGCGGTCGTAAAGGCGATGCGCGGGAGCGCGGCGGGTGATACGATCATCCTCTCGCCGGCGTGCGCGTCATATGATATGTTCAAAAACTTCGAGGACCGCGGCGAGCGGTTCAGGGATTCCGTTCAAAAACTCCTGTCGGGCGGGCTTGCATGGATCTGAAGGCGATCATCGACACAAGGAGACGCGAAGAGCCGGATCTTATCCTGTTCATCACCGTGTTCGTGCTTGTCGGAATAGGGCTCGCTATGAGCTACAGCGCCAGCGCCCATTTCGCGCAGAAGACCTTCGGAGATTCGTTCTATTTTCTCAAGCGGCAGTTCGTATGGTGCGTTACCGGTTTCGCGGCGCTCCTCTTCTTCCAGAGGGTAGATTACCGTGTCTATGTGCGCTACACGAGAGTCATGCTGATTGCTTCGCTGATAATGCTCGTACTGGTGCTTATTCCCGGTGTCGGCAAATCGGTGAAGGGGTCGGCGCGGTGGATTTCAATCGGGTTCATCGGCATACAGCCTTCTGAAGTGGTGAAGATCGTGATCGTCATCTACCTCGCGAAAGTGTTTTCATCGGAACACGACGGCGTGGCGAACCACGTCATCCAGCTGCTGATCCCGATGCTTATCACGGGTGTGATGTTCATGCTGATCCTGCTCCAGCCCGATTTCGGAACGGCGATCGACCTGCTCTTCGTGTCGGTGGTGATACTTTTTGTGAGCGGGTTCCCGTTTATCTACATAGGCATGCTGTCGGTGCTGAGCATCCCGATGTTCTACCTTCTGATCTACCAGGTGGGATACAGGCGCGACCGCTTCATCGCCTATCTCAATCCGTGGCGCGACCGCTTCGGCACCGGCTATCATATCGTGCAGTCGTTTATCGCGTTCAGGAAAGGATCGTTCTTCGGCACAGGCCTCGGTTACGGCACGCAGAAGATCAAGCGCCTTCCCGAGCCGCACACCGATTTCATTTTCGCCGTCATCGCCGAAGAGTCCGGTTTTCTCGGAACGGTTTTCATCGTGCTCCTCTTCTGCGTCCTGTTCTGGCGCGGCCTTTACGTGGCGCTCCACGCTTCTGACGAGTTCGGACGCCTTCTTGCCATCGGTCTTACGCTGATGATCGTGGTCCAGGCGTTTATCAATATTGGGGTGGTGAGCGGAAGCCTGCCGACGACCGGCATCCCGCTCCCGTTCATAAGCTACGGCGGTTCCTCGCTCCTCGCAAACATGATCGCCGTGGGGATGCTTCTGAACATATCGAAGTACCGTGAAGTCGTGCCCGAGGAGCTGAAACTTGCGGAAGGAGTATGGAAATGAGCGATCTCAAAGTTTTAATCGTCGGCGGCGGCACGGGCGGGCATATCAGCCCCGGCATCGCGCTTTTCGAGGCGCTGACGGATAAAGGGATCGACACCTGGTTTCTCGCCGGCAGGAACGACAGGAAGTTCGCCTATATCAACGAAATAGGCGACAGGCTCATGTACTACGGGGCGCCGGCGTTTACGACCAATATCGTCAGGCTGCCGTTTTTCATGCTCCGCTTCGCGTTCGCGGTGCTGCGCTCCATGCGGATACTTCGCAGGCTTGAAATCAACACGGTTGTGGGGATGGGGGGATACGTATCCGCCCCGATGCTTTTAGCCGCGCGGATAAAGAAAGTCCCGATCGACCTGTGCGAGCAGAATTCCGTTCCGGGCCGCGTGACCAGGCTTTTTTCGAAATACGCGCACAATATCTTTTCTACGTTCGAAGCGACGAAGGAATACCTGAAATACAATCACCGTTTCTCCTACGCCGGCAACCCGATCAGGAAGAACGTCTTTTCAACGGTGAGCAGGGAGAAGGCGAGGGAGTTTTACAACATGAAGCACTGCAGCCACGTGATACTGGCGATCGGCGGGAGCCAGGGCGCGGTCAAGATCAACGAGTTGATGTTCGGCATCAAGAAGCTTTTCCCGCGCGAGTTCAAGAACGTCGGGATCATCTGGAGCACCGGCGCGCTTTCATTCGAGGAGTACAAGAAGCGGGTGCACGAGGAGATCAATGAAGGCTCGGTGTTCCTGTCCCCCTTTATCAACGAGGTGGGATACGCCTACAAGGCCAGCGATCTCGCGATCAGCAGGTCGGGCGCTGGGGTGATGATGGAGCTCGCGGCGATGGGCGTGCCGTCGATCCTCATCCCGTACCCGTTCGCCGCGGACGACCACCAGACGAAAAACGCGGAGGAGTTCGCCGCGAAGGGAGCGGCCGTCTCGATATCCAACGAAGAGGCCACCCCGGAGAAGGTCGGACCGATGATCATCGATCTTCTCAACAACAAAGCGCTGCTGACCAAGATGTCGAAATCGGCCATAGCCGCCGCGAAGAAGGAGTCTGCGGCCGAGATAGCTGAAAGAATAATCCGGGATTTCGAGATCGAGCAGAGAGAACATCCCGCGCAGGATAAGGAGTAAGGCGTTGTTCAGAAAATCAAAGAAAATGCATTTCATCGGGATCGGCGGCATCGGAATGAGCGGCATCGCCGAGATCCTCATCAACCTCGGCTACGAGATATCTGGATCTGACCTGATGGAATCGGAACAGACCAGGCGCCTGCGCGCGCTCGGCGCGAAGGTGTTTATCGGCCACAATGCGGAGAACATCAACGATTATCACGTCGTGATAACATCGAGCGCGATCAATGTCAGCAATCCGGAGATCATCGAATCGCGCCGCCGCCGCATTCCGATCATCCACCGCTCGGAAATGCTCGCCGAGCTTGTCCGCCTGAAGCACGGCATCGGCGTTGCGGGGACGCACGGCAAGACCACGACCTCATCGCTTCTGGCATACCTGCTCTCGCACGCCGGGATCAATCCCACCGCGATCATCGGCGGCAAGGTGCTGAATTTCGGGTCGAACGCCAGGATCGGCAAGGGAGAGTATATCGTTTTCGAGGCCGATGAATCCGACGGATCGTTCCTGAAGCTCCTGCCGACCATCGGGATCGTTACCAACATCGACGCCGACCACCTGGAGCATTACAAATACTTCGAAGGGATCAAGGACGCGTTCCTGACCTATATCAACAACATCCCGTTCTACGGCTACTCGGTGCTCTGCGCCGACGACAGCGCCATTCAGGAGCTCCTGCCCAGGATCGAGCGGCCGTACGTGACCTACGGTTTTTCGGAGCACGCCGATTACCGGGCAAAGAACGTGCGAATGACCGACGGCAAGACCGTGTACGACTTCTACTCGAAAGATGAAAGGCTCGGCGAGATATCGCTCCAGCTGCTCGGCAATCACAACGTGTGCAACTCGCTTTCGGTGATTGCCGTTGCGCTCGAGCTCGGCGTGAGTTTTGAGGCGATCCGCCAGGGGCTTCTGGAGTTCAAGGGCGTCGGGCGGCGCCTGGAGCGGATCTATGACGGCGGCGGGATCACCGTCATGGACGACTACGGACACCATCCGACCGAGATCCGCGAAACGCTGAGCGCGCTGAAAAAACTCGAGCGCAGGATCGTGGTGGTCTTCCAGCCGCACCGGTACACGCGCACGCAGTTCCTCTGGGAGGATTTCGGAAAGGCGTTCGGCCATGCGGATGAGCTCTTCCTTACCGAGATATATCCGGCCGGTGAAGAGCCGATTGAAGGAGTGTCGTCGAACCTGATACGGGAAGCGATTCAGAAGAATGAAGGCCGTGACGTGCCCGTCATCGCCAGGCTGGAGGATGTCCCCGCTCAGGTCCTTGCAAAGGTCCGCGGGGGAGATATAGTCCTAACCCTCGGCGCCGGAAATATCTACAAGGCGGGCCCGATGATCGCCGAAGCGCTGAAAGCGGAGGGGACCGCGCGGTGAGAAAGGCGATCGCGATAACGGTTATCCTGGTCTTGGCGCTCTGCGCGAGCCCGTCGCACGCCTTCAGGAATGTGAAAAAAGTGCGCAGAATTGAGTTCAGGGGCTTGCGTTATTGTTCGAAATATGAAATAATAGGCCGCGTCGATATGCGCGTGCTTCCCGACGCGATTGTGATCGATATCGATTCGCTCGAAAGCGCGTTAAAAGAGCTCCCGCTGATACGGTCGTACCGCGTGGCGGAGCAGGACGGCGGGATCGTGGTGGCCGTCGTCGAACGCGAGCCGGCGTTCGTGTTCGCGGTGAAGAAGGGGAACGAGATCATCCCGTTCGAGACGGACGACCAGTTCAAGGTGCTTTCGGTGCGCAGGGTGCACACTGCCGAAAGACCCGTGATCGTAGTCGGGGCGGAGGATGTGGTGAACGGGTCGCTGACGGAAAGAGTGCGGCGCTTCACCGAATATCTCCGCCGGCTCGAAGAAGGAAAGCAGGGTGTCGTCCGCGAGCTTTCCGAAATATCGATCGCCGACAGGGAATGGACCGTGGTGACGCTGCGCAATCGTCCCACGAGGTTTTACCTGAAATCGGCTGAGGGGATCGGTGAGGCGTTCCGGTACTGCGTGTCGTATCTCGATGGCGCGAAGAGCTATCCGGATACCGTACGGATATTCAACAACCTGGCGTTAGTGAAGTGAAAAATCCAAGAGGTATGACGATGGAAGGTATGGTGGTTGGCCTTGATGTAGGGACGACGAAAACATGCGCGGTGATCGGCTTCAATAACGAGCACAACCAGGTAGAGGTTTCGGGCGTTGGGGTCGCTCCCTCAAGGGGACTTAAAAACGGTGTCATCGTCAATATTGATAATACAGTCGCGTCGATTGTAAAGGCGATCGAGGACGCCGAGCTCATGGCGGGCTGCGAGGTCAACGAGGTGTTCGTCGGCGTTACCGGCCACCACATACAGGGCCAGAACCAGCGCGGCGTCGTGGCGATATCGAACAGGAACAGATACGTCAATCCGGGCGAGGTCAAGAGGGTGTTCGAGGCCGCGCAGGCGATCAAGGTCCCGGCGGACAGGGAGATACTGCACGTGCTTTCGAAGGAATTCGCGGTCGACGACCAGAGCGGTATCAAGGACCCGATCGGCATGAGCGGCGTACGTCTCGAGGCGGAAGTGCATATCATCACCGGCGCGACGACAAGCGTCCAGAACCTTGTAAAATCGGTACAGCGCGCGGGCTTCCAGTGCACCGACGTGATCTTCTCTCCGATCGCCTCGTCCGAGGCGGTATTGAGCGGCGATGAAAAGGAGCTCGGCGTTGCGCTGGTGGATATAGGCGGCGGCACCTGCGACATCATCATATTCATTGAAGGCGGTGTCGCCTATTCGTCGGTAAACTCGGTGGGCGGTATCCATGTGACCAACGACATCTCGATCGGGCTGCGCACACCGCTTGAGGCGGCCGAGGTCATCAAAAAGAAGTACGGATGTTCGGTGGTGGATATAGTCGATCCGTCCGAAACCATCGAGGTCCCGTCGGTCGGGGGAAGGGCGCCGCGCAGGCTCTTCCGCCAGGAACTGGCGCAGATCATCGAGCCGCGGATGATGGAGATCATGGAGATCATCGACAGGGAGCTGGTCATGAGCGGGAAGAAGGAGCTCCTGGCCGCGGGCATCGTGCTCACCGGCGGCGGCAGCATGATCGAAGGCTGCGTCGACATCGCCGAGCGCGTGCTGGGCCTGCCGGTCAGGATCGGCACACCCAGGGACATTGCAGGACTGAAGGACGTTGTATCCACCCCGATGTACTCGAACGGCGTGGGCCTGTTGAAATACGGGATTCTCATGAACCAGTACCGTTCCGGAAAGGAAAAGGGAAAAAAGGCCGGCATTTCCACGCTGGGCGGGCGGCTGATGAAATGGATTGAGCAGTATCTGTAATAAAGTGTTGCAACTTTTATGCCGATATTTTATTATACGACATAATTCTGAAGAATGACGGTGCGGACGGGAATTGAGCGGTAAAAAGCACCGGTAGCTATGCGACATAATATAGTACATATATAGCAAAACAAAAAACAGTTAACGGGGGAGTGTATGTTCAAGATGGAAGAGGAAAAAGAGCTAACGACCGTTATTAAGGTAGTCGGCGTTGGAGGCGCCGGGACCAACGCGGTCAACCGCATGATCTCGACCGGAATGGAAGGGATCGAGTTTATCGTCGTCAACACCGACGCCCAGCAGCTCAAACAGTCGCTCGCGCCGACGAAGATCCAGATCGGATGCAAGTCGACGCGCGGCCTCGGCGCGGGAGCAGATCCGTCGGTCGGCCGCGAAGCGGCAAACGAGGACCGGGACAGGATCCACAAGGCGCTGAAGGGCGCGGACATGGTGTTCATCACCGCCGGTATGGGCGGTGGGACCGGAACCGGCGCGGCGCCGATCGTGGCCGAGATCGCCAAGGAGCACGGCTCGCTTGTGGTCGGCGTGGTTACCAAGCCGTTCCGCGTCGAAGGCAGGCGCCGCATGAGCCAGGCGGAGGAGGGCATCGCCAATCTCAAGGAGAAGGTGGATACGCTCATCACCATCCCGAACGACCTGCTGCTGAAGATAATCGACCGCAAGACCCCGATCGATGACGCCTTCAAGCTTGCCGACGACATATTGCGCCAGGGCGTACAGGGTATATCCGACATCATCATGGTCACCGGGCTCGTGAACGTCGACTTCGCTGATGTGCGCACGGTCATGAGGGAAACCGGCGATGCGCTGATGGGAGTCGGTCTCGGCTTCGGCGAGAACAAGGCGCTCGAGGCGACACAGATGGCGATCGCAAGCCCGCTTCTCGAAGAAACCAGCATCCACGGCGCGAAGGCCGTGCTCATCAACATAGCCGGCGGCAACGACCTCTCGCTCCACGAGGTGAACGAAGTAAACGACCTGATAACCAAACAGGTCGACGCCGAGGCGAACATTATTTTTGGCGCGACGATCGATCCGGCGCTCGAGGACAAGGTGCGCGTGACCGTCATCGCCACCGGATTTGACCGCAAAAAGAACATGCTGAACAGGCCCGCCGAGAACGACCTCGACAGAGTGACCGGCGCGGCGCTCAAACTTGTAGAGAACAAGGGATCAGAGCAGCCCCAGCGCAGGGCGGTCGGCTCGCAGGTGGGGCACACCTTCAAGCTCGATTATGAGAAACAGCGCACCAGGGACTTTTCAAAAGAAGATCTTGACATACCGGCGTTCCTCCGGAGATCACAGGATTAAGACAGGCACTCCCCCATGGCCGGCGGGCATGTCCGCCCGCCGGCATGTTATTCACAGGGACAGACCGCGGTACGCGGCGAAAATGTGTCACGGATGGAAATGAACAGTTCCGGCAACGAAAGAGATCAGATGATGCGGCGCTTCCTCCGCGGCGCGCTCGGAAGTTACGATGCGATCACAAAACTTCAGGGAGACGCCTCGACACGTGAGTATTTCCGGGTTGTGAAGGGTGATGCGAGCTACATTCTCTGTTTCGATCCGGCGCTCCTTCACACGAAGCTTGATTCGTATCCGTTCTATATTCTCCATTCCCTGCTCAGTAAGAATACTATCCCCGTTCCAGTATTGTATCAGGCAAGTCCGGATCACGGATCGCTCCTCCTCGAGGACCTGGGCGATTGCATGGTCGAAGAGTATAACTCGCGGATAGACTCTGCTCAGCGACGCGACTTATATCGTTCGATCATCGACATCATGGTTCGGATACAGGCGATCCGGCCCGACGGAAGCCTTCCGTTCACGTTCTCCTTTGATGTCGAAAAGCTGATGTTCGAATTTGATTTTTTCATTGAGCACGCGCTGTGCGGCTTTTTCGGCAACGATCCGCACTCGCCCGATGTCGCGCGGCTTCGCGAAGAATTCCGCGCGATCGCCGGGCTTCTGTACCGGCCTGAACTCTTCGTGCTCAACCACCGGGATTACCACAGCCGCAACGTCATGATCGCGGGCGGGCTTCCCCGTATCATCGATTTTCAGGACGCGCGGCTCGGCCTTCCGCAGTACGACGCGGCCTCGCTCCTGCGCGATTCGTATTTCCGGCTCGATGACGAAGAGTACGCATCCCTTCTCGATTACACATATAAGAGTTCCCGCGCGGCGGGTGTCCACGCGATGGAACGCGGGGAATACGATCGCATGTTTGACCTCCAGGCTTTCCAGCGCAATGTCAAGGCGATCGGTACGTTCGGATACCAGGCGCACACGCGGGGGAATCGGCGCTATGCCGCCTCAATCGCGCCGACTTTTGCCTATCTCTCGGCCTACTGCGGCCGGCGTCCCGAGCTTTCACGCGCGTGGGGCTTGCTTGCAAAACTCATTCCGGAGTGATGGCGTGAAAGGATTCATTTTCGCCGCGGGATACGGGGAGCGTCTTCGCCCGATCACCGACACAATCCCGAAGCCGCTGGTTCCGGTCATGAATGTTCCCGCGATCTGTTACGCGCTGACGCTCCTTCGCGAAGCGGGGATCACAGAGGTGGTCTGCAACCTTCACTACCGGCCTGACGATATCATGAAATTTTTTGAGGCGAACCGCAATTTCGGCATGAAGGTCACCTTTTCATATGAACCGGAAATTCTTGGCACGGGCGGCGGGCTGAAGAAATGCGAGCCGCTGCTCAATGACGGCGATTTCGTTATCGTCAACAGCGATGTGATTATCGATTTCGATCTTCGCACGCTCATTGACTTTCACCGGGGCCTCTCATCGCCGGCCACGCTTGCCCTGCGCCGCCACGAGCACGCCGCGCAGATCGCGCCGGTCGCGGTGGAGGGCGACCGGATCCTCGATTTTAAAAACTTTCTCGGCTCGGGAGTAAATTCGTCCCTGATTTACACCGGCGTGGCCGTCCTCAGCCCGCGTATCTTCCGGTATCTCGTGCCCGAGTTTTCGAGCGTTGTCTATACCGGCTATGTCGATCTCATACGGAATGCGAGCGTGCACTATCAGGAACATCGCGGCGACTGGTTCGATATCGGTAACGCAGCCTCATACCGCGAAACGAACCTTGCGCTCCTGCGGCGGGGAAACGGCCTTGCCGAAAGGATGCGAAACGCGCTTTCGATCGAGATGCGCGCGGTTGATGAAAGCGCGCGTATCGACCCGGCGGCGGATGTATCCGGCTCGGTGGTGGGAAGGAATGTATCCGTCGGAAAAGGCGCGGTCGTCAGGGACTCAGTGCTCCTTCCCGGATCATCGGTCCCGGCGGGAAGCACGGTCATCAACGCGGTCGTGTGCGGGGATACGATCATCGGCGCGTAAAAAAATCCCGCCGGAACGAACGGTGCGCAAAAAAAGAGGCGACGATCATGATCGTCGCCTCTCGCTTTCTAAGTAAGATCAGTATCCGTCATTACGCGATCTTGTTGCATTTTCTCCAGATGCCCATCTTCTCCGCTTCGCGGATAAGCTCGTCCTGGAACTGCGGGTGCGCGATGCTGATGAGCGCTTCGGCCCGCTCCCATGTCGACTTGCCCTTGAGCATCACGATGCCGTTTTCCGTCACGACGTACTGCACGACGCTGCGCGGGGTCGTCACGATCGCGCCCTGCTGCAGGCACGGCTTGATGCGGGAGATCAGGTTGCCGTCTTTGTCCTTGCGCGTTGAGGTCAGGCAGATGAAGCTCTTGCCGCCGTTGGATTCGAACGCGCCCTGCATGAAGTCGAGCTGGCCGCCGGTCCCTGATATCTGCCGCGTACCGTAACTTTCCGAACATATCTGCGAGTAGAGGTCGATCTCGACCGCATTGTTCACCGCCACGACCTTGTCGTTCTGGCAGATCACCTTGGGGTCGTTGGTGTAGTGCCCCGGGCAGGAGGCGAGCATCGGGTTGTTGTTCATGAAATCGTAGGTCTGCCTGGTCGCGATCGAGAAAGTGTAGACGATCTTGCCGCGATCGATGTTCTTGTACTTGCCGGTGATCTTGCGCGCCTCGATCAGCTCCAGGAAGCTGTCGATGAACATCTCGCTGTGTACTCCGAGGTCCTTGAGGTCGGACTGCGCGACAAGGTGGGCAACGCTCGCCGGAAGGCCGCCGATCCCCACCTGCAGGCAGGAGCGGTCCTCGATCAGGTTCACGACATACGAGGCGATCTTCACTTCGTCAGGCGACGGATTGACGTTCGGCGGATATTCGAATATCGGCGTGTTCTCACCTTCGACGATGAAATCAACGTCGGATATATGCACCGCCTCGCCGAATCCCCCCAGACAGCGCGGCACCGTGCTGTTGACCTCAACGATGAGCTTCTTGACGCTCTGGCTCACCGAATAGTGGTGTGACGCGTTCGGGCCGAAATTGAAAAAGCCGTGCTCGTCCATCGGTGTGACCTGAAGTATCCCGACGTCGGGACTGCCGAGCTCCTCGACGACCTTCTTGCATTCGTGGTAGTTGATCGTGCAGTAAAAGATGTTGCCGATATCGCATAGCTTGCGGTCGAGCGCGGTAAAGTACCAGCTGTGGTAGGCGAAATGCTCGTGGTTCGGGTCGACCAGCGCCACCTGCGGGATCGGCGGGAGCGCGCCGGCGGACTGTATGATCACGCTTTTTAGCTCGTCCTTTCTCGCGGCAAGCGCCTTGTCGCATTCCACCGGCTGACCGTTGAAGGTGCCGTACCATACCGTATCGCCGCTGTTGACGACCCTGACCGCCTCTTCGGCGCTGACGAGCTTCTTCTTATATTCCTCCAGAATCGTTTTTCCAATTCTGCTTTCAGTTGTCGCGGGCATAACTGTTCTCCTTGATCTGTAGTTTTGTAACTTCTGTATATGGTATCTTTTTGAATAACACCTCATGCGTATGGATGTGTTATATTATAGATAACCATATTGACTTTATACGTATCAGGGAGTGGCGAACAAGTCGCAAATATCTGTTAATTATGTACTACAATATATGCTGCAGGTGTATGATTAATTATTCCTGCATATGACGCGGCAAAAGACGAGGGGGATACGATCCGCGCAGCGGGATGATTACAGCTGTTTTAAAAACTCCACGAAAAGCCGCACGCCGAAACCGGTCGCGTATCGCGGCGAATAACCGCGCCGCTTGGAATACCATGCCGTGCCGGCAATGTCGATGTGCGCCCACGGGATTTTCCGCGTGAAACTTTTCAGGAACACGGCGCCGATGATGGTGCCCGCCTGTTTCTTCGAGGAAACATTCGCCATGTCCGCGATCTCTGATTTGATATCGTCCTCATATTCGCGGTAGAGCGGGAGCCTCCAGAGCCGCTCGCCGGTGGCCTCTCCGGCCCTGAAAAGCCTGTCGGCGGTATCGTCGTCGGTGGAAAGCATCCCCGCCACGATCTCTCCGAAGGTGACGGTGCACGCGCCGGTGAGCGTGGCGATATCGACGATACGGGTCGGCTTCAGGCGGTCGACGGTGTAGGCGATGGCGTCGGCGAGAATGAGCCTTCCCTCGGCGTCTGTGTTGCCGATCTCCACGGTCTTTCCGTTGTAGGCGGTGTATATGTCGCCGGGCCGGTAGGATCTGGCCGCAAGCATGTTCTCGGTGAGCGGCACGACGGCGAAAAGGTTGGCCGGCAGTTTCAGCTCAACGGCGGCCCTGAAGGCGTAAAGCACCGCGGCCGCGCCGGCCATGTCGCTGCGCATCGCCTCGATATTTCCCGACGACTTGAGGTTCATTCCGCCCGAATCGAAGGTTATCCCCTTGCCGACAAGCGCGGTCGATTCTCCACTGCGGGGATTTCCCCTGTAGCGCATCACAACCAGCCGCGGCGGGTAGTCGCTGCCGCGGTTTACCGCGAGAAAAAGGCCCATCTTCATCCGCTCGATATCCTTTTTGCCGAATATCCTGCACGCGACGCCTTTGAGCTTCGCGATCTTTTTCGCCTCATCGGCGATCGCGACGGGATTGGCGCGGTCGCTCGTCTCGTTGACGAGGTCGCGGCAGCGCAGCGTGTTTTCGCAGACGATCCCGATCTCCTTCAGGATCGCGTCGGCGCCGTGCGCGTCAGAATAGAAACAGGCGTGCCGGATGCCGTTATCCGCAATATCTTTTTTTGACTTGTATTTTTCAAAATTGTAATTGGTCAGATAGACGCCTTCCGCGACGCAGGAAAGGGCGCTTGAAGGTGCGATGTTCGGAAGAGGGGGGATAAGCAGATGGATCTCCGTGATTTTTTTCTTTTTGCACGCGGTGATGCAGTTCCCGGCTATATTGCGCAGCGATTCGGGCGAAACATCCTCCGGTTTCCCGAGCCCGATAATGATCGTATTAGGCATGTCACTGAGCGGCAGGAACAGTGTCTCGCCCGACTTTCCCCTGAACAGCGAAAGATCGATCCGGTCCGCAATAAAGCGCACCGGTTCGGGAATGTCCGCCGCAACCACGCCGCCTTTTTTTTCTGGAAGAAAAAATGCCACGGTATCTGACGGCAGGAAGGATGCGGCGCCTGTTTTCAACGATAATTTCATTGTATGTTAACCATTCGGGTAGAGTACATCCGACGCAAAGACATATGCTACAATAAATTAATAATAGTTCAATGAAAAAATTTTGGAAAGGAGCGGCGAAAATTTATAGGTTAAAAGTAAGATTTGCTATAATAAAAGGCGTCCCGGATAAGCGTATTCTTCAAAAAAAGAGCCGGAAATTTAATTTGACAAAAAGCCGGGTGATTTTAACGTGACGACTGAGTTAATGAGCTGCACGGCTATACGGGCGGCCTGTCGATCATTCATTTCAAAGAGATTCTTAACTAGCGCAGGGTGGTTCTATGTATAACGGTCTTGAAAGGGAATTTGACGACGAAGTGTATGAAGATGAGTATTATGAGGAGCACTTTGATGAAGAGGAGCTCTTCGATGAGGACCACGCGGCGCGGGGGGATGATCTCGATTCTGACCTCCTTGATGATGAGGAAATGGATGAAGGATGGGATGACGACAACCCGAACCGCAAGGTAGAGACCAGTTATGCCTGTGACGACTGTGATTACCGCTGGGACGATGTCGTTGTGAAGCGCAAGAACGCGCTTGAAGACGACGATTTCGAGCGGGACATCATCTGCCCGATGTGCGGCTCGCAAAACATCAGCATCATATGACAACCGATTGCATCAGAATCAAGGGTGCGCGCGAACATAACCTGAAAAACATATCGATCGATATCCCCCGCGACCGGCTGGTGGTGATAACCGGCCTTTCCGGATCGGGGAAATCGTCACTTGCCTTCGATACCATTTACGCTGAAGGCCAGCGCCGGTACGTCGAATCGCTTTCCGCCTACGCGCGCCAGTTCCTCGGCCTCATGGAAAAGCCCGATGTCGACCTGATAGAAGGGCTTTCTCCCGCGATCTCCATCGAACAGAAGACGACGCACCGCAACCCCCGGTCGACCGTTGGTACGGTCACCGAGATCTACGATTACCTGAGGCTCCTCTATGCGCGCATCGGCGTGCCGTACTGCTTTAAATGCGGCAAAAGGATATCGTCGCAGTCGGTCGACCAGATCGTCGAGGCGCTGCTCACCAGAAAGTCGGGCACGAAAATGCAGGTCCTCGCGCCGGTAATCCGCGGCCGGAAGGGCGAGCACGAGGAGAAGCTCGAGCAGGCGCGCAAGAGCGGCTTTATGCGCGTGCGTATCGACGGCGAGATGCGCACCCTTGACGAGAAGATCACCATCGACAAAAACAAAAAGCACTCGATCGAAATCGTCGTCGACCGGATCGTCCTCAAGGACGGCATCCGCTCCCGCCTGGCCGAATCGATCGAAACGGCGATCGACCTCGCGGAGGGCCTTGTGACGGTCATCTCTGATGACGACGAGCAGCTCTTCTCGACGAAGCTCTCCTGTCCCGACTGCGGCGTATCCATCCCCGAGCTTTCGCCGCGCATGTTTTCGTTTAACAGTCCCTACGGTGCCTGCCCGAAATGTTCCGGCCTCGGCTTCATCATGCGCTTCGACCCCGAGCTGATCGTTTCCGACCCGGACAAATCGCTCTACGAGGGCGTCCTCGACGTCTGGGGCAAGAGCACGAGCTACTGGTACATCGACCAGATCCAGGCGCTGGAGCGCAACTTCAGGTTCGATGCGCACACGCCGTGGAAAGACCTCGATGAAACGGTCAAGTCGATCATTCTTTACGGATCGGGGGATACAAGGCTGAAGTTCGACGTGAAGCGCTCGCACGGTGAGTTCAAATTCCAGCGCTCGTTCGAAGGCGTGATCCCCAACCTGGAGCGCCGCTACCACGAAACCAAATCGGAGGATATGCAGATATGGATGGAGCGCTTCATGTCCAACCAGGTCTGTGACGAGTGCGGCGGAAAACGGCTGCGCCCCGAGGTGCTCGCCGTGAAGGTGGCCGACCGCTCGATCGCCGATCTCACGTCGCTTTCGATCAGGGACGCGCACGCGTTCTTCCGCGCCGTGCCGCTCAACGAAACCGAGAAGAAAATATCAGCCCAGGTGATGAAGGAGCTCATCGTCAGGCTCGGATTTTTAAACGACGTGGGGATAGAATACCTGACGCTGGACCGCGCCGCGGGGACGCTTTCGGGCGGCGAGTCGCAGCGGATACGCCTCGCGACGCAGATCGGATCGAGCCTCATGGGCGTGCTCTACATCCTCGACGAGCCGAGCATCGGCCTCCACCAGCGTGACAACCAGAAACTTCTGCGCACCCTTAAAGGGCTGCGCGATATCGGCAACACCGTGATCGTCGTCGAGCACGACGAGGAGACGATGCGCGAGGCGGATTTCATCGTCGACCTCGGGCCAGGCGCGGGGCTCGACGGAGGGCACGTCGTGGCGACCGGGACCGTTGACGAAATCCAGGCGAGCAAAAAGTCGCTTACCGGGAAATATCTCTCGGGCGAGCTTTCGGTGCCGGTGCCGGCCCTGCGGCGGGAGGCGAAGGATTATATCAGGCTGAAAGGGGCTCGCGAGAACAACCTGCGGGACCTTGCCGTTGATTTTCCTCTCGGCGTGTTCACCTGTGTGACCGGCGTATCCGGATCGGGGAAATCGACGCTCGTGATCGAGATCCTCTACAAGGCGCTCGCGAGCATCACGATGAGGGCGAAGGAGCGGCCCGGACAGTTCGACAAAATTCTCGGAATCGATAAAATCGACAAGGTGATCGATATAGACCAGTCGCCGATCGGAAGGACGCCGCGCTCCAACCCGGCGACCTACACCGGGCTTTTCACTCCGATACGGGACCTCTTCGCCTCGCTTCCCGAAGCGAAGGTGCGCGGCTACAAGGCGGGGCGCTTCTCGTTCAATGTATCCGGCGGGCGGTGCGAATCGTGCGAGGGCGACGGTATCAAAAAGATCGAGATGCACTTCCTTCCCGACGTCTACATCACCTGCGAGGTGTGCAAGGGGCGGCGCTACAACCACGAAACGCTCGAGGTGCGCTACAAGGGCAAAAATATCTACGAAATCCTTGACATGACGGTGGCCGAGGCCGAGGAGTTTTTCAGGAACATACCTTCGGTGCACGCAAAGCTTGAGACGCTGAACAGCGTGGGGCTATCCTACATAAAGCTCGGGCAGGCTGCCACGACGCTCTCCGGCGGTGAGGCGCAGCGGGTGAAGCTCGCCACCGAGCTTTCGAAGCGCGCGACCGGCAAAACCGTCTACATTCTCGACGAACCTACGACAGGGCTCCACTTCGACGATGTACGGAAGCTCATGGAAGTGCTCACCTCGCTGGTCGATAAAGGGAATACCGTCATCGTCATCGAACACAACCTCGACGTTATCAAGACCGCTGACTGGATTATCGATCTCGGGCCCGAGGGCGGGGACGGCGGGGGATTCGTGGTCGCGCAGGGAACGCCGGAACAGGTGGCAGACGTGAAGGAATCGCACACCGGAAAGTATCTTAAAAAGATTCTGAAAAAACGGTGAAGCGGGCGGGGAGTGCCGGACGATTAGTATAGTGTGGCCGGCGCTGAACGCCGGAACGCCGCGGAACGTTCTTGACATAAAAACGAACGCTCCGTATTATTCGCGGAAAGCCTTTCATCCCGATGATCAGGTGTTCGAGGTTCCCTATTGCGAGCGATTTCGATACAGTCCCTGCGGTTCCTCTCGTTTGCCGTCCTCATCTGCGCGCTTTTTCTCCCTGCCGGCGCCGGCGCGGTTTCAGCCGATTTTGTGCGCTTTGACAGGGCCAAGGAGTCCTTCAGGAAAGGCATCCATTTCTTCAATAAGAACCAGTATCTTGCCGCCGCCGAGTTCTTCAGGAACGCGGTCATGACCTATCCCGACTATCACGCGGCGCGGGAGTACCTCGCCCGCTCCTACAAGCACGGCGGATTCGTCAATGAGGCGCTGAAGGAGTGGGAGAGCCTTTCGTCGATCAACGAGAACAACGTCTATATCCAGAACAAGATCGATACGATCCGCTTCCGCGGGGCAAAGGGCAGCACCTCGACCGATTACGGAAGCCTTGTCATGTCGGACCAGTACATATCACGCAACCTGAAACGCTTCCGTTTTCCAGCACCGACTGATATCGCCATCGACTCCGACAAGAACCTCTATGTAACCTCATTCGCCTCGGGCAAGATCAGCAAGATAGATCCGAACGGGCAGGGGGTCACGACCTTTTCTCCCTCGATGAAAAGCAAGCTCTACGGCATCGATTGCTTCGAGAACACCCTCGCGGTATCCGACTTCAAAGCCGACATGGTCTACCTGATGGACCTCAACTGTAATATTAAGAAGAAGATTGGTTTTTCGGGAAGCGGGGAAGGCCAGTTCCGGGGCCCGGAAGGCGTCGCCTTCGACCGGAAGGGACACCTCTATGTGGCGGATTCGGGGAATAACCGCGTGCAGAAATTTCACGCCGACGGCATGTTTATCCTGAAGTTCGGCGAGCCCGGGGAATACGAAGGGCAGCTCAACAACCCCACCGGTGTCGCTGTCGCGGATAATAAAGTCTACGTTACCGACGCGGGCAACCGCCGCATCGCCTGTTTCGACGATTCGGGTAATTTCATCAAAAACATCCGTGTCGAAAACCTGAACAACCCGCGCGGGATAAGCTGGCACAACAACACGCTTGTCGTCTCGGATGAGCGCAACGGCCTCCTCTTCTATGATCCGGCGAACGAAACGAGCAGCTGGTTCTCAAGCTGGGAGAACGGCTCGATGTCCTTTACCAGGCTCTTCTCGTCGCGCTTCGACCGCGAAGGGTTGCTTTACAGCGTTGATCACAGCCAGGAGAAGGTATTCGTTTTCTCGCCGTCACAGCTTGCCTACTCGAACCTCGACATGGAGATCACCTCGGTCGATACAAGGGACTACCCGACCGTCGCGGTGTGCATGAACATACGCAGCCGCAACGGGATGCCGATCTACGCGCTGCGCAGGGAAAATTTCAGGATCATCGAGGACAGCGCGACCGCATCAAGGGTCACCGTGGATTATCTGAAAACCCAGAACCCCTCGGTGAGCATTGCGCTGTGCGTCGACAGGTCGACGGGAAACCAGGCGTTTCACGGCGAGATGCCCTGGGTGGCTGAATTCATCCTCCGCAAAATGCACACCGACGACAGGATCAAGCTCATCAATTTTTCCGGCGATTTCTGGGCGGGAAGCGATTTCGACTGGAGCAGACGTCGCACCCTTGAAGCGCTGAGAGAAAAGCGCTACGAAAACGGAAAGAACTACGGCACCGCGCTCTACAACGCGATAAGCGACCTGCTCCCGAAGCAGAACCGCCGCGCCGTCGTGATGCTCACCAGCGGGGCGCCGGACGCCGCCTCGTTCCAGAAATACTCGGCCCAGTACATCATCGAATACGCGAAGAGCCATTATATCCCCGTTTACATTGTCACCTTCAACGAAAAGGACCCGACCCTTTCGCGCATCGCCGCGGAGACCGGCGGCGGCATCTACCGCGCGAGCGAGGTCAACCAGCTCCGGGAAATTTACGACCGTGTCAAGCGCTCTGAGGAGTACCGCTACCTGCTGCTCTATCGAAGCTACAAGCTCCCCTCGTTCAAAGGCTGGTGGGCCGATATCAGGATCGAGTTGAATTATCGCGGACAGCGCGGCTACGAATGGGGGGGATATTTTGTACCGTAGTCCCGTGGATAATTTTGTGATAGCCCGGGAGAAGATGGCGCAGTCGCTGGTACGGCAGGGCGTCCGTTCGAGCCGGGTTCTTCAGGCGATCGCGAAGGTGCCGAGGCACCTGTTCGTCTCAGAGGCGCTTGGCTACAGCGCCTACCAGGATACCGCGCTTCCGATAGGGTTCGGCCAGACCATCACAAGGCCGTCGACGATAGGAAGGGTGGTCCAGGAGCTGAACCTGAAAGGCACCGAACGCGTTCTCGAGATCGGCACCGGATCGGGATACCAGGCCGCCGTGATCGCAGAGCTCGCCCGTGAGGTTGTTTCCATCGAGCGGATAGAGGAACTGCATAAAAGGTCGAAAGAGCTTCTCCGGCTCACCCTCCGCTATACCAACATCACACTGTACCACACAGGGGATTTTTCTGATATCAAGGGGCCGTTCGACGCGATCGTGGTCGCGGCCTGCGCGAAGATCGTTCCCGAGGACCTCTTTGTACTGCTGCGAAACGGCGGCACCATGCTTCTTCCCGTCGAGAAAGGGAACGCGCAGGTCGTCAAGAAGTTCGTCAGAAGCGAGGATGAGATTTTCGAAGAGGAACTGGGAGAGGTTTCGTTCGTTCCCCTCGTTCGCTGATCCGGCTATTCTTCAGCCAGGATCTCGGTAAGCCATGTAATCGATTTTTTCAGCTGTTTCTGCCCGCCCGCCTCATTTCCCTGATCGGGATACACTTCTACCGTCTTGTCGCAGAGAAGGTGGTTGAAGAGCGCGAATACGCACTGCGGAGGAGAAATCTTGTCCTTGAAGCCGACCGTCACCAGCGTCGGGCATGAGATCTTATCGGTAAAATTGAGTGCGTCGAAATAGGTGAGGTTTTTCTTGATCTGTCTGTTCCTGCTCTTGTTCTTCTGAAGAAAATCATTTATCTCACGGGTCGCGTCGCTCTCCGACACATTCTGGCTCATCGGAAGGTAACTGAAAGCGGGCGTCTCGAGCACGAGCCCCTTTACCCTGTCGGAACGGCTTGCGGCGAAGAGCGCTGCCGCCGCGCCTAGTCCTTTGCCGATAATTCCGATCGCGCTGCAGTCCAGGTTTTTCCGGAGGCGGAGCATGTCGATCGCGCGGTAGAGGTCGAGGTATATCGACCTCACGTAATACAGGTCGGTATCGAGGATGTTTTCGACCATGTAGCCGGGGCTCGTCCGCTCCTCCTCGGTTGTGACGTCGAAACTGAGTATGTCGTGGCCGCGCAGGTTGAGGAAGAAATAGGCGACCGGCTTATCGAGGATCTGCTTCTGATACAGGTTCGGTACGTTGTAGTCGGGAACCAGGATTATTACATGCGGCCGCTCGACATCGTTGGGTACGAAGAGCGTTCCGGAAGTGACCGACCTGTTCATGCTTTTGAAGGAGATATCGAACGCCGAGAATCGGCCGTGCGATTTTTTCCGGTTTTCGCTTACAACCGGCTCGATCGGCACCTGCTTGAGCTCTTTGACCGAGCCGTTCCAGTACGCGTCAAAATCATCGCTCCGGTCAAAAGGAGGCAGGTGGAGGAAGTATCTGTCGAATTCGCTTGCCACGGTCCTGTCAGTGCTCTCCGCTCGTTATCTCAGTTGCTCATTTTATAAATCAGGTAGTTGTTGTAGTGAAGCAGAAGGTAGATCAGGTATATGAGTACAAGGGCCACAATAAGAATGACAAGCGTAACGGCGATCGCGGACAACGGTTTCATGATCAGGTGTCGCGCTATCTCTCCGCCGCTGCAGTCGTTCTTGCGAAGAAGGTATACCCGCCGGACCAGCAGAAAAAGGAGCAGCGCCGCGATGGCGATCCAGATGATGTCGCGGATAAAGAAGTTGAAAAGGTCAGTGAAGTTGATCGCGAAAAGCGAAAGCGGGAATATGATGATATCCATGGTTATGAGCGCGATGACGGCGGACAGAATTACGAAGATGAAAAGCGTACGGATGTCCTTCAGCCTGTCCCGCACGCTTCCGTTTTCCATGGGATAGTTGTCGTTCATTATAGTGTTATTTCGCCTGCTGTCGTGTATTGGCTCGCCCCGGCGCTGGCGGTTCGGTTTTCGGGCTTTCGGGCGGCGATTTCTCTTTTTCGCCGTTCCTGTCCTTGTTCTCCTCGACCTTGACGCCGAGCTCCTCGAGGGCCTTTTTAGCCTCGTTCTGGACCTTGGAGCTGGGATCATATTTCATTTTGTGTTTCAAAATGTCAATTGTTCTTTCGTTTTTGATCTCCTTCAAAAGCCTGATCGCCTGTATCCGCACCCCGTCGTTGTTGCTTCTGACCGAATTGACCAGACGCGGAAACGCCCGTTCGTCTCCGAGCTTGGCCAGCGCTCCTATTGCCTGTATGTAGAGCCTGTGGTAGTTCTGCCGCTTTTTATACGGATACGATTCGATTTTCTGTATCACATCGTCGATGTCCTTGCCGGCCTCTTTGGCGTTGAGCCGGGCGAGCGAGTTGCAGGCGTAGGCCCTGATCACTGTCTCCTCCTCATCGTTTTTCACAAGACCTACCAGAAATTCCTTCGAATCGGCCACTCCCGCTTTGCCGAGGAACATCACGAGGTGTTCGCGATTGTTGGTGCTGTTGTGTTCATTTTTAATCGCTTCGATCGCGTAATCCTTGAGCTGAACCGCCTTGAATGTTCCCAGTGTGGTGATAAGGGCCTCGGTAAAATTGGAGTTCTTTTTCAGGTCCTGTTTTTTCAGGATATCGATCATCTTCTCCGATGCGCCGGTGTCATTGATTTTTTTTAATGCGTATACCGCGGCTATCTTCACGTCCTCGACGTCGTTAATGAGGTTTCCGGTTATTTCAGGGGCCAGGTCCTTCATGCCGATCTCGCCGGCGACGTAAATCGCCTTGGTGCGCACCTCCGAATCGATCTCGTCTCGAATGATGTCGCGCAGCCTCAGGCCGAGCTCCCGTTTCTTTGACTGGTCCTTGATGTTGAGCAGTCTTGTCATCGCTTCAATCCGTTCGCGCTGAATGCCGAGATCAAGCGTACGCTCAATCCATTCAATGTCTTTTTTTTCCCGGTCCGCATCGCGCTGCTTCCGCTTCTCTTCGGTGGTCATCTGCTTCGCGTCTTTGCCGATATCGGTTTTTTTATCCGTAGCGGCCGCTTTTTCGGCGGTTTTTGCCGGTGGGGCGCTTTTCGGTGCGACCGTTTCAGCCTTTTTCGGATCAGCGGGAGCGGTTTTATTCTGAACAGCTTTTTCCGAGGTTGCAGGGGTGGTCTTATCCGCCTTGCGTGTTTCCTTCGCGGGGTTTTTCAGCGTACGCGTTGTTTCTTTCGATGCCGGTTCCTGAACGCCGCTGGCACCTGATAACGCGGCCAGAGTCAGGCAGAGCGAAAAAAATACGGGGGAAAGGAATCTTAGAGCTTTTCGGATATCCATATCGTTATCATAAAAGTGAGCTGATGTGCGCTATGTTTATACTATCGGCAAAAAATGGATAAAAACGGCCACAAAAACCGGCTCTCCGGCAAATAGACCCGCTGTCCGGGGTGATAGATAAGGAACGGAATGATGGAGGGCCATAAAAACAGAGGGGCGATATATTTTTTCTTGAAATTTTATAAGGCGGGACGTTAGGTTTTAATTCTCCGGGCAGTTCTTTTCAGAGAATGGGACCTGTCGAGCCGAAATAGAGCCGAAGGATAAAATGAGCGATTCACCGATAACAGTGCTCCTCATCGATGATGAGGAGAAGATCGTAACGCGGCTTTCCCGTATCCTTGAAAAGGAAGGATACGATGTCGAGGTGGCAACGAGCGGCCGGGGCGCCATCGAAAAGCTCGGGGAGAGCTCGTACGATATCGTGGTCACCGACCTCAATATGCCCGACAAGAGCGGCTTCGAGATCATGGACCATATCCAGAACATGAATATCCGCTCGCTCCCGATGGTGCTGACCGGTTACGCATCGGTCGAAGGCGCTATCCAGGCGATCAAGCTCGGGGCGTATGATTTCATCGAAAAGCCGATCGACGCGCCGACGCTCAAACTGGTCATGAAACGGGCGGCGGAGCATATCATCCTGCAACGGCAGAACGAACGCAACCTCGTTGAGCTCCAGAAACTCAACGACCTCAAGAACGAGTTCCTCTCCGTGGTATCGCACGACCTCCGCTCCCCGCTTTCGACGATCGGGGGATACGTGAATTTTCTCCTTAAACGCGGGGATCTCGATGACACACAGAAGAAATACCTTTCGATCATAAGGGAAATATCCGACAACCTCTACGTGCTCGTAAACGAGCTGCTCGATATCTCGAAAATAGAGACGGGTATCATTCAGCTCAACAAGGAAGAGACCGATATCAACGACCTGTTGAGCGCGAGCATCAACAATTTCCTTATCCTCGCAGTCGATAAAAACAATGTCATCGAGTTTTACAGTGAAATCGATGATCCCGTCATGCGGATCGACCGGATGAAGATACTGCAGGTGAGCAACAACCTCATCAACAACGCGATCAAGTTCACCGAAAACGGGAAGATCACCGTGCGGGTGCAGGAGAAAGACTCGATGGTCGTGGTTTCGGTGGAGGACACGGGGGTCGGAATGGCGCCTGAGGCCATCGAACGCTTATTCGAACAGTACGGCTACCTGCAGAATGTTGGAACGCGGGGCGAGGGCGGCAGCGGCCTCGGGCTTGTGATATGCAGAAGATTTATCGAGCTTCACGGGGGTACGATCGGCGTGACCAGCACGCAGGGCTCCGGCAGCAGGTTCGAATTTACGATTCCGAGAGGAGAAAACAGGTGAAATTTCTGAAAACCGGCATCTCAAAGCGCTTCGTGATCATCATCTCCGTGATTTTCGCCACCCTGATCCTGTCGCTTTCCCTGACGTTTAACTTTCTGCTGAACGAAAATTATTCACTGCTCGAGCGGGTCCTCATGCGCAACCAGGAGGACGTGCTCATCGAGAAGGCCGGCGCGATAGTCATGAGCGCGAGGGAGGGGGCCGCGCGCGGATCGAACGGGATCGCGGCGAGGCTTCGCCAGCAGATGTCGGAAGACCGCTCGCTTATGGGGGCGATCCTCTTCTCCCAGACTGCCGATGAAAATTATTTCAGGGTCATTGAGGTCGTTTCTTCGGACAGCTCATTCGACCCGGGCTTGAAGCGCGGCGATGTGGTCCGCGAAAACCGCGGCATCAATTACCTGCGTCAGGCCGTGGCTCGGCCCGCGGTCGATCCCGTGATTCAGACCGACAGGGGACTCTACTGGTACAACGTCTACACACCGCTTCAGGCGTCGGCGCGCCAGCGTTCGGGAGGGCAGGTGGTGCAGCTCATCGTATCGGCGTCGCAGACCATGACCACGCTGAGCGAATATTCCGGCCTTGTCCGCACGATGAAGCGCTATATTATTATCACAAACGTGGCCGCGGTGCTCGTGGTGATATTTGTGCTCCTCCATTTTATGCAGAATTTTTCATTTCTGATAAAGAGCCTTTCGAAAACGATGAGGAAGGCGTCGCAGGGCGAATTCGTTTCAGGCATGAACGGCGCGATGGATGACGAGCTCGCCGAGCTCGCCGAATCGTTCAACAGCCTGATCGATGAAATGAAAGAGCTCAGGGAGAAGGAGCGCCAGATGTCCCTCGAAGCGCGCTATTCGCTGAACGACATCTTCAAAAGCGGCGTGCAGAACCTGAAGGATAACAGGCTTGACGACGCGGTGGCGCTTTTCCGGACCCTCCTGCTCTTCAATCCGGAAAGCTTCGGGGGATATTTTAATTTAGGCGTGGCGTACGCGAAGCGCAAGGAATACGAGAGCTCGCTTTTGATGTTCCGGAAGGCGCACGAGCTCAATCCCGCGCACGAGATGACCGCCGCCTATATTGAAAAAATTGAACGTCTCCAGGCGCAGTATGAACCCGTCCCCGTTTGATCACCGGACGTTTCTGAAGTCCGTGCCCCTTGATCCCGGCGTGTACCTGATGAAGGACGCCGCCGGGGAGATAATCTACATCGGAAAGGCGTCGTCGCTTAAAAAGCGCGTCTCGTCGTATTTCTCCCAGAAGGAACACGATTTCAAGACCGCGGCGCTCGTGCGCAACATAGCGGCAATCGAATATATCATCACCGATTCCGAGATCGAGGCGCTCATCCTCGAAAGCTCGCTCGTGCGCAAACACCGCCCGAAGTTCAACATAAGGCTGAAAGACGACAAGCGCTATCCGTACATCGCCGTGACGCTCGAGGAGGAATATCCGCGTGTCATCTTCACGCGCAAGCTCGCCAGGGGGCGCAACCGTTACTTCGGGCCGTATACCGACGCGAAGGCCGCGCGCAACATGGTATCCCTCATCAACACCACCTTCAAGCTGAAGACGTGCAGGCGCGACCTGCCCCTCAAAAACGGCGAGCGGCCCTGCCTTAATTTCCAGATGAAGCGCTGCCACGGGACCTGCATGGCGAAGATCTCGCGCGAGGAATACCGCGAGATCGTCAACGGCGCGATCGGGTTCCTCGAAGGCAATGTCGAACCCGTGATCGGCAACCTGAAAAAGCTCATGGAGGAGCACTCGAAAAAGTACGAGTTCGAACAGGCGGCGAAGATCAGGGACGTGATCCTCGACATCGGCAGGATGTCGGAGGCGCAGAAGGTCTACGAGCCGGTCGGCGCCGACCGCGATTTCATCGGGATCACGGTGCTGCGAAGCGAGGCGGTCATCGTCGTGTTCGAGTACCGCGGCGGGATACTGATCGGCAGAAAGATCACCATCTTCGAGAACGCCGAGTTCGCGACCACCCCCGAGATCATGCGTTCGTTCATCATCGACTTCTACCAGTCGCCCGAAGTGCCGCCGCAGATAGTGGCGATGGCCCAGGTTGAAGACGGGAAGATCATCGAAGAGTACCTGGCCGGCAGGTCGGGGCACCGGGTGGGGATAGGACCGGCCAGGAGCCCGGATGACCGCGCGATCATGAACCTCCTGCGGAAGAATATGGATATCATCATCGCCGAGCGGGAAGCGGCCCGGGCGGGCGACGACAGGCTTGCGGGGCTTCAGGAACTGAAAGAAGTGCTCGCCCTTCCGGACGTGCCTTCTGTCATCGAGTGCTTTGATATATCCAACATCCAGGGAAAGTTCGCGGTGGCGTCGATGACCCGTTTCCGGGACGGCATGCCCGACAAGTCCGGATACAGGCGCTACCGGATGCGCGGCTACGAGGGCGCGAACGACCCCGGTATGATCCACGAGGTGGTGGCGCGAAGGCTCCAGTATCTTGTCAACGAGTCGCAGGAGCTTCCGGACCTCATGGTGATCGACGGGGGGCCCACGCAGCTCACGCGCGCGATCGAGGCGGCGCGCGCGCTCGGCGCACGGATGCTGATCGTATCCCTCGCCAAGCGCTTCGAGGAGATTTACACCGACCCGGCTAAGGAGCCGGTACGGCTCCCCGAGACATCAATGGGGCTCAGGATCCTTCAGCGGATACGCGACGAGGCGCACCGGTTCGCCGTCACCTATCATCGTACGCTGCGCGACGCCTCGGCGGTCGAATCCGTAATTGATGACATTCCGACGATCGGCGAATCAAAAAAAAGGTTGCTTCTGGAGCATTTCAAGTCTATTGAAGCGATTAAAGGCGCGCCAGTTGAGGCGATCGCGGCCGTTCCGGGAATCGGACAATCCGCCGCGGAAAAGATATACGGCTTTTTTCACAACGAGGATCACTAAAAGCTTATTTTCAGCAGTAGTACAATCACTACTGCGTTATAGCTTGCGAAAAAGCTTCTGGGCCTGCGGAACTCGAACAATGTGGGGAAAACTCGAACAGTCCTCGGCCCTTCAGCTCTTTTCCGCAAGCTGACAACAGTCTACTGGAATAGGCACTATCAAGCATCAATGATCGGGAGGTAGCTATGAGATTATTTTTATGTATCGCGGTTATGGTTCTTGTCCTGGTGGCGATCAGCTGTTCAAGGGACCGGGGCGAAGACGCGACGAAAGCAGCCGAAAAGGTTCCCGCCTACAGCGTTACGCAGCACGGGTGTGTGCAGGGAGACTGCGCCGGCGGCACCGGAACGCTCATTCAGGTGAACGGCAACAAGTACACCGGTGAGTTCAAAGGCGGCAAGCCTAACGGCAAAGGCACGGCGTGGTGGGCCGTTTCGGGCGACACCTACACCGGCGAATGGAAGAACGACAAGATGAACGGTAAAGGTTTATATCGGTTCGGACCGAACTCGCAGTGGGCGGGCGACACGTACGACGGGGAGTGGAAGGACGACAAGATGCATGGTAGGGGGACCTACACCTTCGGGGAGAAATCGCAGTTCCGCGGCGACACCTACGTCGGTGAGTACCGCGACGGAAAGAAGAACGGCCGTGGCGTATACACATGGGCTGCCGGCGGACGGTACGAAGGAGAATGGAAGGATGACAGCATGCACGGCCGCGGCGTGTACCGCGATAAAGACGGCAAGACCGTAAGGGGCCGCTGGAACTTCGACGAGTACGCCGGGGAGAAATGAACCGCTTCTTCGGCGCCGAGCCGGGCCTTGAACCATTCAGGGCCTTTTCAGGCGTTCATCTCGTCGTGCTTGCGCTTCTCATTGCAGGCAATTTCCTGCTTCTGCGCTACATGGCGGACCACCGGACCGATCGGGCGCAGAAGACGTTCCGGGTCTCGGCGGCGTCGGCGCTTCTCTTCCTCGAGCTTCTCGAACAGGGCTGGAAAGCGGGTGCCGGCGTCTGGGCGTTTGACACCGCGCTTCCGCTGCACCTGTGCCGCGTGAGCGCCTTCATCGTGGCGTTCGTGCTTCTGACCGGCAACCGCTACCTTTATGAGATCGGTTATTTCTGGGGGATAGCGGGTGCGCTCAACGCCATCATCACGCCGACACTCGGAGCGCACGGTTTTCCGCACCTGCTCTTCTTCAAATTTTTTATCTCCCACGACCTTATCGTCCTTTCAATGCTTTACCTGACGCTGATAGAGAGATACCGCCCGACAGGCCGCTCCATCATCCGGATCGCGGTGATCACCAACATCTATGCTGGACTTGTCGCGGTGATAGATTACCTGCTCGGGGCGAACTATCTCTACCTCTGCGAGAATCCGGGCGGCGCCACCATCCTCGCACCGTTCGGCCCCTGGCCCCGCTACCTTCCCGCACTCTGGATCATCGGCACAGTCGCGGTCCTTCTGCTGTATCTTCCGTTCGCGGTGAGGGACATGCGCAACAGGCAGCGGGTTTGATGGATTCGCGTAAGGGTTTTCTCGCCTTCGCGTCAGCCGGAAGATTTATTATTGAAAAGAAAGGGCCGGTGTGCTTTTAATTGAATAACATGCGGAGCGCGGATGGTATCCCCCCTTTAAAAAAAGATGAACAGAGACAGCATACAACCGGATTCAACACAGAAGGCTGACGCGGTCCGCCGCGGGCGGATACCGTTTCGCAATTACGCCGCGAAACTCGCGCTGTTGGCGGTACTTGCGGCGGAGATCGCGGCCTGCTCATCGGGCGGCATGAACTTCTCCGAAGAGCAGTGGCGAAGCGACGTTGAAAAAACGAATCCCGAGATGCTTTACGCTCCGCATTTCAAAAACGGGGAGTTTGTAAACCCGTGGATGCCGATGGCCGACAAGTCGCTCGTGACGGTCCTTGAGTGGAAACTGCGCTCGAACAACAATCATTATTCAGGCGAGGAGAAGGCGTTCCTTCCCGTGTTCCGGCCGGATGCGCTGTCGCGGATCGAAAAGCTGCGGGGGAAGGACTTCATTCTCTGGATAGGGCACAGCACGTTCCTGATCAGGGCCGGGGGGCAATACTGGCTTACCGATCCGATGTTTTCCGACAGAGCGCTCCTTCCGAAGCGCAAAATCCCGCCGGGGATGACGCCGGACGACCTGAAGAAGCTTGACGGCCCGATCAACGTGCTGATAACGCATTCACACTACGACCATCTCGACGAGGAGAGCGTAAGAAAGCTTCCCGCGTCGACGAAGTTCTTCGTGCCGAAAGGCCTGGGGGAGTGCGTCCGGGATTTCGGCGGAAAGGATGTTACGGAGGTGGACTGGTGGGATACGGTCGATGCCGGCGCCGCGGTCAGGCTCACCTGTCTTCCGGCGCAGCACTGGTCGAAGCGGATAGGCCAGCCGAAGAACACCACGCTCTGGGCGGGCTACATGATCCAGTCGCCCGGCGCAACGATCTACATCGCCGGGGACACCGGCTACTTCGTCGGATACAGGGAGTTCAGGAAGCGCTTCCCGAAGATCGATTACGCGATCCTCCCCGCCGCGCCCGGCCAGCCGCGGTGGCTGATGCACTATGCGCACATGAACACCGATGAGGCGCTGCGCGCGTTTTCCGATCTCGGGGCGCGGTATTTTATCCCCGCCCACTGGGGCGCGTTCGAGCTCGGTGACGAGCCGGCGGGCCATTCCATCGTCGAGATGAAACGGAAGATCGCGGAACTGAAGCTCGATCCCGGGCGATTCAGGGTCCTCGATGTCGGCGGGATCCTCGCTATCCCACCTGCGCCGCGCGGAGATAAGGGAATACGGTAGTCATTGACTTGACAAAAGCGGCGGGTGCGCGGTATGCCGTTCCCGTCGGACGAGATCATATACAGGAATGCAGGATGAGTGAACAGGACATTTTCGAGCGTCTCTTCGAGGTGATCGAAGAGCGGAAGGCCGCTGACCCGGAACAGTCTTACGTCGCGCGGCTGATGCATAAAGGCGTTGAGAAGATCAACAGCAAGATAACCGAGGAGGCCGGCGAGGTGTGCCATGCGGCCCTTGAGGACGACCACGCCCACCTGGTCTACGAGATATGCGATCTTCTCTTTCACACCTTCGTGCTGGCGGGGCACCGCGGCGTCACCCTCGGTGAGATCCGCGCGGAGCTCGACCGGCGCTTCGGAACGAGCGGCCTTACCGAAAAAGCGGGGAGAACAAAACAATGAATCTTGCGGAAACCGGAAAGATAAAATTCGCGATACCGAACAAGGGCCGGCTCAAGGAGCCGACGATCGAGCTCCTCCAGAAGTCGGGATACAAGTTCCGCGTGAAGGACCGCAACCTCTACGCGACCTGTACCAACGCGGACATCGTCTTCATCTTCGTCCGTGCCGACGACATACCGGTGCTCGTCAATTCCGGCGTGGTTGACCTCGGCATCACCGGGAGCGACCTCGTGGTCGAGCGGCGCGCCGACGTCGCCGAGATCATGCCGCTCGGATACGGCAAATGCCGCCTCTGCGTCGCGGTGCGCGACACGCTCGAGGACACGTCGCTTTCGTATTTCGAAGGGAAAAATATCGCCACCTCATTTCCCGTCATGACCGAGGATTTTTTCAGGAGGCACGGCGTCAATATCCGCTGCATCGAAATGAAGGGCGCGGTGGAGATCATGATCAACCTGAACCTCGCTTCGGCGATCGTCGATATCGTCGAGACGGGCGACAGCCTGCGCGACAACAACCTGAAAGTGTTCGGGGATATAGGCTCGTACGAAACCGTGCTCATCGCCGGCAGGGGTGTCGCCGCGGACTCGCGTGTACAGCAGATCCGCCGCCGGATAGAGGGCATCCTCGTGGCGAGCCAGTGGAGCATGCTCGAATACAATATCCGCGACGACCTCCTGAAGCAGGCGGAGGCGATCACCCCCGGCTTTGAGTCGCCGACCGTTTCGAAACTCGACCAGGAGCACTGGCTTGCCGTCAAGGTGATGGTGAAGAAGAAAGAGGTCGTCGAGGTGATGGACCGCCTCGAAGCGCTCGGAGCGACCGCCATCATCGAGACCGACATCAACAACTGCCGGCTGTAGGAGTCTGACCGGCGGGAAGGAGCGTCATGAACGCGCGGAAATTCAGCGAACTGTACGAAGTCAAGTTCTACGAGGTCGACGGCAGCGGCCTGGCGACCGTGCGCTCCCTCTGCAACTATCTCCAGGCCGTGGCGAACAACCATTCGCGCAGCCTGGGCACTTCAATCGACCACTTCGAGGCGGAAAACCTCACCTGGGTCTACTCACGCTTTCTCCTCGAGATCACGCGCTATCCGAAATGCTTCGAGCCGCTCACCGCATATACCTGGCGCTCGGGGTTCAATAATTTTTTCGCGTACCGCGAATTCGTCATCGAGGGCGGGGATGGCCTGACGGCCGCGGCGGGAACGACGGTGCTCGCGCTTATCGACCGCGACTCGAGAAAGCCGGTGCCGATACCGGATTTTCTCTCAGGGCAGTTCGCGCCGGAGCTTGGAAGCGCGATTACACGACGCGAAGAAAGGCTCTCCGATCCTGCCGGTGTGGATACCGGCAAGGAGTTTCCCGTCCGCACGAGCGATATCGACATCAACGGCCATGTCAACAACGCGGCGTACATAGAATGGATCACCGAGTGCGTACCGGAGGGGACCGCCCGCATCATGCGGCCCTGTTCGATCGAAGTTGATTTTCTCGCGGAGGCGTTTTACGGCGAAACGATCAGGAGCGAGTCGGGGAGGGGAGACGGCGGCGGGGATGGTTCGTATCTGCACCGCCTCGTGCGGACAGGCGACGGCCGCGTCACCACCCGCGGCCGCACCCGCTGGAAAGCGTTTTAATCCATTTCTGTTTCAGGAGTTACTATCCGGGAAGGTGTTATTTCCCGCAGTGTGTGCGCACGAACTCTGTTGCCTGGCCGTCGCCGAGCTCGGAGGCGCGCTTCATATCGGCGCAGGCGCCTTTCATATCCCCCCGCTTTGAGCGCATAGATCCCCGGTTGAAAAAGGCCAGATCAAAATCCGATTTCAGCTCGATCGCCCTGTTGAAGTCCTGCATCGCGCCGGTCACGTCGCCGGCCTTCACGCGCGCGAACCCGCGCAGGTTGAACGCCTCCGCGTCGCTGGTGCGAAGCGCGATTACGCGGGTGAAGTCCTCGATCGCCGCCGCGGTCTCGCCGGTCCGCAGCCTCACCAGTCCCCGGTTGTAGAGCGCGTTGCCGTTGTTCGGGTCTATCTCAAGCGCCCTGGTGTAATCGGCAATGGCGCCCTGGTAATCGAGGAGCTCGTTTTTGGCGTTGCCGCGGTTGTTCAGCGCTTTCACGTTTTTCGGGTCAATCTCGAGCGCCTTGTTGAAATCATCGAGCGCGCCGCGAAGGTCGCCTGTCCCCATCTTAGCGTTGCCGCGGTTGTTGTAGGAATCGACGTGGCGCGGGTCGCGTGAGATGGCCGAACTGAAATCGTCGATCGCCGAGGCGTACTGGCCGCCCTTGAGCTTTTCGAGGCCATCGCTGTAAAGCTTTGATGGATCGCCATGCCGCGAGCAGGAAAGCATGAGGATGGCGGATGCGCACAGAATGAATGTTGCCGCGAGCGCGGCCAGTGGGGCTTTCGATGTCATGATCAGTACCTTCGCGTGTAAGTGATTGCTGCGCGTGAAGCGGTGGCCATTCTACACCACGATATATTTCAGATCAAGTATTTCCGGGAGCGCACGCATCTTCTCTATCACGGAGCTATCAAGGTCGTCATCGATCTCGATGATGACCAGCGCCTTCCCGCCGCGCTTGGTGCGGGCGAGATGGAGGTTTGCGATATTGATCTTCCGCTCGCCGAGGAAATTCCCGATCGTGCCGACGACGTTCGGTACGTCGTTGTTGTGCATCACCAGCATCCGGCCCGAGGGAATAAAGTCGATCAGGTAATCGTTCATCTTCACGATCCACGGCTGCTTGCCGAGCACGGTGCCCCATGCCTCATTGCCGCTTCCGTTCCCGGCGGCGCGGATATTGATCAGATGCGAGTAGTCATGGGATACCGGGTCCTCTCCGGTGATGATCTTTATCCCCCGCTGGCGCGCGATAAGCGGCGCGTTCACGAAATTGATGTTGAGCTCGGTGAACGGCGCCAGCAGGCCACGGATATAGGAAGCGGTGACCGGCGCGAGGTTGAAATTCCTGAAATCCCCCGAGTAGTGGATGATCACCTCGCTCACCCTGCCGCCCGTGAGTGACCCCTGAAGCCTTCCCATCTTCTCGGCGAGATTGATGTACGGTTTCAGGAATTCGAACTCTGACTGGTCGGTAGGCGGAACATTCACGCTGTTGCGGGCGATTCCCGTCGTCAGGTATTCAGCGACGATCTGCGCGGCCTCGACGGCCACCGATACCTGGGCCTCCTGTGTTGAGGCGCCGAGGTGGGGCGTGAGCACGATGTTGTCAAGCTCGTGGAACGGCGGCAGGTGCTCGGGTGGCTCTTCGGTGAACACGTCGATCGCGGCGCCGGCGACCCTTTTATTCTTCAACGCGTCGAAGAGGTCCTGCTCGTTGTAAATGCCGCCGCGGGCGCAGTTGATGAGCCGCACGTCCGGCTTCATGCGCCGGATCACGTCGCGGTTGACCAGGTCCTTCGTCTCGCCGGTCAGCGGCGTGTGCACGGTGATGAAATCAGCCTGGCGCCATATCTCCTCGAGCGGGAGCATCTCAACTTCAAGGCCCGGGGAGGATTGGGTGGCGATGAAGGGATCGTATCCGACCACCCGCATCGAAAGCGCCCTGCACCGCGCGGCGACCTCCCTGCCGATACGGCCGAGGCCTATCACCGCGATAGTTTTCCCGCGAAGCTCAACACCCTGAAAAAGGTTCTTCTCCCAGCGCCGCGCCTTCATGTCGGCGTCGGCCATCGGGATCTTGCGCGCGAGCGAAAAGAGAAGGGCGATCGCGTGCTCGGCGGCGGATGTGGTGTTGCCGACCGGCGTGTTCATCACGGCGATCCCTTTTTCGGTCGCCCTGTCGATGTCGATATTGTCCAGGCCCGTGCCTGCCCGGGCGATCACCTGGAGCGAAGGGGCCGCGTCGATCACGTCCGCGCTGACCTTCGAATGCGACCGTACGATGAGGCCGTGCGCATCGGTGATCGCCCGCTTCAGTTCCTCGTGGGATGGTTCGTCAAGCATCGTAAGGTCAAACGCTCCGGCCGCTTTCAGCACCTCGATCCCCTCAGGCGCAAGTCCATCGCATACGAGAATCTTCTTCTTCATGACGCACCCCCGATGTGTCAGATATCTGCGGACGCGCAAAGAGCGCATTGCGGACGCCCTTTAATATAGTACAGACGATTTTACACGACCGTCAACTTATTTTGGAGGGGGAGGATACAGGGAGCCGTCAGATGATCTTGAAAATGATGGCCACGATGTCCGATTCGGGGGAAGCGATACCCATGAAATCCGAGAAACGCTCCTGGATCGTCCGGGCGATTTCGGCGGGCTTGGCCACTCGGTTGTCGCGGACGATGCTTCGAAGCTCGGTGAGCGGGAACGTCTCGCCCTTCTGGTTCTTCGAGTTGACCAGCGCCTTCGAGTAGAGAATGCCTATATCCCCCCTTAAAAGATAGGTGCGCCCCATGCCGTAACTCGCGGACGGGTCGTACCCGAGCGGGATACCCTCGGTGTCGAGGGAATCGAAGTCGTTCTTCTCGATGCGGAAAAGCTCCAGGGGCGGAAATCCGGCGTTGCTGAAAATGAGCCGCATCGATTTCACGTCGTAGTAGAAATAGAACCCGGTGATGAAGCCGCCCTTTCCTTCGGAGTACTCGTAGAGGACGCTGTTCAGGCGCTGCAGCACCGAGTAGCTCGACGGCGCCTCGTGCACGCAGGACTGGAACGCCGAGCGCAGCACTACCGAGTAGAGCGCGCTGTTCACGCCGACCCCCGAGATGTCGGTGGCGATGACGCCGATCCCCTGGCTTCCGGGCCTGAGGAAATCGAAGTAGTCGACGCCTTCGCCGTATTTCGGCAGGTAGAATGCGCCGAACTTGATGCTCAGCATGTTTGGCAGCGCGGCAGGGATCGCCTTGGCCATGATGTCGGCCGAAAGGTTGATCGTGCGGCTGATGAACTGCTCGCGCATCGCCTCTTCGTAGGTCAGCGCGTTGGATATGAGGACGTTGCTCTCCTTCTGGAAATACTCGAGTTTGGTGATCTCGTCCGGCTTGTATCCGGCAAGCGTGTCTTTTTCGCCGAGGCAGATGAGGCCGAGCACGGTTTTGCGGTGATAGATCGGAAGTATCATCCGGGCCCCTGTCTGTTCGAAGAATCCGGCCACGTCGTCGCGGATATCGGCGAAGTTGCGGTCGTCGACGTACACGCGGTCGAGGTGGAGAAGCTCCTGGTTGCGCACGAACCAGCGGATGACAGGAGAGTTCCGCTCCAGCGGCTCGAAATCCACCGCTTCACCCTTCTCGTAATAGCGCTCGTAGCGCCGGCTGGCGTTGTTGTACATAACGAAGAACGCTTTTTTCAGAAAGAGGGAATCGTACAGGATATCGACCGACCGCTCGACGAGGCTCCGGAAGTTTCTGGTCTGTTCCGTGTCGCGGATAAAGGTGTCGATGATCGCCTCAAACTGGTACTGCCTGCGTTTGAAGGCCCTGTCGATCGACGGCTGGATGAAGATGGAGAACAGGATGAACAGGATCACGATGATGATGGCGACAAGATACTCGGGCAGCCTGCCGAAGAACGCGATCTTCGACGAGTAGACCCATACGATCCCGAAGATCGGAAGAAAGATCGCGGCCGAGATGAAACCGTACATCGTTGTCTTGTGGGCCGCCGTGGTTATATCCATCATATTATAGGAAACGATGGAATAGAAGAGCGAGGTAATGGCGATAAAGGTGGATATCGCCGGCCCGAGCACATAGACGTCCGAATAATTAAAAAACCTCGGAAGGATGATCGAGGTAATGCCCGCGATGAAGATCGAGATCGATGAGGCCACGAAGACGTAACGCATCTGGAGCCGGTAGACCTCGATCCTGGTCTGAATGTATTTGCGGATAAAGTTGCCCACCGCAAGGGTGATGTAGACGAAGGTGACACCGGCGTAGATCGTGTAATACGGCCTGAAATCACGGTGGAGGACCCCGCCTTTGAAATAGGCCCGGCTGATGCTCAGATCGGTGAACACGGCAATCCCGCCGATGACGAAAGCCGGTATGAGAATGATGAACGTGTAAATGAAAGGGAACCGCTTTTCGCTTCGGGGAAACACCAGCGAGAGCGCGAAGAGCGCCGAAAAACAGCAGACGGTCGAAAGCTGGGTGATCCTGTTGACTACCGTCAGGTTAAACCTGTCGGGAAAAGCGTAGGTGAGGAACATGGTGAAAAGCAGCCCGAACGACGCGATGCAGAAATACGAGTAGTAACGGTGGATCTGGTCGCGCCAGTCCTTGAACATGAGAAATGCCATTGCGGACATGATCATGATCGACGCGAGCAGGGAGGAGATAATACTAAGGGTAATCATCTTTCTTTATCCGGTCCGGTTGCGCTCTTACGGCTGTTCGATCCAGCACGCATGTATTAATGAAACAATCGGCGAGGCGCGCCTACAGATGAACAGAATTATCCTAAAATTGCAACAAAAATATCCCTGAAGCATGAATGCCCATCTGCGCAGTCCCTGAGACGGGCATAATAAGTTGATTGACAGAATGGGTGTGCTGTGGAGCCACTATGCTGTGATGCGGAGATTGACCGGTGAGTGACAAGGTTCAAGGAAAGAAAGACAGGATCGATGAGCTGATGCAGCGGTTCAGGGAGCGGCGGGAGAAAGAACCTGTTGTAAAGCCGCGCCGCTTTCCCGGCCCCCTGCTGATCGTGAATGTCGTACTGCTCGTTGTCATTATTTATGTGTTCTATTACGTAACCAGCCCGTCGCGCACCAGGTCCTGGACCGGCGCGAGCTACAATGATGTCCAGTACCGTTTCTCGATCACGCGGGAGACGCTGTCTGATAATCAGATAGTGCTGGTGAGAATGAAAAGCGACCTGCCGGGCCCCCGTAAGGTCGCCTTTGAGGACGGCATCGGTTCAGTCGAGGTCAGATACCGCAACATCGTGCTCGATACTATTCCGATCGGAAAGGACGAAAAGAATGTTGTGTTCGAGAAAGGGGAACCGTTGACTTTCTTCGGCCTGATAGAAGGGGCGAGATTGAAACGGGCGATAAGCGAAAATACCGCGAGGATTGCCGTTCCGCGAAGGACGTTCCCGTTTTTCGGCCCGCCTTCACTTCCGCTTAAGGCGGTCATTGCCGTCAGGCAGGGTGATGGCGTTGTCGCGGAACTTGAATTCAACTGTGAGGTGCGGCAATGAGCGAACGGCCGTCGTGGGACGAATATTTCATGAAAATCGCCGCCGATGTGGCGACGCGTGCCACCTGCGTCAGGAGAAAGGTCGGCGCGGTGATCGTAAAGGACAAGTGGATCATATCCACCGGCTATAACGGGGTCCCGGTCGGGATACCCCACTGCACCGCGGAATCGTGCCTCAGGACAAAATACAATGTGCCCTCCGGCGAGCGGCACGAGCTCTGCCGCGGCCTTCACGCCGAGCAGAACGCGATCATCCAGGCAGCGCTGCACGGCGTGTCGATCAACCACGCGGTTATCTATATCACCAACCAGCCATGCTCGATCTGCGCAAAGATGCTCATCAACGCCGGCATCAGGAAATTCATCTATCAGTCCCCGTATCCGGACACGCTCGCCGAGGAGATGATCAGGGACGCCGGCATCGAAGTAGTCATTTACCGGCCATCGGCCTGATGTCGGCGTCATGCCTTCAGAATCCCCCGCTTTAAGTTGACTTCCCGTTATTCAGCGTTTATTTTTATTCCACAGTGAAGGAGGTATCCGTTATGGCAGAGCAATGGGAAGAGCAGCTTATGTGCGCGGTGGTATGCGCGCGGTGCGGCGAGACGCTGAACAGGAACGCGCAGCGTATCCTTTCCGTGTATGACAATACGGCGATCTGCATGGCGTGTAAAAAGGCGGAAGAGAAGCGGAGCGATTACAGGGAAACATCGAAGAACATGATAAGCCAGTGCATGTACGACGCTGAAATGCAGAAAGGCGACCCGGGGGGATACTGCTTCCACCATTTTTATCCATATACCTGCTGAATGTCGACGCACGTGCCGGATGTCGTTGACGCGCGGGAGAGCGGTGTATGATTGAACGGGAGCATGGGCGGAAGGAGGGAGGATCGTTCCATGGTCATTCGAATCAAGCGTGTGTATGATCCCTGTGAGGATTCCGACGGATTCAGGGTGCTGGTCGACAGGCTGTGGCCCCGCGGTATCTCCAGAGAAAAAGGAAGGATCGACCTCTGGGCGAAGGAAATCGCGCCTTCTAACGAACTGAGGAAATGGTACGGCCACGAGCACGAAAAATGGGACCGGTTCAGGGAAAAGTATTTTGAAGAGCTTGACAGGAACGCGGAACGGATCGAGGAACTGCTTTCCGCGATACGGTCTCACCCGACAGTGACTCTCCTCTACAGCTCGAAGGAAAAATCCATCAACAACGCGGAGGCGCTGAAGCTGTATCTTGGCGATAAGCTGACCGTCGGAAGGCGTTGAAGTCCCGGCGGGTTTTGAAGGTTTCCGTGGCGGCTGGATTCTGTTTCACGCAGCATGTGACTGAAGCGACGCATGCCGCTTTAACGGAACCCGGGAATATGGATTGTTCTGTAATAATAATTTACGGAAGGGAAGTATCAGTTCAAAACCGGAATATGAATTCTGAATGTTGATCCGCTGCCGCTCTCATACTCGAAAGCTCCGGAAATCTGCGAAGCGAGCATCCGCACAAGGCGCAGTCCCATGCTGTCCGTCGTATCCGGATCGAAATTCGCGGGCAGTCCCGCGCCGTCATCGGATACGCTCAGGGAGATCCTGTCTGGAAGATTTTTCAGGGTGATACGGATTTCGCCTTTTCCGGGAGGCGGATACGCGTATTTGATCGCGTTGGTGACGAGTTCGTTGACTATGAGCCCTATCGGCATCGCCCTTTTGACGTCGATGCGCGTTTCGTCCAAGTCGAGCTTCACCGATATCTGCTCGGGAGCGTAGCGGTAGGTGTTGAAAAGCGAGCGGGTGATCTGTTCGATATAGGTGTTTAACTGAGTGTCCTTGACTTCCTGAAAGCGGAAAAGCAGATCGTACAGGTCGGAAAGCGAGCTTACCCTGTTGCGCAGGTGCAGCAGCGTTTCTCTCATCGCGTCATCAGGCGACCGGCCCGCCTCCAGGCCGATGAGCCCTGTAATGATCGCAAGGCTGTTCTTTACCCGGTGCTGGAGCTCGCGCAGGAGGACCTTGTTAATTTCATGCGATTCGGCAAGCTCGCGCTCGGTTCTCTTCCGTTCGGTGATATCGATGGTTGTGCCGGTTATGTACTGGACGGCGCCTTCATGGTTTTTCACCGCGGCGGCGTTGATTGATATCCATATCTTCGTACCGTCGCGCCTGTATCCTTCAACTTCGTAGTTTTCGATGTGCCCGTATTCGGTGACTGTCCTGATAAGGCGCATGCGGTCTTCTATATGGACATAAAGCTGGCGTCCCAGGTCGGTTACGCTCTGTATCATATCTTCGGGAGAATCGTATCCGAATGTTTTCGCGTAAGCCGGGTTGACGTTGATAAATCGTCCAGATGGCGTTGTCTGATAAATCCCTTCGACAGCGTTATTGAAGATATTGCGGTAGTTTTCCTCGCTTTTCCGCAGCGCTTCTTCGGCGAGAAGGCGCTCGGTGACGTCGCGGCAGAAAACCAGAATGCCCTGAATGTAGCGGTTGTCGGTCAGGTTCGTCGAGAGCGATTCGAGATATTTCCATGATCCGTCGGCGCACTTTGCGCGGAAGTAGGTGGGGATGTGAAGGTTCGAGTTGATCTTTACCCGGGTGAAGCCCCTGTTCGCTTCTGTCACATCGGCAGGATGGATCACCTCGAACACGTTCCGCCCCAGCATGGAGTATCCGAATTTCTGTTCTATCGCCGGGTTCTCGTAGAGGACGACGCCGGCCGCATTCATGATAATAATCACTTCTTCGATGTTCTGCACCAGCGCCCTGAAACGCTCCTCGCTCTCCCGCAGCGCCTTGACCGCCTGCGTGCGCTCGTTGAGTGATCGCAGCAGCTTTTCCTCGCGGTGCTTGAGTTTCCGATGCGCGTCGTGCAGGCGGAACGCCATTTTTATCGAAGCCCACAGCACGGTCCGCTCTGAGTGTTTTACCACATAGCCGTAGGAGGTAATGGCGTCTGTTTTTTCCACGATTTCAGGTTCGGTGTGGCTCGACAGGAATACGACCGGAATATCGTAATCCTGAAGGATGATTTCCGCGGCCCTTGTGCCATCCATCCCTGAACCGAGGTCTATGTCCATAAGGATCATATCAATCTGGACACCGCTTTTCACGATTTCGACCGCCTCTTCGCCGCTCATGGACGTAACGACATTGAAACCGAGGCTTTTCAGGATCGCGGTCTCGCTCAGGGCGATAAGGGCCTCGTCCTCGACGAGCAGTATGGTTTTCTGGGAGGGTGACATCGATGATAAATTCATGACACGATAGTTTTGCGGCAGTATTTCAAACCGGGTTTTTTTTGGCAAGCATAGAAGCTGTTGGTGCTGCCGGATTTTGATATTTTGTATCCTTGGTTTGCATACATTACGGACTTCAGGAGGGTTTCTTTCGACCCGCGCGTTGTGTGACGCGGCCTCCGTGCGATTTCTGAGAAATTCTTTCATCGAGCGCTTTCACGATCCGCGGGCCGTACTCCATTGCCCACGAGTACGACTGCCTGTCTATTTTCGCGCCGTGCACCGCCGAGTTCAGCAGCCCGGTCATATCCAGCAATACGGACTTCTCCTCGTAGCCTATGAGTTCCCTGTCGGAGAGCATCTGAAGCAGCCGTCCGACTCCCTGCATCTTCGTTCCGAGATTGTTCTTTTCTGCGAGCTGTTTCAGCCTTTTTTCGATTTCGATTCTGAGCCCCGCAAGCGCCAGGTTTGGATCCGAATCGCCGATTATCTGAAAAGAATACCTTTCAATATCATCTTTTGTCATCTCTCCTGAAACCAGCCCGACCTTTTCGGCCCGCTTCCCGGTCTCCTCGAGGTCATTGAACTTCAGTTTCCATCCGCCCGGCAGCTCGAACGATTCGATCAGATGTGACAGCCAGGGCAGCAGGGCCAGCAGGAACAGCCCCAGCGTAATAATGTCAATTTTGTACGAGGGGAATATTGCGTGAATGATGATCCCGAGAAGCGCCAGGAAGGAAATGATGATTTTTATTATCATGAGACGCCTGTCTTTAATGAGATACTTCAGTCAGGGTGCAGGCCGGAACTGAATCGACAGATAGTTTTTACGTCATGAGCAGATATTTCAAGAATATTTTGATGGGCGGCAGGATGAAAAATAGAGACAGGATGAACTCGTTAATCCGGAATCTTCACAGATTTTCTGGCTGATGGTGGCGTGTGAGGAAAAAAAGTGTCACTCGTCCTCTGAATTCGCACTACTGTATATCACACTACAGGAGGATGGCAATGGCGGAATTCACACTCAACGCACCGTTCAGATCATTTCACGGCCGCATGGGCAACATGGTTTTTGTGTATCGTTACGGGAAACAGTATGCCCGCGCATACGTGAGGCCGGCAAATCCCGACACGCCGGCGCAGCGGGAGAGAAGGAGTGCCTTTCGGGAGGCAGTCCGCGCCTGGCAGGCGCTGTCGGAGGGCGAAAAAGGGGAATGGAGGCAGCGCGCGCGGCGAACGCGCCGCAGTGGTTACAGCACGTTCATGGCGCACCGGCTGAAAGGAAGTACGACTGATGCATGGAGGGAGATGGCCGCTGCTGCGGTCCACGCGGCCCTACGGCAGGAGCGGTGCGGCCGCGCCGCGGGACTGCCCGGGCTCTCTCCATCCGCTCTCCATTGTCCGCCCGTTACCGCTCCGTTTATCGGGGGGCCGGTGCATAACCGGGAGGAATTCAGGCGGAGAGAATGGGCGAATCAGCTCTGCTGACTGTCTCTGTCCGCCGAAACCGTCCCTGTATCCATCATCTAAACATACATAAGCCGTTGATCACAGCGCGGCAGGCAGGGTTATGGCGTGGTTGCGTGGTTCAGCCTTTTGTGTACGGCAGTCCCGGCACATTATAACAATCTGTCATGATTTATGAATTGCATAAAAAACCGTCCAATTGTACTGTGCACATACGGTATTCAGGCAGGAGGCACAAATGGATTTCAGAGCAGGTACCCCGAACATTTTTATTGTCCCGCCGATTCTCTGTCTCGTGGTCGGCCTGACGCTTGCGGTCATATCGCTCACCAGGGGCAAGCTGAAAAAAGAGAACATCCTCTTTTCCATGCTCTGCGTGTGGTGGTGCATGCTCTCGCCGATCTTCATCTCCCATCACCTTGTCAGCGACATTAATGTCATCATGAGGATCGAGCGGTCGTTTCACGCGGTCTATGTCTTCATCATCCCGATAACGTTCATTTTCTTCCACACGCTCCTCGGCCTGAAACGCCGCTGGCTTGAGATCGCCATGCTCGTATTCAGCGCGGTCATCGCGGCGCTGACGCAGACCGACTACTACATCTACGGCCTGTACACCTATCATTGGGGTTTCATGGCCAAAGGCGGCGTGGCGCTTCGGATTTTCGGGACCGCGAGCTTCCTCTCGCTCGTCTACGGCCTGGTAATGTACCTGCACCGGATCGGGAAGGAGACGAACCCGATCATGAAGATGAAGCTCCGCTATCTCCTCTTCTCGATACTGCTCTCGGCGCTTCTGACGCTTATCAACATTCCTGCGATGTCGGGGATCGACATCTATCCGATGGGCAATTTCATCTTCGTACCGCTGTCGATCATGGCATACGGCGTGCTGCGCTATCAGCTCCTCGACATCCGCAGCATCCTTCATATCACCCTGATTTGGATCGCGACCTCCTCCGCGATCCTTATCCCCAACGCGCTCATCTTCGCGCTCCTGCTGCCGCACATGCGCGCCATGGGCCCGGCCTCGCTTTTCGCGCTCCTGACGCTCTGGTTCGCGGCCAACTTCATCTATTTCAGGAGAATTCAGCCGATCATCAACAGGTTTTTCAACCGTCACCATTTCAACCTCGCACGGAACGAGCGCCTGTTCATTGAGAACATCGCGTTCCTGAAAAGCCTGGACCAGTGGGTGAACGAGTTTGAGAGCGTGCTCGTGAAGATGCTCGGTGTGCGCTTCGCCACCGTTTACCTGAAGGCGGAAGATGGCAATGAATATTACACCATCCGCGGAGAGAAGAAGGCGGTCGACCCGGTCATGGAGGAGTGGTTCGCCGGCGCGAACCATCTGGTCGAAAAGGACATGGTGGATACCAACCCGTACTATTCGCTGGTGAGGGATGTGTTCCTGCGCGCCTTTGACGAGTTCGGCTGCTTCTGGATAGTCCCGCTCATGCAGGAACACGGGCTGATCGGCATCGTAGTCCTCGGCGAAAAGACGAACCTGGGCCGGATCACCGCGAACGAGGTCAGGTTCATCAACAACATACGGTCAGCCGCGACGATCGCGCTTTCCAACTCGATCATGTATCAGCGCCTTAACGACCTGAAGAATAACCTTGAAAAGATCGTCGAGGACCGCACGCGCGAGATACAGAACAAGAACAGACAGATGACCTTTGAATTGAAGATCGCCAAGGACGTACAGAAGCATATCCTCTGGCCGCCGCTTCCCGACACCAGGCACGTCAGGGTGACCGGCCGCATGAAGCCCCTCATGGAGGTAAGCGGCGATTTCTTCGATGTTGTTCTGCTCGGCGAGGACAGGATAGCATTCGCCATCGTCGATGTGTCGGGCCACGGGGTGCCTTCCGCGCTCCTCACTTCGATGATCAAGACCGAGCTCGAAACACAGGTCAAGGCGCCGGGGAGGAAAACGTCCGACATATGCGCCGCGATGAACGCTAACCTCACGCCTTCGCTGGTGGAGACCGGGATATATTTCACGATGTTCCTCTGCATCGCCGACCTGCGGTACGGGGCGATGGAATTCACTTCGTGCGGGCATGTCACGCCGTTCATCATATCCGCTGACGGCGAGGCTGAGATTCTCCGCATGGAAGGCTTCATGATCGGCGTCTCGGCGGATTCGTCGTATGAAAGCCGCACGGTGCGGATTAAAAAAGGAGACAGGCTCTTCCTGTTCACCGACGGCATTCCCGATATCCGCAGCAGGGACGGCGAGTTCTTCGGAATGAACCGATTGATCGAGGAGTCGCGCGACTCAATGCGCCTCGATCCGGGAGCGCAGATCGAGGCGCTGTTCCGGCGGGCCGCCGAGTTCGGCCAGGGAGCGCCCGGAGGGGACAGGGACGACATGACGGTCCTCATCGCCGAGATCGGTGAGCCGGTGCCCTGAACCATGAGCCGGCCGCGGTTTCCCCGGACGGCCGGTTCCGCCCGTTAAATGAGTTGCAATAAATCCCGTGCCGTGCTTCGATGAATCGCAGGCCCTGAAGTTCCGGCCGGCGTAACGCTATATATCCGGTGAAAACATGGTCAGGCATATCGTGATCTGGAAGCTGAAAGAGCAGGCGCATGGAAACAGCGCGCGCGAAAACGCGCTTCTCATAAAAGAGATGCTCGAATCGCTGAACGGCAAAATTCCGGGCCTTCTGCGCATGGAGGTGGGGATCGATTTCTCGGCGACCGAAACGAGCGGCGACATCGTACTCTATTCGGAGTTCGATTCCAGGGCATCGCTCGACGCGTACCAGTCCCATCCGGAACACAAGGCGGTGATGCCGTTCATCATGGAGGCGCGCAGCGAGCGACGCATGGTGGATTACGAGGCATGATCGGAACTTCCAATTTTTTCATTAATGGCGGATACAACAGCACTTTCTCCTGAACCGGCGGACGAAACCAGCAGATGGAAGAGACACTCTCATTCAAGGATTACTACGCCATTCTCGGCGTGAGTCACGGCGCGTCGCGTGACGAGATACGCACGGCGTTCCGTAAACTCGCGCGGCAGACGCACCCCGACGTGTCGGGAGACCCGTCGAGCTACAGCCGCTTCGTGCTCATCCGCGAGGGATACGATGTGCTCACCGATCCCGCGAAGCGCGCGCAGTATGACCGCACCTGGCGCGTGTATGCCGCGATGGCGGGCTCACCGAAAGGCGGCGGAGAGTATGTTGACGAAATCATCCGCGAGTTTTTCACGCGCGAAAGCGAAGAGTACAAAGACGAGTGGGAATACTTCGTCCGAAGCCCCGACGATTACCTCAATCTTTTCGAAAGCTCCGTCCGGATGGCGCTCGGCGCGCTCGCGGCGGTCGGCGCCGGGGTGCTTGTGCCGCTGGCGGTATTCGCGGGTACGGCGCTCCTCGTGGTGTTCTTTTTCGCCGTGGTCGCGGTGGTGACGGGGGCGCTGGTCACGAGCTCGCTTTCATCCGTTGCGGGACTTATCATGGCGCTCATGATCTACCGGCGGATCAGAAAGCGGTTTGAAGCGGCGCGCCTGGCGCTCGTGCGGCGGCTCGGGCGCACGGTGGTGCGTCCCCTGCGGGGAATCCCGCAGTCGGTCGGGAAGTGGATCCTGTACGGCAATTACTCTGCGGTGCTCCTCTGCCTTGTGGCGTTCGGCTACGCTTCGGTGTCGTACGCGCGCGGGGCGCTCATGACCGGCGCGGCGGCGCCCGTAAGTGTCATGACGCGGAGCCTGCTCGTGCTCCTCATCGCGCTCGCTCACGTCATTGTCTTTTCATCCTCCATCGTCCTGATATTCGAGGTGATACGCGAGGCGCTTGACGTGTATCCCCCCATACGCTATACCAAGATAAAGATCCGCAGGCAGTCCCAGATCCGTTACGAAAAGCGGGCATGACAGGAACAGGCGATGGCGGGATTCAACCTTTACATGAGTAACAGCCTCGACCGGCTTGCCGTGATGCTCGGCGAGGCTGTGCGCGAACCGCTCTCCTCGCCGTTCGCCATTGAAACAATCATGGTGCACAACCGCGGCATGCAGCGCTGGGTGTCGATGCGCCTGGCGTCACTGCTCGGCGTGTGGGCGAACTGCCGCTATCCGTTCCCGAACGAGCTCGTGCACGAGCTTTTCAGGGCGGCGTTTCCCGATATCCCCGAAAAGGACCCGTACCGCAAGGAGATCATGACCTGGCGCGTCATGGAGCTTGTTCCCGGCTGTACGGGGCTGCCGGGCTTCGAGCCGATACGCGATTACCTCGGCGACGGCAGCTCGCCGATGCGCCGCTTCCAGCTTTCGCGCGAGATAGCCGACAGCTTTGACCAGTACCTTACCTACCGGCACGAAATGGTGCTTTCGTGGGAAGGGGGATACGATGACCACTGGCAGGCGGAACTCTGGCGGCGCGTGAGGGAGCGCATCCCCAACAGGCACAAGGCTGCGCTCCACCGTGAATTCATCGCGCGGCTGCGCGGCGGGGGCGGGGAGATTAAAGGGCTCCCGGAGCGGATAGCGGTCTTCGGGATATCGAACCTTCCGCCGTTCCACCTCGAGCTGCTGCGCGCGCTTTCGGAGCGCATTCCGGTGCGCCTGTTCCTGATGAACCCGTCGCGTGAGTTCTGGGGCGACGTGCGCTCGCCGCGCGCCATCACGAAAATGAAACGCCGGGCGGAGGACGCGCAGCTTACCTTCGAAGACCTGCACTATGAAACCGGCAACAGCCTCCTTGCCTCCCTCGGCATGCGTGGAAAGGACTTCATCGACATGGTGATCGGCGCGGAGCCGGACGAGCGCTATGATGACAGGGATTTCATCGATCCGCTCCGGGAGAAAATTACGCTCCTCAATTCGATCCAGCACGACATCTTCGCGCTCGTTGACCGCGGAACCGTGAAAGGCGAAGACGGCGGGAGGATCGATCTCGAAAGCGACGAGTCCATTCAGGTCGCTTCATGCCACGGCCCGATGCGCGAGATCGAGTCGCTTCACGATTATCTCCTCGGCCGATTCGAAGCGCTGCCGGGGCTTGAGCCGCACGAAATCCTGGTGATGACGCCTGACATCGAAACGTACCTTCCGTACATCAAGGCGGTGTTTGGAAATCCCGAACATGAAGCGCGCGCCATCCCGTTCGCCCTTGCCGACCAGACCGTGCGCTGGTCGGGCCGCACCGTTGACGCCTTCCTCGCGATACTGGGCTGTAACGACACCAGGTTTGCCGTCGAGGAGGTGCTCGGACTTCTTGACTGCGACGACATCGCGCGCCGCTTCGGCATCACCGGGGACGGGCCGGTGCGGGTGCGCGAATGGGTCATCGCGACGGGCGTTCGGTGGGGGATCGATGAGCGCGACCGCATGTCGAGAGACCTTCCCGCCTACCGGGAAAATACCTGGCGGGCCGGGGAAGACAGGATGCTTCTCGGCTATGCCATGCGCGGCGGCGGGCGCCTCTTCAGCGACATTCTCCCGTTCGACAGGATCGAGGGGGCTTCCGCCGATCTCCTCGGGCGCTTCCTCTCGTTCACCGATACGCTTTTCGCGTTCGCGGAAGAGTTGAAGAAAGCGCGCCCGCTTGCGAAGTGGGCGGAATTCCTGGGGCAGATTCTCGACCGTATGTTTGAGCCTGACGATGAATCCGAAGCGCTCCTGCAGGTGCTGCGCGGCCATGTGGCCGATCTTGCGGATGTGGCGGCGCTTTCAGGTTTTGCGGGCGATGTCGATGTTTCTGTCGTCAGGCAGTGGCTGTCCGACGCGATAGACGGGCAGCGTGAGTCCGGACGGTTCCTGAGCGGAGGCGTTACCTTCTGCACGATGCTTCCGATGCGAAGCATCCCGTTTCGGGTCGTCTGCCTCGTCGGCATGAACGACGGCACCTTCCCGCGGACCGACACTCCCGTGGGATTCAACCTGATGCGCGACGACCCGCGGCGCGGCGACCGCTCCAGCCGCAACGACGACCGCTACATCTTTCTTGAGGCGCTGATCTCGGCGCGGGAGTGCCTCTACATAAGCTATGTGGGCCAGAGCATGATGGATAACAAGGATATCCCGCCGTCGGTGCTGGTCAGCGAGCTTCTTGATTACGCCGAACGCGGATACACGATCGGCGGGGAAGCGGTGCGGAAGCGGATCGTGATACGGCACCGCCTGCAGTCGTTCAGCGCCGCGTATTTCAGGAACGACGGCCCGCTCTACAGTTATTCAGAAGGAAACCTGGAGGCGTGCCGCGCGGCGGCCGGATACAGGTCGGCGCAGCCTCCCTTTGTTGGCGAGCCGCTACCCGGACCGGAGGAGAATGCGCTCACTCTCGGCCTTGAGGAGCTGATTGCGTTCTTTGAAAATCCGTGCCGCGCGCTCCTGCGCCGCCGCCTCGGCATTTATTATAAAAAAGGTGAAGAGGCGGCTGACGATCACGAGCCGTTCGCGCTTGGCGGACTCGAGCGTTATCAGATTGAACAGGACCTCTGCCGACTGTTCCTCGCGGGAGAGGACAGGGATTCTGCCTACCGCCTGTATCGCGCGGCGGGCGCGCTTCCGCACGGCGGCGCGGGGAGATACGGGTTCGATAAATCAGCGGCCGCGGTAGCAGAATTCGTCGGCACGCTTTCCTCCTATATGACCGGCGGGCGCCGCGGACCGCTTGACATCGATTACCGCGGCGAGGGGTTCCGCATCACCGGCCGGATCGGGCCGCTCTGGTCCGACACGCTCCTCTTTTACCGTCACGCGAACGTGAAGGCGAAAGACCGCCTGCGGGCATGGATCACCCACTGTGTCGCGGCCGCGGCGACGGAAGGCGCGCCGGTCCGTACGGTGCTCGCCGGAAAGGATTTTGTATGGGAGACGGATTTCGTTGAAGGGCCGGAGAAGGTTGTGGCGGATCTCGTCGAACTCTATCGACAGGGAATGAGTATTCCCCTTCGCTTCTTCCCCGAAACCTCGCTTGCGTACGCGGAAGCGGTCGCGGGAGGAAAAGACGATAACAGGGCGCTCGGCGCCGCGCGCGCCAGATGGGCGCCTGCTTTCCAGGGCAGCGCGGAATGCGAAGACCCGTATTTCTCGCGCTGTTTTGCCGCTTCCGATCCCCTCGGCGGCGAATTCATTTCAATTGCGCGCGCGGTGTTCGCCACGATGATCGAATGCCAGGGGAAGGTGAAAGCATGAAGCGGTTTGACCTGCTCACAAGCCCGCTCGACGGCGTGCGCCTGATCGAGGCGAGCGCGGGAACCGGAAAGACCTACGCGATCGCGGGCCTTTACCTGCGCCTCATTATTGAGAAGGGCCTGCCGGTCAGCAGGATTCTCGTCGTGACCTTTACCACCGCCGCGACCGGGGAGCTGCGCGACCGCATTCGTAACCGGATCAGAGACCTCGCGGCCTGCCTTGACGGCGCGGCGTGCGGCGATAACGATGATCTCACGCGCGAGCTCGCGCGGCGCCATGCCGGCGATGAGCGCGTTAGCGCGAGGCTCCGGGACGCGCTGCGCGATTTCGATGAGGCCGCGATTTTCACCATCCACGCCTTCTGCCAGCGGATGCTTGTCGAGAACGCCTTCGAGAGCCGCTCGCTCTTCGACACCGCGCTCATGACCGATCAGCGCTCGCTCGTGCGCGAGATCGCGCAGGACTTCTGGCGGCTCTCCATGCACGACCAGCCCGCTTACCGGATGCGCTATCTCGAGAAGATGACGCCGGACTATCTGACATCGCTCCTCCTCAAGCACTCGCTCGATCCCGGATTCGCCGTGGTGCCGGAGCCCGGCGGCCGCACGCGGGAGGATATCGGCGAGGAGCTTGACGGGCTCGATTCGTCGGTGCGCGGCCTGTTCACTTCGATCGCTGATATCTGGCGCGACGCGGGGAAAGAGATATCCGCCATCCTGGAGAAAGATCCGGGAATCAACAGAAAACGGTATCGCGGCGACTGGCTGGCCGGGTGGATGTCCGGGCTCGATGCGTTCTTCGCGGCCGGCGATCCGTACGGCGTGTTCGCGAAGCTCAGCAAATTCGGGACGGTCGCGATCGCGGAGGCTATGAAAGACGGCGCCGCGCCGCCGCGGCACCTCTTCTTCGATGAGGTAGACCGGTTCCTCGCGGCCTTCGGCGCGTTTTCTTCGGCGATGGGCGGATATATCCTGCGCTTCAAACATGACTGCTTCGGCTACTTTAAAAACGAGCTTGCCCGCCGCAAGCAGGAGAAAAACATCCGCGGCTTCAACGATATCATCGCCGACATGTACGACGCGGTCGCTTCCGGCGAAGGGAGCCTTGTCGCTATGGTCAGGAAGCGGTTTGAGGCCGCACTCATCGACGAGTTTCAGGATACCGACCCGCTCCAGTACCGGATATTCATGACGCTGTTCGCGCGCGAGGGCGGCATGCTCTACCTGATCGGCGACCCGAAACAGGCGATTTACGCGTTCCGAAGCGCGGACATCTTTGCCTACCTGCGCGCGCGGCAGAAGGTGGAGGATCGCGCCACGCTCGCGCAGAACCGGCGCTCGACGCCGGAACTGGTCGGCGCGGTGAACTCGATCTTCTCCCGCGCGGGAAATCCGTTCATCTTTGAGGGGATTGAGTTCTCTCCCGTGGACGCCGCGGCCGCCGAAAATGAGGTGCCTCCGCTCATCGACACGAAACAGCAAGCGCCGTTCACGATCTGGAAATTTGAGAAGAACTCCGATGACAAAAAAGGCGAAACGGGGAAAGGGGCTGCCGAAGCGGCGGCGGCAAAAGCGACGGCCGCCGAGATCGCGCGGCTGGTCAGCGGAGGGCGGTCGGGCGCTATCATGCTGGGCGATCGGGGCATTCTTCCCAGAGACATCGCGGTCATCGTGCGCAGGAACGACCAGGCCCGGCTTGTGCTCGATGAGCTCAAAAGCAGGGGAGTGCCCGGCGTGCTCTACAGCTCCGAAAGCGTCTTTCTCTCGCACGAGGCGGACGAAATGGCCCTGCTCCTCGAAGCGACCGCCGAACCCGGCCGCGAGGGCCTGGTGCGGGCGGCCTGTTCCACCGATATCGCCGGGGTGGGCGGGAACCTGATCTTCCGTATGCTCGAAGATGAGCGGGAATGGGAAGCGGTGCTCGATCGATTCCGGCGCTACCATGACGAGTGGAAAGAGCGGGGCTTCATCGCCATGTTCTCGCTCGTGCAATCCGCCCTGTCGGTGCGGCCGCGCCTCCTTTCTCTTGACGGCGGCGAGCGGCGAGTGACCAACCTCCTTCACCTGGCGGAGCTCCTTCACCGCGCCGAGGTGGAGGAGAAGCTCGGCATGGAGGGAGTCGCGAAGTGGCTCTCCGCGCGAAGGATGGCTGAAGGGGAAACCGCTGAGGAGCACCAGATCAGGCTCGAGACCGACGAAAACGCCGTGACCCTGGTGACCGTGCACCGCAGCAAGGGGCTTGAGTACCCGGTCGTCTTCTGCCCGTACCTCTGGTCCGAACACAGGGATGAGAACGAGGACCTTATCTTCCACCCGCCGCCTGACTATCATGCCGCGCTCGATATCGGCGGGGGTAGTGACGAGCACCGTGAGCGGGCGCGCCTGGAGCGGCTGGCGGAGAGCGTGCGCCTGATGTATGTGGCGCTCACGCGGGCAAAGCAGCGCTGTTATATGGCATGGGGAAAGATCAATCAGACGGGAAGCTCCGCGCCCGCTTTCCTTTTCCATTTCGCGGGCCGTGTGGTGGCAGGGCCTGACGCGGTTTCCCAGACCTCCGTCTGCGCCGAACGGTGCGACGATCTGAGCTATGAAGAGTTGATCGGCGAGCTGCGCGAACTGGCATCCGGGGCGGGCGGCGCGATTGCCGTCGAAGCGCTCCCCGATGATGACAGCCACCGTTTCGAACCTGAAGAAACACGGCCTGAAGCGCTCGCGAGCAGGGAATTCAGGCGAACAGTTCCTTCAAGCTGGGGGATAGCGAGCTACTCTTCGCTCAGCGCATCGGCCCACCGGGCCAGGGAACACCGTGACATCGATATCGCCCCTGAACCGCCCGGACCGGCGAGAGTCCTTTCGGATACAAAGGACATCTTCTCCTTTCCGAAAGGCGCGAAGGCGGGAAGCTGCATCCACGCGGTCTTTGAGCGATACGACTTCACCGCTCCTGCTGAAGGGGAGAACGTCACCGTGATCGATGAAGCGCTTGTCCGCTACGGTCTTGACGGCGAATGGAGCCATGCGATAGCGGAGATGGTGCGCGCCGTGATCGCGACGCCGCTTTCCGGAAAGATTCCCGGTCTCACGCTTGACAGGATAGGGAAGGAAGGCCGGTTGAACGAGATGGAGTTTTATTTTCCCCTGAAGGAGATCACGTCCGCGAGCTTTGCGTCCGTTATGACCGATGCGTCGATTGCGGATGACGCGGCCGGTTTCGCCGCCGCGGTCGAAAGCCTCGATTTTAAAACGGTGAAGGGGTACCTGCGCGGATTCATTGACATGGTGTTCGTGTACGAAGGCAGGTACTACATTGTCGACTGGAAGTCAAACTACCTCGGCGGCGCTGTGGACGATTACTCGCGCGAAGCGGTCAGCGCGGCCATGGCGGAGAACAACTATATCCTGCAATACCACCTGTACGCGCTCGCGCTCCACAACTACCTCTCGGTGCGGCTGCCGGGCTACGACTACGACACTCATTTCGGCGGCGTCTTCTACCTCTTCGTGCGCGGCGTCAGTCCTTCTGGCGGAAGCGATACAGGGATTTTCCACGATCTTCCTGCGAAACGGCTCATCGAGGCGATGCGGATACGCCTTGTCGAAGCGGGGGGAATGCGATGACGATACGAAGCGATCTTCTGCAGGCGCTGAATTCAGTATCCCCCCTGCACGGACAGTTTGCCCGATTCATGGAGCGGCTTGCCGGCGCCGAAGGTGATGAGCTTGCGCTCGCGGCGATGCTGGTGAGCTTTCGCACCGCGGCGGGCGATGTCTGCCTTGAGCTCGATTCCGTAGCGGGGCGGACGCTCGGAGAGGTGCTTTCCGGTTTTGACCTGGATACGGAAGGTCTCGCGCATGCCGGTGAGCGTCTTCCGAAGGCGGAAAGATGGATAGCCTCTCTGAACAAGCATGAGGTTGTCGGTTCGCCGGGAGAGTTCCGCCCGATGATACTCGATGAAGCCGGAAGGCTCTACCTGCACCGGTACAGGGAATATGAGGAGCGCATCGCCCGCGAAACCACCGCCCGCATGAATTCCGAGTTTGAGATCGCCGATGAGGCGCTCCTCGGCGAAGGGCTTGAACGCCTGTTTCCCCGTGGCGCCGGTCCTGATACTGACTGGCAGCGGGTCGCCGCCTGCGCCGCCGTGCTTCGCCGCTTCACCATCATTACCGGCGGTCCCGGCACCGGGAAAACTTCAACGGTGGTGAAGCTGCTCGCGCTTCTTGTCGAACAGGGGCTCGCGCGGGGCCCCGTTCCGTCGATCGCGCTCGCGGCGCCGACAGGCAAGGCCGCGGTGCGCCTGAAAAACGCGATCATCGACGCGCTGCGGACGCTGCCTGTCCCAGATGAGGCGCGCACTGCCATCCCCGTCGAAACATTCACCCTGCACCGGCTCCTCGGCACGATCCCGGGCTCGCCCGATTTTCGCCACAACGCGGAAAACCCGCTCGCCCATGACGTGGTGGTCATTGACGAATCGTCCATGATCGATATCGCGCTCATGGCACGGCTCCTCGACGCCGTTCGTTCCGACGCGCGCCTCATTATCATCGGCGACCGCGACCAGCTCGCTTCGGTTGAAGCGGGCGCGGTGCTCGGCGACCTCTGTGATACAGGGGAAACGCACCGTTACAGCGCTTCTTTCGCCGCCCGGATAGGCGCGCTTTCTGGCGAAACGATCGAAGGCCCTTATTCGCCCGATACGGGGCCCGCGGACGCGATACTACGGCTCGAGAAAAATTTCCGCTTCGGCGGAGGAAGCGGCATCGGCGCGCTCGGGGAAGCGATACGCCGGGGCGATGCGCGGCGGGCGGTTGAGATCCTCGCGGGCGGCAAGTATGACGACCTCGTCCTTTACGAGCCGGCCGGACCGGTATCATTTGAGGAGCTGATCGAGGAGCGCGCGCTTTCCCGTTTCGGCCCGGTGTTCTCTGCGGCGAGTCCCGCTGAGGCGTACGAATGGTATTCCAGGTTCTGTGTGTTGTCGGCGCTTCGCAAAGGGCCACGGGGCGTCGAGGCGATCAATGAAAGGATAGCCGGTGTCCTCGAAAGAAACGGCATGGTTCCCCGCGGCCATGCCTGGTATGCGGGACAGCCGGTCATGATCGGCGAAAACAATTATCCGCTCGGGCTTTTCAACGGAGACCTGGGGGTGATACGATCCTCCGGCGCTACCCCGATGGCGCTGCGGGCGTACTTCCCTGATTACGCGGGAGGAATGCGGGATTTCGTTCCGTCGCGGCTCCCCTCGCATGAAACCGCCTACGCCATCACGGTGCACAAAAGCCAGGGTTCCGAGTTCGAGAGCGTGCTCCTCGTGCTTCCGGATACGCCCTCACGCGTGCTCTCACGCGAGCTACTCTATACCGCGATCACCAGGGCGAGGAAAAAGGTCGAGATATGGGGTAGCCGTGATATGATTGCATCCATGATCGAAGAACCGACTCGAAGGAAATCAGGGCTCCGCGATGCCCTCTGGGGGCGCAAATGAAAACGGGACCGCCGGGCAACGCCCTGCGGCTCATCAGGCGTCCGGAGTACCGGGTGCTCGCCGCGGCGAGCTGGGCGGTGAGCTGGCCGATGATCCTGATCATGGTGTTCGAGTTCCTGATGAGCCTGACCGACGTGTATATCGCGGGAAAGCTCGGCAAGGAATATCAGGCGGCGGTGGGTGTTGCCACACAGATGTATTTCGTCTTCATTGTCATCGCGAACGCGCTTACGGTCGGATCGGTGTCGCTCGTATCGCGGCTCCACGCGTCGGGCGACCGCGAGGCGCTATCCGGCACTATTTACACGATCTATCTGTCGGTGCTCGTTTCGGGGCTGTTGCTTGGCATTCTCGGGTTCATACTTACGCCGTTCATCGTGTCGAACCTGAACATCCCGCGGGAAGTGGGGGCGCGCGCCATACCGCTTATCAGGATCCTCGCGCTCGGGCTGCCGTTTCATTATTTTCTCATCAACAGCAACGGCGTGCTGCGCGCCACCGGCGGTGTGCGGCGGTCGCTTGCCACAATGGCGATTGCCTGCGTCGCGAACATCGCCCTCAATTTTCTGCTGGTTTTCCATACCGCCCTCGGGTATTATGGGATAACCCTGTCGACTGCGGTAAGCGTTACGATCGGCGCTCTCATCAACTTGCCGCACTCCGCCCGCTTCATGACCGGAAGCAGGCGCTTTCTTGCTGACGGGCTCAGGAAGGTCCTTTCCGTCGGATGGCCGATGGGCGTTCAGCAGGTTTCGTGGCAGATCGGGTCGATGGTGCTCTTTCTCATCCTGAGCGCGCTGCCGCGCCACAATGTCGAGGTGATGGCGGCATTCACCAACGGGCTCCGGATAGAATCCGCGGTGTTCCTTCCGGCCTACGCGCTCAACATGGCAAACGCGGTCATATCGGGAAACCTGCTCGGTCGCCGCGAGGGGGGTGAGGCGTTCAGATCGGGGATCATCACCGGCATCATAGGCGTCGCGCTGATTACGCTCCTCACCGCGATCGTGGTGCTCAATGCGCGGTCGATCGCGATGCTCCTCTCCGGCAATGAGATCGTGGTGCGGGAGTGTGTCCGCTACATCTACATCAGCATGATCAGCGAGCCGTTCATGGCATGGGCGGTGATCCTGAGCGGGGCGCTCAGCGGCGCGGGGGATACCCGCAGCGTCATGATGATCGTTGTGTTCGGCTTCTGGCTGGTGCGCATACCGCTCGCGGTGCTGCTCGGCATCGTGGCGGGGTGGGGGCCGCCCGCGGTGTGGTGGGCGATGAACGCGTCGATTTTCACGCACGCGTTCTTTGTGACGTTGAGATATTTCAGGAGGAAATGGCTTGAATTATAAATCTGAACGGCTTGAGTTTTCACATCGCGGGATCATCCATGACCGCCTGAAACAGTGCGGCGTCAATATATCAGAGTACAGCTTCGCAAACCTTTATCTGTTCAGGGAAGCGCACCGGTATGAGGTGATTTTCGACCGCGAAATATTTGTGAGCGGATACACCTATGACGGCAGGCGCTACCTCATGCCGACAGCCGACCTGCGCCTTCTCGACGCGGCGTATCTCAAAGAGCTGGCGGGGGAGTTCGGCATGTTCTTCCCGGTCCCCGAGGAGTGGCTTACCGCGTTCGATCCGTCCGTTTATGAGTTCTCATATCTCGACGGCGATACCGACTACATTTTCCTGATTGACGTGATGAAGACGTACGCGGGGAAGAAGCTGCACAACAAGCGCAATCTGCTCTACCAGTTCGAGGAGCTCTACACGCATGAGGCACTTCCGCTCACCGCCGACCGGATGACCCACGCCTTCGAAGTCCTCGAAGGGTGGCAGCGCGATTCAGGCCTTTCGCCCGGAGAGACCGATTACCGGGCGTGCCGCGAAGCGCTCGAGCGCTATGACGAGCTGGTGCTCTGCGGCGCCATCTATTACGCTGACGGCGCGCCAGCGGGGTTCATCGTCGGCGAGGAGCTGGGCTCCGAGGTATTTGCGCTCCACTTCGCCAAGGGGCTGGTCCGGTTCAAGGGGATTTACCAGTTCATGTACAACAACTTCGCGCGGATCATGCCGGATAAATACTGCTGCTTCAACTTCGAGCAGGACCTGGGAATGGAATCGCTGCGGCGCGCAAAATCATCGTATCATCCTAGTTGCATGCTTAAGAAATACAGGGTCACTCTCAGGTAGGGTTACGCCGCGGATCACGGGCCGGGGAAGGTGTCCGGTGCGAAGGTTACTTTTTTATCCGAAAGCTTTCCGTGGGCTTTCCCTTCGTCGAGCGCGGTCCGGATCGCCTGATCGAGTATCCAGAGCTTTCCGCTGCCGGTCGTATTCCCGATTATCAGGCCTTCCGCGTCAATGAGGACGAAACTCGTACAGTCCCTGATGCCGTAGCTGTTGCCTATTATCCGCTCGTCATCGACCACGATGGGGTAGCGGATTTCATACCGGGCTATCTCGCTTCTTATGTACGCCTCAAAACGCTCCTCGTCAGAACGGGCGGAGTGTATGCCGATCACGACGAAAGGGTCATTCGCATACTTGTGTTCTAGCCATTGAAGATCACCCAGCGTCTGCTTGCAGTTAACGCAGGAAAAGGTCAGGAAATCGAGCAACACCACCTGCCCCCGGAGCTCCGCCAGACGAAGCGGTGCCCGCGCATTGATCCATGTGAGGTTGTAAGGTAATTCAGCCGCTTTCATCGCTTTTTTCACTTCTATGAAAAGACATAATACCCTGCAAGTTGATAAATTACAATAAAAATAGGATTAAAATACCTAAAAATTACTGTCTATATACTGAAATTGTTAAACAAAAGTGGAGATATGAAAAACTCTTGTAAAATATGACACGGGAGCTGACAATTGTAATGATCGTAGCACCCGAACACATTAATGCAGGAGGCTCCCATGAATCACCCAGAAGCAACCCAGCAGGCACTCGCAATGCTGCGAAGCGGCGCGTATTTTCAGTGGTATGTTATACCGCTCTTTGCCTTTGTCGTGTACATCTACTTCAACGAGATAGCGAACAAGAACTGGCGGGGGATCGCGGCGGGCCTCTCGCTGTACATGGTGCACTGGTTTGTTGAGATCGTTAACGGCCTCATCCAGCATTTTTCCGGGCATGCGCTCTGGACCGTTCCCACCGGGACCGCGTTCCTTATCCTCGTCGGGGTTGGCGTCGAGCTCAGCCTGATGTTCTCGGTCTCCGGGCTTATTTTCAGCAAGATCCTCCCCGAGGACCCGAAGATGAAGATACTGGGGATCAACAACCGCCTCCTGATCGCGGTCGTCAACGCGGCGTTTTACTCGATCTTCGAGATTTTCCTGGTGAAAACGCCGACCTTCGTCTGGGTCTATCCGTGGTGGGGCTCGCTTCCCGTTTTCATCACGGTTTATATCCCGTTCTGGGTGGTCGCGATGTACTGCTACGACTGGTCGCCGAAAGTGCAGAAGGCCGTCATCGGCACGATGTTTGCGGTCAACGCGATCTCGGTGATCGTCTTCGCCGGCCTCCTCAAGTGGATATAGTCCCGCGGTTTGTCAGCGCGCCATCGATTGAAGGCGCGCTGTGAGTCCGGCCGGCAGCGGCGCTTTCTTCTGTGATCCATAATCAAACATCACGATGACCGCTGAGCCGGTCGCGACGGTTCCCGACTTTTCACTGTCGATCAGGAAATCCATCACGAAGCTTGATTTTCCAACTGACTTAATGCGCGCGCCCACGGTCAGGTTGTCGGGATAGGTGATCGGGTGAAGGTAACGGCATGATGATTCGGCCATGATCGGGCCCGTCCCGCCGTCAGGGAGGGGCCTGTCGAGTCCGAGCATCTCATAAATCCTGAACCTCGCTATCTCGAAGTAACGGTAATAGATGACATTGTTGACATGCCCCATCGCATCCATATCACTCCAGCGGACCGCGACAGGCACACGGACCGGATAATTTTCAAGCTCCATCGGCGCACCTGCGGTTATTGTCTTCGGCAGCGGTATATCATTATGTACGGTTATAGTATGGGCGGCAATCGGTCCGGTCAACTAATAGTTGTTTTTTGTTAGCCGCCGCTTCTGAATTTTACTTGATGCCGGCGGCCTGGAAGCTACATTGTAGTTTACTGCTTACAATGAACGCAGCAGGCCGTATCCACGAAGGGAACATGATGACAGATAAAAAACCGTACCTTGCCTACGAATTTACCGGTGTAAATCCCCTGACAGAATCGCTGTACAAACACGGCATCGAATTCGAAATAATCCCCGACGAATGCGTCTGCAAGGTGTTTGAGATCGAATCGGAGATACTGAACGAAAACGATGATATCATACGCATCGGCACCTGCTCCCGCGACGGCAAGGTCCTCTTTTTTACAGAGTTCGGGCTGAAGATCACCGAACACGCGCGCTCGTTCATCACGTTCATCTACGATCATCATCCCACCCTTGATGAAATTGTCGAGTCGGCGCGCGACATCGAACAGCTTACCGTCGAACGCCTCAAGCTGGTCCAGGGAGACGTTCCCCCCGTCAGTTAGCTTCACGGCGGCCCGAATGCCATGAGTGAAAAGGATACCGGAGAAGACCGGGAAGGATTGTTTTCAAAAGACGACGTGTATCGGGCGCTTGCCGGCCGCACCGCTCCCGTGTATGAGTCGGTGCTGTTGAAAGAGCTTGCCGGAGTGTCCTCGCTTCCCGGCGATACGCGGGAGCTGTACAACCTTCACTTCGCGCTTTTCAACACGCTCTACCTGCTGAAGTTCGAACTCGCGCCGCGCGGATACTATCTCCACATTGAACCGATGCGGATACGTCTTGTGCTGACACCGGGCGAGGGAGCGTGCCATCATTACGATCCCGAATCGGGGAATTACTGCGCGGCCGCGAGCGGCGGTTTCCCGTACTGCGGGAGCCACGCCCGCATGTACGCCGACCGGCATGACGCGGTGTCGTTCGATCCGCTTCTCGAGTTTTACCTGAATCCCGAAAATATCGCGTTCGGCGAAAGCGATCTCCTTACAAAGCTTATGAACGGCGTGATGGTATACGCCTTCAGGCGCGGAGAGGTGCGCGAATCGCTCGAGTTCTTCGATCTCGTCAACCCGAACAGGGCGATCGTGCGCAGGAGATACCGCGAGCTTGCCAGGCGCTATCACCCCGATATAACCGGAAACGACGCGATGATGAAGAAGCTTAACCGCTCCTACCAGGTGCTCTGCGAGGTGTTTCAGGTGTAGGGCGCGTCAGATCGAGTCGCTTATTTTGGAGCCGGTCCAGACGCCGCCGTCGGTTTCCGACTTCCCGTTGCCCCAGCGCCCGCGGATTTCCACGATCCTGCCGTTGTCGAAGAGTTCGAAGTAACCGTGCCCGTAGCGGCCTTCCGGCTGGTACCAGATGTAGTCGAGCCTGTTCCCCGACACGGTGCCGCTGATGTTGCCCGTGGCGCGGCCGCTGTACGATCCCTCGACGGTCTTGTCGGTCTGCATGATGATGAGCTCGCCCTGGTTGGTCTGGTAGGTACCCGAGAAATTGACGGCCTGTTGCGCGGCGACGAGCGCGGGGATGCAAAACGCGAGGCACACGGTTGTGAAAATGAGTATCTTTTTCATGTCACGGGCCCGTTCATTCGGGGATAGAAAAACTCTGTGCGCCGCCTGCCGTATGCGCGCGGGCAAGGTCCGGCACCGCATAATATAATAGCGCCGGGACGAACGGCGTCAAGCATTAAATGCCGGCCGGCGCTCACGCGGCAAAACGCCGGACGACGGATATATCCTGCCGTAAAATAAAAAGGCCCGTCGTTCGACGGGCCTTTTGTATCCGCTGTTAAAAGAAATACTGGAAAGCAGAATGTACCTTCCAATCCTCGCCAGCAGCCTGACCGAGATACTCGGTTTTATGGCGCGCAACTTCGACGCCGAACCTGAAATTCGGGCTCATGTACCACGAGAAATTCCCCCAGACCACGCTGTTTTTTGTTCTTTGAGAAGCAAGCGCGAGGGTGTCCTTGTCCACCGCTTCAACACCGGCGCCGAAGCTGAACGTAAGCGGAACCTGGAAATAACGCAGGTTGATCCAGAGCTCTCCCCATCCGCCCTGGCTCTTGATCGCCTCTATCGTCGCATACTCATACCCTTCATTGCGTTTCGTCACGCCCTGACCGATGCCGCCGAAGTAGGTGTCGATGTTTTCACCCTGGAAGTAATGTCCCTGCAGGCGTATAAACCCGAAGAGGAATGATGCGAATGCCTGGCCGTACCAGGAATCCACGATCTCCTGGCGGTAATCACTGGTTGAAGTAGCCGCTGCGGGATCGGTCAGTCTTACCGCGTGCACTTCACGCATGTACTGGCCTGAACCTCCCAGTATAAAGAGAAAATCCTGGGCAGGGGCGAAACGGAAAGTCAGTCGCCCTTTATACGAAGGCTGTTTGCTTGCTTCTCCCACGCCGCTTGCGTCGACCTGGTTGTCAGTGGAAGTGCTTCTGGGACCGGGATTATAAGCGTCACCACCGTCATTGCCCTGCGCTCGCGAGGCCGAGGCATCAAGGGTCACGTTAAACATGTCCCCGCCGATTGTCTGGCCGATTGCCACCTGCGGCTCCCTCATGAAGAGAAGTCCCGAAGCGGTACAGGGCAGGAACGCGAGCATGTCCGGAAGGCAGAATCCTGGCGTACCGAGCATCCAGTCATTGCCTGCCTTGAGGTACGTTTTTGTGGGCCAGAGAAACTCGACATAGGCAAGGCGAAGACGCATTTCCGATTGACGCACCGAGGTGCCTGCATCGGGAAGTCCGCCCCAGAAGTCAAATTCGATTTTGACATGGGTCCGCGCGCCGAGCGCTTCCGGTCCCATGATGTCGAAACCGACACGCGAGGTGCGGGCGGTAAGAACCAGCGAGCCGTCCTTGTCGGTGCCCGTTTTGGCTTCGGATTCATCTTTCGAATAAGCGAAGATTGGCGCGTCGGCGCAAAAAACCGCCGAACTGTTGTACACGCCGTCAAGCTTGACAAATCCGTACAGCTGGGCGCTCCATTTTTCCCCCTGGTAAATCATGAGGCGCTCCGGCTGCGGAGTTTGCGCGAATAGCGGCATCGCGAACGCGGATACCGCGAACAGCAGTATGATCGCGAAAAGAAGAGTCTTTCTTGGCATCATGTTCTCCTTTGATTGATAGTTGACGTTGACCCGCGCTCCCGGTCCCGGTGTGGCGCCGGGGAGACACTTTTTCAACGGCGATTTTTAATGTGTGATGCTCAATGCATTCCTATTTTTTTTCAAGCGTTTTATATCCATGGTGGGCGGAGAATGAATAAATTTATTGTAAAAATGAACAGTATTCAGCGGCGTCAGGAAGGCTGTATCCGCCATTTACATCAAGCCGCACTGCCGTTATGCCCGTTATTTCCCTCCGACACGCAGTCATGACGCTGAACAGGGTGACGATTGCCCCTCCGCAACGGATATAGGCGTCTGAAAAGGGATTGACTGCCGGCTGAAAGAATGATTTCATCCAATTCAGGGTTTGCACACGCGATACGCAGGCACTGCGACAGGAATGACCGCCGATGGCCGTACACGAAGAAAAGGTTGAGCTGCTCCGAAAGATCGACATCTTCTCGCAGCTGCGCGAATACGAGCTCGATATAATCGCGCGATACAGCGAATTTGTGCGCGTCAGGAAGGGGCAGGTCATATTCAGCCCGGGTACCGACGCCGATGAGCTCTACGTTCTTGACCAGGGGCGCATCGGCATCATCAGTGTCGAGAGCGCCGAGGACGTGATGATCGCCCAGATCGCGCCGAAGGAATCGTTCGGCGAGCTTGATTTTCTCGGCGGCATGAAAAGAAGCGCCACCGCGCTCTCGGAGGAGGATTCGGTCCTGCTGAAGTTTCCCGCGCGCGGCCATTCGTCGCGCGAGCTTTTCGACGAGCATACCTACATCTCGGCAAACATGCTCTACCGGCTGCTCGGCATCATCTCGGACCGGATATGGCAGGTCAACCGGCTGCTCCAGGAGAAAACGCACTGGCTTCAGGACCTGCACAGGCAGCTCCTGTGCGATAAGATGACCGGCCTCTACAACCAGGTTTTCCTGAAAGAGGACTTTGTCAACCTGCTCCCCGACATGGGCGCTTCCGCCGCGCTTCTGATGATCAAGCCGGACAACTTCAAGGAGATCAACGACCGGTTCGGGCACGAGACCGGCGACAGTGTCCTGAACCTGATGGCAATATTCCTCCAGTCCGAGCTCGGCGAAAACGATATCGGCGTGCGGTACCGCGGCGACGAATACGCGGCGATTTTCACCGATACCGGCAGGGAGGAGGCGGTCCGCAAAGCGGAAGGGATCAGCGCGACGTTCGCGGCGATGGACATATCGGGGATAACAGGCGCGGGCGACGTAACGATCGGTGTGAGCATCGGCATTGCGCTCTACCCTGACGACGCCGACACGAGCGAATCGCTTGTCCGCGTCGCGCATGAAAAGATGTTCCAGGCCAGAAACGCCGGCGGCGGCCGGATACAGGTCTGACGGTGGATTGCATGAAAGAGCTTTTGAAAACATTCCCTTTATTCGGCGGTTTCGATGAGGCGTCCCTCGATGCCGTAATTCCGTACTTTTCCCTGAAGAAATTTGAAAAAGGAGAGGTGATACTCTCCCAGCGGGAAGCCTCCCGGACCCTCTATCTCATCGCCCGGGGGAAAGTCGCCGGCCTGGTGACGCTGCCCGGAAGCATCGAGAGAAAAAAGGGCGAATACCGGCCCGGCGATTTTTTCGGTGAGATTTCGCTCCTCGGCGACAGGGCCGCCATACATTCCTACGCGGCCGCGGAGTCGAGCGAGGTGCTGACCCTTCGGGAGGAGGACCTCCGCCTGCTGATCGAGAAGAGTCCTGATGTCGCGGTGCCCCTCCTTTCGCGCCTCCTCGCGCTCACGATACAGCGGCTGCGCAAATCGAGCAGTTTTCTCGCCGACGTGGTGCAGTGGGGGGAACAGGCGAGCAGGCGCGTCATTACCGACGAGCTGACGGGAGTATACAACCGCGCGTTCCTGCAGGACGCGCTTGAGAACTTCTTCAACATTTCGCAGAGCAACAGCAAGCCGCTTTCCCTTCTCATGGTCGATATTGACAACTGCCGCAGGATCAACGAGGAGCTCGGGCACGATACCGGAAATCTTGTCATCATCGAGCTCGCCGAACTGATGAAAAAGCGCGTCAGCCAGTACGGGATCCTCGCGCGTTACGGCGGAGATGAGTTCTCGGTCCTTCTTCCTGAAGCGGGCCTTGAAAGGGCCAGGGCCATCGCCGAGGAGATCCGAAGTGAGGTCGAAGCGCATGATTTTTCATCACACCTCAGGGGGCACTCAATCGCCGTTACCACGAGTATCGGCGTGAGCTGTTATCCCGAGACCGCGACTGACCTTCCCTCATTCAGGGAGAAAGCGGACGCCTCGCTGTACCGGGCCAAAGAGCTGGGAAGAAACCGGGTCGCGGCAGTCGAATAGGCGCGGCGATTCAGCGGCGCGGCCATCATATCGCATGGAGGAACCATGAAAATTGCGAACAGTATCACCGAACTTATCGGGAACACGCCGCTTGTGCGGATCAACGCGCTCAACCGGGACGGCGCGGCGGATATCCTCCTGAAGCTCGAATACTTCAACCCGTGTGGCAGCGTCAAGGATAGGATCGGTCTTGCCATGATAGAGGCCGCGGAACGTGATGGCCGCCTCTCGAAGGAGAGCGTCATCATTGAGCCGACGAGCGGCAACACCGGGATCGCCCTCGCTTTTGTCGCGGCGGCCAGGGGATACCGCGTCATCCTCACGATGCCGGAGACCTTCAGCGTCGAGCGGCGCAAGATGCTCAAGGCGCTCGGCGCCGAGCTTGTGCTTACCGATGGGGCCAGGGGAATGCCCGGCGCGATTGAAAAGGCGGAGGAGCTGTGCCGTGAGATACCGGGCGCCTTTATGCCACAGCAGTTTGACAATCCCGCCAATCCAGAAGCCCACTACCGCACGACCGCTGAAGAGATCTGGCGCGACACTGACGGCAGGGTGGATATACTCGTCTCCGGCGTGGGCACCGGCGGAACGCTTACCGGTATCACCCGCCTGCTCAAAGAGCGAAAGCCCGGCTTCACCTCGATCGCGGTCGAACCGGACAGTTCGCCCGTTCTCTCCGGGGGGAATCCAGGGACGCACCGGATACAGGGGATCGGCGCCGGTTTCGTCCCGAAAGTCCTCAGCAAAGACCTGATCGACGAGATCATCCGGGTCAGGGATGAGGACGCCGGAAGAACCGCGAGGGACCTTGCGAAGAAGGAAGGAATATTGCCGGGGATATCGGCAGGCGCGGCGCTCTGGGCCGCGTTACAGGTCGCGAAACGTCCTGAAAATAAAGGTAAACTTATCATTGCCATGGTGCCCGACTTCGGCGAGCGGTATCTGAGCACATGGCTTTACGGCGAAGAGTAAACACCGGTTCCGGGCGCCATGGCGGAATCTGTGAAAGCAGGTTTTTTCAACCGGACACGGACAAAATTCCTTGCTCTGCCCGTTTCAGTGATAAAGTATTGTCAGAACGCGGTACGACGACATTACCCCCTGAAAGGATGGCATCAGATGAATGACCCGGTTTATTTAAAGCTGGCGGAGGTACTCGATTCTCTGCCCAACGGATTTCCGCGCACGGAAAGCGGAGTGGAGTTGAAGCTCCTGAAAAAAGTGTTCGCGCCCGACGAGGCGGAGCTTTTCTGCGACCTGAAACTTGTAAAGGAAACCGCAGCCGAGATCTCACGCCGGACAGGGAGGCCCCTCGAAGGCCTTGAGGATAAACTCAACGACATGTGGTGGAAGGGGCAGATCGAGTGCGATCCGACCGGTTCCGAGAAGGTCTTCGGCCTCGCGCCGTGGATCGTGGGGATATACGAGTTCCAGCTTCCGTTCATGGACGAGGAGTTCGCCAGGCTTCATGTCGAATACATCAAGACCGCCGGCCTCTTCTTCATGGTGAAGAAGCCGCAGGTCATGCAGGTCGTTCCGATCGAAGAGAAGATTCAGGGGCAGGGCAGCCCGATGCCGTACGAGCAGGTATCCGCCATAATCGAAAAAAGCAGGTCGTTCGCGGTCAACGAATGCATCTGCAAAAAGCAGAGCGCACTTCTCGGCCGGGGCTGCGACAAGCCGCGCGAGGTGTGCCTGGTGATCGCGGAAAAGCCGGGATTCTACGACAGCCACCCGATGGCCGGAAGGGTCATCACGAAAGAAGAGGCCTACGCCATCCTCCGCAGAGCGGAAGAGGCGGGGCTTGTGCACATGATCAGCAATGTGCGCGAGGGGCACTGGTTCTTTTGCAACTGCTGCGGGTGCTGTTGCAGCCAGCTTCTGGCGGCGAGATTCGGATGGAAGGGCGCGGTGAACTCCCATTATTCGGCGCACATCGATCCGGCGCTCTGCAAAAACTGCGGGAAGTGCGCCGACACGCGCTGCCAGATTAAAGCGATCGACACCGCCGAGAACCACCGTGTGGTCAACCAGGAGAAGTGTATAGGCTGCGGCCTGTGCGCATCGACATGCCCTGCCGGCGCGATCACCCTTGTTCACAAGGATCCCGAAAAGATAGTACAACCGCCACAAAACGAAAGGGAGTGGTATCAGATAAAAGCGCGCAACGAGAAGAAGGACATTTCACGCTTCGAGTAAAAAATGGAGGGCAAGTCATGAAATTGTTCGTCAGGGCACTGGTCTTTACATGCGTCGTGACCGTACCGGGTATTCTGCTTTCAGATGAGGGCGGGCTCATTGAGGCGATCATGAGCAACCAGTCCAGGCAGGTGGAAGAAGCGATCAAATCAGGCGCGAACGTCAATGTGCTGAACCAGAACGGCGAAACGCCGATCATGATCGCATCGGAAAAGGGCGTTCCTGCGATCGTGAAGCTTCTCATCGATGCCAGGGCCGATGTGAATGTGAAGAGGAAGAACGGCGTGACGGCATTGATGATGGCCTCTGACCGGGGGCATACGGAAGCGGCAAGGCTTCTCATCGATGCCAGGGCCGATCTTAACGCGGAGGCATCGAACGGCAATACAGCGCTCTTCTGGGCTTCGATCCGCGGGCATGCGGAAACCGTGAAGCTCCTGCTCGCAAACGGCGCCAGCGCGTCGCACAAGAACAAAAGCGGGCGCACCGCGCTTGATGAGGCGCGCGCATGGCGCCGGACCGAAGTGGTCAAAGCGTTTGCGGATAAGGAGTTCAAGTCGATCTCGAGGTCAGACCCCGGAACCAAGGCCGAGGTGAAGGAAAAGGCTGCGGAGAAAGCCGGCGAGGAAGAGGAAGAGTGAAACAGGTCTTGCGGTCGGGATCGTATTAATCATAACAGAAAAAGGGAACCGATATGGTCGATGTCCAGGAGCAGTATAAGAAAAAGCTTATATCCGTCCAGGAGTGCATGAACCTCCTGAAGCCGGGTTTCCGCATCTACATGAGCAGCGGCACCGCCATTCCAGCCAGAACCGCGCGTGAGATGATAGAGTCGAACCAGATCAACAATTACGATCTCGAGATCATCCAGCTCTTCACGCTCGGGGATTACTTCACCGATGACGCGTGCGAGCTGCAAAAATACCGGCTCAAGAATTTCAGGACGGGCGAGATATCGAGCACCGACCTCTGCCAGGGCAGGGTGGATTTCATTCCCGCCAACCTTGTCGAAATCCCCTATATCTTCGCGACAAAGTCGATCGAGGTCGACGTTGCCGTCATCACCATGTCGCCGCCGGACAAGCGCGGCTACATGAGCCTCGGTATCGCCATCGACGTCGCGCGGCTGGTGATCAAGAACGCGCGGCTGGTGATCGCGGAGGTGAACCCGAACATGCCGGTGACCTACGGCGATACCTCGATCCACATCGACCAGGTCCACCATATCATCGAGAGCGATATGCCCCTTATCGAGCGTGAACGCAAGGAGTTCGGCCCCGACATGGACCGTATCGGATGGCATATATCCAACCTGATCCAGGACGGCTCGACGGTGGTGCTTCATGTGGGCAGGATGTTCGACGCGGTGGCGCACCATATTAAAAACAGGCGCAACCTCGGCATCTACACGAACGTGGTATCCGACTGGGTAATGGACCTTATCGAATCAGGGGCGATCTCGGTCGAACGGCCGCGCGATCAGGGCGGCCAGATATCGACGAGCTACTGCTACGGAACGCGGAAGCTTTACGATTATGTCGACCACAACCAGCTCTTCGGCTTTTTCCCTGTGCACAGGCTGGCGGACCCGTACACGATCAGGAGGGTGCCCAACCTGATCAGCATCATGAACGTCGAAAAGATCGATATAACCGGCAGCAACATCATATTCCACTCAGGTGACGACCTGCTTTCGGGCTACGAGAGCAAGTTCAATTTCGCCGCGGGTACGGCGCTTTCCGGAAGCGGGAAGGTCATATTCGCCCTGCGTTCGGTCGATCAGCATGGCGACAGCAATATCCTCCTCACGCACGACAGGGACAACGAGCGGATGAGATCGACGCTCGGGGCAACGCGGTACGTGGTGACCGAATACGGCATCGCCAATCTCTTCGGTAAATCGATCCGCGAACGGGCGCTCGCGATCATCGATATCGCGCATCCCGACCACCGCGAATCGCTCCTGAAGGGGGCAAAGGAGATCGGGCTTCTCTTCCCCGACCAGATCTACACGATCAAGAACGCGGTCAACTACCCGATGCATCTTGAAACGAGAAAGACCTTCAAGGACGGCCTTGAGGTTATGATCCGGCCGATCAAGTCGACGGACGAGGATATGATGCGCCGCCTCTTCTACAACTTTTCCGACGAGGCGAAGTACCTGCGCTATTTCACAAATGTCCGCGTCATGCCGCACCGCAACATGCAGAAATACGTGAACGTCGATTACGACAGCATCCTTTCGATCGTGGCCGTCATCCAGCGGGGGCACAGCGAGCGCATCATCGCAGAGGCGAGATACGCGGCCTATCCTGACAGAAAGAATTACGATATGGCGTTCCTCGTCGACGAGGATTTTCAGGGCAAGGGCATCGCGACGTTCATGCTTAATTATCTTATAAAAATCGCCAGGGAGAGGGGGATAGAGAAACTCTCCGCGACGGTACTTGCGCAGAATGAGAAGATGCTGATCGTATTTGACAAGGCACCGATCAAGCCGAAAAAACGGGTGGAGTCCGGCGAGATAGAGATTGAGTTCGACCTTAAAAACGCTGAAAAATGAAAGGCATTTGATTATGGTGAAAACAGACGGCTGTTCCGAAAGGGCAGCCTTTTTTTATGCATCCGGCCTGTTGTAATCAAAAAAATTGTTGAAAAAAAATCCTATATAGATATACTGATATATATCAATTTGATATATTATTTGAGGTTATCATGCAGGATATGATCCTTCTCGGTTTTCTTATGGATGGCAGCAGGACCGGGTATCAGATAAAGAAGCTGATGGAAAGCAGCACAAACTTCTTTTTCAACACGAGCCTCGGAAGCATCTATCCGGCGTTCAAAAAGCTCCAGCGTCAGGGCCTTGTCGAGCTCGAAGAGACCGTCGAAGAAGGACGGCTCAATAAACTCTATTCCATCACCGAGAAAGGGAAGAAGAAATTTTCAGAATGGCTCATGGTGGTCCCGGGCCTTTCAAAGCTCAGGGATGAGGCGCTGCTGAAGATGTTTTTCTTCAGCAACCTTACAACGGAGGAGCGGAAGCGGCAGGTCGTGCAGTACCTTGACGTTATCCGCGAACGCAGAGAGGAACTGATACACCTGCACGAGCGTCTCATGGATCTTAATGTGGATTTCTTCCAGATGAGTACGCTCGAGTTCGGCATAAGCTACTATGATTTCCTGCTTTCATGGCATCAAAAGTTCATAAAAGAGCTTGATCATAACGACCGGGGTTGAGGTGGGCGCGTATGAATATTCTTGTGTTGAATGGAAGTCCCCGCAAACATGGAACTGTAGCGACGCTTCTTCGGGCCGCGGCAGGCGGGATTGCCGCCAATCATCTGGTGGAATGGATCGATGTTTATTCACTTTCCGTTAAACCGTGTCTTGCGTGCATGAAGTGCCGACCTGATGGATATTGTGTCATGACTGAAGATGATGCCCATGTGATTGCCGGGAAGATCAGCAGCGCCGATGCTCTTATCGTTGGAACGCCGACTCACTGGGGCAATATGAGCGCAGGGCTTAAAACGTTATTCGACCGGATCGTTCCCGCCCTGATGGGAGAAAAACCCAATGGAATTCCCGTACCCAGGCATAAAGGCAAAAAAGCGGTAATAATAACCGCCTGTACCACGCCGTGGCCTTTTAATTTTATCCTTCCGGAAAGCCGCGGGGCGGTCAGGGCCGTTCGCGAAGTTCTTCACTATGCCGGATTCAGGATTACCGGAAAAATCGTAAAGCCGGGCACCAGGATGCGCCCTGGCATTGGCCCGCGACTGCTTTCGAAAGCGTTCCGAAGCGGCGTGCACCTGACGAAATAAAGTAAAGAGGAGATATCGTTATGAAGATAATCGTATTGAATGGAAGCCCCAAGGGCGATCTGAGCGTTACCATGCAGTATGTAAAATTTATTCAGAAGAAGTATCCGCAGCACGAAATGAAAATACTGAACATCTCATCGCAGATAAAAAAGCTAGAGGATGATGAGAAGGCGTTCAGCGCGGTGATCGATGATATCCGCTCATCCGACGGGGTGATATGGGGCGTTCCGCTCTACGTCTGTCTTGTTCCGTCGCAGTACAAGCGCTTCATAGAACTTATAAGCGAGCGGAATGTCCGGGGCGCTTTTGCCGGAAAATACACTTCCGTCATAACAACATCGATCCACTTCTATGACCACACCGCGCACAACTATATGCGCGGGATATGCGAGGACCTCGGCATGCGCTTCGCGGGATCATTTTCACCCGATATGTATGACCTCATGAAAGACGAAGAGCGGACAAACCTTCTCGCCTTTGCCGGGAATTTCTTCACGTGCATCGAAAACAAATTGCCGGTCGTCAGAATGTTTGAGCCCGCAGGATCCGTTGAGATGAAATACCGCCGGGGAGCGCCTGCCGCCCCTGTTGAAACCGCGGGGAAAAGAATAACCATCGTTACCGATGCTCTGCCGGGGAACCATAACCTGGTCGCAATGACAGAGAGGCTTGCGGGAGCATTCGGCGGTAAAGCCGGTGTCGTCAACCTCCATGACGTGAATATCAGGGGGGGGTGCCTCGGATGCTGTCAGTGCGGCCCGGACTATCAGTGCGTGTACAGCGGCGGGGATGGATTCATCGAATTCTATAATGCGACGTTCAAACCCGCTGATATCGTGATCTTCGCGGGCACCATAGTCGACCGCTATCTTTCATCAAAATGGAAACAGGTGTTCGACCGTTCGTTCTTCAACACGCATACCCCCTCGCTCATGGGTAAGCAGATAGGGTTCCTCGTTTCGGGTCCTCTGCGACAGATTCCGAATCTGCGGGAAATATTCCAGGCTTACGCGGAATGGCAACACGCGAACATCGTCGATATCATAACTGATGAGTATGATAAGCCTGAAGAGCTTGACGCGCTTATTGACGCTTTTGCCGCCAGGCTCATTTCTTCATCGATGGACCGGTTTGTGGCCCCGCCGACTTTTCTCGGAGTGGGCGGAAGGAAAGTGTTCAGGGATGATATCTGGGGAAGGCTCCGGTTCGTCTTCCAGGCCGACCACCGGTTTTACGAGAAGCACGGGTTTTATGATTTCCCCCAGAAGGATAAAAAGATGATTTCCATGAACAGGGCAATGATCACGGCGATGAAAAATCCGCAGGCGCGCGAACAGATCAGAAAGATGTTCAAAACGGAAATGGTCAAGCCGCATCAGCATATTGTTGAAACTAAATGAACGTACTCCGGCGCGGTTTTCGGAAAAATGTGGCGAACCGGATACAAAAAAAATATTGTAAATTTTTACCGGCTTTGAGTGTAAAATATTGAAAAATAATACTGGCGTGATATATTGTTTTTAACGGGTTTATTCAATACAGGTAAATCCGTACTGTGAGGAGACGAAGCATTCATAACAAACCAGAACATTCGTTCTGGTTTTGTTTTGTGATCAGGAAGTGATACCCCGCGCCGGGGTGTCAGGACGCAGCCTTTTCACCAGGCGCACCTCGTTGCCTTTCCCGTTGAATTCAACCAGATCGAAAATATTGCAGGTCATGGTGATGCCCCGCCCGTGCTGGAGCATCTGGCTGTCAGCCGTATCGCTTCCCGCCCGGCGGACATTCTCATGATCGAATCCTTCGCCCTCATCCGCTATGATGTACTCCGCCTGGTCGTCGTTCAGCGAATAGTCTATGCTCACTTTTTTGCTGTTGTAGCGGGCATCATGCTGGCGGTTTCTCAGGAACTCGAAATAACTGTTTTCGCTCATTGCTTCAGATTTATCTTTGAACGATACGTTCAGATTGCCGTGTTCGATGGCGTTTATAATGATTTCGCGCAATCCGAGGCGTATGAGGTTGATTTCCTTTGTGGTCATATGTTTTTTCAGGCTCTGGGTGAGCCGGTGGGTGATCTCTTCCGCGGTCAGCAGGTGGTTCCCGATCTCGTACCGCTGGTTCTCGGATATCAGGTATTTCACCATCTCGTCGTTCATGAGGCTTGTCGCCTTTCCAAGGATCTCGGTTTTTCCCTCTATCGTCAGGTATTCAAGCCTTACAAGCATCTCATACGGTTCGATCACCAGCTCCGATTTGAATTCCGCCCTGAATTCGACAGGCTGTTTTGTGGTCATCAGCTGTTCTATCTTCTCATGTACGACCTGCCTGGCCATCGAAGCGTAGTGATAATGATATACGAGATCGAAAAAGCTAGTATTCAGGAGCTGTTCCGGCCTGACTTTGAGGTGATGGGTGATGGCCCGGTTGATGGAGATGAAACGGCAATCGCCGTCAAGAGTGAAGATAATATCGCCCGTACCTTCGATAAGAAGCCGGTATCGTTCCTCGGAAAGTGTTATCCGCCGGTTGGCTTCTTCAATCTCATCCTTTGCTTTTTTCAGGCTGAGAAATTCCCTTTTCTGCGTTTCGATCGCGAGCGACTGGGCTTCCTCCTTTTCGACTTTCATGATATTGATCCGGTCGGCAAGCGCGAATGAGAGAAGCACCATCTCAATCGCCGATCCGATCTGCAGGCCGTGTTCGGTAAGAAAGTTATGGCTGAGAGCGCCCATGACACGCAGCGTGGAAAGGGTCACACCGATGAGGAATGCCGTCCATGCTATGATATAGAAACGCGCGGAACGATTGCCTTTCGCGAGGTGATAAATAGAGGTCGGCAGCACGAGCAGAATGCACATGAGCGGGAGTATCTGCCCCGCGATGATAGTGATGGAATAGCTCACAAAAAAAGAGGCAACGGCGAGCACGCCCGAAGATATCATGAGAATCAGAAAAATGCGGTCAGCGAGCGGCGTGATCCTTTTTGTGTCGAGGAATTCCATTGAGAATTTCACGGCAAAGAAGATGCTCAATCCGATGAAGAAGGGGTTCGCATGGATTGCCCACCAGGGGGAACCCGGCCAGAGGTGCTGGTAGGCAAGGCCGTTCATGGCGAGCTGGAAAAATCCGAATGAGGCTATGTAAAGGATATAATAGATATAGCTCCTGTCGCGGATCGATACGAAGAGGAACAGGTTGTAGAAAATCATTACGATGACGATGCCGTAATATATTCCGAAAACGAACTGGCCGCGCTGGGCCTCAATCTTGTAGATCTCCGGGTCCCAGACGGATATAGGGAATATCATCCCGTCTTCCGTCTGTATCCGCATGTAGCATTCCACTTCCTGTTCGGCGGGGAGGTTGAGGTTGAAGAGGAAGTTGCGGTGCTTGATTTCCCTCTGATTAAACGGGATGGCCCTGCCTGTCTGATATGTTTTCCACTGCCCGTGATGGCCCGTCCTGTCATCGCGCTCCCGCGCGTAGAGGGTGATTTTATCCAGCAGGGGAAATCCGACTTCCAGGAGCCAGTTCCTTTTATCGGGAGAACTGTTCTTCAGCCTAAGGCGGACCCAGTAGGTGGAGGATGTGAAGCCGAAATTCGGTATCTGCTTTCGGTTGGGGACGAACCTTTCTGACAGGGGGCCTGTTGAAACCTGGTCTATCGAATAGGTACCGTTCCGGTCTTCAAGAGTCTCAATGTGGTGTCCGAGGGGATACTCGGTGACTGAATTATTGACAGAAACGGCTGCCGGCAGACAGAGACCTTGCGGCATCGCCGAAAGAGAAAAGATGAGGGCAATTATTGAAAACAGAAGTACTTTGACCGATTTCGGCAGATATTTCGTCATTACGGTGTGCCCCGTTATGTTTGACTTGTAGAAAGTGCCGGAAACTGGCGCTACCCTGATCCAGCTTTTTATGAGTACCCGATCAAGTAAAGCCTTTTTTGCGCGCACATATAAACGATCTCCTTCCCGTGTGAGAAGGTAAGGTATCTCAGATATGCAATATTGAATGAGTACGTGCGGTTGTTAAAAGAAATTGATTTCAGCGTATCCGGACGCGCACTGTCAATTGTATCGATCGCCGATCCATCTGTCGATCGCTTCGGAAAGGCCGTTTTCTTCATTGGAAGCGACCTCGATAAAGGATTTTTTCATGCTTTCCGGGGCATTCCTCACCACATAGGCTTTTCCCGACCATTCGAGCATGTCGATGTCGTTGTAGTCGTTGCCGATTGCCGCCACGTCTTCACGGACGATGCCCAGGTGTTCCGCGAGCCACGCCGTGGTGAGCCCCTTCGACACATTCCCGGGGAATATCTCCATCCATCTTGTTCTGCTGTCAAGAGGGGAGGTTGTCTTGATAATATTACATTCGGGAAGCGCAATGCGGACATCCTCAAAGACCGTTTCTTCAATTTCAGGGGGCAGGATCGCCAGCAGCTGTGACGCGGATATACTGTCCGTGTCTTTGGGATCCATTTCCCGGCAGAGCTCTTTATGCAGCTCGCGCCGGCGCGCGAAATCAGGGTTTTCCCTTCCTGAAGTCCAGTAGACGAAGCGGTGATTATCCGGAACGGGATAGTGAATCATAAAATCAAGGCCGCGGTCCCGCAGAATGGCGGATGCCTTCCTGACCGAAGAAGATTGCATGTCCACCGTCCGCAGATATGTTCCGCCGGGATATCCCATCACGCCGAGTCCCGTGGAAAAAATAATGTAATCTACCGGAAGAGGGTATCTGGCGGTTTTGTTAAAGGAGTGAAGTGAACGCCCGGTCGCTATCGCCCGCACAATGCCCAATTCACCGAGCCTTTCGAGGGCCTCAATGTCTTTCTTTGCTACCGTGCCGTCGGATTGAACAAGGGTCCCGTCAAAATCGGTGACGAAGAGGCCCTTCCCCGCCCTGTCTTTTTGTTTAATTTCTGTATTCATGGTTCATAGATCATACGGTAATAGAATAAGTTTGGCGCAGAAGCAGGTATTTTCAATTCCGCGTGATAATTCTTTTGGATTAAGGATGCATGCATTATCCGCCCTGAGCGGATACCGATGTTTCACAGTATTCATCCGCGCAAGAAACGGATAAACCCCTTGTTTTCCGGAATTATTGGAAGTGTGGTTGAGCCTGTGAAGACAGGGCACGCTATTGCGCGGCGGCCGTGAATTGCGCCTGCTCTGCATACTCCTTCATCAGTTGCTCATGGAATGCGTTAAATGCCTCTTCGCTGTTGATATCGAACATCGAAAGCACGTCTTCCTCAACATAAGCGTAATCGTATTTTTTCGCTTCGATATTGCACAGCTCGTTGGCGAGATATACGACATTGACGATGCTTGCGTACTCTTTCTTCGCGCTCAATGGCGAATGATGGCATTTGATAGCTTCAACAAGGTATTCCGGCAGGTTCCATTTCCGCGATATGAGCTCGCCGATGGTGGCATGGCTGATACCGATGGACAGTTCCTCGATGATCGTTGAAGTCCTTACCGCGCGCTGGCGGGTGATTTCTGTGATCCAGTTTGAGAGGCTCCCGCTTGTGGATAGAAGCACAATTTTGCCGAGATCGTGAAGGAGGCCCGCCAGATATACATGTTCTATAATTTTATGATATCCGTGCTTCATGGCAATGCTTCTCGCGTAAAACGCGACGCGGTTGCAATGGTTCCATATTTCCTTGAACATGGAATACTTCTGGTCCATTATCGTCCGCGCGCTTGAAGCGATAAGTATCGCCTTAAGGTTTTTAAAGCCGATGATCTTAATCGCCTCAGCGATGCTTTCGATCCTCTTACGTGTTATAAAACCGGCTGAATTTGACAGCTTCAACACTGAAGCGGTCAAACCGGGATCGAGTATTATCCTGTCAGCAACATCTTTGATAGATATTTCGGGGTTGCCGCACATGCGCTGAAGCTCGTTAATGTGCTCGGGAATCGAGGGCAGTTCTTTTACTTCTTCAATTATCTGCGACTGAATCTCATTTACGATGCTGGCGGGCTTCAACTGATACGGGACAACGAGCGATGATTGCGTGATTTTTCCGTCCGATTTGATCTGCAGTGAATCTTCTCCGATGCCGGAATTGCGCAGAAAAAGTATTGTCAGCAGAAGACCGAGTCCTTCTCCTTCGGTATCGTCGGTCACGTCTCCGTAAACCTCTGAAAAGTCATTATAGGTTTTTGCTTTGTCTATCCTCTCCTGTATCCGTTTGAGCTCGTCGGGGAGGATCGGCGCGTTATTGCGGATATATATCCTCAGCCCTTCCTCGGCCTTCTTAATATATAAACCGACACGGTAGCTTGATTTCCTGAGCTCGGTTTCGACGAGTTCCTGGTTCCCGATTATGAAGGATTTGAAATTCTGCATCCCTTCCGTGTAAGTCTTCTCGTTATTGATGTCAAGATTATGGAATTCAAAATAGAGTCTCTTCGAATTTGCCTTTACCGCGTTAACTATTATCTCCCGCATCACGGTGAAAAGGGTGTCCTGAAGATATATGATATCGTTCTGTGAAAGGATCTTTTTCATCAGGGAGCCGACAAAGCTGATATTGGATTTATTGTGATAATGGAAGGTCAATCCTACGGTCTGTCCCTGTTCTACCTGCGCGGCAAGCTTCGAGGTTTTTGAAGCTAACATTGATTCCGGCTCCTTTTTTAATGGTTCCCGTATCACAGGTTTTTGTGATACCGCATAACTCACACCAGTGATAATATCGATATTCAGGAAAAAAGTCAATAAAAAATAAGTTATGCAATAGTATTATATTTCTACAAAATAAACGATTTTATTCAAAAACTATCTATAAAATATTATATATAAAAAAGTATTTAAAGGAGCATGGCGGGATATTACCGCTTCTTCTTTTCTGATTCAAGCGGACAGCCCACGACTTTTCCCTGATAAATCACTTTGTGCTCGACTTCAACATGGTATTTGCACAGCGCGCAATCCGCCACGCTGTCGATATGATGGGGGCATTTCTGGCATTTCTCCAATTGCATGTGTGACTCCTCTTCGGTAAATGATATGCATCGCCGCGCGGGATACAACAGATAAACAGATAATGTTTAACATCAAGTGTAAAATTCCGCTAAAACAAAATTTTCAGCATCGGGGTGGTTAAGAAAAAGAGGGAAGGATGTATTTCCCTGGTTTTACCGCTGTGTCGCGTCGCGGCCTGTAAATCGCACACACGCATCCTCCTCCAATATTTTACCGGAGAGGAAAATAATTATTTGCTCAATCCGGCGGGGATGGTATACTGTCAACCATGCGGCGTCCTGTATCCGCCCGGGATGAGAACAGCGTCAACGGCAACGTGGAAACTATTCTGGCGCTCAATATCGACCGTTTTACCGAGTTCAGGAGGAGTTGATGGCTTTTACCATTCGAAACCTCGGGGAGAGAAAATTCAAATCCCCCCTTATTCAGAAAATTGCGAACCATGAATTTTCGTTCGTGACCGACAAACAGCGCATGCTCTATGATGTGCACATCGACCAGAGCAAAAGCGTGAAAGACTATCTTACCGAATCGCTTGAGATCGCGGGGCCGCGGGAAACGATATATTTTGATCCCGGCAAAGTCCGCTGTGCGGTGGTTACCTGCGGAGGCCTCTGTCCGGGGCTGAACGACGTTATCCGTTCGATAGTCATGGAATCGCATTACCGGTACGGCGTGAACTCCATCATCGGGATACGGTACGGATACACGGGGCTCAATCCGGCTATGGGTTATGATCCGGTGATACTTTCTCCCGAGATGGTAGAAGAGATCCACAGAACGGGAGGAACCATTCTCGGCTCGTCAAGGGGCGGCACGGAGGATATGGAGCTTCTCTTCGATACGCTGGTCAAATGGAAGATCAACATCCTGTACGCGATCGGCGGCGACGGAACGCTGCACGGCGCGCACGAATTCGCCAGGATCGCGGAGCGCAGGGGGATAGACCTCGCGGTGGTCGGCATTCCGAAAACAATTGATAACGATATCAGTTTTATCCAGCGGTCGTTCGGTTTTGAGACAGCGTTTTCCGAAGCGGTCAAGGCGATTTCGTCGGCGCACGTCGAATCGAAAGGCGCGCCGAACGGAATAGGGCTGGTCAAGCTCATGGGCCGGCATTCCGGCTTTATCGCCGCGCACGCGACCCTTGCCATGAACGACGTCAATTTTGTGCTGGTCCCGGAAGTGCCTTTCCAGCTTGACGGGCCGAACGGCTTCCTCCTCCACCTCGAAGAACGGATGAAGCGCCGCGGACATGCCGTGATCTGCGTCGCGGAAGGGGCGGGGCAGGACCTTCTCATCGCCGATAAGTCCGCCCAGGCGCATGACGCCTCGGGCAATGTAAGGCTTGAGGACATCGGAGTGTACCTGAAAGAGCGGATCAACCGCTATTTTGAATCGAGGAATATCACGATCAACCTGAAATATATCGATCCGAGTTATACTATCCGCAGCGCGCCGGCCGTTCCGAATGATTCGATCTTCTGCGCGCTTCTCGGGCAGTACGCGGTCCACGCGGCAATGGCGGGAAAGACCGATCTCGTTATCGGCCTGTGGAACAATATCTACACCCACATCCCGATCGAAAAGGCGATATCCGAAAGGAAGCGCATCAATGTCAATTCACAGTTCTGGTTCAATGTGGTTGAGGCGACCGGGCAGCCGTTCAATATGATGAACTGAAACGGAGCGCCTGTTACGCGGCCCGCCCTTCGCGTGTCGCGAGAAACAGGAAGAGTGCACTGGAACCGCCCGCGGGTTTTCGTATCATCGACAGAAGCAGGCCTGTATCCATAAAGACCGTGAACACAGGTGCGGCGACCGAGCGCAGCATCTGGAGGCGGTAGACCGTGCTCAACAGCGTGCTTGAGAGCTTCTCCACGTCGGTATCGATGCCGTACCTGTCCTGAACGATCTTGAAGAATATTTCCCAGACTATTGTAAGGGCCGTATGGCCGCCCATCATCGTTTTCCAGACGCAGCGCAATCCGACCTCGCCGTTTTTGATGTCAACGGGAAGCTGTTTATTTATCGCCCACAGCATGATCCTGCAGGTTTCCTTTGATTTCGCGTCAACGCCGCCGTCGTTCATGATCCCCGAAATGTGAAACCTGTGATAATCAAGACTGCTTTCTATGATGCGAAGCCACCTGCGGCGGGCAAAAAAAGCGTATACGGCGAAAACGAAAACGCCTGATACAAAAGATACCGCGTATAAGTAATTGATATGCATGTTATTGCCGCTGGAGCGCCATCTGCATGGTTACGGATTCGAGGGGTTCGTAGAAGTAAAATCCCTGGTAGTGGTCACAGCTCCGTTCCGCCAGGAATTCGTATTGCTCTTTTGTGGATACGCCTTCGGCCACGACATTGAAACCCAGGTTGTGGGCAAGCTCGATTATCGCGGTGGTTATCATCGCCGACTTCCTGTCGTGGGGAAGGTTTTCGATGAAGGATTTATCCACCTTCAGGGTGTTGATGGGGAAATCCTTGAGCTTGCTGAAAGAGGAATACCCGGTGCCGAAATCATCGATAGAGATCGCGATGCCCATTTCGCTCAGCGCGAAGAGCTTGTCGATGTTGCTCTTTTCGCTGTCCATGATCCCGCTTTCTGTGATCTCAAGCTCAAGCCAGTGCGGATCGAGCGAGGTTTCCCTGATGACCTTTTCTATCGTGTCGATAAGATTGGGCTGTTTGAACTGGTACGGTGAGAGGTTGACGGCGACCCTGACTGCGGGATAACCCATTTCCTGCCAGCGCTTGTTCTGCATGCAGGACTGGTAGAGCATCAGGTTGCCGATGGTCTCGATCATTCCGTTTTTCTCGGCCATGTTGATGAAGTTGTGGGGCAGCACGAGGCCGCGATGCTTCGAGTTCCAGCGGATCAGCGACTCCATTCCAACGATGCGGCTTTCGGCGTTGACCTTCGGCTGATAGTAGGCGACGAACTCGTTGTTGTAGATCGCGTATTGGAGCTCCTGCTCCATCTTCAGCCTCGCGAGGATCTCTTCGTACATCTTCGCGTCGAATAAATTATAGGTGTTGCGCCCTTTCTCCTTCGCAAGGTACATTGCCGACTCTGCATTCTTGATAAGCGTCTCGACCGTTTCTCCGTCGTTCGGGAAAATGCTTACGCCGATGCTCGGGGTAATGTTGAGAACCGAACTTTCGACGATGAAGGGGTCTGCGAACACATTGAATGTCTTCTGAACGATATCGATAACGCCCTCGGTGTCCCCGAGGTCCGAGAAGAGCATGGTAAACTGGTCTCCCGTGAAACGCGAGACCAGGTCGTTCTGGCGGAACGAACGCCTCAGGCGCTCGGCGATTTTCTTGAGCAGCTTGTCGCCGATAATCGGCCCGTGCATCTCGTTTATATTCTTGAACCGGTCTATCCCCAGGCACATAACGCAAAAGACCTCTTCATGCTCGCGACGCGCCGCTTTCACGATCTCCATTTGGAGCCTGTTCATGAACATTTCGCGGTTCGGGAGGCCCGTCAGCTGGTCGTGAAATGTATAGTAGCGGACAAGTTCTTCCGCGTGTTTTCTCTTGGTGATATCGACGATCACAGCCTTCAGGTCGCCCGCCTCGTAATCGGGCTTTGCGGAAAGTTCCGCCCAGAACAGCGTCCCGTCGCCTTTCTTCATCTGCAGCTCAAGCGTATCGATGTATCCCTTGGTCCTGAGCGTCTCGTTCACGAGGTGGATGTCGTTCGGATTGGCGAACATTTCACTGGCAAGCGTTCCGATCAGGTCGCTTTTTGTCTCGTATCCGAAGACGCGATACCCGAGATCATTTGATTCGACGATTGTTTCGGTGATACGGTCTATAGTGATCATGGCTACGAGCGCGTTATTATAAAGGGAGCGGAATTTCTCCTCTCTGCGCATCAAAGATTTCTGTACTATCCTCTGCTCGGTAATGTCCCTCGAGTTGAGGATGATCCCCCTTATGAGCGCGTTATCCAGCAGGTTGCTTCCTGTCGTCTCGAGGTATTTCCAGCTTCCGTTTTTGTGGCGGTACCGGTATTGAACGGTGTTTGTCGAGTCGCTGTCCTTCAGTCCGTTCATGAAGGCCGTTGTCATCGCTTCCCTGTCTTCAGGATGCACGTACTCGAGCGCGTTGGTGCCGATACGCTCCATGGTCGTGTACCCGAGGATCTTGTACACGGAGTTGCTCTCGAATTTGATGAATCCGTTGATATCGACCACGCCGATGATCTCGCTGCTGTGCTCGATCAGCGTCCTGAACTTCTCCTCGCTTTCACGCAGCGCTTTTTCTGATTCGAGTATCAGCGATATATCGATCGCGATGCCTCGGATGCCGACCACCCTGCCGTTTCTGAAAATACCGTTGGTATAGAGTTCCATCGGCAGCATCCTGCCGTCTTTCATGCGAAAATGGAACCACTTGCCCGAATGGCGTTTGCCGAGGAGGGTGTTGCTGATGCCGCGGAAGGCGCGCTCCTTCTCCTCGTTGTAGATCATGTCGACCGCATTCATCCCGATGAGCTCTTCGCGCGTGTAGCCGAGGATTTCGAGGGCCCTGTTGTTGGTGTAGGTGATAGTCCCGTTCCCGTCGAGCTCGAATACGATCTCGGGGAGCGATTCGACTATATCGCTGTAACGGTTTTCACTTTCCCTGAGCGCTTCCTGCACCTTGCGGTATCCCGTAATATCCCGCACCACTCCCCGGAAGCCGAGGGGCTCACCCCTCTCATCGCGGACGAGGACTATGGAAGCGTCGATGAACTTCTTTTCTCCGGCGTGATTGAAAAACTCCCAGCTCAGGAGCTTTTCCGATTCGCCCGTCCTGAATACCTTGTTGAACATTTTGTAGAACGTGCTGACATCTTTGTCTGACACGAAAAGGCGGAAGTTCGCTCCCGTGATCTTTTCATATTCGATCCCGACGATATCACAGAACGACCTGTTGCAGAAAATAATATTTCCCCGCAGGTCGCTCTCGTAGTACCCCTCGATCATGCTTTCGATGATTTCTTTGTACCTGTTTTCGTCGTTGTTCATGCTTTTTTATAATGTGAAAACGATACGGTGTCTGTATATGCGTAAGCCTTTATAAAAACTAATTATAGTAAAACATTTCAGGATAATTGTCAATCCATGTTCTGATGTGCCGAGATAAAAAGTCAATGGAACAATATATCATTTATAACCATTCAAAATGATATATTAACCGGAAGATATAACGCGGTTCGCGGACAGTTGGAGGAAGGATGCGGATTATCCTGTTCATTACCATAACCCGCTGACGGGAAGGGATGGCGCGTACACGTACATGCCTTACAAGCCAGAAAGAATCATGAAATCGGACATGAAATACCTCCGGGCCGGATGCAGCGCGTTGCGCGATAAGCGAAATCGTTCAGCTCAAAAGGCCCCTGATAATCAGATCGACCGCCTGGTCTTCGCTCAAGCCCCGGGACATCAGCGTTTCAAGCTGTTTTCCGTCAACACTGCCTATCGCGGCCTCGTGGGTTATATGCGCTTTAGGGTGATTCACTTTTACGATCGGTATCGCTGATGCGGTCCCGTTGTCCTGAACGATCTCCTTGCAGTCGACATGACCGGTGGCGTAAGGAGCGGACGCGGTGAGCTCATTGTAGACTTCGGCCGTCGCGTTTCCGCGCACCGCGATGCGCGACGTCAGCACCCCGCGTGATCCCTCGCCGACGAGGTGGCCGATTTCCCTGATGCCGATCCTGTCATCGTGCGTACCGCTGACCTTCGCGTTCATCTCAAGCACGCTGAACGCGTCGCAGAATGTCTCGTAGTTTATGGCGATCTCGCCGACGCGTCCGCGCAGCAGCTCGAAATCGGTCTTGAAACGGGCGTTTTTTCCGAGCTTCACTTTCGCGTTGGGGTACACCTTCACGCCTCCGCTGCTGCCGTGGATGTGCCGCTCGAGATAGGTGTAGTGGGCACCGTCACCGATGGTTATATCCGCGTCCATCCTGTGAATAACGTCGACCGCGTTGGGGAAGGTGCAATGCGCGAGTGCCGACACGTGGGCGTTCTCCTCGATCTCAACTTTAAGCCGGATCTCCTGAATGCCTGTTTCCGGCAGCATCCCGAAACAGAGATGTACCGGTTTTTTTACCTTTGTCCCGCGTGTTATCCTGAAAAGCAGGCTCACCCCGTTTTCGAGCTCCTGTACGTCGACTTCAAGCCCCGGTATCAGGTGCGAGCCGACGACCGTATTGTGGTTTACCACCAGGTGAGCGATCTCGCTGTCCTGAAGCGCGTTGTCGGTTAACTGAAGCGTTCTGTATAGCTGATCGGCAATATCCTTTTTGTCGCTCATTTATCCGTTCTCCTGTCCCGCCGGCACGTTTTTATGGTCGCACGGAATGCATTTATTCTCGAAATATTTTATGATCTTATCTTTAACGCCTTTATCGACGATCGAGCCGTGGCACATCAGAAAGGCGTGCTCGGCCTGGTTGAGCACGGCGACGCTGTGGGTGATGAGAATGACCGTCGAGCCGTGTTCCTTGAGCAGCCTGATCGCGTCGAATATGCGGTCGAGCGCTTCAATGTCGATGCCCGAGTCGGGCTCGTCGAGCAGCACGATAGCGGGTCGCATCACAAGAAGCGACGCCAGTTCGATGCGTTTCCGCTCCCCGCCGCTGAGCGTCTTATCGACTTTGCGCTGCAGGTACTCGCCGGGGTCGAGGCCGACGGCGGCAAGTGCGTCCGATATGGCGGCATCGGTCTGGTCTTTTCCTGATGCGAGGAGAAAATCCCGCACGCTCAATCCTTCGAAGCGCGCCGGCTCCTGCCATCCGAGGCTGATGCCGAGCTGCGCCCGCTCATCTATCCGGAGGCCGGAGATGCTTTTGCCTTTGAAAAGAATATCGCCGTCGATCGCCCGGTATCCCGAAAGGCCCATGATGGTAGAGGCAAGGGTTGACTTGCCAGCGCCGTTGGGACCGACGATCGCGTGGATATGCCCTTCCCAGAACCCGATCGAAAGGTCGTTCAGGACGCGTTTATCCCCGAGTGTAAGTCCCAGTTCGCGCAATTCAAGTATATTCATGCAGTACCTCGTGATGGCGATTTAATACGAAGATATATATCGGGCTGATAAGGTCAACAAATAATAATAGGTATAAAAACGCCTGATGGTCGATGATGGCGTACAACTAAAAATAGTTTTAAACAACATTTGATCAACGCCCGAATAGTAAATTAGTATTGACGGGACGGTACGGGATGTTATAGTTCCCATTAAATCAGGAAGGCAGACACGAGATGTCAGATTCTATCAATTACAACGAACTGGTGCCGCTCAGCTATCGCCGCAGGCTCAATTCACAGCGCAACAAGAAAATTCTCGAGGGGAAGATTGATGAGAGCGGTCGTATTGTGCAGCCTTTTCGTTATGTCATCGGCCTTGGCGAGAAGCATTTCAAGTCGTTCGAACATGAGCTCCTGCACCTGACCGAGCTCTTCCCGTGGACAAAGCGCAAACACGTCCGCTTCATCATGAGCGAAGTGATTTTGAACAGCCAGTTTTCCATGCTCCGCGAGGTTGTGAGAAAAGTGCCGGAAAAAAAGAAGGTAGCGGGCTATTTCTACCTGACGATTTATGTGAACAACGATTTTTTTGCCGCAGGCGTCGAGGAGTTCGGTGATTTTTTTGATTATTACGGCTATCTGGACGGAAATTTCAATTTTACAAGATTTGACGCGGAGAAAGAAAACTACTACGACAGCATGACCGACGATCGCGACATTAATCTCCAGGACCTTTCCCGGGACAAGCTGAAACTCATTCTCACCACGGACGATATGCTGCAGATACCGGATGAATCGAACAAACTGGCGCTTCGCATCATCGAGAACGCCACGGACCACGATTTCTATATTTCGTCTTTTTTTAAGGACGAAAAATACATGTGGAAACGCATCAATCTCCGCGTCGAAAACCAGACATCCTGATCCTACACCGCCTCTTCTGATTTTCTCATAAGGGCCGTCGCGTTTTCGAGGATTGCTTGTGATGTTTCGGCAAGCTCTTCTATCTCCCCGACCATCTCAGAAACTAGTTCATTGACGTGCTCGATGGCCTTGTTGGCGCTTTCGATAGCGTTTTTCTGCTCGTCCGTTCCGGCGCCGATATTCCGGGAGAGCTCTATATTCCTGAACATCTGTTCGATGATGATATTGATATACTTCTCTTCGATCATGATGCTTTCCTGGAGCACCTTGATCTTTTCGGAGTTCTCGGCCATGTTGCCGATGAACCCCTTGATCATCTCGGCCGTCGATTTGATCACGTCAACCCCTTCCGTGGTGGTCCTGGTGCTCACGGCGAGTACGCCTTCAATCTCCTTTATGCTCTCCGAGGTCTGGAAGGCGAGCTTGCCTATTTCGTCGGCGACCACTGCAAACCCTTTTCCATACTCGCCGGCACGTGCAGCCTCAATGCTCGCATTAAGGGATAGAAGGTTGATCCTGTCGGCTATGTCGACGATGATCGATACCGTTTCACTGATCCTGTCGCTCTGTTCCTTGATCCGCACGATCGTGTTCTCGACATCCATGAGCCGCTGGTTGGTGACGCTTGTCTGCTGGACGACTTTTTCAATGTCCGCGTAGGTTGAGGTCAATTTGCTTTTGGTCTCGACTTTGATGGTTTTGAATTCATTTACGATAGTTTCCATCTTTACGTTACCGTCTATCTGGTCGACAGAGGAGCCATGAATGTTTTCCGCCGATCCGAGCAGTTCCTCGAGCGTTGCCGAGACCTCCTCGAACGCCGCAGACTGGCTCTGCATCTTGTCATTGAAGCTTTTGACAAGCTCGTTCTGCTGGTCGACCTGGCGGAAGAGCATTGACATGTTTTCCCTGATCTCCCGGTTGAGGTCGCGCTGCTGGCGGGATTGTTCCTCAATGATTTCAAGCTGCCGCGTCGTCTGCCGGTCATAGTCGTTGATCACGGGGATGTTGCGGTATGACAGATATGAGATCAGGATAAGCACGATGATGAAAAAGATCTCGCGCGTTATGATAACACCGTGTATCGGGGTGTTTCCGTCCATTGCGTGAAGGTGCAATACCGCGCCGTGGGTATGGGCCATTATCAGAAATACAATCCAGTTGATAAACGCGTAGCTGGCGAAGAAAATGATCAGTTTTCTGTCGTAAAGCTGCGCGAGTAGCACCACGAAGAAGACAAGCATGATAGAGGTATTGTATGATTCCGCCGCGAAGGTCCAGTCGACCTCATATCCGTATTTATATTTGGCAAGGATAGGCACGGTACACGAGATGAATCCGGTCACCCACGGTAATATATGAATGCTTTTTCTGCGTTTTTTACGGAGATAAATATAAAAGGAGATAAGTACGGCCATCATGTTAATGAGAAAAGGCCCCACGATCGCGAAGAGCGCGACGTGAGATATGAGCTGAAAGGATGAGCCGAGAATCGTAATAAACAGGAGCCCCGCAAAATAAGTAAAACTTCCGCGTATTTCCAGAACTTCTTTTGCGGAATAATGTTCTGCGACCATGCCAATCTCCTTTCCGTCACCGGTATCAGCCCGATTTTTCATGGAAAAGATACCGGGAAAATATGCATCATACTAATATAAACTATAACAGAAAAACGACATATGTCAACAAATATTTAATTCTAACGGAAAGAGCCGGTATGAAAAGAAATCAGTTCCGGCATGGCGGATGATTTTTTAATTGCGGGAATGCATGCCTTCAGGCACGATCAGACCTGTACTATGATTTGACTTTATTTTTTTCAGGATGGGATATGGAACGGATACAATCAGCCCTGGTGTCAGTAATTATTATGCTATTCATAGCAGGCTGCGGCCCGGATTACAGCGCGCAGCTGATCGGGCGGTGGCGCCTGACCGGCGCGATCTGCAACGAGGACGGACTGTGCAACCGTCAGATAAACTCGAAAGAGATCATTGAATACCGGGACAATGGAACGGGCGCTGTTTTCGCCGAAGGTCAGGACCGGGCGACTCACTTCATGTATGCTGCCAGGCGCAACAGGATCGAGGTCCAGCTTGAATCAGGCACGGCGTTTGATGAGATACTCAGCCTCAAGAACGACATCATGCTGATTAAAACGACCTCGGTGGACGGGAAGGTCATGGGAACCACGAGATGGGCAAGGGTCAAATGATATTTCCTGATTCCCGTGTCAATACCTGCAATCCTTCTCCTTGTTGGCGCGTTTGAATTCGTACATTTTCATGTCGGCGTCGTGAATTATCTCACGCAACGATTCTGACGAACCGAAGCTGACGCCGATGGAAAACGATACCTGAAATCCTTTTTCGAAGGCAAAGCGGGAGGTCTTTTCCAGTTCACTTCTGATACGGGAGGCGCTGTTGTCAGCCTCTGAAAGCGATGTACACGACATGAGCGCCAGAAACTCGTCACCGCCGAGGCGGAAGACCATGTCGTCGTTTCTGATGCATGAGGACAGGATGCCGGCGATGCGCTTCAGCAGCATATCACCGGCCCGGTGGCCGAGGCGATCATTTACCGCCTTGAAATCGTCTATATCCGCCATGACCGCGACAAAAAAACGGCCTCTGTCGTGTGCCCGCCGGCTCATGGCCGGCATGCTTTCGAACTGCCCGATTAACTCTTCGAGCCGGGCCCTGTTGTTCAATCCCGTAAGCGGATCGGTATTGGCGATCTGGAGCGCCTTTTCGTAGATGAAGCGGTTCGCGAACGCGATGGCCGCGAAGTCGGCGATTGTTTGAAGTATGAGGTGCTCGTCCTCGGAGAAGGCGATGCCGGTGGTCCTGTTCACAATCTCGATGACGCCGTAGATGGTGCCGCGGAAAACGAGAGGCACGGCGATGACCGATTTTGTCTCGAAACCCGATACCCTGTCGATCCTGTTTGAAAACCTTGTGTCTCTTGAAGTGTCGGGAACGAAAATGGACTGCCCGGTTTTGGCGACGAGGCCCGCGATTCCCTCGCCGGGGCCGAGCCGTATGTTCATGACGGCGCTTCTGTCGATCCCCTGGACGATGACGAAAAAGAGCTCGTTGGTGTTCGGGTCGAGGCGCATGAGGCTCCAGTTTGCGGCATCAAAAAAAACATGCACTTCCTCCATGATGCCTTCAAGAATCGTGTCGAGATCGAGCGAGGATGTTATGAGTTTGCCGATATTGGCGTAAAGTTTTTTGATCTGCATGATGTCGTCCATAGAGCCAACGTTCCGCACGCTTGTTTTCTGAAAAAATGAGTATACAATAAAGGAACACTTTGTGTTCAATTCTTTTTTGGAAAGAGGGATTATTTTTTGATTTTTGCAGATATTTCACTATTTTATAAAATAGTAACATATTTCCGATAAGGATTCCAAAGTATATGAAGAAGTAAGGAGATTGTATGTCGGAAAAAGTCACACTTCAGATCGGCGGAATGACATGCGCTGCCTGTTCGGCGCGGATAGAGCGCAAACTCAAGACCCTCGACGGCATCGACAGCGCGTCGGTGAACCTGCTGCTTGAGAACGCTTCGATCCTGTTCGATCCGAAGATGGTCTCAGAAAATGACATTATCCGCGCGGTCGAGGATACGGGATACGAAGCCCATATGATCGATACCGAAGGCGTGAGCGGCGGGGCGGGAGCGCTTCACGGCGAGAAGGAAACGGGAGCAGTCCGGCTGCGGCTCGCTGTTTCGGCGATACTGAGCCTGCCGATGGTCTTCGCGATGATCTCCTCGTGGCTGGGCTTCCATATCCACATCCTGCACAATCCGTGGCTGCAGCTTGCACTCGCCACACCGGTGCAGTTCATCATCGGATGGCATTTTTACCGTGGAGCCTATTACAGCCTGAAAAGCATGGCGCCGGGAATGGACCTTCTCGTCGTGCTCGGCACCAGTGCGGCGTATTTCTACAGCATTTATACGGGCTTCTTCGCGCGGATGGTTGCCGGCGGCATGCCTGAAATGTATTTCGAGGCGTCTTCCGTGCTGATCACGCTGATACTTCTCGGCAAGTATTTCGAATCCTCCGCGAAAGGCAGGACCTCGCACGCCATCCACAGGCTCATGGGGTTGCAGCCGAAAACCGCGCGTCTTGTCGACGGCGAGGCCGAGCGGGAGATTCCGGTGACCGAAATCAGATCGGGCGACGTGCTCCTGGTGCGGCCCGGCGAGAAGGTGCCCGCGGACGGCGTTATCCTGAGCGGAAACTCCGCGATCGACGAAAGCATGATCACCGGCGAGAGCATGCCGGTCGACAGAAAGGCCGGCGATCCGGTCATCGGAGCCACGATCAACACGTTCGGAAGCTTTACCTTCAGGGCGACGAAGGTTGGCAGGGACGCCTTCCTCGCGCACATCATCAAGATCGTCGAGGACGCGCAGACGTCGAAAGCGCCGATCCAGCGGATCGCCGACAGGGTCGCGGGCGTTTTTGTTCCCGTGGTGCTCCTTGTATCCATCATTACGTTTGCCGTCTGGTATCTCGCGACGGGAAATATTGCCGCTTCGCTCACCAGTGCTGTCGCGGTGCTTGTCATCGCCTGCCCGTGCGCCATGGGGCTTGCCACGCCCACGGCGGTGATGGTCGGAACCGGGAAGGGCGCCGAAACGGGAATCCTCATCAAGAACGGGGAATCGCTTGAGAAAGCGTATAAGACAACGACGCTCGTGCTGGATAAGACCGGCACGATCACCGCGGGCGTTCCCGAAGTGACCGATAGTGTGCCGTTTGGTGGCATGAACGAGGAGCGGTTGCTGCGGCTTGCAGGCGCGGCGGAGAAGAACTCGGAGCACCCCACGGGTGTTGCGATCTACCGGAAAGCGATTGAGCGCTTCGGAAGCGTTGATTTGCCCTCTGCTTTCGAGGCTGTTCCGGGAAAAGGCGTTGCGGCAAAAACCGGTGATGCGGAAGTCCAACTCGGCACGCGCGATTTCATGTCCGAAGCGGGGATAGATGTTTCGGCCGCGACGAAAAGCGCCGCGCAATTTGAAGGCGAGGGGAAGACCGCGCTTTTCATGGCGGTCGACCGGAAGCTCGCGGGCGTTTTCGCTGTCGCCGATACGATCAGGCCGACCAGCAGGCAGGCGGTCGCCGGACTGAAGGATCTGGGGATCGAGGTGTGGATGATAACCGGCGACAACGAGCGCGCCGCCGCGCGGATCGCGGCTGAGGCCGGAATCGATCATTTCCGCGCGGGAGTGCTGCCGCAGGACAAGGCGAAAACCGTGATCGATCTCAAAAAGGAAGGCGTCGTTGTGGCGATGGTCGGGGACGGCATCAATGACGCGCCGGCGCTGGCGGCGGCAGATATCGGCATCGCGCTGGGCACCGGGACCGATATCGCCATGGACACGGCGGACATCGGCCTGATATCGGGCGATCTGCTCCTCGTTCCGGCGGCGGTAAACCTGTCGCGCAAAACGATGTCCAAGATCAAGCAGAACCTGTTCTGGGCCTTTATTTACAATATCATCGGCATCCCGCTCGCGTCGCTCGGGATGCTCAGTCCCGTCGTCGCCGGCGCTGCGATGGCGTTCAGCTCTGTTTCGGTTGTCACAAATTCACTTTTGCTGAAAAGGTTTAATCCTGCGCACATGAAATAATGTTTGAAGAAGGAGGATGGAACATGGATAGTACAAAAACAACGCTGCATGTGGAAGGAATGTCGTGCCGTCACTGCGTGATGGCGATTGAGAAGGCGGTTTCGGCCCTTGCCGGAGTGAAGGCGGTCAAAGTTGATCTCGATGCCAAATCGGTCAATGTCGAGTTCGATCCCGGAAAAGTGACGCTCGATTCGATCGGGAAAGCCATTACCGAAGAAGGATATACCGTCGTGCAGTGATCCTCAAAGCGATAGCTATGAGGCCCGAGTCGGTTCGCATTAAATGCTTGACAGGGCTTTATTTGCGTATATTGTATTTCCTGCCCGTGAGCGTGGTGTGAGGTGAGCGGGAGGAGAATGTTTATGAAAAAGGCGGCACTGGCCCTCATTATCTTTTCGGCGCTGTGTGGTCTTCCGCTTCCCGAAGCCCATGCCAATGAATTAAGTACGCTTATCATCGAGCTTGAAAGCAGTATCAACGAATCCGGGCATTCCTCGGCCTGGGCCGGAAGAAGGAACGCGTGGCTGGCATCGGTCCGGTCGTGCATGAATGTCGGATGTTACAAGGCGCTGCTGATCGAGTTTGAGGCAGATATAAAACCTGATGTCCGCAACAGCTCCTGGCGCGGACAGCGAGCGGAATGGCTTCGGACCGTACAGGAGGCCGTTTCGGTACGCACGCTCGCGCAGGCGCTCATCGACGTCGAGATGTCCATCAACTACTCCGCGCAAACATCCTCATGGAGAAACAGGCGGTCAGGCTGGCTGAACAGGGCGCGGAACATTCGGTAGCGGGCGGTGATACTGATAGAAGTAGCACTTGATCTTTCCGTTGTAGAGCTTCCTGTTTTTATCGGCGCCGCTCCCGAAGCATTTCTGAAAATCCGGATGAGAAGAAAGAATATAGAACGACCAGGTGTCGAGCTTTTCGTATAGCCCGCCCAGCGTCCGGTAAATCGCTTCCGCTTCTGACTTTTCCCCCATACGCTCGCCATAGGGAGGGTTGGATATAATGCAGCCGTATTTCCGTTTGGTGCTGAATTCCTCAAGAGGTTTGCGCTGAAAGAGAATGTTTTCTCCCACCATCGCGTTTTCGGCGTTTTCTCTGGCTTTCTTAAACACCCTGCTGTCGATATCCGACGCGAGAATCTGGAAATCCTCCCTGTTGATCGCCTCGCGCGCTTCCTCTCTCACGTTAGCCCATACTTTCTGCGGGATCAGGGGCCAGTCCTCCGCGACAAATGAACGGTTGATTCCCGGAGCGATATTTCTGCCGATCATCGCGGCCTCGATCGGGATCGTCCCCGAACCGCACATGGGATCGGCAAGGATCCGGTCCGGTTTCCAGCGGCTCAGCAGCACAATCGCCGCGGCAAGGGTTTCGCGCAGGGGGGCCTCGCCGGCGCCTTTCCGGTAGCCGCGCTTGTGAAGGCCGTTGCCGCTCGTGTCAAGGGTGAGGGTGACCACGTCTTTCAGAAGGGCGACCTCTATTTTGAAAACCGGCCCGTCTTCCGGAAACCAGCTTGCGGTATACCGCCGTTTCATCGCCTCGACAACGGCCTTTTTCACGATCGACTGGCAGTCGGGTACGCTGAAGAGCGTCGATTTGATCGACTTGCCGGTGACATGCATTTTGCCGTCCGCGGTGACGATCTGTTCCCATGGTACGGCGAGGGTGCCCTGAAAGAGCTCCTCGAAATCGACTGCCTTGAATTCAGCCATCCTGATCAGGAGCCGGTCGGCGGTACGCAGCTTTATGTTGCACCGGACGATGTCGTATTCATCACCTTCGAATACGACTCTGCCGGTATCAACTTTTGTGTTTGCATAGCCGAGGTTGGCGAGTTCGTGCGCAACGACCGATTCAAGGCCGAACGCGCTGGTGGCGATCAGTGTGTAGCGTGACATCAGTTTTTCTTCCTGCGGGGATTGATTTCCGGTATCGGCCGTTTATCCGGTCATTTCTCGCACTGCGCGAGTCTGGAGCGCATCTCATTGATCGCGCGGGTGACGGCTTCATCGTCAGAATACCGGTACATGGCTGTTTCCGTAAGACGGCTCACCTCGATATTGAGCTTGTCCGAGGCGTCGATAAGCTGGACGACCTCGCCGGGAAGGTCAGAGTCAGTCTTCGGGCCCTTTGTTATTTTGTCGAGGTCTTTTGCCCGCTGATACAGCGATACAAGCGAACTGCCGAAGCCGTTGATCGCGGTGACAACCTCGCCTCCGCTCCTGGCTTTTTTGATGGATCCGATGTAGCGGTTCTGAATGCCGATCAGCTCATTCAGGAATGATTTCACGTCCCGCGAACTGTCCTGGCCCCGCACCGGAGAGAAAAGCGCAAGAGCGCACGATATGATCGCTATCAGGCGCAACGTTTTCCCGACGGGAAAGCTGCGTCCTGATGTCCGTAAGGAGGGGCGGTCCTGTATGATCATTGAATTCCTCGTATCGGGTGATGATTGCATTCAGGGTATCCGCGGCCATAAAAGAGTTCAAGCATAAAAAATAAATTCCACCGCTTCGGTCAGATCGTATCCGTCAGAAATAAGCGGTATTAAACCGCTTGTTGTCGGCGCTCTCTCGGAAATGTAAAGCTTCACTTTCCACTTCACTCGTTCGCTCGACAATAAAAAAAGAGGAACCCGGCTGGAGTTCCCCTTTTTTCTCGGAATGATTCCGTACGGTATCGGCGAATGTCAGATGCCGCTCCGCTTGGTATTCAGTTCGTCCCATGCGGCCATGACATTCGCGTCATTCGTATATCTTTCTACTGCCGGCGCAATTGCCTTGTCAATCTCGTCCTCAAGCTTCGATGAACGATCGAGCAGCGAGGTGATATTCGCGGGCATCGTGATATTGTCAGTAAGCTGAGGATTGGCCGCGAAAATAGCATCACGCTTGGTTTTAAAAGCAGTCAGTTTGGTGATATATGCCTTCGTTGAGGAAACTACGTCTTCCGCTTTCGATGCTCTCTGGAGATCGGAAATATATTTCGTTTTTGCATCCACTAAATCAGACAGAGCGCTTTTATAATCGGAAAATCCCCCTTTTCCACAGGCGAATCCGGCAATAACTACTATTAAAAGTACTAATATGCTCAGATGCTTCCTATTCATTAAATTACTCCTTTTTTGTATTTATAATAAACGAATTGCGAATTTACAGTAACTCGACAGAAAGTCAAGAAAATTTTTGCAAAATATTAAGATGGTCATAAAACCAGCTTTTGTATTATTATGCCAATCAAAAAGCTGATTGTATCAATACGCGCGCCCGACGGCAGGCACAAAAAAGGTATTTCTTGTAGTCACCCATTACTCAGCGTCTGAAGGCATGGCGCTGCCCGTTGAAATCGGTTTTCCGCTTCATCGCGTCGTTGTAGGCGTTGAGTATCTGCTCCTGATACTGATAGTAGAAAAGCAGCGTGTCGCGCTGTTCGCGGTATGCCTCGCAGCCGAGTTCGGTACGCTCGCCTGGGTCCCTGTTCAGGTCGAACGCCCAGCAGCGGTTGTCCTTGAAAGAGTGCTGCACCTTGATGCCGTTCATGCTGATCGAGGTTACGGTGTTCTCGTTGCCGAAGAGGAAAATGTATTTCCTTCTGAGCCTGGACTGGAAGAGCGACTCACCCTGGAACAGCTTTTCGTTGTACGGAATTCCCATCGCCTCAAGCAGCGTCGGAAGGATGTCGGCGTGCGACGTGGGAATGGCGATCGTGCGGGGCGCGAAAATTTTTGGCTGATAGATGAGCGCCGGCACCCGGTAATTCTCGTTGAAGCTCGCACGGGAATGCACCCAGTTCCCCGGATGCTGGTTGAACGCCTCGCCGTGGTCGCCGAGGATCACCACGATCGTGTTGTCCAGGAGCTTCGCCTGTTCGAGATAGTCGAAGATCCGCTTTATCTGCGCGTCCATCATGTAGAGGTTGTTGTAGTAGCGGTTCAGGCGGTTTTCGATGCCGGGGAATATACGGTACTGCTCGCCGAAATCGATATAAGGCCAGTGCGCGACATAGCTGTAGTAGACCGCGAGGAACGGCTTATCACCGGTCCGGCGCAGGCGGTCAATGAAGAAGCTGACGGTCTCGATCTCGTCCTTGCCGTACTGGTCCTTGGTGATGCGGGCTGGAACTTTGTCGTATCCGTAAAGCTCCCTGAACCCCGAGTTCTGCATGAAGCCCTTCGGGAAAAACCAGTCGAGCGAGCCGGGAGTCACGAGGAACGAGTCGTACTCTCTTCCGAGGAATGTCGCGAGCGAGGGTATAGTGACATCGTCCTTTGTGCAGAACATCTGCAGCTTGGGATCGGGATAGAGGCCGCTCAGCATCGAGAAGAGCGAGCGCGGACTGGTGTTCCCCGTTCCGAAATGGTAATCGAGAAAGAGCGATTTTTTTGAAAGCTCATGGAGGAACGGCATCGGCATTTTGTTTCCCGCCGAGGTGTTGAAAACATATTCGCGGCCGGTGCTCTCGAGCACGATGTAGAGCACGTTCCATCTGTTGTTGCTTCTGTATTGAATCGGGCCACGCTGGTTCCTGTCAGCAAAAACAAAGCGCGGATCGATGAACTGGATGGAGCGGAGCTGTTCATTGCCGGCAGCCGGTCCCGTATTGCTGGAACCGGTGTTTCTCCAGTTGTCTTTCTCGAAGAAGCTCGCGAATGTGTAGATGAGCGGGGGATTGGACATGCCGCCCGCGATATTGGTCGACGCGAAAACCGAATGGACAGAAAAGGTGAATACGATGCAGAGCAGTATCACTCCTGTGACACGGTTGCGCCACAGGTCGACTTTTCTGTGCACGGCGAAGAGGAACAGGGCGCCGAGCGAGACCATGATGGAGATCATATCGGTAAAATCAATGAACTTCACCGCGTCGCCGAGGGATGTGGTGGCGGCCCCCTCCAGCAGGAGGTCGCGCGTGAGGCCGGTGTTCATGGAAACCCAGAAGTGATAACTCATATTATAAATGAACACAAGCAGAACCACCAGAAGCGCGAAAATGGAAATGCTCACGATCCTTCCGGTTTTTTCGAAAGTCTTTTTCCTGATAATGAAGATAGTGTAAAGCGCTATCCACGCAAGAAGCGCCGCGCAGAGGGCGAATACGGCCTCATTGAACAGGCCGTTCAGGAAGAGCAGGGTCGGTGTTTGCGATACGACGAATGCTGTATCCACCCTGAGCATGTAATAGATCCGAATCCGGTAGATCACGCCGAGGATGAACACCGCGTTGAAGAAGCCGAGTGACAACCGGTAGCTGAACCTGTCGCTTCGTATCGTTGCTTCGGAGAGGCCGCGCAGGCCTTCGATCATTCTGTTAAGTATATCTTTCATGTGCCGCACACGATCATGGAACTGAGCGGAACTGTATCCGCCATTAATAATGAATCAGCCATACATAGTGCTATAATGGTCTCTGTCAACGCTTTTAAGAATGGATTTCAACCGGCCAGTCAGCCCTTTTTCGCACGCTGGCGTTGAGATGATGACACAGGCCCTGGAAGCTGCTGGCGTTCCGCACTGAATAAATGGCTGTAAAAAAGAAGATAAATATCAGACAGAGATTAACCTGTCGCACAAAATGTCCGCCAGCTTTTTTTATGATTGGGCAGAAATTTTCGTTGATGAACAGGCTTAGTCCGCGAAAGCTCGTCAGGAGCGGGAATGCATGTAACCGCGCGTTCCCTGATTGTTCAGAAAGAGAGTACGGCTTCTAATCAGCGATATCGATCGGATCAATAAAAATTCATGAACCTGAAAACACTGAAAAAACGGGCGCTCAGCGCAGTCCCGCTCCTCGGGGGGATTTCCTGTTTCGTTATCTTCTTCCTCTACGGGCTTGCCAACAATCTCTCGATGTCCTACATGGGCAATACGAGCGAGCGGGTGTCGCAGTTCATTATGCAGAACTTTCTCGGGGAGATCATTCTTTTCCTCGGGAAGGTTCTCGGCGTATATCTTGTGATCGCGCTCGCGCTCGCGCTTGCGGTGCATCTCTTCGTTTATTCGGCCTCGCGTCTCGCCGGATTTTCACTCCGGACCGGAACGGCGGTTCTCTTCAATTTCATCGGCACGTTCCTTCTCGCGCTCCTTGTTTTCATGAGAGACGTGATCCTCTATCCTCAGATGTACATGAACAACTTTTACGTGAAAAACGCGCTCTTCAGGAAACTGGTCGAAACGCTCACCGATCATGTCAGTCCCGGCGTGTTCACCGCGTTGCTCGCGCTTTTCGGCATCATCACGGCGGGGCTGGTAATCGCCCTTGTCATAAAGCTTCGCAGCAGGAGGACCGTGGTTGCCTTCGCGATCGCGGCGTGTGTGCTCCTCATCGCCGTGCTTGTCGGCCTCATTTCGCGCAGTACACGGACTCCCGCCAGCGCGGCACAGAACGGTAGGCCGAACGTCCTCATCATCGCCACCGACGCGCTGCGCCCCGATCACCTGAGCGGCTACGGCTACCGGCGTGACACGAGCCCCGCGATCGACAGGCTTATCGCCGAAGGAACATCGTTTACCAGCGCCCACATCGAAGTGCCCAGGACCTTTCCGTCATGGGTGTCGATACTGACCGGGCAGTTTTCGGCGACGCACGGCATCCGGCACATGTTCCCCACCTCGCGCGATCTGAACCGGGAGTTTCTTGCGCTCCCGCGCCTGCTGCGTGAGAAAGGCTACAGCACCTCGGTGGTGGCCGATTACGCGGGCGACATCTTCACGCGTATCGACCTCGGGTTTGAACGCGTCGACACGCCGTACTTCAATTTCAGCTACGTGCTCCAGCAGGCGATCATCGAAAACCACCCGTTCCTGCTGCCGTTCATGACCGGCGAGAGGGGGCTGCGCCTCTTCCCGGTGCTCCGCGATTCCGCCTATTTCTGTCCGCCGGCGCTTCTGAAAAACAGGATCATTAACGCGATCGACGAATCAGGAAGCCGCCCCTTCTTCGTCGCGACGTTTTTCTCATCGACGCATTTTCCGTACGCGCCGCCGTATCCGTACTATCGCCGCTATACCGCGAAGGACTACAAAGGGCCGTACAGGTACTATAAGCAGCGCATCATCACGCTCGACGAGAAGGGGGATAAAGGGAGCGGCATGTCAGTCGAGGACATCGAACAGGTACGCGCGCTCTACGACTCCGGCATCCGCGCCATGGATGACGCCGTGGGGGAGATCATATCCCACCTCCGCGCCGCCGGAAAACTCGACAATACCATCGTTGTCGTGCTTTCAGATCACGGGGAGAATCTCTACGAGCGTGAGTACGGCATGGGGCATGGCGAACACTTCCGCGGATTTTTCGCGACGAGGATCCCGCTCGTGATCCGCTATCCGAAGATCGGTCTCGCCAGAAGGGAGATCGGCGATGTGGTGCGCCATGTTGATATCGCCCCGACGATACTCTCGATACTCGGAGAGAAGACGCCGGCGCGCATGGAAGGCGTGTCACTCCTGCCGCTGATCGAAGGGAAGAAATTGCCGACGCGCTGCGCGTTCGGCGAGACGGGGATCTGGTTCGACAACACCGTGCGCGAAGACCTCTTCTTTCAGTCGAAGCGCATCCTCTATCCCGACATCACAAACATCTCCGAGATAGATTTTCATTTCGACACCCAGATCGTGCTGAACGACGATTACCGCGACCTTGTCAATCTCGCCAAGCACCGCTATGTGTTCGACGGCCGCTATAAGCTGATCTACATGCCGCTCGAAAGCCGCGTCGAGTACGAGCTCTACGATACGAAAAACGATCCCGAGGAGCGGCGCAATATCGCCGCCGGCGACCAGGCGAACCTTGCAAGAATGAAAAGGATACTCTTCGAATGGGTCTCGCGCAACGGCGATGTGGTGCTGAAAAACGATTTCATCTTCCCGAAGCTGCGCTACTGAAATATTTGTACGAAACATGGGGATACAGGCACGCTGCGAATGAATGTCAATGTAAAAAAAATACCGGTTGAAAAACTGCTCCCGCACGTAAGGACGCTTGCTGTCATGGCCGCGATCACGGCCGCCGCGCTCGCGGTGATACCGCTTGTGCCGAAGATTAAATATCTCTATCCGGTCCTGAAGCAGGTGGTTCTCGGCGCGGCGGGGATATGGGCGCTCCTCTACGTGGTGAAGCATTCGCCGTGGACACGCCCGGCGTACCGTTACGTGAAATACGGCGTGCTTTCGATAATCGGTATTGCGCTCGCGATCTTCCTTTTGCTGATCGCATGGTACGCGTTCTGCTTCTTCCCTGACGACCAGGCATATCTCGAAAGCGTCGCGCGGTCGGTCCGCTACGCGGGCAATCACCGTGAGGAGGTCGAGCTCGATCTCGTGCGCGCGCTCGGCCGGGCCGTGGTTGAAAACCCTCTCACGGATACGGACAGAAAATTCCTGCTTTCCCCGGACCTCGCGGAGAAGGAGTTTTACATCCAGGAAAACCCGTACGCGGAGAAATCGCCCCCGAACAACCTGAAGTACGCGACCGGGCGCATCTTCTACTACACTTCGCAGAAAAACTGCCTGGTCTTCAGGCCCGGAACGAAGATGAGCTTTCAGTTGAGCGTCACGCCGGCGCGCAGCCGCTTCATCGAATTCAGCGCGGCGTTTCCCGCGTTCAGTAAAACCGACCGCGCGGGGATCGTGCAGGTCTATTTTTACGACGGGCAGCGCAAGCTCATCGGCAGCACGCGCGTCGCACGGCAGCGAAGGCCCGACATCCGGCCTTTCCGGTATTCCAGCGTCCTCTCGTCGATAAAGTTCTATCTCGGTCATCCGGGGCGAAGCGTCCTTCCCGAATACACCGGCTGGGACGACGTGGAAGTTGAATTGCCGCGTCAGGCGGGCAGGGTGGATATCGAATTCCACGCCGACAGAGAACCCGGCAACTACCTCTTCCTCGGTTCACCACGGGTTGTCGGCGTTCACGACGCGGAGCGTGACGATCACCTCAATATCGTCTATCTCATCTTCGACACGCTCTCACGGCAGCACGTCGACCTGTATCAGTATTATGAGATGTTCGCGAACAATACGGTTGATAACGTGACGGGACAGCTCGGCAGGAGGAAGGTCGTCACGCCGAACATCGACCGCTACGCGGGCCGGATCCTCCTGCTCGACAGCATGTACTCAGTCGGGCAGGTGACACGCCCGGCAATCGTTCCGCTCTGGACATCGAAGCCGTACACGAAAAGCCGCATGCCGGTATTCCGCAATATTGTCACTCCCGACAACGCGCGCGAGTACTACGACCTGCGCCATCCGTCGCTTCCTGACGAGCTTTCGAAGGCCGGATATTTCACAAAGCAGATCAGCTGCAACGCGCAGGGGCATGGTGTATCCGGCGTGGGCGTCGATCTCGGGTTCGACGAGAATTACGACTACACGATGGAGGCCTCGGAGCACCCGGAGAATATCCGCAGGATCATCGAGTTCCTCAACGAGAACCAGAACCGGAAATTCCTGCTCTACGCCCATATCAATATCCCCCATCCGCCGCGCTGGATACCGCTCGGCTACTACCTGAAGGCCCTCTGGGACAGCGACTTCAATCATGACACCGCCGTGATGCTCGGCAACGTGCGCTACCTCGACGACTGCTTCGGGAAGATCATGCGCGCGGCCGGGAGCCTGCGGCTCGGGGAGAACACGATGTTCGTCATCACCGCCGATCACAGCTCGGGACTGCACTCGAAATTCAGGGGGGATACATCCGCCGACGAGGTCCGGCAGGCGGGGCGCGAATCGCAATCGGTCGCCCATTTTCACGGCCGCTCGATCTATGTACGGAAGGGAAGCGTCGATCTCTACCGGAACACGGTCAACATCCCCTGGATAGCGATCCTGCCGTCGCGCTCGGCGATGCTGCCGGGCAGGGCGGCCGCTACAGTGAGCGCGCTCGATATCGCCCCGACGCTGCTCGACATGGCGGCCGGCCGGCGATGCGCGGAATTCGAGGGAAAGAGTTTCAGACAGGTATTTTACGGTGAAGACCGGAACAAAGTGCTTTCGACGGATATACCCCTGATCGGCAGGTTCCAGCAGGCGATGCTCTTTGACGGGCGATACAAGTACTGGCAGAACCTTCCCGGCCTCTATAAATTCAGGGAAAGCGCCGGAAAGAAGTATATCATGCAGCAGGAATACCTCTTCGACCTGAAGGATGACCCGGGCGAGACGCGCAATCTCGCGCTTGACGGAAGGGCTCCCGAGCTTCTCAGCGCGATGCGGAAGCGCTTTACCGAACGCTACATCGATTATCCCGACAAGAATTTTATTCAGATCGCGCCGGTAAAGAGCGCCGGCGGCGCCGACTATCGTTTCGTGGTCCAGTCATCCGGAAGGATCATCCATCCTCGAACGTACGGTGACCATATTACCTCAAAAAGTATGGGGGATAGGATCGTCGAGTTCGCCGCGAAAATAAATGATAAATACGGATTCTTCAGTTTCGAAACCGATCCTTCCAACTCTCCGGTTACCATAACTGTCTACCGAGATGGCCGAATGCTTTCCAGGGAGAGGATATTCGGCGCGCAGGAATGCGTAAACCTTTATGCAAATCCGGTCCGTCTCTCTTCGCCGGATGATTTCCTCCTCGCGCGCGTTCCGGGAAAGACCGGCCTTGAAGAGAAAGCGCTGCCTGAAGGAACGGTGTATTTTTACCGCGTGCCGCTTATCTACTGGCTCGAAATGAACCGGAGCGACAAGGACATCAAGCTCAGTCCCGGCATCAAGGAGGTGCTGCGGGGATGGGGGTATATACAATAGCCTCCGTGCTTTTGGTTGACAATGCGGGGGGTGATTAGTACTTTAACTATAATGAAGATGTTTTATAAATTTAATATTTAAAAAATTATTGAAATATCATCCTTTTATACTATCTTATACTAATACTACGACAGAGAGTGAATACGACCTCGTAAGAGATCACTATAATGAACAAGGAGCATTACTATGGCTGAAACTATAAGCAGAACCATGACGTTCGGAGAACTTTTACAGCAGTTCCCCAAAGCCGGGCAGGTTATTGCGCGTTACGGATTGCATTGCGTAGGTTGTCATATTGGCGTCTATGAAACGATAGAAGAGGGTGCGAGGGCCCACGGCCTGAGCAACGATGAGATAGCAAAAATGATGACCGAACTCAATCAGTTGAGCGCGTAGGACGGCAGAAGCACTGGGCAATAAAAAACCTCCCTGAAACGGGAGGTTTTTTGGTGAGGGGTGGATTCGAACCACCGAAGGCTTCGCCAACAGATTTACAGTCTGCCCCCTTTGGCCGCTCGGGAACCTCACCGCGGGAGAGCTGGCGAGAGGACTTGAACCCCCAACAAGCTGATTACAAATCAGCTGCTCTACCGATTGAGCTACGCCAGCAACTGAGCTTGACATAGATAAAGCATTGCCATGAAGTGTCAATAATTTTTTCCGGCAGAGGAAAATAAATTTTATATACAACAATATATTGTTGACATATTCAGGTCATATATCCAAATATATGAAAGAATCATATTCCTGAAAGCCCGCTTGCAAGGGAAAATGCCGCTTCCTGAATTGTCAGTCGTATCGCTGCGGTTTCTGTTTTCAATAAAGGGGCTCTTCCTTTTCGTCCGGTACGGGTATAATTGAATCAGGTCAGTTTAATATGCGAAATAAGATGGCTTTCCTTTTCATAGCTGCGTTTTCCTTTTATACACTGGCGGCCTTTTCACAGCCGCGTGAAGTCACCGTTGATGAGTGCATTAATATCTCACTCGAAAACCATCCCGACCTCATGGCGTCGCTCGAAAACCAGAACACCGCCGCCGCCAACTATCGCGTTGCGAAGGCCGGAAAAAGCGTTATCATCGACGCGAGCGCCAAAACGGTCGAATACCTGAATGCCGGCCGCTCGTCAGCGCAGGTGAATATTCCGGGACGCGACACAACGATAGGACTCTTCGCGGGTCTGGGCGCCACCTATAATGTGTACGATCCCAAGCGTACGGCCAAGATTGACTCGTCGCGGATGAACATTGATTATTCCAAGATGAGCACGCTGAATACGCAGGCCACCATTGTCTGCAATGTTAAAAAGGCGTACTATGATTTCGCGCTGGCGCGGGAGAGCTCAATCCTGCGGGAAGAGCTGATGAAAAAATTCGAGGAGAAGCTTGCCAAAACCAGGATACTGTATCGCGTCGGCCAGCGTTCCGCGCTTGACGTGAGCAAGGCTGAAGTTGATTTTGAATCCTCAAAAATCGAATATGAAAGATCCAAGAACTATGAGAATACCAGCAGGACGACGCTTCTGACATCAATGGGCATTGTGGAGGAAACGATCGAGTTCAATCCGGTCAAAGTCACCGATTTGCCCGAACTTAAATACACGGTGAATGAGCTTTATAATTTTTCGCTGAATAATTATACGGAAATCAAAATGGTTAAGCTGAAGAAGGATATAGGGAAGCTTAACATTGCAGTCCAGCAGGCGGCGCACTATCCCTCGGTTGACATCCAGGCGGCGTTCGGTTATGAAAATCAGCAGTTGCAGGGAGTCGGAAACTTCAGCGAGAATTTAAACGGCAGCAACTGGTCTCCCACGTTTCACGCAGGATTTGTTGCTTCAATGCCGATCTATTCCGGGGGCGCTGTCAGCAGCAATGTGGACAATGCCGTGGCCCAGTACAACTCGGTCCTTTATGAGGAACGTAAACTCAACGTCAAGGTGAAAAACCTCATACGGACGCGCTATAATGAAATGCAGGAATTCAAAAAACAGGCTGACATGTCAATACTCATGACCGGAAATGCCAACAAGCACCTTATTCTGACGCAGAAATATTATGAAACCGGTACCGCTACTCAGCTTGAAATACGGGATGCGGAGCTTTCAGTTTTAAACGCGCAGTTGAGCCTTATCAAGGCCCGTTACGGTTATTTTATCGCTCTTGCTGATCTGTCAAACATTGTTGGATTAGGGGAAAATTATTTATGTTCAAAAAAATAAATCTCAGGAAAGCCCTTATCGGGGGTGGTGTTTTTCTCTCGATCGTAATCCTGTATGCGATCATACGCAGCTGCAGTTCCAATATTGATATCGTTTACGAATATGAAACGGTAACCAGGGGTGAAGTTCAGAAAACGATATCGGTAACAGGAAAACTTGAAGTGCTTGACTCACATATTGTGGTAAGCCGTATTAACGGGATCGTCAACAACGTCTATGTGGATTTCAACGAGCATGTCAGCAAAAATCAGCTTCTTGCGACCTTCGATTCCACAGAAGTCGAGCAGAATATCCTTACCATGGAGCGTGAACTCGAAAGGGCGAAGCTTGACCTCGTTGAGGGAAAGCAGTTCCTGACCGGCAAGAACGAACTCCTCAAGGAAAACCTTATCTCAAAAAGCGAGCTGGAAACGGCCGATATCAAGTACCAGAAGTCTCTGTCGGTATATAAGCAGAAAAAGCTCTCGTATGATATCGCGTTGAGCAAACGAAGCGAAGTGCGTATCACCGCCCCATCGTCAGGGATCATAATATCGAGAGAAATCGATCCCCAGACCCCCTGCCAGGAGAACAAGGTGCTCTTCATCATCGCGCAGAGCCTGCAGAAGATGAAACTGATGATCAATGTCGATGAATCAGATATTGGAGATATCAGGACCGGCCAGAAAGTGAATTTTGTCGTCAGCGCATTTCCGGAGAAGATATTTTCCGGCACTATCAGCCAGGTACGGATCAAGCCGATCGTTTCGGGATCGGTCGTATCCTATCAATCAGTTGTTGTGTGTGATAATCCAGATCAGCTTCTCAGGCCGGGAATGACCGCCACGGCGACCATACAGGTCAACCAGAAAAAGGATGTGCTGAGAGTTCCCAACCAGGCGTTCATCGTATCACCCAAGAAGGTCGATATCGATCCGGGCAGAAAAGTGCTCTGGAGAAACATTATTTCGATCGGGAAAGAGCTTCCCGTTGAGATGGTCGAAGTAAAGACCGGGCTGATCGGCGATAAGTTTACCGAAATACTTCCCGGAACCGTCAGGGAAGGTGAAAAAATCCTGATCGGTATCCATAAGAAACTGGCAGTCAAAGACGAGCTTTCATCCTATGGAAAATAGCATCATTCAGATCATCGACCTCGTCAAGATATACAAGTTGAGCGATGATATCAGCGTCCGGGCCCTCAAGGGGGTTTCTGTCGATATCAAGCGCAAGGAATTTATCGCCATTATGGGCGCTTCCGGATCAGGGAAGTCAACGTTCATGAACGTACTCGGGTTCCTCGATACTCCGACTTCCGGAAAGTATATTCTCGACGGTATCGACGGCAGCTATCTCAGCAACGATGAAAAAGCCGAGATCCGTAACAGGAAGGTCGGATTCGTTTTTCAGGGATTTAACCTGCTTTCACGCACCTCGGCGCTCGAAAATGTGGAACTTCCCCTGATGTACAAGGGAGGCGTGCATGCGCGTGAAATGCGAGAGAAGGCGCGCCATCTGCTCGGCCTTGTAGGGTTATCCGGAAGGGAGCACCATCATCCGAACAAGCTTTCAGGCGGCGAGCAGCAGCGTGTGGCGATCGCTCGCGCGCTGATTAACGACCCCACGATCATTCTTGCGGACGAGCCGACGGGTAATCTCGACACGAAGAATTCCGATGAGGTGATGCAGATTTTTACCAACCTCAACAGGGAGCTGGGGATAACAATTATACTTGTCACCCACGAGCCCGATATCGCCGAATATGCCCAGAGGAAAATCGTATTCCGCGATGGAAATATCATCCTCGACGAGCCTGTCAGGAAAACCGCGGCGAAGCAGAAGACCAGGGCAAAAAAGTAAGATGAATATAAAGAACTCCATCCTGACGGCCACCCGGGCCCTTAATAAGAACAAGATGCGTTCGGCGCTTACCAGCGTCGGCATAATTATCGGTGTTTCTTCCGTCATTATAATGGTGGGGATGGGAAGCAGCGCACAGATAGCGGTAAAGAACAAAATAACCACCTACGGCGCCAATGCCATGTCGGTCTATGATTCGAAACGGCCGCTGACCGACCGTGACGTCGATAACCTCAGAAGAATATTCAACATCAAGTACATTACCCCGGTGATGTACGATACCTATATCCAGACGCGCTATAAGAGCCGCAACATGTTCAGCCGGGTTTTCGGTGTTACCAACGATTTTTTCCAGATCAAGGAATGGCCCCTGGTGATGGGGCGGTATTTTACCGATCTTGAAATACTGTCAACCGGGAAGGTGGTGATAATCGGGGAAACGGTGCGCAGGGAACTCTTCGGCCTCGAAGACCCGATCGGCGAAACCATACTGATAAACAACACGCCATTTATTGTAATTGGTGTTCTCTCAGAAGTCGGACAGGCTTTTTCCGGCCGCGACTTCGATAACCTGCTCGTGATTCCGTACACAACCTGCGGCATCAAAGTGACCAACCGGCGCAATTTCGATGAAATATATATCGCCACGCACACCGACCAGATGGTGGATGAAACGGTCGAGATCGTCACGCAGTATTTCAGGCGGGTGCATGCGATCCCCCACGATAGCCCGAACGATTTCAAGATCAAAACCAGCAAGGAGAAGCTCAAGATCGCTGAGGACATTTCCAACATGCTTTCAATTCTTCTGGCGGGTATTGCATCGATTTCACTCTTTGTCGGCGGGGTCGGTATCATGAACATCATGCTCGTGTCTGTCAGTGAACGCACGCGTGAAATCGGCATACGGATGGCCATCGGCGCGAAGAGGCGTGATATCCTGATTCAATTCCTCATCGAATCGGTTACGCTGAGTTCGGTAGGGGGAATAGTGGGAATCATTCTTGGCATTGCGATATATTACACTATAGTGTATTTTATTCAGTGGCCGTTCCTGTTTTCAGCGATTTCGATTATTATTTCCTTCTTTTTCGCCTTTGCGGTGGGGATATTCTTCGGATTCTATCCAGCGCGGAAGGCATCAAATTTAAAACCGATCGATGCGCTGCGATACGAATAGGAGACGCACATCAGCTGCTTCCTGGATAATTGCAGGAACATCACCGGCGATGAAAGAGTGATCCTGTATCCCGCCGCAATTCCACATCCGAAATATGATGAGTAAATGTTGACCCCCCTCATGTTTTTATAATTTGTTCAGGTTTTTTATATAAAAATAAAAAATACTTTAAAGACATAATTCGAATACAACCGATAAAATAATAAAAGAGAAATAATAGTCACTTCCTTATTAACATTTTTGCATTCTGGTAAACATATAACAATAGAGCCTGAGTCATATATAAGTAATCTGATTGCTTATTATATGAATGATGAGGAGACGAGCGTTGAAAGAGATCCAGGCTATTAAACGGTTTAAGCGGTTTTTGCAGATTGAAAAAGGGCTGTCGCCTAACTCGATTTACTCCTACACCTACGATTTGAAGAAATTCTGCGATTTTCTCTCAAAAGACGAGAAGGATATATTATCGGCGACATCAGATGATATTGTGCGCTTCCTGAAATTCGAGAAGACGAAAAAGCACAATTCTTCCAGAACACTCGCGCGTTCGCTCGCCGCAATACGGCAGTTCTATAACTTTATAGCCGATACAAACGGGAATATAGAAAATCCCACGGTAAAAATTGAAACCCCGCTCATCGAAAAGACACTGCCTGATTTCCTCACGATCGCAGAAGTGGAAAAGCTTCTCGGATCGATTTCGGAAACTGACATTTATGAGCTTCGCGATAAATCAATTTTTGAGCTGCTTTACTCCTGCGGCCTGCGCATTTCCGAAGCGGTTGAACTGACGATAAGCGACGTCGATTTTGAAAACAAGTTTATCGTGGTAAAGGGGAAGGGCAGCAAAGAGCGTATCGTGCCGATCGGAAGCGAGGCGATCAGACTGCTGTCGAAATATATAAAAGAATCGCGGCCCCAGATAATCGGCAACAGGGTAAGCATATTTCTGTTTATCAGCAAAAAGGCCCTCAAGCTCAACAGGAAATCGGTGTGGCGGCTTCTTAAAGGATATGTTGAGCGAACCGATATAACGAAGAACATCACGCCCCACACGCTGCGACATTCCTACGCGACTCATCTTATAGAAAACGGCGCGGACCTCCGTTCTGTACAGGAACTTCTCGGGCACGTTGATATATCCACAACCCAGGTATATACTCATCTGGCGAAGAAAAAGCTCAAGGAGATACACAAAAAGTATCATCCCAAAGGTTGACCCGTGCTTCGCCGGTATTTACACGGACCTCTGCATTCCCGCGAAAGTTCAGCGGGAAAAAAAACAGCAGCGTATCTATTGACGTTGCTGTTTCTATTATGTTTATCCTGCACGCCATCACGCACCTTTCTCATACAGCAACAACGCCGGCTTGCCATGGACACAAAGGAAATAAGGGTATTGATCCTGACCTCTGATGAAAAGGTCATTCTGTCATCGTCCTCAAAGATGAAGATCATGGACAAGAAGACGGGGAAGATATCCTATAATGGTGAAGGCAGAAAAATAACCGTAATGCCGGAGAAGGTATCCGATCCGATTATTATTGAATCATGGAAGGAGCCTCTTGCAGTAGACGGGGCAAGATACCGTGGAACGCTCGAGATCCATAATGTCATGGGAAGGCTTCACATTATCAATAAGCTGAAGATGGACGAATATTTATACGGCGTGGTCCCGGGCGAGATGCCTGTTTCGTGGCCTGTTGAGGCGCTGAAATCACAGGCGATAGCAGCAAGGACGTACGCGTATCACCATATCATGAAAAACCCCGGTGAGCTCTTCGATCTTGACGCGACAACGAAATTCCAGGTGTACAAGGGAATATCTGTTGAAAATGAGAAAAGTACGCTGGCTGTTGATCAGACATCCGGAGAGATCGGGACCTATCAGAGCAGGCCGATTGTTTCTTATTTTCACTCAACATGCGGCGGTAAAATCGCGGATGATAAGACTGTCTGGAACGGTGTCGACCTGCCGTACCTGAAAAGCTTTGCATGCCCTTTCTGCGGCACTTCTCCTAAATTCTCCTGGGAAGAGCGCATATCCATAGAGGAGATTACGCGGGCATTAAGGAAAACCGCCGGCGGGATACGATCGGTCAAAAGTATTTCTTTTAAAAAAGATGAAGGCCGAGTGAATTCCGTGGTAATATATCATAATCTTGGGAGGATGAAGCTCACTGGAAATCAGTTCAGGCTGCTTGTCTCAGCTGAAAGGATAAAAAGCTTGAATTTTACCACAAAGAAGACCAGAGATGGTTTCATCCTGCATGGATACGGATATGGCCACGGAGTCGGAATGTGTCAGTACGGGGCAAAGGGTATGGCTGAGAGAGGATACGGATACAGGGATATCCTGAAATTTTATTATAAGAACATCAACATCTCGAATATACATGAATCCGGAAGACACGCCGCAAGAGAATTTCCACCCGCACAAGCCGGTAAAAATATCTGAAAAACCGAATATGAATGATCGTGTCTATACCCTGAAGGATTTCTATTTTGATCTCCCAGAGGAACTTATCGCCCAGTATCCTTCTGAAAAGCGTGAGGATTCAAGGCTTTTCGTCATAACACCGGATTCAGCATTTGAGCATACACAATTCCATAGTATTGGCGAGTACCTTCGCCAGGGAGATGTACTCGTCCTCAACAATACGAGGGTAATTCCCGCCAGAATACTCTGCCGCAGGGAATCCGGCGGTCTTGTGGAGATCGTGCTGACGCAGCGAACCGGTTCCGGGGAGTGGCTCTGTGTCAGCAACCGTACGGGCCGTCTTCATAACGGGGAAACGCTCAGATGTGTCGCCGATGAAAATATAGCTTTGAAGATTATACGGAGGGTGGAAGATAATCTCCTGGTTGAAACGGTACCGGAATTTACGGATGAAATTCTGGTAAAGGTCGGGAAAATACCTCTCCCGCCCTATATAAAACGCGATACCGAGGATATTGATAAAGAACGGTATCAGACTGTGTATGCGGAAGAGGGGAGCGCGGTGGCGGCACCGACCGCGGGCCTGCACTTTACACGGGAGCTTCTTGCCGGGCTGATCTCTAAAGGTATTGAGGTGGTTTCAGTATCGCTCGATGTATCGCTGGGGACTTTTCAGCCGGTAAGGGACAATGACCTCTCCCTGCACAGGATGCATTCAGAACATTATTCCCTCTCTGCGGAAGCTGCTGGATTGATAAATAAAGCTCGAAGCGAAAAAAGGAGAATTATCGCGGTAGGGACAACTTCAGTCAGAGTTCTTGAAAGCACGTATGAAAATGGTATGAACAGAAGCGGCGAGGGAAGTACCGATATTTTTATTTATCCGCCGGTAGGGATAAAATCGATTGACGCATTAATTACAAACTTCCATACCCCTTCATCAACACTCCTCATGCTCGTCAGCTCTTTTGGAGGATATGAAAGAGTTATGGAAGCTTATAAAACCGCAATAAGAATGAAGTATCGCTTCTTCTCGTACGGTGACGCGATGCTTATCCTTCGATAAGATCAGTGGTGCTCCATCTGGCTGGTCGCGGGCGGATAGATTCCTTTCTTGCGACGATAGATGGCTATTCCGAACCTGATAGCGCCTGTTATACATAACCATACACAGATTATCGCAACAATACCAAAACCTATTCCAATTGCCTGATGATATTCACGAATCAGATTGCTGATAAATTGATCCATAAAACGCTCCTGAAAAGAAAAATAGAATGTAGTATGATAAATGCTGTAATAATATAATCCGGTCAAAAGTGAACCCGATTAGCAATCAAAAATATATCGCGGCTTGCTCCTGTCAATGGAAAAATGGTAAATTATGGAAATTTATGCGACATAAAAACGTACAACCGGTACAATGTACCCTGCTGGTTCACATAACGCGATATCATCTGCTATCCATGTATGCAAAGACCCAGCTCCTCGGCGAACAGTGACAGCTTTGCTCCTTTGTTAACATGATGCACGATGTATAATGAATCTTTCGCCCGTGTGATTGCCACATAAAGGAGACGCCTCTCTTCTTCGACATCGGTGGATGCGTCAGGTATAATGGCATCGCATATACCTGCGATGATGACAGTAGTGAATTCAAGGCCCTTTGATGCATGCATGGTCATGAATTTGACATCTTTCTTCGGAAGAGACTGGATTGTATCCAGGCAGAAATATCTTATAAGGTCACCCTGCCAGTTATTCCTGTATAAAACAGTGATCTCGTTTGTATTCTCATTTTTAATTAGCTCGTTTATCGCAGCAGTTTCATCTTCGAACCCGCTGACCGGCACCCCGATTATGGCTCCCCCTTTTCCTCTGGTGGAAACAAGTTTTTTAGAAGTCCGAAACCTGTTTTTGCTGATGAACCCGTTTGAAAGCTTGATGATTTCACGGTACGAGCGGTAATTTTCTGAAAGCGTGATGATTTTGGCTTCCGGGAAGTATTTTCTTATCCTGACTATGTATTCTATTCTGGCTTTCCGGAAGCCGTAGATTGACTGCCAGTCATCACCGACGACAAAAAGATTTCCTCCTTTATCCGGTAGAAGTGATTTCAGCAGTTCGAAATTGTTATCGGAGGTGTCCTGAAATTCATCCACCAGTATGTAGCGGTAGAGATTGTGTGTATCATTCCGTATGGATTCATCACTTTTTAAAATGCTTATTGTATGTTCGATCATATCCTCGAAATCAATAAGATTATCTGATTTCTTGTGATTATTATATTGATTCCTGATTTCATCGAACTCACTGAGAATGCCGAACCGTTCGAGTTTATCCGAGAAATAGGTATCCAACTGATTTGACGAATGGATTATGCCGCAGATCACGGGTGCGGGTATCCCCAGGAAACGGTCAATGCGTTCGACGACCAGTTCTCTGTAGATTCTGAGCCTTTCTTCCTCCTCGATGACTGACGGGAAACGCTCATATCCGAAGGTCCTTTTGTAGCTATCTCCGGATGATTTGAGGAATGAAAGACAGAAAGAGTGAAATGTGCCGGCAGTAATGGCGTCCGCGGCACCGCCGAGATCATGACGGATTCTTTCTTTGATTTCATCAGCGGCCCTTCTGCTGAAGGTGAGTACGAGTATCTGTTCGGGGGAAACAATGCCCGATGATATGATATTTTTAACTTTCGCGATGAGGGTCCTGGTTTTGCCCGTACCGGCGCCGGCGATAATACACTCCACGCCTCCGGTGGGGAGCGCCGCAAGGGACTGCTGCCTGTTGAGTTTCATGGGAACCGAGCCTTTAATAAGATTCTCTATTCCCTTATACTGCTTTTCGATGCGCGGATTAAAAAGATTTTTTCACGGCGTCGATGACGGCAGAGGATATTTTCGAGGTGGTTCTTTTTATGACAGGAGTAGCCGGTTCGCAAACACCCATCGAAAACGGCTGTATCCCGATGATGAGGATTTCACAGGAAAGGGAGTGGATGAGATAATCGGCAATGATGCGCGTGGGAAGCCGGTGTGTGGAAAAGGAAATTTCTTCAATAGAATCCTTTTCAAAAAGAGAGGCGGATCCCGGTTCTCCCCCGAAATCAGCGCAATCGACCATCACCACATGCGTGGGATTGAACCGGATGATCTCGCCGGTAAAGCTTTCCGGAGATGAGCCGCCGCAAAAGCCTTTGAGCGCTGATTCAATCCCTGATCTTTTCGCGGCGCGCTCGACCTTCTGGGCGACGAGCACACCGGCTATATCATCGCCGCGAAGCTCCGAGCCGATACCAAGCACCGCGACGCGCACAGTTCCGTGAAGTTTACTCTTGAGGGCCTTCTTCAGATCGGTCATTGTACTCGATTTTCAGCTTCTGCGGATCAAGTTGTGCGAGCTCGAAATCGTCGGTTATCGCAAGCGCGTTCTTGTTGCAGGAATCAACGCACTGGGCGCAGTAAATGCACCTTCCGAGATTAAACTGGGCCTTGAACTGCTTTTCACCTACCTTGACGATCTCGATCGCGTCGGAAGGACAGTCCCTCATGCAGAGCTTGCAGCCGATGCATCTGAGCGGAAAAAACTTTATCTTCCCCCGGAACCCTTCGGGCATCTTAACTTCTTCCGCGGGATATGATATGGTAACGGGCTTTTTTAACGCAGACCCGAGAAGCTGCTGCGCCATTCGTGCCGGTCGTTTCATGAGAAAAACACTCCTTTCAGGACAAGTGTGATAAGAACCTGTAAAAAGGCCAGCGGAGCGACATATTTCCAGCAGAAGGTGATCATCTGGTCTATCCTCACGCGGGCGAGCACCGTGCGGAGGAATGAGAGGAGCATGATCACGAACAGGATTTTCACAATGAAGAGGAAAAATCCGAATACGGCTCCGAAATCGGGCTGCCACGGAATGAAGACCGCCGCGACGAGGGCCGATCCGACAACCATTTCGACATTCATAGTAAGGCGGATAAAAGCGAGAAGCCTGCCGCTGTATTCGGTAAAATTGCCCGCGACGATCTCGGTTTCAGCTTCAGGGATATCGAAAGGAACTTTTTCCAGTTTCCCGAGAAGGGCGATAAGAGAAATAACGAATCCTATGACATTGACAAAGCCGAAATAAGGATGGTCCCTGTAGAAAAGCGACATCTGGCTGAGCGACCATGTGTCCGCGAGAAGTGCGGGAGCCAGCACTACAAGGAAGAGCGGGATCTCGTACGCGAAAAGCTGCGTCATGGTGCGCATGGAGCCGATCATCGCGTACGCGCTGCGGGAATACCAGCCTCCGAGGAAAAACGCGAGCGTCGGGATGGTCAGAAGGTAGAGCACCACGATCACATCACCCTCGAATGAAAACAATGCAGCGTGGTTCCAGAGGGGGATATAGAAGAACGCGGTGATCGTTGAAGTGAGCGCGATAACCGGCATGAGCTTGAAAATGCCCGCATCCGCATCCTCGCAGATGACGTCTTCTTTTGCCACGAGTTTGATAAAGTCCGCAAGCGGCTGATACCATGGCGGGCCGATCCTGTTCTGGAACCGCGCGCTGAGCTTGCGATCGATGTATTCAGCGATGAATCCCAGACTGGTCAGGAAAAAAATGCCTGGGAAAATCAGAATGTTGAAAAGTGCCTTTTCCATCTATTTCATCCCCATGCGTCGATGTAGTGTTCCGTTAAGCTCTTTCATGTCGATGCCGCGATTTCTGTACCATTCGATACCGTTCCGGCGGACTTCCTCCCACGACATCAGCTTTGCCGAGCGTTCTTCACTTTTGATGCCTATCATCCGGTCGGTGCATGAGAAGCAGGGGTCGATCGCCGCGATCACTATCGGGAGGTCGGCAAGGTTCTGCTCCTGAAGCATCAGCGCGACAGATTGTATGTTGGCGAGCGAAGGGGCGCGGACCTTGACCCTGTCGGGTTTTTCGGTACCGTTGGCCCGTACATAATGTATATCCTCGCCGCGCGGCGCTTCATAACGGCTTGTCGCTTCGCCTGCGGGAATTTTGCGAGGGGCTTTGGCGACAACCGGGCCGTCCGGCAACCTGTCGCAGAGCTGCCTGATCATCGAGAACGACTCCATCAACTCGCCAAGGCGGACGACGGTACGGCCGTAGACGTCGTTGGTATTGCTGGTTACGACTTTAAACTCGAGCTCATCATAGACGAGATACGGATCATCATGCCTGACGTCATAGGTGACCTCTGATGCCCGGGCAGTCGGTCCGGTGGCGCCAAGCCTGTAGGCGTCATCCTTCGGCAATACGCCGACGCCGGAGAGGCGTTTGATGATGGTGACTTCATCCAGCGCAAGCTGGATATAATACTTTGTCCGTTCCTCGAGGATATCGACAGCTTTTCTGATCTCCTGGATCTGCTCCGGGGTCACGTCCCTGCGCACGCCGCCGACCGTGTTCATCCCGTAGTGGACGCGGTTGCCGGTGATCATGGCAAGTATATCCATCACGACTTCGCGGTCGCGCCATGTGTACATGAGGAGCGTATCGAAGCCGATCTCGTGTCCCGCGACGCCGAGCCAGAGATAATGGCTGTGAACGCGTTCAAGCTCGGCGATGAGGGTACGGATGTAAAGGCCGCGCTTCGGGACTTCGAGTCCGGCGATCTCCTCGACGGCGGTCACAAAGCAGGTGGAATGCGAATGCGAACAGATACCGCAAATCCGCTCTATCAGGTAGATGTCCTGCGTATAACTCCTGCTCTCGCAGGCCTTTTCGATACCACGATGGTTGTAGCCGAGTTTTATATTTACCGCATTGATCTTTTCACCGCGCAGGGTGATAAGAAAGCTTTCCGGTTCCTTGAGGGCAGGGTGCTGAGGCCCGACCGGAATGGTAACGGTATGGTTCGATTCCATGTAAGTCCTCCCTATTTCTCGCTCTCCGATTCCCGGCCCCATTCCTTGCGAAGGGGATGCTGTCCTTCGGGCCAGTTGTCGGGCAGAGGATATCTGCGCCCTTCCGGCAATCCTGTTACAGTCACTCCGAGGAGATCGGATACTTCCCGCTCATACATTTCCGCCGACGGGAAATGGCCGGTAACGGAATGAATCACGGCGCCGTCTCTGGGGGTGAATGTCTTTATATTAAGCACTACGGTGTTGTCTTTCGCGGCAAGATGATAAATGAACGCGTACCTTTCGCCCTCGTCAAGCCCGGTCATGGTGCAAAGGTTGGTGAACTCGAGATCCTTGACGACATAAGCGAATATCTCATCAAATCTTTCACGCGGAACTTCAACGGTGACCCGGCGTGCGCGCTGTATTTTCATAGTCTCTGCTGGCAGACCGAAACGCTCCTGCATCTGCCGTACGATTGTTTCCTCATTCATTACAGGCCTCTTTCATTTCGTTTTCAGGCGCGTCTTCCGAAGCCTCAAGACTTGAGAGCAGCTTGACGACCCCGTCGATAATGGCGGCCGGGCTTGCCGGACATCCGGGGATATAGGCCGATACGGGCACCACGGCATCGATCCCTGATTTCACGTTGTAGCAGCCGCGGAATACGCCGCCCGTACAGGCGCAGGTGCCGACGGCAACAACGAATTTCGGTTCGACCATCTGCTCGTATATTCTCTTCAGCCTGTCCGCGATCTGGTCGGTGACCGGACCGGAGCAGACCAGCACATCAGCGTGGCGGGGAGAGCCCCTGAGAAGGATACCGAACCGCTCTACATCGTAACGGGGAGTGAGCGCCGCAATGATCTCGATGTCGCACGCGTTACAGGCTCCGGAGTTGAAGTGGACAATCCACGGGGATTTCATCCGGGCCCAGGTTATTATCCTGTCAGTTATTTTCATGGTTTACTTCTCCAGCAGTATGAAAAGACCTATTATCGCACCTATAATATACAGAACGGCGATCCAGAACGCCGAATTAATTTCCGTCGGGACGGTCGCGATGAAAAGCGCGACGACATGAAGGATGGTGAAGTAGAACGCGAACGGAAAGAACTGGCTGTAATCGGGCTGTATCACTTTAAACGGCATGTCTTCTCCGCACGCGTAAGGCTTCTTCTGGGCTTCCGGCCTCGCTCCCTGCCTGAAGGCGAAGCGGGACAGGGCATAGTAGAACGCGAGCATCATGACCAGCACGAAGATGAACAGCATCGGTGTTGAAAGCAATATCTGCGTCATGGCAATGTTCCTATCCTTTTAAGTTTCTGAGATCACGCACATCAACTGAACCGTTACGCCTGTATACGGAAAGTATAACGCCACCGGTAACAATGATAATGACGACTTCGATAACGATGAGCGTGATCACACATGCCTGAGCCAGTCCCGTCCTGCCTGTGACGTATCCGGCGACGATGATCAGCAGGGTGACGCCTTTTGTGAGGATCTCCATGCCGATGAGCGCACGGATCAGGTTATGCGTGGCGACTATACAATAGAAACCCACAACAAACACGAGAATGATGAAAATACAGAATATCCTGAGGAGTTCGGCAGTCATGCTATCCATTGTTTTTATCCTTAAATAGTATTACCACTCCTATCGCTCCGGCCAGAAGCACTACGATCTGACCCAGAAGGTCAAGATGCCGCTCGTTCCATAACACCGCCCGGACGTCGCCGTCAGCGATTATACCCGCGGGAACAAGGTCCGCAGGAATGGTGATCCTGCTTACTATGACCGCCATGAGGAAGACGAACATTGGAAGGAACCAGAACCTCCTCAGCACGTCACGCGCCTTGACGTTCATGTTTTCGTCGGTAATCCGCTGTACAAGGCTTACGATGCTTACGAAAAGCACCGAGATAAGGCCCGTGCACACCGACAGTTCAAATACCGCAGCGATCGGTGAATCGAGCCGGTAAATAATGATCGCTAGTATCGCGCTCGTTACCGCGAGGCCGATCGTTGCCCGGATCATTCTCTTTGCCGTTACCGTAAGTATAGCACTGAAAATGAACAATGAAAGGAGAATTATGTTGACTGTCATATCGCTCATCACTGGTTATAGTATATTCTTGTCTACGGCATCAATAACGCCCCTGCCGGTTGAATAATCTGCTGGTAGAAGAGCGGGAAGAGCAATCCCGCCACAACGGTAATCGTAACGAGCATTACCGCCGAGAAAACGAGTCCCGAATCGGCCTCTTTTACTTTTTCAAGCCCTTCACGAAGCGTGCCAAAGAAAACTTTTCGCTGAAGCATGAGGAAATATGCCATCGTAAGGACGCTCGCCAGGATGGCTATTGTCGTATACGTGTACAATGATTGCTGCCAGAGGGCGACAACGATGAGCAGCTTGCTCCAGAATCCCGCGAACGGCGGTATGCCCGCCGCGGAGAAGAACGCTATAACTGAGGTGGTGCTTGTATATGGCATTCTGGCGGAAAGCCCGCCCATTTTATCCATGTCGGTGAGTCCAGCTTCTTTCTCGACCGAGGCGGCGTTGATGAAGAGCGAGGATTTGAACATGGCGTGATTGAAGAAGTGGAACGCCGCTCCTGCGATTCCAAGCGCGGATCCGCATCCAAGCCCGATAATGATATATCCCATCTGGCTGATACTTGAATAGGCAAGCATGCGCTTGAAGTTGTTCTGTTTCATCGCGAGGAGCGCCCCGACCACGATTGAGAGCGCGCCGGCAAGGAGAAGCGTGCTTTTTATATGCCCGCTGAGCACAAACACCGAGAGAACAAGGCGCATGAGGGTGTATACGCCGGTGACCTTCGTGACTACGCCGGCCAGAAGCACTGACGCTGAATTATGCGCCGCTGAATATACATCGGGCACCCACCAGTGGAAAGGAACGATACCCGCCTTGACAAGAAGGCCGGTTACGAAAAGCGCCGAAGCGAGTTTCCCGAAACCGTTTGATGAGGGCGTCGAAAGCACGGCCCTGATTTCAGCAAACGATGTTCCGCCCGCGACGATAATAAGGATCGCAATCGCCGAAAGCATCATGGTCGTCGCAACTGATGAAAAGACAATGTATTTGAATGTCCCCTCAAGGGCGTCACGGCCACGGTCGTAGCTTATCATGATGAAAGATGCAATCGAAATGATTTCAATAAACACGTACATCGAAAATATATCAGACAGCAGCACGATCCCGTTCATTCCCGTCAGGGCGAGGAGGAGGAGGTTGAAAAAATAGAACCTTTCCGCGTCCCCGGAAATAAGCGAGCGGCATACGAATGCGGTGATGAAAAGAACGATCCCGATCGTAAGCACAAGAAGAAGGCTCAGGCCGTCAGCAACGAGGTTAAACTGGAAATGAGCATCGATTGATCCTAACCTACCTGCCAGCATTTGAAACGTGAGATATGGCCTCATGAATACAAACAGTATCTGCCCGAGCGCGATGAGCAATACCCCGTAAAAGGCGGTCGGCCGCGTGATTTTCTTCAGAAGTGGAAGGTTGAGCAGCACGATATAGAGCAGCGGAACCAGAATAAGTAGTGATAGCATTAGTTCATTTCCCTCCCGGTTATTTCATCAGGAACCTGATCATTACAAGCGCGGCAAGAAGTGAAAGCAGCAGGTAATGGGAAAAATTGCCGTTCTGGAGCGCCTTGAGCCTCAACGCAAGGCTGCCGGTGCGCTCTTTCAGCAGATCGCTGTAAACATAATCGATTTTTCCGTCGAACCATGCCGCCGCTTTCGATACTTTGCGGACGATAATTTTGCCGAGATTGTACGGATCATAATGCATCTCCTCGGCGCGCATATACGCGTCGGAGAGGACCGGTGTGTGATATATATGTTCAAGCGCCTTGAACGCGCTTCCCATCGTTCTGTATCCGAAGAGGTGGTTCGATATCGCCCCGAGGAGCACCACGCCCGTAACGATGACAAGCCAGAAATTCGACGGCATGCCGCCGGCCTGCAATCCGTGGATCTCGCGACCGCCGAGGATCGGCATAATGAGGTTGTGGAGCGGAAGCCAGTTCCATACGCCGAAGAGCACGCAGAGAGCGGCAATCACGATCATAGGCAGAAGCATCGGCCACGGGGATTCCTTGACACCGTCGGCGCCCTGCCGTAGCTCGCCGAGATAGGTGGTATGCCCGACCTTGAGGAAGGACGCCGCCGTGAAGAATGAACCGAGAATGGCCGCAATATAAAAAAACGTTCCGCTCTCGAACGCGGCGTCATAGACGAGTTCCTTGGAGAAAAATCCGTTAAATGGCGGAACGCCGGAGATCGATGCCGCCGCGATGAAGAAGCACGCGAAGGTTACCGGCATCTTTTTACCGAGCCCGCCGAGCGCGGAAAGATCGGTGGTTCCGGCGGCCCTTTCTACCGAACCTGACGTGAGGAACAGGCAGCTCTTGTACATCGCGTGATTGATCATATGGAAGAGGCCGCCCGCTATCCCGATGGGAAGCGCGGTTCCGATGCCGAGCACCATGTATCCGACCTGGGAGATGGCGTGGAACGAGAGGAGCCTCTTGTAATCTTTCTGGACGACCGCCATGAGCACCGCGAGAAGGATGGTGATCGCGCCGAGGGACATGACAAGTATGCTCATCTTCGTACCGGGCCGGAAGTCAAACATGTCGATCGTGATGCGGGCGAGGAAATATATCCCCAGTAACTTTTCAAGAGACGCGGGCAGGAACGCCATGAAGGGAAGCGGCGCGTCATCCGCGGCATCGGGTATCCAGCTGTGGAACGGCATCGATCCGGCCTTTGAAACGGCGCCTATTACAAGCATGATAAACGCGAATCCGCCCATCGCGCTCATGGGAAGGCGAATCTGTGATATTGTGAGGGTCTGCGACATTGAAGCCGCGAGGCCTATCCCGAACATCATGCACAGGTCGCTGATGCCGACGATGATAAGCGCTTTGGTCGCGGTTTTATATGCGGCGTCTTTGCCGATTATGATCATGCCGAAGAGGGTCAGCAGGAGCGATTCCCAGAAGAAGAGCATCAGGAGCAGGTTGTCGGATAGAACAGCGCCGTTTACCGCGGCAAGCGTGATGAGAAGATACGCGTAATACTGGGTAACATGTTTTCTCTTATACATGAACACGCTGGAGTAAAGCGCTATCAGGAAAGCGAAACCCGCGGCGGCGAGAATAATGAAGGCGCTGAAATGGTAAAGACGGAAAGAGAACTCCCATCCGAACGCGCCCCATGGAATGACATACCGCATTGTGTTGCCGAAGAGCAGTATGGTGATCGCTAGGTTTGCGAGGGTCACCAGCAGGGTAAATACGGCCTGTGGTATTCCCGACCGCCTGACGGCGGCGAACATGAGTATACCCGCGGCGAACGGGATCAGAACAGGCAATAAGAGTATGTGTTCGTTCATTGCACCAACCTCATCATCTGCCGCACGGCAGTCTGCGCAAACTGGGATGAAAAGTTAATAAGAAAACCGCTTGCGAGCGAAAGGAACGCGAGCGTGACGACCGACGTAAGCATGATCGGCGACCCTTCTTTTGCGTCGGATTCAGTAACAGGTTTTCTGATAAATACCGCGTTGAAAAGCCTCATGAGATACATGATGGTGAGAAAACCGCCGGCCATGAATACAAACGCCGAAATGAAATGACCGCCCTGAATGGCGCCCGCGATCACCATATATTTCCCGAAGAAACCGCCGAACGGAGGGATTCCCATGACGGAAAAGGCGCAGAAGAGGAATGAAACCGCGGTGACCGGCATTGTTTTGATCAGGCCGCCCATCTTTGTGATGTCCTTCTCCCCGGTATTCTGTTCGATGATACCGGCGCAGAGGAAGAGCCCGGCCTTCGAGATGCCGTGCATGAGGATATAGACCAGCCCGCCGGCGATCGCGAAGTCATTGCCGACCGAAAGCCCGAGGAAAATGAAACCGATCTGACTGATGGTGGAATAGGCGATGATCCGCTTGATGTCGGTTTCCATCAGCGCCGCGCCTGCCGAAACGAGCATGCTCACCGCGGCGATAGCGGGGACAATCGTTGTCCAGATATGCGCCACCGGCATGGTGGCTATGAAAAGCCGTGCGTACACGTAGACGCCGATCTTGACCAGGACCGCGGCATGGAGAAGCGCGGTGACAGGGGACGGCGCCACACCGGCGTCGGGAAGCCACGTGTGAAACGGAAGCGTCGCTGATTTTGTGAGTATGCCGATGAGGATAAGCAGCACCGCGATGCTTGAAACCGGCGTACTGCCGAGCGTCTGTCTGATTACGAGGAAGTCGAAGGATCCGGTCTGCCTGTAGACGATCAGAAATCCTATCAGCATCACAAGCGCCCCGAAGAATGTCACCATGAACGCCTTCTCGGCTTTCAGCACATGCTTTTCGCCGCGGAAGAATCCGATGAGCCTCCAGCTCGCGATCGCGGTGACTTCCCAGAACACGTAAAGAAAGATAAGGTTGCCGGCGAATACGAGTCCCATCATGGAACCGAGGAACAGCACCACCATGCAGTAGTATTCATTCTGGTTCTGGTAATGGTCGATATAACCGAGGGAGTACACCACGATAATCGAGCTTATGAGCGAGGAGACGATTGCCATGAAAACTGCCAGGCCGTCCGCGGTAAGGATAAAGTTGAATCCGAGAGGAAATTGCTTTGAAACAGTGATTACCGTTCCCTGGCTGACCGCGGGGATCAGAAGCGCGGCGGCGGCAAGAGGCGCAATAACACCGGCAATGGCCAGCATGTTCCTCAAACGGGACGATAGCTTGCCGATTACCGGGAGCAGGATTGCCGTAATGATGGGAACGAAAACCGCGATCAACAGAATCAGTTCATTTTTCATGGCCGTAATCGTGCTTTATTGATATTTGATAATACTATACAAAAATAATTTATTTAAACCGCAAAATAAAATATATCATTCCTAATCCAGAATTCAGATACCTCAATCACTAAATTAGGGTATGCCTATCTACGCAAGCATTTATTTTTTTATATATATTCAAGAGCAGAAATATTTAAATTAGCCATTAATTTTATGATATTAAAATTTCAATCAAAATTTAAAAAAAGTTAGTATAGCTTATTGCGGATTTAGAGGCGCTAATGCCTGTTTTACGCCTCTTCTGGCAGCATTATGATGATAGTGTTGGGATACTTGAATCCCCCCGGAATCGTATTTACGTAGAGTTTGCCGGTTTTTATCTTCAGTGATTTCATGTCGATACGCGATACCAGTTCACCGCGAACCACATCTTTACCCAGTAAATAGCTTACGGCTTCAAGGATATAATTGATCGTGTTGTTTCTGCGGGTCTCATCGCTCGACCGGACATAGCGCTCCCATGCCTCACGGGTGATTGAAACAGGGAATATGATGCTGGACTTCACCATGAAAGTATGGTTTTCCTTGTACGGAGTCAGGTCAACGAGAAGTCCGTCCTCTACGGCCATTTTCCAGTTGTATTCTTCGTTAAAAGGGCTTTTAAACCTTTTAATGCGTCCCATATATCCCCCATGGTTGGTTAATACCACATACAACACTTCAGAGACTCAGGTCAAATACTAATTTTCAATACGATATCACGGATAATGGAGATAAACCTCCTGTTTTGACAGTTCCAAACGTGTTGAAAGTGGAGTATTACTGCATTCCTGCATACCGTTATCCGCCTGATACATCACCCCTTTGCTGTTTTAGTTGTAACATTTCTGATGGTGTCTTATATTAATGTATTGCTCTATTATTCATCTACATGGATACTGCTACATTGCCTTTTTATGGAATCTTTTCTACGACAGCGGTGAATGTTGCTCTGTGAGGTGCATGGTGAAACTACGGAATCTCATGGCAGTGCTCTTTTCAGCGGTGCTGACAATTATGTTTGCGAATGGGCTGTATGGTGAATGCGTTGAGGGGGATTGTATCAACGGCACTGGCACATACCTGTGGCCTGAAGGCGGCAAATACACAGGAGAGTGGAAAAACGGAAGGATCGAGGGCTTTGGTACCGAGTTTTTCCCGAATAACAATAAATACAGCGGATTTTACAAAGACTTCATGAGGCATGGCCGCGGGGTTTTTCACTGGTCCAACGGCGATAAGTACGAGGGAGATTTCAAAAACAATCTCAGGGACGGCCGCGGCGTCGAAACATGGGTCAACGGTGACCGTTACGAAGGTACTTTCAAGGACGATATCCACCATGGCCAGGGGACCTATTTCTGGTCAAACGGCGATAAGTATGACGGTGAATGGGTGAATAATTATCCCCACGGCCAGGGGACGTATTACTATTCGAACGGATCTAAATATTCCGGCCAGTGGCGGGAGAATTACCGGAGCGGGCAGGGAACTTTCGTCTGGTTTAACGGCGATCGGTACACGGGGAACTGGGAATACAATCGCCAGACCGGCCAGGGAGTGTACTATTTCAACAACGGTGACCGGTATGAAGGCCAGCATCGTGATGACCTCCAGGAAGGCAAGGGAACGTATTACTGGGCCAACGGGGACAAATATACAGGAGAATGGAAAAGGAGTAGACTGCACGGACAGGGGGTTTATTTCTTTACCAATGGCGACCGCTATGAGGGAAACTTCGAGAACGGATTGAGGAACGGGGAAGGAGTTCTCTACTATGCCGACGGGAAGGTCCAGAAGGGCAGGTGGGTCGACAACAAGTATATCAGCGATCTTATGAGGAATTTTCGATGACGAAGAAAACATCCCGGCGGAAGCCGAGAAGCCCCTTTAATCCCGACAGGGACAGGGTCTGCAGGGATTTTATCCACGCTAAACAGAAGCTCAATCTGACGGATGATAAAGCGTTTCTCTACCTTGTCGTGAAGCACAGCGGCGGGAAGGAAGGCGTCAAAAACCTTTCACAGAATGAAATTCTGGAGCGGGCGAACGTGATCGTTGAGATCGTCAATGAGACCCTCGAAGAAGCGCGCTCGAGCCGGGAGCAGAAAGACACTCCCAAACCCTGAACGCGACCTTGCCTGAAAGCTGTTTATCTCTCCTGTCAGCGTACCATCTCTTCGATGACCTTTTTGACGGGAAGTACCTCCCGTATGAGCGCAGCCGATTCTCCCGCGCCTGCCGGCACCAGGTCGAAATTCCCGGTGTTCCAGGCCGTGGAGGTGTCCTTGAAGCTGTAAATCTTCGTAAAGTCGGTGGATGGGTCCTCCAGCTCCCGCTTCAGTTTGGGGTTGATGATCGCCCGCATTTTCATCGTGCCGATCGGGATGAGCGCCGTACCGCCGTCTCCCGCCTCGACGATCGCCTGTTTCCACGCTTCGCTTGCGGGGCTTTCCTCGACCGCGAGAAACCGCGTTCCGATCTGCACACCCTGCGCGCCGAGCGCCAGCGCGGCGCGGTATCCCCTCGAATCGGCAATGCCGCCCGCCGCGACGACCGGCACCTTCACATGGTCGGCCACCAGCGGCACGAGCACCATCGTTGAGGATTCGGGATTGAGCGAGCGCAGGCCGCCTGCCTCGCTTCCGGCAACGACTATTCCGTCCGCGCCGGAGCGCTCCGCCTTGATCGCGTGCTGCAGCGATAACAGGACGTGCAGCCCCTTCATGCCGAGGTTGTGGATGAGCGGATATATCTTTTCAGGCGAGCCGACCGAGGTGGTGATCGTCTTCACGCCGGCTTCGGCGAGGATCGGGACGATCTTTTCGTTGAGAGGATTGATGATCATGATGTTCGCGCCGAACGGTTTATCGGTAAGCTCCCTCACTTCGTAGATGAGCTTTCGCGCTTCCTCGACGTCCTTCACGAATCCGAGCGCGAGCATTCCGTACGCGCCGGCCTCGCTGATCGCGGCGACGAGTTTCGGGCTGTTCATCGCTCCTATCGGGCCCTGAATTATCGGGTAACGGCAGCCGAGCATATCAAGCAGTTGTGACATGAATTTTTCTCCGGTTCATTGTGTCGTGATACTAAAGAGGGATATGATTAAAGAACAATCATATCCCTCTTTGCAAGTAAATCACATAATAAAACAGGTTTTGCTGCAAGAAAATAAATTCTGGTCAGATCAGATGACCCTGTTCTTCCCTTCCCAGTACTTTTTGCGAAGCTCCTTTTTCAACGCCTTCCCGATAAAGGAGCGGGGAATCTGGTCGATAAAATCAACCGATTTCGGCACCTTGAACCCGGCAAGTTCCTTTCTGCAGAATTCGATCAGTTCGTTTTCCGTGACGCTGCTTCCTGGCTTTTTGACCACGACTGCCTTGACGGCTTCCCCCCACTTGTCGTCCGGCACGCCGATCACCGCCAGGTCCGCAATGCCTTCATGTTTTTTAAGCACTCCCTCAACCTCGGCCGGGTAGATATTTATCCCCCCTGAGATTATCATGTCGTTTTTGCGGTCGACGATATAGTAGTTGCCGTCATCGCCGAGCCGGGCTATATCCCCGACAGTCCCCCATTCATGGTCGAGGTAGGCTTCTTTAGTGGCTTCAGGCTTATTGAGGTAGCCCTCCCACATGCTGTAGCCCCTGCCGTAGAGGATTCCGCTTTCGCCGTCTTTAACGGGAGCGCCCTTATCATCGAAGAGCTTCAACTCAAGGTCGAAAATGGCTTTCCCGATGCATCCGTCCTCCTTGATGCCGTTGTTGTAGCTGTAACGGGTTATGAACCCGAACTCGGAGGAGCCCAGCCAGTTGGATATTTCCGCTGACTTGAAACAGTCGATCATTTTAGCCGCTGTCGCGTTGTGCAGTGGTGCCCCGCATGATATCACGTGGCGCAGTGACGAGGTGTCGTATTTTGCGCGCACATCCTCGGGAGTCAGGAACATCCAGTCATACATGATCGGTACCATGAACATCCAGGTGGCGCGGTATTTTTCTATATAATGGAAGACCTTATCCGGGATGAACGATGGCACCACGCAGAGTGTACCGCCGGCAAACATCGCCGCGTACGCGTACCCGATCGACGCGGCGGCGTACAGGGGCGCCACGGCAAGATATACGTTGTCACTGGTCAGGCCAAGCTCGTGGCAGGTCGCGTTTGAATTGTGGTAATCGCTCTTGAGGCTCCGGGCGGCAGCTTTGGGATTTCCGGTGGTACCGCTGGTATACATAAGTATATGCACATCCTCCGATCTTACATCCGCATCCGGATCGTCAGGGCTTGCCCCGTCAAGCAGCGCGTAATAGGAAAGGACACCTTCGGGCGCGCCGTCGTCGATCATGATGATGTATTCAAGGCCCGGCACCTTGTCCTTCACCGCCATTATGTTATCGTACTGTTCCTTTGTCTTGAGAACAATGGCCCGCGCGCCGGAATCATTAATCTGGTAGGCGACTTCGAGCCCCGTGAGCCTGAAATTCCCCGCAGTGCTGATAATCCCCACCTTGTTGCCCGCGATGTAGGACTCCATGTATTCGAGGCAGTTAGGCAGGAAGATCAGAACCCTGTCGCCCTTTTTCAGGCCCAGCTTGAGGTAGGCGTTGGCAAACCTGTTGCTGCGCTCCCACATCTGCCCCCAGGTCAGCATCGCATCCTCGCAGATCACCGCGGGTTTATCGGGATTTCTTACGACATGCATGCGCAATGTGCTGGTTGAATCGTCCGTATAGCTTTTCTTTCCCGGCTTCCTTCCAAAATCCATACAGGCCTCCCGTAACATGTGTGTTTAACAGACCGTGGTCTGAGACTATGGTCTGTTAAAATAGCAGGTTGTCAATCAGAAAAACTAAATTATTTTCGCGGATATGAACTGCAGTTGAGAGGGAGTGGAGAGGCGCAGAAGTATAACCCGCACCGTCAGGGGGATTCCTGCGGGTGCGGGGTGCGCCCTCATCAATTCTTATTCTGGTCGGTTAAAGGCCAACGGGAGGGCCTTTAATGCAGGGACGGGATGTTTCCGCAGGCGACAATCATGACTGTCGCCTGCGCGATAAGAAGTGTTTCTTTCGATGGAGCGGCGTCCCGGAACCGGGGAGCGTCCCGGATCTTAAAAGACCTATTTGTTCACTTTTGAAAGAATGAATTCCGAGCCATTCAGGTTTAACATGTTCTTTTCAACCTTCCAGGCAAAAACTCTTTCGGAATTGAAAAACGAGTTGGTCTTCAACACCAGCCACTGCTCCCTGAAGGAGTAGGTGCCCTTGCTCCCCTGCATATTGGCGTTGTTTTTCAAAGATTCATTATAGGCTTTATACTGGCTTGCGGGCAACAGTTTCAGGCCTGCGGCGGTAGCTTTAATATCGTATGTCCAGGTATTGTCGTTTTTAAACGTAAAGCGATGCAGCTCGTATGGATTGGAATTCTTGCGCCCTTCCCAGGTTCCGATTATGGCTTTGCCTGATTCGTCTTTCTTTTCCGCCGTGTCAACCTTTCCGCCCCGCGCGTTGAGAATCGCGACAATTTTCCTGTGCCCGTTTTTTGTGGCAAGTGACAGAGCGGTGCTTTTATTCTTATCCTTCGCATTGATGTCGGCGCCCCTGTCAAGCAGCAGCTCCACAAGCGCGGGGAAATTGCTGTTTGTGCTTTTAAGATCAACGGTTGCCGCCGATGCGGTCATGAGAGCGGTGCGCCCGTTTACATCCCTGAGCTCAAGATTGGCGCCGCGGTCGATGAGAAGCCTGGCAATCTCCACATGCCCCCGGGATGCGGCCATCATCAACGCGGTTTCACCTTTTTTATTCTGCGTATTTACTTTTGCGCCTTTGTCGAGAAGGATCCTCGCCCTTTCAGGATTTTGTGTGACAACGCCCCATCCGCTTGCGTACATCAGGGGTGTATTGCCCTGCGAGCCCTGGAAGTTGATATTGACGCCCTTCTCAATGAGAAGGTTCATCATCCTGATGCTGTCTTCCTCTTTATCAGAGCGGGCCTGATTAATCGCGTACATTAACGTATTTGCGCCGATTCCGGGGTTGAAGGCGTTGACGTTGGCCTTCCTTTCGAGAAGTAATGAAGCTGTATTATACATAAGACCGTTTGCAGCCAGGAGAAGTGCGTTGGTCCCCAGGACATCGGCTGATTCAATATCCGCCCCTCTGTCAAGAAGATATCTTACCATTTCAGTTTTGTCAGCGGAGGCAGCAGCCATGATGGGGGTGGCTTTCGATGTGTAGTGCTGAAACCCGATTTTCGCACCGCCGTCAAGCAGGAGTTTTGCCCCTTCGACAAATCCGTTCATGGCAGCGTAGTACAGAGCTGTTATACCCCCTCCACCCTTTACTACGACGTTCGGATTGATCGTGGAAGGGGTCCCGGCAGGGAGATCTATTTTAAGAAACTTTGTATTAGGTGAAAACGGGCAGTTGTCGACCTTTGCCCCTTTCTTCAGCAGAACCTTTATAACTTTACAGGCGTTTTCCTTTTCTGTTGCGCTGGATTTGTCAGAAACATAGATTACCGCGGCCATGAGCGGGGTTATTCCCGTTGAATTCAGCTGTTCTATGTTCGCGCCTTTGTCAATGAGGAGTTCCGCAATGTCATAAAAACCTTTCTCGGCCGCGTAGTGCAGGGCCGTATTCAGTGGCTGGGGCCCGATAATGCTGGATGTGGGTAAATGCTGATCAGTGAGATTGACCTTTGCGCCTCTGGCGAGGAGCAGCCTGACCACCTCGATGTTTCCGGTATCGACAGCGGCAATCAGCGGGGTGCGGTGCCATGAGTAGGCGCCCATCGGCTTTGTGCTGTACCGATTGACATCGATCCTCTTTGCGCTCACAAGCATTTTCACTATTTCATAATCAAACTCTTGCGGCCGGATGCCAATCGCCGTGACCAGTACGGAATCCTCATGCTTACCGTTGACATCCGCCCCCTGGCTTATAAGGAGCCCTACCTTTGCCCTGTCCCTGTCCCAGATGGCTTCAATCAATGGCGGTACGGTTACAGTGAAAGCAGTTCCACTGAACAGGAAAAATGATACTATCAGAGACGCTGCAATTCCAGTTCGTTTCATCTCATCCTCTGTATTATTATTGCAATGAAAAACATAGCCCGATTATATCACTTGATGCATATGTTTTCCCGATAAACCATAACGGATATTTCCGTAAATGATTGATCGCGCCGCCAGTCGAGACTGTCAGCGGGCAGGGTGGGTCACTGAAGTGATGGATTGAAGAAGAGGTTGATCCTCCGGTTCATCATCTCCGTCTTCTCCGGGAAGGTGCTCTCTCCGAATTGCAGCTTCATGTGGGCAGCCGAGCGGCTATGCCCTGAAGCCGCGCAGCAGTGTCCGGACGGAATTTTCCATGAAGCGTACGATATCGTAGTTTCCGTCGTTCATACACCAGTCGTAAATAATGCCGCGCGAAGTGCTCAGGACGAGCCTGGTGAGATCATCCGGGTTCATTTCCGTACGGAATTCCCCGCCTTTCTGGCCTGCCGCTATGGCGCTGTGAATCATCTGATAGAACGGCCTTTCGCCGGATATAAAAAAAGAGGTGCCGGTATCGATCTGGCTCTTGTATATCTGGCGGACCAGGGCAACCTTTTCCGAATCCGCCCTGTGCGCCTGAAAAAGCACGGTGAAGAGAATTTTATCCTCGTTGCCCGTGCCCGCGGGCAACGATTTGATGTCCCGGATGAAATCCTCGTCGATCATCTTGTATGCTTCAACGACGATATCATCCTTCGACTTAAAGTGATGATAGAAGGCCCCTTTCCGCACACCTGACTGGCGGCATATCTCATCCACGGTGACGTTATCAAACCCGTATTGCGTAATGAGCTCGAACGCCGTGTTGTAGATGCGGTTACGCGTCGAAGTGGCCTTCTGCTTGCGGGGAGACAATTTTTTTTCTGACGGATCATTCATAAGTATACAATCACGGAATACGTCGTATTTTTCAAGGGATTTATTGTAAATGATTCGATTTGTTTTCCTCCTTTTTCCCGTATCGGTAGTGTGTACCTTATTACGGTGTTACCGCTCCTTCGCGCTCCAGAGATAGAGCACCGGCAGCAGCACCAGCGTGAGCACGGTCGAGCTCACAAGGCCGCCGATGACCACCGTGGCGAGCGGCCGCTGGACTTCCGCCCCCATGCCGGTATTCAGCGCCATCGGCAGAAACCCGAGGCTCGCCACGAGGGCCGTCATCACCACCGGCCGAAGCCTGGTGAGCGCGCCTTCGACCACGGCCTGCCGCGGCCGCATCCCTTTTGCCCTGAGCTGGTTGATGAAAGTCACCATGACCAGGCCGTTCAGGATTGCCACGCCGAGCACCGCGATAAATCCCACCGCGGTCGAGACGCTGAACGGCAGCCCTCGCATGACGACCGCGAAAACGCCGCCGGTGACCGCGAACGGGATTCCGGTATAGACGATAAGAGCCTGCCGCACGCTTCCCAGGCCGCGAAGCACCAGTATGAAAATAATGAAGAGCACGAGCGGGACGATGATGAAAAGCCGGGCACGCGCGCGCTCGAGGTTCTTGAACTTTCCTCCCCAGTCGATCTGGTAGCCTTCGGGAAGGACAAGCTTTTGCGATACCGCCTTTTTCGCCTCGGCGACGTAGCTTGCCGTATCTCGCCCGCCGAGAAAGATGGAAACCGCCGAATAGCGCATCGAGCGGTGCCGCGCGATGTTGGATACGCGGTCGACCGTCCTGATGTCGGCGCAGTACTTCAGCGGGATCGTGCCGCCCTCGTCGAGCGGGACGGGGATCTCCGCGATGGCGTTGTAGTCGGCGCGGTGCTCCTCGCTCATCCGGAGCACGACGGGGAAGCGCCAGTCGTATTCGTAGAAGCTCCCGATGCGCCGCCCGCCCATCGCGGTTTCAAGCGTCTCGTTGAATTCGCGCACGCTCACGCCGTAGCGGTTCAGCCTCTCATAATCGAGCCTGATGTTGAACACCGGGCTTTTACGCAGCGCGGTGATCGGGTCCATCTCGACTTCGTCGGCGCCGGGAACTGGTCGGATCGCTTCCTCGGCTTTTTCGATGAGATCGCTTAAGGTGTCAAGGTCCTTTCCGTAAATGCGAAGCGTCACGTCGGCGCGGCTTCCCTCAAGGATTTCGTTGAACCGGAGCTCGATCGGCTGCGAGAGAAAAATCTCCTGCCCGGTGATCCTCTTTTCCACCTCGCGCCTGATCGATTCGAAGAGCTCGCGTTTGGTCCGCCTCCTGCCGTCAATTTTGGGCCACGCGGCGCGGTCCTTTTTCAGGATCACGTAGGTGTCCGCCATGTTGATGCTCATCGGATCGGTGGCCGCTTCGGCGATGCCGATCCTGGCGAAGACTTTATCCACCTCCGGAAAACCGGCGATGATTTTCTCGCAGACTTCCTGCTGGCGCAGCGCCTCGTCGAGGCCGATGCTGTAGTCGCGGACGAACGCGATGCTCATATCCCCCTCGTCAAGTGACGGTACAAAGTCGGAGCCGCTTTTGAAAAAGAGCACGGCGGAGAGCAGCATGACAAGAAGCGCAGCCGTCACAAGCTTTCCGCGGTGGGCGAAGCTGAATTCAAGTACGGGTGGATACGATCGCCTGATCAGGCGGAAGAGCGGCGGATCTGATTCCGGGTGAGTTGTGCGGCTGACCGAAAAGTACGCCATCACCGGCATGAGGAAAAGCGCGGTGACCAGGCTCGCCCCGAGCGCCATGAGCACCGTGAGCGCCATCGGGCGGAACATTTTGCCCTCGATCCCTTCGAGGGTGAGGATCGGCACGTAGACGATCATGATGATCGCCAGGCCGAAGAGGACCGGCCGGGCCACCTCGGCGCATGAATCGGCGAGAAGCCCTATCTGTCCCGTAACGCCGAGCGGTTCGCCGGATTCCACCTGCTCCTCGCGGCGGCGCAGGTAGTTCTCGATGAGCACCACTGACCCGTCGACCAGAAGCCCGAAATCAACCGCGCCCAGGCTCATCAGGTTCGCCGATATGCCGAAGACGTTCATGCCCACCGCGGCGGCGAGCATCGACACGGGGATCGCGAGCGAGACGAGGAGCGCCGCCCGGACGTTGCCGAGGATGAGCATGAGCACCAGCACCACCAGCGCCGCGCCCATGGCGAGGTTTTCTCCCACGGTCCTGATCGTGGCGTTGACGAGAAAGCTCCTGGTGTAGAGCACCTCGGTTTCGATGTCGGCGGGAAGGGGAATCTCCCGCAGCGCGCGCTCCGCGTTCCGTGCGACCTCGCGGCTGTTGGCGCCGAGGAGCATCAGCACCGATCCGATCACGGTTTCCTCCCCGCGGTGAGTGGCCGCGCCGAGCCGCTGCACATGGTCCTCCCTGATATCGGCGATCTGCCGCAGCGCGACGGGAGCGCCCCCGGCCGAGAGTTTCAGCGGGATCGAGCCTATATCCGCGATGCCGCCGAGCGTCGAATCCGTCCGGACGATGACCTGTTTTCCGTTCTTCTCGATATATCCGCCGCCGAAATTCTCTCCAAGCGTGCCGAGCCTTTTTGTGATGTCGTCGATAGTGATGCCGTAGCGCGCGAGCTGTGAGGGATGGAAGTCGACATGGATCTCCTTTTTAAAACCGCCGATCGAGTCGATCTCCGCGATATCGGGGATGGCCGATTTGAGATAGGGGCGGATAACGAAATCCTGTATCGTGCGCAGATGGGTGAGCCGCTCGCGGTCGCCCTTCCGCTCGAGGGGCGATCCTTTCTTCGCCTTGACGTGGTAGATCAGCACCTCGCCGAGCCCCGTGCTGATCGGGCCGATCTCCGGCGTCAGCCCCTGCGGCAGCAGTTCGCGCACGTTCTGCAGGCGCTCGCCGACAAGCTGGCGCGCGCGGTAGATGTCGGTGCCGTCCCTGAAGAACACGCTCACCTGGGAAAGCCCGTAGCGGGAAAGCGACCGCACGTCGGATACCCCCGGCAGGCCTGAAAGCTCCGTTTCGATATTGTAGGTCACCGTTTTTTCAACCTGCTCCGGCTCGAGCGCGCCGGTCCTTGTGTTTACGATGACCTGAATATTGGTGATGTCGGGTATCGCGTCGATCGGCAGGTTCACTGTGGCATACAGTCCCGCCGCCGCGATGATGGCGGTTACGAACACCACCCAGCTGCGGTTGCGGATGATGATTTCAATTAGTTTTCTGTACATGGCGCCCTCCTTACCTGGACTTCGCGGCAGTTGCCGGAAGCGCGAAGTCGCTGCTTCCCTGCATGATGAGCAGCGCCGTGTATTTATCGATATAGTCCATCTGCGCGCCGAACACGGCAAGATGCATCTCATACGCCTGCGCCTCGACCTCGCTGTAGGTGAGAAGGTCGATGAGGCCCTTGCGGAACGAGTCGTCGGCGTCCATGAGCCGCGCATGCACCGACTCAAGCGTTGAAAGGGGGAGCAGTTCGATGTTCCTGCGCGCGATCCCGTATTCGATAAGCAGTGCGTCGAGCGCCTGACGCGTCTCACGCGCGGTGTGCTCATAGCGTGCCTTGCCCGCCTCTCCGGCGGCCTCCATGCTTCTCACGCTGTCCCTGTTGGCGTTCCAGAGGGGAACGGGAACGCTTATCCCCGCGCCGATGAAGCGCTCCGTGTCCGGTGCGCGCTCCTCTCGGAACTGGAGCGACAGGCTGAAGTCGGGGCGGGCGAAGACGTGCGCGAGCCTGGTTTCGGCGTCGGTCTTCTCAAGGAGAAGGAGCTGCTTTTTCAGGGCGGGATTTTCCTTTCCGGCTTTCGCGAGCACCGCCTCCCGGTCGAGCGCGTGGCCTTTCGCGAACCAGGGGGCCTGTATCGTGACGGGAGAGGGCAGGTCGGTGAAGAGATTGAGCCGCGCCCAGAGGATGTCCTTCGCGGAGCTGACCTCCGCAAGGCTTTTCTGAAGCAGGACGAGTTTCATCTCGGCGATATGTTTTTCCATTCGTTTGCGGGGGGATGGAAACGGACGGCCCGCGAGGTAGGCGCGTATCTGCGAGAACCTGTCGACCCGCTCCTTAAGGTGCGCCGCGATGCCGCTCGCCATGGAATACCGGTACGCCAGCCGTATCACGCTGTAGCGGACATAGAGCGCGGTTTCTTCCTTCGATAAACCCGCGAGCCGTTCCTCTATGCCGGCGATCTCCCCGGCAAGCCTTCTCTTGCCGGGAGCGTAGAACGGCTGTGATATCCCCGCTTCGTATGCCGGCCCGCTTTTACCTTCGGCGGTTTTTCTGCCGCCTGAAAGCGAAACGGAAGGATTCTGCCACGCCGTAGCCTGGCGCCGCGCGTGGACGGAAGATTCTGATAGCTTTTCCGACTCGCGCACGAGCAGCGAGCGTTCAAGCGCGCGGTCGACGATTTCAGTCAGTGAATAGCCGGGGCGGGCCTCATCGGCGCGCGCGGGCTGAACGGTGATCAGGATAAAAAATGACAGTAGTACAAATAACAGTGAACGCATGAGAAGACCTCCTGCTGTGGTTAAAACGCGCCACGTCCATGCCGCATGCCATCAGGTATGCGGTCAGCCGCGCGCGTCAACAATCACGACAGGGTAGAGGGCGGAGAACGGAGACTGAGGGAAGAACGAATGCCCGGAGAAATATCGACACGGGCCTCATGGGAAATGAGTTTGAGTTGAACGTCAGGTTCCTGCGCCATGAACTTATCGGGCATGATCGCGATAACAGGCATCGCACAGATCGAAGTTCCCGTATCCCTCGCGAAGCTCAGCGCGCTGAAGTGAAACGCGTGTTCGATCGGCGATTCCTCGTGGCAGGCCTTGTGGCGATGCTCGCCGCATTCGTGGCGCGGATCATGACCGCCGACCATGTGCACGCAGTTACGGCTGTCGCCATGGTGCACGCGCACGCCTGCCATGTCGCCGGCGACAAGCGTCGCGAGCGCGGTCAGCAGGACGACAGAGATGGTTCGAAGCGAAAGGCCCATTATCGGTATTCCGTAGTATTGGCTGTGAAACTGCTGAAAATGAACGATGCCGCTGTTCCTCTCTGAGTATAACAAAAATAGTATTGGGAAAGTCAAGGTAAAAATTTCAGCTGATCATTGAAGCCGGTGAGCATGCTTCAGGGACGTACAGGATATCATATGCTTCCAGAATGCCTTGAACGGGCCTGGAGTGTTTTTGAAATAAGGGACGGACATGATTGAAAGGTCCGGTGGAACTGCCCGCCAAGTGGCTTCAAAACCGGAAGTGGGCGGTTCCATCCGGGCAATCCGTAGCAAAACCGGAGGATGGTTTCGAAACCTCTCATCCTGCCGTGGACCTTTTCGCGTATGGTTTACAGAAATCCCTGATTAAAAAAAAGAATCCTTCTTTTTTTCAGTCCAGGTATGCTGACAGGTTTTACATGTAAAAGTACTTTCTTTTTCACCATGTTGTGAAACATCCTTCGTATTGCTGCTTCCGCATTTCGGGCATTTTTTTTCAATGAATAACATGGATCCTCCTCATTATTAAATACTTACCGATCAATAAGTGATAGTACAATATTGACCAAATAAGTCAACTCCTTTCATGTATGCCGTGTTGGAAAAGTGATATGTCGCTGGAGGCGATTTAAATCAACATTTATGTAACAAATCAATTGACTTGTTGCATAGCTCCCGGTCATTGCAAACCTGACAGGGCGAAGCAATCTTTCTGGTTTTGCATCAAAGGATTGCGCCGGCAAGGATGGCCGAGTGCCGTGGAGACTCGGACGCGCGGGAGCGGCCTTCGTTGTTCCGTCAAATCTTTCGCAAGAGAATTCCTTGAAAAACACGGCTGACGCTCTATACACGGCCCTGTGAACGCGGCGGACAATGTACCATGCCTTGAGTATTTAATAATCCAACTCCACACCTTTGCTGTCGTGGTCGATATGATGGCCTTTATAGCAAATATAGAAATACCAGAGGAAGCCTAATACAACCGGGAACAATAAATTAGAATGCTGGATCATGATTCCGTTCCAGATCAAATAGGGGAATACCGCCATGGTTGCACAAAAGACAACCAGGGCCTTTAGTTTATAGCCGATATACAGGTAGTGCAGGCCCAGGTAGCCGAAACCATACATGAGGGTTTTGTATATCCATACTTTTTTGTATTTATAATCCGGGTCATGCTCAAACATCCTGCTCGCCTTTTTCCCCTCTTTCAGCCAGATTTCCATGTTCAGGTTCAGGTCTTCGACAATATCCGTGACAGTGGCAAGATCGGTGAAAAATTCTTTTACCCGGTTTAAATCATAGACTGATCTGTACATGCTGAATTCAAACTGGTCTTTTCTATTGTGGATGGCGACATAGAGCTTGTTTTCGGTGAAAGAAAGAGAAAGTTTCCTGCCGATTTTTTTTCTGTAATCCGTGATCCGTTTCATCAGTGAGGTCGACAGGATATAACGGGCCGCGATCTGGTCCGTGCTGAACACTGAGAAATAACGTTCGAATTCAGGATCTTCAAGCTTTACTGCCTGCCGTCCAGAGCCGCGCATCCATTGCGATTCCCTGACCCTGGCCGCCGGAAGCACCAGCGTATGCCCCTTGAATGATTTATTGAAATCGACTACGCCCAGCATCCCGTGGAATGAAAAGACTTCATAGGGGAACCCCGCAAGATCAACCGCGATGGAATCGCGACTCGTGCGCGTGTACGGTTTTATCGCGCTCTTCCCCGATATTTCAAAAAACCGGATACTTACTTTCCCGAGTTTTCCTTCAATGAAATCCTCGGCGATGTATCCTTCCGGATAAAAAATGGTATGGGGGAATATCTCTCCCTTCAGGACTTCCTCACCGGATATCTTCCTTGCTTCGGGGCTGTAGCTCAGATCAGGAGAAATAAACCTGACAAGCTTCCCGATCACCAGGTTCTTGTATAATAATTCGTTACTCCGGTTCAATGTAATATCTTCACCTTCCGGTGATTTTATTACAACGCTCTTATATCTCAGAATTTTCCATGCCAGGACATAGGGTATAAAAATAAAAAGGGACATGGAGGAGGTCACGACAGTCATTAGAATCAGGTTGCCTATAGCCGTATCACTGCCGATCCAAACCCGCACTATAAAACAGATTAAATAAAAAACCGCGGCTGTGAAAGGGGGAGCAAAAATGCAATCAACAATGATTGCCCTTATCAGAACTTTTTTCCGCCATGCTTCCAGCCCTTCCAGGCCCGGCTTGATCTCATTTTCAAAATAGGAAGTCAATTCATCGGCTGTTTTCATTTTTCCCCACTATGAATCGAAAAGCTTTTTCACGCTGATATTTTCCCTTTCATGTTCCGGCGTTTCCATGACCGGTTTCCGTTTGTAGCGCATCAATAATGCGATGAAATTTGACGGAATCGTTTCAACCGCGTTGTTATAATCCGTCACGGTGGCGTTGTAGGCCCTTCGCGCGGCGGAGATCTGCTCTTCTACCTCATTCAGCACCGCCTGCAACTGAAGAAAGTTCTGGCTGGCCTTCAGGTCCGGGTAGGCCTCCACTGCCACCAGTATTCCGTCAAGCGAGCGCCTGACTTTATTCTGGATATCGATTTTTTCTTCCGCGCTGATGTCAGGATTAATCGCCCGTGTCCTCATGGCGGTGAGCTCGGCCAGCACCGATTGTTCGTGGATCATGTATCGCTTGACCGCCGAAATCAGGTTCGGTATCAGGTCGTATCTTTTTTTAAGCAGCGCGTCCACGCTTCCGAAGATATTCTGTACGGCGTTTTTTTTGCGGATCAGGTTGTTGGCAAACAGAACAAGAATCACGACCAGCAGAATGCCTGCCGATATCCCGATAATGTGAGGTGACATGGTGTACCTCCTTTTTCCTATTTTTTCAGCAGGGCGATGAGGTCCTTGCAGGTACTGCATCTTTTCTCTGCCTGCATGAGCGCCGTACTGCCATCCCGGTCGCGCAGGTTCCGGTCAGCGCCGCACTCAAGCAGCGTGCGGACTATAGTGGTGTTTTTGTGATAACAGGTGTCTTCAGTGGCAATCATCAGGGCGGTCCGTCCGCCGCTTGTCTGTCTGTTGATATCAGCGCCCCTGGCTGCAAGCAGCTTTATGATTTCGCTCTGTTCGGCCGCGGCAACACCGGGCGGCCGGCGGCACTTTGTCCGGTCGCCGTCATAAAAATCGATGCAATTATGATTGGATGCGTACATCAGGGCCGTTTGCTCGGTTTTCTGCCCGCGGCTTGTGACAGACTGCGCATTGACATTTGCGCCGGCATCAAGAAGGATCTTAACAATGTTTATCTGGCCGTAATCAGAAGCGATCATCAGGGCGGTCATGCTATTTGAATACGAGTACCTGTTAACATCCGCTCCTTTGGCCAGCAGATAGGCCGCTATCTCCCCGTGGCCGCCCATTGCGGCATACATCAACGGCGTCATCCCTCCCTTGCGTCCATCCTGGGCATTGACGTCAGCTCCATGTTCAATGAATAGCCTGACAAGTCTCATGTTTCCCTGTCTGGATGCCTGTATCAAAGGCGTCTCACTGGAAAAGAGGACATCCTCTCTTGATTCATCTCCGTATATTTTATGCTTATCCACATCCATTCCGGCCTTCAGAAACAGTTCAACTACCGCAAAATCGTCTTTCGCGATGTAGTCAAAAAGCGTGTTCACTTGAAAAGGAATTCCCCTGCTTTCGAGTTCCGCACGGCTCTCCTTCTCTTCACGACTGGTACATGAAAAGAGATAGATAAGAAATAAAGTGATTACTGAAATACGGGCGAACATTCCCGGGTTTAATTTCATCTTAACACTCCTTATAAGCGCTATCTTCGTGGAGTAGATGAATTATAATCTCTCTCAAAGAAAGCCACTTATATAAGCAAAAGATTTTTCGCAGCTCCCATCACTATAGGATAATATAATGACGTTTAACGGATGAAAAAAGTTAATTATAAGCCGAAAAGCCCCTTCTTCGTACTGCAAACAATCTTCACGGCATTTTTTTCATTGTTGATGATAATTGTAAGGGCGGGTTTCAAACCCGCCCCTGATGCTGATCACCGGTGATGACGAATCATGTGAATCACGTGAGAAAAGGCGATGATCATACCATCGCGAAGGCGCGAAAACGTTTTCGCGCCTTCGTGTTCATTCCATTCCATGCCGAACCATTTTCATGGCATCATATCTGTTGTTGATGACAATTGTAGGGGCGGGTTTCAAACCCGCCCTTACGGTATAACCCCACATGATTCGCCCCTACGACAACGCATCGTGCCCTTACGCCGTAAAAAAACATTGACAGTATATATTATTCCTACTAAATGTAGTTCCAAAATTAAAAGGATAAGGAGGTTTTTATGTTGAGAACGGCGTTAAGGATGTTCCTGTTCCGGGGATCTATTGTATAAAATAGTTTTATCGAATCCTATTTAAGAATAATCCCGCCTACAGAAACAACCTTAAACTTTCATATTGCTAAGATGTTTTTAGTGAATTTGAAACGTACCTCTGTAAAACAGAACAGGACATCCATCCGTTAATACAGTTTGTATTAAAGAAATATTACATGAAATGTATATACGGAGACACCTATGTCCAGACACATAAAACAAAACGTCAACGAGCCTTTTATCTGCGATAATTGCGGCAGTCCCGTGGCCCCCGCGGATAGCGGAACGCACTTTCGCAATCATTGCCCATTGTGCCTTTTCAGTTCACATGTAGACATATGCACGGGGGACAGGAGGTCCAGGTGCCGAGGTCTTATGGAACCGATTGGCATATGGGCAGGCAAAAAGAAAGAATGGAGCATTATACACCGATGCGTCAAATGCGGCGTTATAAAGACAAACCGCATTGCCGGGGACGATAGCGAACTGTTGCTCGTATTGCTGGCAATGAAGCCGTTTATGTCAATGCCGTTCCCCGCCGAGATGTTGCTTAAAGATACATTCCTGCTCACTATCAAAGGAGCAAGGCCATGAATCTGAAAGAACTCGGATGGAACGATTATTTTGAACAGCACTATTCAAAGTACAGACAGCATGGCCTTGTACCGGCGCGGATCGTTCGTGAGACACACCATATCTATGATGTTCAGGCTGAAAGCGGAAGGCACAGGGCGCAGGTCAGCGGCCTGTTCCATTATACGGCGGTCACGAGATCTGATTATCCGACAATCGGCGACTGGGTTGTCATGGCCGAAACCGGCGGAACGTGTGTGATAGAAAAAGTCCTTGAACGCGGGAGTTCTTTCTCACGCAAAGCCGCGGGCAGGGAAACAGACAGGCAGGTCATAGCCGCGAATATCGACGTCCTCTTTATAGTGAACAGTCTTGATGGTGGAAGGAATTTCAATGTAAGAGGCATTGAACGATATATCACGATGGCGGAAGAAAGCAGGGTAAAGCCTGTTATTGTCCTTAACAAGTCCGACCTCTGTGAAGACAGGGAGCTTGCGTTTCGTGAGGCGGCTTTTTCTGGGAACATACCGGTGTATCTTGTAAGCGCGATTACCGGCGACGGGCTGGATGAGCTTATCGCCGGCTGCGCGCCCCTGTCAACTATTGCGCTTGCGGGCCCGTCCGGCGTAGGTAAATCGGCGCTTATCAATGCCCTGCTCGGGGAAGATACGCTTCGTACAGGAGCGCAAAGGCCGGATGATCTGAGAGGAAGGCATACGACAACCCACAAGGAGCTCTTCTTTCTCCCCAATGGTTTGATGCTGATAGACACTCCCGGATTAAGGGAACTGGGCCTCTGGACAAATGAAAAGGCCCTTGACAACGCGTTCCCGGATATCTCTGACCTTGCAATTGAATGCAAATTTAACAATTGCTCGCATCAGACTGAGCCCGGTTGCGCGGTTCAGAAGGCGCTGAGTGAAGGAATGATCGATTACGCGAGGTATGAGAATTATTTAGGAATGAAAGACGAAATCTCTTTGCTTAATTCAAAAACGGATGTACAAGCCCGGATTGAGAGAAAAGCCAGGGAGAAGAAGCTGTCTAAAATAATCAGAGAGTATTATAAAGTTAAGTAAGTATTCTTTCGAAGGATGGGAATAATTCTGTTGATGTCGGAATTATTCCCATTTCAGAGAGAAACTGGTGCAAGAGACTGTCAGGTGATTACTGTATCTGTACAGATCACTGCCATTTACACAAAGATTCTGATACCCTCATTTATTACCACATAATTCTATTTCTACAATAAGATTTTCATTACTTGAGTCTAGAATAGACTTTGGATTTTGTTCATAACCAAGCTCTTTTTTTGTATATTCATAAACACTACTAGAAAGGTAATCTGTCAATAGTCTGTCTGTAACATATTTTTTGTTTTTAATGACTTCAGGAACATCACCATTTATCGCTTTAGCTAAATGATGTGTCCATATACCATTTTTTAATACATCACTCGAATAAGACCCTTGACCTGGTTGGCAAGATAAAAAAGTTGTAAAATTTGGAAAATCATTTGTAAGTAATTGTAGTTCTTCATCATTAATATCTGTAACCTGACTTCGCTCATTTGGGTCTTGAAAACTCTGAGCACAAGCATCTATGAAAATAAGTGCTGTCTTGCATTTTGATTTCCGTAAAGGATCTAGTAAAATATTACGTAATGAAACTCCAGTTTCAGCAATTTTGCTTTTATGCATGTCATATGTTGATAAGTAATTAGTTATACCATTATGGAAACCATGTCCTACATAATAAAAAATTAAACGATCATCTTCAGTTAAAGAAAAAAACAGACCTTTTAAATTATATTCTAATAAACTTTTTAATGCATCATTATTTTGAAAAATGTGAATATCATTTTCATTAACTCTCATAGAATCAATCAACATTTTTTTAACCAGTAAAATATCAGAATTAGCATATTTTACTGATGTTATTTTATTTTTAGGGTGGTAATCTTCA
>CAZVKE010000002.1:0-608577 GCA_964627815.1 uncultured Leptospiraceae bacterium
GAAGTTTCAAGCGTTTGAGAAATCGAAAGTGTCAGATATAATACTAACTACTACAAATCATATGAAAAAATACCTTATAACCGGCTTCTCAGGCTTCGTGAGCTATCATTTTCTTGAATATCTTGAATCCAGATCTGTTCCTGTTCAGGTACTCGGAGTGGATATGATGGGTCCGGGATTTGATTTCGAAAATTTTAAACATGTCAGATGCCGGTTTGAAAAAATAGACCTCCTCGACAAAAACCAGGTCGACAATCTTCTCTATCAGTTTCAGCCGGATTATATACTCCATCTGGCTTCTTACAGCAGTGTGGCATTCAGCTGGAAAGATCCGGTTACGAGTTATCGAAACAATACAAATATTTTCCTGAATCTACTGGAGCAAATACGAAATCTTCAGCTTGATTGCCGTGTGCTTTCGGTGGGATCATCCGAGGAGTACGGGAACGTTTCGGAAGCCGATATCCCCCTTGTTGAAAACAGACAGCTTGATCCGGTGAGCCCATACGGAGCGGCCCGGGTATCGCAGGAGCAGCTTTCAAAGATATATGTCGAAGGATTTGGCCTCGATATAGTGATGACCCGTTCGTTCAATCATATCGGACCGCGTCAGAGAGATACTTTTGCTGTTGCTTCATTTGCCCGTCAGATAGTCGAGATGTCAAAGTTAAAAGAGAAAGCAGGAGAATTACGGTCAGGTGATGTGAGCATTGTAAGAGATTTTCTTGATGTGCGCGATGTGGTAAAAGCTTATTATGAGCTGTTTATGAAAGGGCAGAAGGGTGCTGTGTATAATGTGTGCAGCGGCCAGGGTGTTTCGCTTTCGGAAATAATTCAGAGGTTGGCCGCGGTTGCGGGAGTGAATGTTAATATAGTTAAAAATGATAAGCTCATCAGGCCGATGGATAACAGGATTATTATCGGGTCAAACGAAAAGATAAAACAGGCAACAGGATGGGTGCCGAAAATACCATTATCAGAAAGCCTTCAGGATATTGTCGCGTATTGGAATCAACAGATATAAAAAGCGCTTGCTATTTCCCCATGAATGTGTCTTTGTCTTGAGCGATAAAAATGAAATATTATGGAGTAAATTGATGTCAAAGAAGAAAGCCCTCATTACCGGTGTGACTGGACAGGACGGCGCCTATCTTACCGAACTGCTTCTCAATAAAGGCTATGATGTCCACGGCATCAAGCGGCGAAGCTCGCTTTTCAATACTCAGCGCGTTGACCATCTTTACCGCGATCCTCACGAGAGCGACGTGAATTTCTTCCTGCATTTCGGGGACATGACCGACTCCACCAACCTGATCAGGATCATACAGGAAGTGCAGCCGGATGAGATATACAACCTTGCGGCTCAGTCGCATGTCAAGGTGTCCTTTGAGACGCCGGAATACACGGCGAACGCCGATGGGATCGGCACCCTTCGCATTCTCGACGCGATACGGATCCTTGGCATGGAGAAAAAAACAAAATTCTATCAGGCATCGACTTCGGAGCTTTATGGCAAGGTACAGGAGATACCCCAGAAAGAGACCACGCCCTTTTATCCGCGAAGCCCGTACGCAGTAGCGAAGCTTTACGCCTACTGGATCACCGTGAATTACCGTGAGGCGTATAATATGTTCGCCTGCAACGGAATCCTTTTCAATCATGAAAGCCCCATCCGCGGAGAGACATTCGTGACACGCAAGATTACCCGCGCGGTGGCACGCATAGCGCTTGGCCTGCAGAAAGACCTCTATCTCGGCAACCTCGATTCGAAACGCGACTGGGGGCACGCGAAAGATTATGTCGAAGGAATGTGGCTCATGCTGCAGCAGGGCGAGGCGGATGATTATGTGCTCGCGACCGGCGAGACGCGCACGGTGCGTGAATTTGTGGAAAAAGCGTTTGCTGAAGCGGGGATAGAAATAGGCTGGTCGGGGAAAGACGCCGCGGAGCACGGAATTGTCAGAAAAATACACCCGCTCCACCTGAAGATCAGGGATGAGGGCCGTATCCAGAATGTAAACCCGCGGCCCGCATTGAAGGAAGGGGGTGTAGTGGTGAAAATAGATTCCCGCTACTTCCGTCCGACCGAGGTTGATCTCCTGATCGGGGATCCGACGAAGGCGCGTACGAAGCTAGGTTGGACGATCCGCCATACGTTTGATGATCTCGTTCGTGATATGGTAAAGGGGGATATCGAGGAAGCGCAGCGTGATGTGCACCTGATCAATGGCGGATACAAGGTGATGTCCTGCCATGAATAAAGATTCCAGAATACTCGTTGCCGGAGGTTCCGGACTGGTCGGATCGGCGATCGTGCGGGGGCTGCTCGCGAAAGGTTATTCCAGTGTCGCAAACGCCTATTACGGCCGAAAGCCGTATGAACACTTGGAAGTTCCGGCGTATGAAGCGGACATGACAAGCCAGGTCGAAGTTGAGAAATTGTTTTCCACGGCGAACCCTGAATACGTGTTTCTTGCCGCGGCCAGGGTGGGGGGGATCCTTGCCAACAGCACCTACAAGGCCGAGTTTATCTACCAGAACATCATGATCGCCGCGAATATAATCGAGGCTTCATATCGGCACAACGTGAAGAAACTGCTGAACCTCGGCTCCTCATGCATCTACCCGAAATTTTCTCCACAGCCGATGAAAGAGGAATATCTCCTCACCGGCGAGCTTGAGCCGACCAACGAGCCGTATGCCATTGCGAAGATTTCCGCTATCAAACTCTGCCGCTACTACAATGAGCAGTACGGCACGAATTTTATCTCGGTGATGCCGACCAACATGTACGGTCCTGGCGACAACTATGATCTGATGAATTCACATGTGCTTCCGGCGCTTATCAGGAAATTTCATCTCGGAAAGCTCTTGATGGAGAATGATCTCGAGAGAATGAAGAAGGATTTCCTTGCGATGGGGAACAACGCTATTCAGGCGGGAGATCGCCAGCTCGTGATTCAGCGCGATTCCGATACACAGTCCGTGATGGAAGTGCTGAACTACTTCGGTGTGGATAGGTCCGCCGATGGAAATGTGACCGTGACGCTGTGGGGCACGGGAAGCCCTTATCGTGAATTTCTGTATTCGGACGATCTCGCGGATGCGGTAATATTCCTCATGGACGAATATAATTATTCCGATATCGGCGAATTCGTAAATATCGGGGCGGGAAAAGAGGCAACCATAAAGGAGATGGCGCACATCGTTGCCGAAACCGTCGGATATAAGGGAGCCATTGCGTTTGACAGCACCAAACCTGACGGCACGCCGAGAAAGCTTCTTGACGTATCAAGAATGTCCAAGCTCGGTTGGAACGCGAAAACATCTTTTTCCCGCGGTATCGAAGAGGCGTATCGCTGGTATCTGGAAGTCTCGCGATAATAGATCGTACTTGTTCATTCGTCGGGCGGATATGACTGCCTGATGGATGGGAATAATTGCCTGTATCCACCCATGAATAAATATTCCAACATTCTCATCGCCGGGGCCGGCGAGGCGGGGCGGATGCTTCTTCGTGAATACGCGAAGCGGCGGAAGGCCCATCTCATCGCGGGGTTTGTCGATGATGATCCGGCAAAGCGCGATGTCGATATCGAGGGAAAACGCATTATCGGTACGACTTCGGAAATCGCCGATGTGATCGGACGGCACTCCATCGGGCAGGTGGTGATCGCGATGCCGTCAGTCCACGCGGCGGTGATCAACGGGATCGTGACGGGCGTCTTCTCATGCGATCCATCGGTCAATATCCACATCCTCCCCGAGGTTGAAAAATTCTTCGATACGGTCCCGCTTCTTCCGGCGCTTCAGAACCTTCCGTTCGCGGAGCTTTTCGGGCGCGAGGAGTATTCCATCGACATCGATTCGATTAAAGGCGGGTTCGCAGGTGAGACGGTACTCGTCACCGGCGCGGGGGGAAGTATCGGCTCCGAGATATGCCGCCAGCTCCTGAAGTTCGACGTGAAGCGGATCATCGCCGTGGGGAGAGGGGAGCATTCCATCTACACCCTCGCCAAGGACCTGAGCGAATATCTTGCGCTCATGGATTCAAGGCCCGAAATCATCTGTAAAATAATCGACGTGAAGGATATCGATCTCCTGGGGAAATGTTTCGATGAGTACCGTCCGGGGATCGTTTTTCACGCCGCCGCGCACAAGCATGTGCCGCTCATGGAGTTCAACGAAACCGAGGCGATCAAGAACAACGTGGCGGGAACGAAGAACGTACTCGATCTTTCGGCGGAGTACGGGGTGCGAAGGTTTGTGCTCGTATCGACAGACAAGGCGGTTCGTCCGGTGAACATCATGGGCGCGACCAAACGCCTTGCCGAACTGGTTGCCGACTACTATCACCGGGAAAAGGGGCTTCGCACTTCGATCGTGCGTTTCGGGAACGTGATCGGAAGCCGCGGATCGGTGATACCGCTCTTCAGGGAGCAGATCGAGCGCGGCGGGCCGGTGACGGTGACGCACCCGGATGTGAAACGCTATTTCATGAGTATCCCGGAGGCCTCGCTTCTGGTGATAAACGCCGCAGCCTACTCCTCGGGCGGGGAGATATTCGTGCTCGATATGGGAAAGCAGTACCGGATCATCGATGTGGCGAGGCGGATAATCGAGCTTTACGGCCTTGTCCCCGAGGTCGATATCCCCATCGAGATCACGGGGCTTCGCCCCGGCGAGAAACTCTATGAGGAGCTCTTCTACGACCGCGTGCACCTGACGAACACGGCGAATGAAAAAATTTTCGTCCTGCGCGATGAGGCACGTTCATTGGACAACCGAGAGATCGAAGAAGCGATCGGATCGGGATTTTCGCGGCTTCTTTCATGCGGGCGTGCAGAGTTCCGCGAGGAGCTTAAGAAACTCGTGCCGGAATACCGGTATGAGGAGCGGACGGACGAGTCTATCCCCCTTTTCAAACTTGTGAACTGACCCGCTGTTATTTTCCCTTGACCGTTTTATTTCTGAGATATACTATTGTGTACAACAGTGATCGGAATTGCGAAATTTGAGGAAAGAGTTATACTTTCTGATGCAAATAAGAGCAGAGAACAAAAGGAGTATTTCATATATGCTATACAGGCTTGTCTACTACGGAAACGAAACGCTGAGAAAAGTCGCCGATGAGGTTGCCAACATCAACCAGGATGTGATCGATCTTGTCAGGCATATGTTCAACATCATGTACCGGGAGCGCGGCATCGGACTTGCCGCGCCGCAGGTCGATGTATCCAAAAAGATTATCGGTATCGACCTTGAGCCGTACAGGGGCCCGAAGCTCACGCTCATCAATCCGATGATCATCGAATCTTCGGAGGAAACCGAGCCGTATGAGGAAGGATGCCTTTCGGTGCCGGGAATCATGAAGGACGTCATCCGCCCGAGCAAAGTGCTGGTAAGGGGGATCACTCCCGACCAGAAGGAAATGAGGATCGAAGCGGAGGGGCTGCTCGCGCGCGTACTCCAGCACGAGATCGACCATCTGAACGGGAAGCTTTTTGTGGATTATCTTGAGGACTTCGAGCGCAAAGAGCTTACCGGCGAGCTGAAAAAAATAAAAAAACTAAACAGGGACCAATGAAGATAGGATTTTTCGGGACGCCGGAAATAGCAGCCTATTGCCTCGGCGAGCTTTTGAGCGAATTCGAGGTGACGTTTGTCGTGACGGGGGAGGATAAAGAGAGCGGCAGGCACCTCAAGGTGCAGGACGGGCCGGTCAAGGCGTTGGCTGCCGAAAAGGGAATCCCCGTGTATCAGCCCGCGCGCCTGCGCGATCCTGAATTCATTGCTTCCATTGCGAAGCATGACGCCGATCTGTATGTCGTGGTGGCCTACGGAAAGCTGATCCCCGCCGAGGTGTTCGCTCATCCGCGGCTTCGGACGATCAATCTGCATCCGTCCCTCCTTCCGAAATACCGCGGCGCGGCCCCTGTCCAGTGGGCGCTCATCAACGGTGAGAATGAAACGGGTATCACCGTGCAGACGATCAACGAGCGGCTTGACGCGGGCGATGTGCTGTTGCAGACGCGTATCCCCCTTGACGGGTCGATGAGTGCCGAAGACCTGTACCGGATAGTCCTGCCCGAAGGGGCGCGGCTTCTGCGTGAGACTGTTCTCGGGCTTGGCGCAGGATCTATAACGCCGGTGGCGCAGAACGAAGATGAAGCGACCTTCTGCCCCAAAATAGACCGCGACACCGCCCATATCAACTGGCAGCTTCCGGCCGTGAAGATCCACAACCTGGTGCGCGGGCTGAACCCGAAACCGGTCGCGTGGACGATGTTTCGCGGGAAGAACATGAAAATATGGAAGACCGCGCCATGCCCTGACATCACCGATCCGAAGCCTTCCGCCGGGGAACTTGCGGTATTTCAGAGGAAACGCCTGCTTGCGGGCACGGGCGAGGGTGCGCTTGAGATCCTCCAGATACAGCCTGAAACGAAAAAGGTCATGGACGGGCTTTCGTTCATCAACGGATACCGGCTCGTTGCGGGCGAGCGGTTCGAGTGATGAACTCCCGACTTTTCATTTTGCCACTGTGTTTTCTTATCGCCTGTACCGCCTCCGTTAATTCGAGAAAAGAGCGCCCCGAAGGTGAGCACTGGATGTTGTGCCCATTGTGTAACGGTTTTGGGGTCGCAGAAGTATATGATAGCGGCCAACCGTCTTCTAAAACAAAAAAGGTAAGTAAAGACAACATTTCCTGTGTGGGTGACGTTCTAGGTGTTTTGTTCGGTTATAAAATTGATGAGGTTAACGAAAGGCAACGCGATCAGGATACAGTAGGCAAATCGCATGATTACCCGTCGGAAGACGATAAATCTTATCCATATTATATTTATAGAGATCAGCAAACGCCCCCGGTACATGTTCGCAAAAAACAGATTCCATGTTCTCAATGCGAGGGGCGAGGCTGGGTAATCGCGCAAAGCGTCCGGAAAAGTGAGGGTATAGATTATGAAAAGCAAAAAGTGTATCATGATTTAAATGAAAAGATCAACAGGTGATAATTCACTTTTAAAATAGATTTAACTTATGGCTTACTCCCATGCGCTACATTCCTCCCTACATCGCGCTCCACAAAAAAGGCATCCTTCAAAAGAAGGCCGATGAGCTCGGCGCGATGCTGAAGGCATGCACGCTCTGCCCGCACCGGTGCGGTGTCGACAGGACGGCTGGAGAAAAAGGGGTGTGCCGCAGCGGCGAGCGGCCGATCGTATCGTCATTTCATGCGCACATGGGTGAGGAGTCGTGCCTTGTGGGCAGGAACGGTTCGGGAACGATATTTTTTACCAACTGCAACCTTTCGTGCATCTTCTGCCAGAATTACGATATCTCTCATCTCGGCTACGGCGACGAGATTTCCTTCGAAAAGCTCGCCGACATCATGCTCGCCCTCCAGGGCCGCGGCTGCCATAATATCAATCTGGTGACGCCGACCCACATGGCGTTCGCGTTTGTCCGGGCACTCGAGATCGCAATACCGCAGGGGCTTCGCATCCCCATTGTGTATAATTCGGGCGGATATGACAGCGTCGATACATTGAAGGTCCTTGACGGGATTGTCGACATCTACATGCCCGACTTCAAGTACATGGATCCCGATTCGGCCAGGGACCTGAGCGGCGCGGAAGATTATCCTCAGGTCGCGATGGCAGCGGTCAGGGAGATGCACCGGCAGGTGGGAGATCTCGCCTGCGACAGCGACGGGATCGCGTACCGTGGACTTCTGGTGAGGCATCTCGTGCTTCCGAACAATCGCGCCGCGACGGAGCGGGTGTTGCGCTTTATCGCGGATATATCCCCCGATACCTATATTAACGTGATGGACCAGTACCGGCCGGAATACCGGGCGCGCGAGTGCTTTGATCTGCGCAGGCGTGTGACGCTTGATGAATACGATGACGCGGTTGAGAGAGCGAGGAAGGCGGGGCTGTACAGGATAGACGGCTATCGCCACCGCGCGAAATGGAAGTGACCCGGCGCGAAGGCCCGTAAGCCCGATCGCGCCTTCACCGGAGAGGACCTGTTACTTGCCGGCTTTCTGGAGCCTGATCGCGCCGAGCTGCTCCTGGAGCTTCTGGTCGGATTTCACCCGCTCCTCGAACCGCTGATACTGGTTGAGGCTGAATCCGTGCTTTTTGGCAACGCGCTCCTTTGCCGCGGGAGTGAGATCGGTGGTATTCACTTCATCCTCGATGCGAAGAAAATCTTCCGCCGTCATCTCGCGCTTGGTGCACTGCGTGGTGAGCATGACCGCCGACAGGAGCATCACTGCGACTGCAAGGTGTATATATTTCATACCGCCTCCATTATATTTGTATATGACTTTTCTCTGAAGTGGACAGCAATGTAGACACAGTCTTGTTTTTTTTCGCGGGCCTGTCAAGTGAATTTATTGAAGTTCCTAGAAGACGCGAAAACGGTTTCGCGCCTTCTGGGAATGGGTAATCACTTCCCGCGCTGCAGCGAGTCGAACACCGGGTCCAGCTTTTTTTTCAGGAAGTTGTATTTGCCGCTGTCGGACGATCCTGAGAGGAAGATGATCCGGTCGTTCGATTTCAAGGCGTACGATTCCCGCGCTTTTCCGCCTTTCGATGCCCGCGAGATCGACCAGAAATAATCCGTTTCCCCGCGGCTTCCCCATTTCCCTCTCGTGAAGGTAAAACCGAGCGAGCCGAGCCAGCGGATGCTCGAAAGTCTCAGATCGTCGCCTGAGGCGGCGATGCCGGCGATTTCGATACGCGCCTTTTCGTCAGGGCTCGCCCATGCGCTGATGATCCCTTTCTCTTTTTCCCTGGGCATGACCGGGGATTCGCTCCATCCTTCCGGAACGGCAATACTGATTCCGGCTGTCTGAACCCTGACGCTGCGGGCGCTCTCGGCATCTCCGCTCCAGGCTCGGCGGGTGCTCGCGTTCTGAAGCGATTGGATGACTTTTTTATCGATCTCGCCGAAATTGCGTTCATTCATCGTCCAGTCGGCGACCTGGACCTCGAGCGGCGCGTCGACCGCCTTCTGCGTTGATTCCAGCGTCTCTCTGCTTACAAGCGCCGAGAGGCGTATCCCCTTCTGGCCGTAAAAATTCATGAGACTGCTGATGGCGGATACGAGGCTTCTCACTTCTTTGCGAAGATATGACTTCGTGGCGTATTCGCGCCTGATTTTGTCGGGATCGAATCCCTCCACCGAAGGAATGAGCGATTGCGCCTGCAGGCATTTCTCGAGCGCTTTCTTCTCTGCGCCCCCGGGATCGCTGCGGATACGGTCGTATGCCTGCCGGTAGTCGTTCAGCGCGCGCCGCGCATGGTCAAGCTGGCGGTAGAACGCGTGGTACTGGGTCAGGCTCGTGACGAGAAGCTCGACGTCGTACTGCGCGGCCTTCTTCTCGCGGCTTGCCGCCTCGCCGACAAGGGTCGCTTTCGTTTCGGAGCGCCCACGGGAGTAGGCCAGGTAGCTGCCGGAGATCTCGGTCTGGATCGTTTTGAGGTAGCGGGTGAATTCCGCCTTGCGCTTTTTCATGTCGCGGATCTGGCCCGGTTGGAGATGGGGGATCGACTCCTTTCGTATCGCCACGGTATTGTCCAGTGTGGCGAGAAGCGCCGGCACCTGCTGAAGCGCGGAGCGGTAGTTCGCATGAAGGGCCGGATAATCCGCGGCCGGCGCTCCGGCTTCCCTGCTCAGGGAGAGGATAAAGTCGGCGTATTCGACGCACCGGTTCTGGACCGACTGGAACGCTCCCGCGATCCGCGCGCCGTCGCGCCGTTTTGCCGATGAGGCCCATTTCAGGAAGTCGATCGACTCCTTTCGGTAATCGGCGGCCTTGCCTGAAAGCTCCGGCGACACTTTGTATGACGAAACTATTTTCTCGAAGCGTGAATCCACCGATTCGAAATAGTCGCTCTCCTCTTTTCCGGAAAGTGACGGGATGATCCCCTGTCGCACCCGGTTTATCCCCTGCATCGCCTGGATGAGACTCCCGTACGCGGCCGGGAGATCTTTCTGCGCCTTGTTCCCCATCAGCTTTGCCGCGATCCCCCGGAAGTACATGGTGTCGAGAGAGGCGATGTTGCGAAGATAATACCGCACGCTCTGCTGCGACTGGCTGTCTTTTCCTGCGGGCAGCATCGCGAGGATTTTTTTGTAGTGAGGCAGCTCCTCCCTTATCCCTCCCGCGATCCCGTTCCAGATCGCCGAGCCGTCAAGTCCCGCCGCGGGTGCCGGCGCCTGGCGCTTATCAAGCTTCTCCTGGGCGTAGGTGATGACGCGGTGCCTCATTTCCGGAGTCCCGAGCGCGTCTTTCGATTTGGAAAGCTCTCCGGCGAAATGTGACTCGATTTCAGGGACAAGCGCTGCTTCGAGCTGCTTTTTGTCGTTCAGGGCGGATACAAGGACCAGTTCGGCGGCGAGGTGCGCGAGATCATCGCGGCCCGCTTCCTGCGCGAGTATCTCCCCTGCAAGCTTCCTCCCGGCTGGCAGGCCGCTTTCCCGCAGGAGCGATTCTATCCTCGTTTCCAGCGCGTCGCGGACCGCTTCAACATTACGGCCCTGCGGATCCGTTGCCGATCGCAGGAGATGCACGGCAATGACCGGCCTGATGATATCCGCCATCCCCGTACCGGAAGTCTCTGATGCCCCCTCTTTTCCGGATACATCGTGACTGCCCGGTTGTGATGATTTGAGGACGCGCAGCATCTCCTGCCCGCGGCTAAGGTCCTTGTCAAGAAGGAGGATAAGGCGCCGGTCTACCTCGCCGCTTTTCTCGAACGCGGCCCGGCGCGCGGTGATGGTGTCGACGCGGCGCTGCCACCATTCTGTCCGCTGTTCGATGAAGGCCGCGGCGGGCGGCGCGAGTGCCGGAATGACGAAAAGCGCGCAGAGCAATACGGGCGCGGCGTTACGGATTAAGCGTGCGGAGGATTTCGATTTCATTCTTGTTGAAGATCTGTTTCTGGTATTCGTTGACTTCTTTGGCCAGATCTTTGCCGATATAGGTGATCTTGCGGGAGAATGGCTTTTTCTCGAAGCTGTCAACCCACATGATTATTGTCGTTTTTTTGGAGTCCCAGATCAGGGCGCCTTGGTTGTTCTTAATGCTCTGACCGTTGGGAGCGCCATACCGTTCCTGAATCTTGTTTTTTACATCATCCATCGTGAGATACGGGAATTTAATTACAACATAATAGAGTTTCGGCTCGCCGGCTTGTGTTGCGGAGGATTGTTCCTGCGCCTGTACTTTCTGCTTGGTGTCCGCTGATTTTGCCGCGTCCTTGCCCTGCTTTTCGGAAACAAGCGCGGGATCAGGCTGGAAAAAACCGTAGACATATTCAATATTTCCTTCCTTCGAAAGGATAACGCGCTTTTCGTCTTTGAAAGTGATTTCACCGAGAACCTTTTCTCTTGTTTCGGAAAAGGTTGCTCCCCACTGAAGATTGCCAAACCCTTCAGGAATAGGGCCGGTGCCTTCCTTTTTCTGCGGTTCCTCCCGCTTTGTTTCTTTCTTTGGCTGTTTCTGGTCGCGCTGCGCCTGCCCGAAAGCCGACGAGGCTATGACTATGACCGCGAGTATGAAAACGAACAGTGCTCTCTTCATAGGTTTCCGTCTTCGTATAAGATTAAATGGCGCAAAGGCTTCCGTTCCGCTTCGTCATGCTGCCGGGCGGCAAGCCTCCGATATACTAACTATCGGTCATTTTGGCGGGTAAATCAAAAGATTTTTAGAAAGGGGGAAGCGGCGGGCGGTATCCGGCATGAACCGGAACGCCGATTCTGTGCATTTTTTATTGAAATATGGCAGAATAGAATATATATTGAAATAACATTTGTTTAGAATCCGGGGATCGGTCCCGGCCCGGACAGCGAAGGACACGATAAAGCCGCGTGAGGGGCGTTTTTTAATTGAATTATTTCGGGGGGAGAATTTATATCTCACATTGCTCGGGATGGTGACATAAGGGCGATCATTAAAACCAGCTTTTTCATTTTGTAACCAATCAAAAAGCTGGTTTTATCAATACTTGCGCCCGATGGTAGGCACAAAAACGATAGTTTTTGTGATCACCCATAAAAATGAATAATTTTTCCGGGCATGGGCGGATGGTATCCGGCACCCCATTTTAAAGAAAGATCGCAGGGTGATTGATCGTGAACTATGCAAAGGCGACGCTTTGCGTGACAGCGCTGGTCATGCTCTGTTGCTCGGGTTCGCAGGTTCGTGAGCGGCTTGACGCATCGGGGCGGGTCAGCAAAAAAGAGTTTTATGTCGAAAATCGTCTGGATCATATAGAAGAGATCGCGTATGCCGGGGCCTCAAAAAGACCGGAGAAGGTCGTCTATCTGCGCAACTCCGAAGGGCGCCTTCTCCCTTACCATGAGAAGGTCTTCAGCTATACCGGCGGCGCAGTTTCGAAGATACAGTATTATATATATATCGGGGACAAAAAAATCCCGTCGGGGCGGATCAATTACGTGTATGATGCGGCCCGTCTCCAGAAAAGCGAATACCATTCGATTTCCGACCTGACGGCGAGGCGGATGTTCCTCTCGGCTCTTGACGTCTACAGCTACGACGGCGATGGCGATCTGGCGTCGCGAAGGATCATCGAATACGGATACAATCACGAAAGCGGCTCGGGCATGCAGTTGAGCCAGTACCTTATCGGCTATAAGAAACACCGGGCGGTTTCGATGGACGCATCGATACTTGATAAAAAATCGAACGGCATTGTGCAGATTAAGGAAACGTCAAGGGCTATCGTCGCAGAGATGGTCGGCAATATTGAGAAAAACATAAACGAGCGTGCCAAGGGCACGGGGCTTCTCAGAAAAAACGGTACTGTTAAAGCAGACGTGAAGGACACACACGCTTAAATAAGTCAAAAGGAGGGGATATGTCGACGCTCAAAGAGGTTAACGATAAAAATTTCCAGTCCGAGGTGCTTGACGCCAAGGGGACGGTCCTCGTCGATTTCTGGGCTCCCTGGTGCGGGCCGTGCCGTATGCAGACGCCGATACTCGAAAAGCTTTCCCAATCCGATGCGCTGAAGGCGGCCATCGTGAAATGCAATACCGATGAAAGCCCTTCGATCGCGCAGCGCTACGGGATACAGTCCATCCCGACACTGATCATCTTCCGGGACGGGAAAGAGGCCGAGAGGATGATCGGCGTCCAGCCGGAAAACGTGCTCAAGGGAAAGCTCTCATAGGATGCGGGCCGTCCTCCAGCGCGTTTCCGAGGCTTCGGTCGAGATCGGCGGCGAGTGCGTTGCCCGGATAGGACACGGCCTCCTGGCGCTCGTGGGCTTTCACGGTGACGACGGCGAGGCGGACCTTGAATACATGGCCGACAAGGTCATCGGGCTTAGAATTTTCAGCGATGAGGAAGGAAAGATGAACCTCTCTCTCGCCGATGAAGAGGGAGCGCTCCTCATCGTTTCTCAGTTTACTCTTTACGGAGACGCGAGAAAAGGCAGGCGCCCGTCATACTCCGAGGCGATGGCTCCGGGCCAGGCACAGGAGTGGTACCGCCGGTTCGTGGCGCTCTGTAGGACGAAGACCCCAAAGGTTGAGGAAGGGGTGTTCGGCGCCGACATGAAGGTGCGCATTACCAACGAAGGCCCGGTGACGCTGCTTCTGGACAGCAGGCGGAGTTTTTAATCAGGCGCTGAAATCATGGACGCGGGGTCAAGGGAGATACCCCGTGTTTTTATATACAAAACGGCAGGTTATAAATAGATGCCGTCATTCTATCATACGTTCCACAGGAGGAGAAGATGAAATTAACGGTTGTTGGTTCCGGATACGTGGGTCTGGTCACGGGTACCTGCTTCGCGGAAATGGGAAATGATGTCTGGTGCGTTGATATCGACAAAACGAAGATTGAGAACCTGAAGAAAGGAATAATCCCTATTTATGAGCCCGGCCTCGAAGAGATGGTGAAGCGTAATTACGCAGAAGGACGGCTGCGGTTTACGACCGAACTGAAGGAAGGGCTCGACGAGTCGCTTTTCATGTTTATCGCGGTCGGCACGCCGTCGGATGAGGACGGATCGGCGGACCTCCAGCACGTGCTCAAGGTTGCCGCGGAGATCGGCCAGAAGATGGAAAAGTACGTGATCATTATCAATAAATCCACCGTGCCTGTCGGTACCGCCGAGAAGGTCCGCGCCGAGGTCAGGAAGCATCTCGAAGCCCGGGGGCGAAGCGAGCTCGAGTTCGACGTGGTGTCAAATCCCGAATTTCTGAAAGAGGGCGACGCGATCGAGGATTTCATGCGCGCGGACCGGGTTGTCGTGGGGGTGGACAACGTCAGAACGGCCGAGCTCATGAAGGAGCTGTACGCGCCATATCAGCGCAAGGGCGACAAGGTGATCATTATGGATATCACCTCCTCCGAGCTGACGAAATACGCCGCGAACGCGATGCTCGCGACAAGGATCAGCTTCATGAATGAGCTCGCCGCGCTCTGCGAAAGGTCCGGCGCCGACATCGAGAAGGTGCGTGAGGGGATAGGCTCGGATACGAGGATCGGGCGCTCGTTCCTCTATGCAGGCGTGGGATACGGCGGCTCCTGCTTCCCGAAGGACGTCAAGGCGATCATACAGACGATGAAGGAATTCGGCCTGGACGCGAAAGTGCTCCGGTCGGTGGAGGATGTGAACAAGGCCCAGCGTCAGATCTTCGTCGACAAGGTGGTGAACCATTTCAACGGCACTATCAAGGGCCTCGTGTTCGCGGTATGGGGGCTCGCGTTCAAACCCCAGACGGACGACATGCGGGAAGCTCCTTCGATCGATATTATCGCGAAGCTGAAGGAAAAAGGCGCCACGTTCCGTGCGTTCGATCCGGTTGCGATCAATGAAGCGAAGCATGTAATCGGCAGCGATGGTGTCGAATACATGCAGCATTACTATGACGCGCTCAAGGACGTCGATGCCCTCCTGCTCGTGACCGAGTGGCACCAGTTCCGCAAGCCCGATTTCGAAAAGATGAAATCGCTTATGAAAAAGCCGGTGATATTCGACGGGCGTAACCAGTACGATCCGAACAAAATGGAAGAGATCGGTTTTACCTACTATTGCGTCGGACGGCGCGCGGTGAAGTAATCCTGGCCGGTCCCGCTTCGGATATCTCCGGGGCGGGGCCGGCATCCATATCCCCCCTTATATGCCGTTCCGTTCTTCAACTATCCGCTGTATTTTGCTTGACTATTTTCTTTTTTTTGGGGATGGTAACGAAGGTTTTGAGATGAACCTTCTGTTCCTACTATGAGCGTGTTGCGGCAGGACTATGGAATTAAAGAACGAAACGAAGCAGATTGTCAGATCTATTAAAATGCTCGAGGGCGTGTATAAAAGCTCGCCCGATCCCCGCCAGCGCGCCCGTGTCAAGAAAGACCTCGATAACCTGAGAAAGCGGCTGCAGGAGCTCTATCCGGACGATGACGTCAAAGAAGTTGAAAAGGCGGTTTCTGTCGATTTTATCGAAACGGTTGAGCCGGCCGATTCTACAAGGGACTTCTCGAAATATGAGACGCTGCGCGAGGTCATCATTGAGAAAATTTCCCCCTATAAGGACGACCAGGAGGTCAACGAGGCCGCCAGCATCATGAGGCACTTCGAAGAGCGCATCTGGGGGGTGATATCCGACCAGCATACGAAGCTTGATTTTTCCAATTCGGCGGAGCGTGATTCGCTGTACCGGAAACTCGATCAGTGCGGCAGGTCGTTTAAGATATTCTGCCAGACTATTGAGGATATCGACAAGACGAAGTCCAGCGAATATATGAGTCAGCTCAACATGATGAGGATCAAGCAGGGAAGGGTGTTCCTGTACGATATAAGCGAGTTTTTCAAAAACGCTAAAAATTTTGTTTCCGGCCTCATATCCGAGTCGGATTTCGGCGGCGTCATGATCACCAATCCTGATGAAAAGATCGTGTATGCCGATTATGAGAACTACAAGACGTTCGACGGGTGGATGGTGATCGACGCGCTGAAACACATGAAAAAATTCATGAATGAAGCGCTGGAAGTCATCCGGGTCCCCGACATAAAAAAAATGTAGCGAGCCGCTGAGCGCTCGTGTGTGTGTGCGCCCAATCATGCCATGCGAGAGAGAAACCTATGCTGAAATCAGACAATATTCTTGCCAACAGGTTTGTCGAGCTCATCGAGGAAAACCATCAGGCGATCACCGAGAAGTACATGAACGATCTTCTGAAAAATCCCGATACGCCGGCATACAGGAAGCTTGACAGGCACGACATCTACGAAAGCGCAAACAGGATTTACCGTGAGCTTTCCAAGTGGGTCGTGAAGGATTATACGAAAAAAGAAATCGACAAATACTATTCAAAGCTTGCCAAAGAGCGCGCCGAGCAGGGTATCCCGTTTGCGCAGGCGTACAAGGCGCTGGTGCTCCAGCGTAGGCATCTGTGGCTTTTCATCCGTGAAAGGCTCTACAGCGACCAGCAACTCTATCGTGAAGCGCTTGACCTGATTAACAGGGTCGTGCTCTATTTCGACAGGGCCACGCTCTCGCTCCTGGCGACCTACGAAGATCTCATCTATAAAAAATGGTAGGAGTAATGATCTATACTGATATTAGCCAGAGAAAAATATACAATGGTACGATACACTCATTTTCAGGCGAACTCGATGACAAATGTTCGATACAGAACCTCCTCAGGGAGGAGGGTTTCTGGAGCAGCAAGAAACACCATTCCATGGAGCGGGATTTTCTCATCGTCGATTTTGGCGAAGAACTGCCGTTTAACTTCCTAGAACTGCATCCCTCCCGGACCGGAGAACTGTTCCCTGAGAGCTTCCGTATCGAGACGAGCAGGGACGGCGAAACCTGGAAATCGCTTCATTTCGAAAAATCGTTCGATACAGCGCTCCTTCCCGTTTTCAGGCTGGATACGCCCCTGATGTTTTTCCGCTACCTGAAGCTGTTCATTATCAAGCACCGGAAGGACGCGAACGGCAGGTTCTGTTCGGAGATCGGCCGGCTCAACGCCGGCATCTGGGGGCCCGCCGAACTGGCGGCGTCGGCGACACTTTCTTCCGAACACGACATCACGAAGATCCTTGACCGTGACAGGCTTACATGGTGGGAGTCCGCTCACGCCCAGGCCGGCTCACGGGAGATGATTAGCATTGACCTCGGTACTATTTTTCACATCAACAGGATATCGCTTTCCTCGGCGTTTCTCCCGATACACGGTTTTCCCGATCACTTTGTGATAGAGGTGAGCACCGACAGGAGTATCTGGACGACTGTTGTTGAGGAATCGGGATTTGCGGCGGAATCTTCGAAAAACTACTTCTGGGACGTTCCGGCGACACCGGCGCGATTCGTTCAGTTCAACATGCAGGGCGTGCGCCTCGAGGACGGGGGATACGGGGTAAGGCTCGCCGGCCTTGAAATTTCAGCGGCGTATCTCAACCCGTATCACACGCATAACATCGGTGACATCACTCCGTACGCGTCGGTCTTCGGGGCCGGCATTGTGCGCCTTGCCAAAGACGGAGAGGACTCGTTCGGGGCCGCAGTACAGGGAAGCGATCACCGCCTCCGCGACGCGTCGACTATCTTCAAAGGAATCGTGCAGTTCGCCAACGACGGTGAGTACAGGGAAGGGTTCGCGGTCCAGGCATCCGATTCTCGGATACAGCCGGCATCGGAAGTCGCTCCCGGAATTGTCCGCCTCGCGTATGACCGTGAAGAAAAAGCGGGCGCGGCAGTGCAGGCAAACGATTCCCGCCTGCGTGAGGCGACGCTTGAAAGCTACGGCATTACCCGCCTCTGCCCGGACGGCATTTACTCAGAGAATTCGGTCGTGGTCGGGAATGATTCCCGCTTGAAAAAAGCGACATCGAAAGATGCCGGAATAGTGCGATTCGCTGAAGATGGAGAAACGACTCCTGAATGCGCGGTGCAGGGCAACGACCGGCGTCTCCTCGATTCGACCATACTGTATAAAGGAATCGTGAGGCTTGCCGAGGACGGCGAATCCACCGACGGCGTTGCGGTACAGGGAAGCGACCGGCGTCTTCGCGACGCGACGACAATAGCGAAAGGCATTGTCGAGCTTGCCGAGGACGGTGAGAACCGTGCGGGCGTTGTGGTACAGGGAAGCGACCGGCGGCTTCGCGACGCGACGACGACAGCGAAAGGGATAGTCGAGCTTGCCGAGGACGGTGAGGAAAAGGAAGGCGTTGCGGTACAGGGAAGCGACCGGCGGCTCCGCGACGCGACGACGACAGCGAAAGGGATCGTCGAGCTTGCCGAAGACGGTGAGGACCGGGCGGGCGTGGCGGTACAGGGGAATGACCGCAGGCTGAAGAACGCGACAGAGCTTGCCGCCGGAATCATGCGGTTTGCAAAAGACGGCGAAACATCCTCCTCCTGCGCGGTACAGGGCAGTGACCGGCGGCTTCGTGACGCCACGACGGCCTACCGGGGCATTGTAGAGCTTGCCGAAGACGGCGAGAGCGCCGCAGGAGTCGTGGTGCAGGGTAATGACCGGCGTCTCCGTGACGCGACAACAGACGCGAAAGGGATCGTCGAGCTTGCCGAAGACGGTGAGGACCGCACCGGAGTCGTGGTGCAGGGTAATGACCGGCGGCTAAAGGACGCGACCGAGGAGAGCAAAGGCATCCTGCGTTTTGCGCATGATAACGAGACATCAGCCGGCGCGGCGGTGCAGGGGAACGACCGGCGTTTGAAGGACGCGACGACGACAGCAAAAGGGATAGTCGAGCTTGCCGAAGACGGCGAGGATGGCGCAGGTGTCGCGGTGCAGGGGAACGACCGGCGTTTGAAGGACGCGACGACGACCGCGAAGGGCATTGTCGAGCTTGCCGAGGACGGCGAGGATCGCACCGGTGTTGTGGTGCAGGGGAACGACCGGCGCCTGAAAAACGCGACTGAAACTTCGTTCGGGATCGTGCGCCTGGCGGCCGATGCCGAGTCAAAAAAGGGATGCGTGGTCCAGGCGAATGACGCGAGGCTTTTCGATAAAAGGGAGCCGTTGCCGCATACCCACGAGTACGCGCCCGTGCGGCACGAGTTTAATTCGCACTCCGGTTCGCTGCACATCACCGAAACGGGTAGCGAGCGGTTCTCTGGAATTGTCTCGCCGCCCGAGAGGACGGGGGTAATATACGGCAGGAATGATTCCCGCGAACCCGGAAGCGCCGGCATAGTCGGCGTAACGCCGTTTGCCGGGGGGCGCCTCCCGCATCAGTATGGCGTGATCGGTCACAGCCAGTTTGTCGGAGTGCGGGGCCAGTCCGCGGGGCATGAGAATGGCGATAACAGGGGATGTGGCGTGCTCGGCGTTTCCCGGTTCGGCGCGGGCGGCGTGTTCGTCAGCGAGCATTCCTGGTCGCTTGTCGCTGACGGCTTCGGGGGGATATCTGAATTTGATGATTCTGCCCGCCTTATAGGAAACGGCGATGCGCTGCTCGTCAACGGGCGATCAAGCTTCAACGGCAGGATACATATCGCGACAAAGGAGAAAGGCAACTCCTATCCTTCGAACATCGTTGAAATGTTCGTTGTTGACGAGCAGGAGTTTGTCTCGGTGGGAGATCTCCTGGTGGCCGGTGAAAGCGGTGGTTCGGTCCTCTCGCGATCGAGGACGAAATACAACAGGGGAGTCGTCGGCATCGTGTCAGGGAATCCTTCGGTCATACTCGATAACAGCGGGCAGGAACAGAAATTATACCCGGTTGTGCTTGCGGGCAAGGCGCTGTGCAAAGTGGACGCGAGATCGCGGCCCATATCTCCCGGGGACCTGATCGTGTCCTCCGATACGCCGGGATGCGGCATGGCGGGCGATATTGATTCTTTTCAGAAGATCGGCACGGTTATCGCCAAAGCGCTCGATTCTCTCGCTGAGGGGATTGGCACTATCCCCGTCTTTATATTTCACGCCTGACGGGATACCCGCGGTATCCGGGTGAAAAGGCAATTCCCGGCAGGGGGCGGTCAGGTTTTTGCGGGGGCGTCCTCGAATTTGAACGGCCGCCCGAGCTCGTCGAACGAGAACATCCGGAACGCCCTGTTCCCGTCGTAATCGAGTATGCGCAGGTCGTCCGTATCATGCAGGTCCCGCACCACGATCTCAAAATGCGCGCCGTATCGTTTTTGCGCTTCCTCTACGGGGATTTCGTACGCCACGAATTTGGTTATTCCCTTCGATTTGAATTTTTCTATTAACGGGTCGTCAATGAAAGCCGCATGGGAGGTGAGGTATACCAGAGCCCCGTTTCCCGTCAAAAGTAAACCCGCCTTCATGTAAGTCCTCCGTTCAAAGTGAGTAGTATGAAATATACGGCGAACGGCGGCGGATGTCAACGGTTGCCGGATGGATACGGCGCTTTTACAGCAGCATGTATATGAATTCGCAGCTGTTTTTCTTAATATTCTGCCATCGCTCAATAAACGATCTTTCAACGAGAAGCGAATCATTTTTCTGAAGCTGCACGTCCTCACCGTCTATCCTTATCTGGAGCGAACCGTTGAGGATGGTGATGAACTCCTTCCCTTTGTGAAGCATCAGCGGTCCCTCGATGATCCCGAGGCTGTTCATCATGACGTGGAAGACCTTGATGTCGAGCCGCCGGTCGTCATACAGCGAGGTGAGCGTAAACGTTTCCGATTCGGCGGGGGCGATGCCGGAGCCCCGGATGATCGAGAATCCCCTTCCCGATTCGGGAATGCCGGACTGGATGAAATACTCAACAGGCTTTTTCAGGATAGAGGCCAGCTGCACGAGGGTGCTCAGCGACGGCGTGATGAGGTCGTTTTCTATCTGGGAAATCGCGCCCGGCGTCATGCCCATCTGGGAGGCGAGCTCCGCCTGGGTGATATTCTGCGCCTTGCGCAGTTCCTTGACGCGGTTGCCGATCCTGATGAGCTCTCCGCGCGGTTCGACGAACTGTATCCCCTTGTCGATTATCTTGAAGTGGTGCGATATGCCTACATGGTGAACGGGCCTGCCTTCGAGCTTGTTTATGCGAAGGTCGTAATAACCCGAGTCGGTGTTGTCGACGTTGACGACGATCTGGGTGATGTGCGAGAGCTCGGCGGTGAACTTTCGGGAGTGCGCGCCCTTTTCAAGTATCCAGTAGGCAATGGTGTTCAGGTCGTAAAGCTTCGGGCAGGTGAATGAGAAAAAGTCAACGACGAGCCGCTCGTCTTTCCAGAGCTCATTCATTCCGGTGAGGCTGTCGAAAATATAAAAGGAGCCGCTGGTGTTCTGCTGCTCGATGCGGTTCATCACCTTGATGAACGAAGACATGTCTTTCGGATTTTCCACGCAGACGATGCGGGAGGTATCATATTCGTTCTGCTTGTCATAGAAATCGAGGAACACCTGGTCGCTGTTCCCCTTGCCGTGGGTAAAGGCGTCGATCATGGTAATGGTTTCGCGCTTGAATATCTCGTCGAACCGCTTGCAGACCGTATGGGGGGAATAGTTGAAGTTAATGTAGACTATATTGCTGGTATAGCTGTTTTCGGTGTTCAGTACATCGCGCGTGAAATACTCGATCGGGACCCCGTTGGATATCTGCCATACCACGTTATCACCGAGCCGGAGTCCGCTCGTCAGTTTATCGAGATATTTTATGCCGGTGCTTATCATGGCCTTCCCCCTGGATCAATATAGATGATGGGCCCGGGTTGTGAGCGATCGTCAAGCATAAATGTGCTGTCAGTATTTGATTTTTTTTTACAAGGTAATTGACAAATTCTGATGAAAACGGTAATGAATGTGTTTAAAAACAGACAGTATCGCAACTCCATCGCGGCGGCGTGATCCCCGTCCGCGAGCGCCTTTGCCGTTCTCTCACGAATCAAAGCTATGCGAGGTGACCGATGTTTAACAGAGAATATGAAGCCATGCCCGTAAACCGAATGAAGGAGCTTCAGCTTGAGCGCCTCAGGTGGTCCGTGCGCCATGCCTACGAGAATGTCCCTTTTTACAGAAAGAGTTTCGACTCGGCAGGATTCAATCCAGACCAGCTCAGGTCGCTTGATGACATGCGCCGGGTTCCGTTTCTTGAAAAGCAGAATATGCGCGACAACTATCCTTTCGGGCTTTTCGCCGTCCCGCTCGATAAAGTGGCAAGGGTGCATTCTTCTTCCGGGACCACGGGGAACGCGACCGTTGTGGGATACACGAAAAACGACATCGAGGTTTTCGCCGAAGTGGTGGCGCGCTGTCTGGCGTCCTACGGCGCCACTCCGCAGGATATAATCCAGGTTGCGTACGGATACGGCCTTTTCACCGGCGGGCTCGGTCTCCACTACGGTTCCGAGAAGCTCGGCGCCATGACGGTCCCGATTTCGGGGGGGAACACCGAGCGTCAGCTCATGCTGATAAAGGATTTCGGCACCACAATGATCGCCTGTACGCCGTCATACGCGCTTAACATCGCCGACTATATCGAAAAGAAAAGGCCCGATTACGATATCCGCAAGACGAAACTGCGCAGGGGCGTGTTCGGCGCCGAACCGTGGTCTGAGCAGATGCGCAAGGAGATTGAGGCACGGCTTGGCATCGATGCCTACGACATCTACGGTCTCTCCGAGGTGATCGGTCCCGGTGTGTCGGGGGAGTGCACCGAGAAGTCCGGCATGCACGTGTTTGAGGACCATTTTTACGTCGAGATCATAAATCCGGATACGGGCGAGGTGCTTCCCGAGGGAGAAAAGGGCGAGATCGTCTATACCTCGCTCACGAAGGAGGCGTGTCCGGTGATCCGTTACCGCTCGCGCGACATCACCCGCCTGTATCATGACAGCTGCAAATGCGGAAGGACGCTGGTGAAGATGGAAAAGGTGACCGGACGCTCCGACGACATGCTGATCATCCGCGGCGTCAACGTGTTCCCGTCGCAGGTCGAAGCCGTGCTTCTCGAGATCGACGGCATAGAGCCGCACTACCAGATCATGCTCGACCGCAAGGCCGCGCTCGACGATGTCGAGGTGCGGGTCGAGGTCAATGAAAAAGTCTTCTCCGATGAACTCAAGGTAATGAGTGAGCTTTCAAAGCGTATCGCTGACCGGTTCAGGAGCGTGCTCGGTATATCCGCCAAAGTAACTCTCGTCGAGCCGATGTCGATACCGAGAAGCGAAGGCAAGGCGGTCAGGGTGATCGACCGGAGAAAGATATAACGGAGCCCGCGGACACGAAAAAAGAAAGAGGAGGAAGAGAATGAATGTAAAACAGCTTTCAATATTTCTTGAGAACAGGCCGGGACACCTTCAGAACGCGCTGCGCGTGCTTTCCGCGAAGAATATCAATATCAAGACGCTCACCATCGCCGAGGTGTCGGATTTCGGGATCGTGAGAATGATCGTCAACGATCCTGACGGGGCGATACGTGCGCTGAAGGAAAACCATTACACCTGTTCGCTTACCGACGTGCTCGGCCTTGAAATCAACGATGTGCCGGGGGCGCTGCTCGCGGCACTGGAGACGTTCGCGAAGCATTCGCTCAACATCGAGTACATGTATGCCTTCACGGAAAAAAGAGGTGACAAGGCCGTCATGATCTTTAGATTTGACGACATCGAACAGGCGAAAAAAGTCCTCCTCGCCGAAGGCTTCAACCTTGTCAAGAATATCGAAATAATCGGAGAATGATAGATGCAGAAAATGGTACTTTTGGGCAACGAGGCGATCGCCCGGGGCGCCTATGAGGCCGATTGCCGCGTCGCCGCGGCTTACCCCGGAACCCCGAGCACCGAGATACTCGAGACGATCGCGAGGGATTACCGCACTATAAAGTCGCAATGGTCGCCCAACGAGAAGGTCGCCCTTGAGGTGGTCGCCGGCGCGTCGGTTGCCGGTGCGCGGTCCATGGCCGCGATGAAGCACGTTGGCCTCAATGTCGCCGCCGATCCGCTCTTCACGTTCTCCTATACCGGCGTAAACGGCGGTTTCGTGATCATCAACGCCGATGATCCGGGCGCCTGGAGCTCACAGAACGAGCAGGACAACCGCCACTACGCGCGCGCCGCGAAGGTGCCGATGATAGAGCCGTCAAGTCCCGCCGAAGCGAAGGAATTTACAAAGATCGCGTTCGATATTTCCGAGCAGTTCGACCGTCCGGTGATCGTCCGCATCACCACGCGTATTGCTCATTCGCAGGGCGTGGTCGAGCTCGGGGAAAAGAAAGAGGTGGCGCTCAAGGAGTTCGTCCGCGACCCGAAGAAGTACGTGATGATCCCCGCGCACGCGCGGCCGCGCCATAAGTTCATCGAAGAGCAGATGAGCAAGCTCGAAAAATTCTCCAATGAATCGGACCTCAACCGCATCGAATGGGGAAGCAAAAAGCGCGGTATCATTACCAACGGTGTCGCGTATCAATACGTAAAGGAAGTCTGTCCTGATGACTCGGTCCTCAAGATCGGGTTTGCCTGGCCGCTTCCCGATGAGCGGATACGGGAATTCGCGCAGGCGGTTGAAGAGCTCTATGTCGTGGAAGAAGGCGATCCGTTCATTGAGGAGCATGTGCGCGCGCTCGGCTACCGGGTAACCGGAAAAGAGATCATTCCGATGCTCGGCGAGCTCACCCCCGAGATCGTCGACATGGCGCTCAATAAGAATAAGCCGCAAAATGCGCTTCCCGTCTATTCGGCGGGGATACCGGGCCGCCCGCCCGCGCTCTGCAAGGGCTGTCCTCACGGCTACGTGTTCGACGTCCTGAAAAAGCTCGGCGTTGTGGTTAACGGCGACATCGGCTGTTATACGCTCGCGGTGCTTCCTCCGTATTCGGCGATGCACAGCCAGGGCTGCATGGGCGCGAGTATCGGCATGCACCACGGCTTCGAGCTGGCGAGAGGCGATGAGATGGCGCGTAACAGCGTTGCCGTGATCGGCGACTCGACCTTTATCCATTCAGGAATTACGCCGCTGATCGATATCGTCTACAACAAGGGAACGGGGACGGTGATAATCCTGGACAACCGCGTAACCGCGATGACGGGGCATCAGGACAATCCCGCGACGGGACGGACGCTCATGGGCGAGGAGACCTATGAGCTCGATTTCGTGGAGCTCTGCCGAGCCATCGGCGTGAAGCGGGTGGTGAAGGTTGATCCTAAAAATGTGGAGGAGTTTGAGCGCGTCGTGCGGGAGGAAGTGGCGGCCCGCGAGCCTTCGGTGATCATCTCCACGCGAAAGTGCATTCTCACGAAATAAGGGAGACCCGAATATGAAAAACGTTATCTTTGCGGGCGTCGGTGGCCAGGGCGTGATACTGGCGAGCAAGATACTCATGGAAGTGGCGATGAAAGCCGGCTATGACGTCAAGGAGTCCGAGGTGCACGGAATGGCGCAGCGCGGCGGAAGCGTCGACTGCCATGTGCGGTACGGCGAAAAGGTGTATTCTCCGCTGATCGAAAAAGGGACGGCCGATTATATTGTTTCTCTCGAGCTTCTCGAAACCATGCGCAAGCTCGAATATCTCGCCGGCGACGGCACGCTCATCGTCAACCGTCTCCAGGTCGATCCGGCGCCGGTGCAGGCGGGGATCGAAAAATATCCCGAAGACCTGGAGGCGTGGCTTAACAAGAATGTGTCACGCACCATCGTTGTCGATGCCGAACCGGTGCTGGACGCGGTGAAATCAAAAAAAGCGCTTAACATTGTGATGCTCGGCGTGCTTTCAAACTTTCTCGAATTTTCAATTGAGCAGTGGACAGAGGGGATACGATCGCTCGTGAAAGAAAAATTTGTTGAGATGAACCTCGCCGCATTCTCCCGCGGAAGGGCGCTCGTATCACGGTCATGACCGGCCGGCATTTCAGGTGAATCGGAGTGGATCAATGAAACGAATACTGATACTGTTATTCATCGCGCTCATGGCGGTAGCGTCGTGCAACACCTATACGGTCAGGAATGAAGTCGAACACGGCAGATCGATAAACAAAATGAAAAGCGCGGGAATACTGGTTCGCCTGCCGGAGAATTCACGGGCTTTCAGGGAAGAATATGAGAGAGGCCTCGCACAGTGGATTGCCGGATCACAAACGATCAAGCGGCTTGAGGTCGTTACTGACGCGCCTGAAAAAATTACATATTTGAAATCAGATCCTGACCGGTTTTTCCAATACCGTGATCGCAGTCGCGGCTTTCTTCAGTTCGGAGAAGGTGATCGCTTTATGAAGTATAAATCACTCGGGATAATAAACAATTATCTTGGCGAGAACCGTGGTGAGTTCAAACGCATCCTGAACGAAAAAAACTTTGATGGTCTGATGGTATATGAGGTGTTCGGCGTTACTTCTACGGAAATGCAGTTTGTTGATTTCGATTCAATGTTACTTATACTTGATAAAGATTTGAAAGTGGTCTACCTCGATCGCCAGACTGATAGCTTCCCAACGGATGAATTTGATTCAGTAAAGGTGCGTCGGAAACTGATAAACTGCGTTAGTGAACGCCTTATAGAAACGCTCGATGACCTTAATTTCATCGATAACTGATAAAAAACCCCGCTTATCGCGGGGTTTTTTATTGGAGACGGCGGGAGTCGAACCCGCGTCCTACAACACATCCCTATAGCGTCTACATGCGTATCCCGTTCATTTGATGTTAAGCGCCTTGGCCGGGAGCGGGCACCGTCCGCAGCGCCGAGTTTCCTTTAACTTCGCAAAGAGCCCGGAAACGCGACCCTCCGCTATCCCCTGTAGTTTACGCCCTTAAGTCTCCCAGAGGAGAAAAGGTCTTAAGGACGTCGCTGCTTACGCAGCGAGAGCAAAATTTTCGTTTGCGTTTGAATTTAGTTCCGCCATGTTGACGAGTTGACGGCACACTCGGCATGCAACTATAGACACATCATTGCAGTCGAAACCGGATCGTCCCCGGTTATCAGCGACCGTAATTAATATAGGCATACTTTCTCCGAAAGTCAAGAAATTTATCTTTGCCGCCCATAAATGCGCAGGCTGGTTGAGGTGTGATATTTCACGGCGCTTTTTTCGAATAAATCCGCAGCATGGAGGGTATATGCATAAATATATATCCATATATATTTTAATGAGGTATAAAATAACCCGGAAATAAAATAGATATAGCGGACATTTTCTCAAAAACAAAAAAAAGTGCTTGTCTTTTTTGTTCAGACGTGGTCTGATTGCTAAGGTACCTCAATAAAAATAAAAAAAAGAAAGAAAAGACGGATATATGGCGGTTATAAAAAGAGCGCTAATTAGCGTATCAGACAAAAGCGGAATTGTGCCCTTTGCGCGTGAACTTGCCTCACTGGGAGTGCATATACTTTCAACCGGCGGCACGGCGAAGACGCTGAGAGAGGAAGGACTGGCGATTACGGACGTTTCCGAGTATACAGGATTTCCCGAGATGCTTGACGGGCGGGTGAAAACGCTGCATCCAAAGGTGCACGGGGGACTGCTCGGGCTTCGCAACAACCAGGAGCACGTGAGGGTGATGAAGGAGCATGGTATCGAGCCGATCGACATGGTCGTGGTAAACCTGTATCCGTTCAAGCAGACGATAGCAAAGCCCGGATGCACCTTCGAGGACGCGATCGAGAATATCGATATCGGCGGTCCGGCGATGCTCCGATCGGCGGCGAAGAATTTTCACAGCGTTACAGTCATCACCGATCCGGCTGATTATCCGATCGTGATTGATGAGATAAAAAAAGACGGTTCTGTGTCGAGAAATACAAATTTCAGGCTGGCGACAAAAGTGTATCGCGCCACGTCCGAATACGACAGGATGATAGCGGATTATTTTACAGAAAAAACAAAAAAATAACACACAACAACAATAAGTACGCTCTGAATTGTGCACTATCGGGAACGCAGGCAATTCTCTGAACATACAAATAAGCGCCTTGCCGGCTCCTGATATAAATAAAAATTTTAACATTATTCGGAGGTATTAAATGGCTGAAGTTACGCTTAAGGAAATCTACCCCGTCCCGGAGAGCTTCAGGAAAAAGGCTTATATAAAAAGCCGTCAGGAATATGAAAAGCTATGGCAAGAGTCTATTCAGGATCCTGATAAGTTCTGGACAAAAATCGCAGACGAGTATGTAACCTGGTTCAAAAAATGGGACAAGGTGCAGGATTGCAATTACGGCAATAGCGCCAAGGACCTGCGGATCAAGTGGTTCGTCGGCGGAAAGTTGAACGTATCCTACAACTGCCTCGACCGTCACCTGGAAAAACGCGGCAATCAGATCGCGTTGATCTGGGAAGGCAATGACCCGTCGGAGCAGAAAACCTTCACTTACAAGCAGCTCCATGAGGAAGTATGTAAGTTCGCCAATGTTCTGAAGCGCAACGGCGTGAAGAAGGGCGATCGGATCACCTTCTATCTCCCGATGATCCCCGAGCTTGCGATAGGCATTCTTGCCTGTACGCGGATAGGCGCGGTGCACTCGGTTGTGTTCGGCGGCTTCTCCGCGGAAGCGTTGCGCGACCGCGTCGTTGACTGTGACAGCCGCGTGATCGTTTCCTGCGACGGCACCTTCCGTGGCGCGAAAGCGGTCCCGCAGAAGGACAACTCGGACAAGGCGCTTACCGAGTGCCCGAACGTCGGGCTGCATATCATCGTAAGGCGCGTGGGCGACAAGATTCAATGCAAATGGAATGACAAGGTTGACCGCTGGTGGCATGAAGAAATGGCGAAGGTCGACGCGAATTGCGAACCGGAGCATATGGATTCGTCCGATCCGCTCTTCATCCTCTACACATCGGGTTCGACCGGAAAACCGAAGGGCGCGATGCACGCGACCGGCGGCTACCTGACCTACGTGGCGTTCACTCACAAGATGATTTTCGATTACCACGATGGCGATATCTACTGGTGTACCGCCGACATCGGATGGGTGACGGGACACTCGTATATCTGCTACGGTCCGCTGGCGAACGGCGCGACCACGCTGATGTTCGAGGGCGTGCCGAGCTATCCTGATTTCGGAAGATTCTGGGCGGTAGTTGAGAAATGGAAAGTAAATATCTTCTACACGGCCCCGACGGCTATCCGCGCCATCGCAAAAGAAGGCGACTCCTGGGTTGACAAACACAATATCAAGTCGATCCAGCTCCTCGGATCAGTGGGCGAGCCGCTGAATCCCGAAGCATGGAACTGGTATTTCAACAAGATCGGCCGCGGCGAGTGCCCGATTGTGGACACATGGTGGCAGACAGAAACCGGCGGTATCCTCATCACTCCGCTGCCCGGCGCGATCGATATCAAACCCGCCATGGCAACGGTGCCGTTCTTCGGCGTCGAGCCGACGATTGTGGACGATTCCGGAAAGGACCTCGAGGGGGTCTGCGAAGGAAACCTCTGTATCAAACGTTCGTGGCCGGGCCAGATGGTGGGCGTGTACGGCGATCCGGAGCGGATGTTCAACACCTATTTCGTGCAGTTCCCGGGCAAGTATTTCACCGGTGACGGCTGCCGCCGCGACAAGGACGGCTACTATCAGATCACCGGCCGCGTTGACGACGTTATCAACGTTTCCGGGCACCGGATGGGAACTGCGGAAGTTGAATCGGCGCTTGTATCGCACCCGAAAGTCGCCGAATCGGCGGTCGTGGGATATCCGCACGAGATCAAGGGCCAGTCAATCTACGCGTTCGTGACGCTCAACAGCGGCGTTGAGAAATCCGACGACCTCAAGAAGGAGCTCATCGCTCACGTGCGCAAGGAGATCGGTCCGATCGCGACTCCCGAGATCATTCAGTGGGCTGACGCGCTTCCCAAGACAAGATCGGGCAAGATCATGCGGCGGATCCTCAAGAAGATCGCGGCGGCCGATTTCGACAGAAGCGGTTTCGGCGATACTTCGACGCTTGCCGACCCGAGCGTGGTCGACGTGCTCGTAAACGAAGCGAAGAGAATGCTCGGAAAGTAATGATGAGCATGTAACAGAATAGAACGATACTGCGGGCCATCGAAAGATGGCCCTCTTTTTACACCCTGAAATAGTCGGGAATTATTCATTGACAGAATGGCAAGCTGAACATAGTTTAATTTGATTTTGAAATACCGGCCGCGGCAGCATGGTGCGCCATTGAATTTTCGACCGGGTATTAAATCTAATGAATCGACGGTATTGAACAATGTGGAACAGGGAAATTGAAACTATCGACAGAAAATCACTTGAGTCGCTTCAGTTCGAGCGGCTCAGGAAGGCGCTCGCGGCCGCCGCGGAAACGCCGTTTTATAAAAAGGTATTTGCCGACAAGAAGGTCGACATATCGAAGATCACCACGCTTGAGCATTTAAAAGACATGCCGTTTACGACAAAAAACGACCTGCGCCTGAGCTATCCGGACGGCATGGTGGCCGTCCCGCGATCGAAGGTCGTGCGGATGCACGCCTCATCCGGCACCACCGGCAAATCCACGGTAATTTTTTATTCGATGAAGGATGTCAGCGAATGGGCTGATCTGGTGGCGCGCAGCATGATGGCCACCGGCGCTACCGCGGACGACGTGTTCCAGAACATGATGGGATACGGCCTTTTTACGGGGGGATTGGGCCTGCACTACGGCGCAGAGCGGCTGGGATGCATGGTCATTCCCTCATCGACGGGCAACACGCTCCGCCAGATACAGCTGATGCAGGATTTCAATACGACCATTATCCACATCACCCCGAGCTACGCGCTGCACCTCGCCGACGAGATCAACAAACAGGGCGTCGACCCCCGCGATCTCACCGTGAAAAAGGCCTACCTTGGTGCGGAGCCGTATTCCGAGGCAACCCGCGACAAGATCGAGGAGCAGTGGGGGCTTGACGCCTATAATTCGTACGGAATGTCCGAGATGAACGGCCCCGGCGTCGCGTTCGAATGCACGGAGAAGGCGGGGATGCACCTCTGGGAGGATTTTTATATCGCCGAGGTGATCAATCCCGACACCCTCGAGGTCCTTCCCGACGGGGAGGCGGGCGAGCTCGTGCTCACCCATATCAACCGCGAAGCGATGCCGATCTTTCGCTATCGCACCCGCGACCTGACTCGCATAATCCCGGAGCCGTGCCAATGCGGCCGGACGCACAGGAGGATAGAGCGGATAACCGGACGTACCGACGACATGCTCATCATCGGCGGGGTCAACGTGTTCCCCTCGCAGATCGAGTCGGTGCTCATGAACATCCCCGAAGTGGGCAACAACTACCAGATCGTCCTGGACCGTGAAGAAAACCTTGACCGGATAAAGATAAAGGTCGAGCTCTACTCGAAGATGTTTCACGGGGATCTGAAGGAGCTCGAGCGCCTGCGCAAAAAAATCGTCGAGGAGCTTCGCGCGATTATCGTCGTCAACCCGCGGGTCGAGCTGCACGAGCCGGGATCGCTTCCGCCAAGTATGGGCAAGGCCGTGCGCGTCATAGACAACAGAAAGATTTAAGGAGGAGACCATGCCATACCAGGTAAGCGTTTTTGCGGAGAACAGGCCGGGCAAGATCGAGCGGATCACCGCCGTGCTTGCGAAGAAGAATATAAACATACGCGCGATTACCATATCCGACAGCGGCGATTACGGCATCATCAAGCTGCTTCTGGACAGGCCGGAAGAGGGATGCGAGGCGATCAAGGAGCAGGGTATAGCCGCTTCGCTTCGCGAGATCATCGCGGTGCGTATGGATGACAAACCCGGAGGACTGCATACAATCGCCTCGCTTCTTGCCGCGCAGGGCGTGAACGTCGAGGACGCGTACGGTTTCATGATCAAGAGCAATGAAAGCGCGATCTTCGTCTTTCAGGTCGATAACGTGAAGAAAGTGGAAAAAATCCTGCAGGACGCGGGTATATCCACGCTGACGGAAAAAGAGCTCTACCTCCTGTAGGCCCGGGTTCAGGTCGCCGGTAGGCCCTGCCGTGATCATAGATTTCCACACTCATCTCTTTCCGGAAGACATCATCGCCCGTCGCGAGGCGTTTTTCGACGACAGGGCGTTTGCTCTCCTCTATTCCCATCACCGGTCTAAAATGATCTCGCACGGGACCCTGCTCGCCGAAATGGACTTGTGCGGGATCGATATATCGGTGGCCATGGGGTTCCCCTGGGAGGACCCTGACCGGTGCGCCGGCCATAACCGCTACCTCTCCACGCTTCGTTCGGTTTCCGGGGGAAGGATTTTTGCGTTCGGGGCGCTGCCGATGCTCGATTTCGCGCGGGTCGAGGAACATGCCGCGCTTATAAGAGATCTCGGGCTTTCGGGCATCGGCGAGATAGCCCTCTATAACGGGTGCGATCCGGCAAGCCGAGAAAACTATCTTCGCGCGGTGATGGAGGCCGCGGCGCGAAATTCCCTGCCTGTGTGCCTGCACGTCAATGAGCCTGTCGGACACGCGTATCCCGGCAAATGCGAAATGGAGCTGAAGATGCTCTATGATCTGCTGCGCGCGTATCCGTCCGTTACGGTCGTGCTTGCGCACTGGGGAGGCGGCCTCCTCTTCTACGAGCTAATGCCGGAGGTCAGGGAGGCGCTGCGGCATGTGTATTACGATACGGCCGCCTCGCCGTTCCTGTACGATGAATCGATTTACGGGATCGCGGTCCGCATCCTGGGCTCGCGGAAAGTGCTTTTCGGTACGGATTATCCGTTGATCAGGCATTCCCGCTATCTCGATCCCCTGCGGAAACTTATTGGCTCTGATGAGGACAGGGAGAACATCCTTTCGAAGAACGCGCGAGGCATTCTCGGCATCTGACCGCCGGAGCCGGAATTTAGACGATCATGGAATAAAAAATCCATTGACTTTTACTCTTTTATGGTTCATGCAGTACCAATATCCGACAAGGCGATAATTCGGGAGGAAGCCGTTTTCGGTTCTATCGGGAGGGGTGTTGTCACGGCGCGGATCGTGTGCCATGAATGAGCGCGGCGCGCCTGTTTGTTGAAAGAGATAACTATTCGTGCTCACAGGAGGTCGAACATGGGCCTGCCCGGAAATTACGGCGAACTGAGCGCCCTGAGGAAGAAGTATCCCGAAAAATTCGTATCCGAGGATATCGCTTTCAGCCACATCCATCGGGGGGACAGCATTTTTATCGGCACCGCCTGCGGCGAGCCCCAGTATCTCGTCGGAGCGATGGTCAAGTATATCGAGTCGTATCCTAAAGCGTTTTTCGACGCGGAGGTGATACAGGTCTGGACCCTCGGCGTCGCTCCCTATACCGACGAAAAATTCAAACGCAACTTCAGGCACAACTCGTTCTTTGTCGGCGACAACACCCGCGACGCGGTCAACCAGGGCCTCGCCGATTACACGCCGCTCTTCCTCTCACAGGTGCCCAACCTCTTCAACAACGGTATCGTCAATGTCGACGTGGCGCTGATTCAGGTGAGCCCTCCTGACATCCACGGTTTCATGAGCCTCGGCGTCAGTGTGGATATCGTCAAGCCGGCGGTCGAAAACGCCAAGGTGGTGATCGCCCAGGTGAACAGCAACATGCCGCGCGTCCATGGCAATACCTTTATCAGCATCGAGGACGTTGATTTCATCATAGAGCACGACGAGGATCTGCTCACCTTCGACCCGGACGTGCCCGACGAAATCGCTCAGAGCATCGGCAAGTACGTCGCGCGGATCATCGAGGACGGGGATACGCTCCAGGTGGGATACGGGAGCATGCCCAACGCGATCCTGGCAAACCTGTGCGACAAGAAGCACCTCGGGATCCACACCGAGCTTCTGACAGACGGCGTGATCGACCTGATCAAGTGCGGTGCAGTCGACAATTCGATGAAGTCGGTGGACAGGGGAAAGACGATCGCCGCCTTCTGCATGGGAACGAAAGAGACCTACGAATATATACACGACAATCCCGCGTTCGAGTTCAGCACGATCGACTATACCAACAATCCCCTCGTCATCGGCCGCCAGAGGAAAATGGTCGCGATCAACGCCTCGCTCCAGATCGACCTTACCGGCCAGGCGACGGCGGAATCAATCGGGAGCGTGTTTTACAGCGGCGTCGGCGGACAGGCGGATTTCATGCGCGGCGCCATGATATCACCCGGCGGTAAATCGATCCTCACCATGCGATCCACCTCCAATGACGGCGAGAAATCGCGCATCTATCCGTTCCTGAGCGAAGGGGCGGGTGTCACCCTTATCCGCGGAGATGTGCATTACGTGGTCACCGAGTTCGGAATCGCCTACCTGCACGGCAAGAACATCCGCGAGCGCGCGATGTCGCTCATCGCCATCGCCCACCCGAAGTTCCGCCCCTGGCTCATCGAGGAGGCCAAGCGGCTCGGCCTGATCTACAAGGACCAGGCGTTCATCCCCGGCAAGAAGGGGGAATATCCCGAACACCTCGAGACGTATCGTACCACCAACAAGGGAGTCAAGATTTTCCTTCGCCCGGTCAAGATCGACGACGAGCCGATACTCAAGGAGTTCTTCTACTCGCTTTCGGACCAGAGCATCTACCGCCGTTTCATATCCAGCCGCAAGGACATGCCGCATGAGCGGCTTCAGGACATGGTGGTGATCGACTACACGCGGGAGATTAACGTCCTCTCCTTTATCGAGGGGGAGCAGAAGGACATCTGCGTGGGGCTCGGACAGATGGGTATTGACGAGAATACCCACACCGCCGAGGTTGCCTTCACGATCAGGGAGGATTTCCAGAACCAGGGGATCGGCACGACGCTTCTGGAGTATCTGACGACGCTGGCCAAACGGGAAGGTCTTCTCGGGTTTACCGCCGAGGTGCTTGTCGAGAACAGGCCGATGCTGCGTGTCTTCGAGAAGATGGGCTTCAATATCCAGAAGCGCAGCAGCTCGGGCGTATTTGAATTAAAAATGGAATTCAGGCAAGAAAACAAATGAAAGAGCAACGGTTCAATTTTAAATATCTCTTCGAGCCGAGGTCGGTCGCTATCATCGGTGCCTCGCATGATGAAACCAAGATCGGCAACAGGATCGTGCGCAACGTCGTCGAGCACGGTTACAGGGGCAAGATTTATCCGGTCAATCCGAAAGGCGGTACGCTCTATGACCGCCAGGTGTACGCCACCATGCAGGAGATCAGCGGAGTCATCGACGTGGCGATCATCGCCGTGCCGGCCGCGAAGGTGTACGAGGTGATCGAAACCTGCATCGAGCGGGGGATAAAATTCGCCGTGATCGTGGCATCGGGTTTCTCCGAGGTGGGCAACAGCGCCGAGGAAAAAAGGATCGCCTCCCGCGCGCGGGAAAACGGCCTTCGCGTACTCGGCCCTAACGTTTTCGGAGTGTATTCATCTTCGGCCTCGCTCAACCTGACCTTTTCCACGCCTCCGATCATACCCGGCAACATCGCGGTAATCACGCAGAGCGGGGCGCTCGGGCTTGCCATGATAGGCAAATCGGCAATGGTCAACACCGGTCTTTCGGTTATGGTTTCAACCGGCAACAAGGGGGATATCGATGAGGCCGATCTCCTGGACTATCTGATTGATGACGAAAATACCCGTATCATTCTGATGTACATCGAGGGCCTGAAAAACGGCGGAAAGCTGCTGGAAAAGCTGCGCCGCGCCACACGGGTGAAGCCGATCATCATCGTCAAGGCCGGAAAATCCGAAAAAGGCGCGCGCGCGGCGGTGTCCCATACCGGGATACTTGCCGGTTCGGACGAGGTGTTCGACGCGGTGATCCGCCAGTGCGGCGTCCTGCGCTCGGAAACGCTGGAGGTCGGGCTCAACTGGTGCAATTTCCTTGTTAACGTGGGAACGCCCAAAGGGGACAAAGCGGTGATCATCACAAACGGCGGCGGGATGGGGGTGCTTGCCACCGACGCGTGCGAAAAATACGGGATCAAGCTGTATGACAGCGCCAACGAGCTTAAAAAGATGTTCTCATCGGTCACGCCCGAGTACGGCTCGATGAAAAACCCGGTCGATCTGACCGGCCAGGCCAGGATGAAGGAGTATGAGGAGGCACTCAACGCCGCGCTGACCAATGAAAACATCCACGCGGTAATAGCACTCTACTGCGAGTCAGAGGTCATGGCGGCCGAAGACCTCGCTTCAATGATCCAGAAGAGCTATCTCAAGTATAAATCGATAGGAAAACCGGTCGTTTATTCGCTTTTCGGCGGGAAAGAGGTCGAAAAATGCATCCATATGCTGCGCGAACGGCGTATTCCGGTCTTTGACAGCGTATACCAGAGCGTTTCCTGCCTCGGCGCACTGTACGCGTATCACCGCAGGCGGCTCGAATTCGAGCCCGCCGAGGACGAGGTGGAGATAAATACCGCGGAAATATCCCGGATAGTCGAAAAGGCGCGCAAGGAGGGCAGGAACTTCCTTTTATCCTACGAGGCGAAAAAGATAATGGAAACCGTGGGAATCGGGGTCCCGCCGAGCATGGTGGGACAGAATATCGTCGAGGCGATCGTGGCGGCTGAAAAGATCGGATACCCGGTCGTCATGAAGGTTGTATCGAGGGACATCCTGCACAAAAGCGACAGCGGCGGAGTCGCGCTTAATCTCGAAAATAAAAATGAAATTATTGACGCCTATCAGGCAATTATTCAAAATTGCAAAACGGTCAATCCCGACGTACACATAGAGGGAGTAGAGATATCCGAGATGGCTCATTCCGGTGTTGAGATGATCATCGGGGCGCGGAATGACAATGTATATGGCCCCATTATCATGTGTGGACTTGGAGGTGTCTATGTAGAGATAATGAAGGATATATCATTCAGGGCGCTCCCCCTGAACAGAAAGGAAGCGATGGATATGATCAAAGAGATACGGTCGTATCCCCTGCTTTTGGGAGTCGGCGGTGAGAAAAGCAAGGACGTAGATGAAGTTATTAATACTATTATCAAGCTCGGATCGCTCATCAGGCGGTGCAGTGATATCAGGGATATCGAGATCAACCCCCTCATGGTGCATGATCAGGGGAAAGGGGCGAAGGCCCTTGACGTGAGGATTTTACTTACACCAACCTAAAGGAGTACTTTGATGAAAAAGATAGTGATCGGTTCTATTCATCCCAATGCTGGGAAGACCAGCGTAATTATCGGCATTATGCAGGCTTTTGACAAAAAGTTCAGATACATCAAGCCGTTCGGCGACAGGCTTATTTACAGAAGGAAGCGTCTGTGGGACTATGACGCGGCGCTGGTAACGCACTATCTCGGTATCGACGAGGTGAGTGAGGACATTACCATCGGTTTTGACCATTCAAAGCTGAAGTACACCTACAACGAGGAGTCGCTGAAAAAGAAGCTCAACGAGGTTGCCAACGAGCTCGGCGCGGGCTCCGATGTCCTGTTCATCGAAGCGGGCAAGGACATGGTGTACGGCGGATCGGTGCATCTGGACACTATCTCAATCGCGCAGTATCTCGACGCTGAGCTCATTTTCGTGATCAGCGGCGACGACGACACCATCAACGACGAGATTACGTTCCTGCGCGATTTCGTGAAAAAAGGCGGCGTAAAATTCAAGGGCGTTATCGTCAACAAGGTCCGTGACATGGCCGATTTCAAGGGCACCTACCTTGAAGCGATCAAAGCGATGGGCGTTCCGGTGCTCGGTATCATACCGTTCTCCGATGAACTCACCTTCTTCACGGTCGATTACCTGGCCGAAATACTGATGGCGAAAGTGCTTGCCGGGGAGGCGGGCCTTAACAATGTTATCAAGAACATCTTTGTCGGCTCGATACTCACCGACGAGGCGTTCAGACACCCGATCATGAGCGCTGACAAGAAGCTTGTCATCACCAGCGGTGATCGCAACGACCTTATCCTTGCGGCGCTGGAGAGCGATACCGCGGCGGTAATACTTACCAACAATTTCGTTCCGCATCCCAATGTCGTTTCGACCGCCGCCGCGAAAAACGTACCGTTGCTTCTGGTGACCACCGACACCTATCAGACCGCCAAAAAGGTCGATACGGTTGATCCGCTTCTTACTAAAGGCAGCGCCAAAAAGGTGGATCTCATTAAGGCTTCCATCAAGGCAAATATCGACCTTTCACAGCTGATTTCATAAAAAGGTTGATTTTCCGCTGTAATACTTCAGAATTTATCCCGCAAACATGAACAGATGTCCTCCCGGCAAGGAGGACATCTGTTTCTTTACCGGCATTCTCTGTAACAGATGAGGTGCGGTATGTTCAGATTCTCTGTCGCGCGAATTTATTAAATCCGGGGATAGGCTATGGCTGGAAAGATCGTTTCTTACATCCGGGGTCTGAATATCAAGAAGAAGGTCATCATCGGGGTCGTGCTGGTGCTTCTGGTGAGCTGGCTTTCGACGAATATCATCTATCTCGCCCGTCACGCCGAGGATTTCAATCTGGCGATGGTTGCCAAGGCGAGGGCAGTCTGCATCATGGGTGAGGCGATGCGTGAATACATGTCGGACAACTGGGGCCGCGGAGTGTTCAACAGGGAACACCTCATCAAGGACGTGAAGGGCCGGTTTGTCTATTCGGTGCCTGTCTTTTCTTCGATTGTGACCATGTCGCTCAAGGCCAGAGAACTCGGATATATATTCAGAGTGCCGAAAGTATCCCCCCGTAATCCCAAAAACCAGCCGGATGCTTACGAACTTAATGTACTGCAGAAAATCGACAGGGAAAAACTCCCCGAATACAGCGTGTTCGATTATGAAAAAGAGGAGATACGGTATTTCAGGCCGATCAGGCTCACCAGGGACTGTATGATATGCCACGGCGATCCGGCGACATCCTTCGAACTCTGGGGGAGGAAGGATGGGACAGACCCCACGGGCGGAAGGATGGAAAACTGGAGGGAAGGAGAGGTCCACGGTGCGTTTGAGGTGATTATCCCGGTGCGGCAGTTCTTCCGCGACAGAATGGCGATCATCGTCAAAATGGTCCTCATTAATCTATTGATTATCGGCGTGGCCGTCATGCTGATCCGGCTCATCGTCAAACGCGGGCTTGATCCGCTCGACACCATTGCCCTGTCCCTGGAGGAGATACAGGCGGGCGCGGGCGATCTCACAAAAAAGATCGAGGTCCTCAAGCGCGACGAGGTCGGCGCGGTCGCGGCGCTGTTCAATCAGCTCCTTGACCAGCTTCGCGATATGATCATCATGATCCGCGATTCGGCGGACCACGTGGCGACGTCATCGGTCGAGATGACAAACTCGAGCCAGAACCTTGCCAATGTGGCGCAGGACCAGGCGGCTTCCATCGAGGAGACCTCGTCGGCAATGGAGGAGATCAAGGCGACCATCGATTCCGTATCCGACAACGCGAGGAGCCAGGCGCGCAAGGCCGATTCGTCACGATCGTCGATGGAGTATCTGGCGGGCGCTATCGTCAATATCAACCAGAACGCGCAGGAAGCCAACTCGATGGCGGAAGAAACGCACGAATACGCGCGTGAAGGGGAGAAGGTCCTGGTCAACACCGTTGACAGCATGAAGGAGATTTCGGAAAGTTCCACCAAGATCACGGAGATTGTCACGATCATTTCGGATATATCCGACCAGATCAACCTGCTTTCGCTCAATGCGTCAATTGAGGCGGCCCGGGCGGGCGAGCACGGGCGCGGTTTCGCGGTGGTCGCCGAGGAGATATCGAAACTGGCCGACCAGACCGCGCAGAGCTCCAAGGAGATCAATAAGCTGATTCTTGAGACCAACAACAAGGTCGAAGCCGGATCAAAGCTTGTCGAGCGGACCGCGGATTCGCTGCGGAAAATTATCGACAACGTCAAGAAGACGGCACTGCTCATGGAAAACATCGCAAAATCATCGGAAGAGCTCAACACCATGGGACAGCGCGTTACAGAGGAAGTCCTTCAGGTGAACAAGATGTCGGAGGAAATCTCGTTGATGATGGAGGAGCAGAGCCTGTCGAGCAACGAGATCATCAACGCCATCGGCCAGATCAACAATGTCACCCAGTCGGTGGCCAGCGGTTCTGAACAGCTGGCGGCTGCATCTGAGGAGCTCTCTTCACAGTCCGAAGTGCTGATGAATATCGTAAAGCGGTTCAGGCTCGATTGAGAAGGATAGTCATGCGACATAAAAAGTGCTTGCCGAAACCTGCCGGGCCCGTTAAACAATGTCATGTGATAAACGGGGATGGCGTTCCGATCGCGCCGCCCCATTTGTTATTCCTGTTGAGGCGAGGCCGGTATGAAGAATTATAAAACCTACTCGAAGCTGATCGTCCGCTCGGTTAATCATATATTCAAGAATTTTCTGCAGGACCAGTCTGTCACGGAGATTGTCGAATCGAAGGCCGGGCGGGACAACCAGAAAGTCTCTATCGAGATCGAGGGGAGCCTCAAGGGCGAGCTTATCATTAATTTTCAGCCTGAGACGCTTAACCTGATCACAAAACATTTCATCCCCAACTCGAGCCCCAAGACGATTAAAAAGTATTACGAGGAAGTCGCGGGAGAGATCGCAAATCTCATAACAGGGACCTTTGCCAATCAGCTCCAGTTTCATAATCTTGAAATACGGCTCTCGGCGCCGGAGTTCAATGACGAAACGGAAACGACCAGGACGCTTTACGACAGCATCAACCTTTCGTTTGATTCGAGATTCGGCGGGTTCGATGTGGACCTGTATTACCGTGAAGAGGGATAGCGTCAGTCGGTCCGTCCGGCGTTACCCGAGCGTGTCGTTGTCGGCAAGCTCCTTCAAAAGCCTGTCGGGGTCGGGGCTGCTCAGGATGAGAAGGTTTTTATACTGCTCGTAGTACTCATCGTCGTTCAGGGAAATAAACCTGACCGCCACCAGGCTGTCGGTTACCCGCACAATTTCGCAGTTGAATTCAATCAGATGGCTTGACTCCCCTTTAAGTGTCAACGTGACCCTGCATTTGCCTCCCGCTTCGAGAGAAGCCCCGTTGTGGTACTCAATTAAAAGCCCGCTGAAACTGACATCTTTTGTTTTTCCGCTCGACGATTTTCCGCCCGCAGTGATGATGCGCGCAGGCATTTCCATTGTTAACCGGGAGTGCCTTCGTTTATTGTTCATATGAGTTCCCTTTTCATGCTTCTTTCGGTTTGGATTATGATCGACCGGTCGCGTTTCAGCCGGAATTCAATCCTATAACAGAATATCCATAAACAAATCATGGAAAAACGGTTGAGCCAGTATGTCAACTTTTTTCCATCGGCCCGGAAAGGAGGGCGGAGAGCGCCAGGTAGGAAACAGTTAAACGATATCAATGGCAACGATGGTGAAATCGTCCTGGAGCTCATTTTTAGGATATCCCCAGTCAAGGATACGATTGTGCAGTACTGTCACGAATTCGCTGACGGGCAGTGTCAGGGTCTCTTTGATGAAGAGTTCGAATGATTCAGTGCCGAACATCTCCTTGTTTTCATTGAGTGCCTCTGTGATCCCATCCGTATAAAGAAGGATCCGGTCGCCTTTCCTGACCGGGATATCCTCATTCTGGCAGTTGAGATCGGTTACCCATCCAATGGCTTTTCCCTTCGGGAGATAACCGGAGATCGTTCGGTCTGTCCTGCTGGCGATAAGAAGCGGAAGATGCCCTGCCCGTGCGAAACACATCGATTGCTTTTCCAGGTCGAAATAGAGGTAGGACGCGGTCATGAAATGCCGGTACATGTGGCCCGAAAGTATCCGGTTGATCGCCCCCAGCATCCTTGCCGGATCGTCAGGATCATTTTTCATTATGTAGAAGGCGATCTTGAGCATCGAGGCTATCAGAGACGCAGGTATGCCGTGTCCCGACACGTCGGATATCAGGAACCCGATGTAATTTTTGAAGTCTGTGTGGAAATCGTAAAAATCACCCCCGATACGCTGCATCGGCATATACTTTGCCGCGATCTGGAGCCCCGGGAAATCAGGTATATGCTGGGGTATCGAGGAGTACTGGATCCTCCGCGCGACGTCGAGTTCCTGCTCTATCAGGAGCATGTGCCGCCGGTTGAAGATGGCATTCTTGAAATTGATATGGAACGACATCCGCGTGAGGAGCTCTCCCTTCGAGAACGGTTTGGTTATGTAATCGTTGCCGCCGGCGGAGAATCCGTCTACAAAATCGTTGATCTGGTTTTTCGCCGTCAGGAAGATGATCGGCAGGTCGTCGCCGGGATAGCTCTCCCTGATTTTTCGCGCGGTCTCGTAGCCGTTCAGCCTGGGCATCATGACATCGAGGAGCACCAGGTCGGGATTCTGTTTGACGAGGTCGAGCGCTTCCATTCCCGAGTAGGCCACGAGCACGGTGACGCCGAAGATCTTAAGATAGTTCTGAATAACGCGGATATTGACGGGCTCATCATCCACGACAAGTATCCGGGAATTTTTCAACCCGGCCCAGTGCCTTATATCGACATCATTGCAGGTAATGAAATCGCGATGGTCCGTAGATGATCCGATCCTTGCGAACTCAGGCGTTTCGGTGGAGGCAGTCTCCTGAACGGTTATACGGGGCGACGCTGTTTCGCCGTATGATTGTGAGCCGGCGATGGGCACGGTAAAATAGAAAGATGAGCCAGACCCCTGTTCCGATTCAACCCATATCGTACCGCCGTGAAGCTCCACGAGCTGTTTGGAAATGGTGAGGCCAAGACCGGTTCCGCCGTATTCGCGTTCGATTGAGCTGTCGGCCTGTTCGAACGACTTGAAGATATCATCATGCTTCTCTTTCGGGATGCCGGGGCCCGTATCAGTCACGGTTACCGTTACCATGCCGTCATTTCTCGAGGCGGATACGGTAATAGATCCTTCGCGCGTAAATTTAATACTGTTGCCGATCAGGTTGTGGAATACCTGCTGCAGACGGTTTTCATCGCCGAAAACGAGCGGCAGGTCTTCCGGCATTTCATTGGTGATGGTTACCGGTTTGTTGCGCACAAGCGGAACCGAAAGAAATACGACGATATTCGCGATCTCCCTGATGTCGACTGCCCTCAACTGGAGATTGATGTCCTTGTTCTTTATCCGCGAAAAATCGAGAATGTCGTTAACCAGGCTGGACAGCCGCCTTCCGCTCGAAACGATCATCGTGAGATTCTGGACCGTTTCCTCGGGAAGCGGGCCTGTTGCGCCGTTTATCAGCGATTCCGATATCCCGATTATCCCGTTGAGGGGCGTGCGCAGTTCGTGGGATGTTTTTGAAAGGAACTCGTCTTTCAGCAGGTCGACCTTTTTCATGTTTTCAAGCGCTTCGGCCTGCGCGAGCCGGGCGAGCTGCTCGTTTTCCAGGGCGAGCTGCTGGGCCTCCGATTTTTCACGCCGTTCGATGTTTATCCTGTCCGCCAGCGCAAACGAAAAAAGCAGCACATCGAGTGTCAGGCCGATGGACATGGAATTGGATGTAATGATGTTGTTGGGTATTATCCCCATCACAAAAAACGCGTGCGTCATTGTTCCGACCAGAAGCACCATGATCGCGATCACGAAATAGCGCGCGGGTTTGTAGCCCCGGTACCAGCTGGTAGTGCTCGAGATGATGAGTGAAAGGCACACGAATATTGAGAGAATAATGGCGCTGCGGGTGGTGATGTTGATGTTGTCGACAAACAGCGATATCAGAATATTGACAAACGCAAGAGAGGTAATGACCGTCATGAAGCGGTGAAGGCGCGGGGTGCTCTGCCGGGTCTTGTTGTAGCTCTGGCCGAAGAGCATTCCCCAGAGTGAAACGTTATTTATGAAAAACGGAACGCAGATGTTGGCCCATTTTACAGCCCCGGGCCACAGGTATTCGAAGCCGTACCCGTCGAGCGAAAGGAAGAGAAGGCTGAACGAGAGCACATGAAGCACGTAAAAAATGTAATTTCTGTCCCGAATGGTGAAGAAAATGAATAGATTGTAGAGGATCATGACACACATGGTCCCGTAGAAGATGCCGAGCATGAACTGTTCGTTGATCGTCTTCTCGAAAAACGCCTGCTGGGTCCAGAGCGCGAGCGGAAGCTGATGTGAACTGCTCGTCCTGGTTCGGAGGTAGATTGAGGTCGAAGCGCCCGGCTCAACCGGCACCTTGAAGATGAAATTCCTGTACCGGAGCTCGCGCCGGTTAAACGGCAGTGAATCCCCCGCTATGCTTGACAGGACCTGTCCTCCGGATTGTCTGATGTAAATTTCGAGATAGTCAAGCAGGGGATAGCCGATCTCGAGAAGCCGTATATCGCGCCCCGGTCCGGGATTGCGTATCGAGAAGCGGGTCCAGTAATACGAATTGGTATATCCGAGGTTCAGGACGGCATTGGCGGATTTTCTGAACCGCCTGCCCGCTTCAGGGGAGGATACATCGTCCAGTGTCAGCCGTCCACCGGGATCTTCGAGGTATTCAAGCCCTTTTCCGATCAGGAATACGGGCGCATCATTATTTACGGTAACGGTAAGCTCCTGTGCGGTGGCAGCGGCCGCCATCATCAGAATGGAGAACAGTAATACGCTTTTCCGGAGCAGCCGTGTATTCATCAATGATTAATACTCCTTCTCTGTGGTTTCTGATTCGGCTGTGCCGATACGGCCGGAATTGAGTATATCCTCTGTCATCATGAAGAAATGATGGCCCAGGCCGGCGTATACAAACGCTTTGGGCAGATAACGATAATCATGACGCAGAATTTTCAGAAGGAAGATGAGATAGTCCGCGCCATATGAGGAAAACGCCTGCATGAAAAGCACCCTGAAAAAAATAACGGCCGCCTTGAACGGATTGACTTTCGCCGAATAGCGCACGGGAGCGCGGCTTTGTGAAAGACTGCGAAAGAGATGCAGGCAGCGGATAAAATAATTCTTCGGAGTGTATATTTCCCTGAGAATGCTGTAGTATCCGCTTATCAGGCTTTCTCTCGGTATGACGGGGATGTAGTTGAGGTCTTTCAGGTGCGTGTTGTTGGTCGGAATCACATCGGTCAGTATCCTGTTTTCCTGTTCGAGCCTTTTATACAGGGCCGTGTTCGGGGAGAGTTGCAGAAGGCCGACCATCGCCTTTACGATTCCGGTGTCCTGGATGAATTCGATCTGCCGTGCGAATATGTCCTCGGGATCGTGGTCAAATCCCACGATGAAACCGCCGGTAACTTCGATGCCGCACGACTGTATTTTTCGTATGCTGTCGCGCAGGTTGACCCGGGCGTTTTGTGTTTTCTTTATTTCCTGCAGCGATTCACGGTGCGGTGTTTCAATGCCGATGAAAACCGTTTTAAGGCCCGCGTCCACGCACATGGTCAGAAGCTCATCGTCCTGACTCATGTCGATACTCGCCTGGACCGTGAAGGTAAACGGATGATGATGGATGCGCTGCCACTTCGCCATTTCGGCGAGCAGTTCCTTGACCCTTGTCCTGCGCATGATGAAATTGTCGTCGACGATGAAAACGGGGCCGCGGTAGCCGGTCTTCAGTATCGCGTCAAGCTCCGCGATGAACTGAACGGAACTTTTGGTCCGGACATTTTTGCCGAAAAGATAGGTGATCTCGCAGAATTCGCAGTTATAGGGGCAGCCGCGCGAAAACTGAACGCCCATCCCGGCGTAGTCGTCAGCGCGGATCAGTTCGTAGCGCGGGACGGGGCTTTTGCCGAGGTCTATCTTGCTGCCGCAATAAATCCTTTGCGCGCGGCCGTGTTCGAAATCATCAAGGAATACGGGAAAAACATCTTCTGCCTCGCCGACAATGTAATGATCAGCGCCCGTTACGGTTGAGAAAAGCAGATCAGTATTGCCTTCCTCGTAAAACGATGTGGGATACGGGCCGCCGACTACAACAGGTTTTCCCGAGGCCCGGCACTGTTCCATGATTTCCTCGAATGAATCCTTCTGTGCGGCCGCAACTGAAATAAAGATGATGTCGGCGTGCGCGAGGCAGCGCGGATCAAACTCCGCAATGTTCAGATCATAAAGCTTCAGGTCATAGCGGTCGGGGAAAAGGGACGCGATGGTGAGGAGCCCGAGCGGGGGAAGGAGCGCTTTTTTTCCTATGTACGGGAGGGCATATTTATATCCCCAAAAAGAGTCTTTGATTTCAGGATACAGCAGAATCGCTCTTGTACGCATTTAGCTCCCCGTGTGTGCGAATATCACAATTGAACGCGGATAGCACATTGTGTCAGTTTACGCAGAAGGCGTTTTTTACTGGTCAACTCTTCACATAGTCAGGGATTTGCCGGATGTCAATAATTATTCATTTCGCACGGGCCATTACCGTTGTTTTTTCACCGAGAGTAAAAATCGTCCGGAATGGCGCTGTACGGCTGATCACGGACAGGCGGGGCGGAAGAAAAACGAAAGGACGCGGTGTACTTAATTGTCGAACAGGCGCAGAAGTTCCTCGGGCGAGGAGATGAGCACGGCCGCGCCTGCTTCAGAGATTTCCTGCCTGCCGCGATATCCCCAGAGCGCCCCGACCGGATACATCCCCGCGGCGGTGGCGGCGTGCATATCGTTTCCCGAGTCGCCGAGAAAAACAATCTCTGAAGGCAAAAGATCCATGTCGCGCGCGATCTCGACCGCGCCGGCAGGATCTGGCTTGCGGGGCATGCCGGGTCGAAGCCCGAGCACCCTTTCAAACCGCCACCGCGAGAGGATTGTTCGTATGATAAGGTCAGTAAACTCGTGCGGCTTGTTTGAAAGCACCGCCATGCGCACTCCGCGCGCCGTCAGAGCGTCAAGCAGGGCGGGGATGCCGGGGTAAGGCGTTGTCTCATCCTTCCAGCGAAGGGCGTACTCTTTGCGCACCTCCTCGATAAATCCGCGCAGGAATTCGGGCGTCACCGTTTCGGGCGGAAGGATCCGTCTTGCCATCATATCCATGCCGTCGCCGACAATGCCGGGGAAAACGCCGACCGGGACGGGTGTAAGGCCGTGTGTCGCGAGGGCGGCGTTCACCGACGAGGCGAGGTCGGCGATCGTGTCAAGCAGCGTGCCGTCGAGATCAAAGAGAACCGCGCGGAATTTCATGGCGCCACCGTATTTTTTGAGGTCAGTGAAGACTTCGCCTCGCGCTCGATTTTCCTGGCACGGGCCGCCGGGAGGCCGGCGCTTTCGACCCCGGGAGGAAGGTCACGCGCGAGATTTTTCGGGCGTGCAATCAGCAGTTCCTTGTCCTTCCGGCTTTTCTTTTTGATACGGAGCTCGACCCGCAGCGCGTCGCCCCTGGTGCAGGTGAGCGCCCAGCAGCGCGCGAGCCGGACCGGCCTGAACGCGCGCGTGTACTTCGCCCGCCCGCTTCCGTCCAGGTGCCCGCGGTACCGGCGCACCGGGTCGGTGGTGATGCCGGTGTAGTAGCTTCCGTTCTCGCATTCGATGATGTAGACGTAGTAAACCTTCAGGCCGTTCATGAAGCGGATCATACGAGAGGCGCGTTTGCGAGGCAACAAAAAAACGGCCCGCTACCGGTACAGCGCTTCGAGGAGTGCGGCGTGGCGCCCGCCGATGACCTGCCGCCTTACGGTGCCGAGTATGGTGAGTTCGCCGTGTTCATAGCTGAATGGCCGCGGAAGGAGGGCGAAGGCGACCGGCTTTTCGTCAGCGGGATTGGAGGCGAACCGTTCTGCGATACGCAGTTCCATCAGTTCCATGACCTTCTCGTCGGCTACAAGCTCCTCTCTCGAGGGAAACGACATGCCCTGATCGAGGAGGTGGCGCTCCAGCGGATCGAAATCGGGCACGATCAGCGCCGTGAGGAAATCCCTGCCATGGCCGAACACGGCAGCCTGCAGGATAAAGCCGTCTTCGCGCAGCGCGGATTCGATCTTCTGGGGCAGCAGGCGCTTCCCGAACGCGGTTTCGATGATGTCCGAAACGCGCCCTTCGATGCGCAGGTAGCGGCGGCCCCGGACCTCGACGATCGATCCGTAATCGCCCGTGCGCAGCCAGTCATCCTCGGTGAAGGCCGCCGCGTCCGCTTCCGGGTCGTTCCAGTATCCCTTCATGACCATCGGGCCACGCACCAGTATCTCCCCCCTGCCCGAAACAGTCACTTCGACGAGAGGGCTTACCGGGCCGCAGAGTCCCGGCTGTGCGAGCACGGCATTTCCCAGGCAGACGGGAAAGAACTCCGCGAGGCCGTAGGCAGGCACGAGCGAGATGCCGGCGCGCGAGAAGAATTCCTGGATGTGCGCCGGGAGCGGCTCCCCGCCCACATGGAAGCAGAGGCTCCTTCCGCCGACCATATTCTGTATGCCGCCGAGGACGTGTTTGTGCGCCGAGGAGTAGGAAAGTCCCAGCAGGGGGCCGATGCGCTTGCCGGTTTTCTTCTTCTGGAAATACTTTGTTCCGGTTTCCAGGGAGCGGTCAAAACGGTGCCGCTCATGTTCGGCGAGCAGCGGGAGCGGAGAGAATACCGCGGTGTGCATTTTCTCCCAGAGGTGCGGAAGCGAACAGAGATAATGCGGCCGTATCTCCGCGGCTGATTCGGCGAACGAGAAATCATCGGGCGCGAAATAGTTCTCCATCCCGAAGCTCAGCGTGGCGTAGTGCCAGACGCGCTCGAACACCTGGCTCAACGGGAGCGACACCATCGCGGCCTCGAATTCCCGCGCGACGGGAAACGGAACGCGCGAGGAGTAGATCGCGGCCAGCATCCCGCGCTGAGTGTGGGCGACGGGGCGGGGACTGCCGGTCGTCCCCGCGGTATAGATGATCGTGCACAGGTCGTCCGAAACCGCCGAGTCAAGCCTTTCCCTGAACGCGTCGTCCTTGTGCGAGTGCCTGCCCATGTCGAGCAGGTCGTCGAGGTGTATGCTCGAGGTGCCGCTGATCGCGATGTCGTTGTCGAAGGCGACTATCTTGAAAAGCATCATCGCGTTTTTGATGATCTTCGCGGCCATGTCATACTCTTCCTGGCTGCCTACGAAAATGATCTTTATGCCCGTCGCGATTGCCGCGGCCTCGGCCTCCTCAAGGGATGAGGCCGCGTGGATGGGGACGGTCACCGCGCGCACCGACTGGATCGCGACATCGGCGATCGTCCACTCGGCCCGATTTCGCGAGAAGATGCCGATCCGCTCCTGTTTTTCGATGCCGAGCTGCAGGAGCGCGCGGCCGATGGAGTGCGCGCGCTCGGCCAGGCTTATCCAGGTGACATTGGCCCACTGGCCCCTGTGCCGGTGCCGAAGCGCGAGCCTGCCCCCGAACTTGTCGACGCGGTGGAACATCATAACGGCCACGGTCCGCTCCCGTTCGAGAAAACCCGTAAAGCCTTTCACGTGATCGACTTCCACACGCACCCCTCTGTAGATTGTGAATTTATGACCATAATTAAGATATAAAAAATGACCTGTCAAATTATACTGAAAGTGTTGAATTATTACAACTTCTTTTTTGAGGATTTTGATAGAGAGACGGATACGGGCCGCCGCTTTACGGCGGCCCGGGATGGCCTCGTGCGCCGAAAGAATAATCCGGCTCAATACAGCTTATTTTTTCAGCAGGCAGGATATAACTTCGCCGATATACATGCGGTGGTAATCGCCCTTCGAGTAATTTTTTTCGATATCGGGGTCGAGGAAGTGTGCCGGATCGAGGTCCTGCCAGTAGATCTTTTCGCATTCAAGGACAAGGCGCGCTTCGGCAAAAAAGACCGATTCCTTATCAGTGAAAGCGGGAGTGAGCCCGGTCTTCTCGATCTTGTTCACCTCCCTGCCCGAGTGCGCGCCGCAATACTGGAGCGCCTTACGGTGCTCCTCGCCGAAAAACGAAAGCGTGTAGGTGTCCGCGCGCTCGACGAACTCAAAGGTGTAGCGCTGCGGGCGTATAAAGATGAAGCTCACGTTTTTGTTCCAGAGCACGCCAAGCCCGCCCCATGAGGCGGTCATCGTGTTGAACGATTCTTTCGTGCCCGCGGTCACGAGCATCCAGTCCGTGCCGATGAGCCGAAAGACGCTCTCGTCAAGTTTTGCCGGTGCGATCGATGTGTATCCCTTCATGACGTTTTCCTCCATTCAGTTCTTCGGCGGATTTTCCTTGTCCAGGTTCCGCCTGACAGCTTCACGCATCGCTTCGTTCAGGCTGTCGATGCTTTTATACTTCGCCGGATCGATCGTCTCTCCCACCACGAGAAACCCTTTCTTCTTTGTGAAGAACTCGGGGATGAGCCTGTCCGGCGGATAGATGTCGTAACTTCCGTTGATCGATATCGGGACGATCTTTTTCCCGAGGTTTTTGGCGAGGTAGGCCGCGCCGGTGCGGAACTCGTCGAGCTCCCCGGACCGCGAGCGCGTCCCCTCGGGAAAGATCACGAGCGACTTCCCCTGCCGCAGCATGTCGGCGCCCGCCTTGAGGGCCGGCAGCGAATTCTCCTCGTCGATGAAGATGATCGGGAACATCGGGAAGAAGAAGCGCAGGAAGGCGATCTTTTTCTTACCCGTGGCATAGATGTCGCTGCGGAAGCGCTTCGGTATCTGCGCCGCGAGCCAGACCGCGTCCAGGTACGATTCGTGGTTGGCGATGATGATGTTGTTGTCGAACACGAGCCTTTCGGAATGCACGGTGTGGAGCTTCCAGAAGAGGCGCGAGAGTATCCCGAAAAGGCCGATGATCGGATGGTGGAGCGGGTTGAAGAACCGGTACGGCCTGGTGGTGATATCCCCCCTGAAAATACGTTCTTCGATCGACTGGCCCGTGTTCTCCCCGCAGGAGGCAAGATAAAGGAGGAACTCCTCCATAGTCTGGAGCTTCGCGACCTGCTGCGAGTCTATGGTGATGCTGAGCTCGCCCTCAAGAAAAACGATAAGGTCGATAAGGCCGAGCGAATCGATATTGTAGTCGGCGAACGTCTGCGACGCGTAGATCGTTTTCGCTTTGAGTTTTTTCTTAAGCGTCTGGGCGATCATCTCCTCGCGTGGCGTGGTGCCGGCAAGCTCGCGCTGCAGCACGACCGAGTCGTCCTCGCTCGTCTTGTAGAGTCCCCGGTCGAGGTTCTTCGCGACTTCGCTGTAGAGCACCTTGCGCGTGGTGTTGACCGGAAGCGGATCGAACGAGAGCGCGAAATTACGGATCATTTTGTAGCCGGGAAGGAGCCGGCTGAGCCTTGCAAGCTCGGACTTTATTTCCGCGTAGCTGCCGTCGTTCTTCTTCGAAGGAACGATGACCGCGTAGGCGGTTTCCCTTCCGTCGATCTTCTTGCCGATGACCGCGATCTCCGAGATGAGGGCCGACTGCTTGTAGTGCGATTCGAGCTCCTCCGGGTAGACGTTCTTGCCGGAGTCGAGGACGATGACGTTCTTGGAGCGGCCGGTGAGAAAGAGGTTTCCGCTCCAGTCGAACATGCCCAGGTCGCCGGTGTTGAAGTATCCCTCCTCGTCGAACGCGTCGCGGTTGGCTTCCGGGTTTTTGTAGTAGCCGGGCATCACTGAATCGCCTTTGAGCCGCACTTCACCGATCCCCTCTTCATTGACGTTGACGACCTTCACGAAGTTGCCGGGGGTCGGCTTGCCGACTGAGCCGAGCACGTTCTTTTTGTGGCTCGGAAGCATGATGGGGCCTGTCGTTTCGGAGAGGCCGTATCCCTCGATCAGGGTGAACCCCATATTGCGGTAGTAGACCGCGTATTTCCTTTTCAGGGGAGCCCCGCCGCTGATGAAGAAGCGGTGCGACTCGCCGAAGATAGCGTGCACGGGTTTGAAGACTTTCTTCAGCAGGAAGCCGAGGCCGAGCGCGCGCAGCACAGGAGCGGCGGTCAGGAAGAACATGAACACCCGGTATTTGTTCATCGACTGCGCCTTCACGCGCGCGATGATGGCGTCCATGAAAAGCTCCCAAAGCTGGGGAGCGGCCGGGAAGATGGTGATAGGGTTTTCGGCCAGGCTTTTCATGATGTCAGGGCCTTTGAGCGACGGCTGGAAGACGAGCGCGCCGCCGGCGGCGAACGGGCCGATGAAGTTCGCGTCCAGCGCGTAGACGTGGAAGAGCGGAAGGATGCAGAGGTTCACATCGCCAGGCCGCAGCTCAAGGTACTCCGAGGTGGCGATGGCGGTGCGGAAGATGTTGCGGTGCGTGAGCATCACGATCTTCGGGTTTCCGGTGGTGCCGGACGTGAAGACGAGCGACGCGGTGTGGTCTTCCTTCACGAGCGCGGGCCTGGCCTTACCCGGGTCGCCCATGCTCTTTCCGAGGTCAACCTCGAAGACGGGGATCGCCTTGAGCGTCTTTTTGAATTCGGCGGATACGAATGCCGCTTTCGCCCCGACTTTTTTGAGCATGGCCGGGTACGATGCCGCGGGAAGGTTGGTATCCAGCGGAAGCACCACCGCGCCGATCGAGGTGATCGCCATGTAGGTAATGCACCACTCTGCCGAGCTTTTCGCCAGAAGCGCGATGACGTCGTTCTGCTTATATCCCTTTTTCTGGAGGAACGCGGCGCGCGCCATCGCCAGTTCGAACGCGCGGCCGTAGGTGATCGCGTTGTCGAAGAGCATGCAGTCGGCATACTTCTCACAGCGTGACCGGTAGAAGGTGTAAAGGTTTTCGCACATGGGTGTATCCTTTGTATATGTTTAAGTATGACCCGGATTTCTTAACAAATATTTTATAGTGTTGTCAACAGATAATTGCGAAAAATCCGGGGAATCCGCGCGCGGGAGGAGTTAGCAGGCTTTCATTAACTAACCGGAGGGTTGTTTCATCTGCCGGCCTTTGCGGAAAAGACGGCTCCCGAATTTCTGCTTCATCGGCCGCCCGCGACCGCCGGTAAAAAGAAAAAAACTTGAATTATACTGTAAAGAATATGAAAATTTTCGCAATGCAAGATAAATGTGACTGCCACAGCTTAAGGCTGAAACGGTTGTTGCGCTCTGGCTTCTAATACAGGGTGTATATTCACAGCATAAGGGGGAGGAGGTGTCATGAATAAAAACAGGGTTCTGGAGTGTATCATCGCGGCTGTTGTTCTCCTTGCCGGGGCGCGCGGCGCGTATTCCGTGATCGAGATGGGGCTTAGCGAGTTCGATGTCACCGACGTGCGGGCCTCGTCGGTGCTTGTTGAGAAAGGGAAGCCCGCAAACTACTATGTGCCTGGAAAAGCCTTTGACAATAATGCGGACACGGCGTGGTGTCAGGGCAATAAAAACGGCGGCATCGGTGAATACATAGAAGTAAAATTCAAGCCGGTGCTCACCAGCTTCGTCTACATCCTGAACGGGTACGGCGCGAACAGGAACCTGTACGAATCCAACAACCGGATAAAGGACTATGAGGTCACGGTCACCTTCAAGGACGGCACCACTATGGTGAAAAAAGGAAAACTCAACGATAACAAGTGCCTGCCCAGATGGAATGACGATAAGAACAGCAACTACCGGTGCCGATGGCTCGTCGATCCGGATTACGATGATTCGCCCGACACGATCGTCGATTTCGGAAGTGACAATTTAAAATGCGTGACGGGAATAAAAATTAAAATTCTCAGCGTCTACCCCGGGAAGCGGTTCACCGACACCTGTATTGCCGAAATCGGACCGATATGGAACGGCGCGTGGGCGACCGTCGTGCCCGGATACAGGCCGATGAAGAAGAAATGCTGCGGAACTGACGCCGACTGAATCGGCCTTCGGCGCGTGAAACATCTTTTCCGCTCAGGAGGGGTGATGCTTAGTAGTACTCGTTGCCGCCGGCGGGGGATACTTTTTCATATACTTTTGGAAAGTATCAAAGGTTCTTCAGGGCTGAAGTTGCTTTTTGAAACTTTCTTTTTCACCGGCGAAAAAGAAAGTTTCATCAAAGAAAAAGCCGCCGCTGCGCGGGGCTTTCGTTCAGCGTAAACCGCATCCATGCGGTACGCCGAACCGCCGGCCTCGTGCCGGCGTTGCTAAGAGGGAATTATCTTGAAATATTCAATTGGATCGCAGCCTGTATTTTACATGTTAAAATTCTCGATAAAGATATACAATGAATACTATGATGAGCGAGGCAGGACGCCGAGCATGGACACAAAAACCCCTTCTGGCCTCCGGCCATCTCCCCCTTGTTTAAGGGGGAGACCGAGAGGGGGTCAACATCACATTGATCGGCGGAGCCTTTCACCCGTGAAAAAAAAGAGTTAATTACATTCACTCACTCCTGGTCGGTGAAGAGAAAAAACGCCACGCGCGACACCGAAAAGGCATCCATATCCGTTAATTTTAAAACAATGCCCATCGACCGCGAAGGAAGCGATGGGCATGTTGACGAGCAAGTAATAAAATGGATTGATCAGGTTGAGCTATTACTTCTCCACAACCCACGAATTATTGACTTTCCTGATGCGTATCGTGAAGATATAGCAATTGGGGTCGTTGGGAACGATACCCGCCGAAGTGCTGTTCCTGCACACAACCTCGGCGGTGTTGTTGTCGATCCATCTGGCGTTGAGCGGGCTGTAGTCGGTTGTTTTGAACGCCTCTTTCGCCGATGTTTTGTCGACGCTGATGATTTGAATGCCGTTTGACTCATACACTGATGCCACCGCGATATTCAATACGTTCGATTTATCCGGCGACAGGATCATCGGAGCGCCCAGCAGCGTAACGCTCTGGCCTGAATTATAATTGACCAGATCGCTTTTCTGGCCCTCATAAAGCTGCGTCACGATGATGAAGGAATTTATGGCCTCGATAAATTCCCTGAAGGTGTACTTGGTGACTTCTGATTCGCCTCCCGCCGCCTGGGGGACCACGTTGGTATATTTAACATCCTTCCCGCTTGACAGCTTGACCATCAGCTCTTTGTCATTTCTGGTGACGAAACTGTACTTCCCGATTTCTCTTTTTTCGATAGCGACCGAGCATTCATAAAAATTGTTGATATTCCTGCATGCGGAGTCACGCAACGGGTCTTTGATGCTCATTTTTTCCGCCGCTTCGCAGTTGTCCGGCCTTTTCAGATAACCGCCGAAGGCATATCCGGTCTTGTTGTCCGATGTGGATACCTTGACCCACTTTGCCGTAATGCCGTCGATCGTATCGGACTTATCGCTTTCCGAAATGACCGTCAGCGCGCGCCCCTTGAAAAGCGATGCGAGAGCGGAGGATTTCTGGTCGGGATTTTCCCGCAGGGTCAATACCGCCGTATTGACGACAAGGATCTTGTCCAGGTCGGTTTTCTCTCCTTTGCCTGTCGTGTCGGAACCGGGTCCCTTCTGGCAGGCAACAATAATGGAAACTGCCAACATGGCATAAATGAATTTTTTCATACGATATCTCCTGAAGTGTCGTGGTATTCACCGCGAATATAATATGTTATCTCAGATTGGTGGTCAAATCATTATTGAATTTCCAGTTGAAAATATCGTGGTCCCTTTTATTTCAACCTGTCATATTAGATACTGCCTCTTGCATTTGAGCAGGCCGCTCTCGGACATCCATGTCCTTCGCGGCATTCGGTCATCCTGACAAGCACAGGGTGGGAGTGCACGGTATACTTTTTTGAAAAGTAGCAAAATTGTTCAGGGCATGAAATGGCGATTTTGCCGCTTTCTTTTTGCGCGAAAACGCCGGCTCTCGACATCCTGTCTTCGCCGGCACTCCCAGCCTCCTGCTGGTCGGAACGCGTCGCAAAGCGACCGAATGAAGTGAGGAAGTGCCTGTGGTAAAAAGCGCGCGCCTGCGGCGAGCTTGTTCGGCATAATCCGCCGCCGCTCCTCGCCATCCGTGGCGTCGCGGCATTGGCGCATCCGTACGCGGCATCCCGCAGGATGCCGAACCGCCGGCCTCGTGTCGGCGTTGCTAAGAGGGAATTATTTTTTAAATGCCCGGCATCCTGCCGTAAGAAGTACAACTCGCAGGAGCTTGACAAAGAGGGCGGGCTCTATTATTATAATGCGCGGTAGTATGATCCGGAAATGGGGAGGGTTGTAACGGCGGACAGCGTGATCGACGGGGAGTATGACACGCAAGGGAGGAACCGGTACTCGTATGTAAACAATCCGGCGGGATTAGACGACCCGGCGCGGCAGTTCTCGCAGGGGTTTGCCTACGCTCCCGCCGGCAACATGACGCGCAAGGACAGCATCGACCCGGAGCTCGGCTCGGTGGAGGAAAGCCTCACGTACCACTACCGCAACCACGCGGTGGTGGCTGTGGACGGCACGGCATCCGGCCCCGGACGCTACGAGATGGAGTACGACGCGGCGGGGAACATGACGCTGCACCGCGACAACAGGGCAAAGCGCGTCAAGGAGATGGCCTACGACTCGACGAACCGGGTGCGGACGATCACCAACCCCTCGACCGGCGAGGTGATGGGAAAGTACTGGTACGACGACGGAGGATTTCGGGTACGGAGGATCTCGCGGCGCGAGACGGACGGCGTGACCTACGAACACGAGGTGCTCTACCCGACGATGTACATGGGACTGGAGATACAGAAGGGAAGCGAAGGGAACATGATCGAGAACTCGTACGCGTCGGTGAACAACATCTACCTGAACGGGCTGCGCGTGGCCGCGATGACGCCGTCGGGCGAGACGGTCTACTACCTGACCGACAACGTGGACTCGGTGCGGGTGGTGGCCGACGAGCGCGGCAAGCCCGTGACGCGGACGGAATACCTGCCCTACGGGGAGACCTGGTTCCAGATCGGCAACACCAACCACGCCCCGAAGTACAACAGCCAGGAGCTTGACAAAGAGAGCGGGCTCTACTACTATAATGCCAGATATTACGATCCTGAAGTGGGGAGGTTCACAAGCGCGGATAGTGTGATCGACGGGGAGTATGAGACGCAGGGATGGAATAGGTACTCGTATGTAAAAGGGAATCCGGTGAGGTATGGGGATCCGAGCGGGAGGTTAACTCTTATTATACCGGGCACAAAATCTGATGGCAGTTATGCGAAAGGTGAAGATGGAAATAAACCGGCAACACCATTTAATCAGGCTGTCAGTGAGTCGTTTGGAGAAAAAGCTGAGCTTTTAACAATGAAAAATGAGGATAACTCAACTAAAGCATTGGAAAACACCCCAGAATCAAGAGAGGAATTTGCGCAATTACTAAATAAGAGAATCAGCGGCCATAAATTTCGACCTGGAGAAAAGCTAAATATTATAGCGCATAGTCATGGAGGAAATGTGGTTAAAGCATACACAAACATGGATGAATCAAAAAAGATAGATAACCTGGTTACCCTTGGAACTCCACAGAGAGGTGATTACCCAATCAACAGAGATAAGGTGGGTAAATATATAAACGTCTATTCGTCCGATGATCAAGTTCAAGTACTTGGAGGACATGTTGGCAATGTCCAGGTTGGACCGGCAAGGCGGGAAGATAAAACTGCTTCGATAAATTTAGAAGTGCAATCTTCGTTAGAAGGAGATCATCCATTGCCATGTGTTAATGCTCATTCAAACCTGCATACCCCGGAGGTTTGGAAAAAGGTGGATAAAGCATTAGAAGATCAAAAATTAAATAATAGATAGTGCTTTTAAAACATTATGAATAATAAATTAATTAGAATAGTGTTGTTAGGATTATTGATGTTGGCTATGCCATGGTGTACGAATGAGGAGGTTTATTATTCCACAAGGGATGTTTATGAGGATAATATTGAGATAAGAAGAAAAGTGAAAGAATACGATTATCTGATATGGTATATATGGATTCCTGGATTTAAAAAGCATATTGCAGATCCAACTTATGGATTTTCATATCCACCCGTAGTCTTCCCAGAAGATATTCGCATTTTATTGTGGGATGATAACGCGAGATTTCAGCTTGTTACGGTTGGTCACCGGAAAAGTCACCCAGAACGATTGCTTGTTATAGAGTGTAGAACTGGAACATATGAATACCCGATCAATATTAATGCAATTGGTTATACCATCCCAGGATACTCTCCTATCCCGTTTATTTATGGAAAGTCGATAGTTTTTTTTATGTTTAATGCCAGGGTTGAAAATGAATGCGGGGAAAACTATGGTCTTATCGTTGTGGATTTGCCGCTATCAAAAACTACCAAAACCTTAACCGCTTATAGAGAGAACAGCGTCGAGTTCAAAAAGATCGTAAGCTATTTAAGTGCGAATTATAGATGGGACAAATCCCGGGAATATGATTTTTGTGAGAGATATAGATGGCTTCCATACGTTAGGTTTTACGAAAAATATTTTCGTCCATGCCCCGGCAGGGAGAAGTTTGAATACAGCAAAAAAGGTTTCTGGGACGAATATGATAAAGGTTGCAGGGGTAAAAATAGGTGATGAAATAGTTATTTACGAGGTTGTCCTGAAAATCTTCAGTTTACGCGAATTCAAAAAGGCGTCTTCATTGCGAAAGACGCCTTTTTTATGAGAACCTTTCGGTGAGGTGCGCCCTCTCCCATTACACGAAGACAAAAGGAGAGGGCTTTGACGCGGTACATCACTGCAACAGCCTGAACCTGAGCCGACACGGAGGTCGGCGAATGGGGCGAGGACGGGTACACGATGTACCCTCCGCAGCCGTATAGAGCGTCCTTCATGACAATGCATATCTCCAAGCCCCCGTGGCGTTTGAACGGCGGGATGGGGGCGCACGGGGGAAGGGCGGAGCCTTTCACCCGTGAAAAGCTACCGTCGGAAAGGAGACCACCGGGCAGGGTGCTGGCATAGTGCCGGTACAAAAAGGACGGAGAAAAACACCACGATAGATCCTTCCCCCGTGAAAAAAACAAGATTCCCCCCTAATTTTTTGTCAGCTTCTCCTTCCAAACCACACTTAATATTAATCAACCTCGCTCCAGCCGGTGCGTTGCTGGTATGACGCTGGTATGTTGCCGGCTTGACGATGGTGTACAACAGGGCAGGGATAATGGAAAAGGAACTCCGGATACTGAAGGCCGTAACCGTGGGCATTCAGGGCCGCGTATACGACCGCGTGTACTACATTGTGGACGGGAAACAGCGTTCCCGGGCCTATACGCGGCCGGGCGATCCGAAAACCGGGGCACAGCGCGCCTGCCGTGGCCGCATGGCGGCGCTGGTGAAGCGCTGGCATGCATTACATGTCGATCAGAAAGAGTACTGGAACGCTGTGGCGAAGCAGAGCGGCCGGAAACGCGCCACCGGGTTCAACATGTTCATCCGGGATGGGTTGCTGAAGGCGCGTTCTGAGGCGGCCAGGGAACCGGCGGAAGGGAGCGTAAGAGAAATACGGCGATTCGTAAGGATTGTCCGGCCGCGTGGTGGATACAGAATTCCGGTGAAACGCCAGAGGGCGGCGTCGCGGGCACCCACGTAATGATTCCCGTGCGCGGTCCGCTCGCGCCTCTGGGGGTAGGCTCTGGTCCGGAAATGCCTTTAAGGGAATTTTGTATTCCCTTTACAATTTGCTGACAACGAAAGAATTCTTTCTATGCAGCGACGGTCACGATGACCGGCGGTTCGGCGACCCGCAGGAGGCGGGTTACGCCGAACAAAGCCTGTCGCGGCGTGTGAGCGACCGCGCGGAGGGTGAAGGGAGGCTCGCGCGCACGAGCCTCCCTTCAGAAATAATTCAACGAATCAAGTTTTCCCCGGACATTTCCTGTTCCGACAGCCGCTGTCCGGACAGGCCGCGCCTTGTGCTCTATGTTTACTCTAGATTCTTGTATCATCCCTGGATGGAGCAGAGAGCGGCCATGTATATATTTGATCGTGAGAGGATTGCAAAAGCGGCGGCCGAGGCCGGGATAGCCGATCTGGAGGTGGCGGTTTGCATCATGCAGATGGTGGTCGAGCTGAAACGCGACGATACGATCTACTGCGAGCTTCTCACGGAGTTCGGCCCCGACCGGTACGATGCCGGCACGCCCGCTCAGATCAACTCCCTTATCAGGAGCTATATCCTCAATAACCACCTGAAGGAATTCATTGATTATCGCGAAAAGAACTCGATCACGGTCTTCGATGAGAACCTCTGCGTGCGCACCGAATACTACCACACCGCGCGTATCCTTCTCGCCGTGTTCCTGCGCGAAGCACTGCGTGCCGATTCGATGGCGAAGTCCAGCGATGACCGGCTTGGTTATCCTTTGCAGTGATCTGGCCGGCGGATAGCTGCCGGTTGTCCGCCGCACCTTCCTTCCGGCGCCGTTTCATCTATTTCAAATTACATATTCATCATCACCGCTTCAAAGTATCATGGTCAGAAAAAATCGTGATGATCAGCCGGCGTCCTCGCGCCCTGATTACAATTTTGTTCCGGACCGGTAAGCGAAACGCGCGCGAATGCCGTGTTGTGTTTCGCGCGCCCGCGACGCCATATAGTGGCGCTAATAAATATTTTTTGGTATTATAGGATTGCTAAACATTTAAAAAAATTTAACATTCCCGTAACAATTCAGAAAACCACGCCGTTCTATTATCATTGAACTTAGCCGGTGTAAGCTGTTTTAGTGTCCTGTGCGATTACGATATCAGGAGTTACAGTTTGAATAGTATAGCTTACAAACCGGTCAGGCTCTCCGTCTTTTACTGTGCCAACAGCTTTGACGCCGACACGCTCGGACGAAAGCTTGTCGCCGAAAAAGGCGACGAATATACGATGATCAGCCTTCCCTGTTCGGGCAAGGCTGACCTCCTCTATCTCCTCAAGGCGTTCGAAAAAGGCGCGGACGGGCTTGTGCTCCTCACCTGCCCTAAAAACGAGTGCCGTTATCTCGAAGGAAACCTGCGCGCGCCGAGAAGGGCCGAACAGGTGAACCTGCTTCTCGAGGAGACGGGATTCGAAGACGACCGCGTCATGGTGATCAATACGGGCGGGGATATGGATGCGACCGCCGCGAAGGTCGCCGAATTCCGCGACGCGATCAGGAGCATGGCTTCCGCGCATCTGGCCGTTGCGAACAGGCAGCACTCCGCCGGCGCGTCATGCGCGGCGCGCGATTGATACTATTACTCATCCGGTGAACAGATAATGAAACAGGTTAAGAAATTCGCTGATCAGCTCAAGGATAAAGATTTCCTCGTGACGGCCGAGTATCTGCCGAAGGCGGGCGTCACGGCCTCCTGCGATGCGCTCAAAGGCGTGCCCTCCGCCGTCAACGTGGCGGACAATCCGTTCGGCGTCGGCATCTCGAGCATGGCGGGCTCGGTTGCGCTCGCGAAATCGGGGATTGAGCCGATCTACCAGGTCGTGACGCGGGACCGCAACCGCATCGCAATCCAGTCTGACCTCCTCGGCGCGGCGTCGCTCGGGATCGGGAACGTCCTCTGCCTTTCCGGCTACCATCAGACGCTGACGGATAATCCCGGCGCGGCGAACGTGTACGATATCGATTCGACCCAGCTTATCGCCATGGTGAAGAAGATGCGCGACGGCGGGGAGCTTTTGAACGGCGCGAAGATCGAGGGCGCCTTGCCGATGGTGATCGGCGCGGTGGCCAATCCGTATCTCACCCCGATCGAGTTGAACGTCCTTCGCCTCTCGCAGAAGGTCGAGGCCGGCGCGGACTTTATCCAGACCCACGCGGTCTTCGAGGTCGACATGTTCGCGCAGTGGCTCGACGCGGTCGCGCGCGAAGGGATAGCCGACAGGACCGCAATCATTGCGGGCGTCTGCATCCTTGAAAGCGCGGAAGAGGCGGCGATGCTCGCGGAGAAGTACACCGATTTCCATATTCCCGCTGCGATAATCGAGCGGATGAAGGCCGCGGGTGATGAGCAGGCCCGGAAGAAGGAAGGGATTGCGATCTGCTGCGAGACGATCGCGAAGGTGAAGTCGATGAAGGGAGTGCGCGGCGTCCATATCATCTCCGGCGGAAGGGAGGAGAGCGTTCCCGAAGTCCTTCGCGCCACCGGGCTTGCCGGTGAGGCAAACTGATAACGGAGAGTGACGGCCATGCCTGAAAAGTATCACATCGAAACAAGACCCGTTCCTCCGCGCCGTCCCCGCATCGGGAAGTACGGCATCGTTGACTGGCGAGAGGACTGCGCGCGCTGCCACAACTGCGTGAAGAAGGCGTGCGTCTACGACCGCTACCGCGAGGAGGCGAAGTATATCCGCAACCTGGACGACGTCGATACGCTTTTCTTCGACTGCATGGGATGCTTCTCCTGCGTCCAGGAGTGCACGAAAAATCTTTTGCGCCTCTCGATCAATCCCGAGTACCAGAAGCTCGGCAACAGCTACTGGAAGCCCGAGATCATCCAGACGACATGGGTGCAGGCCGAGACCGCCAAGATCCCGGTTTCGGGTGCGGGATACGGGGGCGCGTTCTCCGGTCACGGGTTCGATTCCATGTGGACCGACATGTCCGAGATCGTACGGCCCACGCGCGACGGCATCCACGGCCGCGAGTATATCAGCACCGCGGTGGATATAGGCCGCAAGCCGTCGTTCCTGAAATTCGGCGGCGGGGAGCTCGCGACCGACATGCCGCCGATCATATCAATCCCGATGCCGCTTCTCATCGACATGATGCCGGCCGCGTTTGCGCTGCCGAAGCCCGACGCGATGATCGCCCGCACCGCGGCGAACACCGGCTGTATCGCGCTTTTCGATTCGAAGAAATGGCCGCTTTCCGGCGACTGTGAAAAATACCTGCCGTTCCTCGCGTTCTATTTTTCCGCCGACGCGAAACTCCTGCCGGCCGAAATCCTCAGGAAGACGCGCTTCGCCGAGATCGAGAACGCGGGCGACATCGAAAAGAGGATCGCCGAACTGAAGGCGATCAATCCGGAACTCGTCGTCGCGGTCAGGGTGCCGCTCGACGCGGAGGGAGTGGCAAAGGCGGTGGAGCTCGGAAGCCGCGACATCGAGGCGATCCACATCGTCGCCGACACCAACGGGAACCAGATCGGCGTCGAAAAGCCGCTCTTTGTAAAAGAGATGATCCGCTCGGTCCACAGGGCCCTCATTGAGAAGGGGAGCCGGGACGACATTACCATAATCGCCGGGGGAGGCATCGCGCTCCCCGAGCACCTTGTCAAGGGACTGCTCTGCGGCGCCGACCTCGTATCCATCGAACTGCCGCTGCTGGTCGCGATGGAGTGCCATCTCTGCGCGTCGTGCGCGGAAGGGGGTTCGTGCCCGGCGAAAATCACCGAGGCCGGTTTCGAGTACGGGTCCGGACGGATGACCAACCTGATCGGCGCCTGGCACGACCAGGTGATCGAGCTCATGGGAGCGATGGGAATGCGCGACGCCAGGCGCCTTCGCGGCGAAGTGGGGCGCGCGATGTTTTTTGAACAGCTCGAGGAGGAGACTTTTGGAAAGCTATTCGGTACACGACTGCAGGCTTGATACGATCATACCTGAAAACACGCTGAAGACCCGCACGCCGCAGTTCGTGCAGGCGCGCGTGATAAAACCGGCCCCGCCCCGCTACCGTAACGAGATGGGTAAGTACGTCGTGTTCAGGAACGAGGACGCGTGCGTGCGCTGCGGAAAATGCGCGGAGGTCTGTCCCCAGGGCGTGCACGTGCGCAAGCCCGGCTACAAATATTTCCTCGAGCCGGAAAGCCACCGCTGCTTCGGGCCTTCCTGCGAGAAGAAGGGGCGCTACTGCGTGACCGCCTGTCCGAACGGCGCGCTTCGCGTCGAGGAAAACCCGATGATGAAAGTCCTCGGCGACAAAAGGTGGTCGGCGGACATGATCCTCGCCACATGGAAGATGGCGGAGACAGGCGAGGTCCCCTATGAGGATTACGGATACGAATTCGAGACGGGAAACTCAGGCGGTGGGTTCGACCGCATACGGATAAAATTTCCCGAAAAGCCTCCCGTTGCGCTGGGTAAAGAGGATATCGACACCGGCATTGAACTGAACCGCCGCAACGACGGCAGGCCGAAGATCAGGATCGATGTGCCCTGGTACGGCGGCGGCATGTCGTTCGGCTCGGTGAGCAACACCACGCAGCTTTCCAAGGCGCGGGTCGCGGTCGCGTGGAACACCTTCACCTGCACCGGCGAGGGCGGCTACATGGAGCGGATGCGCCCCTATGACGACCACGTGATCACGCAGGTCGCCACCGGTCTTTTCGGCGTGCGCGAGGAGACGATCCAGCGCGTGCCGATCGTTGAGTTCAAGTACGCGCAGGGCGCGAAGCCCGGGCTCGGCGGGCACCTGCTCGGCGACAAGAACACTCCTGCGGTCGCGATGATGCGGGAGACGGTGGTGGGCATTCCGCTCTTCTCGCCGTTCCCCTTTCACAGCGTCTACTCCATCGAAGACCATATGAAGCATATCGACTGGATCAAGCATATCAACCGCCGCGCGCTGGTGTCGACCAAGGTGTCCACCCCCAACGACGTGGACATGGTCGCGGTGGGAAGTTACTCGGCGGGGACCCATATCGTGCATCTTGACGGTGGATACGGCGGGACCGGCGCGGCCCCCGATATCGCCAAGAAGAACATAGCCATGCCGATCGAATACGCGATACCCAAGGTGCACAACTTCCTCGTGGCCGAAGGGGCTCGCGAGCATGTGACCCTGATCGCGAGCGGGGGGATACGCAACCCGTACGACGTGGCAAAGGCGATCGCGCTTGGCGCGGACGGCGTTGTCGTCGGCACGATGGAGATGGTGGCGCTCGGGTGCGTGCGCTGCGGGCGCTGCTCGGCGGGGCGGGGATGTCCGCGCTGCATAGCCACGACGGATAAAAAGCTCGCGCCGAAGATCGACCTGGAGTGGGGAGCGCAGCGGCTCATCAACACCTACAACGCCTGGAGGAACGAGCTCATCGATATCCTCCTCCGCCTGGGAATGAGAAGCGTCGCGGAGCTTCGCGGCCGTTCCGACCTGTTGATGCATCTTGACTATACTAACGATGTGGAGCGCAGAGCGTGATGAAAAACCGTGTTCAGCGAATACTCGATTCGAAGAAAAGCCTTATCGACGGCCTCGGTCTTCCGGCCGCGGTCAGGAAAGGCGAGGAAGAGGGAGGCTGCGGCGTCGTCGGGTTCTGCTGCACCGAGCCGGTCGCCGGCAGGCATATCTACGAACCGTCGAAGCAGATGCACAACCGCGGCAACGGCAAGGGCGGCGGCATCGCTGCGGTCGGGTTTGTCCCCGAACAGCTCGGTGTGACCAGGGAGATACTCGAGGGCCACTACATGCTCCATATCGCCCTCCTCGAGCCTGACGCAAAGGATAGTATCGAGCGAGAGTTTATCCTTCCGTACTTTGACGTGGCATCCTCGTGCATGCTCGACCGCGTGGACGACTGGACGTCCGTTCCCGGGCTCGAGGTCAGGCCTCCCGACGTGTGCCGCTATTTCGTGCGCGTCAAAGAAAGCGTGCTCGATGAGTTCATACAGAAACACAATCTCGGCGATATCGACCGCCGCGAAGCGGAGGACGAGTTCGTCAACCAGAACAGCTTCAAACTCAACCAGGTCAACTACGCCGCGCTCGGGGAGAAGAAGGCGTTCGTCCTCTCGCACGGCAGGAACATCATGATCCTCAAGGTCGTCGGCTTCGCGGAGGCGATCGTCGACTACTACAAGATCCGCGATCTGAAGGCGCACGCCTGGATCGCGCACCAGCGCTTCCCCACCAAGGGACGCGTGTGGCACCCGGCAGGCGCGCACCCGTTCACCGGCGTCAACATGGCGCTCGTGCACAACGGCGACTTCGCGAATTACCACTCGGTGACCGAGCACCTGCTCCAGCGCAACATCTATCCGCAGTTCCTGACCGATACCGAGGTCTCGGCGCTCCTCTTCGACCTGTTGAACAGGACCTATCAATATTCGCTCGAGCACATCATCGAGGCGATGGCGCCCACTTCCGAGCTCGACTTCGACCGGCTTCCGGAGGAGAAAAAGGCGGTGTACCGCGCGATACAGGCGACGCACATCCACGGCTCGCCGGACGGTCCCTGGTTTTTCATCATCGCGAGGAACGATCCCGTCATGAAGCAACTCCAGCTTCTGGGGATAACGGATACGGCAATGCTGCGCCCGCAGGTCTTCGCGTTCTGTGACGGCGAGGTCCAGGTCGGGCTGATCGCCTCTGAGAAACAGGCGATCGACGCGACGCTCAAAAGCCTCTCTGACGATGATATTCGCATCTGCCCGGTCGCGGACAAGTACTGGAACGCGCGCGGCGGCAGTCACACCGACGGCGGCGCGTTCATCTTCAGCCTCAAGGGAGAGCCTGGAGCTGTCAGGATGAGTTGCGCCGATAAGTTCGGGAAACCCGTAACGCTTCCGAAAAGCACCGAATCGTGCGACTTTGCTTCTGACGCGTATCTTTCGATCGCGCCGCGCGAGAGCGTGGCCGCGGAGATCGCGAGCAGTATGGAGGAAGGCGCGGAAGAGCTCTTCCGCTATATCAGCAGGAATATACCCGGCTGGAGCTTCGACGAAATTCGTTCCGTGCTCGCGACCATTGTTTCAGGCGCGAAGGACGCGCACTCAATCGATACGGCGATCGGGGCGCTGACCATGCTCAACGACCGCCGGTATCCGACCGGAGCGAAAAAGCGCAGCCACATCCTCCACATCGTGAGGACGGAGCTCACGCGCCTGTTCAAAAGCCTTACGCCGATAGGCGCGGAAGACAGCGGCGTTGCGCACGGCTACCGACTGATCGACCTCGCCTCCAACGGCGACCTGCGTCCCCCGAAAGCGGACGAGACCGTGCTTGTTATTAACGCGTTCGGCTTTTCACCGGAGGGCACGGGGAGCGACGCGTCGCTCCTGATGGACGCCTACATGAAAGGGTGGAGGCGCTTCATTTCGTTCGGCTGCATGGGGCAGCGCTATATCGGCAACGGCCTCGGGCCCGCGACCGACGGCGTGACGATCGACGTCTACGACAGCTCGGGCGATTACCTTGCCTCGGGCATCGACGGCATGACGATCTCCGTCCACAACAACGCGCAGGACCAGCTCGGCCAGATCATCAAGCGTGGAAAGCTGGTCATCTACGGCGACGTCGGCCAGACCTTCCTCTACGGAGCGAAAGGCGGCGCCATCTACGTGATGGGCAACGCCGCGGGACGGCCGCTCATCAATTCGGTCGGAAGCCCACGCGTGGTGATCAACGGGACCTGCCTCGACTTCCTCGGCGAGTCGTTCATGGCGGGAGATCCGCACCGCGACGGCGGTTTCGTGGTCCTGAACGGGGTGTATTTCGACGACGACGGGCGGGTGGTGCTCATGGACGAGCCGTATCCGGGAAGCAATATCTTTTCGCTCGCGTCCGGAGGTGCCGTTTTCGTGCGCGATCCGCATGGAACGCTCGTTGATCAGCAGCTCAACGGCGGCATGATCCGCCAGCTCAGCAAGAAGGACTGGGAGCTCATCCTTCCTTATCTGGAAGAGAATGAGCGCCTCTTCAATATAAAAATACGGGACCTCCTGACCGTGGACGGCAAAGTGCACAACCCGCTCCGTGTCTACCGGAAGGTCGTCCCCGCCGCGGTGGGAAAGATCATCGACGACGAGGTCTCCGATCTCCTCGAAGACGAGCATTTCGAGGAGCAGGTTGCCTATGCCGCGAAAGAGGCGGCGGTCAGCTGATCGGGGAAAGGAATATTCTGTGATATACCGGGGAACGGAAACGATATGACATTACGAATACAGAGCGCGGGAGCGGGATCGGAACTGGCCGGCAGGGTAAAGGAACTGTCGGGCGTTGATATCGGGCCGTGCCTGCAGTGCAGACGGTGCAGCAACGGCTGCCCGGTGGCGCGCCACAGCGATTACTCTCCGTCGGAAATTATCAGGCGGCTGCAGCTTGGCGAGGGGAACGCTCTTCTCGACAGCGGGCTCATCTGGATGTGCGCCTCGTGCGCGACCTGCTACGGCCGCTGCCCGATGAACATCGACATGCCGTCGGTGGTTGACGCGCTGCGGGCGCTGGCGGTTGAAAGGAAGAGGCGCGTGCCCGAGGGGAACATGCCGCTCATGAACCGGCTCCTGCTCGGCACGATACGGACGTTCGGGCGCACTTACGACCTCGGGGTGATGGCGCTCTACAAGATGCGCACATCGACCTACATGAAGGACACGGGGAAATTCCCGATGATCCTGGCGAAGGGAAAGATCGCCCTTCTTCCGCCGAAAGGCGCGGACAGGAAAACAGTAAAACGGATCTTCAAAAATTCAGGAAGCGCAAGGAAAAAGTAAGATGAAATACGCGTATTACCCGGGGTGTTCGGCCGAATCGACGGCGCGCGACCAGTACGCATCCACCATGGCTGTTGCCGGCGCCCTTGACATAGAATTCGTTGAACCCGAAGGATGGACCTGCTGCGGCTCCACGCCCGCTCACCAGGTGGACCACGAACTGGCGGTTTCGCTCGCGGCCGCGAACCTGCTCAAGGTAAGGGAAATGGGCCTCGACATGGTCGTCAGCTGCGCCTCCTGCTACGGCAGAATGAAAGCCGCCAACCACGCGGTTGCCTCCGATCCCGAAACGCGCGCCGCGGTTGCCCGCGCGATCGGGGCTGACTATGACGGCTCGGTGCGCGTGCGCCACTTCGTCGAGGTCGTGCTCGAGGACGTCGGACTCGGGGCGTTCCGCCGCCGCTGCGTGCGGCCCCTGAACGGCCTGAAGGTCGCCTCGTATTACGGATGCCTCCTCGTGCGTCCGCACGAGGTGACTGGCTTTGACGATCCTGAAAACCCCGTCTACATGGACAGGATTGTCGAGGCGGCCGGGGGGATAGGACTCGACTGGCCGCATAAGACCGAATGCTGCGGGGCGGCGCTCACGCTGACGCGCTCCGATCTCGTGGTCGAGCTTTCGGACTCGATACTCGGCATGGCAAAGACCTCCGGCGCGGAATGCGTGGTAGTCGCCTGCCCGATGTGCCAGATGAATCTTGACATGCGCCAGGACGATATCGTGAAGGCAACCGGCACCCGGCATGATATCCCCGTGCTCTATATCACCCAGCTCATGGGGCTGTGCCTCGGCATCCCGGAGCGAGACCTGGGGATGCGGAAACTTATCCAGTCTCCGCGTGAGATTATTGCGAAGGTAACGAACCATGCACACTGCTAAGAATAAAAAAGTCGGCGCGGTACTCGTTGAGGGCGGGGGGATCGCCGGCGTCCAGGCGTCGCTCGACCTCGCCAACGCCGGATTCAAAGTCCATCTCATCGAACGCTCGGCGGCCATCGGCGGCATGATGGCGCACCTGGACAAGACCTTCCCGACCGGCGACTGCGCCACCTGTATCGTCTCACCCAAGCTCGTCGAATGCGCGCGCAATGACAACGTGGAGATCCATACGCTTTCAGAGCTTGAATCGCTTGACGGCGATCCCGGGAATTTCAAGGCGTACCTGAAAAAGTCTCCGCGCTACATCAAAGAGGATATCTGCAACGACTGCGGCGATTGCACGAGGGCGTGCCCGGTCGATGTGCCCGACCGCTTCAACAGGGGACTTGGATCGAGAAAGGCCGTGCAGAAATACAACGCCCAGGCGATACCGAACAAACCGGCGATCCTGAAGCTCGGGCACGCGCCGTGCAAGATGACCTGTCCGGCGAATATCAATGTGCAGGGATATATCCAGCTCATTAAAAAGAAGGAGTACGTGAAGGCGGTCAACCTGATCCGCGAACGCAATCCGCTTTCGGCGATCTGCGGGCGCGTCTGCCCCGCGCCGTGCGAAACTGCCTGCACACGCTCAAACGTCGATTCCGCCGTCGCAATACGCCAGCTCAAACGGTTTGCCTCAGACCAGGAGATGGCGCTCGTGAAATCGGGCGCGGTCGCGATGCCGGAAGAGAAAACCCCTCCCGCGGGCGCGAAAAAAGTCGCCATCATCGGGGCCGGTCCCGCGGGACTTACCTGCGCCGGCGATCTCGCGGAGATGGGATTCGCGGTGACAGTGTTCGAGGCGCGCAACAGACCGGGCGGCATGCTTCTGTGGGGAATTCCTGAATACCGGCTTCCCCGCGACATACTGGACTACGAGATTGAGCTGATTCGGCGCAAGGGCGTCACCTTCAGGATGAACTGCCGCGTCGGGAAGGACATTTCGTTTGCCGATCTGCGCAGTGAGTACGCGTCGGTTTTCATCGCGGCGGGAGCGCACGCGAGCAGGAAACTGGGCATCGAAGGTGAGGAAACGCCGGGGGTTGAATACGGCACCGAATTTCTCGCAATGGCGGGGGATGAAAAGACGAGACCTGTGGTGCGCGATCGTGTCGTCGTGATCGGCGGCGGCAATGTTGCCGTCGACGTGGCGAGAACGGCGCTGCGGCTCGGCGCGAAGAGCGTGGCGCTGGTCGCTCTTGAAAAAGAAAATGAAATGCCGGCGTACCGCGACGAGATTGAGGCGACGCTGGCTGAAGGAATAACCATTCACAACGGATGGGGCCCCTCCCGGGTTATCGGCGGGGAAAACGTGAGCGCGATCGAACTGAAGCGGTGCACGCGCGTGTTTGACGCGGGAGGCAGGTTCAGTCCGGAGTATGACGCTGCCGACCTGAAAAGCCTCGATGCCGATCAGGTAATCGTGGCGATCGGCCAGACAGTGGACGGCGCGCTTGTCGGCCACCTCGGCGTGGAGATGGAGCGCGGCTGCTTCAAGACCGATCCGGTGACGATGGAGACTTCACTGCAGGGCGTATTCGCGGGCGGCGACAACGCGTCCGGCCCGGCAAGCGTCATCGAGGCGGTCGCCGCCGGCAAGCGAGCCGCAGAATCGATCGGGCGCTTCCTGCAGGGGAAAGAAATGCTTACGGACCGTTTTGAATCGACACTGCGCCCCGTTCCCGAAGACCTCCTTCCCCGGGCGCAGGACGTTGAAAAGAAGGCGCGCGCCAAGGCCGTTGAGCTTCCTGTCGCGGAACGCGCTGCCAATTTCAATGAGGTTGAATCGGCGTTCTCAATAGACCAGGCAATCGCCGAGGCGGAGCGCTGCCTGAACTGCGCGCTCTGTTCCGAGTGCGGCGAGTGCGTCAGCGCCTGCGACAAGCGCGCGGTCGACCACGCGATGAAAGAGGAGATCGCCATGATCGATGTCGGGTCGGTCATCCTCACGCCCGGCTTCGATGAGTTTGACGCCTCCCTCAAAGGCGAATACGGCTACGGCAGATATAAAAACGTCATCACCAGCGTCCAGTTCGAGCGCATGCTTTCCGCCGCGGGCCCGTACGGCGGACATGTGGTACGGCTCTCCGACGGGCGCGACGCAAAGCGGATCGCGTTCATACAGTGCGTCGGCTCGCGCGATACGAAGTGCGGGAATGAATACTGCTCCTCGATCTGCTGCATGGCCACGACCAAGCAGGCGCTGGTCGCCGACGAACATATCGATGGGTTGGATGCCTCGATCTTTTACATGGACATCCGCGCCTACGGAAAGGATTTCGACCAGTATTATGAGCGCGCGCGCGCGAAGAGCAACGTCCACTACATCAGAAGCATCCCGTCGCGCGCCGTGCAGGTGCCGGGCACGATGGATATAAGGCTGCGCTTCATGGATGAAAACTTTTCTCACGTCGAGAAGGATTTCGATCTCGTGGTGCTTGCCGTGGGGATGGACCCGAAGAAGCATATCACCGGATCCATGGCGCGGCTCGGTATCGATATCAACGAATATGGCTTTTGCCGCACCGACCGTTTCGATCCGCTCCAGACCTCGCGACCGGGCGTGTTCATCGCCGGAGCGTTCCAGGAGCCGAAGGATATCCCCGAAACGGTGACCCAGGCGAGCGCCGCCGCTTCCATGTCGATGGAAATACTCTCGCAGGCGCGCAACACGCTCGTTTCGAAGAAAAAATATCCGGTCGAGCATGACACCACCGACGAGCTCCCGCGAATCGGCGTTTTCGTGTGCCACTGCGGTATCAATATCGCCTCGACCGTCGACGTCGCGAGGGTGACCGACGCGGTTGCCGGCGAGCCGGGCGTCGTTATCGCCACCCACACGATGTATACCTGTTCGGATTCGAGCCTTTCGGAAATAAAGAAGAAGATACAGGAGCTGCGACTGAACCGCATTGTGGTCGCCTCATGCACGCCGAGAACTCACGAAGCGCTCTTCCGCGAGACGCTGCGGGAGGCGGGCCTCAATCCGTATCTTTTCGAGCTCGCCAATATCCGCGACCAGTGTTCGTGGGTGCACTCATCCGAACCTGAGAACGCGACCGAAAAAGCGGCCGAGCTCGTTCGCATGTCGATAGCGCGCTCGCGCATGCTCCGGCCGCTCACCGGGGAATCGCTCGCGATCAACCAGAACGGGCTTGTGCTTGGCGGCGGCGTGAGCGGCATGACCGCGGCCCTTTCCCTCGCGGACCAGGGATTCCGCGTGTTCCTTGTCGAAAGGTCGACACGGCTTGGCGGGAGGCTCCTCGATATCCCCGCGACGCTGGAAAGCGACGACACCGCTTCATTCGTCGAAGACCTTGTCCGGCGCGCGGAGCACCATAAGAACATCACCCTCTTCCTGAACAGCGAAGTGACGAAAGTGAACGGTCACATCGGAAAATTCGTCGTTTCCGTTTCGGAAAAAGGAAAGAGCAACGGAAAGGGGAACGAACTCGCGTGCGGCGCTATCGTCGTTGCCACGGGGGCCGAACCGGCGAAGACGTCCGAGCACCTGTACGGCTCCTCGGACCGCGTCATGACGCAGCTCGAGCTTGAAAGAAAGCTTCATGACAGGGACTTCAGCGGCAGGGGAAAAAACATCGTGATGCTGCAATGCGTCGGCTCGCGCACCGCCGAAAGCCAGTACTGCAGCAGGGTCTGCTGTTCGATGGCCGTCAGGAACGCGCTCGCGATCAGGGCGCAGGACCCCGACGCGAACATATTTGTGCTCTACCGCGACATACGCACCTACGGCTTCCGAGAGCGCTACTACAGGGAAGCGCGCGAGGCAGGCGTCGTCTTCATCAGGTACGATGAGAAAAATCCTCCGGTCGTTTCGGAAGAAGGAAAACTTCTGGTCGCCTTTCAGAGCCCCGACGTGCGGGACGCGATCGAGATCGAGGCGGATAACGTCATTCTCTCCACCGGGATCAAGGCGCCGGCGGGGAACAGGCAGATATCTGACATGCTGAAACTCCAGCTCAACGCCGACGGGTTCTTCCTCGAGGCGCACATCAAGCTGCGGCCGGTGGATTTCGCGACCGAGGGGATATATCTCTGCGGCCTCGCGCACTCGCCGAAGATGCTGGATGAGAACATCTCGCAGGCGCGCGCGGCCGCTTCGCGCGCGGCGACGGTCCTTTCGAAAACGTTCCTCGAGGTCGGGGCACAGGTGTCGGAGGTCAACCAGGACAAGTGTATATCCTGCATGACCTGCGTGCACGTCTGTCCGTACGGCGCGCCGTTCGCCAACACCGACGGCAAGGGCGAGATCGCGGCGGCCAAGTGCATGGGATGCGGCATCTGCGTTTCGGAATGCCCGGCGCGCGCCATACAGCTCAACCACTTCGAGTCAAAGCAGTTCAATATCATGCTGGAAAATCTTCTTGAGAATTATTTATCCGGCAAGCGCAGATAGATACGAGGCTAATGATGACCAATGATACATTCGAACCGCTGATCATAGCGTTCTGTTGCCAGTACTGTTCATATTCGGCGGCCGACCTTGCCGGCTCCATGAGGCTCCAGTATCCGACCAATGTCAGGATCGTGCGGACCCCCTGCACCGGAAGGCTCGAGGTCGAGTTCTTCCTGAAGGCGTTTGAAAAAGGCGCCGACGGCATCCTCGTCGCGGGCTGCCTGGAGGGCGGTTGCCATTTTTCCGAGGGAAACCTGCTCGCGAAGGGACGGGTCGGCTACACCAGGGAATTTCTCGGCGAGAGCGGCCTTGAGGAGGAGAGGATCCGGATGGTAAACGTGTCCGCCGCCATGGCGCGCCCGTTCGTCGACCACCTGAACGAGCTTATCGAGACCGTACGAAGGCTCGGCCCCAACCCGATCGCGGTACAAAGAGAAACGATGAAAGAGGAGATAGAGGTATGATAGTCGCGCAGAGAAAACCGGTCCCGGAGCTTGTCGGGATGCTTGAAGGACATAAAAAAATACTCGTGCTCGGCTGCGGGACCTGTGTTACGGTCTGTCTGGCGGGCGGCGAGCGCGAGGTGAGCATCATCTCATCGGCGCTGCGGATATCGTCGAGGCTGAAAAACCTCGGCTTTCAGGTCGAGGAGCTGACCATCGAGCGTCAGTGCGATAATATTTTCATTGAAAAGGCCGCCGACGCGATCGGAAGAAACGATGTTGTCCTCTCCCTGGGGTGCGGCGCGGGAGTGCAGGCGATCGCCGAGCGGTACGACAAGCCGGTCTACGCGGGGCTGAATACCGGGTTCATCGGCATCCTGGAGGAGCGTGCGACCTGGACGGAAAAATGCGCCTCATGCGGGAAATGCGTGCTCCACCTCTACGGCGGCATCTGCCCGGTGACACGGTGCGCCAAGCATATGCTCAACGGCCCCTGCTCCGGCTCGCGCGAAGACCGCTGCGAGGTCAGGCCCGACCGGCCGTGCGCGTGGCAGCTCATCTACCGGCGTCTCAAAACGATCGGCGAGCTTGACAGGCTGAAGTCGATCAGGCAGCCGAAGGACTGGAGCTACAGCCTGCACGGCGGCTCGCGGGTTATCATCAGGGACGACCACAGGATTTAGTCGTTAGTTGAAAAAGAGTGGTAGGCCCGGCTCGCTCAGTTCTCGAAGCGCAGGTCCTGGATCTTGCGTTCGATCTCGGCGAGGCGCGCGGTGAGCCGGTCGAGCGTGCGTTCAAGCTTTTCCTTTTCGGTGAGGAGAAATTCCATGTTCGAGTCCGGCCTCTTTTTTTCTGAAAATTCCACCTTCACCATCTCGGGCGATTTCCCTTCGAGGAACGCCTCTTCCGCCATGCGGACCCTGTCCGGATCTTTCATCGCCGCCACGGTCTTCATGTTGTCGTAGCCGATCTCCGGGTTTATATCCATCGCGTGGATCTTCATCATGGTCTTCGCCGAGGTGCGCGCCATGCCGAGCTCGCGGTTCAGGTAGTCCTCGAAGCTCGCGCCGGTCTCGACGCACAGGTCGTTCGCGTCGAGCAGGAGCTTTCCGAATTCCTTCATGAGCTGGCCGTTGGCGGCGAGAAACTTCTCCCTTATCATCGCGGTAAGCTCCACGAATCGCCCGTCGGTCTTGAATATGTTGGCGTAGATACCCTTCGTCTCGGCGTCGAAGAGAAGCCGGTGCAGGATATCGTAAAACTGGTTCGTGTGCGCGCGGGTGGATACGGGGGCGTTCGTGCGCGAAAACTGTATGTGGTGCGCGAACTCGTGGATCGCCGTGTACATCAGCGCGTTGTCGTCCGTGAAGTTATGGTTGTGGATGAGGATCTCCCGCGTTTCCGGGTGATAGAGGCCGTTCACCTTGCCGCTTTTCTTCCCTGAAAAAATAACCGTAAAATCCTTAACGCTGCCGTCAAGCTCGAGAAGTTTCTGCTTTACCTGGTCCTGATTCACTGTGGTCCGTTCCTGCCTTTTCTGGGAAGAGTTATTCCGGAATTTTCGTCCAGTCGATCTTTTCCCCGATGGTTGCCGCAAGCGCTTCGACCGCCCTGTCGTCGTGGCCCCTGAGCGTGCCGGGTGTTGATTCGATGACGTTATCCTTAAGGACGTAATCGGCCGCCTGGTGGTGCGGGGCGGCAACAAGCTTCGCTTCCGCCTCACCCGCCGCGAGGTAATGGACCCTGCCGTTACAGGTGCAGGTGTAGGTCTCTTCGGGGCTGTCAACACCGACAAAAAGCGCGGTGCCCCTGACCGATGCCGTCACTGTGCGCGTCTGTACCTTGAAATCCTGGATGTTGCGCCGGTTCTTTATCACGGCGGCGATGTAACCGCGCTTGAGCTCGATCAGGCCGTCGTTCGCGCGTATCCGGTATACGAACGTGGTGTTGCTCTGGAGGCCGATGACGTTTTTGCCGTCGACAACGATCCTGCAGGACGCCTTTTCCTTTGTCTCGATGATGTCGTTGTAGTGCACCGGGTCGTTGAGCTTCGCCGGGCTGCCGTTGTGCAGCACGGTGCCGCTTACGAACTGTATCGACGCCGGAATGTGATACTGTCCCTTCGTCCCGCACGCGACAACAGTGAAAAGCAGTGAGATAAAAAGGGCGGCCGTTCTGGTAGTCATCGTCGTCATCCTCCTCTCGGTTTTTTTTAATGCTAATATGTGGCGCTCATCTGTCAATCCTTTCCCGGTCCGGACTCCGGGAGGCGGACATTATCAGGATTGAGCAGGATAGTGGTGTTGTGCAGCGCCCGGACCAGGGTGATGAGCGCGGCGACATTGGAGTCTCCTGAATCGAAAAGCATCTCCTCGGTCAGGAGCTGTTCGGAGCCGGCGGCCTGTTCGTCGTACCATTCCTTCCAGACTCCCTCGATCGCCAGAAACACCGCCCGATCGAAAAGATCGTCGCCGATCGTCTTCAGATCGTCCTTCAGCCGGGCGATCATCTGGCCGTAACCGGGACCGCCTGATTTTTTTTCGCCGAAACTGTATATCCTGCTCATATAATCCTCTCCCGCCGGACGTCAGGTTTTAGTTGTTGCCAATACGATTGCGCTGCCGCATAACGGTGCTGTGCCCTGCTTCGCGGCAGAGAAAATATACTCACTGCGTGGTTGCGGGACAAGAAATATCGGGAAGGGATTCGCGGTAAAGCGGCATGCCTGGAGAAACAGCACCACACCGGCTCAGCAAGTCGGCCTTCATACGCGGCGTTCAGTGCGTGAAGTCGCTCTATCTACACCGGTATCATCCGGAGCTTCGTGATGAGGAAGACCCGCGGCTTCGCGGCGTGTTTGCGTCGGGCAGCGAGGTGGGAGTCCTCGCGCGCACGCTTTTCCCCGGCGGGATACTGGCAAGCCCCGATGCGCCCGACAACCTTACCGAAGCGGTGGAGCGCACGCGCCGGCTCATCGGCGAAGGCGCGCGAGTTCTCTACGAGGCGGCGTTCGTCCATGACGGCACCCTCTGCCTGATCGATATCCTCGCGCGCGAGGAAGGGCGCTGGCGGGCTTACGAAGTCAAGAGCTCGACCGGCGTATCCGAAACCCACCTGCTGGACGCGGCGCTCCAGTACCATGTGATCACCGGGTCGGGCCTTCCGCTCGAAGACATCTCGATCGTGCACATCAACAACCGCTATACCCGCCGCGGCGAGCTTGATATCCGCGCCCTGTTTTCGATTAAATCCGTGCATACCCATGCGCTACGCCTCGGGCCTTCCGTCCGCGAAACGATTGCGCGCCTGAAGACCGTCCTCGACAGCGATGCCGTGCCCGATGTGGAAATCGGCGAGCACTGCTTCTCGCCGTACGAATGCGATTTCCGCGGCCACTGCTGGTCCGGCGTGCCGGACGACTCGGTCTTCGAACTCACGCACGCTTCGAAGCACCAGGAGTTCGAGCTTTATCGCGGCGGCATCACGCGCCTTGCCGACATCTCCCCCGATTACGGCCTTAACGACGCACAGCGCCTTCAGGTGGAATGCGCGCGCACCGGCGCCGACTACGCAGACCGCGAGGGGCTGCGCGCGTTTCTCGCAGGACTGCGAAGGCCCCTCTATTTCATGGACTTCGAAACGTTCATGCCGGCCGTTCCGCTTTTCGACAGTTCGCGGCCCTATCAGCAGATACCGTTCCAGTATTCGCTGCATTTTCAGGCGAAGCGCGGAGGGGAGGCGAGGCACCGTGAGTTTCTGGCGGAGGGGGATACCGATCCGCGGCGCGCCTTCATCGAGCGACTCCTTGCCGACACCGGCGCTCCGGGCGATATCGTGGTGTACAATAAAGGCTTTGAGGCGGGAAGGCTCGATGACCTCGCCCTGCTTTTCCCTGACCTCGCCGCGGCGATACACGAGCGGATCGGCCGGATAAAGGACCTGATGGTGCCGTTCCGCGCGCGCTACTACTACACGCCGGCGATGAAGGGGCGCTATTCAATTAAAAACGTCCTTCCGGCGCTCGTGCCCGAGATGGGCTACGATGATCTTGCCATCGGCGACGGATACATGGCGATGAGCGCCTATTCCCTCCTGCGCGCGGAGAGGGATACTGAGAAGGCAGGGGAGCTTCGGAAGAATCTCCTGGCATACTGCCGGCTCGATACGCTTGCGATGGTAAAGATCCTTGAACGGCTTGAGGAGATCGTCGGCGGTCACGCGCCGAAAACGGTCCGGAGGAAAGGATGACGCGCGCGATGGTCCCGCTCATTTCCTTCATCTTCGCGGCGGCAGCGCTTTTCGCCGATGAGCCGGTATCTGTCCACGCGCTCTTTACCGCAGGCGAGATGCGCGCGGTCAGGGAGGGCGCCATCCTCACGCGCGCCTCGCTTCGCGGAAGCGATCCTGTTAATCTCCCCCCGCCCAATGACCGCATCACCGTGCCCGCCACGCGGTTTACCGATCCGGCGCTTGCCGGATACGAGATGGTTGCCGACGAGCGCGCCTTTATCCCCTGCAAACTCGACGCGAAGTCCCGCCTTGCCCTTTACAACAAACTCTTCTCGCACGCGCTTTTCTCAGGCATGAAATATTACTCTTATACAGAGAAAAAGGCCGAGACGCTCGTGCTCGAAAGCTGCACCATCGACACGCCGCGCCGGTGCAGGCGGCTGCGCAACACGGCGGTAAAAAAAATGGAGCCGCACCGTTCGGGAGCGTTTTTCATGCGCGACAACAGGCTCGGCGCGATCATCTTCAGGACTGACCTTTATGCCGAGGGGGAGAACTTCATCACCACAAGCGTTTCGGAAATACCGGTGACCCGTTTCGGCCTTGAGGTGAGCGAGAAGGGGGATTACCGTATGGCGAGCTTTCTCATCTACGACCGCGACGCGGGCGGGTTCTATCTCTACTCGCTGCACGCGCTTCGCATACGAAGCGAGCTCATACTGAGGTCGGGCATGCTCTCGCCGAAAAGCTTCGCCAACCGCGTCAGGGCGAACACCGTGCATACCGCGAAACTTCTGGGCGTGAACTGGCAGGACAGGCTCGCCGCGGTACGGTAGAAGACGCAGCGGAATATCCGTGTGTCGGGGGCGGATAAAAAAAGGGATGTCCCCGCCGGACATCCCTTCCGTTTTTCCGTCAGCCGATCAGCCAGATGAGCTTTTCGGCGCTTTCACGAAGAAGCTCCGGCGCGTCGGGGTCGTAGCGGCCCTCCTCGAGCGCTTCCTTTATCCGCAGGCTCCTGAACTGCAGGCGCGGCGCGCGCAGGTCGGCCCCGTCAAGGTCGATAGATTCCCTGATCAGCGCCAGGTAGTCGCGCGAGTCCCTGCGCATTCTGGCGGTTTCCAGTTCGACCACCTTTTCGGCCTCAAATCGCCGTTTGGCCTCGGCGGATATCTCGATCGAATCCCCGGCCGATGTCGTCCGTGTCGTATATGACCGCGGCAGGCCATGGGCGGCGGCTTGCGGGTTCGCGTGGTCCGCGCGCCAGTGGCTTGCAAGATCGTTGAAGCGGTAGATCTTCATGGCCTTCCTCCTTCTGTCAGATTTAACAGGAGATCACAAAAGCTTTGAAAAGCCCCTTTTTATGATCGTCCTTATGTCTCATACTCCTCTGGTATATTATCGGCAGGTTTTGTGGTTTATTTAATGGGCATATAAATTTTTTTGTTTCAAGAATCCGCTGCCGCGCCCCTTGCGAACCCGCGCCCGGACGGCGTTTCCCTTGCCGGCGGCCCCGGTTTGTCGCTATATTAATTATGCACGATAAGATTGTGAGGAGGAAGTCATGGCACAACAGCGTTCCTATTCGGCGCTTTACAGGGAGTACATGCACCGTATGAGAAACCGCGCGGGGACGGCGGAGGACCGTGTCGATCTGTCGAATCTGTTCAGCTGTACCGCGCTCGATTTTCTGAAACACGTTTTTCCGGGGGAGGGGGCGGTACGCATCACCATGGCCGATATCGAGTTCAATCCCGCGGCGAAGCCGCATTATTCCATCAGCAGCGGCCTCATGGGGAACCCGGAATTCGGCGAAGTGTGGCGCAATTCCGATCTTCCCGGACTCATCGGCAGGCTTGCCGACTCGGCGTACGCGCGCTATCTTCACCTGAACAAGCACCCGGAGAAGACCGAGAAGAAGATCCGCAACTCCGAACGAAGCCTATGAGAGGATGCCCATCCCCACGAGCCCGTTTTTGATTATCTGCACCGAAAGCGCCGATAGTATGAGGCCGATCAGGCGCTGGAGGATCGAGATGCCGGTATCGCCGAGAAACGATTCGATGTAGTGCGAGAAGAACATCGTCACCATGGCAATGAGAAATACCGACGCGGATATCGCGACGAGCGTGATCATGCGCGTGATATCCCCCGACGCCTGCGAGCCGAACATGATCAGCGCGGCGATATTCCCCGGGCCGCAGAGCATCGGGATCGCCAGAGGAAAGACGGCGATGTCAAGAGGGGACTCCTGCGCGGCGGCAGAGGCGTCCTCGCAGCTGACGGGGACTTTCGCGCGCGAGGGAAGCCCGAAGAGCATTTCTATCGATATCAGAAAGAGCAGTATCCCCCCCGCCACGAGGAACGCTCCGGTTGATATGCCGAGGAAGAGGAGCAGGTAGCGCCCGAAAATGATGAAAAAAGTCGAGACAAGGATGGATATGACCGTCGCCTTGATGATGATGCGTTTTTTCTCCCGGCCCTCGCGGCCGCCAAGGTAACTTATGAATATGGGAATAAGGCCGAGCGGATCGACCACAAAGAAGAGCGTGAAGAAAACTGTCGGAATGAAATAATGGTCCATGGCGCTCGGTCTCTCAGCGGATTGCCGGCTTCAGAGCGGGAAGTATGGCACGCCTCGTCCGGCGCGTCAACAGATAAATGCACCTACGATTTCTTCTGCCACGAAAAGAGCACCGACCCGAGTATGAGAAAAAACGCCGACATCGCCGAGAGGGCCATCACCTGCGCGTGAATGCCCGCAAGCCCCGCGCCGTCGTTCATAACTTTTCTCGACGCGTCGATCATGTGGGTCAGCGGAAAGACCGCCGAAAACTTTCTCACCCACGGGTGCGCGCCCTCAAGCGAGAACCAGACCTCGGAGAGAAACATCATCGGCCACGAGATGACGTTGAGCACCCCGCCGGCGAACTCCTCGCTCGAGCTGCGCGAGGCGACAAGAAGTCCGAGCGCGACCATGCTGAACCCGCCCAGGGTGAAGACGAGCAGGAGCGTCAGGTACGATCCCCTGCACTCGAATCCAAAGAGGAGCGCGCAGCCCGCATAGACGAGCGCGGTCGTCGCGATAAGGATGAACATGCGCGAGAGTATCTGCGCGGTCAGGAACTCGAACGGCCGGAGCGGCGTGACGCTCATGCGTTTGAGCACGCCGTTCTTGCGGTAGCGCACTACCACGTAGCCCACGCCGAAAAGCGCGCTGAACATCATGTTCATGCCCAGCACGCCCGGAAAAAGCCACTCGACGTACGGGACCTGGCGGCCTGTTATGACTTCCCTCGCGAACGACGGCCCCGTTCCGCCGGCCGCGGCCTCCAGGAGCTTTTCGGCGATGTAGCCCTTCGGCGAGGTCGTGTTGATCCAGTACCGCCGGGACGCCGGTTCAACGACCAGATCGATCCGGTGATGGGCGAGCCGGTCGAGCGCCGGCTCAAGCCCGGAGAACGTGATGAATTCGAGGTAGCGCATGGCGCGGAATCGCTCATACTGCGCCGCTACGGTTTCTGATTGCGCGCTGACTGACGCCGGCGGAACGACGCCCACCTTGTAGAGCGACTGGCTTTCCTGGCTGAACATCAGGCTGAAGCCGAGTATGATAAGAAAAGGAAAGGCAACGTTCCACCCGAACGCCGAGCGGTCGCGGATGAATTCCCTGTTGCGGATGACAAATATCGTCCAAATCCTTTTAAGCATGATCTATCCCCCTGTCAGGTGCGAAGCGCGTGTCCGGTCAGCTTCAGGAAAAGGTCCTCCAGGTTCTGGGAGCGGATCGTCATGGTCGAAAGGTCGATGTTGCGCCTGATGAGCTCCTCGACGCAGCGGCTGACCGAGTCGGTCAGTATCTCAACGCCGTTCGGTCCGGTAAACCATCTCCAGGGAAAGTTCGACAGCGGGGCGGTATCGTGAAGTCCGGCAAGGCGCACCGTCGTGCCGCCGCATTCCTCGCGAAGGAGCCGCGCCGGTTCCCCGATCCTGATGATCTTTCCGTAGTCCATGATGGCGATCCGGTCGCAGAGGAGCTCGGCTTCCTCCATGTAATGCGTGGTGAGCACCACGGTCTTGCCTTCCTTACGGATGCGCCTGATGATCTCCCAGAGATGGCGGCGCGCCTGCGGATCGAGGCCGGTGGTCGGTTCGTCGAGAAAGACGAGCTCGGGGTCGTTGGCGAGCGCCATGGCCAGGAGCAGCCTCTGTTTCTGGCCGCCTGATATCTTCTGGTTGTCGCGGCCGATGATCTCCCCGAGCTGGCATATATCCACCAGGTAATCGAAATCGGCCCTCCGGTCGTAGAGGTCCCTGAAGGTCTCGAGCGTCTCGCCGACGGTGAGGTACTGCGGCAGCTCGGTGTTCTGGAACTGGATACCCACTTCCTCTTTGAAGCGAAGGCCGCGCGGCTGTCCCTTGTAGAGGACCTCCCCCGAATCAGGCTTCAGGATGTTTTCGATAACCTCGATCGTGGTGGTCTTGCCGGCGCCGTTGGGACCCAGGAGCCCGAAGCAGGACCCTCGCTCGATGGCGAACGAAACGCCGTCGACTGCCCTGACTTCGGGATAGGTCCTGACGAGATCGCGCACTTCGAGGATCGGTTCCATGGGTGTCTTCCGGATAACTGTTTGCGTGACGGATATATCATGCACGGGGGCGCGCGGTATGGCAACCATTTATTTATGTGGCGCTACCGGTAGTGTATCCGGTAGCGCGGAAGAAGCCGGTCTATCTCATCGGCGAGCCTTACGAGCGCTTCCTGCCTTTTGTAATAGACGTATACGCTTTTGCTCCGGCTCCCGATCCGTATGTCGAAGGTGTAATGCATGTTGCCGGTGACAAGTCCGTCGGCGTACCGTTCCTCGAGCGATTCGAGGGGGAAGACGGCAAGCATCCTGCCGATCCTGTCCTTCTCCCCGCCGGTGAGGCTTCTATCCACCACCGCCTCGCCGGGTCCGCCTCCCGTCGGAAACCGTTCAACTTTTACGGAAGACGGGGTGACGGTATAGCTCCAGAGCAGGAGCCGCGCGTGCGTGAAAATATTCACCGTTACCTGGTAATCGCGAACGGGTTCGGGCTGATAGCAGCGCAGCGGCGAGAGGAGCGGCGCGAGCAGGAAGAAGACGAAAAGCCGTACGATCCTGTTTCCGCGCCGCGGGGAATCCTTTTTTGCGGTGCTTACAGCTTTGAAATTTTTCATGCTCATAGTAACCTGAAGCATATCAGCTTCATTCATTATGTCAAGTATTACATGACCCCGGAAGATGAATCGTACGCAGTCAGGAGACCGCTGTCAGGGCAGGATCTTTATCCGCGAAATGATCGCGTCGCTCTTCGCCCGGTTTTTCATGAACTGTGCTTCCCATACGGGAGCCTCGTCCTTAACTCCCCTGAACTCCTCCGGATCGTAGGTGTAGGTGAACCGCAGCGTGATGATTCTTTGCCCGTAATACACATACACGGTCGAGAGGCTGTGAGGAAATATGATAAGCTCGCCGTAAATCCGGTTCCTGTGGCCCTGGTTCAGCGTAACGCACGTGCTGCTCCGGGTGTAGTGCGCAAGGCGGCGATATACCGTAAGCCCGCCGGGCGTGATGATCGTTTCAAGGGGATTGACAATCTCCCTGGAACTGCGCCGTGCGGTGTCGAGGTTTTCAAGGTGGGATAGCAGGGCCTCTTTGGAGTTAAACGCCTCTCCGCTCCTGATCGGGCAGGAAGCCAGAAGCTCGGAGTAGCTGCTGTCGCATCCCGCGCCGAGCTTTATGTGCTCCATGCCTTCGCTCCGGTACGGGCCCATCTGTTCAACCCATCTTGTCAGCTCGCAGCCGGATATATCGAGCACGAGCCTGTCGTGAATGCGCAGGACGTGCCGGCGCCCGTCATCCTCGAAGCTCATGGTGGTGCAGGCCGCGAGCGCCATGAGCGTAGTCAGAAGCAGCGGTGCGAGAATCGCTAAATATGACGGGACGGCACTGTTTTTCCGCATTGCGTTTTCTCCGGAATGGAATTCCCGCCAGAGCATGATCTGCCGCTGTGAGAAGATTGATACTCGCATAATGGGGAGAGATATTCAACGATTTTTCGCGCCTGCGCCCGGGGCGTGCCCTTGCTGGTTCCTCCGAGAGGGACACTTTTTTTCATATGCTTCTGAAAAGTATCAAAGGTTCTTCAGGGCTGAAGTGGTTTTTTGACGCTTTCTTTTTGCGCGAAAAAGAAAGCGTCGCAAAGAAAAGCGCGCGCCTGCGGCGAGCTTGTTCGGCATAACCCGCTTCCTGCGGGATGCCGAACCGCCGGCCTCGTGCCGGCGGTTCTAAGGGGGAATTATTTTTTAAGTGCCCGGCATTCTGCCGATCGGTTCCGGATCGGGAACACCAACCACGCGCCGAAGTACAACAGCCAGGAGCTTGACAAGGAGAGCGGGCTCTACTATTATAATGCGCGGGATTAGACGACCCGGCGCGGCAGTTCTCGCAGGGATTTGCCTACGCTCCCGGCGGCAACATGACGCGCAAGGACAGCATCGACCCGGAGCTTGGCTCGGTGGAGGAGAGCCTCACGTACCACTACCGCAATCACGCGGTGGTGGCCGTGGACGGCACGGCGAGCGGCCCCGGTCGCTACGAGATGGAGTACGACGCGGCGGGAAACATGACGGTCCACCGCGACAACAAGGCAAAGCGCGTCAAGGAGATGGCCTACGACTCGACGAACCGGGTGCGGACGATCACCAACCCCTCGACCGGCGAGGTGATGGGAAAGTACTGGTACGACGACGGAGGATTTCGGGTACGGAGGATCTCGCGGCGCGAGACGGACGGCGTGACCTACGAACACGAGGTGCTCTACCCGACGATGTACATGGGACTGGAGATACAGAAGGGAAGCGAAGGGAACATGATCGAGAACTCGTACGCGTCGGTGAACAACATCTACCTGAACGGGCTGCGCGTGGCCGCGATGACGCCGTCGGGCGAGACGGTCTACTACCTGACCGACAACGTGGACTCGGTGCGGGTGGTGGCCGACGAGCGCGGCAAGCCGGTGACGCGGACGGAATACCTGCCGTACGGGGAGACCTGGTTCCAGATCGGGAACACCAACCACGCCCCGAAGTACAACTCGCAGGAGCTTGACAAAGAGAGCGGGCTCTACTATTATAACGCGCGGTATTACGATCCGGAGGTGGGGAGGTTTGTCACGGCGGACAGCGTCATTGACGGCGAATATGAGACGCAGGGGTGGAACCGGTACTCGTATGTGAAGGGGAACCCGGTGAGGTATGGGGATCCGAGCGGGAACGCTTCGATTTATGGAAGTCCGAATGATTGGAATAACACGAGTTCGCAGCAAGGAAGCAGTTGGAGAAGTATATCTGAAGATTCCGGTAATTCTATAGCATCTAAACTTCAAAGTGATACTGCGGCAAATAGATATAATGGGGGAAAAGTTGAGTCGAAGTTAGAGGTTATAAGTACAATACGTGGCAATTACGATGGAAAGAGGGGTACCGGTTTCACTGGTAGTGTTGATTATAAATTAACGATGCCGGATGGTTCTGTTATTACTCATCAAGCTGGTGATGTATATTGGGCATCGAAAAAAGGTGATATGCCTACCTACCCAACCGAGAAAGGGAAATTTAACATACTAACAAACAATACAAGTGAAGAAATTGTTAAATTTGCGGGAAAAGATATGAAAAGCAAAGATGCTTACCCTTTTGTTGTTGAAGGCAGAGAAAAACAAGTTGCCATACATGATTATCGGTGGTCAACTGGGTGCCATACGTTAGGTGATCCCAACACCTCAAAGAACTTTAAAGATAAATTAACTGAAGCAATAAATAATCCGAATTTCAAGGGAGAAACACACGAAGTCAGGGACATTCGTGAGGATATTTTGAAGAAGCAAAGGCCAACCCCAGATTATCCTAATATTGATTTAAATAAATGAGAAACATATGAAAAAAACCATTTTATTTATGATAATAATTTTTGCATTATTAGTGAATAATAATTTCGTTAGAGAATCACACGGCAATAATGTGGATTCAATAAAATATAAATATGGGTTAGCATATATAAAGGGTGAGCCATGTTATTTTTATCCATATGAGATGGAAGGAGGCGGTTTATTATTTGCACATCCGGATATTTTAAGAAACTACGATGATAAGAGTATAATTAAAGATGGCATAATAAAATTTAGACATAATTACGTTATATCAGTCTTTTCCTCAATAAAGAAAACATTATACACTACTTGGATAGAAGGCTCAGAAAAAAAATATAAGTATAAAATCGAAAACCAAAGAGGATTTATTAGCACAGATGGAAATGAATGGGATCAATTAAAATTGAAAGTATTGAGTGAAAAAATAATTCCGATTATGGAGGGGATAAATATGGCCATGAAGATAGAGTTGAGTTGTAAATGGTTTAACGGAATATATTCTATCGAGCTTACGGATGAAAACGAAGAAGCCGAGCATAAATTTTGAATATACAAATATAGCCGTCATCTGACGGCCGGTCGCAATGATCCGTAAGGCAATAGTGGCTTGCTCACAGAACCATGTCCCGACAATCAAAAGTTACGTGATTCTCCCCAAGGCGTCTTCATTGCGAAAGACGCCTTTCATTTTTTAAGAGAATCTTTTGGTGAGGAGCGCCCTGAAGGCGCGAAAACGCTTTCGCGCCTTCAGGGAAAAGCAAACCAAACAGTCGCCGCAACGGACTGCGGCGACCGGGGCGAAGACGCAACGCGACGCCGCGCACGGATGCGCAAGTGCCGCGATGCCACGGAGGGCAAGGAGCGGCGGTACCCTCCGCAGCTGTATAGAGAGAATGCCATGAAGAAGAGAAAGGGAGCCGCGACGGCGAATGAGTCGCGGCTTTTTTGCGTCCTTTTTGTGCCAGTACAAAAAGGACAGAGAAAAACCACGCGGCGCGTGTCGCCGGTCACACGGATGTGAAGGAGGCGACGACGGCAGAGCCTTTTTCCCGTGAAAAAAACAAGGTTTCACTCCAAATATTTTGTCAGACTCCCCTCCCGAACCTCACATATAATTAATCAACCTCGCTCCAGCCGGTGCGTTCCTGGTATGACGCTGGTATGGTGCCGGCTTGACGATGGGATACAGCAGGGCAGGGATAATGGAAAAGGAACTCCAAATACTGAAGGCCATAACCGTGGGCATTCAGGGCCGCGTTTACGACCGTGTGTACTACATCGTGGACGGGAAACAGCGGTCCCGGGCCTATACACGGCCCGGCGATCCGAAAACCGGGGCACAGCGCGCCTGCCAGGGCCGCATGGCGGCACTGGTGAAGCGCTGGCATGCATTAAACAGCGATCAGAAAGAGTACTGGAACGCTGTGGCGAAGCAGAGCGGGCGGAAACGCACTACCGGGTTCAACATGTTCATTCGGGACGGGTTGCTGAAGGCTCGTTCCGTGGCGAACAGGGAACCGGCGGTAGAAGGCGGAAGAGAGATACGGCGGTTCGTGAGGATTGTCCGGCCGCATGGTGGATACATGATTCCGGTGAAAAGCCAGGCGGCGGTGGTGCGAGCGACCACTCCCCGGGTGAGAGGGGCCCCGGGGGGAACAGTCTGTTACAATGATGAGATTGCCGCGCTGTTCGACCTCTTCGGGGCCTCTTCGATTGTAAAACCTGTTATATGCGCGCCGGACACCGGTTGAACTCGAACGGGATCTCCTGCGCCAGCGGGGCCAGGAAGGCGTTCTGTGCGAGCGTGAGGTAGATGCCTTTTGGCCCGCCATGCTCCCTGCGATGCTTTCGTGCGTGTTCTTCTGACCAGAAGAATATCGACTTCCTTCAAAACACGTCGATGATGGTCGGCTCCTTTATCGTGGCGAGATCGACCATCGGCACGAAGAACATCGGATTTGATGACATGTCCCCGAGGGTAAAGCTCAGATCGCTTTTCATCTGAAACCGGATTTCCCTGCCGCAGCAGGCGCACTCCGTTCTGATGTTGAAGGTGAGGGGCTCACCGCGTAAACGCCCTTGCACGAAGGGCGTTGCGACCGCGTCGGTCGCTCAGGCCGCGTTGATGGCCTCTCCTGTTGAAAACTCCACCCGGTGAGGCGTGGGTGCTACCGTCACAGGGTATGCCCATTCGACGTCCTTTCCCCCGGGCCTGTACAGGAAGAACTTGCGGCGTTCGAGCTCGTCCATTATCGCCGTTACCCTGGTGACGTCCATGCCGAGACCTTTTGCGACAAAATCGGGCCCCATCGGTTTGGCAAGTCCCGGCAGCTCGCGGACCACGAAATGGTGTACCCGGCGGTGCTCATCGTCGAGACTGCCGGCCCTTTTCCTGTTTTTAGCCGCTTCCGCGGACGCCATCATTCTGAAAAGTGCCCAGGGTATCGGCAGCATGCGACGATTGTAACCCAGCAGCAGACGTTTCATTGTGCCTCCTCTTGATGTGTGTTTTTGTTTAGATGCTAAACGTATTTAGCCATTTAGTATCTAAACAATAATCCGTCAAGCCGAAAAGGCGTTTTTTGTGAAAATATCGGGCGGGGGTGTCCGGCGGATACGAGGGGTTGCGGGACGGAATGGATGTCAGTCGCCGTCGGGGGACGGAATGCCGCCGGTCAGGTGCAGCTCGATATGATCTAAAAAACCCCCGATAACCTTCCTGTCCCTTTCGGGGAGCGAATGCAGATAGGCTGAGAATTTTTCAAACATGCGTTGCTGGATTTTTCTGCACTGCTTCTGCACCTTTTTCCCGAGATCGGTCAGGACGATCGTCAGGTCGTTGCCGGACGGCGGTTTTTGCTTCTCGATGATTCCCTTTTCCGCGAGGCGGGATATCGTCTGGGACACGGCGCCCTTTGTGACGCCCAGCCGCCGTACGATCGTAGAGTAGCTTTCCGACTTTCCGTTGCGTATCAACAGCACAAGATGTATTTCAGAAGGGAAAAGCTTGAGATTGTCGCCGTAAACCAGGATATTGTTCTTCTCATTGAAGATCAGCCTGTCAATTATCCTGAAAAACCGCTCCGCGCTTTCTTCAATATTGCGTTCCATGATGATATCAGAAGACAGTAACGGCCGTGTGTCAACTGATTAAATGGATGTTGGGCGCACCAGTTGTTGAGGATTCATTATCGCGGGCCGTTATCCGCGTTACGAGGATGAAGGCTGTCCTGAAGAAATGCTTGAAACAGATTCGCGGTCCTGTAAAGTGTAGCGGAAAATAATTTCATGAGGACGGGAATTTCTCAATCCCTTCGCGGTGAGCACGGAAAATCAAATGAAACAGCGAATTGTATCCATCATCATATTTCTTCTCGTTTCGATATGCGCATACTCCTCACAGGACGTATTCCGCGATATCGCCCTGGAGCTTGCCTCCGCGAGCGGTGCGCTCCCGGGCAGGACGGTTGCGGTGGTGCCGTTCGAGACGGCGGTCGGCCAGGACCGCGATTTCGCGCGCTACGCCTCCGACAAGATCACCCACGAGCTCGTGCTCACCGGAAAGCTCACGCTGGTCGAGCGGTCGAAGATCGCGCGTGTGATGGGCGAGCAGGAGTTCAGCGCTTCGGGCGCGATGAGCGCTGACTCGGTATCTAAGCTCGGGAAGCTCCTCGCCGTCGACGCGCTGGTGTTCGGCACGGTGAGCCGGGCGTCCGGCGGAAACGAACTGCTGGTGCGCATGATCGATATCCGGACCGGCTCGATCCTGAAGTCCGTCGCGAGGACCGTCATCTCCGGCGAAACCGCGTCAGGCATCCGCCGTGAGGAGAGCGGGCGGAGGTGGTGGTTCTTCCGCGACCGTCCGAAAACGACGGGGGCCCCCGAGGCGGCGCGCGAGATAAAGGACGACGAGGAGGCGAAGGGAGCGCTTGCCGACCTGCACCTTGTCGAGCACGGGCGCGTGCTCTATATCAACGGGCGTGTGGGCAACAGCGGCAAGGCGGTCCTCGAGAACCCGAACATCACGCTGAGCTTCCTTTCTGAAGACGGGAAGCAGGTGGCGGTTGCGCGCCTCTTCGGCGACCGCCACATCAATCCGGGGGAGACGCTTCCGGTGCGCGGCATCCTCACACCGGGCCCGAAAGGATACCGGACGTACAGGGCCTATTACGATCCGCAGCCCGACCGGTTCAGCAGTTTTGTCGAGACCATCACAAGCTCGCAGGAGCGGTTCGGCAAAGGCTCGCTGGGGAGCTACGAACTGTCGGGGATGATCGCCAATCCGAACGGCTACCCGGTGAAACTCGTGAAGATCATCGTGTCACTTTTCGACGCGCAGGGGAAGTTCATCGGCAGCGCCTACGGGTTTTCAGGGGCGAAACGGCTTTCGTCGGGCGAAAGCGCTCCCTACACGGTCACCATATTTCCGTATTCGCTCTCGGGCCAGCCGAAGCGTTACCAGCTGCACTTCGCGGCGCTGAAGGATTGAGGGGATATATCCCTCTTACCTGTCATGGGGATTTCGCACTGATATTAATGGCTTTCCCCTGACATGTCGACGGCCCTTTCGACGGGTCTAATTTCTGTTTATGGTGTCCAGCAGGGAATATTTCTCATGGAATTTCGCGTTCGGCACCAGTCCTTCCCCGTCCTTGGACAGGTCGGGGTGTATCCTTTCAATGAAAAACATATCGATCAGCCCTTTATGCTTGGCCTCGATCTTTCCCCGGTGCTGTGTGATGAAAAAATCCTTTATGAGGTCGTTGGTGTAGGAGGATATGTTGATCTTCCCGATTTCGCCGTGGGATTCCATTCTGCTCGCGATGTTGACCGAGTCTCCCCAGACGTCGTAGGCGAACTTCTTTTCGCCGATTATTCCCGCCATGAGCGGGCCGGTGTTGATCCCGATCCTGATTTCCCAGACCTCCTCATCATTCTTCTTTTTCGATAGATTTTTCATCTTCATTATCTGAAGGATTTCCATAGCGGCCAGCACGGCGTCAATGTGGTCAGTTGGGTGTGATACGGGCGCTCCGGCCGTATACATATAGGAGTCGCCGATTGTTTTGAGTTTTTCAAGTTTGTACTTGCTCATGACCGTGTCGAAAAAAGTGAAGCACTCGTCCAGCTCTTTAATCAGCTTTTCCGGAGTCATCTTTTCAACGATCGCGGAGAAATTGACAAAGTCGGTAAACACGATCGTGACCGATTCATGATAAACAGGCCTCACGTATCCGTTGGATTTAAGCTCATCGACAACGACTCCGGGAAGGACATTGTTCAGAAGCTGGTCGATCCTGACTTTGTCTTCCGACAGTTTCCGGTTGGCCTCCTCGAGTTTGAGGTTGTTCTTTTCCAGCTCGAGCTGCAGGCTGTGAAGCTTCATGTGGATGTTGACGCGTGCCAGCACCTCTTCCATCTGAAAAGGCTTGGTGATGTAGTCAAGCCCTCCGGCGGTAAACGCTTTAACTTTGTCCAGCGTCTCCGACAGTGCGCTGATGAAAATAACCGGTATACTCTTCAGTTTTTCGTCGGACTTGAAGCATTCGCAGACTTCATACCCGTCCATCTCCGGCATGGTGATATCCAGCAGGATAAGATCCGGCGTTTCCGCCTGTGCCCCCTGCAGGGCGAGCTTGCCGCTGGGGGCAGGGCGCACCTTGTATCCCTCTTTTTTGAGCATGCCGGTGAGCACCTGAAGGTTCGCCGGAGTGTCATCCACGACAAGTATGTTGCCCTTGCTGACAGATTCAGATGAGGTTGTCATACGATCAGTCTCCTTTCAGAAAATAGTTTTTGGATCTCGTCGAACCGGTAACTGTTCGCCATTTCCCGCAACGGGCCGGCCGCAGCGGGAGACCGTTCGCTGACCTGTTCGATAAGCTCCAGCAGCCGGTCAAAATCGAGATGGGTTATCGCCGCAATTATCTGAGCGACCAGGCCATCGGGCAGGCTCATGAGGTCTTCTCTGGATATGGAATGTGTTTCAGCTCCCGGTCCGTTTGAGGTAAGAGCGTCGGCGGCCTCGTACGTGTATTCTATTTCCAGACATTGCCTGATCAGGTCGAACAGCTCATAGTCCTTGAACGGTTTGCGGAGATATTTATCCGTGCCGGCGTCAAATATCTTCTGGCGCTCCTCTTCAAACGCGCTGGCCGTAAGGGCAATGATCGGCGTGCGCCGGCCTTCCTCCATTGTCTTGATACGCCGTGTGGCAGTATAGCCGTCCATCACCGGCATGCGCATGTCCATCAGGATGATGTGCGGAGACCATGAGGTGAACATCGCAATGGCTTCTTCACCGTTTTCGGCCTCCCTGATTTCGAAACCAATTGACGCCAGCAGTTCCCGCAGCAGGAGGCGGTTTTCGGGTTTGTCATCCACGACCAGCACCCGGAACGGCCCCTGGCCGGCTTTTAAGCCTGTTACCTTTTGTCTGGAGTGCGAGCGCTGCTGCGCTGAAACACCTTCGCTTTGCTGGACATCAATTACCAGATGAAAACAGGTTCCCTGTCCCGGCTGGCTTGAGACGGTAATATCTCCGCCCATGAGGCGGGCGAATTCACGGCTGAGCGCCAGACCCAGGCCCGTGCCGCCCGCCTTGACGCCCGTTGAGGTCTGTTGAAAGGCGCGGAAGAGGTCCCCGACTTCCTCGGTGCTGATGCCCGGCCCCGTGTCCTCGACTTCCACGATAAGGCGAAGCTGCCCGTTTTCATTGACCGTCCGTATCCGCACGGCCACACCGCCGCTGTCAGTGAACTTGACCGCGTTTCCCATCAGGTTGATGAGTATCTGACGCAGCTTCCCTTCGTCGGTCATCAGATAACTCGGCGTGTCTTCGGCTACTTCCACCAGCAACTGCAGTTGTTTGGCTTCCGTACGTACCCTGAACATCATTTCAATGTCGCGGACCAGAGCGTGCAGGTCGAAGGCGGACTGATTGATCATTATCCGCCCCGCCTCTATCTTTGACATCTCGAGGATGTCGTTGATAAGCGCCAGCAGGTGCTCGCCGCTGCGGTTGATAGTGGTAAGGTGTTGAACCTGTTCCCCGGACAGCGTGGAGTCGCGCAGCATGAGCTGGGAGAAGCCGAGGATCGCGTTCATCGGAGTCCGGATCTCGTGCGACATGTTGGCGAGGAAAATGCTTTTGGCGCGATTGGCCAGTTCCGCGGCCTCCTTGGCTTCCTGGAGCGCTTCCTCGGCTTTTTTCAGTTCGGTGATATCGCGGCTTACGTTGAAAAATTCCATCTCTCCGTCATTGTTTATCATGCTGGTCGTCTGACCCGCCCATAACAGGCCGCCATCTTTTTTGTTCATTGGAAATTCATTATACTGGGAGGGAATGTTCGCACTGACCTGATGTAAAAGGGATTTTAACAGCGTTTCCCGGGCATCTTTTCTTATGAACTGCAGAAAATGCTTTCCCGCCATTTCTTCGGGAGTATACCCTAACAGTTTTTCTATCGTGGGGCTTATCCACTTAAAGTGTCCGTCGTGTGAGCAGATGTTGATGCAATCGCCGATGTTCTCAACGACAAGCCGGTAACGCTCTTCGCTTGCGCGAAGGGCCTCATCGGCTTTTTTTCTGTCGGTGATGTCAATGCCCACGCAGCGGAAACCGATTACCTCCCCGGCGGTGTTTCTCATCGCGCTGATGTACATTTCCCCGTATTTTATAGTTCTGTTTTTGTCGAAGATCGGCGCGATGAGTATGCCGACCTCGCATCTGCCCAGGTATACATTGCCATAGGCCTCGATAAACCGCTGGATGTCTTCCGTCTTCACAAACTGCCTGAAGTTCATGTTGATGAGCTCTTCACCGGAATAGCCAAGAAAGTCCAGAAAGCTTTTATTGCTGTATACAAAATTGCCATTCAGGTCTACCTCGTAATACCCTATGACGCCGACATCGAGTACGGAGCGGTACTTTTCCTCCGATATCCGGTATCTCTCCTCGCTCGCGCGCAGGTCCTCCTCGGCCTTTTTGCGCTCAGTGATGTCTCTGGCACTTCCGTAGAATTCGATTGTCCCGTCCTCATGAGGGATTGTCTTGATGCGCTGTCCCAGCCAGATGATGGCGCCATCCTTTTTCATGACAGGCAGTTCGTAGTAGGAATCGGTTATTCCGCCCCTGACCTGGCTTGCGTAAAATGAAACGACTTCCTCACGGTAATCAGGGGGTGTTATTTCTGAAAAATGCTTTCCGATTATTTCGGTCTCGCTGTATCCCGTTATCACCGATGCCGACGGTGTGATATAGGTGAAAAGCCCGTTCCGGTCGCAGTGATAGATAATGTCCGATATGTTCTCGATGATCATCCGGTATTTCTGTTCGCTTTCCCGCAGGGCATGTTGTGCGCTCTCGATCTGGGTGAGGTCGACCAGTATGCCCTGGAACCCGCCGCCCTCCTCCTGCCTGCGCATGTGGCTGGTGCTCAGGTGAACCGGCATCAGCGATCCGTCTTTCCTTATCGCGTGGTAGCGAACGTTCTCGTATGTTTTTCCCTCGCTGGTGATTCGTTCGATGCCGTGGTAAAGCGCCTGATGCTCTTCAGCCTTGATGAATTTTGATGCCGGCATATTAATTACTTCATCCCTGGTATAGGAAAGCAGTTCAAGTCCCGTGTTGTTGATATAGGTGATCGTTCCTTTTGCGTTCACTTCGAAAACGATGACGGGGATTTTTTCGATGAAGTCGCGGTATTTCTCCTCGCTTGCCCGCAGGGCGTCTTCCGCCTTTTTGCGGTCAGTGACATCGATGCCGACACAGCGGAAGCCGATAATTTCCCCGGCGACATTTTTCATCGCGCTGATATAGTGTTCTGTATGCAGCACATCGCCGTTCCTGGTTATGCATTGTATGGTGATAATGCCCAGGGGGATCCTGCCAAGCCACACATCAAGGAAAACGGCCGTTATCTTGCCAGACTCCTCATCGGTCGTTACCTTCCTGAAATTCATTCCGATCATTTCATCATGCGTATATCCGAGATAAGAACAGATGCTGCCATTGCTGAAGGTGAAATTGCCTTTCGGGTCGATCTCGTAATATCCTATGACGCCAACATCGAGCAATGAACGGTACTTTTCCTCCGATTCGTATAGTTCCCTGGTGCGCGCTTCAACCGTATCCTCCATATGTTGAAGGATACGGGCCTTCTCAAGGTATGATCCCAGGGGGAGGTTGAGCCGGGAAAGGCATTCGACCTCGGTTTCTGAATAGACCGTGCCGTCCGTTTTCGGGCCGAGCAAAATGATGCAAAACAGCCGGTCCCTGATATACACCGGAATGGATAAATCTGACAGCCGGATCAGATCATTGCTGTCGATCGTGTGATCGCGGTTTATGAGCCATTCCTCGATTTCCTCGCGGTGGGCGAGAGGTCTCCGCTCCAGAAAGAACGCAAGGAGTGGATTGTTCCCCGCGATGCTGACTTCAGTGTCAGCGGACACCCCGCTCTTTTTTGAAAATACGCCCTGCCGGCTGTTCCATTTTAATGAGCCGGTATAGGAATTGGTTTCTTCGTTCAAGAAAAGGATTGAGCACCATCGGGAATATATGAGAGTGAACATTTCCTTTGAGACAGTGTCGCTGATGTCGTGGAAATTGCTGTCAAAAGAAAGGCCTCTTGTCAGCTGTGCAAACGCCCGATGCAGCGAGGAATCTCTTCTCCCGAACAGATAATCGACTGCTCGGCCCAAAAGAATGTTGGATATAACGACAAAGACCATCCACGCGGCTATCGAAACAGTGAGCATCCGTTCATTCCGATATCGGGATGCCATCAGCGCCGCGAAGCATACCGCTGCCGCAAATCCTCCATATCGGACAATAATCCCCGTACTTCGGATTAACGCGGCTATGTTGTTCCGGTAGAGTCCTATGGACAGGAAGGTCATCGGTACGAAGATGAAATTCCCCGTTGGATAAAAGTCATGTCCGTTCATCGCGGGGAAATTACCCATGGACATCAATGCGGTGAATGAGGTGGCTATGAGCAGATACATTATACGCCTGCTCTGGTAGGTGTTTTCCGTATGCCGGTAAGCGTAGATAAGTATATAGATGGAGTATACAGTAGCCAGTGCCGAAAATACAGCCATCACGTCGAAAAGCGGCCCTTTTATGCCGAAGAATCCCCAGGAATAGTGATACATCCCCTTCAGATAATAGTCGGACTGGGTAAATAGAAGCAGCGTAAAGCTTATTCCGTAGGAAATGTAAAGGAGCGGCCGCTCGCTGCGGCGATCGGTAATAAATCGCATGAGCTGCACCATGAGTGAGGGGAGGAACACGACCAGGATGTGGCTTGCCCGGTTGAAACGGAGCCCGATAGCGGGGTCAGTGATGATGCAATTCATAAAGATATCGAGGCTCAGCATGGTGTATGCGAGCGCGATTATGCTGAAGATCAACGTCTCGCGACGGTTCTTATCGACACTAAAAACCAGCAATGATAGTGATGCGCAAAAGATGAAAGAGATCAGCGGCGGCAGGCCGTAGGGAACAATCCTGCCCAGTATGAATTGTACATCGTAACTGGTGAACAGCCAGATGATGCAGGGAACGGTAGCGGCGAGCCCGATTAGAATGAGTGTGCGAACGATGCTGGCGAGTACGCGCTGTATTGCGTACCGGTTTATCCTGATGGCATTATGCCGGAAGATCCCCCAGGCCATAAGAAGCATGGGGATGAATGCAAAATTCCCCAGGGGGTAGAAATCAACGCCGTTCATGGCAGGGAGGTTGAACAGCGTAAGAACAGCGATGATTATCATTGAAAACAGCAGGTATTTGAGTTTGAGACGCTCGCTTTCATCGGATGCGGTTTTCATCTTCTGCAGGAACATTGCGACTCCATACGCTGTCATAAAGAAAGAGTAGGCTCCGAATATTTGCAGCATTATCCCGCCTTTGGCCATATATCCCCAATCATATTCCCAGAGGCCATAAACATAATAATCAGTGAAGGTGGAGAGCGATATTATCGAAGACAGGATAAAACTCCCGATGGATATTGCGCGGTTCCTGTAATGTATAATAGTGTGAATGAACTGTATGCCGATCCAGGGGGCAAAAACGTAGAGAGCGTGAACTGATCGCTCGATCACCATGATCAGCCCGGTGTTGCCCTTGAAAATGAAGTGGGAAATAAAAACCGGGGAGAGAAGAGTAATCCAGAGGCTCGTCATCGCGAATATGGTTGTCTCTTTTTCGCGTTTCCCCTTCGCGAAAGTAATAACCGAAAGAGCAACCCCGGTTATAAGAAAAAGAACCGGAGGCAATATGAAGATGCTGAGGCGTTCCGTTACTATTTCCATGCGATTCCCCGGGTTTTATTTTGATTTTTAAGAATGATCGTTTTATTGAACTATGTGACTATTATGGTAATTAATGTTAATGGTATCATTTGTTAAGATGAGATCCTGTTGTACATGGCAAAGCTTTATATGCATAACGAAGATTGCTTAATTGCCGGTAATGAAGTGTGCGCGATTGAAACAAGTTATACTATCGGAAAGTGGCTGCGAGTGTCAATGGGGTCGGAATGAAACGTGCCTCTACTGGAATGAACTGTGCGTGAATTTTGAATTTTTTTAAATGATGCCGATAATGTTCGAAATCCATGTGTGAAGATGTCAGCATGCAGCCCGAAACGCTACAAGCTGCACTTCACGGCGCTGAAGGGTTGAGCGGGGGGATGCGGTTGTGCGGGCTTATGACGCGGCCGCGCGCTTCCGCCCGTGCTGAACCGGAACCGCGGTTTCCCCGTGGTTTCCCTGAAGTCGCTGCTCAGCGCCCCGAAGGGAAGGTAGTCGTCTTCGACCTGGGAGCAGGTATCCATCGTGTAATCGTGCGCGAAGAAGATCCTGATGTCTATGTTGTGGCCTGGCATGCATGCTCCTTGCCACATATAAGGATGGGTGATAAAAAAGAATTTTTTCGGCAAATTCTGGCAGATGATGCAGGTTCTCAAAATGGAGGGAGTAACGCCTGAATAACTTTCGTGCCGATCAGCGCATGTCCGCCCTGCGCCTGAAATATCCCCCTCTCTTTGCATTAATAATTGACGCGAACCTGAAATGCCGGTAACCTCGAAAAGATCGACCGGATCACGCAGCCCCGGCGACAACACGAATCCGCGTTACAAGGAGAGTCACGACATGGCGAAAGACGATATACTCACCCGGGTCCCGGAGATTTCCTACGTCGAGAAGGCGCCGAAGATCGACCCGAAGGAATTTCAGAAGGTGATCAATTCGCGGCGGTCAGTCAGAGTATTCGACGGCACTCCGATCCCGCCCAAAATCATGAAACAGTGTCTGGAGAATGCGCTCCTCGCGCCGAATTCCTCCAATCTCCAGCCATGGGAGTTTTATCTCGTAAAGGCCCCTGAAAAGAGAAGGGAGCTCAACCGCGCGTGCCTCTCTCAGATTGCGGCGAAGACAGCGGCGGAGCTTGTCGTCGTGGTTGCCCGCACCGCGACATGGAAGGGGCACGCCCGCGAAATGCTCGACCTTTTCGAGAGGGGCGGCGACGAGGTCCCGGCCGCGGCAAAGCAGTATTACCGCCGGATCGTGCCGTTCGTCTATTCGCAGGGATTTCTGGGTCTCTTCGGGCTGGTCAAGCGCGCGCTCTACGCGGTGAAGGGGCTTTCCTCGCCGATCATTCGCGAACCGGTCACGAAGTCGCACATGAAACTGTGGGCGGTCAAGACCGCGGCACTTGGTGCGGAAAACCTGATGCTCTCGCTGCGCGCGTACGGGTTTGACAGCTGCGCGATGGAAGGGTGCGATTCGAAGCGTATCCGCCGCCTTCTCGGTCTTCCCCGCGATGCTGTCGTGGTCATGGTTGTCGCCGCGGGCGCAAGGGGGAAGGGAGGCATTTACGGCAGGAGGATCAGGTTCGATTCCTCACGTTTCATCAAGACGGTGTAAGCGGATCGAGTTTTTTAAAGGGGCCGGACGAGCCTGCGGATCGCTCCGCTCTCCACGGCCTCGTGGAAGAGCCACGCCAGGTGTGCTGCCGCGGCGGTCACTCCTCTCCAGCAGGCGATCCTTTCCCTGTCCCTGCCGTTGAAGAAATAGAAATCGTCACGGTCGGGGATCTTGCCGAAGGGAAGCCTTTCCACGAATTCCGGCGAAGGGGCGATGAGCAGCGTGTCCGAAATGTAGTCCCCGTGCGGTTTTCTCCACGGGATCTGCTTGTCGAACCAGCCTGGGATGATCCGGTCGAGGTAGTGCGGGAAAAGGGTGATCTTTCCCGGCGCGGCAAGCGGCAGATCGAGATGATAGTCGATGATGCCGCCGTCGCGATAGGTGCCTTCCGGCGCGTCGGGGATGCCGCGCACTCCCTCCATCACAAGCGGGATCGAGCCCGATGCCATGAGGCACTGCCGGAAGTTATCCTGCGAAAGCGGCGCGAGCCGGGCGGTGAATCCGTTATCCCCGAGAGGCGGCGTTTCACGAGGATCGTGAAAGAGGGTTCGCTCGAAGAAAAGCGAAAGGGTCTTTCTCGATATGAAATTGCCCGCGGCGGCGCACGCGAGCCCCGCACCGAGCCTTGAGCGCGTATCATCAGCGGTGAATTTTCTGCAGCGCACCGAGAGCATGTTCATTCTCGCCGACGTGCTTGAAAGGACCTCAGCAATGCCTTTCTTCGGAAGGTACGCGTCCATGATGCGGTAACTTTCGGCGGTCACCTCCTCCGGCCCAGGCTTTGACGAGTAGTGCTGGTCGATGTAGGCGTCCTCGAAGGCGTTGATCGCTTTCAGCGGTTCCTTCTGCGCCACCGCCGCGAAGCGCCACGCGCCTATCGACGAACCGACGAGAAATATCCGCTCTGCGGCTCTTTTCAGAAAAAGCGACGCGATCACCCGGTCGAAGCCTCCGAGGATGAGCCATTTCGGGCCGCCCGCTGCCCCCGCGACGGTGCCGACGCGGTCGGGAGAAAGCCCTTCCTCTCTGATCGTGTCAAGCGCGCGCCTTCCCGCTTTAAAAACAATGTTGTTGTAGTTTATCATGACCTTTTCGTGCCTGATCGGGATTTATCGCTGTTTCTGTTCAATGCCGATGATTGTCATGTCGTCGTTTACTTCCGAGCGCCCGATGAATCCGATGATGTCTTTCGTGATTGCGGATATGACCTCCTCGATCGGGCCGGACGCCGCCTCGCGGACCACCGCCTGCAGGCGCTCTTCGCCGTACAGCTCACCCGAACTCCTGAACTGTTCGGTCAGCCCGTCAGTGAAAAGCAGGAACCTGTCGTCCGGCGCGATAGTGAGCTCAACTGTTTCGCATTTTATTTCGGAATGAAGGCCGACCGCGCGCCCCGGGCTGCGGAGCTCGATGATCTGTGGTCCCCTGAGCAGATACTGTTCGGGATGGCCTGCCGAAGCGAAGCGTATCTTCCCGCGATCGGTGTCGATGTTAAGAATGGCACAGGTGAAAAACGAAACGGTGGTGCGGTATATCTGGTTGAACGATTCGTTCATCATTTCGATTATCTGATGGGGCATGAGGTCCAGGCGTTTGATCTTTTCATACTCGCTTTTGATGAGCATGGTCGCAAGCGCGGCCTGCACGCCGTGGCCGATGGCGTCGGCCAGAAACACGCGCACCGAGCCGTCGTGCATGGGGGTAATGTCGTACAGGTCGCCGCCGACGTCTATCGCGGGACGGTAGTCGATGGCAAAGCGCAGGTTCTCGATGGCGTTCAGGTTTTTCGGAAAGATGCTCTCGTGGATTATTTTCGCGTGCGCGAGGTCGTCCTTGATCGTCGAATAGGCCCTGTCAAGCTTGCGATAGGCCGCGGTGAGCTCGCGCGTGCGCTCATCGACTTTTTTCTCAAGCCCCTGGTAGAGCTGCGCGTTTTCAATGGCGATCGCCGCCTGGCTCATGAACACCCGCAGCAGGTCCGCGTCCTCCTCGGTGAAAACTCCGCTTGAGAGCGGATTGTCGAGGTAGCATACGCCGAGCACCTTTTCGTGGTGCCTGATCGGCACCGCGAGTATCGACTTCAGGCTGTGTGTGGCAACGCTGATATAGCCTGAGAGCGCCTCGTCTTTTTCCGCGTTGGTGGTGATGACGGTTTTGTCCTTTTTGAAGACATCGGTGACGATCGAGTGGGAATGGGTATCGACTCCGGTTTCCTGGATGTTGCGGGTGGCGCTGATCTCAAGCTCCCCTGACTCGGTACCCGGGAGAAAAAGGTATCCGCGCTGTGCGCCGGTGACCTCCACCGCCTTGCTCAGGATAAGGTCGAGCAGCTCGTTGATGTTGAGCACAGAGCTGACGTCCTGGCTCACCTCTATGATTGAGAGGAACCTCCTCCGGTCCATCATCCGTTCGCGCGGAGAAAGGGAGGGGCCGTGAATGCCGAGAAGGTCGGCGGCTTTCTGTGCGAAAACTTTTGCGTTTATTTCGGAGAAGATGCGGTATGCGGTTGTCCACTTCCCGTAGGCGATCTCAGGCTTTCCGCCGGCGGCGAGAAATTCTCCGTACTCGAGAAAGGTGCGCGCGAGCTCGAACCGTCGTCCGGTTTCATCGAGCACCCGTATGCTCTGGAGGAAGAATCGTTCGGCGTTGCGGGACTGTCCGGTAAGTGCGAAGTAGTGCGCTTTCGAGCGCAGTGCGCAGCCGTAATTGTGCTTCCACGCTTTTGTCTTTCTGATCGCAAGGTTTGAGGCGTTTTCAATTTTCCGCAGGAGCGCGCGGTTTTCTTTACGCGAAAAGGCGCCCTTTCCCTCGAGGTATTCCTGGCGATAGGCGTCGGCCAGGTAGTAATAGAGGCATGAGGTATAGGCCTTGAGGAAATCGGTGGAGAGGTCAAGGTCTCTCGCTTTTTCAAGGTGGCGGATAGCATCCGCGTGGTTTCCTGTCAGGTATTCAAGATAACCGTAATAGGTTGAATTCAGGCAGATCTCGAATCCGTGGTTGTTAAGAATGCTCAGATCAAGCCCCTTTCCTCCCCATCTGCGCGCTTCATCATAATTTCCCATTTCGGTGTGCGCCCACGCGAGATTGGCCATGCTCGTGCTTTCACCGAAGGTGTCGTTTATGCGTTTGCTGATCTCAAGCCAGCTCATGGATGCCTGGATGCTCTTCTCGTATTCCGAGAGATAGAAATACCCCGCGCTGAAGCCGTTGTTGCACATCGCCATTTCCCAGATGTCCCCGATCCGCTGAAATCTGGAAAAACTTTTCTGGTTGAATTCCAGCCCCTTTCTCGCGTTGCCGGCCCACTGATGGCAAAAACCGATGAACTGGAGCGACTGCGCCACTCCCCAGTCGTCTCCGAGTTCTTCGCGCAGCGCGAGCGCCCTGTCGTGAAATTTCTCCGCCCGCCCGAAAAGAGGGATCGCCATGCACAGGCTTGCGTACCCCGCCATCGCCATGCCGAGGTCCCGCGAAGGGCCGATCTTCGATTCGCAGATGTTGAGCATGCGCAGTGTCGAGCGGAGGAAAAATTTGAGGCCGTTGCCGAGCAGATAGGCGTAGCAGAGCCTTAGATAAAACCAAACGATCATGCTGTCCTCGGGCCGGGGATCCTTTCTCTGCGCGCGGGAGCCCAGTGCCGGAATGAAATTGTGCAGAAGGTGGACCAACGCCTCATGCAGGAAGCTCAGCGCGAACGCGGGCCCCGATGTGGGAAGCGATTCTCCGAGAAGCGCAAGTCCGACTTTCGCGTTCGCCTCGCACATCTTCCAGTCGCCCTTTTTGAAAAAGGCGATGCAGAGCTGCATGTAAAGGTTTGCCTTTCTCCGGTTATCCCTGACGAACGGAAGAATCCTGTTGAACAGTGAGATGCCCTCGTCGTTGCGGCCGATGCGCAGGTTGATCTCTCCTGTCTTTTCGAGACAGAGAAGCCACTCCGGCCCGCCGGCCCCCTCCCTTTTTTCTATGAGGCCGCGCGCGATTTCAAAATACCGGATGGCGTCCTCATTGGCGTAGTGTTCCATTGCCGTCAGTCCGGCGGGAAGGGCGCAGCGAAGCGCGTTCTCCTCGTCGCCGGCGTGGATATAATGATACGCAAGATCGAAAAGCGCGCCGTCGCCGCTGTTCCCGTACAGTTTCTCAAGCGCGCGCGCGATCTCAAGATGCAGTATTCGTATCCTGTCGCCTCCTATGTTGCGGTAGAAGGCCTCCCTGATGCGGTCATGGACGAAAAGTATTTTCCCCTTCTCCTGCAGGTCCCGCTCCAGAAGCTGCAGGTCGATCGACCTGTCGACGATAGCCACGATCGATTCGCGCGGTATCCGGCTTACGAGCGTGAAAAGGAGTTCGATCGTGAACTTCCGCCCGATGACTGCGGCATATGAAAGGACTTCAACGTCGAGGCGGTCAAGCAGCGATATCCGTTTGATGATTATGTCGATGATCGACCCGGCTATTTCTGTTTTTTCAAGCACCTCGTTCACCATCACCCAGCGGTTCTGCTTTCGCACGAGCGCCTCATCGTTTATAAGCTGCTTGACTATCTCGATGGTGAAGAACGGGTTGCCCTTGCTTTTCCTGTGAATGAAATCGGAGATTTCCCGGACATCCTCACCGGGAGCGAAAAGCAGCCGCGCGACAAATTCCGACTGGCGTTCGGCATCAAAGAGGTCAACGTGTATCTCCTGGAGTTTGTATCCGGCCCGGGTGATCTGGCGTTTGAAGACTCCCAGGGGATGGAGATCGCCCACCTCGTTGTCGCGGTAGGTTCCCAGAATGAGCACGGGCGCGCGCGCGATGTTTCGCGTTATTTCGGACAGGAGATCGAGCGTTCCCTGGTCTGACCACTGGAGGTCGTCAAGCACGATGACGAGCGGGTGCTCGAAGGAGCCGAGGCCGAGGAGAAACCGGCTCGCGGTGATCAGGAACCGTTCGTTCTCGCGGTCGCTCTCAAGCTCTACAAGGGGCGGCACCGGACCGAGTATTTCTGACATGGAGGGGTTGAGGCGGACCGCGATTTCACCGAGCTCCCCGACCAGGTCAAGGACGGCTGTCCGGGTCTGGCTTTTGCGGGCTTCGGGGAAATGAAGGTAGTTCTGGACAAAAACACCAAGCGCGTCCCGGAACGGGCCGTACGGCGTTTTGTTTTCCCCGGAGAAGCACTTGCCGTCGATGAAAAGCCCCCCTGTCGCGAGCGTGAAGTCCCGCAGTTCCTCAACCAGCCGCGTCTTGCCGCGCCCCGCCTCTCCTCCCACCAGGCAGATGCATCCTTCGCCCTGCGATGCGCTCCGGTACAGTCGCGAGAGGTAGGCAAACTCTTTTTCCCTGCCGACAAGATTGGTCCGGTAGTTGAGCGCCGTTATCTGCTCGTCGAGGCCCAGCGCGAAATTCCGTTTCCCTCTCCTGAATTTTTTCAGGTCGCTCGTGAGTCCGGCGGCGCTCTGGTATCTCTTCTCCGGCTCTTTTTCGAGCAGTTTCATGGCAATATCGCCCAGTGTGCCGGGCAGATCGTGGATGATGCGCGAAGGGTGCTCCGGTATCCTCGCGATATGCTGATGAATGAGCGCGCTCACGGTATTGCCCTCGAACGGCAGAAGCCCGGTAAAAAGCTGATAACAGATAACGCCGAGCGAATACAGGTCGCTCCGGGAATCGACCTTCCGCCTGACGACCCCGCACTGCTCCGGCGACATGTACCCGAAAGTGCCGACCACTTCCAGGCTGTCGTCGCTGCCGAGAAAATCCTTCAGCTGCGCGAACCCGAAATCGATCAGTTTGAGAACTCTTTTGCCGGCGGGGGAAGTCGCTAGCATAATATTGCCCGGCTTCAGGTCACGGTGTACGATGCGCGCCGTGTGGATGTACTCAAGCGCGCCGCACAACTGCAGGATGATGTCGATCGCTTCGCTGATCGGGACGCGGGCCGAGCGTGAAAGATGGTCTTTCAGGCTCGGGCCTTCGAGAAATTCCATCACAAGGAACGGCATTGACTTGAATTCACCGACATCAAAGATGCGGACGATGTTGGGATGTGAAAGCTGCGAGATCGTTGCCGATTCCGAATGAAAGCGTATCAGGTCTTCCACGCGGCCGGAAGTGACGGAAGGCTTCAGGAATTTGATCGCCCGCTTCCCGCCGTCGGTTGTGTCGATCGCGAGATAGACGTCGCTGATGCCCCCTTCGCCAATCTTCTGTGAAAGCCGGTAGCGGCGGCCGATGAGTTCCTCAGTAGTGTGCATTCATTCCTGTCCGGGTCGTGATCTCTCGCGCGAACCTGAATTAAACAACAACGGGTGCTATTTGTCAAGTACTTGTAAGGGCCGCATCGCGGACGGGTTACAGGAGGCTTTCGAGCCGCGCAAGGCCGGCCTGAAATTCCTCTGCAGCTACCATTCCCCCGGAGAGGCCGAGCATGAGCCCGGTAATCGCTTTCTGGTTTTCAAAGGGCGGAACGGGGATGGGGATATCACCGAGCGCTCCGGCCTCAATCCTGCCGTTACGTGCCAGGGCGCCGAGTATCCCCGCGTGATAATAGAAGTGCAGTACGTTAAGGAGATAGAAATGCTCGCACCGTTTCGCGTCAGGGCGGATGCCGATCAGCCCTTCGCCGAGAACTCCCGTTTCGGCAAAAACGGGATAGATCGCCGAAGCGCCGGCATCGCTCCCCTCCCGCACGAAAATGATGTCGGCGCCCGCGATATGGTATTCCGCAAACCGGTTTTCCGCGTCGTCAACGAATCGAGAGTGCCGGGGCTGGAAGCGAAGGCTCTCAAGGCAGTCAGGGAGAATGAGCGGCATCCCTGTGTCTGAAATGAAAGGGCGGAAGGTTTCGGGCCCATCAGGGCCTTCGATGAGCGCGGACACATCCCTGAGCGGCGATGCCGGCCAGCGGAACGGAGGATTGCCGCCTTCGACCGGGGAGGCCTCTTTGCGATAAAGGAAGTCCCGCATCGCGGTTTTTTTGTATTCCTTTATGCGGCCGAAGAGGCCGCGGGCGATGTCTTCCGATTGAGCGATAGCATCCTTTAATTCCAAGGCCGTATCCTTAATGTCATGTCCGTTCATTGTAATATCCTGATGTACACTATATAACAACTGTAGTGAGGTAATAGGCCGGCCGTGATTGTATGTGTGGCACAAGCCCCGGTTATTCTTACACATACGCCTTCAGGCACAATCATATTTTTATAATCACGCGGCGCATTTCACGGTTGCGGCAACGGGTGACCGGACCAGTGGAAGCGGCCGAAGCCAGGAGAAGGATGGTTTTATTTCCTGACACGGCCCCATTTTTTGTAAAAACACCCGTTCGCGTTAAGACTGTCCGGACGGTTTTATCTTGACAAATCACGGTATTGCACCAGGGTGTCTATAGGCAAATAAAATTTTTTGTTGATATTGTGGTCCGGATGATGCGTTATACCTGTTCAAAGAAATTTTCCCTTTCCATTCTGATTGTTCTTCTCCTGACCATTGGTTTTTGTCCTGATGCGCGGGCCGATGTCCCCGGCGCATATGAAAGCTGGATGTTTCAAGCCTCCTTCGGATACGGCCCCGTGTTCGGCTATTATGACGCGTACCTTTCACCGGGCATGTCCGCGGGTTTCGGCGCACTCCGCCCGGTAACGCTCTTCGGCGTTCCGCTGGTAGCGGAAGGGGAGTTCCTTTTTTCGCGCTACCCGATGCGTGAAAGCTCGGCTTCTTCTCTTGATGTCTATTCGCTACGCGGCGGCCTTCTGTATCTCCGCTACCTGTACCGGTTTTTCAATCCTTATGCCGGAGTGCTCTATCAGGAATCGCTTGTTCATTTTAGCGCGGACAGGACCGGCGGGAATGATACTGCCCTGAAGCCGGGTGCGGTCATTAAGGCCGGGTTCTTCTCCTGTTTTTCCTACGGGTTCGGATCGCGGATCGGCGTTGAGTACGGCATTATGCCGATATCGGACAGGGCATTCGGCGCCCTGACTTTTACCGCGGCAGTTACCTTTAATTACGCGGCGTTTGCCGGAGGGAGCGCCGGCGGGCTGCATGCTGTCTACGCCAATGTTGAAAGACTGATGCAGCAGGCGCGGACCGACCTAAGGGAGAAAAACGCGGCCGCGGCAAAGGATTCGTTGCGCAGGGTGCTCGCCCTTGACGGCGCCCATGCCGAGGCGCAGGAGGGCCTGAAGCGGATCGAGGACGCGGAAAAATATCACGAAAGGGCGCTCAGTCTCTCGGCGAAAAACCAGCATTACGACGCCATAGTGCTCTTCGAGCAGTCGTCCCCGGTTATTATCGAATCCGAGCGCGAACTCGCGCGGCTGCGCGGCCTTCTCGCCTATGAAGTACCGGCCCTTGAGAAGAGCGGGGTGGCCCTGTATGAAAAGAACGAATACGGGCGGTGTATCGCCGTGATGCGGAAGATTTTATTGGTTGACCCGGAGAACAGGACGGCTAAGATCTATCTTCCCAGGGCGGAGCGGCGCCTGCAGGCGATAGAACGGCTGAAATAACACCGGAACCATGAGCATAAAATTCAAGTTAGTTCTCTTTATTGTACTCACCATACTTCTCTCCTCAATTCCGCTTTCCATTGTTATTTTAAACCGCCAGAAACACGAAAAGATTGAGAGCGTCATTCACGAGGGCGAGATCACCACGCGGGTCCTTGCCCATTACACCCTGAATGTCCTGCTGATGAACGGCGCGGACATCAACACCTCCCGTGTCGACGCGAAGGAGATGATATCGATACTCTCCCCGCTTCGGACGCGCGGCCTTGTCTATGCCGACGCGATACTTCTCTCATCAGACGAAAAACTTAACGGTACGGTGCTGGCGTCAGTTTCCAGCAGTGAAGCCGCGCGCCGGCTCTTCGGCGAAAGTGAAAGGCTTGTTGCATACCAGATTGAGGATATCAAAACGATCAACGGATATCGCGAAATATCGATTCCCGGGGCCGGAGGGACCTTCTATGAAATCGTATCGTTCGGCCGGCTGCCGGGGAAAGCACCGTTCTGTATGGGAAGAATATTCTATTCGAAGTCGGCTATTGTCGCCCCGATTGAAAAAACACAGCGGTATGTGTTCGTCATAATTCTTGCGACGGTGTTTGTGCTGTGCGCGATCGGTTATTTTTTCAGTGGTCTTTTTGTGAGGCCCCTGGCGAGGATGATCGACGCGGTCATGAAGATCGAGGCGGGAGATCTTTCCGGCTCGGTTCCGGTCGCGGGCAGGGATGAACTGGGAAGGCTCGCGGATTCATTCAACCGGATGGCGAAAAATCTGGATTTGAAAATAGGCGAGCTCGAAGCGATGAACATCGAGCTTGAGCGCCTCGACGATCTCAAAGACGAGTTTCTCGCCAACACCTCGCACGAGCTCCGCACGCCAATCAGCGGAATAGTCGGCATCGCAGAATCCATGATAGACGGGGCCGCCGGGGCGCTCGACGAGCAGGCACTTTACAATCTTTCCCTGATCGCCTCAAGCGGCCGCCGCCTCTCAAACCTGATCAACGACATCCTCGATTTCTCGCGCCTGAAAAATGAGGATATTGTTCTGAAACTGAAAGCGGTCGATCTCGTTTCAACTGTCGACAGCGCCGTATCAGTGCTGCTTCCCCTCGCGGCACAGAAAAACCTCAGGATAAAAAATTTCATTCTCGATATACCTCTTTTCGTATACGCCGATGAAGACAGGCTTCAGCAGGTGCTCGTCAATCTTATCGGGAACGCGATCAAATTTACCGAGGCCGGGGAAATCGTAATCAGGACCGAAAAAAAACCGACCTCTCCCGCAATGCTCACCGTGAGCGTATCGGATACTGGAATAGGCATCCCGGAGCAGATGATCGGCAGGATATTCGACTACTTCGTACAGGCGGATGGATCGGTCTCGCGCCGTTACGGTGGTACCGGGCTCGGCCTTTCGATCACTAGGAAGCTTGTGGAGCTGCACGGCGGCAGTATCCGCGTCGAATCAAAAGAAGGATCAGGTTCCACCTTTTACTTTACCATTCCGCTCTGGAACAGCTCGATGCCTTCAGGTGATGAAATGCTTCCCGTTGCGCCGCCGAAGGTCTTCCGCGAGGAACCTGACCAGCGAAGCGGCCATGCCGCACCTGTGCCGCCAACGCGGACGGACCCGGCCGAAGTGGCGGCGCAGGTCCTGGTCGTCGACGACGAGCCGGTTAACCTGCAGGTGCTCCTGAACCATCTCGGGCTTGCGGGCTACTATACGGAGGTGGCGGCAAGCGGCGCCGAAGCGCTCACGCGCATCGAAAAGAACGGCCCGCCCGATCTTGTGCTTCTCGATGTGATGATGCCGGTGATGAGCGGTTTCGAGGTCTGTCGCCGCATACGGGAGCTTTATTCGCCGCTCCAGCTTCCGGTGATCATGCTCACAGCGAAAAAAACGCCGCTCGACATCATTACCGGCCTCGAGATGGGTGCGAACGATTATATCTCCAAGCCGTTCGACCGGCAGGAGCTCCTGGCGCGGGTGCGCAATTTTATTGCCCTCAAGCGCGGTGTTGCCATGCAGAACGAGCTTATGCTTATCCAGCGTGAACTTTCAGTCGCGCGCAACATCCAGCAGTCCATTATCCCCGAAACGCTCCCCGATGTTCCCGGGCTTGAACTGCATGCCCGGTACTGCCCGATGCGGCAGGTGGGCGGCGATTTTTACGACTTCTACAGGATGGGGGATGCGGGGCTCGGCGTGATCATAGGCGACGTGTCCGGCCACGGGATGCCCGCGGCGCTCATCGGCTCGATGTTCAAGATCGCGTTTTCCATTTTCAAAAACGAGCCGGATGTTTCCGTGTCGCTTGCCCGGATCAATTCGGCGCTTATCGATCACGTCGGCCGCCAGTTTATTACCGCGAATTACATGGTCATCGACGCCCGCGCCCGCACGCTCGTTTCCTCGAACGCCGGGCACTGGCCGCAGATCATGCGCCGCGCGCTCGACGGCAGCCTGGTTGAGATCTACAACCGCAACAAAGCGATCGGCATCGTGCCGGATATCGAATTTAGCAGGACGGAATATGCCATCGGGCCCGGTGACCGCATCGTACTTTTTACTGACGGCGTGATAGAGGCGATGAACGGGCATGGAGAGCTTTTCGGAGAGGAGCGCTTCAAGGAGATAATCCGCGAGTGCGGCGAAGAAAACGCTGAGTTTTTCTTTGACCGTGTATTCGATGAACTGCATTCGTGGACGGGAATTAAAAGGGGAGAGAGTTTTGAAGACGATATCTGCCTGCTCTGCATCGACGTGAAGTAAATAGACGGCTTTCCTGAATTCCGGGATCTTTGATTATTTTCCGGGGCCCGCCACACAGCGGACAAAAATCTTTTTGTTTTCTTCCTTTGCGTCATTTTTATCAGCGAAAGCTATTGTGCCGTTATAAAAATCCACAAACCATGCAAAGTTATTGTTATTCTTATGAGGGGTTGACGACCAGTAATGATAAACTCCCTTCAGGGCTACTATATTCGGAAAGGCTGTTTGATTTATGGAAGGAAGCATTCCGTATTTATAATCCGCGATACTTTGAAGCTCTCGAATGTTCGGGAGGCGCCAGTTGCTGTATCCCTGGTATTTTTGGGTTTTTAATTGATTACATGCATTTATTGCATCATCCCAAAGAAAAGTATCATTATCTGTGTGTCCCAGACAGTCGGGATTGGTATTAATAGCCCCCGGCGATGAGAGGGGGCATCTGAGCCATACCAGTCCGGTGTTGTTATCTGTCACGATTCCCCGTGTGTGATTAATCGTGTAAGACATCCCGCCATAAAGAGCTGCTGTAACAGAAAGAGTGGCTATTATTGATAGTATCTTTTTCATGACTAATAATCCGGCCCTCGCACGCACCGAACATAATGGGATTCAGAATCGAATGCCTGTTGCAACGCTGTCAGGCTGCTGGCCGTAAAGCTCGAAGACCATACAAGCTCAAATCCGAGCCACGTTGCCGTGCTTCTGGTCCAATAGACATCTTGCGTATTGGGGAAATACGTCGAATCGGTAATTACCCCTGTCTTATAATCAAAATTCATAATTGTGAAAATCTCGGGAGCTGTCGGAAGCCGCCAGTCATCTTTGCCCGCGTATGACAGGTTGGCGCAGCTATCGACCGCGTCAGCCCAGTTATATGTTGCCGGAGTGCCGCTACAGCTACTGGTTGAGTCCATGACGTCGCTTGCCTCCATGCTGCATTTAGTCCATACAAGGCCGGTTATGTTGTCCCTTACAGTGTGGCCGGAACCGCTGTCGATATCGGTAAAACTGAAGGCATTAGGGATATTGGCGAATGACGCGTCGTCACCGTCAAGAACCGCGTCTGTCATGCCGGTGTCGGAGATGTTAAAGTATACATTATTGTCTTTCTCTGAGGTGACCGTCTCAAGGAGTGCGTAATTCTCCTCAGCGTCGATGAGTTCGGCGATATTGTCGCCCATGCACGAACCGAAAAGGGCGAGGCTCGCTGAAAAAAGGAGAGCGTTGAGAAACCGTAAAGGCTTTATGGTCGCGGTCTGGTCCATCTGTAAAGCCTGCCAGAGCTTTTTAAAATTTCGTGGATATTGTCAGCGATGCGGGCTTTTTCGCAACTGTTTTTCAACCCGTGTGGACTTTAAAAGTATGGCGCCGGAAAGAGGTTTTTTCGAAAAAAGAGTCGCTGAAAGCCGCGTCATTCCAGTCCGGCAAGCATCGATTCGAACCGGTGAGTGTGCTCCTCCTGGGCGGTGATAAGCGGTTCAAGCTCGCCGAAGAGCGCGTCGATGGCGGTCTGGCAGCGGTGGATCTCCTGCGAGAGCGAAGCGATCTTCTTTCCCTCGTTGGCCTGTGAGGCGGAGATCATCTCGTCGTGCAGCCGCTCGAGCTCTTTTTCATTTGATTCGATCGACGCCTCGACCTCCTTTATCCGCGCCTCGATCGGTTTCAGTACGCGCGAGCGCTCCGCTATGATCTCCGAGCGTTTCCGGCGCGTCTCCTTCCTGTCGCCGCGGGGTGCGCCTTCGGCCGGCGGGGGGCCTTGCTGCGAAGCGACGTCATCCGCCCATCCGATCTTTTCAAGAAAGCGCTGGTAGCTCCCCTCGAAGAGGAACGGCTTTTCGTCCTGGAAGACAATGAGCCGTGTGGCGAGCGCGTGGAGATACATTTCGTTGTGGGTGACCATCACGATCGCGCCGGGGAAGTCGTCGAGCGCCGAGAGGAGCGAGTCGCATGATTCCATGTCAAGGTGGTTGGTCGGCTCATCGAGCAGGAGCAGATTGAGCGGCGTGACAAGGAGCTTGCCGAGCATCACCCGGCTCTTCTCCCCGCCGGAGAGGACCTCGATTTTTTTGAGCGCGTCGTCGCCCTCAAACATCATCGCGCCGCTGATGTTGCGCGCGAGCTGCCGGTCGGCGCTTTCATGCGCGAAGGTGATCTCGTCGAGCACCGTGCTGGTGGGCGCGAGGCTCTGGACGTTGCTCTGTTCGTAGTATCCCATCGCCGTGTTCTGCTGCCGCGTTACCTCGCCCGCGTCGGGCGCGAGCGCGCCGGCAAGGAGTTTCAGGAGCGTGGTCTTGCCTTTGCCGTTTTTTCCGATGACGCAGATCCGGTCACGCGCGCCGACGCTCACGCTGAAGTCCTGCACGAGCGGGCGCGCGGCCTTGTCGTAGCCGAATGAAAGGCCCTGCGCGGTCAGCAGGTATTTCGAATGGGTATTCCGGTAGACGAACGAGAACTCGAGCGATCTCACCTCCGAAAGCTTGTCCTTTATCTCCATCTTTTCAAGCATCTTCACGCGGGACTGCACCAGGTTCCCGAGCCGTGCCTTCGCGCGGAAGCGGTTCACGAACAGCTCGATCTCCTTGCGCCGCTTCTCGTCGTTGACGCGCGTCTGCTCGTAGATCTCCTCCTCCTGCGCGATCTGGGCGTAGAGCTTGCCGGTATCCCCCTCGATCTTTCGCACCTTGCGGCGGTGGATCGCCATCGTATGGGTGACGACGCTGTCCATGAACCCGCGGTCGTGCGTGATGAGCATGAGCTCGCCCGGCCATGATACGAGAAAGCGCAGCAGCCAGCGGATCGATGTGATGTCGAGGTAGTTGTTCGGCTCGTCCAGCAGCAGCAGGTTCGGCTCGGAGATGAGCACCTTTGACAGGCAGAGGCGCACCTGGTACCCCCCCGAAAGCTCGCCGGGATGGCCTTCCATCTGCGCCCGCGAAAACCCGAGGCCGGAGAGCACCTTCTCGGCCTTCCAGGTGTTGATCCGCTCCTCCGGAGCGAGCGCGGTCGCGGCCTCGGCGACGACGGAGCTTTCGGAGAACACGATCCGCTGCTGGAGATAGCCGAGCCGGTAATTTTTCGGGATGATGATCCTGCCGTCGTCGGGCTGCTCCTCGCCGGTAACGATCCGGAAGAGGGTGGTCTTGCCGTGGCCGTTCCGTCCAACCAGGCCAAGGCGCTCGTGCGAATTGATGCGGAAGCTCACCGAGTCAAAGAGCTCCTGTCCGCCATAGCTTTTGGATATGTTTTCCGCGACGATCATAGGTAAACCGGTTTTCGGTGGAATCGGGAGTGCGCGTCTCCGGGTAATGTTGTGCGCCGAAGGCGTTAAATAAGTAAAGCGCGTTTTCCCGCGTTTTTACAATTTTTGTGCGACGAGCACGGCGTTGCCTTCCATGCGCACCGCGCCTGAAAGCTCGAGTGAGGAGACGGCCTCCCGCACTTCGGCGACGGGAACGGAGGCGATACGCGCGATCGAATCGACGTCGAGCCGCTCTTTCGAGGCGATCAGGAGAATTTTTTCCTCAAGAGAACCCGGTTCGCACGGCGGCGGGGAGGGGGGATACGAGGGCGCTGTCGGAGCGCATTCCCGCTCGGCGATGGCCGCTTTCCGCTTTATCCGCGGGCGGGGATGAATATCGTCAAGGATGTCGTCCGCCGAGGAGATGAGCGTCGCGCCGCCGCGGATGAGATCGTGGCAGCCGGCGTAACTGCCATCGTAAGCCGGCCCCGCGCAGACGTAGACGTCACGGTTCTGCTCCACCGCGTAGCGCGCGGTGATGAGCGCGCCGCTTTTCTCTCCCGCCTGTACGATCACCGTGGCCGCCGAGATGCCGCTGATGATCCGGTTGCGGCGGGCGAAGGTCCACTTTCCCGCCCGGGTCTGCGGCGGGTATTCGGATACAAGGGCGCAATTCCCGCGGCGGAGTATTTCACGGTAGACGTCGCAGTTCTGCGCCGGATAGATGACGTCGATCCCGTTGGCGAGCACCCCGATCGTCATTCCTCCCTCGTCCAGCGCCCCGAGGTGCGCCTCGCGGTCGATGCCGACCGCCATGCCGCTTGTTATCGCCAACCCCGCCTGAGCGAGCTCCCGGGCGATTCTTCGTGCGATCGCGCGGGATTCTCCGTCCGCGTCGCGGGTGCCGACGATCGAAATGCAGGCACGCGGGGGAATCGTCCCGCGGCAGTAGAGCACGAGCGGCGGTTTGGATATCTCTCGCAGGAGCGGCGGGTAGTCCGTGTCCCACAGCGTCACGACGCGTATCTCCCTGCGCGCGCATGCGTCGGCAATTTTTTTCGCGGCCTCGACGGGACTGCCCGGGTAGCGGTGCGCAATCGTCTCCTGCGTGGAGGGCGGTGCTGAGGCTTCAAGGGATGCGTAGGCTTCCTCCGGCGGCGCGTCCTTTATCCGGTCCCATATTTTCAGAAGTCCGGGCGAGGAGGCGATGGAGAGGGCTGTGGCGTAAAGTGTGTGGCGATCGTGCGTCATATATCCGCGATATCACTCCGGTCAGGCTGGTGCGGCTCCTGATAGTAATACCGGAAAATGGCGGCTGGAATTAAAACTTTTTCTACCGGCGGCGCTTTCTTTGCGGGCCGCCTTCCGACCATGCGGTGAGGATGCCGGCGGCAAATCCGGAGAGGTGCCCTTCCCACGAGACGGGCGCGCCGCCGTAGACGGGAAGTATCCCCCAGAGCGCCCCGCCGAAGAGGAAGAAGAGGACGGCGGAGAGAAGTATCGTCAGGAAATGCCTGCGGAAAAACCCGATGGTGAGCAGATACCCGAGGAGCCCGTAGACGATGCCGCTCGCGCCGATATGCACCGAACCGCTCCTGCCGATGATCCACGGCCCGAAGCCGCTCAGAAAGTAGATCGGGAGGATGATGTAGGAGGCGCGGTCCTTCTCCAGGCGCAGGAAGATGAGCCCCAGGATGAAAAGCCATATCGTGTTGGCGATGAGATGAAACATATCCGCATGAATGAACGGGGCCGTGAAAATCCCGACAAACCCGATGACCGTGCGCGGGCGTATGCCGAGCTCCCTGATGCCGGGCGCGATCATGCAGGCGAAGAGCACGAGCCACATGATGACGATGATAGTAAGGATCGCCTTCAGCGGGCTTCCGTTGTTCTTTCCTGATCGTGCGCTCATCGCTTCCTCCCTGCGGACATTTCCGCTGACGATGAAATACTGCGCATAAAAAATGAAAGCGCGCAAGGATAAAATGATTGATTCTGAACCAAAATCGCCAATACTGCCCTGATCAGCTACAGCGTCATAGTACAGGATATAAGCATGGAAATGAGGTTCAGCATCTACCTTGAGCGGCAGAAACAGGACACCGTCCAGTTCATACAATCGCCGTTCGGCGATGAGAAGACGGGCGAGTTCGTCGAATTCGCTTACGGCTTCGAGCGCTTCGATATCTTTCGGGGATCGAGCCGCTACACCAACGTCTATGTCTCAACCGAAACCGGCGTGGCGCCTTCCGCGAAAGGGGACCAGCCGTACATGTGGACCGGCAGGATCAACGAGTTCGCCGCCGACACGGCGGTCTGGTACGCCTACGACCTTATGAGCGATGGTGAGGCGCGCGAGTTCATGTTTAAAAACCGTCCCGAGGTCACCTTCGAATTTGTCCAGTACATGTCGCGATCGACCATTACCGTAAAGCATAACGGCGAGTACTGGGTAGTGGTGGATGGATAATATCGTTCTCATGAAAGCAATCCGCGCATTCTTTTCCATTATCCTGCTCTGCGCTGTGCTCCCCGCCGCGGCGTTTGCCGACGCTCCCGCGGAACAGTACGGCGACAAGGTGCTCTGCCTGTACCGCTCCTCGGAAGGATACAGCGCCGCGAACAATCCTCTGAAAAAATACTGTGACCGCGAGCTTCGCGCTCTCGGCCTGGAGCCGGTTTACCATGACGTTGATGGAGGGCTCGCCGAAATAGAAGCGTCGCGCCTTCGCGGTGTGGTGGGCTGGTTCGACGGGCTCGTGGCGAAGGACCGTGCATCCATGTTCGACTACATCTCGTTCCTTTCCGGTATGCTCGACGCGGGCCGCCGCGTGGCCGTCATCAACTCGTTCGGCGCGTACGGCTATCGCGAGGAGGGGAAAAATATCTGGCTCGACGCCGCGTACTTCAACCCGGTGTTCAAAAGGATCGGGTTTCAGTTCATGGGCTGCGGCTCTGCCAGCCCTAAAAAGATTTCGATTGCGCGCAAAACGCCGGCGATGGTCGAGAAGGAAGCGAAGCAGAATATCTCTCTCTCCCGCCACTACCAGCGCTTCGTTCCGCTCGCCGACCGCGGCGATGTGCGCTCCTACCTGATATTGAAGCTTTCCGATCCGAAAAATCCGTGCGGACAGCGGCTCGGCGACACCTACTCCTCGGTGATCATGACATCCGCCCGCGGCGGATTCGCGCTCGAAAAGTATGTCGTGCGGGACGGAAAACTTCTTCTCAACACCGGATCGTTCCTGAAGCGCGCGCTTTTCGCCTGCGATGATTTTCAGCGCGTCGGCGTGCTTGTCGATTCCGCCTCCGACCGCGCGGCGGTCGTCGACAATATCGAAAGAAGCCTTCGCATGGCCAGGATCAGCTTTGATCGTATCGACCCTTCGCTTGTATCACGGATGCTTCCCGCCGATCTTGCGCGCTACTCGGCCATCATTTACGCCGGCGATGGAATAGCCGACCGGGCTGGCTGGCTGCTCGAGGAGTATGCGCGCGGCGGAGGCTCAGTGGTGGTGCTGCGCGGACGTGCTGTTTCTTCTGACCCGAAGCGTCTTTTCGGCATCAGGAGCACGGGAGAGGCGCGTGATATGCGGGGAGGCTTTACCATGGAAGGAGCGCTCTGTATCAACAGCACGCCGCTCCACGCTCGGATGGATGGCGCGCGCGTCTGTGAGGTCGAGCTTGCCGGCGGGAGCGTGATCGCGCGCGCCGATGACCCTTCGCTGCGCGAGCGCTGTCCGGTGGCGTGGCGTCGGGAAACCGGAAGCGGACGGGTCCTCGTCTGGAACATCGACCGCCTCGCCGCCGACCCGTCGTTTCGCGGCGCGATCGTCCAGAGCCTGCACGCGGTCGTACCGGGATTTGTATCCGGCATCGCCAACGCCGGCATTATGATGATCGACAGGCTTCCGGTCGACGGCGATGATGACCCGGCGCGGGACTGGTCGGTCGACATGCTCAATATCCAGCGGCGCTACCATGTCCGGTTTACCGCCTTTGCCGACCTCTGCGGCTGGTCGGGCCCGTGCCCGCGAGAGTTCAATCCCGAATCGGACTCCGCGAAAGCCTACGCGCGCGCCGTCGCGCAGGGCTGGGAGATCGGGGCGCGCCTGTGCGGGCGTGACGCCGGTGACCTGCGCGAGCTTTCGGAGCGGTGGAAGCGCTGTTTCGGCGAAAAGGCCGCTCCCGCCACGTTCGCGGATTTCTCATCAGAGACACGTCTGCCCGATGCCGCGCTTTCCGCGGCTTTTCCATCGCTGAAGGCGGTCGTGGGCGCGGGGGAGAAATCGGGAACGGATTTTTTGATTATGGCGGATACGAAGCTCACTGCGATCAGAAGGTCTACCTCGGGCTTTGATCCTGCCGGTGAGGGGAAGCGCGCGCTCTACGACGGCATTCACTGCGCGGGAATGGCAAGTCACATGATCGCAGGTACCGCCGCGTCGGGACCGCGTGCTGCCTGGCGGACGGCAAAGGAGCGCTTCGTTGAGGGGATAGAATCGGTACAGTCCGATTTTCCGTGGCTGCGGTGGATGACGGTGAAGGAGGCCGCCGACGAGCTCCGCTTTTACGAAACGGTCTCGATGCGCGTGAAAAAAACGCCGGGTGAGATCGAGGTCGTAACGGGAAATCTCGGCGGAAGGTACTTCTACTTCAGGGCGCACCTGGGGGCGGGCCGCGTCATTGCGCGCCTCGCCAACTGCACGCTGGTCAATATCCACCGCGACAGCGGTGATTTTATCCTCAAAACGGCCGGTCCTTCCTGCAGGGTTCTCTACCGGTAAGCGGAAAACCGGTTCAGACCGGCCGCACCGTTGCCGATAATAACCGGGGAAACAGAAAAAGGAGTGTATCCGTGAGGCCCTCGTCACTGCATCGCCGCAGCCTTCGCGCCGCGGCACCGGTTCTATCCGCCCTCATCTTCGCGGGCCTGATGCTTTCCGCCCCCGCGCTTCATGCCCAGAATGAGCCGGAGTACATGAAGTACTACCAGGAAAAAAACTACGCCAAGTCGCTCGAGCTGATCAATAAATCGCTCACCGCGATCTACGACACGCGCGCCGGCGGAAAAGCGGGCGAACCGTCTCAGCTTGAGCTCATGAAAACGGTGGAGTCGGGGAAAAAGCTCCTCGAAAAAACCTTCAAGGCTCGGCGCGCGAAAGGGAATTTTATCGAGCCGAACGACGAGCTTTTCACCCTGCATCTGTACGCGGGCCGCTGCTATTTCAACCAGCAGAAGTATTCAGAGGCCCTCAACCATTACAACCAGGCGATCCGCTTTCATGTGCCGCGACCCGGCGTTGATGACGGGGTGTTTTACGAGCTTGCCCAGATCTACAAGGCCGCCCGGCAGCCGGAGCCATACCGGCGCATGCTCGAACAGGCGCACAGCCTGAACCAGCAGAAGCTCGAGTATTCGCTGGAGCTCGGCATGGCGCTCGCGAACACGAATGACAGGAAAAAATCTATTTATCATATCGAGCGCTACCTCGAATCGAAAGAAAAGGTGGACAATCCGGGCCTCTATCTTACCCTCGGCAATCTTTATGAGGACATCGGCCGCTACCTTGACACGGTGAAATACTACCGGCAGTACCTGAAGCAGAAGTCCGATGACGGCTATGTGCTTTTCGCGCTGGGCTACCTTGCCTACAAGCGGACAGGCAATTTTCAGCTCGCCCACGAGTCGTTCGATAAAGCGCTCGAGTATCTTCCGAAGGATGACATCCTGCGCCGCTCCAGGATCAACGAGTACAAGGGCGACATGTTCATGAAGGACCTCGAGTTCGACCGTGCCGCGCAGGTCTACGAGACCACAGCGAAGTATCAGGACCAGATCGTCGCCGACATCACCGCCCGCATCGAAGAAATTAAAAAGATCAGGGGGGATATCGACAAGATCAGGAAGTCCGTCGACAAGGCGGAGCTCTACCGGAAGGATTACTTTTCCAAGGCCGAGGAGCGCGGGAGGCTCGAGCTGAAAAACCGCGAAAAAAGCTATCTCTTCGGAAAGCTGAACGCCGGCAGGGTGCGGTGGAACCTCGCAGAATCGTACGAACGGCTCGGCGAGCCGGCGAAGGCGATAGAGTATTACAGAAAGGCGATATCCTTCGACTACGAGCCGTCAAAGGCGCGCGAAAAGATAATAAAATTACAGTTGAAAATTAACAGGGGATATTGAAAAATACCCGGTATAATTACCGAAATTTATCACTTTGATGCTATAGAGGGAAACGTATGTCAGGTCATTCCAAATGGTCCACAATCAAACGCAAGAAAGCGGTAGTCGACGCCAAGAAGGGCGCGCTTTTCACCAAGTTGAACCGTGAAATCTCTGTCGCCGCGAAGATCGGCGGCGATGATCCGAACTCGAACGCGCGCCTGCGCCTTGCGCTCCTCAAAGCCCGTGAAAACAATATGCCGAACGAAAACATCGAGCGCGCGATCAAGAAAGGGATGGGTGCGCTCGATGACGTAGTATATGAGGAGATCCGATACGAAGGGTATGGCGCGGGCGGGGTTGCGGTCATGGTCGACTGCCTCACCGACAACCGAAACCGCACAGCGCCTGAGCTGCGGAAGATATTCTCGAAAAACGGCGGCAATCTCGGCGAGTCGGGAAGCGTCTCCTACCTCTTCGACAGGAAGGGTATCATTATCATCGAAGCAGGGCAGACGACCGAGGACGATGTGATCGAGCTCCTGCTCGATTACGGTATCGACGATGTGAAGACCGAGGAAGGGAATATCGTCGTCACGATTCCACCGGAAAATTACAGCGCCGTCTACGATGTCATAAGCCAGAAAAAGTACAGGACTGTCCTGAGTGAGGTGACCTTCACCCCCCAGACCACGGTGCTCCTCGACGAGCAGAAGGCGGTGCAGTGCCTCAGGCTCATTCAGCAGCTCGAAGACCATGATGACGTGCAGAACGTCTATTCGAACTACGACATCCCCGTCGATATCATGGAAAAAATCAGTAGCGAGGTATAGTGAGGATTCTGGGGATCGATCCCGGCTTTGGCACGCTCGGCTGGGCGGTCATCGACGACACTCCGGAAATGGTTGCCTGCGGATCGATCGAGACCGCTCCCGGCAGCCCGATTGAGGACCGCCTCCTTGAGATACATCGCTCGCTTACCGGCATCATCGCAACCTATGAACCGTCCGCAGTCGCCGTGGAGCGGCTTTTCTTTGCGCGCAACACCACCACCGCGATCGACGTGGCAAAGGCGATCGGCGTGGTGCTGCTCACGGTCAGGCTCGCGGGACTCGAGTGCGCCGAATACACGCCGCTCCAGGTGAAGCAGGCCATCACCGGGTACGGGCGCGCGGAGAAGGCGCAGGTGCAGGCGATGGTGATGAAGATACTCCGGATCAAAGAGCTCAACGTGAAGGACGACGCGGCCGACGCGCTGTCGATCGCCACCTGCCACTCGTTCAGCCTTCCGGGCAGGACCGTTCTCGGGAGGGTGTCCCGATGATCGCCAGGCTTCGCGGTATTCTCGATGAAGTTAAGCCGACCGGCGTCATTCTCGATGTCGGCGGGGTTGGATACGAGCTTGCCGTTCCCTTTTCAACCTACGAAAAAATAAAGGACGCGAAAGAGGTGACCCTTCACGTCCACACGCACCTCCGCGAGGACTCGCTGCGGCTTTTCGGATTTTTCACCCTTGAGGAGAAGCGCCTCTTCGAAATGCTCCTCGGCATCAGCGGCATAGGCCCCTCGATGGCGCTCTCGATCCTGTCGGGGATACCGATCGCGCTCCTCGCGCGCGCGGTCCGGGATGAATCCCCCGAGCTTCTGACCAAGGTCCCCGGTATCGGCAGGACCAAGGCCGAGAAGCTCGTTTTCGAGCTGAAGCGTCGGATCAAAAAACTCGAGGAACTCTCCTCCGAAATCGCCGTCAAACCGTCGGTCCGTGACGACGCGCTGGAAGCGCTCCTCTCGCTCGGTTTTGACGAGCGAAAAGCGTCGGCCGCCGTCGAGGCGATCCTGCAGCGGGAACCGGCGACCCCGATAGAGTCGCTCGTCAAGCAGTCGCTCAAGTTGCTCTCCGCATAACAGTTTTTTGTTACCCCCCCGCCGGGGAGCCGGCTTGCGCCGCTTCCTCTATCCAACTCAAATGTGACAGAATTGCCGTTTATGAAGTTAATTTTGATATTAATAATTTTCTATATCTATATTTTGAGATGAGGTAGTTATATTTTTGTAACAAAAATTTAGTAATTCATAAAAATACGTTGATTTTTCTCAATATAAATAATTATATTAAAATAAAGGGATAATAAACCTGAATTATTGTGTGCAATAGTTGAGGTTTGAATGGATACCGTAATTGTCCCGTAATGCGTGTACGAGGTTACTATGAAGATAGAGATTACCATACTCGGTCTCCTGATGGAGGGAAATCTCTACGGGTACGAGATCAAAAAGAAGATCGTTGAAAGGCTCAAAGATTATGTTGATATAAAATTCGGATCGATCTATTACGCAATCAAGAAGGCCGTGGATAATGACTGGGTCGAGCGCGTGGGCACCGAAAAGGACGGCGGGAACCCGGAGCGCTATATCTACGAGATCAAACCCGCGGGGCGCAAGCATTACCGGAAGCTCCTCAAGCAGTATTTCGAGCACAACCTGGTCCACTTCGACATCGATATCGTGCTGATGTTTTTAAACACGCTTACGCCCGAGCAGAAGGACCAGTTCGTTGAGGACCGCATCGAGGCGGTTAAACAGAAGCTCGGTGAGATCAAGGAGAAAATACAGGAGTCGGCCGACGAGCCCGAAGAGCAGTCACAGATACACCTGTACACCTACCTGGAAAGCCACCTCAAGGCGGAGCTTGCCTGGCTCAAGATGGTCAAGAAGGGGGGATACTCGTCGGACTCAGACTGAGCGTCAGGGACGGTGCTTTTTTTCAGGTGAGGCTTTCGACCAGGTCATCAAGAAATTCGGCGGGTTTGCTGCCGTGAAGCTTTGTAAGCTCGTTTTTCAGTGAGAGCAGTTCGGTGGTCGCATGCTGCAGTTCCCGTCTTTTCTGCTCACGCTTCTCCTCGTCGCCGTGTATTTCCCTTTCGATGATGATCTGGTTGAGTGCGCCGACTTTCTCGATGTTGTAATAGTGCTTTTTTGCGAGCGACGCCGCGATCTGGCGGAATATGTCCATGTCGTTCTGCGCGATCTCCTTCAGGTCGTTCTTTGTGACGACCGTCAGCACCGCGTCGTTGCCGGACTTGAGGGTCGCGGTGCGCTTCTCGCCGAGCAGGAGCGCCATCTCGCCGAACACGGTGCCCTGTTCGCTGATCGAAGTCACTTTCGCCCCGTTTATGTACACGTCGATGCTTCCCGATTCGAGGATATACATTTCGCTTCCCCCCGATCCCTCTTCGCAGATGACCGATCCCCGCGGGAAATCGACAAGCTTGCTCTCCAACGAGCCGCCGGTCACGATTTTTGTCGGTTCGGCCGCGCGCTCCAGCGCCTCGCCGCGCTTGAAGGTCAGGCTCGTTTCGTATTTCTTCACGAAGTCCTTGAGCCAGGGAAGCCTCCGCTTATCGTATTCTTTCTGAAGGCGCGATACGATCCGGTAGTATTCGGAGCACAGCTCACGGCCTTTTTTCTCATCACCCTCGAGGAGCCGGCTGTTCCTGTTGATGATTCCGTTGGTGAGCATCACCTGTTTGGCGAGCACCATCGATACGTTGAGGATGAAAGAGTACGATGAAAGGGATGCCATGAATTTTTCCGCCGGCATCTTTTTGATCTGCGTGCCGGTGTCGGTCACCGCGGTCTCAAGGCGCGGCGTGGGCATCCCTCCGATTGAATCGAGAATGAGCTCGGTGGATCCGACGATCAGGTTGTTTCCGCGTATCGCGTATTTATCCGTTTCGGAAATGAAAAAATACACATTGCCGCTGACGAGAAGGAATGCTTCTTTCGGTTCGGTCGATTGCTGGTAAAGTCTGATGTAGGATGTTTCAGCCATGGTCATATCCCCGATGATAGAACAATAATCGACAGCGGGGAATGAAAGATCAACAGTAATTTTGTTTCCTGACAGGCTGATTTCGACATGTTACCGCTGCGCGGCCGGAAGCGCGCGGCGCACCATGTCGTAGTTGGCGGCGGCGTTCCAGAAAATGTAGCCGCGGCAGCCGCTTTTTTCGGCCGCCTCGACCTGTGTGCGGATATAGCCCGGCCCCCAGGTGGGCGACATCAGGTTGAAAGCCTGAAGGTACGGCCGTATCTCGGCGCGCCCTCCGGATATATGGACCGCCCTGCCGCCGCTCTGGTACACGATGAAGCCGGGATGCTCCTCGCGCGGCAGTGACCGGTGGAAGCGCGTGCCGTAGTGCGAGGGGTAGACCATCGGGCAGATCACGTCGACGGTGCGCGCGAACTCCTCGATGTCCTGGCCGATCAGGTTTCCGAACCGGTACCAGCCGGTGAAGCCGTAGAGATCGACCGCGACGGGAACGCGAAGCGATTGCTTCGCCGCCCTGAGGAAATCAACCAGCACCTCTGACTTGTAGGTGTCGGAGTCCTCGCGGTAGCGGTACTGGCACAGGCCCACCGGCCCGTCTGAGGGGAAACGTATGTAGTCGAACTGTATCTCGTCAAAGCCGGCCGCCTCGGCTTCCTTCGCTATGTCGATCGCGTACTGCTGCGCGAACCGGGAGTGCGGATCGACCCAGAACTCTTTGTCGTTGCCCTGCCATGCGGAGTTGGTGCTGCGGTTCCAGATCGCGTAGCGGAAGCCGTATGCGCGGAAGAGGTTGCGGTCCTTGAACGTCACGATACGGGCGATCGTCCAGATGCCCTCGGCCTTCAGGCGGGCGATGATCTCCATGATATTGAGCGGCGTTTTCGCCGCGCCGATCTCACGGGCGGTTTTATTTTCAAGGGGGATATAGATATTGCCGAAGTCGTCCTTCACGTCGATCACGAGCGCGTTCATTCCCGTGGCTTTAATCGTATCGATGAGCCGCTGCAGATCACGGCGCACGGCGGGCACTCCCGTGTAGAGCGCCTTTCTTGACGGCCGGGCCTGCACGGATGATGTCGTTGTTCGGGGCCCGCAGAAAAGCGGCGGCCTGACGCCCGTTCGGTCGATTACGCAGAAGGAGTCGGCCGGATGGTCGCGAAGCACGCCGGTCATGATCTCGTCGTAAGGGGAAGGGCTCCAGCGATTTGTCGCCAGGTCCATCGTGTAGAGGCCTTTTGATGAGGCGATGAAGAGCGCCCCGTCCTTTGCATGCATGTCGGATATAAACGTGTATCCGCCGCCGCTGAACGGGGAGGGGAGCTTCGTCCAGCTCTCGCCGTTGTCCCTGGAGCGGTACAGCTCGCCGGAAAAATTCGCCCCGGCAAAACATCCCGCTTCGCGGGAGAAGTGGAGCGCGCCGATCTCCTCGATGAACGAGAGCGTGTCAGAGTAAGGCTCCTGCGCCATGCCGCGCGACCGGTTCTGAAATCCCCCCGCGCCGTTTTTCCGGAAGACGCCACCAAATGAGGTGCCGGCGAATACAGTCGCACCGCTGCCCGAGGAGGCCAGGGCGGTGAAGTAGTATTTCGGCAGAAGTCCCTGGGGCGGGATCCTCGTCCATTCGCGGCCCGCGTTTTTCGAGATGAAAAGTGTGTGCTTTGTCGCAAGCGTCAGCGTTTCGGGATTTTCGCTGTCAACGGCGAAGGCCGATACTTTCCGGTAGTGGCCGTTACCGTTGCGGACGGCGCGGGCCGCGAAGTCGGGAGAGCTTACCTGCTCCCATCGGTCGGCTTCCTTCGTGCGGCGGTATATCCCCCCCGTCATTGTCGAGAGGTAGCAGGTGCCGCGCGAGTCGGCGGTTATCCGAAGCGGTTCGATGCCGGCCGGAAGCCCCTGCGAGAAGTTGCGCCATCTGCCGCCGCCGTTGTCGGAGGCCAGAACGCCTTCCTCTTTTGAGATCCGGAGAATCTGTATTGACGGAGAGCCTGTCGCGACGCTGCAGGCTGAGACGAGGAGGCAGAGAAACGGAAGGACCAGAAAGAGCTTACGAGCCGTTGACTGCGAATTTTTCATTGAACATCTCTTCGTTGAGAATGACATAACTGTATCCCTGTTCGGTAAGAAAGAGCTGGCGGTTGTGCGCGAACTTCTCCTCGACGCTGTTGGAGGAGATGATCGTGTAGAAGTAGGCGCGGTTCTCGTCCTTTTTCGGACGCAGTATCCGCCCCAGGCGCTGCGCCTCCTCCTGGCGCGATCCGAAGGTGCCCGATATCTGGATCGCGACGTTGGCGTCGGGCAGGTCGACCGAGAAGTTCGCGACCTTCGAGACGACCAGTATCGACACCTCGCCCCGCTTGAAGCGCCCGTAGAGGTCCTCCCGCGTCGCCGTCGGCGTGACGCCGGTGATGAGCGGCAGGCTGAAGCGCGCCGCGATCTCTTTGAGCTGCGAGAGGTACTGCCCGATGATCAGGATGTTCGCGCCGCTGTGGTGGGCGAGGATCCTGCGCACGATCTCGATCTTGTCCTCGTTCTCCGAGGCGATGCGGAATTTTTCGCGGTCCGCGGCGACGGCGTACTGGACGCGCAGGTGTTCGGGGATCGGGATGCGGATCTCGGTGCACAGCGCCTCGGCTATCCACGACGATTTTTCGAGTATCTTCCACGGCATGTCGAATTTTTTCGGGCCGATCAGGCTGAATACATCCGCCTCCATCCCGTCCTCCCGGATAAGGGTCGCCGTGAGGCCGAGACGCCGCTTCGACTGGATCTCGGAGGTCATGCGGAACACCGGCGCGGGAAGGAGGTGCACTTCGTCGTAGATGATAAGGCCCCAGTTCTTCGACATGAACAGGTCGAAGTGCACGAACTTGTCGGTCTTCTTGCGCCGGTAGGTGAGGATGTTATAGGTGGCGATGGTGATCGGGCGGATCTCCTTCTTCTCGCCTGAATACTCGCCGATCATCTCGGGCGCGAGGTCGGTCTTGTCAAGCAGCTCCTCGCGCCACTGGCGCAGCGCCACGGTGTTGGTCACGAGGATGAGCGTTTCGGTCTTGAGCTGGTCCATCACGCCTATGCCGACGATCGTTTTTCCCGCGCCGCACGGAAGCACGATCACGCCGCTTCCCCCCTCGAGCCCGCCGCCCCGGTAGAACGAGGCGATGGCGCTGGTCTGGTAATCGCGCACGACAAAGGGAAGCTCGCGCAGCGTCTTTTCCTTGATGTTGATCGGGCACGGATCGCCCTCTTCGTAGCCGGCAAGGTCCTCGACGGGAAATCCCATGCGGATGAGCGCCTGCTTGATATGGCCGCGCAGGTGCGGCTTTATATAGGCGCGGTGGTCGTCAATTCTTTCCTCGAGAAAATTCTGGATCTTCCTGTCGCCTGAAATCTCGGCGAGGATGAGCGGGTCGTTCGATTCGAGGATGAGCCGCTCGCCCTCCTTCACGAGCTTGAGGATGCCGTACCGCTTCATCTGTTCCTGGATGGTCACCAGCACGATCTCGGGGATCTCGTAGCGCGAAAAGCGCCTCAGCGAACTGATTATGCCGGCGGTGTCAAGGCCGGTTGCCGCGGCATTCCACATCGACAGCGGCGTGATCCGGTAGGTGTGCATGTGCTCGGGACTTTTTTCCAGCTCGGCGAAGTGCGATATCGAGTCGCGGGCGTCCTCGAATTCGGGATTGTTGACTTCGAGGAGAAGGGTGTTGTCGCTTTGGATTATGAGTGGTTTTGCCATTATTGCGTTTTGAGTTCCCGTATGATTTTCCCGATGGAGCGGAGCTCTCTCCTGGTCCTCGCCGCGAAAAGCGGTTTGAGGAAAACTGACTTCAGGAACCCATAGGGCCAGTAGCGAAACCTGATCCTCGCGTCGATCCGCAGTTCCGTGCCCGATCCGGTGTCTTTCAGGGAGTAGCGGTACTCAAATTCCCTGAAGCCGCCGCTGATTTGCTTGAGTTCGGTGTATTTTTCCGGCCTGGTCGTGTATTTCATGCGCGATTCGACGGAGCCGACGAGGGTGCGCACCGAGGCGTCGATTATCTGGAGGCCGGACTCGCTGCGGGCTATCTTGTGCCGTTTCACGTGCTTTTTGATCGAGAGCAGCTTCTCGATCGAGTCTATCCGGCCGTAGACGTCCTCCGGCGGGCAGTTGTAGGTCTGGATGAGCGATAATTTAATCATCAGAAAAAACCGGCACACGTGATATATTTTGATAGTGTGACATGGACGCTTTATCCCCATCCATACGGGGTGAAAAGTCTCTATAATAAGTAAAATATTTCAAGCACTTATTCATTTTTTTTTATTATCGAGCTAACGAGTGAAGTTGAAAGCGAAGCTTTACATTTCCGAGAGAGCGAAGACAACAAGCGGTTTAATACCGCTTATAAATGACGGATAGAAATCTGTTCAGGCCCGAATCCGCTCCGCGGCTTGAAAACGGCCCGGCAGGCAGGGCGAAGAGGCGGATATATCCACTATTTCCTTGACATTTCACCGCGCCCGGTGCTACATGGGGGCTCTTCTGCCGCACGCGGCGCAATGATCCGATGACAGGACACGCACAACAATGATTCCCGTAAAAATCACCACGACAAAAGGGGCCGTTATTCCCGAGTACCAGAGCGGCGGATCGGCCGGGGCCGACCTGTGCGCCTTTCTCGACGCCGACATGGTGATCGGGCCGGGGTCCGTCGCGCTCGTGCCGACCGGCGTGTATGTAGAAATACCGAACGGCTACGAGGCGCAGATACGGCCGCGAAGCGGCCTGGCGCTGAAGCACGGCATCACCCTCCTGAACACGCCCGGCACGATCGATTCCGACTACCGCGGCGAGATACGCATCATCGTCGCCAATCTCGGCAGGGAGCCGTTCAGCGTAAAGCACGGCATGCGTATCGCCCAGATGGTGTTCGCGAAGGTGTACCGGGCGCACTTCATCGAGGTGGAAGCGCTCACATCCACAGAAAGAAATGACGGAGGTTTCGGACACACCGGCTTATGACGAAAGATAAACACAAGATACGGATTATACCGCTCGGGGGCCTTGACGCGATCGGCAAAAACATGACGGTGTTCGAGTACGGCGACGATATGATCATCGTCGACTGCGGGATCATGTTCCCCACCGAGGAGATGCCAGGCGTCGATTTCCTGATCCCCGATTACTCATATGTCGTGAAAAACCGCCACAGGGTCCGCGCGATCCTCATCACGCACGGCCATGAGGACCATATCGGCGCTATTCCCTATCTCCTTCAGGAGGTCAACGCGCCGATCTATTCCACGAGAATCGCGCTCGGGCTTATCCAGAAGCGCCTCGAAGAGAAGCCGCCGCGCGAGAAGCCCTCGTTCGTCGAGATCTCGCCGCGCGACGTGGTGCACATCAACTCCTTTCAGGTCGAGTTCATCCGCGTCAACCACAGCATCAGCGACGGCGTCTCGGTGGCGATACAGACCCCCGTGGGGACCATCATTCATACGGGCGATTACAAGATCGACTTCTCGCCGGTCGAAGGCGAGGTGACCGACCTCTACCGATTCGCCGACCTCGGGGAGAAGGGCGTGCTACTGCTCATGTCGGACAGCACCAACGCCGAGCGCAGCGGCTATACGCGCTCGGAAAGCGTCCTCAACCCGAAGCTCACCGAAATATTCTCTGAAGCGAAGGGCCGCATCATCGTGGCTTCCTTCGCTTCCAACATCGGGCGTATCCAGCAGGTGCTTAACGTCGCCCAGCGGTACAACCGGAAGGTGGTGCTTTCCGGCACGACCATGCAGAAGAATATCGAGATTGCGGCCTCGCTCGGCTACCTCTCCTTCCGCGAGGACCTGATCGTCAGCGTGAAAGACGCGAGCAGGCTCCCGGAGAAGAAGCTCGTCATCATCTGCACCGGCACGCAGGGGGAGCCGATGTCGGCGCTCTCGCGGATGGCCAACGGCACGCACAAGCACTTCGTGGCGGGCAAGGGTGATACGGTCGTGATCACCGCCTCGATCATCCCCGGAAACGACAGGATGGTGTACAACATCATCAACGCGCTCATGGGGATGGGCGCCGAGGTCTACTATGAACAGGACGAGGATATCCACGTCTCAGGCCACGGCTCGCAGGAGGAGCTCAAGCTCATGATAGCGCTTACCCGGCCGAAATTCTTCATGCCGGTGCACGGGGAGTACAAGCAGCGTCACGCCCACGCGGGACTTGCCGAATCGATGGGGATAAAGCCGTCGCGGATTATCATGGCCGAGAACGGGAGCGTGATCGAGCTCGCGCAGAAAAGCTTCGATATCGTCGATCGCCTGAAGCTTTCGGACATGTATATCGACAGCGGCGAGATCGGCGATATGGAAAGCGGCATCATAAAGGAGCGGCACACCATGTCGGAGGACGGCATAATCATCGTGACGCTTGTCATGTCGCACGGAAGGCTCCTGCTCGATCCCGAGGTCATCACCCGCGGCTTTGTGGCTCAGAAGGGCGCCGACATCGTCAGGATCATCTCGCAGGACATCGACGATCAGCTTGAAAAGGTCCTGGTGGACGGCATGAGGAAAAAAGACCTCGCTCCGCTTCTGAAGCGGAACCTGCGCAACACTATCTTCAGGATCACAAGAAGAAATCCCATTGTCGAACTTCAGATATTAGAGGTATAACCCCATGGAAACAGTTGTCGTGCTTTTTATCCTTGCCGTGGTGCAGGGAGTCGCTGAATTTCTGCCCGTTTCGTCCTCGGGACACCTGGTGCTCTTTGAGCACATGCCGTACCTGCGTGACGTGATCAGGGCGATGGGGCCCGATCTCTCGCTGTTCATCAATGTGCTCCTGCACGTGGCCACGCTCGTCGCCGTGGTGATTTTCCTGTGGAAAGACATTGTCGCGCTGGTAAAAGGATTTTTTTCGGCCCTGGCGCGGCGCGATTTCACCGCCCGGGAGATGCGGACGGTCCTGTATATCCTCGCGGCGTCAGCGCCGGCCGGGCTTGTCGGCGTGGTGTTTCACGATTTCTTCGAGTCGCTCTTCTCCTCGCCGTTCATCGTCTGTATCATGCTCATAATTAATGGCTTCATCCTGATATCTACTAAAATTATTCCGGTAAAAAACCGACAAATAGAGGAGATGGGTATAACGCGGGCCATTCTTGTGGGCTGCGCGCAGGCGGTCGCCATCATTCCGGGGATATCCCGTTCGGGATCGACCATAACGGGAGGGTTCCTCGCGGGACTTGAGCCCGCTGAATCGGCGAAGTTCTCCTTCTATATGGCGATACCGGTAATACTGGGAGCGGGGCTTATTGAATCGCTCGAGGTGGCCAGAGCCGGCGCACCCGCGGGAATGACGCTGCCGCTTGCAGGTGCTTTTATCGTTGCCGTGCTGGTGGCGCTTGCCGCGATAAAGCTGCTCTTCGCGCTGGTGAAACGTATCAGGATCGATATTTTCGGCTATTACACGATCATCGCGGGGATAGCCGGAGTGATCATTCTCCACCTGGCGCGATAGGCCTGACCATACCCGTCGAGGATGCCCGCGCACGGGCGCGAGAGCGCCGGTCCCGGAGGAATATGGAAATCAGCGACAAACGGTATCAGGAGATCGGGGGAATAGTCGTCCTGCTCGTTGCGGCGATCCTGCTCCTGTCACTTGCAACATTCCATGTAATGGACGCCGACCTCCTTTCGGCGGGAAGGCCCGTGCGCAACACGATCGGGCCTTTCGGCGCGTGGACGGCCTGGTTTCTCCGCAGCGCGTTCGGCTATTCGGCCTATATCATATCCGCCGTGTGTGTGCTCGCCGGCTGGGAGATCATACGCAAAGGATCGCTCTCCTCATCCCTCGAGCGGATATTTTCCCTCATATACCTGACAGTGACATCATCCGCGCTTCTTGCGCTTTTCTATCCGACCAATGTGCCCCAGTTCTCCGGCGGCGTGACCGGCATTGCTATCGCACGGCTTTTTGATTCGCTCCTCAGTAAAACAGGCTCGTGCCTGGTCATTGTAATCCTGAATATCATCGGGCTCATTCTCCTCGGCCTTTTCTCGGTAGATACCGTGCTTGAATCGTCAGGCAGGCGGCACGAGCAGGTGCGGGGCGTGTTTTCGTCGCTGCGCGCGCGGACCGGGAAGAAGAAGAAACCCGACGTTCCCCGGAACAGTATCGCGCGGGACGTTGAAAAACGAAAGGGCGAAAAGCTCCCCTGGGTCACCCGGAAAACAATACGGCTCTATCCCGACGACCCGCAGCCCGAGGCCGATCCTTTCGCCGAGCGCAAGCTCCTTCCGCTCCAGAGCCCGGTCTACGGTTTCGGCGGATTCAGCGAGGTGCCGCTTTCACATATCGATGAGGGTCTGGCCCGCAATGAAAAGCTCCTGAAAGGTGACGGCGAGTGGCCGCGTGAAACCGTGCCGGCCTCGCCTGGCGTGAGTTCGCTGTCGATGTACCGCGACCTTCTCACGCGGCGCATCGAGCGCAGCGTCACCTGTGACGGATATGACGCGCTTTCCGATCATCCGGACGGGGATGGGGATACGATGGCCCGGTTCGACGACATGCCGGTCGTGCAAGCCGGGGAAACCGCCGCCTCGTGGCGCGAGACTTCCGAAAGCGACATCTTCGCCGGGGCGCAGGTGCTCCTCGGACCTGACGGAGGACCCGTATCCGTAACGGCCGGCGCGGCGCCGGATGCGCGGATGCGCGAAGCCGATGCCATTATTCCTCCCGCCGCGGAGATCGCCGATGAGTCCGCGGACTTTGAGGAAGAGGCCGACGAGGCTTCGGTCCTGACGGAGGGGCCCGGAGAGGTTGTGGAGCGCGTGAGCTTCTTTCCCGACGACAGCGGCCAGATCCATTTTGGCGACCAGCGGCCTGATGCCGTCTTTCAGCGGATTTCGCTGAGCGGCGATTACGATATCCCCACCTCGTATCTCACCTCGTCGGCGCCCGCCGACCTGGAAAGCTGGAAGAACGAGATCAGGCGCAATTCCGAGCTCCTCGTGCGGACATTACAGGATTTCGGCATTGAGTCGCGCGTGATCAACGTGAACCGCGGCCCGGTCATCACGCTCTACGAAATGCAGATCGCGCCCGGCATCAAGGTCAACAGGATCGTCGGGCTTTCGGACGATATCGCCATGGCGCTCGCGGCATCGCGCGTGCGGATCGTGGCGCCCATACCGGGAAAATCGGCGATCGGGGTCGAGGTGCCCAACATCGAGCGCGAGATGGTGACGCTCGGCGACATCATCAAGAGCAACGAGTACCGCGCCGCGAGCGGCAAGCTCAAGGTTGCGCTCGGCGAGGACATCCTCGGCGTGCCGGTGACCCTCGATATCAAAAAGCTGCCGCACCTGCTCATCGCCGGCTCGACCGGTTCCGGAAAATCGGTGTGCGTCAACTCGATCATTACGAGCCTCATCTACAACTACAGCCCGAACCATGTCCGGTTCATCCTGGTCGACCCGAAGATGGTCGAGCTCCAGCTCTACAACGGAATGCCGCACCTGCTGACGCCCGTGATCACCGAGCCGCACCTGGTCCCGAAGGCGCTCAAATGGGCGACCGTCGAGATGGAGCGCCGCTACCGGCTCCTCTCGGAGCTGCACACGCGCGACATCGACCGTTACAACGAAAAGGCGGCGCAGCACGGCGGGCAGTTCGAGCGGCTGCCCTACGTGGTGATCATCATGGACGAGCTCGCCGACCTCATGATGGTTGCGGCCAAGGAGATAGAGGGATTCATCACCCGGATCGCGCAGAAGGCGCGCGCCATCGGCATCCACCTGGTGCTGGCCACCCAGCGCCCGTCGGTGGACGTCATTACCGGTATCATCAAGGCGAACTTCCCCGCGCGGATCGCGTTCCAGGTCGCGCAGAAGACCGACTCGCGCACCATCATCGACCAGAACGGCGCCGAGAAGCTCCTCGGCAAGGGCGACATGCTCTACCAGTCCCCGATGAGCTCGTTCCCGGTGAGGATACAGGGCGCCTTCATATCCGAAGACGAGGTCATTAAGATCGTACAGCACCTCCGCAAGCTCGGCAAACCCGCCTATATCGACATTGAAAGCGCGGTGTTCGATGAGGAAGATGAAGAGGGATACGAGGACGAGTATGACGATGAGCTCTTCCGCGAGGCGCTCAAGATTGTCGAGGAAACGAAAAAAGCCTCCGCGTCGTATCTCCAGAGGCGCCTTTCGATCGGATACAACCGCGCAGCCCGCATGATTGAAATGATGGAAGAGAAGGGCCTTGTCGGTCCGCAGCAGGGATCGAAGCCGCGCGAGGTGTACCTGTAGGCGAAGCCGCTGTCAGCATCCCCCGTTAAAAAAATCAGATTACAGCGCTATGAAGGCTTTTCACTGCTCTTCAGGGAGGAATCTTTCTGCGGCGTATCCCTGGCGGGCTCCTTCTGCTGAACTGCCGGTTCCGGTGCTGCCTTTTGCGGCGCTGACTTCTGCGGCGCGGCTGGCTCGGGTGCTGCGGGAAGAGGCGAGCGTTTGATGGCGACGAGGATCATGTCGTTATCAAGCGGTGAATAGTTGGAAAACTCGTAAATCTCCTGCGTGATGCCGTGGACGATTTCGACTGAGGCGTTCCCGGCGGCGCGCAGCAGGTTTTCGGCAAGGCGCTCCTCGCCGTACTGTTTCGATCCGTCTTCCGTTGTGGCCTGCTTCACGCCGGTGCTGAAATAAAGCAGCGTGTCTCCCGGGTCGAGCTGAATATTGATGTCTTTCAGGGTGACCCGCTTGGCAAGCTCCATGCCGATTGATGACCTGTTGAGGCTGAAGGTCTTCTTTTTGGCGGCGCTGTAAAAAATAGTGTCGATATCGCCGAGCGACGACATCTTGACCCTGCCGGTCGCCGGGTTGACCTGAATTGTGACCAGATAGATCAGGAAGTGCACATCGGTTATGATCTTCTGGAGCTTACCGTTGACCAGATCGATGAGCGCCGACGGGACGACATTTTTCGATGAAAACGAACGGATGAGCGTGCGGATGGCCGATCCGGTGAACGCCGATGACGCGTCAAACCCGGAAACGTTGCAGGCTGTTATCTGGTAGAGGCTCGGATCGAGATAAAAGGCGTCGACGAAATTCCCCGACATCAGCTCGACGGGAAGGTAGACCGAGGCGATATCGAGCCCCTCGACCTTTCCGAATTTCGGGAAGAGCTTAGCCTGAATGTGCCGCAGCTTCGCCAGTTCCGCCTTGAATTTTTCGGCGGACGGATCTGAAGGGGATGTCCCGGTGCCGCCGATAAGCGAAACCGCTTTTACGAAGAAGGAAAGTATCTCATCAGCGGACTTGTCGGGCGCGGCCTTCGCCTGTATCACGATGAGCCCGTCAGTGCCGTCGGGCATGCGGAACTTGGACAGGGCGCAATACACATCTTTGCCCTCGGGCGATTTTACGATTTCGCGGGAAAGAGAAGGCGCTTCCGGCGCTGAATCGATGAGTTTATGTTCGGCAAGGACCGAATGCGGGAGCGGGACGAATGCATCGTCAAATGACGCGCGGACAATTGAAGTAAATTCCGCATCGCCTTTTTTGAGGATGTCGATATCTGCTATTCGCAGAGAGGCGGCTATTGCACTGAAAGCATCGAGAAGTTGAGCGCGGGAGGCCTTTCCATCCATGTCAACAAGTTACCATGGCAGGAAAAAGACGCAATTGATTTTTGATCAGACAGGTAACATTTTCCTGAATTTAAAGGGTGAAAAAAGAAGAAATAGCAGGAAAGGATTGCGGAAAATCAATAAGTGAGCCGCCAGGCAAGCCGCCTGACAGCTCACCTATCTGTCGTGAATTACTTCTTCGCAGCCTTGGCAGGGGCTTTTGCAGCTTTTGCTGCAGGAGCTTTTGCATCGGCCTTTGCAGGCTCAACTTTTGCATCAGCTTTGGGAGCAGCAGCTTCAGTCTTTGCGGGCTCAGTCTTTGCGGGCTGTGCTGCCTGACGTGAAGAACAAGCCATCCATGCTGCGAAAACGACCAGAGCGGTCAACAGTGCTAAACTCTTTTTCATCGAGTTACCTCCTGAGATTTAAAAAAAAAATTTTTCTTTAATAAAAAAGAAAAATAGCTGACATACAGGAATCCGCTGGAGCCCTTTTATGCCAGAAAACACGCTATAGGGGACCCTCCCCCGAATTGAACATCCGGCAGGCATAAACAAAGAAAAAATATACCCGCTCATGATTTTTCTCCTTTTAAGGAGAAATAAATAAAATGTCAACAATTTTTCATAGTATATCCTGAATGTAATGATATTGAACGTTTTAGAGTTTTTGTAGCAGGAAAGCCCGCCACTCCTCAAGCATGTGGATCTCTGCGATCCGCAACCCGGCGTTGATAAAGCAGTCACTCATTTCCTGCTCCCATATCCCGCTGATGCCGCTGGCTATTACGGTACCGCCGGGCGCAAGCATATCCTTTATCCGTACGATGTGCTCCTGTAAAATGCCCGAAAGCAGGTTCGCGGTGATGATGTCGAAGCGCCGGTCAGGCACGTACACGGCTATATCGGACCGCAGGGGGGTGATATCGACCTGGTTGAGTGCGAAGTTCCTGATGGCCATGGCTATAGAGGCTTCTTCAATGTCGATTGCCTCGATCTGTCCTATTCCCATCATCCGCGCGAGGATCGGGATGATGCCGGTGCCGGTGCCGATGTCGAGCAGGGAGGTGCGGAACCGCTCTTCAGACGTGCGCGAACCCGCTATCCGGTGAAGGAGGCGAAGGCACATGGTGGTAGTGGGGTGCCTTCCGTCGCCGAACGCGTCCCGCGGATCGATACGTATGAGATAGGGGTAGTCGCGTCCGGGAGCATGAGATGTGGTCACAGGGTGGATATAAATATCCCCGCTCACCTCAAATCCGTTAAAGTCCTGGAGCCACCTGTATTTCCACGCCTCATCCTCGATTGCGGTGACAGATGACGCCTTTCCGAGGAGCCCGCCAAGTTTTTCCGTTTCGCGCACGATCGCGTAAATGAAACAATCGCCGGGCGTGTCGGCCTCGACCACTGAAACGCTGTCCGCGCCGCGAGCGAAGAGCTCATCGGAGAAGAGCTCCTCTTCGCTTCGCGCTATCCTGAACCGCACTTCATACATGATGGCATGATATCAGGCTGTAAGGCACGTGCAAGACATTTTCAATTCAGAGCTGGGCCTTGAGGTCGTCCGCGAGCTGTCTGAGCTCCTCGGCGTTGTCGCGCAGGTGTTCGGTGTTAACCGCGTTGTCCTGGACCGCGCGGTTGGTCTCCTCAATCGATTTTACCACTTCATCGATCGCGATCTTCTGCTCGGACATCGCCACGTCGATGATGTCAGATTTTTCCTGCACGAGCGTTGTTCCGGAATTCATCTCCTCGCGGATCGTCTTCTGCGAGCTTATCTCGGACAGCGCAGCGTCGGCCTTCTGCCTCAGGTCCATGAGGGTGGCGAGGACGGATTTAATGAATTCGAGCATGTCGCTGATGATGGAGCTCCCCGCGGCCACATCGTCCCTGTTTTTCCCGATGAGCGCGGTGATCTGTTTCAGTTCCTGGCTTGAATGGTCGGAGAGCTTTCCGATCTCCTGCGCCACCACCGCGAATCCAAGGCCCTGGTCCCCGGCCCTTGCCGCCTCGATCGTAGCGTTGAGCGAAAGAAGGTTGATCTTGTCGAAAAAGTCCTCCATGATAGAGATGACCGCCAGAATCTCATTTGAGTTCTGGAGGATCTTGCGGTTGGTCTCGTCGAGAAGCGATGACTTTCTCTCACCGTTTTCGGCCAGGGTGAGGAACGTAGTGAATGTTTCGGATATCGATTTGCCGTACTCTTCCATTCTGTCGATAGAGCGGGCCATCTCCCCGATGCTGGCGATGAGGCGGCGGATCGACACCACCTGCTCCTTGGTCTCCATCATCACATTGGATGAATTGGCCGATATCTCCTCCATGGATGAGCTCAGCTCCTCGATGGAGGCGGCCTGTGTCTGCGCGTTGCCGGTGAACCGGTTGATCACTCCAGCGGTGATTCGTATGGAGTCTGAGAGTTTTTCCGATGATTCACGGATCGCCCTGTTTAATGTGCTGATGGCGTTATATTGCTCCGCGTTTTTCCGGCATTCGGTGTCGCTGCGCTCCAGCGCCTGGTTGAGGAACCTGCTAACGATGATTCCCACAATGTAGGTGAGGCTGAGCGTGATCGAACCGTCGATGAGCGTCGTGCTTGCCGTAGTGAGGAGTATCCCGCTTACGGATGTTTTGCCGATGGTGAAAAAATAAACCAGGTGCGTGCCTATGAACGCGGAAAGGATGAGGGTTGACAGAAAGATTGAGCAGAAGAGCGTGGTGTACATCATGTCGAGCATCATGAAGTATCCCATCGACACACCTGAAATATGGACGGGCCGCCGGAAAAATCCCAGCGAAGCTATAAGACACGAGAAAATCGCGAGGAGGTTCGCCGCAAGCTCCATCTTTCCGATCTTGATACAGATGATGATGATCACACAGGCGGTTATCAGCATTGCCGCCGCCGTCAGGACGCTGGCGTACCGGTCTTTGAGAAAAAAAGCACCGGTTATTGAAAGGATTATCATAAAGAAAATCAGAAAGAACGAAAACACGAGAATAAATTGAGCTTTTTTAAACCTTACGAAGTCTGATTCGCGGTAGGAATCCAGGAAGTAGGAATTGATTTTTCTAAATAATGTTATCATAACATACCAGGTAATTGAGTTATATGTAAACAATAGTAGCACTACGTCGGTTTTTTTGCGAGTGAAATATAGTAAAAACCGGACGGATGGCTTTTTTTTTGCGATGTGGTCGGCGGGTCAATATGTGACACAATTTCAATTATTTCAAATAATATTTGACAGGGTGGCGGAAAAATCTAAAAATATGTGACATAATATAATCCGATGTGCCGATAATAGAGGCATGGAGCTATCCTTGCTCCTTCAGTACAGGTTTTATTCGGGAGGCGTTATGAAAAAGACAATCATGGTTATAGGCGGAGGACTCCTGCAGGTCCCGGTAATTGAAACAGCGCAGCGTATGGGCTACCAGGTTATTGTAACCGATTACAATCCGAACGCGCTCGGGCTCAAGCACGCGGACATTCCGATCATCATGAGCACGCGCGATATCGAAGGATCGGTGCGCGTGGCGAAATCCCAGAACGACCTTACGCCGATAAGCGCTGTGCTCACGGTGGGCACTGACGCCTCGATGACGGTAGCGGCCGTGGCAAGCGCCCTTAACCTTCCCGGTATCAAGTTCGAAGACGCCGAAGCGGCGACCAACAAGATCAAAATGAGGATGCGCCTCAAGGAGCACAACGTGCCGTGCCCCCATTTCCTGCCGGTGTGGTCGATCGCGGACGCGAAAAAGGCCTGCCGCATCCTGAAGTTCCCCGTGGTAATGAAGCCTTCAGACAACATGGGCGCCCGGGGCGTGACCCGCATTGACAACCGGAACCAGATCGCCGACGCCTTCCGCCTGGCGAAAAGCGCCTCACCGAGCGGCGAGCTGATCATCGAAGAATATATGGAAGGAGCGGAGCTTTCAATCGACGCGGTGATATTCAAGGGCGAGATTACCTTCACCGGCGTTGCCGACCGGATCATCAAGTACCCCCCCCACTTCGTCGAGACAGGGCACACCATGCCGTCCCATCTCCCCGCGGAATTACAGAAGGAAGCGTGCGATGTGATGGCGCGCGGAATACGGGCGCTCGGCATCACGCACGGGTGTGCGAAGGGCGATATCAAGATCACCGAACATGGCGCAATGGTGGGCGAGATAGCGGCGCGGCTTTCGGGGGGATTCATGTCCGCCTATACCTATCCGCTTTCGACAGGTGTTGATCTCATGCGCGCGGCCATCGAGGTGGCGCTCGGCGAGGAGCCGGGCAACCTCGAGCCGGTCATGAACAGGGTGTGCATTGAGCGCGCGATAATCCCGGAGCCCGGCATCGTCAAAAAGATTTCGGGGCTTGAGGACGCGCTGAAGATTTCCGGCATTCGTGAGATTTTCCTTAACGTGAAGCCCGGTGACCGCATCCTGATGCCTAAATCGAACGTTGAGAAGGCGGGTAACATTATCGCGGTGGGCGATACGCTTGAGGAGGCCGAACGTTCGGTCGAGCGCTGCCTGTCCGTGCTGAAGATCGAGGTGTACCGCGAGTCGGAACTCACCATGGAGGCGATAAACCTCGCGGCGCGCGAGAAGATGAAGCGCATCTGTTACGTGTGCAAGAACTGCGACGGCAAAGAGTGCCCGACCGGCGTTCCCGGCATGGGCGGCGTCGGCACCGGCGCGTCGTTCCGCAGAAATCTCGAGGCGCTCAGGAACTACAAGATCAACACGCGGCTCATTCATGACGTTACGATGCCTGATACGAAGACGCGCTTTTTCGGGATCGATCTCGATCTGCCGGTCATGGCGGCGCCGATCACCGGATCGGTCACGAACATGGGCGGCGCCATCGACGAACTGGAGTACAACATCGCGGTCGTCGAGGGCTGTCTCTCCGCGGGGACGCTTGCCTTCGTTGGCGACGGTGCGACACCGGAGAAATACAAGATCGGAATAGAGGCGCTCGAGCAGTACGACGGGATGGGGATACCGATCTTCAAGCCGCGCGCCGAAAACGAGGAGATCATAAAACGCATCCGGGCCGCCGAAAAGGCGCACGCCGTCGCGGTGGGCATGGATATAGACGCGGTCGTATTCAAGACCATGGCGATGAAAAACCAGGCGGTAAGCCCCAAGAGCAGGGACGAACTGCGGGAACTTATATCAGCCACACAGCTTCCCTTCATCCTTAAAGGGATCATGAACGTGCGCGACGCGGCGCTCGCAGTCGAGGCCGGCGCGCACGCCATCATCGTTTCCAACCATGGCGGCCGGGTGCTCGACGAGATGGCGGGCACGATGGACGTGATAGAGGAGATCGTCCGCGAGGTGAAAGGGTATATCCGCATCATGATAGACGGCGGTTTTCGCAACGGCGTGGATATCCTCAAAGCGCTGGCGCTCGGAGCGGAATACGTACTGATCGGGCGCCCCGTCGGGATCGCCGCCGTGGGCATGGGCGCCAAGGGGGTGTCGTTCTATTTCGACAACCTGAAAAAAGACCTGTGCAAGGCGATGATTCTGACCGGCTGCGCCTCGGTATCCGACATCACTCCCGACATCGTGCGCAGGATCGGCGAGCGCAGCTACCAGCACGTCTGATCGCGGGCTGCGTCATTTCTTCTTTGCGATCATGCGCCCGAAAAGGTCGGGAAACCCGCGCGATTTCTCGAAGAATCCCGAGTAGCGCTGCTTGATGTCCTCGACGGTTATGAACGCGTTCGGCTCGAACATCGCCACCGTTTCGAGCACCTCGCTGACTTTTCTGCGCGGCAGGACCGTCAGGATAATGGTCACCTCTCCTTTCGCGCCCCATCCTTTCATGACTGTCACACCGTAGCCCTGGTTGCGCAGCACGATCGGCAGCGACACGATCTTTTCGGTGGTGATGATGCGGAGCGACTGGTAGCCGATGGCGATGACCGACTCGAGGATCATGCCGACGTAGTTGCCGGTGGCAAATCCGGCCGCGTAGACGAGATAGCTTGTGAGGCTGTTCAGGCTTTTGAGCACATGCGTGATCGCGAATATCCAGACAAGCACTTCGAAAAAACCGAAGACCGGCGCGAGATAGCGGTACCCGCGCGAGATAAGGATGATCCGGATGGTGCCGATCGAAACGTCTATGATACGGGCTACGAAGATCAGCAGCATGCCGATGATCTCGCCGGAAAAAAGGTGATGCAGGTCCATGGCGCAGCCTCCGGTCGCGGGAGATTTCTTTCCGCCGGCAGTCGTTAAAAATAATGATTGACTTTTGCCGCTTTTGCCTGTATCATAAAAATCACGAATCGCACTATGTTGAGGCATTTTGCATAAGGCGATTATGAGCACTGACGGGGAACAATTCAAGCAACAAATTAAAAGGAGGAATTCGTCATCATGAAAAAATTCGTTTTCGGCCTTGCGATGCTGGCGCTTGTCATGAGCGTGCCGGTTTCGAGCTACGCGATCGTCGACGCGGCGGTTTATGGGGGATATTCGTACGCCAACCTCGACACTGACGCGTATCAGGAAAATATGAACGGCTGGGAATACGGCTTCTGGGGACATCTTAACTTCGGTCTGCCGATGCTTTTCAGCGTGGGAGTCGGGCCTTTCTATCAGAAGACCGCCACAAAATATGACGTCGGGGGAACCGATTATGATGCCGACCGCGTCATGTGGGGGATTGATGTCATGGCATCGCTTGAACTGCCGATCTTCATTCACCCGTATATCCGCATGGGTATCGCCATCAAGGAAGAGCTGCAGCTTGATCAGTCCGGGGGAACACTGATCAAGGACGAGAAATATTTCAATTCGCACTATTACGGAATCGGTGCGGCGTTCTCGGTATTCCCGATGGTACGCCTCTTCGGCGAGTATGTGTTCAACTACTCCAACCAGGAAGACAACACCGTTATCAAAAGCAACGCGGTCCATGTCGGCGCGATGCTGAGCATCTGACGTCCGGTTTCGAGGATTTCATGCTAAAACGATCCCTGCGGCAGGCGCCGCGGGGATTTTTTATTGTCGGGCGAACGAGTGAAGTGGAAAGCGAAGCGTTACATTTCCGGGAGAGTGAGGACAACAGGAGATTGAATATCGCTTATTTTACCAGGTCTTTCAGGTTTTTCACGCGGAGGTCGAACCGGTTCAGCCGGTAAGCCTCGGCGACGCAGTTCCTGGCAAGGGTACGCTCTCCCCGCGCGATGTGGCTTTCCGCGAGCTTGAGCCATCCGCCGTAATAGGCCGGGACCAGGCGGGTGACCATCGAGTAGTTTTCCGCCGCGCTTTCAAATTCCGAGGTCCGGAATTTGAGCTTTCCCATCCTTAAAAATCCCCACGGATTGTCCGGATGCGCGGTGATGACGCGAAGGTAGCTGCGTTCCGCCAGTTCGTGGTTTTCCTCGTCGAGATGATAATCGCCTTCAAGAATATCTGTTACCCAGCATTCCGTTCCCGTCACCGCGCGGTGGCGCTGAAAGTCTGCCTCCCGGTACCACGACTTTTCCCGAATGATCGAAAGCTCGTTGAGAAGATCGCGCATCGAGGCGGCCACCTGCGGGTCGTTGCGGAGGAATATCCCCGCCTCGCCGCGCTGGAACCAGATCGAGTCGTGTATCGCCCCTGAGGAAAGCTCCTCCTCGTACAGACGGGTGCCGGGATAAAGCGCCACCGGAGAGACGATGCCGTCGCCGGGAAGGATCGAGCGGATCAGGCTTTTCGTTTTCGCGGTATCGGCGGCCGTTTCGTTCTTCATCCCGGTCATCAGATAAATTGAAAGATACACGCCGGTCCGCCGTGTAATCTTCGCGGCGTGCCTGATCTTTTCGATCGTGATGTGCTTGTTGTATTCCTTCAGTATCTTTTCGGAGCCCGATTCGACGCCGTACTGGATGTGCTCCAGCCCGGCGCGTTTCATGGCGATGAGCATCTCCTCGTCGATCGTGTCGACCCGCGACTGGCAGTTCCACATCAGGTAGACGCCGCTTTTTTTCAGGAGGTCGGCGAACTCGAGCACGCGCTCCTTGTTGAGCGTGAAGTTGTCGTCGCGAATGGAAAAGTAGATGATGCCGTTTTTACGGTAGAGCGCTTCCGCCTCTTTCAAGATGTGGGCGGGGGATCGGAAGCGTACCTTCCGTTTCCAGAACGCCGGCGAGCAGCAGAAACTGCAGTCGTGGGGGCATCCCCGCGTGGTAATGACGTTTTTCAGCTGTTCATTGGGGTCGATATCGATGAGCGCTCCGCCGAATTCGTGCGGAGCGGGGATGGTGTCGAGGTCCTCGATAGTCTCCGGTTCGATGATCCTGTTTTTCGGCGGTCTGCCGGCTTCTATTTTTTTCAGCAGGTGTTTGAGCGGCACCTCGCCCTCGCCGGGGATGATATAGTCGATTTCTGGAACGCGCCTGACTATCTCGGAGGCGAGGTGCGTCGCGTGGGGACCGCCGGCCACGATCCTGCTTCGGGGGAGTTCCTTTTTAACGGCGCGCGCGAGTTTAAGCGAGTCGACGCGGTTGTGGGTGAAAAGCGAGATGCCGACCACGTCGGGTTTCAGCGCTGCGATCTTTGCGGCGGCCTTGCGGTGTCCGGTCCGTGAAAAATTGGCGACGGTTACCTCAAACCCGCTTTGCTCAAGGTACGCGGCGATCGTCATCACGCCGACCGGCATGAGCGACATGTGATAGTCGCCGCGGTCTTCGTAATGGCAGAGATATGCGAGCAGGACCTTCATGGTTTTTATTTCGGCCCGATCAGGCGCTTCCTCCAATCAAAATGTAGCATTCCTTCCGCCGTGTACCACATTTTTCTTCACGGGAGGCTTTTTCCGCTGACGCGGCTTACCAGCGCCGCGAGCCTGTCGTAGTGCGATCCCTTCCAGTAGATTTTGCCGCAGGAGACGCAGCGGTAAAATTCGCTGCACCAGGAAAGCACTCCCGGAGGAATAGCATCTTTGAGCGCGTTAAATCCGGGCGAAGAGTGATCGAGGGATACGATGCCGCCGTTGCATTCGATGCAGCGGCTGAACGGATGAATGGCGCTCCACAGGTCAAGGCGCTCCAGCACTTCGATGAGCTGTTTTTCTGGATCGGTGTTGCGGACAATAAGGCCCCTGTCCACGATCTTTCTCATTAAAAGCCCGCGGTCGCGCGTGAGCAGGATGCGCTTTTCGCGTTCCGCTATCGCGGCAAGTTCAGGGTCGTCGCGGTGCGGATCATAATCGACATCAAACCCGAAAAGGCGCAGGTTTCTCGCGAGCTTGCGTAGGTGGACGTCGAGCACAAATGTTGTTGTCCGAAGCGGCGCGGGGCGCAGCTTCGTGACGCCCTGAATCGAGAAGCGCTCGAAGACCGGATAGACGCTCAGGCGGTCGCCGTCGCGTACGATGTAGGAGAAATCCACTGATTGCCCGTTGGCGAGAATGAGATCGACCTCGACGTGCGGCACGCCGAACGATTCTATCAGGTCCTTGACCGACCGCCTTCCGGCGAACGTGAATTTGATATCCCTCTTTCGCGACTCGCGTGGGAGAAAATCGTTGAGCTCCTCATAAAACCGGATCGTGATGCTGTACATACGGCGTGCCGCACGGTGCAATGCGTTGCCGGATCATTTCGGGACCAGCATCGGCTCGCCGGTGTGCCAGTTGGCGGGGCAGAATCCGTCTCCTTCGCGCACCGCCTTCGCGGCCTGGAGCTTGCGCAGCAGCTCGCTTGCGCTGCGCCCGATGTCGTCGTCGGTCATCTCGCAGGCGACGATCTTCCCGTCGGGATCGACTATGAAACTCGCGCGTATCGAGGTCCCTTTATCCGCCCTGTACACGCCGAGCGCTCTCGAAAACGAGCCGGTCCTGTCGGAGGCCATCGGGTAGTTCACTTTTTTCACGTCGTCGTTCGAGGCGTGCCAGGCGCGATGGACGTACGCCGAGTCGGTGCTGATGCTCACGACCTCGGCTTTCACTTCCTGAAATTTCGGGTAGAATTCTGCCATTTCCCGGAGCTCGGTGGGGCAGACGAAGGTGAAGTCGGCGGGATAGAAGAAGAGCACGAGCCATTTGCCCCGGTAATCATCCAGGCGGACCGTAGTGATCTTGTCCTGGGCGAACGCGTCGAGCGTTACGGAGGGGATCGTCCTTCCGAGGAGAGGAGTGAGCGCGTGATGATGGCGGCGCTGCCGGACCTGTGAGCCGGGCATGGTCATCGGGTGGACGCAGGCGAACGTGATAACACAGAGCAGGGATGCGAGGGCGGCTTTTTTCATGGGGGCCTCCTTTCAGTGTCGATCGCGGAGGGGATATATCCGCTTCTTCTATGTAAGGAGCAGGTTCAGGATAATGTCAATCCTTTTCATCGCGCGCCGGACCGGCGACATCGGTGCCGCCCGTGCCGCTCACCTCGCGTATCCATCTGTGGAGCGGGGCGAACAGTTCCTCGTCGGCGCGTTCGGCGAAAAAGATATCGGCGTGGGCGTAGGCCGGCATCCGGTAGTTCAGCACATCTCGCGCGGTGGTCCCGTTCTTTTCCATGTACCATCGCATCAGTATCGGCATGGAGGTGTCCTTCTTGCTGTGCCGCGTGAGCACATTAAACGCCGGCAGGCGGTTGTCCCTGTTGTGCAGCACGTTGCGTTCGGGGCAGTTGAAGCCGCACAGTGCGATGGCCCAGTAATCTTCAAGCACCCTGCGAGGATAGAAAAGCTCGAAGATGTGGCCGGGTGCCGCCTCTGCTCTGATGAAGGTGTCGATGGACGTGATCTCTCCGGTGGCTTTGTGGGATATCCAGTACGCCGGTCTGACGGGCGTGACTTTTTTGCGGAGAAGCTTCCGCCACCACTTCCTGCGGGATTTGTCGACGTGCAGACCGCCGGATTTGATGAAATACGAGAACGGCCCGCGGTTGTTGTCTGAAAACTCGCCGATGCTGTAGTCGAAGAGCCATCCGGCAAGCCCGCGGTTGGTGATGCCGGCGCGGGCGATCCTGTCAGGAAGCCCGAAGAGATAGGCGAGCGGGCTCAGCGAGTCGGGATGGCGGCGCGCAAGCTCGAGTGCGAGCGTGTAGTGCGCGGCGGTCGGCCTGAACGTCATATAGGTATCGTTGTTTTCAAGTGACTGGTGATGGCGGGCGACGATGGAGGCGACCCGCTCCGGATTGCCCGCGTGCACCGCCCATTCGCTGTTCTCGTCGAGAAGGACGATCCCCTTCAGGTCTGATGAGCCGAACTTCGAGTCCGCGAAGCGGTAGTGGGTGTAGGCCATCACGTATTCTCCGCCGTCTGACCATCCGCCCAGAAACACCCTGTCGCTCTGAATTTTCGCGTCCTCGATGACACATTTCAGGTCCTCCATCTGCACCTGAAGGCCCCACTCTTTCATGCACGCACTGTCGTGAATGAGGTAGCGCTGCATGTTTCCCATGAGCTTTGCGATCTCGTGGCGTTTCTTCGGATAATTGATGAAATCCCTGATGTCGCGGTCGAGGAGCGCGCGGTTCTCAATGAATGTCTGCCTGCGGTTGACTGTCCACACTTCAATGCTTCCGTGGCGCACGAGCGCGCGCGCCATGCCGTCAAAAAAACCCGCGCCGGAGAGATAGCCCGACACGAGCACGAGCACCGGCGCGCCGGAAACGTCCTCGCGGTAATAGCGGTTGTATCCCACCCTGTTGAGCTGTTTGGGCGTGTTCGGCTCCTGGAACCCGCGCAGGATCACGGTGTCCACCTTCACGGCGTCATTCGCGCCGTGCTGCTGCGCTAACGCCGCTGTGTGGAGCAGCGCGGGAAAGAGCATGATCAGCAGTGTCGGAAATTTTTTCATCGCAGGTATCTTTCTGTTGGATTTCCGTCGCGGTCCGGAGAGGCGCGAGAGGGTTCCCGTGCGCAGGCCGTTTGCCGGAGTTCGCGCATTATGACAGGAAAGCGGATAACTGTCAATTAATATTATGTCCCGAGGCCGCGCCGTACGGGCGGCCTGAAATTATGCTTGTACGGCAGGCGGCGGTTCGTGTACATTCTCCGTGAAGCGATCGCGTCATCACCGGATGCGCGCGGAACACGGGAGCTGGCGGACCTGTATCCGTCGATCGGCATGAGCTCTCATTACAGGGGCGGATAGATATGGCAGAACGGAAAAAATTTCACGCCGGGGCGCTCGCCGGCGCCGTTGCGGGAGTGATCATCACCGCGGCGATCGCCTTCTCCGATCCGCTGATGCGCTGGCCGCTCGACCTGCCGCGCGAGCTTTCCGGCACCATCGGCGAGCAGCGGGGGATGTATCTCCACTCCGGGATCGATATCCGCACGAAAGGGAGGATCGGCTATCCCGTATATGCCGTTGCCGCGGGAAGGATCGTGAGCGTTGACGCGAGCACGAAAGGATACGGGAACGCCGTGACGATCCAGCATTCGCCGTTCGCGTCCCACTACGCCCACATGAACTCCCTCGAGGAGCGCCGCTACGGTATCGACACCCTGATGAAGATCGTCAAGGTGCTCTATAATGATAAGGACATCTCCGGCTTCACCTTCACCTCCACGCGCCTTACGGTCGGCGCGGGAGAGTTGATCGGCACGAGCGGCGAGACCGGCTCCGGACCGCCCCACCTGCACTTCGACGTGCGCGTTCCCGGCGGCGTGGAAAACCCGCTGAAGCTTCTGGCCGTCGATGACCGCGAGGCCCCGGTCATGACGAACGTGTTTGTCTGCGTGGAGAAGGCGGGTGTGACGGTGCGGGAGGATCGCTACAAACTCAGAAAGACCGGCGAGGGTAAGTATGCCCTTGACGGCAGCGACCGGAGCGTCCGGAACAATACCGTGAAGATCGGAAAGGACGACCGGGTGTTCCTGAAAATTGCCTGCTACGACCGCCTCGGCACGAGCAACAAGTGCGCGATCAACGGGCTCGAGCTTTTCGACGGCGAGGCGAAAGTCTTCGGCATCGACCTGGGAGGGTTCGTGTGGAGCGACAGCTGGTTCGGCAGGTTCATTTACGATCTTTCCAACCTCGTGATCGAAGGGGAAAACGTCTATACCTATTATCTCTGCAAGCGGCCGGGAAACCGCTACAGCAGGATCAGCGCCGGCGACGGCTACCTGATGAACGGCGCTTCGCAGCGAAAGATGAAGGTCGTCGCCTCCGATTACGCGGGAAACCGCTCCATGCTCGAGTTCAACATCGCGCCCGATAATGACGCGAAAGACCCGTCGGCGGAGTTCGTCGCGGTCAAAAACGGCGGCGCCACCGTTCGCGACGCGGCGGGAAACTGTACCTTCAGGGTGTACGGCGGCAGCCTGTATGAAAACACGATGCTCCGCGTCGCCTCCATGGATTCACACCCGCGCCTTGCCGAGGTGATGAAAGCCGCCTCGATACCGGCGAAGAATTTCTACAGGGTGTTTTCGGTCTATCCGCACGATCAGCTCTACAGGCGCGACGCGCACATCTCGATCAGGCGCCCCGACGGGGTGGGCCGCGATGAAGCACGAAAAATATTTATATGCCGATTCTACAACGGAGGCTTCCCGGTCGCGCTCGATACGCGCTACAGCGCCGGTACCGACACCTTCGAGGCGGACACCCCGGGCAACGGGAATTTCGTGCTTGTCCGCGATGCGAAACCGCCGCGGATATATCTTCCTCCGGTTCATGAGTTCGTGCGCGACAACGGCGTGTACCGCAGGCTGCGCTTCCATCCGTATGACGACCTGTCGGGCGTGAGCCTTCGCACGCTGCGCTGTTTTATCGACGGCGAGCGGTTTCCCTTTGAATTCGATTTCGACCGCGGGTGGGCGGAGATCACCCTGCCGCGCCAGGCGATGTCGAAGGGACTGCACCATGTCTTCATCAAATGCAGCGACCGGGCGGGGAACGAGACGGTGTTTCGCAACCTCCTGATGTTCGCGCAATAGCGGTGGGATGATGAAGCGGCTGACGTATTTCGGGGCGGCCTACCTTTTCGCGGTGCTCGTGCTTGCGGCCGCGGGCTTTGTGGGATCGATGGATCCGGAGCTGGCGCGGTACGCGCAGGCGCATTTCACGGCCGCCGAGATCGCGAGCGGACGGGACTACTTCGTCTGGGGGCTTGTCCCTTCCGTGACGTTCAGGGTTTTCCTTTTCGTGGCGCTCTTCGAATTTGTGCGCCGGCGCAAGGTGTCGTTGGGATTTCTCTCTCGCGTGCGCCGGCCGTTTATCCGCATGTTCCTTGCCATCCTCATATTCTTTTTCCTGCTTTTCCTGTTTCAGGTCCCTTTTGCCGCGGTCGCGGGCTACTGGCGTGACGCGAGGTTTGGTCTTATGCGGGCAGGTTTTCCCGTCTGGCTGGGGAGGTTCGCCGCCTCTGAGCTCATTTTTTTATCCGGCGAAGCGCTGGTAGTGGCCGCGGCGGCGCGCATCATGGAGCGCGCGAAGCGCCCGCTTCTTGTCGTCACCGCGCTTTTTTTCTCGGCGATGGTGCTGGTGACGGTGGTCTATCCCCGCCTCTATATCCCCCTTTTTTACGAATCGCGTGAGCTCGAACAGGGACTGCTTCGCACGAGAGTGGCGGAGGTCCTGGGGCGCGCCGGTTACGGTGTGGCGGATATCAGGGTGCTGGGCACCGGAAGGTACAGCGCGAAGGTGAACGCGCTCTTTACCGGGTTCGGCCCCGACCGGATCATCTACCTGTACGACACGATCCTCACCGATTTTACCGATGAGGAGATATGCGCCGTTGTCGCGCACGAGCTCTGCCATTACCGCGAGGAGCATGTGCTCGCCGGCATCGCTGCCGGTTCTCTCGGGCTTCTGTTCGCGCTTTTCGTCATGGAGCGCCTCTGCTCGTTCCTTTTCGGCGCGGGGCTGAAGGAGCTTCTGCGCGAATACCGGATAATCGAGATATTCCTGGTGTTTGTCGTGCTTTCCTTCGCCATCAGGCCGTGTGAAAACGCGTTGTCGCGTTTCCTCGAGCGCCGGGCCGACCGCTACGCGCTCGAACTCACCGCCTCGCCGGGAGCGGTGCTTTCGCTTGAACGGAAACTCGCGCTTCGCAACCGCGGGTATATCCTTCCCAATCCGCTCTACACATGGTTCTACGCGAGCCACCCGCCCGTACTTGAACGGATGAAGATGGCGGAACGGTATTCCGGCCATGAATCCCGCTGATATTTGATTATCATAACAGGTTCCGGTTGTCGGTACGATCCGCGCGCCTCACTAAGCATGGTGTGCCCCGTTGATTTTTTTGCTGAACAGATTGTTAAATATGAAAAATTTATATTTTTTCATGAAATCTGAAATATACTTAAATAATTAGGTTATATTATTGTCAGGAGGAATAGGTCGTATGACGCAAAACGCAGAATTGAGAAACAGGAAGATACCGGATATACTGCTGAAGACATTCCTTGTCCTGTATGTTGCACATCCTTCGTCATATTTTTTAATTCTTGTGCTGTCACTCGGCATTGACGCTTTTCTTTCCGTTGCCGGTGTGGTAGGGATTCTCGCGCCCCCGATCGTGACGCTTTTTTTCCTGCTGTTCTTTTTCATGAACAGGAAACTTGCCGGTTATATTGAATCATATTATCAAAATCCGGACGGGGTGGATAAAAGCGAGATCGAACGGTTCATCGACATCTATCCTCTGCGCGTGTCTCTTTTCATGCTTATCGGCAACGCGGGAGGGCCGATACTGACCGTGGTGCTCGGAATGATGAAGGGAGTGTTCTTTTCATGGCAGCAGGGGCTCTACTTCTGCCTGCTTGGCGAGATTACCGCACTTATCATGACCTTCATTCTCTTCTATGTGGCGAAAGAGCGGTTGTATCCGTTTATCAATCTCGTGCCTTACCGCCCGTTGAAGCTGGTCCATAAATTTTCAATACCGATCCTCTCCTCGGTTCTTGCCCTGCTTACGGTTATCAGCGTGGTGATTTACAAGATGGAAATCACCTCAAACATCAGAATTCATGACCGGGGAATGGGGTCGGAAGTTCAACTCGCGTCGATGGAAATCGACATGTCGGTTGGATCGATCCTTTCGCAGCTGAAGGCTTACGCTGAAAATCCCGTTATCGCGTCGATGGATCTTAATGCCATACAGCCGATCCTGGCGGCGATAAGACAGCGGCAGGGGGATACGAGCCCGGTAGAGATCGTGTTTGCCGCCGACCGGAGGGGGGAGAGCGTAAACAGCCTGGGAAAGCGGACCAATATTTCCGACAGGCAGTATTTCAGGCGGGCGATAGAAACCGGTCTTCCGTATGTTTCCGAGCCGATCGTGAATAAAGTCACAGGAAAGGATATACTTGCCTGCGCCGTCCCGGTTACAAGAAACGGGGTTGTTGCCGGCGTGATCGGAGTTACTCTTGCACTTGATTCATTTACGGGAAAGCTTTCGGCCAGGGGATCGGGCGCGTCGAAGTATTTCCTGGTCTCCACGGCAGGCAAAATCGCGTACGATCGCGACCGGTCACTGCTCGGCAAAGTTGTCGGGGTCGATATCATCGACGGCCGCGCGAACCGCAATACTGCGGTCCTGAAGTCCGACACTCGGGGGAAGGCGGGCAGAGTCCTGTTCCAGGGAACTGATGCAGTGGCGTTTATCGAGCCCGTGAAAAACCTCGGATCGAACCTGGTCTATCTCGCTGATACCCGCGATTACTATCACGCGATCAATATGCTCATGATCCAGCTTGTCTTCGCGCTTCTCTTTATCGCGGTGGTTGTTGGAGGTATTATCGCCTTTATCGCTGAAAGGATATCAACGCCGATCCGCAACACGGTTGAAATTTTCACACGCGTTGCCGCGGGCGACCTTTCGGTCGAGTCCAAGGATTATCTCGCCGACGAATTCGGCGAACTGATACGGTCGCTCAAACATCTTCTTCGCAAACTCAGGGAAGTCATCAGCCAGACGATCGATTCCTCGCAGCAGCTTTCATCCGCTTCCGAAAACCTGGCCGCGACAAGCAACGATCTGGCGCAGAACGCGCAGGGGCAGGCCGCGGCGGTTGAGCAGGCATCCGCCTCGCTCGAGGAGGTGTCATCCTCAATTGAGAATATCGCGACCAACACGCGCGATCAGTCGGAATACGCGACCACTACGTTCCATTCGATGGGAAAACTCAGGGACAGCATCAGACAGGTCGCCGAGCACGCCGCCGAGGCGCTGAAAATGGCCGAAAGCTCTTCAAGCGAAGCCGAGACCGGTAACCGCTTTATGCAGGACGCAATAAAGGGAATGAACAACATTGAATCAAGCACCAGGAAAATATCGGAGATCGTCGGCATTATCGGGGATATATCCGACCAGGTGAACCTCCTGGCGCTCAACGCAGCGATCGAGGCGGCGCGGGCCGGAGAGCATGGCAGAGGATTTGCCGTCGTTGCCGATGAAATCTCGAAGCTCGCGGACCAGACCGCGCAGAGCACCAAGAGCATCACAGGGCTGCTGGCGGAGGGGATTACCGAAGTCGAGCGCGGCCGTAAATTCGTGGACGATACCTCGCGCGCCCTTTCCAAGATCATCGATAATATCACGCGAACCAATGAACTCGTCGACCGGATAACCGCGTTTTCACGCGAGCAGGAGCAGTTCAGCGAGACCGTTCTGCGCGATACGCGGCGCGTGATGGAGATGGCCGACAGCATATCCGGCGCGACCGGCGAGCAGATGGAAACCAACAGGGAAATGATCAGGACGGTAAACCAGATAAACGAGATGACGCAATCGGTAGCGGCCGGTGCCGAAGAGATCGCGTCATCCGCCGAAGAGATCAGCGCTCAGGCCGAGGCGCTCAACTCCCACATAGAATTTTTTAAAGTATAGGACGGATATAACTCATCTGATGAAAAAAGCGGCGATTGCAATCGCCGCTTTTTTTTCGCGTTACGCGGTCGCGAATTACTCGTAATCCTTTTCCGCGCCGTGAGAGGCGGCTTTTCCCGCAGGTTCGCCCGGCTTCAGGTTGGCAAGGATGTCGCGCACGTCCGCGCCTTTCTTGACTGCCTGGAGCGCCCTGAAGAACTCGGCGGCGGCGGCGTACACGGCGCCATCGACGCGCTCCCTGATTTTTTTATCGGATTTATACTCATCGTACATCGCGTCCTTGAACGGCTTGTGCAGGCTCTTCATGCCGCCGCCCTTCCACTTCTGTTCGGCCGCGTAGGCTTCCATCTTCTGCCAGAGCTCCATCGATATCCCCTTGTCCGGGCTTTTCACATAGGAGGCGCCCTTCTCGGCCGCAACGCCGTACTCGTCGGTCTCGATGCCCCAGATGATGTTCTGCCACATCGTGCCCACGTTCGCCTTGAAGATGCCGTCCTTGTAGAACTCGCCGACGTCCTTGATCGCGGTGCCGGTGGTCCCGTGCTGGGCGATCCCCACGCCCCAGGGTTTGAGCGCCTCGTAGGTCGCGCGCGTGAGCGCCAGGTCGATGTTGCCGCGGACGTTGCCGTGCGTGGTGCCGTTGTTGATGGCGATGAGGTCGGGCGTGAGCCCTGCCTTCGCCATCGCCTCGACGAGTATCACCGCGTCGGACACCGAGGAGTTTCCTTCCTTGCTGCCGATCTCGCCGACTTCAGATTCGTACATGATGCCGGCTTTCACCACCTGTTCGGAGAGGAGCATGGAAAGCGCGATGTTCTGCTCCATCGGCATGAACGAGCAGTCGATCGAGAACGATCCGTATCCTGCCTCGATGGATTTCCTGATGACCTCATCGGCTTTGTCGAACGCGGCGCGCGTCGGCTTCTGTACGGTCGTGTGGTCGCGGTGCACGGTGAACGGCGTGGCCTTTTCGCCGGTGTTTCCCATCTCCTCGTTGATCTCGACGACCGTTTTGATGAACTGCATCGGGTCAAGGCCGGTATATCCGCCCTTCATGTCGCTTTCGGAGAGCGCGAGCTCGTAGATGATCGGCGCGTCGAGTTCCATCGACGCCTTGACGATGCCCGGGATCATGATGCGGTGGCGCATGTTGACCGCCATCACCACCCAGTGCGCTCCATCCTTCATCGCCGATTTGAGGATGTGCTTGCCGTTGACATGAAGCGCCTTGCTGTCCGGAAACGCCTTTTTGAAATTGTCGGGTCTCGCGTCTAATATTGACATGGTCGCACCTCTCTTTTGAATGTAGATTTCTTAAACAGTATACATGACGCGGAAACGGGACTCGAAATTCCCCCTTCCGCGGAAGACGCCGCGCGGCGGCCCTTCGTGGAGCGTATGCCTTCACGCATACAGGATCAGCCTATATCATACAAAATAAAATGCAAGAAGTTTTTGGGGCAATCTTTGTTGACAAATGCTGAAATCAATTGTACCGGTATATTTCCGTTCACGTCAGGGGGGATACATCCGGCTCCCCGGCGCAATCCATTCCGTGTGATGACAATGCGATGCTGAAACGAAAACTGCTGGCCGCCGCCGTGCTCGTCGCCGTCGCCTGTGCCCTGCGCGCGGGATACGCCGGCTATTACGAGACCGGCGTGAGCGCCTACATGCACAGGAACTATCCGAAGGCGAAGGAAAACCTCCTCAAGGCCGTCGAGACCAGCCCCAACGGCACGGCGTACTATTTCCTCGGCGAGATCGAGCGCAACGACGGGAATTACGACCTCGCGACGAGCTATTACCAGAAGGCCGTTCAGAGCCGCATTTCGCCGAAAATGCTGCGGCTGGCGTACTGGAACCTGATCATCATGACCGAAAAGCGCGGCAACTACACCGAGCTCGTCAAGTCGCTCAAAATCTTCTGGGAGAGCACCGGCAGCGTCGGCGCGCGCGACAAGGCGGAGACGATCATCAACAAGTCGATCTGGTCGGACAACGCCGAGGCGGTCGCGTGCTACAATAAGGGGAACGAGCTCAAGAAGAACTCGCCCGACGAGGCGATGAAGGAATTCGGAAAAGCGGTGTCGATCGATTCGAATTTTCTCGCCCCGAAGTTCGAGATGGGGCTCATCAGTTACGACAAGGGCGACACTTCGCGCGCCATGAATTATTTTTCTGAAATCGCGCAGCGCGTGCCGTTCCACGCGGACGTGCAGTACTTTCTCGGGCAGATCAACATGGAGCGGAAGGCGTACCGGGAGGCGGTGAGCAATTTCAACCGGGCGATGGAATTCGGCTTCCTCGATAAAAACACCCGCTACACCGTGGAGGTGCGACGCGCGACGGCGTACTTCAAGCTTTCGGAGTACGAAAACGCGAAACGCGATATTAAAAACGCCGTGGCGCTGAATGCGCAGGGGATCGAGCCGCTCCTGCTCCTGTCGGCGATCCAGATCAGGGAGGAGAATTATCGCGAAGCGCTGAAAACGCTCGAGAAGGCCAACGCAGTCAAGCCGAACAGCCGCGGCATACTCTTCCAGCTTGGCAGCATCTATTACCGCATGAACGACGCGCGCTATGTGTCGTATTTCGAGCGGCTCTTCGATGTCGTCAGCGCGAAGCGTACGACGGTCCCGAGAAAATACGCGAAAGCAATGGGGATTCTCGCGAAAAAATATTACGATACCGCCAATTACGCGAAGGCCGCGCGCGTGTTGGCCGCCATACCTGAACAGGGCCGCGACGCGGAAACGGCGAGGATGTCGGCGAACTCTTATTACCAGCTTCGCGATTATGGCCGCGCCATCGAATATTTCGAAAAGATGAGCCTTGATGCTGATTCCGCGGTTGCCCTCTCCGCGTCGTACCTGCGCACCGGCAAGCCGGATAAAGCGAAAGCCCTCGTTCAGCGCAGTTACGGCACTGCCGGCTTTGCCGAAAAGGCAAGGCGCGATTCCGGCCTTGCGCGCATTATCGGCGAGATCGAAAGCGAGCGCGCCAGGGCGATTGCCGAGGAGCGCGAGCGACAGCGAAAAATCGATGAGCAGCGGGCGAAGGACGAGGCCGAGCGCAGGGCGCGGGAGGAAGCGCGTTTGAAAGAACTTCAGCGCCGTCAGGAACAGTCCGCGCCGCGCGAGAGGACCGGCGATGATCAGGATAAGAAGGCGAGATAGCGGCGCGTCAATGGGCTTTCCGCGGCTGCTTGCCGCGTTTCTGCTCTGCTGTGTCGCGGTCTTTATCAATCTCGTACTGGGTTCTGCTACCATCGCGGGCGAAGCGTATTTCTGCGCTGGTTCGCTCTTTTATCTTCTTTTTCTCAAGCTCGTCAGGTTCGATGGAAGCGTTCGTGTCGATTACGTCCAGTCCGGCGAGGCATGGCTGGGGCTTGTTGTCCTGCTCCTCGCGGCGGTGATTGTATCCGGCCACGCGGGGATACTGTTTGTCATCTCCCTGTTCGCTTTCGTCGGAATTGAGTTTTTTCTTCACCTGATCGCCAGGGGAAGCCGCCGTGAGCAGATGGTGATCGGCGCTGTCTCCGGCATCCTCTTCCTGCTTGTTTTTTTCCACCTCGCATCGCTCGGTTTAGAGCCCGCCAGGCTCGGTGTGCTTTTTGTCGGATATATCCACGCGGTGCCGACCGTCTGGTGGCCGCTGCCTTTTCTCGCGGTCATTTTCGCATTACTGTATTATCTCTACCGCAAAAGCATCCCCGAGCTTTCGCTCTACACGCACGGAGAGAATTATTTTTCCGCGACGGGAGTCCCCTACGGGTACCTGCGCGCCGGTGCCGTCGCGCTCCGGGGAGTTGTGCTCGCCATGGTGTTTCTGCTTGCCGGCGTGCTCGCGGGCGGGGGAGCGTTTCTGTTGCGGCGGCGTGAGCCTCACCGGCGCTCGGTTGACCTGGAGTCGTTCTTCATCGTGTTCCTGGGGATCAACTGCCTGATCCTGCTCTCGCGCTTCCTGACGGGGCTGGCCATTGGCATGGTGGCCATCGCTGTTTCGTGGGCGGCGTATCTTTTCTTTTCGCGGAGGAGGACGCATGATTGAACTGAAAAATGTGAGCTGTGATCTCGGGGGGCGCAGGGTCCTTGACGGCATCGATCTTGTGTTCAACTCCGGCGAGATCGTCGGGCTTGCCGGCGGCAGCGGGAGCGGCAAGTCCGCGCTCATGAAACTCATCGCGGGGAAGCTTTCCCGTTCCGGCGGAGAGGTGCGGATCGACGACATGCCGCCCGGTTCCCGCGGAAAAAAGGAATTTCACCGGGTTGTGTATTATCTCGATGAAAAACCGGAAAACCTTGATGAGACGGTGGGGGATTTTCTCCTGCTTTCACGCATCCCCTACAAGCGGTTCCTCAATCCTTTTACCGATTACGATCTTCAGACGGTTGAGCAGGCGATGGCGCTCTTCGAGCTTGAGCCGCACCGCGAGGAGCCGCTCGCCGTTCTTTCGGAAGATCAGTTCGATCGCGTGCTGCTCGCCTTCGCCTTTGCGCGAGGGGCAAGGGTGATGCTTCTTGACAATCCAACCAGGGGGCTTGACATACGCTCGACCGTGCTCCTGCAGAAAGCGATCTCACGCTACGTCCTCAACGGCGACACGATCGTCGTTATCGCTTCAAGTGATCTCAACTTCATCGCGCAGACCGCGGACCGTGTCATCGTGCTCGATGAAGGCCGCGTTGCCCTTGCGGGCACCCATGAGATTATAGACGCCGATCTCATTAAACAGTATTTCGGCGTCGATGTGTTCGTGTCGCGCAACGTCTATAACGGAAGGCCGAACGTCCACTTTTTCCCCGAAAGCTGAGAACAATGAAATGGTTTTTTATTGACCCGGCAGGAAATGGCGGGTACACTTGCCGGAGGCCGGTTCTTTTAAAATATATATTGAATTCAGGAGGATGGTTGATGAAACGCTTTTCAGGGTTTGTGGTCGTAGCGGTGCTTTTTGCCCTCGTTGGAGTGATTTCCTGCGGCGGCGGCACGGGACTTCGCAGTTCCGTCCAGAAGGGATACGGGCCTTTCTCGGCAAAAATTCCGTATCTGAACAATGTGAATTACTTCGGTTATGTGGGACCGGGAGTCGCTCCCGATGGAAAGCATAACGGCAAAGACGCGTTCCACCTTTATTTCTGGGTTCCCGCGGTTATCGACGAGGTCGGTGTCGCCATGGTTTCGCCGGCTGAAGGGATCCGTCCGGGAAGCGGGGATTTCAGGCATCCCAAATTCGACGAGATGAACCAGAAAGATCCGAACGCCTATTTCGACACATGGATCAGGCTTGAGAGAATGGACATCGTCTCTGTTGACGGAATCAGAAAAGGCGGCCGCGCCATCTCGACGCTGGCGGAAAACGATGACACGGGCGAGCTCAAAGCGCAGCCGAGCGGAAGCCGCTACAACTCCCTCGTGCGCGTAAGGACCGAAGCGGCGAACCCGCTCAAGGCCCTGGTGCGCGGCGTGTACCGCATCACCTTTACCTCGTTCCGCGGAGAGATCAACGGCTCGTATGTCGCGACCGTCGGAACCAACATTCCCGGCGTCAAGATCGCCGCGTCGCTCAACGAGCTTCACCGGCTGGTAAGCGGGGACGAGAAGAAATAGCTATTGTGTTGATTGAAAGCAAGAAGAAGGGCCGGTCATGCCGGCCTTTTTCTTTTTCGCTGATAGCGTTGGAGGTTACATCATGTCGCACACATGGCGCGCGATCGCGGGCGCGGAAGTGAGGCCCGGCGATTCTATTCCGATCAGATGAATGGTGTCGTCGCGCTGTTTGATAAAGACGAAGTCATCGCAGCGCTCGCCGTGAAGATACGCGCGAGGCCGGTTTCCCGAATATCCCTCGTAGATTTCAAGAGAATCGAACACCTGCGCGTCAAGCATGCCGCGCAGCGAATCAACAAAGACTTCGCGCGGCGTTTCGATCCCGTAGCTGTATTTCCCCGACGATTTCGTTTCCGACGGGCCGATCAGCACCTCGCTTCCGAATGTCGGCGTGAGGTGCACGCCGAGCGTCTTGTGCGTGTGGTTGGGCACCGGGTAGACCGGCACCTGAAGCGCGATCGAGCGCGTGCAGTAATAATCGCCCTTGAGCGGGACCACCTCGTATCCGTCAACGCCGCAGCTGCGCGCGAGTTCGTCGCACGAGAGCCCTGCCGCGTTGACGGCGATATCGCATTCGATCGTTCCGCGGTCTGTCTCGACCGCACCGTGGCCGATAGAAAGCGCGCGGCAGTCCATAATGCAGTGCACGCCTTCCTGAAAGAGGAGCCCTTTCATCACCGCCAGGTAATCGCCGACGTCGATGAGCGCGGTGCTTTTCGACATGAGTCCTCCGCGGCTCGCGATATAGGGCACCGCCGAGGAGACTTCGGCAGCGCCCGCGCGCTCCATTCCGGGCACACCGTTGGCGCGCGCGTTTTCATGCAGGCGCTCGATCTCATCGTCCTCGTCGGGCGTGCGGGAGATGATGTATTTGCCGGTACTCCGGTATCCCACTCCGTATGCTTCGAAAAATTCCCTCGAGCGCGCGTTGCCCTCGACGCAGAGCCGCGCTTTGAGCGAACCGGGCTTGTAGTAGATGCCGGCGTGAAGCACGCAGCTGTTGCGACTCGACGTCTCCTGGCCGAGCTGGCTGTTTTTTTCAAGGAGATACGCTTCGTGGCCGTCTTTCGCGCAGCGCAGCGCGATGTGGCAGCCGACAATGCCTCCACCGATAATGACGATTCTTCTCATTCGTGTGTCCCTTCCCTGCGGATTATGGTGATCTTGATTCTCAGCGTTTTCATGGTAAAGCTCGTGCCGTGGTCGGGCTTCATGCCCATGAGGTCAATGTCGATGGTGGTGCTGTCGTCGACATGCGGCGGGATGCGCACCTCGAGCTGCGAGCTCGTGCTGATCCTTCCGATGCCGTTGCACAGGTAGCACGCCGCGTCGTTCCCCGAACAGAGGGGGCAGTACATGCGCGCGGGCAGTTCGATATAGGCGATCGCGCCGAGTTTCGCCTCGAGCTGCGTGATGAATATCTCGATGTCCTGGCCGAGATTGTACAGAATGTCCCTGTGCTTCATCATCCCCGGGCGCAGGCGCGCCTTGAGCATATCGGCGAGCGAGGCGGAATATTTTATCCGTTTGCGGGAGATCATCTGCCGTCCCGCGGGGCGCGCGCTTCCGTGCTGAAAGAGCTCCCGGTCGTAGTCGCGGCGGATGTCCTCGTCAAGGAGGATGCGGTATCCCCGGATGATGATATCGATCTTTTCCACGAGATGCTCCGAGCTTCCCGGCGAGAGGTCCGGGTGGAACTGCTTGATGAGCCTGCGGAACGCGGATTTGACGGCTTCATCGTCCGCGTCATGCGGGATGCCGAAGATCGTGTAGTAATCGATGATGTTGCCGTTTCTGTCGTAATAGGTCTTTTCCATGGCCGCCGTGAGGTGGTGTCCCGCGAGTGTCCGTATCTCATATACTATACCGCACCGCGGGGCGCAATAAAAAAAGATTCTGAAAAACAAAAAGGGCCGCCCTTTCGGAACGGCCCGGTGAGGAGAAACTGTTGGGATGCCTATATATCGAAATACATCGCGAATTCCCAGGGATGCGGACGGAGATCGACCGCCTGGACCTCGTTCTTCATCTTGTAGGAGATCCATGTCTCAATGACGTCCTCGGTGAACACGTCGCCCTTGAGCAGGAACGCGTGGTCCTTCTCGAGCGCGTTCAGCGCCTCGCGGAGTGATCCGGGAGTGTGCGGCACGCGCGCGAGCTCTTCGGCCGGAAGGTCGTAGATGTCCTTGTCGAGCGGCTCGCCGGGATGGATCTTGTTCTGGATGCCGTCAATGGCGGCCATCATGATCGCCGAGAACGCGAGATACGGGTTGCAGCTCGGGTCCGGACAGCGGAACTCGAAGCGCTTCGCCTTTTCCGAGTTTGAGTACATCGGGATACGCACTGCGGCGCTGCGGTTCCTGCTCGAGTAGGCCAGGTTGACCGGCGCCTCGAACCCGGGCACGAGACGCTTGTAGCTGTTCGTGGTGGGGCTGGTGATAGCCAGCAGCGCCGGAGCGTGCTTCAGCACCCCGCCGATCGCGTAGAGGGCCATTTCCGAAAGGCCCGCGTAGCCGTTGCCGTAGAAAAGGTTCTTGCCGTCTTTCCAGAGCGACATGTGCACGTGCATGCCGCTGCCGTTGTCGCCGAAGAGCGGTTTGGGCATGAAGGTGACGACCTTGTTGTGCTTGCGCGCGGTGTTCTTGATGACATACTTGTACTTGAGAAGATTGTCGGCCATCTGTACGAGCGGCGCGAAACGCATGTCGACCTCGCACTGTCCGCCGGTCGCGACCTCATGGTGCTGCGCTTCGATCTGGATGCCGATCCGCTCGAGCGTGAGCATCATCTCGCTGCGGATGTCCTGCAGGGTGTCCGTGGGGGGAACGGGGAAATATCCTTCCTTGTACCGTATTTTGTTGCCGAGGTTCGGATTCTCCACCCGCCCCGAGTTCCAGCGACCCTCGACAGAGTCGATATGATAGTAGCCTTCGTGTTCGTTCTGATCGTACCTGATGTCGTCAAATACAAAAAATTCCGCTTCGGGACCGAAGTAAGCGACGTCGGCGATACCACTGCTCTTCAGGTAGTTCTCCGCTTTGCGGGCGATGTTGCGAGGGTCCCGTGTGTAATCCTTGCCCGTGATCGGGTCCGCTATGTTGCAGACGATCACCATGGTCTTGTGCGCGAGAAAAGGGTCGACGAACGCCGATTCGGGAACCGGTATGACAAGCATGTCCGATTCGTTGATTGCCTGCCATCCGCGGATGCTCGACCCGTCGAAGCCGAGTCCCTTCTCGAAGACCGAGGCGTCGATCTCCCGCGCCGGTACGGAGAAATGCTGCCATATTCCGGGGAAGTCCATGAAGCGGAGGTCGACGACTTCTATTCCTTCGGTTTTCATGAAATCTAAAATTTCTTTCGCTGTCTTCATACGCATGCTCCTTGAATGGGATAATGTAATTAATTGGTAACCTATTTCGCGCATCTGGCTCTGTCAATTTTTGGCGCCGGAAAGAGGCTGAAAAGGAGACTATTTAACATTACGTTAACAATCATTGTGTTCATTATATTTTTATGAATATAAATTGTTTCATGAATGTAAAATAATCCGGTGACGGCCGAGTATTTTTTGCTCTCGCTTTTCAACGGCGTGCGTCGGATATTATTCTTGATCATGGCCGCGATCGCTGGTAGGGTATCATTAAAAGCGATGACTAAATTAATTGTTAGCCTCACTTAATTTCAGAACAGGCTGTGTCGCGCGCGATGGAACAACAGAGAATCGATTCACTCATTTCACGGCTGCCCGGCGTCGACGCCGACCTGGTACGCGAACACTGCGCGCGGATCGGCGCGCGTTACTTTGAAATATTCGATGATGACGCGATCGCTGCGCACCTTCAGCTAATCGCGCAGATCAGTCCCGATGCTCCCGCCGGGGCAATCGTTTCTTTCGGCCGTGAATACGCGGGCTCCTGTACCGTGATCGCTTCTGATTATCCGGGAATTTTTTCCCTCATCACCGGCGTGCTCGGGGCGATGGGATTTCAGATTTCATCAGGGGAAGTGTTTACCTACCGCCGCTCCGGTCCGCCCGCGCGCGGAAGGGCGCCGCGCGCGAAGGGGAAGGGGCGCGCCATCATCGACCATTTCTCCGGATCGGTCGCGGCCGAGGATTATTATGACGCGTGGGAATTCGATCTGCGCGCGAAACTCCTTGAAGTGACGGGCCTTGTGCGGGACGGAGGAGCTGACGCCATGGTTCGCGCGCGGCAGCTCGTTAACGAGATGGTTGTGGACCGGCTTCGCGGATCGGAGCCCGGCAACGGAAAAGTGCTCTATCCGGTCAGCATCGATGTCGCCGGGGAAGATAACGCGGAGAGCACGCGCATGCGCATCATCGCGGCCGACAGCCCGTTCTTCCTCTACTCGGTGAGCAGCGCCCTGAGCCTGCAGGGTATACAGGTGGAGCAGGTCGCGATCCATACTGTCGGCACACAGGTCGAGGACGAATTCCTGCTTGTCGATTACCAGGGAAGAAAGCTGGATGACCCGGTCGTTATCGACCATCTGAAACTCTCAGTGCTCCTCGCCAAGCAGTTCACCTGGTTTCTTGTCAACGCGCCGGACCCGTACGCCGCGCTCTCACGGTTCGACCAGCTCATCTCCAGGATCGCCGCCCTTCCTGAATACAGCGGGCTTGTGGAGGTGATCGCGGACCCCGCTGTCATGCGCGATCTTGCGGCGATCCTCGGCGCGAGCGATTACCTCTGGGAGGACTTCATCCGGCTCCAGTACGAATCGATCCTTCCCATGCTGCGTACGCGCGGCGCTGCTCCGTTCTACGACAGCGAAGGAGTGCCAACGCGGCTGCGTCGGCAGCTGGCCCTGGCGAAAGACCGAGATGATGAGCGGCGCATCCTCAACGACTTTAAGAACCGCGAGATATATCTCCTCGACCTTGACCAGATACTCGGCAAAAGGGACGACTTCAGGGGATTCGCTGAGCGGCTCACTCTGCTTGCTGAAGCGGTCATCGGGATCGCCGCGGAGCGGGCTTACGAAAGGCTGCGCGAGCGTCATGGCGTGCCGCGCACCGCGGGCGGAGTCGAGTCGCGATACGCGGTTTTCGGGCTCGGCAAGATGGGAGGCGCGGCGCTTGGTTACGCCTCCGATGTCGAGGTCCTGCTCGTTTACGGCGACAGCGGCCGCACCGACGGGGGTGAGCCGGTTGAGAATTCCGAGTTTTACGAAAACATGGTCAGGGAAATTCTTTTTCTCGTGCAGGCGAAAAAAGACGGCATCTTCACGATCGACCTCCGCCTGCGCCCCCACGGAAACGACGGGCCGCTCGCGGTGAGCCTTGAAACCTTCTGCCGGTATTACGGGCCCGGCGGCCCTGCGCACTCCTATGAGCGCCTGGCGCTCGTGCGCCTGCGCGCGTTTGCCGGCGACGCCGAGCTCGGGTCGCGAATCGAGCGGCTGAGGGACGAATACATATACGAAACGGAAAGCGTGCGCTCCTCCGAGCTCCACGAGGTCCGCCAGCGCCAGCTTGCGGAGAAATCGAAGCCGGGAAAGGTAAACGCGAAGTTCAGCCCAGGCGGCCTTGTCGATCTCGAGTACTCGGTGCAGATGCTCCAGGTCGCGCACGGTCGCGAAATCGACGCGCTCAGGACGCCGCGTATTCACCGGGCGCTGGACGCGCTTGCCGAAAGCGGGGTGCTCGATTCCGTCGAGCGCGATCAGCTCATTGCCGCCTACGATTTTCTTCGCCGCCTCATCAACGGGCTGCGGATGCTGCGCGGCTCCGCGCAGGACCTTTTCCTGCCCGAGCCCGGTTCGCTCGAGTACCTTCACCTCGCGCGAAGGCTCGGCTACGAGCGGCAGGGCGAGGTCGATCCGGCGCTGCGGCTGCGCGCGGAATTCGAGACGATGACCGCGGCCGTGCGCGTGTTTGTTGAGCGCCGTTTTGGAAGCGGGGGACTGCCCGGGCCGTACTCCGGAAATGTCGCCGACATTATCATGTCGGACAGCATGCCGCGTGAGTTCGCGGAGAAGATACTTTCGCGCCGCGGTTTCATGAACACCAAACGGGCGCTGGTCAACCTCTCCCGCCTTGCGGGCGGGGGAAGCGCGCGGGACGTTTTCGCAAGCCTGGCGGTGCTCGCCTCCGACATCCTGGAGCAGAAGCCCGATCCTGACATGGCGCTCAACAACTGGGAGCGTTTCGCGGAAAGGTTGGGGGATACAGGGGCCCACTACCGGAGAATGCTCTCGCAGCCGATGCGGCTGGATATGCTGCTCGGGATTTTTTCCACAAGCCAGTTCCTTGCCGAAGTGCTCATCGCCCACCCGGAGTTTCTCGACATGGTGACCGATCCGCGCGCGCTGCACCGCGCGTTCGCGCCCGGAGAGCTCGAGTTGGAGATCCGCGGCCTCGCCGGCAACTGTTCAGGCGAGGAGTGCAGACGGGCGTTGCGCCTTGTCCGGAAGCGCGAGATCCTGCGCATCGGGGCGCGCGACATCTGCCTGAACAGGCCGCTTCGCGATATCGTGCGCGACCTTTCGACGCTCGCCGAAGCGTGCGTGCAGGCAGCGCTCGAGTGCGCCCTCGCCTCATGCTCCGGCGCTTCTGAAGGCGATGATATCTGCGTACTCGCGTTCGGCAAACTCGGCGGGCACGAGCTCAACTACAGCTCCGATGTCGACCTGCTGGCGCTCTGCGGCGAGGGCGCGGACAGGGAGAAAATCTCCTCGCTCATGGAATCGGTATCCGCCCACCTCTCCGAACATACCGCCGACGGATACGCCTACCGCGTCGACCTGCGCCTCCGGCCGTTCGGCAGCGCCGGGCCGCTCGTCAATTCGGCTTCCGATCTCATCCGCTACTACGGACGCGACGCCGCGTTCTGGGAGGTGCAGGCGCTGCTGAAGCTGCGGCCGGTCGCCGGAAACCTGAGGATGGGAGAGGAGTTCCTCCATAGCCTGAAGCCGGTGCTTGCGAAAGGATACGATGCCGGTTCGATCGCGCGCTCGATCGACGCGCTTCGCGACGCGGCGATACGCCAGTCGCGCGCGGGCGTGCTGTCGGGAGTTGATGTCAAGAACGGGGAAGGAGGGATACGGGACATCGAGTTCCTTGCGCAGGGGCTGCAGCTCATCAACCTTCCGCGCCATCCCGAGCTCGCCGGCGGCAATACGCTGGACGCGCTCGCCTCGCTTGGCTCAATCGGGGCGCTCCCCGCTCACGACGCCGAAGAGCTCGCCTCGCATTACATCTTCCTGCGGCGCGTGGAGCATTTTCTGCAGATATACGAGGACCGGCAGACGCACACCCTTCCGCGCGGAGAGGCTGAGCTGCGGGCGCTTGCCCGTAAGCTCATGGGCTCATCCGCGACCGTAGAAAGCTTTTCCTCGCACCTTGAGCTCTGCCGCACCCGCGTGCGCGGCGCGTATGTGCGCTTCCTCCTTGAGACGTACGCGCGCTGATCGTCCGGGCAATATTGCTCTTGACGTGTCACCTTCTGATCATACCATTGCGTAAAACTATTTCCGGGGTGATTCGATGAAAGCGCGTGCGCAGGGGACGGTGCATCCGAACGTGACGGTGATCGGGAGGCCCGTCTGCCCGGCCTATCTGGTCCGGGGAGAGAAGGCGACAATGATGATCGAGGCCGGCGTGAATTTTATGGGCCCGATTTTCCTTGAAAACATCAGGGAACACACGGCCGGATCGGGGGGGATACAGTTTCTCTTTGTCACGCATTCGCACTGGGACCATCTCGGTGCGATGCCGTTCCTGAAGCGCTCGCTTCCTGAAATACAGGTCGGCGCGCACCGCAGCACAGGCCCGCTTCTCGGGAAGGAGTCCGCGATCCGCACCATGGAGTTTTTCAGCGAGGCCGCGAGGATTATGTTTGAAAAGGAGCTTTCCGGACATCTCGCCCCGGAGATGACGGAATGCGCCGATATCAAGATCGCCCCTGTCCCGATCGCCTACGAGCTCGAGGGCGGCGAGGAGATCGATCTTGGCGGGGTGACCTGCCGCGTGATCGCCACGCCCGGCCATACGCGCGACCACCTCTCGTACCACTTCCCGGAGATCGGCGCGCTCTTCCCCGGCGAGGCGATCGGCGTTCCTGAAGGCATGAACGACGGGGCGATACAGGTGGAGTTCCTTTCGTCGTACGATGATTATCTGGCATCGATAGAAACACTCATTCCATTGCGCCCGGCGATCATCGGCATGGGGCACGACTGGGTGTTCACCGGCGATGATGCGCTCGAATACATGGAGCAGACGCTGGAGGAAACAAAGCGCTATCGCGCCCTCATCGAGCGCTATCTTGACGACTGTCACGGGGATATCGAAAAGACGATTGCGCGCATGGTCGAAAAGGAGTTCGACGAGCGGGGGACCAGCTCTCAGGAGCGCAACGCCTATATCGCCAATCTCTCCGCGCAGGTGAGGCTCATCGCCTCTTCAGGCCGCGTGCGATAATTTTTTATCCTGCAGAACACGCTCTTGATTTTCGCCGCATGCGAGGCACGACGTATCACACCCCGCTTCGGCCGGGGCGCATTTATCCGGCATCGTAATTGATACAATAATGAACCGCTAATCGAAGGAAGGAACAGATTTGTTCCTTTTTTAGCATCGCAAAACTTTTTCCCGCTTCATAACGATTCGCTTTTTCCCCGCGATCCGTATCCGCCATCCTTACAAAGCGTGCCAATACCGCCTTCGCGTGTATTTTTTTCCCGACAACGCGACTTTTTTTCACGCGACGAACCGTGATACCCCGAATTTACACAGCCGTAACAGAACAGGAACGCATCGTGCTCTTTATAAGGCAGATGCCGAGGATGACGCACCAATGAACGGGTATCACATTTCTTGATTATATAAGGAGGTAGAGATGTTTAAGAAAATTCTGAACGCGGCGGTTTTAGTGTGCGTGGCGATGAGCCTTACCATGCCCGCGCTTATTTTCGCCCAGGACGCCGCTCCGGCGGCGGCGCCTGCTGTAGCGCGGCAACTGGATCCGAACGGAGGGGCCACCGGCACAATCGCCGATGTGACTGCCGCGCGGGCGGGAAGCCCCACGCTTGCCGAGCTCGGCAACCAGGTCGGGCATAACAGGGTGGCCATCAACATGGTCTGGGTGCTTCTCACGGGATTTCTGGTCATGTTCATGCAGGCGGGATTCGCGATGGTTGAGGCGGGCCTGACACGCGCCAAGAACGCGGCGCACACGATGGCGATGAATTTCATGATATATCCGCTCGGGATGCTCGGGTTCTATCTGTGCGGGTTCGCGATCATGTTCGGCGGCGTCGGTGCGCTCGGGACGCTGGGCGGATACGACGGGCTCAGCCGCGAAATTTCAATTACGCTTTTCGGCAAGGAATTCGGCCTTTTCGGCGGAAAGGGTTTCATGCTTTCCGGCGTCTACGACGTCTCGGTGTTCGCGCTTTTTCTTTTCCAGATGGTGTTCATGGACACCACGGCGACCATCCCCACCGGCGCGATGGCGGAACGATGGAAATTTGTGTCTTTTGTTATCTACGGGATTTTTGTCGGCACCATCATTTATCCGGTATACGGCAACTGGGTATGGGGAGGCGGATGGCTCTCGACGCTCGGCAGGAACTTCGGCCTCGGGCACGGGCATGTCGACTTTGCCGGCTCATCGGTGGTGCATATGACCGGCGGCGTGCTGGCCCTGGTCGGCGCGAAGCTGCTCGGACCGCGGATCGGCAAGTACAATCATGACGGGACGGTCAACGCCATTCCCGGACACAACCTTCCGATGGCGGTGGTCGGCACCTTTATCCTCGCGTTCGGCTGGTTCGGATTCAATCCGGGCTCGACGCTGGCAGGCGGCGACCTGCGCATCGCAGTGGTCGCGGTCAACACCATGATCGCCTCGGCGACGGGCGCGGTAGCGGCGACGGCATGGATGTGGTTTGTCAGAGGAAACAAGCCGGACCTCAGCATGATGTGCAACGGAATGCTGGCGGGGCTCGTCGCCATCACCGCTCCTTCGGGGTTCGTGGGCGTCGGAAGCGCGGCGGTCATCGGGCTTATCTCGGGCGTGCTCGTGATCGAAGCGGCGTTCTTCGTGGAGCGGAAGCTGAAGATCGACGACCCGGTCGGCGCGGTCGCGGTGCACGGCGTCAACGGCCTGTGGGGATGTATCGCCCTCGGGCTTTTCGCCGACGGGACCTACGGCGACGGGCTTAACGGCGTTGCCGGTACGGTCAGGGGGCTCTTCTACGGTGACGCTTCGCAGCTTGCCGCGCAGCTCATCGGCGTGGGCGCGAACATTATATTTGTCGGGCTTATCGGGTATCTCGTATTCAAGCTGATCGATCTTGTCGTCGGCAACAGGGTAGCGCCCGAAGTCGAGGTGGACGGCCTCGATGTCGCCGAAGTGGGCGTTCCCGGGTATTGCGGAATCAGGCTTGACAAGTATTCCGAGACGCCGCTCCCGAAAGGCTTTTCAGCGTCGGCGGGCAGGTAAGGAAAAGGAGGTATGACAATGAGAAAAATTGAAGCGATAGTCAGGCCCGAAAAACTGGACGAGGTGCTCGCCGCCCTCGAGCGCACCGGCTACACAGGCGTCATGATCACCGAGATCAGGGGGCACGGTAAGCAGAAGGGGATAGTCCAGCAGTGGCGCGGAAAGGAATACCGCGTATCGTATCTCCCCAAGATCAAGGTCGAGGTGGTGGCGAAGAAGGGCGATGTGGAGAAGATCAAGAAGGCCATCATCGAAGCAGCCAGGACCGGGGAGATAGGCGACGGAAAGATTTTTGTCTATGATGTTTCGGAGGTGATGAAGATCAGGACCGGCGAGACCGGTGATGAAGCGATATAGCGGCAGAACGACACAGTAGTAACCTCTTCGTAACAGAGCGGCTCCGTACAGGCCGCTCTTTTCTGTCCTCCGGCACAGTGCGGGTTCACGATCATTTTTTCATAAAGATGGCGGATGTTGACCGGAAATTATGGTTGAAAAACAGATATATCCGTCATGTACTTCTATTGCTTACAGCCTGGGGGATTGGTACGTCTGATCAGACGGTTATGCTGTGAGGGGATTTGGCGAGGCCTTCATGCGCGCGGGAGCGGCATCAACGGTAAAAGGGGAATTCTTTTCTGAATCGCAGACCGGTATTCTGATATTACAGGTAATCGGGTATTCGTCATGTATCTGCTCTTCTATATTTCATCACTCGCCGTAATAGCGACGAGCTGTTTCATTCTGGGGTTTTATATTTTGTCCATGGACAGGCATTCCAGAATAAACCGGCTGTTTTTTATCAATTCTATGTTTCTGAATGCCGTTATTCTCTTCACCATACTGATACAGCTCGCTGATGAACCTCATACGGTGAAGTCGATTCAAAGCTTCTACAATATTGTCCTGATCAGTTTTCTCCTCATGTTCCTTTACTTCATTGTTCTGTTCACCGGTTACCGCTTAAACGGGATTGTAATAGCTCTGCTTGGCCTGTCTTCGGTGGCGGTTTTTATCATCTTCCTGCTTAAAGGGCAGCACCTGTTATGGGTAACAAGGCAAAACGGCGTCTGGGTCTACGATCTGTTCAATAATTTCTTCTGGTTTTGCCTGTATTCACCGCTTCTCTGTGGGATCGTATTTTTAATGCTGGCTGCACTTTTCCGTTTCTACAGGAATGCGTCATCACATAAAGAAAAAAACCAGGCCCGGGTAATGGTGGTGGCAATTATCATATCGTTCTGCGGGGGATTCATCTTCCTTATGTTCCTGCCGGTTTTCAATATACTGCATTCACCTCTCCTGACTCCGTACTTTTTCGCCATGCTGTTGTACGGTGTTTTTTTCGCCATGGTAAAGTACCGCCTCATGGTTTTCAGAATAGAGGATATCGCCAGGGAGGCGCTTTCATATATCCAGGATATGATTCTCATTCTCGACACCGATAAGAGGATTCTGGATGTAAACAATAACCTGACGGCTTCGCTGTCCGCCGAAAGGCATGATCTGAGAGGAAGAATTATAACCGATCTTATAGAGCCGGAAAAAGATTTCGAATCCGCCCTTGACGCGTTCATTGCCGGAGGGATCGATCCCATGCTGTGCAGGATCGTGTATAAGAACAAGGCCGAGAGGATCGTCACGGATTCAGTCGTGTCAAAGGTTTATGACCGTTTCGGCGATTTCTCCGCCGTGCTCATCGTCTCACGGGAGAACAGGGGGATAACCCAGTTCCAGAGATATTTCAGGCTTACTGACAGGGAAATGGAGATCGTGCTGCTTACCATTTCAGGAGTGGCCAATACCGCGATCGCGGAAACCCTCAGTATCACGAAACGCACCGTGGAAACCCACCAGAACAATATCTACAACAAGGCCGGCATCGGCAACAAGATGGAGCTTTTCAGGGTGGCCGGTGAATTCGGCATACGTCCGCTCTAAAAGCGCGGCATATTCTGCGGGACATTTCATCTTATATCTTCATGATGAAGATTCCGAATGATTGTCGTGTGGATGAAATCCGGAAAGAATAATCAGCAATTCTACCCCTTTATTGATACCCGTTTTAAATCCGCGATAACAATAGCGGGAATGCCAAAAAAAACCGTCTACGTATTTGCCACGATGGCGGGATCCTTTGATGAAGCTGCCGTACTTTTCCTTACAAAATAGAGACAAAAAATTTTTTGCGGTCTACGTATTTGCCACGATGACAGGATTTGCGTGGCAATGTAGTTTTCATGGAAATCGCGGAAAAAGGAGATGCCCATGATATCAACTGCGCAATATATACGGAAACGGCTGTTTCCGGGGGAGTCAGTGAAATACGCCAGGATCGGTGTGCTTTTTGTTGTAATCTGGATCGCGCTGGTCTTTGCCGCCTGCGGCGGAGCTGGCGGCGGAGATGACGGCGCTGCCGATGAGAGCGATAACGGCAGCGCAACCTGCCAGGAGTGTAAAACACAGGGCTTCAGCGTCGGCGGTGTGAGCTTTACCATGGTATACGTGCCCGGCGGCCATACTTTCCCGAAATATTGGAATGATTCGGAAACCGGCACGGTCGCGGACGCCTACTGGATCGCCCAGACCGAGGTGACCTATGAGCTGTGGAAAACTGTCTATGATTGGGCCTCAAAGAGCGGCTACTCCATCGCCAATATGGGGGAGATGGGAGGCGGGTCAGGGACCACGAACCAGCATCCGGTGAACAATATTGACTGGCGTTCCGCGATGGTCTGGTGCAACGCGCTTACTGAATGGTACAACGCGAAGAGGGGTACGAACTACGCCCCGGTCTACTATTCCAACAGATCCTACAAAGATCCGATAAGGACCTCAACCGCCGATTCAACTGTCGGGACCATGCCGGGGGACCAGGACAATCCGTTCGTGAAGTCAGGCGCCAAAGGGTTCAGGCTGCTGACCTCGGACGAATGGGAGCTCGCGGCGCGCTGGCGCACCGACTCTACCAACACGGTAAGCGGATATTCTAATCCCTGGTTTACAAAGGGGAATTCGGCGAGCAATGCCACCACGTATTACAACGATGTGAGCGGCACCGCACCCGACTACGCGGGCAGGCTGGCAACCGATGCCGTTGCGGTCTACCGGTATTACTATGATGAGTTTGGGAACAAGGTCGATAACGGAACAACGGCAACATCGGCGGTAAAAAGCAGGGCTCCGAACTCGGTGGGCATTTACGATATGAGCGGGAACGTCCAAGAGTGGTGCTTTACCATTCATAGCGGGACAACGCGCGTTCTGCGCGGCGGTTCGTATACCCTCACAACACTCGAAGCGCGCGTTAGTGCTCAGTCAGGATATCAACCCTTTCAGTATTACCAGGGATTTGGAATGCGCGTTGGGAAAAGCGATTAAATTTTATACAAAAATTATGCTTACAACAAGAACCTGTACAATGTGTTTCATGAATTCCAATGGAATGTTCAAGGTCATCACTTATGCGAAAATCATCTTTTTTATTTGCCGCATTCTATCTGCTGGCGCTATCTCTGGCAATCAATCTTTCCTGTTCCATAAACCGGGTGAACGCCGTTTACAGCGGCTCGGTGGGACTTAAGTCATTTGATTTCGCCAGGCTCGTCGACCAGCGGAAATCTGACAATGACTTTGTCAGGAGAAAAACGGTGTCGGGAAGGATCGAATGGTATGATCATTATTTCAGGAAGAAGCATATCGCCCAATATGGGAACGTTAAATACCTGGTGTACGGGATTGCGGGCAGCGGCTACCAGACGCCGTCGACGATGACGCTTTTCCCTCTTCTCTATTCCAATACCGACAGGAACTGTCATTACTACCTCGACATGTTCGCGGCTTCCAACCCGGACCTGGCGGCGAATAAATCCTTCGGCGAGGAGAAGCTGATCATACGAAACGGCGAACATGACGTCCTGTACTGTTATTATATCGTGCTGAGGATGAAAGACATCGATAACAGCAAAACTATAAGAGTTTCGTCAAGGACCACGGGCGCAGTGCTCCGCTATGAGTTTATTACGGGTATGGATTTCTTAAAGGATTTTACGGTGTATAACGAGGAAAAGGATAAAAAGCTGTTAACGATCTACAAGGGGTCATATGTCCGGTTCAGCCCGGCCCAGCCGTTTATATTTGAGGCGCGCTGATGGTAGCGGTGCCTGTGGCAGATCATGAAGCTTTTCGCAAGCCCGTATACAATAGTGATATCAGCTTGCTGAAATAAGTTCTTAATGTGCGACACAGTTTGACCCTCCTCACAGGAGAGCGGCGCAGTAGCGGCCGCTCTCTTTTTTCGTGAGAGCGTAGAGACGGTCAGCATCAAGTACTTCCACGGCTTGCTGACAGGTGTCTCGATCCCTGTGCGGCTATGATCGACAGGGCGAAACCGTAAAAGTTGACGCGAAACACGATAAATTTGAAAAAAAATTCATTTTCTGGAGAAATTTTCAAAAATTTTTAACTGGAGTGAAGATGGAGAAAGGATGGACAATACTTGGACAAAGGATGGAGAAAGCCCGAAAAACAGTTTGGCATGAAAGTTGCTTTATTTCTTTCGGGCTTTTCTGAGGAGAGATTCAAACGCCGTCTTACCTTCGCGCTGCTCTCGGCATTCGCCATGGTATTCATGGCATGAGCCGGATTATTCGATCCTTTTTTCTATCTCGCTCGATCGGAACATAAAAATGAAGGAGCTGCTGAAATACAGGAAGGCCGTCGCGTAAAAACAGGGAAGGGATTTTGGCATGATAACGCCCGATTTTCACGCGGGCCGCGGCGGGCGCGGATAGAAAACCGGACGTTATCATGCGCCTGTTATTCGGACAGGATCATCCCTGCGACTTTTTCCCCCGAAAGCAGCATGCCCCCGAAAATGGGCCCCATGCGAGGGCCGCCGAACGCCGCGTTGGCCGACATCCCCGCCACGTACACGCCGGGAAACACCGGCCCGGTATTGGCGAGGGTGAGCTTTTCCGCGACGTCGGCCCACATCGGCCTTTCTCCCGCGACCTTTCCTGAAGGCGTGGAAAGCTCCACTCCCGCCTTGCGGCACATGACGCGGAGCACCTCCGTGTCATGGCCCGTGCAGTCGATGATTGCCCCGGCCGATACGGTCAGGGGATCAACATGCAGGCCGGTCATTTCGACCGGAGTCCAGTTGATGACAAGGCCGCAGGCCCTTCCCTCCTTGAGTACGATGTCTTCCACGGCCATGCAGTTGAGGACTACGGCGCCGGCCCTGCACGCGGCGGACGCGATCGTGGTGACGCACTCGACGGCGTCCGCGGTATAATACCCCGGTGCGTATTCGCTCACCCGTATTCCGTAACGCTGAAGCACGGCAACAGCCTCGCTCTGCACGACAATCTCGTTGAAGAGCATCCCGCCTCCCCACATACCGCCGCCGACGGAAAGCTTCTTCTCGAACAAGACCACTTTTTTTCCGCCCGACGCGAGCCTCTCCGCGGCGACAAGCCCCGAGGGCCCACCCCCTACGATGGCGACATCAATTTCAGTTGAGTCCATGAGTTTTTTCATGAACGTTTCGACGATCGCCCGTGTGATGATTACTTCGTTGAGTTCCATGACGGCCTCCTGTTGTTTGTTTTCCGGGGAGGCCTCGAGCAAATAACGCGGTTGAAAAGAAAACGGGTAGAGTGTGCGGATGAATGATATGGTTCTTTCCGTCATTCCCTTCGCAGGCATTATCCTGATCAGGTTCAAAGGGTATAATCTCAGCCCCTGCGGGCACCCCCAGAGTGAGCGCAGGTTATGGGATGGAAAAAATCTGTCAACGACATTTGTCGTGTGCAGCGGTAAGATGCTGTTGAGCGGCCCGCGGTGAGGTTTAAAAAATATCTTGCTTTTAAAAAAAAGCTGTTTTATACAAAACGTGTTGAATATAAAAAGCAGTGGTATGGGGTGATGGCGTATGCCCGTTACCAGATCGATCGGTCTTCCGGAGATATAATCCTGTGCGGTTTCAAGGGAATATAGTATTCGTATAATAATAGCCACGGATAATGGTTCCAGGCCGGTGATGACGCGAAGAGCAAGTCTCGCCCGTAACACTCAGAGAGTTTTAAGTAAAAAAACTGAGGTTAAAACGTAAATTCCTGTATGGATATTACATTCATAGTTCCGATTATCAGTATGAAATACTAGCATCCTCAAAACCGGAGAAAAAAATGAATTTTAAAAATGCAATATTTCTTCTTTTGATGTTTCTCTGCGTGTGGGGATGCGCGGGCGATGAGAATAACGATTCCACAGTTAATCAGGCTGCTGATTTGCGGCTGAAGCTCGGAATGCAGGAAGTACATTTCTCCCAGAGGTCGGAAGTCGAGGGTTGGGGGTTCGCTGACATCAATCAGGCGAAGGCTCTCTTTGATTTGATGGATGATTTAAAGATCAGCCGTTTCCGTTACACCATATTCTGGACATCCGCGGAAATAGATGCGAAAAATAATTTCGTATGGACCCGGCATGATGAGCTTATCAATTACCTTGCCGGAAAAGGGATTAATCTGACGGTGACACTCTTCGGCGACAATTATCTCTATGATCCCGGCCTGTCTTCTCCATATCCCGGCACTTCCGTTGACGGATACTGGAATGCATGGCTGAATTTTGTAGAGAAGGCCGTTGTGCGCTATGGCGACAAGGTCGATCGATGGGAAATCTGGAATGAGCCCGATTTTGGCGATAGCGGGGCCGGCATATACTGGAAACCCGGTGTCAATGCCGCGAATTTTACGGCCATGATGAAAGGGACCGCCCAGAGGATTAAATCGCTCCGCCCCGGCGCGCAGGTTGTCATGGGGGGAGTCACCAACTTTAACGGTTACCGTTTGTTTCTGAAGTCGTGCTTTGATGCGGGCATGCTGGATTATGTAGACGAAGTAGGCGTTCACCTCTACAGGTCAAAACCGGAAGGGCCATTCGATTACGCGGCCGATACTACCGTTGATATAAATTCAGAGCTGCCCGGCATTCAACCTCCGACAACATTCTCCGAGGAGATTGCCAGTCTCAGGTCCTTCCTTGACTCGTACAGGAAGGACTTCCCCGTAAGAAACACAGAAGAGGGATTTCACATAGGCTCTTCGGCGAGGGAGGACTTTTCGCAGATGAAGTATCTCACCAGGATGATCCTTGTAGAGCGTTCACTCGGGATTCAGGAGGTAACATGTTTCAGGCTGCGGGCTCCGCGAAGAAGTGATTATCCGGCCGGCGCGACGGGAGATAGCGCGTATAACGAAGCGTTAAAATTTCCGGGGATTATCGATCAGAATGCTGACGGGTCTTTTACTCCAAGACCTGCGTATTATGGCATTAAAAACATGGCAAAATATCTTGTCGATCCCGATGTCTTTTACCAGCGTAGCCTTATACTTGATTCCGGAGGATATAAAGTGCGCGTGGAGATATATGCAAAGAACTCACTTCCGGTGATTGCGTACTGGATAGAGGAAGCGATAGACAACGCTGAAAAGAAAATCAGAAACATCTCATTAACAATCGATGGCATCGGTGTTCATTCATACAGGGTGACCGATATTAAGGACGATAGCGCGCGCCCGGTTGGGCCGTATTCGGCGGCCGGGAGCGGTGTTTCCTTCAGCAGCCTGCCGGTAACAGATTATCCCTTTGTGCTCTCCGTGGAGTAAACCGGGCCCATCGATAAAGATATTCAATGGTATCGCAAAAAAGAAGGGGCGGAATAATCACAGGTTCCCTTTGCGCAGGGACTGCAATAGCGCAGTGTGCGGCAGGGCGGGTTTTTCCGCCTGTGCGTGCTGCTCCGGATATTTCTTTGAAGAAACACACGTGATTCAGACTGTGGCTGTTTGGCGCAGATACTTTTCATATCAAGGTAATCCCCATGCTTATAATGAACACCGCAGATTACATTTCCGAAACAGGCGGCGACATCGAAATCGCCGCGCCCGCGAAATCGGATTTCTTTATCGATCTGATGAACAATATCGAAAAGCACGACGCGCCTTTTTACTACGAAAAGCGCAAGGGCGATTTTTTTGCAACCGTCAGGGTGCGGCCCGGGTTTAAAAAGGTGTATGACGCGGGCGGCCTTTTTGTGTACGATTCCGCCAGAAAATGGATCAAGCTCGAGTTTGAGCTAACCGACCTCGGCTATCCGTCGGTGGTTGCCGTGGTCACGAACGGTGCTTCCGATGACAGCAACGGCGAGCGGCTTGATGATCAGGCGGATATAGCCCTGCGGATAATACGGAGGGGCGATCACTGGGCGCTCCATTATTCCATCGACGGAAAGAACTGGAAGATGGTCCGGTATTTCCATCTCAAAATGAAGGATGAAGTCAGGGTCGGCCTCGAGGCGCAGTCCCCGCGCGGCAACGGATGCGCGGTGGTGTTCACCGGGTTCAGGATAACGGATAACACCATCCGGAACATGAGAAAAGGGAAGTAGTCGGCCGTGGTTATCGGGGAAGCGACAATTGATGATGCCGAAGAGCTTCTTGCTCTGCAGAAGCTTTCATATCTCAGCGAGGCCGAGATCTATGACGATTATTCTATCCAGCCCCTTACCGAAAGCCTCGATAATCTGAGGGAGGAATTTTCCCGACGGATTGTGCTTAAAGTAACCCATGAAGGCCGTATCATCGGTTCAGTGCGGGCGCATTTGGAAGGCGGCACGTGCCATATCGGAAAACTCATGGTGCACCCCGACCACCGGAACAGGGGCGTCGGGAAGATGCTGATGGGTGAGGTTGAGGGGAAATTCGAAAATGCCGCCCGATTTGAACTGTTTACCGGCCACAAAAGTGAAAAAAATATCTCCTTGTATATGAAATTGTCGTACAAAATTTCAAAAATGAAAAAGATCAGCGACAAATTAACTTTGCTTTATTTTGAAAAACAGCGATATACTACTGGTATGATCGAACTGTAAAACTGATGCTTTTCTAATAATTTAAAAGGTTGTTTACCCGGCAAAAGAAACGATGTCCACCTTCACCCGCACCATACGCACCAACCCCGATGAGGCGCATGCGCTGCGCGAGGATTCGCTCCTGTTTTTCAGGGAACAGCAGGAGAAAGGCATGGCGACGCGTGTGGATGAGTATTTCTTCCGCCTCGCGGTTGATGAGACGCTTTCCAACGCGATGCACCACGGAAACGGCAATGACGGGAACAAGAAGATCCATGTTCATATTGAGTTCAACAGGACGGGGATCGTGCTCTACGTGAAGGACGAAGGCAACGGCTTTGACCCCGCCGGGCTTCCCGACCCGCGCTCAAAGGACTGTGTGTTCAAATGCAACGGAAGGGGCGTCTTTATTCTGAGTAACATCGGCAGCATCAGCTGGGATGAGGAGCTTCATGGCGTGAGAGTGGTTCTGCCGTGACCAGCCTCCAGGAACAGCAATACAAAGACTCCTCGAACTACAACGCGCGCATCTACCTGCACAAGGCGTTCGGAACGAATACGCACCCGTGGCCGCGATGGGTGTTTGATAACATCAGAAAAGATGAAAACCTGAAGGTGCTCGAGATCGGCTGCGGGAACGGGCTCCTCTGGAGGGCGAACGCCGGCCGTATCCCCGACGGCTGGCGGATCACGCTGTCGGACTTCTCTGCGGGCATGCTTGACGACGCGCGGCGCGCGATCGGCGAGAGTGTATCCGGCATCGAGTGGAAGGTGGTGAACGCCGAAGCGATCCCCTTCGATGACGATACCTTCGATGTAGTGATGGCGAACCACATGCTGTACCATATCCCCGATCGGGAAAAAGCGATCTCGGAGATCAGGCGCGTGCTGAAAAGCAGCGGGACCTTTTATGCCACGACGATGCGCGACGGCTACATGAAAGAGCTCGGCGGCCTGATCAGGGAATTTTTCTCGCTTCCTCCCGACGGCCGCGCGCCGGGTGGCGTGATCGCGAATTTCTCACTGGAAAACGGCGCGGTGCAGCTGCGCGAATTCTTTGACGGGGTCGATCTGCTGGTCTACGAAAATTCGCTGGCGGTCACCGAGGCAAAGCCGCTTCTCGACTACGCGATTTCATTGAATGGCATTAACGCCGGCAGGCGGACATTCAGCGAGCGCCACGCGGAAAAGTTTCTGGAGTTCCTCACAAACAGGATCGAAAGGGACGGCGCGATTACGATACCTGCCGACGCGGGAATGTTCGTGTGCGCGAAGAACGGCGCATGATCCCGCCCGCCTGTCTCAGTGCACGGTGCCTTCCCACATGATTTTCCCGCTGTCTCTGAGATCATACCCTTCCATCCGGTCCAGCAGGCTGTGAAACCGGTCTGATTTTATGATGTCAAGGAACGCCTGCACGGACTTGAGTTGGATATTCTCCCTCGGGATCACGATATCGTACCGCTCGTCCTTCAGGGAGATGAAATCCGCGTCGACCGCGCGCGCCGCCGCCTTGATGCCGATACCGGTGTCGGCGGCCCCGCGCTTGATTTTTATCGCGAGCTCGATATGCGTGGTGACGGCGCGGCTGTATCCGGTGACGGAGTCGGGAGAGATACCGTTCTTCATCAGCAGGTGGTCCAGGAGGATGCGCGTTCCGGACCCTTCCTGCCGGTTGATGATGGATACATCGCTTCGCGCGAGATCGGCAATGCCCCTGATGTTTTTCGGGTTTCCTTTCTGTAAAATGAGTCCCTGGTCGCGGTAGAACAGGTTGATGACCGATACATCGAAGCCGGGAAGGTAGCGGGAAAGGTAGGGGATATTGTACTCCTCGGTCGCGGGATCGAACAGGTGCACTCCGGCCACGTGAGCGATCCTGTCGCCCAGCGCCTGGAGCCCTTCAACGCTTCCCACGTTGGCGTACGGCGTGATGAGGTGGTACGGCGTTTTGATGAGTTCCGTCGAAATGGTTTCCCAGACAATATCGTTGCTGCCGATCACGACGAGAATGCGGTCCTGGAGCGGCGGCCTCGTCTTGAGGTTCTGCCGTGCCGACTCGTGGATCCATTCCTCGAGAACGGCTTTCGGGAATATCCACTTGCCGCCGACGCGCGCCGCCGGGATCAGCCCCTCGCCCGCGAGCTGGTAGACTTTCTTGATATTCAGATTGAGAAAGTCCGCGACCTCTTCGGCTGACATCATTTCCTTTGACATAATATGAAAAAAAACACCGCCCTGCCGGTACGGTCAAGCATTATTAACGCGCGATCGGCGGGCGGCGGGTTTCATGACACAGTTATCTGTTCGCCCTGAAAGTCCTCGGGAAGGCTTTTGAAACATGGAAAAGGCCTTTCATCTTCAGGAGCGGATTCCCGCCGTACAGGACCTGGGCGACGCCTTTGATGCCGTCATAGATATGTTTCCCCGATGGGTGCCACCAGAAGTTCTTTTTTACGAACGGCAGTATGTCATTTACCAGCACCTGCGGCTGGGTCATTTCGGCGAAGCCGATATCGCCGTGGGTCCTTCCGATGCCTGATTCCTTGAACCCGCCCCAGGGCGTTTCGGCAAGCCCGTGGCTTACCAGGTGATCATTGATAGTGATGGCGCCGGCCCTGATCCGGCGGCCGATGCTTATGGCCTTACGGTGGTTTTTAGACCATACAGAAGCGGTCAGCCCGAGCTTCGAATCATTTGCGAGCCGGACCGCCTCGTCGATCGTATCAAATGGCATTACGCCTACTACCGGACCGAAGGTTTCCTCTCTCATCACCGTCATGTCATGAGTGACGTCGGTCAGCACAACGCACGGCATGAACTGCCCTTTCGGGTTTTCGGGGCAATTCGATTGCGCGAAGATCGATGCACCCTTTTTTACCGCTTCGTCAATGTGCGATTTCACGGTATCCATCTGGCGGCGAGTGGTCATGGCGCCGATGTCGGCGGTAAAGTCGGTGTCGTATCCGACGCGAAGCGATTCGGTTTCCTTTTTGAGAATGTTCAGGAACCGGTCATGCACCTTTCTGTCGACATAAATCCGCTCGACGCCACCGCACGACTGGCCGGCGTTCTGAAATCCCGCCCACGCGGCGCCTGTCGCCGCGCGGTGAAGGTCGGCGTCCGCGCATACGATCATCGGGTCGTTGCCTCCCAGTTCGAGAGAGACCGGGGTGAGCGTCTCTGAGGCCTTCTTCATCAGGTATTTGCCGACCGGCACGGAGCCGGTGAAGAAGAGCTTGTCGATTCCTGATTCGAGGAAGGCGTCTCCCGCGACGCTCCCCGGCATGTTGATGTAGGTGAAGATGTTCGAAGGAAGCCCCGCGGCCTCTATGCACTCCTTGAGCGCGTGCCCGATTGACTGCGTCTCGGATGCGGTTTTCAGGACCACCGCATTGCCGGCCAGCAGCGCCATGATTACTTCAGAAAAGGGGATCGCGAACGGATAGTTCCAGGGAGATATGATCCCGACCACTCCGAACGGTGCGCGCCCGATCCTGCTCCTCTTGTTGAAGAACATAATGTTGCCCGTCGGGAGTTTCCGGTTTTTCAGAAAGCGGGGCGCCTGCCGGCAGTAAAACGATAATGCCATGAGCGCGCAGAGGATTTCTGTGCCCATCGCGTCGGTGCGGGTCTTTCCGTTGTCGCGCGACAGGGTTTCCGCAAGCTCATCGAGATGCTCCATTATATAGCCGCGGATGCGTCGTATATAGTGTATCCGTTTTTTCAACGGCAGCGCTCCCCACGCCGGCTGTGCTTCCCTTGCTTTTGCTATCGTGGTTTGCAATTCCTGGATCGTATGTATCCGGTATTTGGCGATTATTTCAGCCGTAGCTGGATTGACGCACACGGTAAGGTCCTTTGGCGTCGCAACAGGTTTTTTTATCGAACTGGCCATATCTGCCCCCTATAGCTATATATGTTTTAAAATTGTCCTAAAATATTACTTATAATCTTAAAAAGTCAATAAAAATCTTAAAAAATAACTTTTATTCGCCTAGGTGGATAGAATCCGTTGCATAAAGGAGCCCTATATATTCAATCGCTATGCTATGCTGGCATGTCTCTGTGATGGGTGAGTTCTTGTGCAGGTCTTGACGGTGATTTTGGAGATAATGACGGATAGAGGGAAAGCGTAGCGGGATTCAGTCTTTTCGCAGTCTGGCGAAAAAACGCTTCAAAAGCGCCTGCGACTCTTCACGCAGGAGTCCGAATTCGATCAGCGGCTCGTGGTTCAGGACCGGGTTTCCGCACACGGAGAGCGCCGTTCCGCAGGCGCCGTACTTGATGTCTTCCGTCCCGATGATGAGGCGGCGAATGCGGGCGTGCACGATCGCGCCGGCGCACATGGCGCACGGCTCCTTGGTGACGTAGAGGTCGCAGCCGTTCAGCCGCTCGTTGCCGAGCGCGCGGGAGGCTGCCTCGATCGCGATGATTTCGGCGTGGCGCAGGGCGTTGCGCTCCGAGCGGTTCAGGTTGTGCGCGCGGGCGATGACGCTGCCTTCATGCACGATGACGGCGCCCACGGGGATCTCTCCCAGCGCCGCGGCCGCTTCGGCTTCGGCAAGCGCGGTCCTCATATGGCTGATGTCGATCTCGCTGAATTCCATGCGCGGCGTTCCTCTTCCTTCCGTCCTTATCCGGCCAATGTTGAGTGTTACCGATAGAGTGCCTTCCTCCATTCGGCGCGTCCGGTAATGAAACAGATCAGCGGCGATCGCGGTTTGTCAAGGATTAAGCGTCATGCGGGTACGGGACCGTATCCACCTTCACCATGGCCGCCAGCGCACCATGAATTGTGTACGGCGGTGTAGTAATTAATCATACATAATTATTTCATATTGTTATCTACTATTATATCATTTCTCCAACTTGCGAAACAATGCCGTTTGCGGCGAAACTGGTACTATCGTAATTATTACGGATACGATTATATCTGACGTGCGGGGGCATATATGGCACAATCACAGGTCGCGAAAAAGCAGCACGGAAAGCCGTTTCAGAACTGGCGTGACGAATACAAGGCAAAGCTGGGCTCGGCGCAGGACGCCGCGAAGCTGATAAAAAGCGGGGATGTTATCGCAATGCAGGGAGGGACGGGAATACCGCCTGCGATCGCCGACGCGCTGGGGAAGCGCGCGTCCGAGCTCCGCAATATTACCTGTCTGCAGGGTTTCGCGCTCGCGTTCCACGAATACATGAAACCCGAGCACAAGGACAGCTTCAGGGTCGAGACGGTGTTTATCGGGCCGGCGGAGCGTTTCTGCATGGCGATGGGTACGGTTGATTTTGTTCCGAACCACCTGAGCAATCTCGGGCGGTGGATGGACACCAAAAACATCAATGTCGTGGTCGCGGTCGTCACGCCTCCCGACGAGAACGGCTGGATGAACCGCTCATGTTTCGGCGGCCTGTGCACCGAGCGCGCGATCGACAATGCCGACGTTGTGCTCGTCGAGGTCAACACCAACACGCCGTGGCTGAACAGTGACGTGTTCAAGGTCCATGTGTCGCAGGTCGACGCCATCGTTGAAAACACGGTTCCGCTTTTTGAAATACCGGAAATCCCGATCACGCCGGTTGAGGAATCGATCGCGCACATTATCGCAGACATGATTCCGGACGGCTCGTGCATCCAGCTCGGGCTTGGCGGGCTTGCCAACTGCGTGGGGCACTTCCTCAAGGACAAAAAGGACCTCGGCGCGCATACCGAGGTGGTATCCAACTCGCTCATGGAGCTCATCAAGTGCGGCGCGCTGAACTGCAGCAAAAAGAATATCATGACCGGGAAGATCCCGTTCACCTTCTGCGTCGGCACCAGGGAGCTCTGGGAGTTCATGGACCACAACGAGATGTTCATGGGATTCGAGATAGAGAAGGTCAACGACCCGAACTGGATCGCGCAGAACGACAACATGGTGTCGGTCAACAACGCCCTGATGGTGGATCTCACCGGCCAGGTCGCTTCGGAATCGATCGGCACGACCCAGTACAGCGCGACCGGCGGCCAGGTCAACTACGTCCAGGGCGCCCAGCGGGCGAAGAACGGCAAGAGCATCCTGGCCCTGCCCGCCACGCGTGTCGACGGCGAAGGGAAGATGCAATCCCGGATACTGCCGACTTTCCCTGAAGGCACCATCGTGACGGCGTCGCGCAACGACGTGCAGTGGATCGTCACCGAGTACGGCGCCGCCAATCTCTACAACAAATCGGTATCTTACCGGGCCAAGGAGCTCATAAAGCTCGCGCACCCCGACTTCAGGGACCAGATGACATTCGAAGCAAAAAAGCAGAAGTGGATATAGGAGGCCCATATGTCAGGCATACCGCTCTTGAGGGAAAAGAGTAGAAGGAATTTCAAAACATGGCAGGAGGAATACAGGTCGAAGCTGACAAGCGCGGAGGAGGCGGCGAAAATCGTCCAGTCCGGTGAGCACATCTTTTTCGGGGGCGGCACCGGTATTCCCTCCGCGTTCGCGCAGGCGCTGGGAAAACGCGCCCACGAGCTTAGGGACGTGATGATATCCGAAGGTTTCGCGATGGGGCTTTTCGACTACATGAAGCCCGAGAACAAGGAAAGCTTTCATATCGAGACCATGTTCGTGGGGCCGATGGAGCGCGTCTGCATGGAATGGGGCGTGGCGCAGTACAAGCCGATGCACCTGAGCGACATCCCCGCCGCGGCGAGCTTCGCCGCGCACAAAAGGGTGGCGTTCGTCGCGACGCCTCCGGACGAGAACGGATACATGAACCGGTCGTGTTTCGGCTCGTTTCTGCCGAACGAGGAATGCGTCAAGCCGGCCGAAACCATCATCGTGGAGATCAACCGCAACGCGCCGTGGCTGAACAGCGACGATTTCAAGATACACGTTTCGGATGTGGATATTATCCTCGAGAATGATTTCCCCATGTTCGAGCTGCCGGAGATCCCGATCACCGACGCGGAGAAAAAAATCGCGGAATACATCGCCGACCTGGTGCCGGACGGGGCCTGTATCCAGCTGGGGCTTGGCGGGCTTGCCAACGCGATCGGCTATCTTCTCAACAGTAAAAAGGATCTCGGCATGCACGCCGAGGTGGTATCCCCCTCGGTTGCCGAGCTGGTCAAGGCTGGCGTGATCACCGGCGCGCGCAAAAACTTCATGCCGGGCCAGATCGTCTGCGCGTTCGCGGTCGGGACGAAGAAGTTCTACGAGGAGATCGACCACAACGAGAACTACTATTTCAAGGAAGTGGGCTGGGTCAACAACCCGGAGATCATCGCCAAAAACGACAATCTCATTTCGATCAACAACACCCTCATGATGGACCTCACCGGTCAGGCCGCGTCGGAATCGATCGGCACCAAGCAGTACAGCGCGACGGGCGGCCAGCTCGATTTCGTGCTCGGGGCGAAAAAGTCGAAGGGAGGGAAGAGCATCCTTTCCCTCAACTCGACCTATACGGACAAGGAAGGAAAGCTTCAGAGCAAGATCATGACGACGCTTCCCGCCGGCACCATCGTAACGACGCCGCGCAGCCTTGTCGAATATGTCGTCACCGAATACGGTGTGGCCAACCTGCGTTTGCGGACCATCAAGGAAAGGGTGAAATCCCTGATCGGGATTGCGCACCCTGACTTCCGGGACCAGTTGACCTTCGAAGCGAAAAAGATCGGCTGGCTGTAATCATCCTTTCGCGCTTTCCCGCGGGCATTCCTGTCCGCGGGAAATACGCTTACCGCTATACGTATATATGGTCATTCGTGACCGGTTTATCCACCTTTTTTTAGATATCTTTCCATGCCTGTGCTTCTTTAATGGTATGGAAAGCTTCGCGATTACGGACATGAACCATTACAGCGGATTTGCCTGCGGCAAGTCACGGCCGACGCATGAGATAGCCGAGCTGCTCGGTTTCATGACAGGGATCATCAGTTCGCTGCGCGCAGCCGCGCCGGGGCGTTATTCGGATACAGGCGTTGTCTGCGGCGAGTATGTGGACGGCGCGATATGCCACGGTGCGATCGTCGCGATGCGGACCGATGTGCCCGCGCAGATACGCTGGCGCTGCGCTGAATGCGGGCGCAGCGGCATTATCGTGAACTGGAAGGATTTTCCCGGCGTCCTCGATGCGCCCGTGGAGCGTGTCCCCCGCGGGTTAAGGATATGCCAGCTGATCCTTTCAGGAAAAGAGTTCGAGTTTCTCCTGACGCGGCCTTCCCTTGACTTCGACACCTCCGCCGTTATCCGCATGGGCGTAAAGGACAGGAGGGGGATACTCATCTACGGGAGCGAAGCGGAACTTGCCTGTCTGAGGGAATTCGTTGAAGGCTGCAGGAACTCGCAAGCGGACGGCCCCTCGCGTGAAATTCTTGCCGCCATCGCCGAAAAAATTGACCGCATGATGTAGAACTCCCCTGTCGTTGCCGTCGCTGACTCACCGCTTTTCATGTATCACCACAGTGCCGTCCTCGCCGATCTCGACCGTCTGGCCGTCGCTTACTTGAGACAGGAATTCACTTCCCAGCTGGTCGATCGCCACTATCCTCCTGTCGCACCACACGTCCGCCAGTATAATTCCGGCGGCCGCAAGCGAATCAATACGCTCTGAAAAAAGCATTGCCTTCGGGCCGATCCCCATCTGCGCGATCGTCTGGAGCACCATGCCGCCGGTGGTGGAGCCGATGGTTTTAGGAAGGCAGATGATCTTGCCGGTAAGGTCCTTGTTGTACAGGTCGCGGTTGTTCTGGTCGGAGCAGATGACCCGTTTCGATTTTTTAAGCGCGCTCTTCTGGAACGAGGCGAGGGTGTTCATCCCCTCGCGGCTGACGACGCATTCCCCTGAAATCGCGCCTCCGAGAATTACCCTTCCTTTATAGGTTCTGTTCATGCTATGCTCCCCCTCGCGATTATTTTCAGGATCTCTTCGTCGATAAAAAAGCGCGACGTGGTGTAGGTCCGAAGCTTGTTCGAGTTGGTGATGACCGGCTGTTTCGAGCAGACGGGATTGTTCATATACATCAGCGGGCAGAGGTGTGTCAGTGAAACGCCGAGGCTTTTGAGTTTCGCGTGGGCCGCGCTGTCTCTTTTGAATTCGGCGATCACGTCAGGCGGCGCGCAGAGCGCCGTTCTTATCCGCACTTTTTTTGTCCCGTGATCGCGCAAGGCGACCGATATCGCGTCAAGCCACCCGTAGATCTGGCTGAGCGAAAGGTGGGGGCACCCGATAAAGCAGAGCTTCGGCTTCGCGTCCCTGTTCTTCCAGAGGAGCGGATACGAATCAATGATTCTTTGAAGCTCGTCGTCGTCGATCGTGTAGCGGTTGAAGCCGGGGGAAAGGAGATCCCGTTTGTGCTCGACGGCCTCTGGCGTGATCCCCTCGACATGGTAGAGTCCCACCGCGCCGTTTGAGGCGGTCGCTGCGCCCATGTCTTTCAGGTAATTGATGGCGGTATCGTTGACGCCGCTTCCCATAAAAGCGTCAAGGCCGGATATATACGGAACGTCCTCGACCGCCTTCATGCCGATCGCGCTGCCCAGCACCTGCGCCGGCGGCAGCTTCGACGTCTTCAGTTCGATAAGCCAGGTCGCCTTCCTCCCTTCGTCGGTGAGAAAGCCGAATTCCGGCGCCCTGCCGAGTATTCCGCAGAAAAGCTCGATAACCCCCGAGTTCCGGTTGGTCCGCGCGCCGAGCACCGAGTTGGCGAACACCACCGCGGACGATTCGGCCCACGCCAGCCGCTGCCCGCGCTTCGGCGTATTTCCCACCTGCGGCAGGTAGCAGGCGCAGGTAAACGCGTCCGCGTTTTTCAGGCCGACCGCCGCAAGCTGCTTTTCATACTCCTTCTGACGGCCATACATTATTTTAAAAACGATTTTCTGCAGAAGGGTGCATTTCACGTTTTCATAATCGATCGGCCTCGGGTCGACCGTGAACGGCGCGTTTGCTTTCAGGCCGCCCGCGATGAGCTCATCCATCATGTCGAATACCGGCTTCAGGATGGGTATGCCGAACGAAGTTACCAGGTGCACGGGCCCGTCGATAGGCACCAGCCTCTTCGCTCCGAAAGTCTCGCCGTACAGCACTACTGATTTCATGACTTTTTGCAGGGTCGCGCCTTTTCCGCCGTCGAGTATTTCTTTTTCCTCGGCGGAAAGCGCCATGGTGTGGTCGCTCATACTGTACCTTCCTCCGCTTTGTATGTTCTCTGTATGACTATAATAACAGAAACAAAGATGCGGAAAAACGCAATACTAAAATTGATATATGATGTAAAAACATTGATGCCCGGCGCGGGAGGCGCCGGGGGAAGGGGGTGAATCTCACATTTCCACTCTTGTGATGATCCCGTGCAGCTTTGAAGTGGGCAGCCTGTAGAACTGCACGAAGCTCGGCGTGAGTTTTTTGATAAACGCGTAGGCCTTCCAGAGGACGTTTCGGGTGGTGATCTCTTCCGTTCCGTAGAAGATCACCTTCGGGGTTATTCCCGCTTTGGTGATTTCCGCCGTGATGTCAACCTCCTCCTTGTAGCCGGCGGAGATTTCAAACACGTGAAGCCCGGGCCCTATATCCGCGATGTAGCGCGAGCTGATGCCGACGGGCTCGTCCGTGATGCTGACGGTGATCAGTACATTGTTTTCATAGATGATATTGCCGCTGATGATGCAGTGAATGATATAGGGGGATATAGACCTGTAGTTTCCGACAAAAAAGAGACCGGTCCCCGGGATGGTCCTTCCCTTCTGATATATCTGGGTATAGCTCAGCAGGAAGGTTTCGATGTCGATCGGCCGCAGTTTCCTGAAAAGCTGCTTCTGCCCCTTCCGCCATATCAGAATTATCATGAACGGCAGTGACGCCAGGATAAGCGACCAGTACCCGCCGTGAGATAGCTTGCTGAAATTGGCGACAAGGAACGTTATGTTGATCAGGAATATGATGAACGCCATGACGCAGCTTATCATGTTCCGGCGCAGGTAATATATCATGACCATCATGATTCCGGTGATGCTCATCGTTCCGGTCACCGCGAGCCCGTACGCCGCGGCCAGGTTCTCCGATTTTTTGAAGATCAGCATGATGAATATGACCGCAATCATCAACATCCAGTTGATCGCGCCGATGTATATCTGCGATTTGAGCCTGCTCGAGGTGAAGTCGACCTTTATGCGCGGGAAAATCCTGGTGGTGATGCCCTGGTAGACCACCGAGAATACCCCGCTGATGAGGGCCTGTGAGGCGATGATCGTCGCCAGTATCGCGAGCACGAGAAACGGGACATAGAGAATGGACGACTCGGCGTGCACCATCGAGAACAGGATGTTCTTTGCGCCGGGGTGCCTCAGGATGTGCGCGGCCTGGCCGAAATACGTAAGGAGCAGCGCGAAGAAGATAATATACCATGCGTGGATGATCGGCTTTTTCCCGAGGTGACCCATGTCGGCGTAGAGAGCCTCCGCACCCGTTGCGCAGAGAATGACCTCAGAGAGAATAAGGAATCCCGCGAGGCCGTTATGCGCGAAGAATTTTATGAAGTAGACCGGGTTCGCTGCTTTAATGATCCAGGGGTATTCCATCATGGAAATGGCGCCGGTTACCGAAAGCGCGATGAACCAGACGAGCATGACCGGCCCGAAAATACCGGAAACATTATCGGTTCCCCTGGGCTGGAAGAAGAAAAGCAGGACGGTTATTATAATTGAAATGATGATGATATGGCTCTGGTGTATCGAGGCGAAAGCCGGCATCAGCGCGAGGCCCTCGACTGCCGAAAGAATACTGATCGCGGGCGTGATGACGCCATCGCCAAGTAAAAGCGAAACGCCCGAGTACGCCAGAATGGTGATAATCAGCGCTGTTTTTCCTTTTTTGATTTTTTTTCTCAGTATCTGTTGAAGTATTATAGTGCCGCCTTCACCGTGATCGTCAAGCCTCATCGCGAGAAAGGTGTATTCGATACTTACGAGTATTATCAGCGTCCAGATGATCAGGGAAAGGACCCCGATGATGTTATCTTCGGTGGGTTTGATAAACAGTACGATGACAGAAAGGGTATATATCGGGGATGTTCCGATATCGCCGAACACGAGTCCCATCGCTTTGACGATTTCCTTCCACTCTTCTTTTGAATAAATGAATTTCATTCATCTCCTTATGGTCTGGAGGATAGCATTCGCATTAAGAAAAAATATATGTCAGAGGATTAATTTTCTATTGGGATATGAATCGTGCAAGTTTTTTATCTGTTGTTAGTTCAAGTGATTATAACATGTTTTTACGGTGGGATACCATTTTTTCTGCGGAAATATCTGTTTGATGCTCCGGCAAACCTGCCGGATGCGGGCTCTCTGCCGGTTAAAACTCCTGACTTCATGAAAAACAAAACGACCGCCTCGCGGTCGTTTTGTTAATGCGCGTCCAAGAGGATTCGAACCTCTGACCCACGGATTCGTAGTCCGTTACTCTATCCAGCTGAGCTATGGACGCATTGTTGTTATATAACCACCGTGTTTTTGGAACACGGATGATCTGCTACAGTTCAATAAGCTCCTCGAGCTTCTTCATCGCCGGAACCCTTTCGAGGACCCGGTATTCTTCGCTGCGGATGGCTGCCCGTATCCCGTATCCGCAGAACGTAAAATAAACAAGGTAGAGCAGATAAATGAGAATCGTCAGCATAAGACGAATGACCCTGTACTCTCTCGGAGTAAAGATGCTTATGAGCATAAGCGTGAACACCACTGCGAGCGCGACGAAAGCCGCATAAAAACCGGTTTTCGCGTGATGCTGGCAGAACCCGTCTTCCTCCTTCATGTAAAGAGGAAAGAGCCATCCAATGAAGGGAACATACGAAACCGCCGCGACATAGTGCCTGTTCTCGTCGAGAAAAACTTTCGACCAGAACTCAAGCCCCTTTTCCCGATATTTTAAGGCTTTCCCGCGAAGGAACTCGATTTTCGGCGCTGCCTTTGCCCGGTATGCCTGGAGCCGTTCCCGCAATCTGTTTGCAAGCTTCTTCATATGCGGAGAGAGAGGGATTCGAACCCTCGGTACCGTTACAGTACAACGGTTTAGCAAACCGTCCCCTTCGGCCTCTCAGGCATCTCTCCAGTTCGCTGATGCGGAGGGTGAGGGATTCGAACCCCCGGAGCTTTTGGCCCAACGGTTTTCAAGACCGCCTCTATCGACCACTCAGACAACCCTCCGCCGGCAACTCTACCCGGAGGGTTCTTTCTGTCAAATAAAAATTAGCGCACGGCTGTCCGCAAATCTTTTAATCATTAAAAAATCCGCTTTCATTGAAAAAGAGGAACCTTGCGTTACACTAAGAATATACATACATTAATAATCGTGAAAAAACTAATTGTTAAAAACGATTTCTGTGTTAGAATTATTCATATTGCGGCGCATTTTTGTTGCGTCCGGCTGCGATCAGATTGTGTCGATGGATCAGGATGGAAGAGACCCCCAGGAGACACCTTTCCATTGGTGTGTATAATGAACAGTGTACCGGATGCGTCCGGTGCGTGAGGATATGCCCCACCGAGGCGCTTCGTGTTCGTAAGGGCAGAGTGACCCTTTACGGAGACCGGTGTATCAGCTGCGGGCGTTGCGTTGAGATCTGTCCTGAAGAAGCGATCCAGGTAAGGGCGGAAGGATTTTCCGCGCTCGATCGGTTTGCCTACCGGGCGGCGGTGATACCGGCCTCATACCCGGTTCAGTTTTCCGATTCCATAGATTACGCCACCTCGAAAAAGGCCCTCCACTGTCTCGGCTTCGACTATATCGCGGAAGAGGCAATGATCGCCGGGGTCGCGGGGCGGATTATCCGTGAATACGTGGAGGCCCATCCGGATATCAGGCCGGTCATATCGAGCAGTTCTCCCGCAGTGCTGCGCCTGATGCAGGCGCGCTTCCCCTCGCTCCTTCACAACATCGCCTGCGTCCCCCCGTCGCTCTCGATCATCGCCAGGCACGCGCGGGACCGGGTGGCCGAAGAGAAGGGCTGCCGGCCTGAAGAGGTCGGCGTGTATCTCGTCGCATCCTGTGTGTCCCAGGTCGCTGAAATTTACCGCGAAGACGGACTTCTGCGCGGCCTGTACAACGGGGCGATCCCGTTCAACCTTGTCTACAGCGCGGTGCGCGCGAAGATGGAAAAAGCGTGCACGGAAAAGCGGAAGATCGACACCTATCCCGGGGGGCTCTACTGGGCGGTGACCGATCTTGAGGCGAGCGCCGTCGGCGCGGGAAAGCTGAAAACGCTTTCGGCGACCGGTATCCGCAATGTGATCGACCTTCTTACCATCATTGAAAATCAGCAGTTGGCCAACGTGGATTATGTTTCGCTTCACAGCGGGCTTCTCGGCGGCGTCGGCGATTCCCTGAACGTACAAAACCCGTTCGTGGCGGCGGGGCGGATACGCGATCTTCTGAAAAACGACGGCGGCAGCCCGGTTGATGAGGAGGAGATCTACGGTCGTTATTCAAAACCCGAAAAACCTCTTGCATGCCTTCAGCCGCAGCCGGTGATGCAGCTCGACGGCGACATGCGCAGCGCGCTTGAAAAGATCAAGCGGATACAGGGGATACGGAGCAGGCTGCCGGGCCTGGATTGTTCCGCGTGCGGCTCACCGGGATGTTTCGCGCTGGCCGAGGATATATTTTTCGGGCGCGCGAAGATGGAAGACTGCGCCATCCATGTGAAGAATCTTTTCGATGAAATGCCGAAGCACTGAGCGCCCGTTCAGGCAGACATAGCGCCCCCATCTACCGGAGGCGTTTTACTCATCGCTGTGTCCGGCGATAACCGCTATAAAGCTGAACAAATAAGGTCTGAGTGATTAAAATGGTTGACTTTGTCACAACTATGCTGATCATGAAGCGATTGGTGGTTGGTATGCCCGCAGGGCTTTAAGTAAAACCGCAATTTTCCGCCGCGCACAATTCCCAGGGAAAGGGCTTTTCTTACGGGGACGAGATCATGCTCGCGGAACTGTTTTTTTGCGAAGACGGTCCTGCGGGGAGGAATCGCGTTCCGCGGTAAAAGAAATTTCCTTAATATTCATTAATAATCCTTGAAAAACAGTGTTATGGAATCAACAGAACTAAAGAATTATATTGTCTTCAGTGTCATCGTTATTCTGTTTTATCTGTTTCTCAACTTCTGTGGCATTACATGCCCTGTTAAATACATAACAGGAATATCCTGCGCCGGGTGCGGAATGACCAGAGCATGGCTGTCTCTCTTCGGTCTTGATATTAAAGAAGCGTTCAAATATCATCCCCTCTTTGTTTTGCCTGCGGTTTTCGCTCTATTTTTTATTTTTAAAAACAGAATCCCCCATAAAATTTATATTGGTTTTATTATACTCTCAATTTTGGTCTTTATAATAGTATACTTAGTAAGACTTGCTAATCCGGAAGATACTATTATTGAAATAAATATCAAAGAAGGTCTGATAGGCCGCTTTATTCAAAATTAACTGTAAGGAGAAATGCAAAATGGTTCAAACAAACAGGAGTCTGTTGAAATATATACTATTTACAATTGTAACCTTAGGACTCTATGGATTCTGGTTCATATATAAGCTGGCTCAGGATATTAATATAATCTGTAAAGAGGATGGTAAGAATACCGCCGGACTTCTTAAGTTCATTGTTTTTACAATGATAACTTGCGGTATCTATGCATGGTTCTGGTATTATGGAGTCGGCAACAGGCTGGCTGAAAACGCGTCACGCTATAACCTGACATTCTCCGAAAACGGGACAACCGTTCTTCTCTGGATGCTTTTTGGCTCTATGTTGTGCGGAATCGGAATATTCGTAGCATTGCATATAATAATAAAAAACACGAATGCGCTTGCTACGGCATATAATGCCGCTCATTAAACAGGTCTAATAATTTTAAAATGACTGATGTTCCGGATCATCGGTCATTTTAAAATATGGCCCTTACCCGCTCTCGGACAATTTTTAAATCTTACATCGAACCTGTTTCGGAAGGGAGGCGTCACTGTTGCATGACGACTTGCGACAAAGCTTCGAAACCTGCGGAATTTGGACAAAGCGTGGCCGGCTCAAACAGCCACCGCCTTGTGGGGCGGGCGTCAGAGTCCGAGGGCTCCCCTGACGGTTTCTATAAGCTTCTCGGAGCTGATCGGCTTCTGGATTACCCCTGAAAACCCCATGGTGTTTAGATCCATATAGCGGGCCGTCGCGTTGCCGATGTTGCTCATGAGAAAAACGGGGATTTCGCTGTTCCTTTTGCGCAGTTCCTGCACGATCCGAACGCCACTGTCGATTTCCTCCATCATCATGTCGCAGAGAACGAGATCAGGCATGGTCTCGTGAAGAAGCTCCAGGCCGCCCTCTTCGCTGGATGCGGTACGTATCTCGAAATTGTTCTCCTCGAGCACTTCCCTGGCGAGCTCCACAATGCCCGGATCGTCGTCAATGATGAAGATCATTTTTTTTGTGCCCATTGCGCCCCGCTGTTGTCGCGTTATTGCTGTTGCTGTTCAATAGAAGTAAAAGGAACAATAATTTATCAATACTTTATTTAAGTTCAAGCATTTTTATTATTGAGCGAACGAGTGAAGTGGAAGGCGAATCTTTACATTCCCGGGAGAGTGAGGATGACAGGCGGGTTAATATCCCGCAGCTCTGCCCTGGCGTTTAATGCCGCGTATCAATGCCGGATTCGGACGCGATGGAGGCCCGGAAACCTCTCCGCGCCTTTACGGTGTCCCGTGGCTGCCTGTGGGGAATTTTCGGCTTGAAAAAAAAGCTCTTTCGCTGCATTCTCATAAAAAGACATTTCCAGATGATTGTAACGGAACGCGCTCATGAATGAAATCCTTGTTGTAGGGCACAAAAATCCGGACACCGACTCGATCTGTTCGGCCTACTGCTACGCCCGTCTGAAAAACATCATCGGCGGTGAGTCCCGCTATGTCCCCGCCCGGTGCGGCAACGCAAACCGGCAGACAAAATATGTTTTCGAGCGCCTCGGCGTGCGGCTTCCCGACTTCTTCCGCGATGTCCATCCGAGGGTCGCTGACGTCATGACGCGAAGCGTCGTCACCGTTGATGTCAACGACCCGGTCTACCAGGTGCTGAAGAGCAGCGAGGAGATGAAGATCCGCATCACCCCGGTCGTGTCCGAGGGGGACCGTTTCAGGGGAGTGGTGAGCCTTGTGGAGATTTCGGATTTTTATTTTTCGGATAACATCGCGCGCCGCCCTGTCTACCGTTTCCGGGCGGAGAATTTTCAGAAGGTGCTGCGCGGCTCGCTCGTGCGCCGGGGCGAGCGTGATGAGTTCACCGCGGAGATTGTCATCGGCGCGATGCCGTTCGAGCGCTCGATCGAGGTGCTGAAGAACCTCTCGCACGAAACAACGGTGCTCATCGTCGGCAAGCGCCGCGAGATCATCGGGTTCGCCATCGAGAAACAGATACCGGCGCTGGTCATAACCGGTGTCGCCGGAGAGGCGGAGCTTGATATAGATTTTTCCGGCTACCGGGGATGGGTCTTCCTCTCGGGGCTGGATACCGCCGAAACCTACCGCCGCCTGGTGTTCAGTGCGCCGGCGAAATCGATCATGAACGCCTCTATCCCGCATGTTGCTGAAAACGATTATCTCGAGGACGCGCGCGACCTTCTGCTTGACACCGAGTATCGCGGGCTTCCCGTGCTTGACGACGGCCGGCTCGTCGGCATCATCACGCGGTCAGACCTGATCAAGCGCACCGCGAAGCGGATCGTCCTCATGGACCACAACGAGCTCGGGCAGGCGATCGACGGCGCCGAAGGCGCGGAAATCTGCGAGATCGTGGACCATCACCGCCTCGGCACCATCAGGACGCGCTATCCGATCTACGTCTACGCGAAACCGGTGGGAAGCACCTGCACGCTCGTCTATCAGCTTTACCGTTTCAACGCGATCGGCATCACGCCGGAGATCGCCTCGCTCCTCCTGGCGGGGATACTGTCGGACACGGCGATCCTTAAATCCCCCACCACCACGCGCGAGGACCGCGAGGCGGTAAAGGCCCTTTCTGAACTCTCAGGACTCGACCATGAACAGTTCGGTATTGAGATATTCTCTTCGACCGAAAGCCTCGCGGCGCGCGACGCGGACAGCACGGTGGGCGGGGATTTCAAGGTGTACGAGGAGTTCGGCGTGCGTGTCGGCATCGGGCAGGCGGAGGTGGTGACGCTGGAAGGGATGGCAGAGATCAAACCGAAGATCCTCGCGTCCCTTGAGAAGATGCAGTCGGAAAAATCGCTCCAGTGGGCGATGCTCCTGGTGAGCGACATCGTGAAGGAGGACAGCGTTCTCATCACGACGGAGTTCCGCGCCGGCGAGAAGCGGCTGCGCTACGCGCGCGTCGAGGACCGCCTTTACTCGCTGCCCGGCGTGCTCTCGCGCAAAAAGCAGCTCCTCCCCGAAGTGCTGCGCGTCCTCGAGGAGGCGGGAGCGGACACGAAGGAAGCCAGATGAAAAGGAGGCAAGTCATGAAGGATACAAACGCCATCGATTTATCGAAATTTGACCGGGAAGAGATTCTGTCGTTCCTTTTTTATCCTAGAAAGGAGCAGGGCTGGCAACGCGGGGATGGCGTATTTGACGAACTTACGATTCCCGCTGCCGACGGGATGATAATCGGGGGGCGCTTCTATGAAGCAGGCGCGGCATCTCCCACTATACTGTTCTTTCACGGAAACGGCGAGATCGTAGCCGATTACGAGGACCTCGCGCCGCTCTTTCTCAATCTCGGAGCGAACTTCCTTCCCGTCGATTACCGCGGTTACGGCAAGTCCACCGGTTCGCCCACGGTGACCGGAATGATGCGCGACTGCCATTTCATCTACGATTTCGTGAAGAATTACCTGGGAGGCAAAAGTTTCGGCGGACCGGTCGTGGTGATGGGCCGCTCGCTCGGCAGTGCCTCGGCGCTCGAACTCGCCTCGTCGTATCCGGACCAAATCGCGGGCCTTGTCATTGAGAGCGGCTTCGCGTTCATCATCCCGCTCATGAAACTTCTCGGCATCAGGCCTTCAATGATCGGCGTGACCGACGAAAGCGCGTTCGCGCACACTGCCAAGATCGCCGCGTACGGCGGGCCGCTTCTCGTGATCCACGCCGAAAACGACCATATCATTCCGTTCAGCGACGGCAGGGCGCTTTTCGAGGCCTCATCGTCGCGCGAGAAGCGATTTCTTGAGATTCCGCACGCGAACCATAACAACATCTTCCAGTTCGGCATGCGCGAGTATCTCGATGCGGTCAGGGACCTGCTTGCGAAGGCGGGAGGATGAGACAGACGCGGATGTATACGAGACTTATCAGGCGGGTAATTTTATGAGTTCGATAAGCAATGGATTTAAAACATTGATGCGTTCGGCGGCGGTGATCGTCTTGTCGGTCGGCGTGGCGTTCTCCCAGCCCGCCCATTTCAACAGGCTCGCAGAAGAAAGCCAGAGCAGGCCCGATGAGGTGATGCAAAGCCTCGAGGTCCGCGCGGGCGAGTCGGTGGCGGATATAGGAGCGGGAGGAGGATATTTTACGGTGAAGCTCGCGCGCGCCGTCGGAGTGAAAGGAAAGGTGTTCGCCGTGGACGTGAACGATGAGTGCCTGGCCTATATCCGTCAGTACGCGGAAAAGGAAAAGATCGGCAACGTGACCTGCGTTAAAGGGACCTTTGAGGATTCCACGCTTCCCGCGAAAAGCGTCGATCTTGTGTTCGTCCGCAACGCCTATCATGACATCGGGAACCGGACAGCATATTTTTCGAGGCTGCGCGCCGCGCTGAAAAAGGGAGGCCGCGTGGCGATCATCGATTACCTGCCGGGCGGATTATTCCGGCGGCTCTACGGCCATTATATCCGCCCCGAAAAAGTCGTATCCGAAATGAACGACGCCGGGTACAGGCTCGTCCGTAAACTTGATTTCCTCGAAAAGCAGTCGTTCCAGATTTTTATGGCGCGGTGATGAGTGTGAACCCCATTTTATCTTGACATAACCCCTGAAAGATAGTCATTATAACCATACCATCGAAGCAGGAGGACCCCATGAACGTCCTTGTATTCCTTTTCGTCGCGGTACTCGTTTTCCTGATCGCTTCCCGTTTTTACGCCCGCGTCATTGCACGCTGGCTGGGAGAAGAGGCCGACAGGCCGACTCCGGCGTGCTGTATCGACGACGGGCGGGATTTCGTTCCTACCAAACCGCACGTGCTGTTCGCGCACCACTTCTCAGCGATAGCCGGCGCCGGTCCGATACTCGGTCCCACCGTTGCGATCCTGTACGGCTTTGTTCCGGCGTGGCTGTGGGTGGTGCTGGGGGGGGTTTTCCTGGGCGCGGTCCACGACTTTTCGGCGCTCTTTATCTGCATGCGCGAGGGAGGGCGTTCCATGGCGGAAGTTGCCCGTAAATCGATGGGCAACACCGGCTTTAACCTTTTCATCACGTTCACGATCCTCATGATGGTGCTCGTCACCTCTTCCTTCCTGAGCGCCACATCGATCTCGCTCACCTCGCTCTGGCCCCTCACCAAGATCGGCGTGGCCGAAGGCGAGACTTTCCTCAAGACCGCCGTCGTGGACGGGGTGCTGATGGGAAGGATCGGCGGTATCGCCTCGACCTCGGTGATCTTCATCACGCTCATGTCGCCGTTCCTCGGCTACCTGATTTATAAAAAAGGGATCAATACCATCCTCGCTTATCTCCTGGCGACCATGATCTGTGCCGTCTCGGTGCTGCTCGGCATCTGGATACCGATATCGCTCAAGCCCGAGATCTGGATGATCATCATCTCCGTTTATGTGCTGTTCGCAGCGGGAGTTCCGGTGTGGGCGATCCTCCAGCCGAGAGACTTCATCAATGTTCAGATACTCTACGGCGGCATAATCCTGATGATAGTTTCCATCCTCTCGATAGGCGTGCGCGGCGCGACAGTATCGATGCCGTCGTTCAACGTCGCCCAGGGAGGCGCTTCGCTCGGCTTTATCTGGCCGATGATGTTCATCACGATTGCCTGCGGGGCCATTTCAGGGTTTCATTCGCTCGTTGCGGGGGGCACAACCGGCAAGCAGCTCATGAGCGAGTGCGACGCGCGGCGGATCGGATTCAACGGGATGCTCCTGGAGTCGCTCCTGGCGGTGTGCGTGCTCATCGCGCTGGGTGCTTCGCTTGCCTTTGAAGATTACCGCTCAATCGTGTGGCCGACGATACAGGGAGTGAAGTCCAACCCGATTCTCGGGTTTTCGCTAGCAGCCGGTCACCTGATGCACAACGGCCTCGGCATCAACGTTGCGCTCGGGACCGTGTTCGGCATTCTCATGGTGGAGGGGTTCGTTATCACCACGCTTGATGCCGCAGTACGGCTGAACCGTTATCTCTTTGAAGAGCTCTGGAACATCATCTTCGAGAACAATCCGCCGAGAGTGCTGAAAAACTACTGGGTCAACGCGGGACTTTCAGTGGTGCTCATGTGGGTGCTTGCCTATTCGAACGCCTTCAGCAAGCTGTGGCCCATCTTCGGGACCGCGAACCAGCTTCTCGCAGCACTGGGCCTTTTCGCAATCGCGAGCTGGCTCCTGCTCAGGGGGAAGAAATTTGCGTTCGCCCTGCTGCCGGCGGTCTTCATGCTTGCCACGACGATCGCTTCGCTCGGGATTCTGTTCATGAGCTACATCCGGGAGCGCAACTACATCCTCATGACGACCGATATCCTGCTCTTCGTCCTCGCGGTGGGCGTCGTTTTCCTGGTGATGAAAATTTTCCGGAAAAGAGGGGAAGGGATCGGAGAGCGGCCGGTATAGCCAGACCGCTCCTTTAACGGCGCGACGGGATACAGGGATCGCGCGGGCACGGCATGCCGGCGTTCCCCGTTCCTTACCTGATACGCAGGAACCGGTGCAGCGCCATGCTCGCCGTTTTCTGTACCGAGTTGATGATGAAAAGCGTCGCGTCACGTACGTCGAACATCGGGCTCGGGAGCCCGAAGACGAGCGGGAGCTTGATCATGAGCTGTTTGGTCCCCATCGGGCAACCTTTGATCCGGTGAATCCGTTTCACGTTCAGCTTGCCCTCGACGCGCGTGCAGCTGCCGAGCATGAGCAGCGGCAGGTCCGGAATGTCGATGTCGCCGTGATACACGCCCTGCACGATGGCGCCCGGACGCGCTTTTTTGAGCGATCCGGGATTACGCTTCTCGATCGTACCGAGTATCCCCTTCAGCGCGCCTTCGCATCCTCCGTCGCAGAGCGTATCGGTGCCGGGCGCGCAGCCGGCGAAAAATTTTATGGGCGTGTCGAGCTCGCCCAGATGCTGAAAGAGCCTCGGTTTTCCTTTCGGTTTCTTGCGGAGCTTTTCGATGTCCGCGTCACCTTCGATCGAGAAGTCGCGCAGGCTGATGCTCCCGTAACCGCGCTCGTGGGCGAGTTTCAGGTGAAGGACCTCTTCCGGTTTGTATCCCATGATATGCGCGGCGACCGCGTCAGCCGCGAGCGGGTTGTCGGATATGAGGAGCGCCCCGAGCCGCACCGGATACGGCGCGGACTCGTATCCGTAGCCGATGTCGATAGCGTCGCTCACCACGAGGTCGGGAAATCCCGCCTCGAGAAGATCGACGATCTTTTCATGAATGCGGTGGTCGTGGAAGAGCATCCGCTCGCCGTGGGAGAGGATGCCGACGTTGAGCTTGAGCGCGTTGGTGATGCTGGCGAAGATGTGGAACTTGAGCTTGGGCATCCAGATTTTGAAATCGGCCTCCTTTATGAAACGGGAGAGGAGCATCTCGCGGTGATGGACGCCTTTCGCGAGCGTGACCTTTTCGAGCGGGTGTTCGTTGATGTCGATGACCGGCACGCCGACGCGCTTTCCCATTTCTGCGAAGCCTGATTCTTTAAAGAAGAGCCGCGAGGGAATGCCGTAGCCGCCCGATTCGCCGACGGTGATTTCATGGCATCCCCGCTCGCGGAGCGCCTGTACCATCGCCTCGACCACCGCGGGGTTGGTGTAGGAGTTGTGGATATAGCGCCGGTTGGCGGTCACCACGTTCGGCTTGATGAAGATTTTTCCCCTGATGCCGGGTTTCAGGTCGAAAACCGATTCACGCAGGATCCCCGATATCTCATCAACCGAGTAATCTTTGCAGGCCCGCAGGATCACCCGCGGTTTTTTTTCGCTCTTTTTCTTTTTCATGGTGAGCCCCTTCCCTAAATCCGCTTTATCGTACGGACGCGGTTCCATAGCGCACGCGTCCGGGATGGATTCATTTCTCGACGATCAGGTCCTCAAGCTCGTTAGTGTCATCGGGCCGCGAGGGGAAATGTTTTGCCAGTGCCTCCCCGCAGCGTTCAACCGCGGAGCGGACCGATCCGGCGAGCGCTCCCCCCCGTATGCCCCGGGCGAGCGTGTCGGCGATCTCCTGCCATGTATCCGCCCCGATCCGCTCGTCGATAGCGCGGTCGGCGATGATCCTGACCTGCCGCTCGAAAAGCGACACGAAGATCAGTATGCCGTTATGCTCGCGTGTCCGGGAGAGGCCGTGGCGGTGAAAGGCAGCGTATGCCGTCTCGGCGACCTGCTCGGCCATCTCGGCGCGCGGCAGGAAAATCTTCTTCAGCGCGGGCATTTTCCGGACAAGGAAGGATGCGATCAGGAATGCCGGGAAGAAGAGCGCGAGGAACAGGAAAAAGCCGGTAAGCCTTCCGTCCGCCGGATAGAGGAGGAAGTGCGGCAGGTGCCGGATACACGCGTTCCATTGCGCGAGAAGCACCGTCGCGACCGATGAGGCGCAGATGGCGAGCGTGAGCGAGGAGAGGAACCCCGCGGCGACATAGGGCGAGCTTGCCGGAACGATCATCGGTACGATCTCTCCGGAGGTCATCGACTCGGCCTTTTTTACCGCCGAAACGATCCCGCCTTTTTCCTGTTCAGTGATGTGTGTTGTCAGTGATTTCATACCGGTCCTCTCGAGGTCCAAACGTGTCACCAGTCGCTCGATGCGCCGCCGCCCCCGAAACTGCCGCCGCCCCCGCTCCAACTGCTTCCTGAATCATAGCTCGAGCCGCCGCTCCATCCGGAGGAGGAACTGTAGACGCCTCCGGATCCTCCTCCGTCGCCGGTCCAAGAGAAGGCGCGGACCAGGATGGCGAGAACAAACGCGATAACCAGCCCGACGAAGACGAGCGCGAAAAGATAGGAGAGGCTGAACGGCCCGAACCAGCCGAAGAAGAGGAGCATCTGCGCGGGCCCGGAGATACTCCCCCAGAGAATGCTCCTGTATCCGATGATCATCGTTGAGACGATCATGAAAATGATCGCGATGGTAATAAACCATTCTTTCGCGGTCATTGGTTTGGCCGCGCTCCCGCCTGTCGTACTTCTTGCGGGCGCGTCGGAGGCCTTGTATTCGCCCCTAACCGCGGCGATGATGCCGTCAATCCCTTTCAGGAATCCCTGGTCGTAGTTGCCGGCGCGAAATGCCGGCCTTACTTCATAGTCGAGTATCCTGCCGGCGAGCAGGTCGGTGAGCTTTCCTTCGAGGCCGTATCCGACTTCGATGCGCATCTTGCGGTCGTTTTTCGATACGATGAAGATGACGCCGTTATCGAGCTTCTTCTGCCCTATTTTCCATTGCTCGGCGACCTTGATGGAAAAATCCTCGATGGCCATGCCTTCGAGCGCGGGAACGGTGAGCACGGCGATCTGGGTGGATTCGGCGCGTTCAAGCGCGGCGAGCTTCTCCTCGATGGCGGCCTTTGCCTGCGGCGAGATCATGCCGGCATAGTCGCTCACGCGGCCCTGGAGGCGCGGCACCTCGATTGCATAAAGCAACGGCGTTGCGATTGCGAGCGCTAATGAGGCGGAAAGAAAGAAGACCCTGATGGCGCGGCCGGGGAGCTTCATCGCGGCGCTCCGTTAAAATTTCACCTGAGGCGCTTTCTTCGCTGCTTCCTCTGCCTTGAAGTATTCCTTGCGCTGGAGTTTCAGCATGAGCGAGTTGGTGATCGAGTTCGGGAAGCTGCGTATCGAGTAGTTGAAGGTCTCCACCGCCTGGTTGTAGCGCTGGCGCGCGACCGAGAGGCGATTTTCGGTGCCTTCGAGCTGGTGCTGCAGGTCGCGGAAGTTCTCGTTCGCCTTGAGGTCGGGATATTTCTCGACGACTACCATGAGCCTCGAGAGCGCCGATCCGAGCTCGCCCTGGGCCTTTGTGAATTGTGCCATCGCCTGTGGGTTGGCGAGCATCTCCGGGCTTGCCTGGATGGAGGTGGCCTTCGCGCGCGCCTCGATGACGGCGGTCAGGGTGTCCTTCTCATGCTTGGCGTACCCCTTGACGACTTCGACGAGGTTGGGGACCAGGTCGCTCCTTCGCTGGAGCTGGGACTCGATGTCGCCCCATGCCTTCATGACGGCCTCCTCGTTTCCCTGCATCACATTGTAGCCGCACGATGAGGTGACCGCTATCATAACAGCAAGAATGATTCCGCCGGTGAAGTGCCTTTTCATGGTTTTCTGCCTCCGGAGTGGGTATCCGCGCCTCGCGCGATCATCGCGTCAAATATAGTGCCGGGGCGGCGTCCCCGTCAAACGCAATTTTCAGATAAACGCGGGAATTTCACGGTCCGGGCGGAGCCGTTTTGTGGTGACAGATGCAGATCAGTTGTCGAGGGCAAGGAGCGCCTCGCGCGCCTTGTCTACCGACGGCGGCGTGTAGGCGGCGAACGATTCGAGGAGCGCGGCGGGATCGGGATCGACGATGATCATGTCGCGGATTCTGGCGTTGAGAAACCCTTCGCCAACAGAGTGATCGAGGAAGGAAAGCAGCAGATCGAAGTAGCCGCGCGTGTTGAGCAACCCGCACGGTTTTGCGTGGAAGCCGAGTTGCCCCCAGGTCAGCGCCTCGAGGAACTCCTCGAAGGTGCCGATCCCGCCCGGCATGGCGATGAATCCGTCGGACAGCTCCGCCATGAGCGCCTTGCGCTCGTGCATCGATTCGACGACGCGAAGATCGGTCAGGCCGCGGTGCGCGAGTTCGCGGTCGACGAGCGAACGCGGGATGACACCGGTGGCCCTTCCGCCGCGCTCGAGCACAGTGTCGGCGATGACCTTCATGAGCCCGATGCAGCCGCCGCCGAAGACGAGCTCTATCCCCCTTTCGGCAAGGAGCGCGCCCAGACCGCGCGCCGCCGAGGCGTAGCTTTCATGAAAGCCTGGGCTCGATCCGCAGTAGACGCATATCCGCCTGATGTCCCGTTGTCTCCGCTGTTGGTCCACTTCATGGCCCCCCTGTGTGATATCCACGATCCGGCCGTGATGAGGTACTGTTATTCACCGGGCCTGCGGGTGTCAAACCGATTTAACGTCGTCCGGCGCCGGAGCGGCAACATTTTTTCCTTATTTTCCTGTCGCGCGGTATAGTATACAGTAATTCTCTTTTGTCGGGATTCACTTTTTTAATCCGGGAGGGCGTGTGGCTCAATACAGGGTGCGGGGACGTGTCATTGTGACGGCAGTCTGCCTTGTCTTCTGCGGGCTTATCTCGTGCGCTGATGGCGTTTCGTCGGGGAGACCTTTCCTCATGGGATTTTCGCCGTGGCTGTATGACGCCACCGTGGAGGCGCAGGACTGGGTGTATGGCAGGCTTTCGTCGGAAGGCGATATTATCTCACACCACATGGAAGAAGGGGTCCCCTGGCCGGAATCGTATTCCGGGGCGGCGTTCAGCGCGTCATTCGTAAGCGAGATACAGTCCCGACTCGACAGGAGAGGGGCCGGGCAGAAGGTGCTTCTTCAGATCAGTCCGCTGAACGGCGGGCGAAACGGGATGGCGTTTTACCGCGGAAACACCGTCAACGAGCCGCTCCCGTCTCCCTGGAATACGTATGCCCTTGACAGCGCCCAGGTCAAGACCGCATTCCTGAAGTACGCGGTCAGGATGATAGAGTATTTCAAGCCCGATTTCCTTGTGATCGGCGTGGAAGTGAACCTGCTCCTCCGCAACAACCCTTCACTCTGGAGCGCGTATCTTAACCTTCACCGCCATGTCTACGCGCAGCTGAAATCGCTTTATCCCTCACTTCAAATTTCGGTTTCGGTTTTCTGCGTGCCGTATTTCCCGGAGTGGTCCTCCGGGGACAGTCTCTCCGCCCAGACCCAGGGGCTTGCGGATATATCCCCGTATATCGATTACCTTTCGTTCTCGGCGCACCCGTTCATGAGCGGCCTGCTCGCGGAGTCGTTTCCTGAGGATTACTTTCAGCGCCTCTTCGCATTCACCTCGAAGCCTGTTGCCATCTCCGAGAGCAGCTATCCCGCGCAGGTATGGCAGACGATGAGCGCTCCGATACTGACCTTTAACGGCGATCAGGATAAACAGGAGCGCTTCCTCTCGCTCATGCTTTCAGAGTCGGAGCGCGCCGGGGCGAAGTTCGTGATCTGGTTTTCGATACGGGACTACGACGCCCTGTGGAGCGGGATCCTCGGAAGCTCGGAGGAGGCGCTCGTCTGGCGTGATACCGGCATCTATGACGAGGCGGGCAGCGCCAGGAAAGCACACCATACCTGGACGGAATGGTACGCGAAGGAGTACTCGCCCCGATAGCGTGTCGGGGATGGCCGCCGCCTCACCTCAGATCCTGCCGCGCCTCACATCGACATCGCTTTGAGGCGGATGTCCTTTTCGGTCCAGAGCGCGGTGAGCCAGTTCTGGAACGATTCCCGGTACTTCGGGTCGTTCGCGTAATCGCCGAGTATCGCGCCGGTGATCGGCAGTTCCTCGACATGGACGCGCACGATCGGCACTTTACCCGAAATGAATCCCCAGAAGCTCTCCTGCCCCTTCGGATACGAGATCGTGACGTTCAGGATGCTCTGCATCTGCTCTCCGATCGTTGAAAGCACGAACGAGATGCCGCCGGCCTTCGGGCGGAGGAGGTTGGTAAACGGGGAGTCCTGCCTGCGGTGTTTTTCGGGAGTGAACCGCGTCCCCTCGACAAAGTTCATGATCGACACGGGGATCTTCCTGAATTTTTCGCAGGCCTTCCTGGTGATCTCAATGTCCTTTCCCCTCTTGTGGGGAAACCGTTTCAGGAACGCCTCCGAATACCGCTTCATGAACGGGAAGTCGAGAGCCCACCACGCTATCCCCATGAACGGCACCCAGATGAGCTCCTTTTTCAGGAAGAATTTCAGGAAGGGTGTCTTGCGGTTGAATATCTTCTGGAGCACCAGGATGTCCGACCACGACTGGTGATTGGCGATGACCAGGTACCACCGGTCGGTGCCGAGCCCTTCCGTCCCCGAGACTTCCCAGTGGATGCGCTTGGTGACCCGCAGATTCGCGTTGTTGACCGATATCCAGAACGTGCCGAGCCGGTCGAGAACATACGAGCAGCCCCTGCGCCAGAATCCGAGCGGCACGATGAGTTTCAGTATCCCCAGCAAAAAGAAGAGCGGGAAAAGCGTCAGGGTGTTGATAAGGTAGAGTGCCATCGATATGGCGCCAACGGCAGTGTACGGAAGAAACGTGTAGCGTTTGCGCGTCCCGCTCAGGAACGGGTATGCGATATCGAGACTGGTTTCTTTGATTTCCATATGTATTCCCTTTATTTATTTTGTGAATGCCGAAAGCTGATCCGCATGTTAGATAACAAGACTGCTTTTAAGGGGATGCGGTTGCAAAAAAAAGTTTAAGGGGAAGCGTGCCGGATAGAGGCTCACCCCTGTACCGGGTATTCGGACGGTTCGATCGTGCCGAGGATATCGCGCTCTTCCGCGGAGGCGTCCCCTGCCCCCGAGAGCGTATCCGCGTGCGCGCGCTCGAGATGCCCGATCTCGTAGAGCACGAAGACCGAGGTGATGCAGACGGCAATAAAATCGGCGATGGGCATGGACGCCCAGACGCCGGTCAGCCCGAAAAACCTCGGAAGCACCAGAAGCAGCGGAATGAGCACGATCACCTGGCGAAGGAGGTTCAGGAGCAGCGATTTTAACGCCTTGCCGACGGCCAGGAAAAAATGAGCCCCCACGATCTGTATCCCCGCGAGCGGCAGGGCGAGGAGGAAGATGCGTATCCCCCTTGTGCCGATGGAGACGAGGTTCGCATCGCGGCTGAAGAGCTGGATGAAAAAGTGCGGAAAAGTCTCGATCAGGATGAACATTATCGTCAGATGTATGGTCGCGCCGATGATCGCGAATTTGAGGACCTTCTTCACGCGATCGTACTTTTCCGCGCCGTAGTTGTATCCGGCGATCGGCTGCATGCCGTGGTTAATGCCGATGACAGGCATGACGAGCAGCATCGTCAGCGAAAAGATCGCGCTCATGGCGCCGACGGCCATGTCCCCGCCGTAGACCTTGAGGCCGCGGTTCAGGATCGCGTTGACGAAGCTACCCGCCATCTGCATTGCGAAGGGGGCCATGCCGATCGAAACGATCCCCAGCACGATGTTTTTGTCGATCCGCATGTTCTTCAGGCGGATTTTAAGCATGCTTTTTTTGCTTCTCAGGAAGAAGAACACCCACGCCGCCGAGGCCGCCTGCGCTATGAGCGTGGCAAGCGCCGAGCCGCGCACTCCCCATCCGAGCCCGTAGATGAAGATGATGAGAAAGATGATGTTGAGCGAGGCGTTCAAAAGCATCGTCATCATCGAGATGCGGGGGTGGCCTTCCGCGCCGATCACGCCGTTCAGCCCGAAGCCGATGAACTGGAAAACCGCTCCGAGGAGGATGATTCCGATAAACTGCCGCGCGTAGGGAAGCGTGTCGGGGCTGCTCCCGAAAAGCGAAAGTATCGGGTCAAGGAAGATAATGCCCAGCGTGGTGAGCGCGAGCGAGACGATGAGGACCAGCGCGAACCCGTTACCGAGGATCCGCTCGGCGGCGTCACGGTCCTGCTGCCCCAGGCTGATCGAGACGCGCGCGGCGGTGCCTGTGCCGATGAGCATGCCGAACGCCATGAGCACCAGGGAGATCGGGAAGGTGAGCCCCATTCCGGCGATGGCAAGCGGCCCCACGATGTGACCGACGAAGATACGGTCGATCACGCTGTACATCGAGGTGACGATCGTGCCTATGATCGCGGGTGTGGAAAATCCGATGAGGAGTTTCAGGACCGGGTCTTCCCCGAGCCGTTTCGCGTTCTGGTCCATCTCTGTTTTCTGCTCCTGTGTGTGCACATTCCGCGTCTTTCCGGGCGCACGCTTCGCGCCTCATGGGGAAAAGCGATAACGCGTGTTCTGTTTTTTTCGGGGCGGATATGATCAAACATAGCGCATGAGAAGAAAATGACAAAAGAAACTATTTTTTGGTTCCGCCGGTATCCGATTTTCTCAGTATCCGCTCCATCCGGTGCGCCAGGCGCTCCCGCAGGAAGTCGCGGTACGAGCCGTCTATTTTCTCTCCGCGCGGCGAGAGAATGCCGCGCGAAAGGATATCCATCGCCTGTTCGCAGCGGCGAAGCGCCATTGCGTAATCGCGCTCGCGGTGCTCCGCGTGCTTGGCAAGCTCCTCGATCGAGTAGACCGATCCTTCCACCGCCCAGAACTCAAGCGCCTCGTCGAGCCGGCCGGTGCGCTTGAGCGCCGCGCTGAATTTCTTGAAAAGCCCCCGGTCGGCGGCAACCTCGCTTCCCAGAAAGCGCGCCACGTCGATGAACGCCTCCAGATCGCGGCGGTAGAGGTGGTGCGCGATGTTGGCGAGCGACTGCCGGTGCATCCCGTCATAGCGCTTCGCGTCGACTTCGCGGTAGATCGCGGTAATCACCATGAGGAGCACGAGCATCGAGGTGATGTCCTGCCTGTTGTGTTCGATTACCGCCGGTACGCGCGTTATCTCGCCCTCGCGCTGGTAGGAGAAGTAGACGTCGGGCACCATCCAGCCGGGGATATCATCTTCGCGGTAAATGCCGAGCAGGCGCTCCTCCAGGTTTTTGAGCGCGCAGCTTTCGAAGACGCGCCTGAATATCTTTCTCGACGGTTGCAGGAGGTCAATGTGCGGCGCGTCGACCGGGTATCCCGGGACGCGGTTCATCCGGTAGCGGCTTTTTATGAGGGGGATATCGAAGGCCCGGCCGTTGAAGGTGACCAGCGTCGCGCCGGCAAAGCGCGGGAGTATCGCTTCGAGCATCGCCGGCTCGTCGGCGAAATCGCCCATGAAGTACTGCTCGACGGTGAATACGCCCTTCCGCACGAACGCGAGGCCGACGAGAAATGCGTAAGTGCCGGTCCCCATCGAAAGGCCGGTCGTCTCCAGATCGACGAAAAGAAGCTCTTCGAGGCCGAGTTCCGGCGGGAGGCGGTGGTGGCGCAGAAACGGTGAGAGGTCCCACGGCGCGTCCGCATCGAGGCCGCAGAGAGGCGCGATATCGGCAAGCGGAGTCGAGTTCGAAAATCTCCAGAGGTCGCTATCCCCCCCGACGCGTGTCCCGCCGGGGATCGCCGGGTGCGCGGATTCCTTCGCCTTCTCCGGCACCTTCTGTTTGTAGAGGTTGAGCCTGTCGCGCACCGTCATAGCAGTGACCGCAAAAGTTCGACGACCGATTTTTTGACGCCTTCATCCTCGGCCGGGAGCGGCCCGATGCAGCCCGGGCAGCCGTGGGAGCAGGAGCAGCCGGCGACGGCCTTGATCGACTCTTCGAGCAGGAGCTCCATGATGTCGTAGACGCGGTGCGAGATGCCGGTGCCGCCGGGGGCCGCGTCGTAGACGAAGACGGCGGGCCTGCCGCTGAAAAGCGAGCGCGTCTGGTGGAGCACTCTGATGTCGGTGACATCAGAGAGGGTGAAGATCGGCGCGATGTTGCGCAGGATATAGGCGATCGAGTAGAGGAGGCGGCCGGTCATCGCCTTGCCGTAGCGCTTCGAGAGCGTCTCCTCGTCGAAGTCGATCCACGCCGAGGAGGTGTGCATCTCAAGCTCGGGAAGGTGGATCTTCGCCCAGCCCAGGTTCTCGTGCGTGTTGAAGCGGATCTTCTTGAACATCACCGGCATCGTGCGCACGGTGATCTCGCCGCGGCTTAAAGAGGCGATATTCATTTCGCGCCCGTCGAAGCGTTCGAGCACGTGCAGGTCGGTCTTTTCCTCGGCGTCGGTGTAGTACTCGGACTCGACCTCGTGGCAGAAGGCCATCCGGCTCTCCCAGTCCAGCTTGTCGATATAGTACTGCCGTCCCTGGTGGAGGTAGATCGCGTCGTCGTGGATGAGCGTCGGCGCGGAGAAGTAGTCGACCTCGCCGATCACCTTCGCGCGGTCCTCGTTGTCGACGATCACGAAGTTCTCCTGCGCGGCGGTGCGCAGCGACACGTCATTGGCCGGATAGATCTCGCTCATCCAGTGGAACTTGTCGCCGCTCTTCTTGACGATCCCCTGTTCGGCCAGGTATTCCATCATCTCCGTCGTCGTGGAGAGGTGCGACGAGAAGCGCTCATCCGCGGAGAAGGGAAGCTCGAAGGCGGCGCATTTCAGGTGCTCCATCAGGATGAGGAGATTGTCCGGATTGATTGTCGCCGATTCAGGGTTTGAGCTCACGATAAATCCGGTGTTGTTGCAGATATACTGGTCAAGCGGCGAGCTCGTGGCGACCATGATAGAAAGCGACGCGCCGCCCCGCCGCCCGCCGCGCCCGAACTGCTGGTGGAGCGAGGAGATGGAGCCGGGATAGCCCACGGTGATGACCGCGTCGAGCATGCCGATGTCGATGCCGAGCTCCAGTGCGTTGGTTGAAACGACGCCGGTGATATTCCCTTCGCGGAGCCCCCGCTCGATCGCGCGGCGCTCGTTGGGCAGATACCCTCCCCGGTAGGCCGACACGGGGATCTTCGGACACTGCTGGCGCAGGTAGGTCGAGATGATCTCCACGCGCAGGCGGCTCCGCGCGAAGACGATTGTCGGTATTTTGTTGTTGAGCGTGACCGCGCCGATCTTCGCCGCCTCCTTCACGGCCGAGGCGCGGATGCCGAGCTCCTCGTTGACGACCGGCGGATTGTAGATGATGTAGTGCTTCTCGCCGCGCGGCGCGCCGTTGGTATCCACCAGCGTGAACCGCCGTCCCGTGAGGGCCTCGGCGTGCTCCCTGGGATTGCGGATCGTCGCCGAGCAGCAGATGAACTGCGGGTAGGAGCCGTAGAAACGGCAGACCCGGTGGAGCCGGCGCAGGAGATTGGCGAAATGGCTGCCGAAGATGCCTTTGTACGAATGTATCTCGTCGATCACGATGAAGCGGAGGTTTTCGAAGAGCTTGATCCAGATCGTGTGGTGCGGCAGTATCCCCGCGTGCAGCATGTCGGGATTGGTGATGACAATATTGCCTGCGGCCTTGATCGCCCTGCGCGCCGAGGTCGGCGTGTCGCCGTCGAAGGTGAAGGTCTTGATCGAAAGCTTCGTTTCGGTAATGACTTCGGTGAGCTCCGAGAGCTGGTCCTGCGAGAGCGCCTTGGTCGGGAAAAGATAGAGCGCCCGCGCCTCGGGGTCCTTGACCATTCGGTCGAGCACGGGCAGGTTGTAGCAGAGCGTTTTGCCCGACGCGGTCGGCGTCACCACCACGGTGTCCTCGCCGCGCGCCGCCGCGTCGAACGCCTCGCGCTGGTGCGAGTAGAGGCGCTCGATCCCCCTCTTTTTATATTGCGCGACGATCCGCTCGTCGAGCGATGCGGGAAAGTCCGCGTAGCTTCCCGGCGTCGCGTCGACCTTCATCCAGAGGCGGACGTTGCGCATGACCGGATCGTAGGTTTTCAGGTAGTCGATGAGCTGGGCGATGTTCATGGGTCAGGTTTTCCGTATGGTTTAAAACAGGGATCACTACTATTCAAATGTATATCCCTCCCCCCGGGCGTCAATCTTTTTTATGCGCTGAATTCCTTTTACGAGAGAACGGAAGGTTGCTTTCGCCCGGCGGATTGCGTTTCTTGATAGCATGAAACTTTTCAACGTGACCGCGAAAGCGCGGAGAAGCGTGGCGCTTATGGCCCCGGCGATTCTCCTGACGGGATGCATTATCCTGCCGAGAGGCGGTGAGAGCGCGAAGCCTGAGATGCGCGAAAAGACCATGAAATACGATAAGGGCGTCGTCATCACCGCGCTCGAGCCGATCCTCGTGAAAGACGGCTTTGCGATCAGGTCGAAGGATCCGGGGAGGGGGTATCTGCTTGCGGGCAAATCGGGGAGGCTCGATTCGGATTACGGATACTACCGCTGGCAGAAGTACTGCCTCTTCTGGGGATACGCTTCGTTCGGCACCATTGAGCTCGAAGCGCGCGCGGTCGGGAAGGCGCCGCGCGATACGCACCTGACAATGACGGTTCGGCCGAGCGTGTCCGGCGCCGGGAAGCTTCTCGACAAAACGATGGAAGACCTCGAACTGAAACTTTTCATGCAGGATAAGCCGTAACGGTTTTCAGGTGATGCCGGGCGGCAGAGCGGGGCTGATAGCGCGCTTTACCGGCGGAATATAGGCGGTCTGAACGGGGGCGATACGCGGTTCCCTGCATTATACGGAGAACTGACGGCGGACAATGGGAGATGATTGGACGGGGAGTGGTCCTTTCCCGGGGTGCGAAGAAATATCGCTCTGCCATGCGGTTCCTTTGCCCGCACCGTTCGGCGTTTCATATCCTCAGTGATTGCGGTCCCACCGAGATAGTATGAGATGAAAAGGTTGTATCCGCTCCTGCGCATCCGTCGGGCCTCTCTCTTCCATTCCTCCTTTTCTTCGACGGCGAGTGCCTGCCATGCGTGGACCGCCTTGCGGAACTCCCCTCTGCGCTCCCGCTGGGCAGGAGTATCAGGATTTGAAGGCGCTACATACGGGCGCATGATCTGCTTTCCGTAGCGTTGATAGAAAATGGCGTCGCCGACCTTCCCGTGAAGCGATTTGAAAGCGACATTGAGTGTTACGCGTGCCATTGCATGACCTCCGGTGGTGTGATGATAAGTAGTGCGTCCTGCACGCGGCGAATGACAAAATTTTTACGCAGGAAAAATGCGGAGACGGTTTTATTTGTAGTAGTGGACCCAGAGCTCCCGGCCGTGGGTTGCTTCATAGGCGGTGAAGAAGAGCCTTCCGTTCAGTACTATAAAATCGGCCGGATTCGAAGCGTTCGCGCTGACGCCGGGATAGATGTCTGCGAGCATCTTCGTGCCGCCGGAGGTGCCGTCGGTTACCCAGAGCTCGCGGCCGTTCGTACCGTTGTCGGCGCTGAAGTAGACTTTGCCGTTGTAAAGTCTAAATCCGCCCGGGTATGAATTGCCGGAAGGATTGATATTCTTGAGCATGACCGTTCCGGCGGATGTCCCGTCGCTTATCCACAGCTCGTTGCCGTTTGAGCCGTCGGTTGCCTGAAAATAGAGCCTTCCGTTTATGGGCTTCATCCCGGCCGGGTAGGATGGTCCGGTCGAGGGGTTGATGTCTTTGAGCATGGCCGCGGTGACGCCGTCGTAGTACCACAACTCATAGCCGTTTGCCGAAAAACCATTGGTTGCCTGGAAATAGAGTATGTTGTTCATCGTGGCGAAAATTTGGGGATCTGAATCGCCGGTCCCGGGGTTAAGATCGACCCGTATGGGAGAGCCGCCGCTGGTGTAGTACAGCTCGTTGCCGTTTGAGCCGTCGGTTGCCTGAAAATAGAGCGTGTTGTTCATGACATAAAGAGCATCGGGATTTGAGCTGCCTGTTCCGCTGTATATTTCCAGAACGGAAGGTGGGGTGCCGTTGGTCGCCCAGAGTTCGGTGCCGTAAAAGGTGTTGGTGGCGTTGAAAAAAACGTACCCGTTGGCCGTGGTCATGTACATAGGGGTTGATGAAAAGCCCGCGCCCGGGTTTATGTCGGCGAAGTTGGCAACGGTGGAAAACGTATCATCCATCCTCCACAGCTCGGTGCCGTATGTTGTATCGGTTGCCTGGAAGTAGATGTAGTTGCCGAGGACCGCGAAATAATTCGGATCCGAGCCGGCAGCGCCCGTATTAATTTCCTTCATGTATGTCCCTGCGGCCGTTCCATCGCTCACCCACAGCTCGGCGCCGTTCGTTCCGTCGGTGGCCTGGAACACGACATGGTTGTTGAACTCGGTGAAATGCTTTGGATTCGCGTCGCCTGACGGGTTGATATCTTTGATAAGCGCGGTCCCTCCGGCCGTTCCGTCCGAAATCCACACCTCCTGGCCTTCCGCCGCGGTATAGGCGGTGAAGAAGAGGTTCCCGTTGCATACGATTATATCAGAGGGGCCTGAGTCGGCGGAGCCTGCGTTGATGTCGGCGACAAGCCTTACCACGAGATCGTCGAAATCGAGGGCATATGGTGTGGTCGTTTCGCCTTCGGGGCCCGTGGAATACACGAGAAAATGTGTTGCCCCTGAAGGCACCGCCGTATTCGCGGCGAACGTATAGGTCAGGTCGGAGCCGGTCGCGGACAGCGTGGTGATCGCGACCTGCCCGGAAAGCTTCGTTGTTGCGTTCGAGCCCCAGTAGAGGACGTATCCGGTGACGCGGGACTCGTCGGCCGCCTTCGTGATGGTCAGGGTTCCCGCAATCTGGTCCTCGTCCATGTCGCTGTCGACGAAGCTCATTGCGCCCGGCGTGGAGGATTGCGCGGATATCGCCTTGGAAAGCGTTTCATAGACGGCGTCGGAACCGCAGGCGGTAAAGAGCGCACCCGCAACTGTGAGTATGCACATCATGAAAAGGCGTTGTTTTGTGTTCTTCAGCATAATAAAGTAATATACCACATAAGCGGATTTTAAGGCAACGAGTAATTTAAATATCCGTGAAAAATCTCCTTCCAGGCGGTATGGATGCCTGATTATCCCGCCAGGGGCGCCTCGCCCGCACTGCTTTCCTGTAGTGACAGCGTTACTTATAAAATCAAATAATTTTTCATGTCTGAAGGTCGGCAGTGGAAGGGTTGCGACGCCTGGTCGTCGGCACTGTTTTGTCTATCTGCCGTGCTGGCCGGGAAGAGTGGATGAGGAAGCGGGCTGCGCGGCCTGCTCTTTTTTTGAGCATAAATGTATTGACAGATATTACCGCTTAACTATGAGTAAAATATTTAACTATGGGTAAAGAAATTCTTACTGCAGTTATGATTTTTATAATGTTTCAAGGAGAAGGTCATGTCATTCAAAGAAGAGTACAGAAAGAAGCTGCGTACCGCAGCGGAAGTCGCCGCCATGGTGAAATCGGGGGATGTCATCAAGTACGGCTACTTCAACGGGAAGCCCCAGCAGCTTGACAAGGCGCTGGCCGCGCGCCACGCGGAGCTGAAGGACATCCTGATCATCGCCGCGGCGATGGTACCGCCGGTCCCTGAAGTGATTCAGCACAAGGACTCATTCGTATACCATGACTGGCACTGGTCGAAGCTCACAAGGATGATGCGCAACGTCTACGACAATATCATCTACGGGCCGGTTATGTACCACATCTGTGAGCACTTTATCCGGTCGGGTGAGGTCGCCAATTTCAGGGACCCGTTCCCCTGGATCATGCAGCAGGTGGGCCCCATGGATGAGCAGGGCTATTTCAACTTCGGCCCGAGCTGTTCCGAGTCGCTTACGGCCATTGAAATAGGGCACAAGGTCGCGATCGAAGTGGTGCCGAGCATGCCGCGCTGCCTTGGCGGGAACCACGAGGCGGTGCATATCTCGCAGGTGGACTTCATCGTCGAGGCGCCCGCGGAGCAGACAATTTTCGCCGTTCCGGAGATCGCCCCGCCGACCGAGACCGAAATCCGGATCGCGAAGAACCTCATCCCTTACATCAAAAACGGGTGCTGTATCCAGCTCGGCATCGGCGGCCTTCCCAACGCCATCGCCTCTGTCCTCAAGGACACCGACCTGAAGGACCTGGGGATCCACACCGAGCTCTTTGTGGACGCCTGCATCGACCTGATCGAATCGGGCCAGGCGAACGGCTCCAAGAAGCAGATCGACAGGTTCAAGGCGGTCTACACGTTCGGGATCGGCACCCAGCGGATGTACGATTACCTGAATAACAACGCGGCGCTCGCCACGTATAACGTCGAGTACACCAACGACCCGCGGATTATCGCGGCAAACGATAATTTCATCAGCATCAACCAGGCGCTGCAGCTCGACATGAAGTGCCAGGTGAGCGCCGAGAGCATGGGGACCACGCATATCACCGGTAACGGCGGCATGGTTGATTATACGCTGGGGGCGCAGTGGTCCAAGGGCGGAAAGAGCTTCATCTGTCTTCCCTCGACCCGCGTTGACAAGGACGGCAAGCTCCAGTCGCGCATCGTCGGCACCTTCCCGCGCGGAACGATGACGACCATCACCCGTCACATGGTGGACTATATCGTCACCGAGAACGGCTGCAAAAAGATGCGCGGTCAGAACGAGTGGCAGGTTGCCGAGAACCTCATCGAGCTTGCGCACCCGCAGTTCAGGGAAGACCTCATTAAAGAGGCCAATGAGCTCAAGATCTGGACGCGGACGGCGAAGAAATAGCCAGGCTATTTCTTTTTATTGATATTCTTCACCCCAGTTTTTAGAAAGACCGGCTCTCTTTTGAGCCGGTCTTTTTTATTTTATCCGGTTCTGTCATTTCGAAGAGCGTAGCGAGGAGAAATCTTTTTTTGTCTTTAGTCGGATTTACTCGAAACGGCGATGCGGATGTTTCTTGAAATGTGTAAATTTGTCTGAGTCTCAAACTGGGTTTTTGCAGGGGGGCTCATGCACGCGAGCCCCCCTGCACCCCCGGCGTGGTCGCTCAAGCGCCGCGACAGGCTGGTTCGGCGAAACCCGCTTCCCGCGGGACGCCGAACCGCCGGCCATCGTGGCCGGCGTTGGAAGCGAGAGGGTCTTTTTGATCTTAATGAAAAATTGACAGTAATTTTTTGCCGTGCATCAAATTTGATTATGGATATAGAAATGATGCCTCTTGCGTTGAGTGGGGGGTGCCTTTACTTTTTGTTTGAACGATTAGAAGCATTGCTGCAAATATGAATTGATGATGTAAGAGATAAATAATTTCGGTTATGTGAAAATGAAATCAATTGATATATTTAACACAAGAGAGATTGCAATAGTTGTTTGGGTAATGGCTTTAATTATTTTCTTTATCCCGTTGCGTGTCATCAGGAAATCATCATACAGTATATTCAAAGCCCTGTTTGATTATAAAATACTAATATTGTTTATTTTTATGATTGGGTATATTTCAATCGTGGTTTCAATTCTTTCTGTATTTGGTTGGTGGTCAGCTTCTCTGTTGAAAGAGACAATAGTTTGGATATTTATGACAGCTTTTGTTCTAGTGATAAATTCAGTTAATGTAAAAAAGCAAAAGGATCTTTTTCAAAATGCAATTATTGATAGTTTTAAAATCATTGTAATCATCCAATTCATTGCAGATAGTTATACATTTTCTTTTGTTGTTGAATTTCTTCTGGTGCCAATCGTTTTTTTGATGGCATTGCTCGAGATTTTTACAAGAGATAGAGAAGAATACAGAAATGTAAATAGAGTAATGATCTTTCTATTGATGATATTCGGAATATTGGTAATTATGAACTCGATTAATTTTATAATAATTGATCCTAATAGATTTAGGACCTGTGAGAATGTAAATAAATTCTGGCTTCCAATAAAGCTTACAATATTATATCTTCCATTTGTTTATATGGTAAGTTTAATTTCAAATTATGAAGTATTGTTTTTCAGATTAAAAATTGGAGAAAATAAAAGCAAGAAAGTCATCAGATATGCAAAATATAGAATACTACTGTATTGTAAATTAAGTTTCAGAAGGCAACATGAAATTATGAATATGGGGCTTTTTAATATCATGAACATAAAAACAAAGGAAGATGTCGACGATATGATTAAATGTTATAGGCAATCAATTTAGTTATATCATTTTGAAAAATGTCATATTAATGAATTTCATCCTTACTCTATATTTCTCGTTTGCCTGAGTTGCATTGAAAGATGTTTAAATATTGTCGGAGCGGCGCATTTTTCACAACCGGTAATTCAATACCCGCGACTTTAGCAAAAAAAGAGGAACAACATGGACCGTGAAATCTTTCCCGAATACCATCCCTTTAAATCACAGAAGGCAAAAGAGAAATTTCTCGAGCTATATAATGAAACGGCGAAGCAGTGGTCGGTCCCGTCGGAAACCGTAACGGTAGATACATCGTACGGTGCTACCTTCATCCGGATCAGCGGCCCGAAAAAGGCTTCCCCTCTCGTGTTGCTGCATCCCGGCGGCTCCAATTCCCTTGCGTGGATACCCCAGATAAAAACATTGTCAGGGCATTTCAGGATCTACGCGATCGACAATATTTATGATAACGGGCTCAGCGTGTATGTGAAGCGTGTATCCGGGCCAGAGGATTATGTGAGATGGCTTACGGAAGTATTCGATGCCCTCGAGTTAAAGAAGAATATAAACATCATGGGGATGTCGTATGGCGCATGGCTGACATGCATGTACACGTTACGGTATCCGGAAAGACTGAGTAAAGTTATACTGCTTGCCCCGCCTGTCACCGTACAACCGGTAAGTCCGTCTTTTTTACTGCATCTGCCGCTTATGATGCTGCCTCACAGATTTTTTTATAACCGGTTTATGCACTGGTTTTTTAAAGATTATATAAAAAAAGACAGGGAAACAGCGCAAAAGGCCATAGACGGTTTGTATCAAATTACAAAATTATTCAAACCTAAGCGCATGCCGGATCCGACCCTGCTGACGGACGATGAGTTGAAAAGCATTGCGGTTCCCGCTCTCTACATGGTCGGTGAAAACGAAAAAGTCTATTCCGCGCACAGGGCGCTGGAGCGGATCCATACGGTAGCCCCGAAGATAAAGACAGAGCTGATTCCCGGAGCTGGGCATGACATGCTTGCGGTCGAGCCTGATCTTATAATGGAAAAGGTCCTGGGATTCTTAAAGTCGTAGTGTGATCTCGCGAACCCGCAACTTGTCATTGAAAAGATGGTTTCATGCGTGATTCGCCTTTCGGGATTTCATTCCGGTCTCTTCAAGCATTTTGAGAAGATATACATCGAGAAACACAAGCGTGGATCGCGGAAACGTGATCTTTTTCAGGCGCGTAATGACGGGATCATCTATTGAACAGAACCTCTCGTAAAGCTCGTCGAACGTGAGAGTGTCGCCCGCTTCCTCAAGAAAACCGCTTGTAAGCTCGAACATCCGTTCATGCTTTTCAATAATACCTGTTATGAAGTGTATGATGTTTTCATTTCCGGTCACGGGGGGATAGTGCCCCTGGCAGAGTATCTGAATATTTTCTTTTTTAACCAGGTTGAGCAGAAATCTCTGCGCTTCAATTGTCTCTGTCACCGTCCCGAACTGGATATCATTGGGCGTCAGGAAATTCAGGGCATCGCCCGCCACGAGGATTCCGCCGCTTCGCAGATAAAAAACGGTGTGACAGTCGGAGTGCCCCGGGGCTTCAAACGCGTAGAATGAGTCATCTATCCTCCAGCCGTCGGCCTTCATCCCGTTAAGTTCTATGCCGGTTCTCGAAGTGTCGTCAAGGTATCTCACGTGTCTTCTTCCCGTATAAATTCTTCCGATACTTCTGAGCGACATCAGGTAGGACGCCGAGAAAAGAAGCGGCTCGGCGATATATCTTGAGTACGCTTTTCTTTTCAGGAGAAGCCGGATCTGAGTATCATTGAACATGCCGAGCCGCCTGAGGAAGCCCTCCTTCTCCATCTCCCTGTACATCTTCAGTATCTGTCCTGACGCGTTGGTCCTGAGATAGGAGATTTTTGAGGCCGCGTTCCCGTGATAAATAATCGGTGAACCTTTCCGGGCAAGCCTCCCGTTGTTGGCTATATGATCGTTGTGATAATGCGTGCAGAGAATGGAGTAGTCAGGCCGGTCTTTAAGAAATGTTTTTATATCCCTGTATCGCTTTCTGCCGCAGGAGGAATCAATTACATATTCCCTTCCGTTCACCGACATTATATACGTATTCGCGAAAACGGTGGCGCGCCCGGCTTCCATGGAGTCGGTGAAATATGTCATACCCCTGTCTTTGAAATCCTCATTCTTCATTTTAAATATCCCTGCGTGTCATTTATATGGATTGTTTTACCGATTTATCCTGTTCGATTTTCTTCTGTTTCCGGAGCGGCGGCACTTCAATTTTACGTTACATGTGTAATTTTAAAGTCAAGCTGAAAAATAGTGTTGCGCAGGCGTATGTTTTCACAGATAGTATTGCAGCTAATGAGATGCGAGAGTAAATGCGGTAAATCAGGGAAAACTGTTTGCAGAGGCACAACCATGAAAAATCTGATCATCCTGACCATCATCTTCTCGGCGCTGCCGGTTTTTTCTCAGGCGGTGAATGATAACCCGTTCTATGTGACGTCAAAGAACGGTCTTGTGTTGCGGGAACGTCCGACGGCGAACGCGAAAAGCCTGCTAGTAATCCCGTACAGGACGTCGCTGAAAATTCTCGAAACGGGTCAAGAGTATATAACGGTAAACAAAATAACCGGACGCTGGAAGAAGGTTGAATACAACAGCGCTCAGGGCTGGGTGTTCGGCGGATATCTTGACAGGATTGATCCTGATTACCGCATGAGATGTGAAAACAAAAAATGTAACTATAAGGAATCGATCGTAGAATGTCCTGACGCCGAAACGGTGATCGGGGTTGAACCTTTCAAATCCTTTATTGACGGGAATATTCCCTGCATCATCGGAAAGGATACATTCGATTTAAGGGGAAACATCAGAAGGGTCCGAGTATCGAAAAACGGACTATGGATGGTCGTCGAAAGCGGGACCGATTTCCGAGGATCGCTGCGTATCTATAATCTTCCCCGGAAGAAATTGCTGTTTTCAAAAGAGTATATGAGCATAGAATATAAATCCGAAAATGCGTTCGAGTACGCGATTGTCGATTCCGATTGTTTTGAGCGCGTCTACAGGTTCGAAGAAGGGAAGCTGTCCGAGATCAGAAAGACAAAGACCTCCTGCATGCCGAAATGAAGCCCTTTGATACACTGCGGCTGACCGCATTTGAGACAGTTTCGTCGGCCCCGGCACATCTCAGCGGGAAATTTCAGTGTATGCCGCACAATTTTCAGGTGCGCGTGTTCCTGTTATCAGAAAAATGAATCGCCGCGTCAGGTCGCTGGCGCGGGCGAAGAAGAGGCATTACATGAGACTGGCGATAATTTCGGACATACACGGGAATGCCGTGGCCTTGAAGGAAGTGCTGGATGATATCAGGGCCAGGAGCGTTGATGAGATGGTCTGTCTTGGCGATATCGTAACGCTGGGGGCCGAGCCAGGGGAGGTGCTAGACCTGCTGGAATCTGTTGAGTGCAGGTTCGTGCTGGGCAACCATGATGAATTCATTTATGACCCGTCATTGATGGATGGTTACATAAAACTGCCGATTGTCGGTGAAGCGATCAGATGGTGCCTTGATCGTCTGACCGGACCGCAGAAGAGATTCTTTGATAAATTTGAAAAGCAAATCAGAATCGACCTGGAAGATGGAGGCGGCATCCTCCTGTATCACGGCTCCCCGCGATCGAACTTTGACGATATCCTTTCTTTCACGCCCGACGCCGATGTTGACAGGCTCATTGATGGGAACGAGAATAAGATTATGATAGGCGGACACACGCATATCCAGATGCTGAGGCTTCACCATGGCAATATGATTGTCAACGCCGGAAGCGTCGGGTTCCCTTTCAGGGAATATGTGGCCGGGGGAGTGCCCTCCGTGCTGTCGTGCGCGCAGTACGTGATTGTCGAAACCGCAAACGGCAAAGTTTCAATAAATTTCATCACTGTCGATCTGGACCGGAAAAAACTGCTGCAGGCCGCTGAAAGAACCGAAAACCCGATGAGGCACGCCCTGATCGCGCTATACCGGTAGTGTCCCGGAATGCCGGCAGCCGTTTGCGGTTGCATCCGGAACCGCTTTGAGCCGCGCGCGATGCCGCGCTTTTCTGTTATGCGCTCCCGGGAGGCGGTGTTGCCTGAGAGCGTGAGGATCGCGCCAGCCCCGTTCAGTTCTTAGACTCTTCCGCGATCAGGGAGTTCATCTCGACCTGGAAGCCTGCGTCGAACTGGGTGCCGATCTTGTTCCATTCGTGCAGAAACGATTCGCGCGTGCAGTACGATCGCATGCACTCGACCCACCCGAGGTACTGACGGTCCTTCACGTCATCGTCGGCGTGGCGCTCGAACATCAGGAACGCTCTCTCGAAAATTGAGATCAGCACTGAGAACATCGCCCGCTCGATCAACAGGTCGTTTTCAGAAACCGTGCGCGTGCGCGGCGCCGGGATGGAAAAGAAATCAAGGTGAGGGTACTCGGTGCACTTGTACATGAATTCGACGTACTTGTTGTCGAGGTCGTCGAAAGTGCCGTAGGCGCGCTCCTGCCGCTCGCGTTCCCGCTCCGCCCGGTACGACCGGATGGCGATGAAGATACCGATGCTGGTGACGATCAATGCAAGGGTGTTTCCCAGGTTTGCGCTTGCCTGCAGCAGCTGCTGGATTTCATTCGATATTGTCATGGTTCGCAGTTCCTCGCGTGGTCAGGTGTGCTATGGTCGGGAGATTACGTCAGGGCGCGCGAAAAAATGCAAGGAGAAAACGGGATCGCGGGGCAGCGGGAAGTTCTTACATAAGGCGGATACGAGGAGCTGTATCCCGGGAGCGGCCGATCCTTTCGGGGGCCGTCCCGGGATATTCTGGAATTTTCAGTCCTCGCACTCCAGCGTGACTTTCTCCACTTTCCCCAGGTCCTTCTCGTAGAAGAGGGCGCCGACGAAGAACGCCGCGGCGGATACCAGCAGGAAGACGGGAAGGATCGCCATCCCGGCGTGGATGCCGTAGAGGTCGGAGATCTTGCCGATCACGATGGGTGCCATGGAGGCACCGAGCAGGTTCTGCACGACGACGCAGACCGAATAGGAGATCGCGCGAAGGCCGGGGTGGATGACCTCCTGCGTGGCGGTGATGGCCGCCGGCGCGAACGCGCTTGAAAGTATTCCCATGAATATGAGGAATGCAAACTGCGCTTTTCCTTCCAGAAGCGAAAACGCGGCGAATATGGCGAGTGCGTTAACGGCTGTCGTTATCGCAGGGAAGAGGAGCCGCGCGGTTGCCCGCTTCCTGAACCATGCGTCCGCGAGCCAGCCGCCGACCGGAAGGCCGATGATCGCCAGCAGCATGATGACGCTCGTCTTCATTCCCGCCTGGCTGATCGATATCCCCGTCGCGCGATGAAAGTAGGTGGGCAGCCAGAAGATGATGGCGTTGTTGACGAAGATGCAGCCGATGAACCCGATATTGGTCATGATCAGCGAAGGAGTGCTGGCGAACTCGCGGATAATATCCATCGTGCCCATCTTTATTTTTCCCTCTCCTGACTCCGCGGTCTTGACCAGCTCCACCGTCTTGTAATCCTTCACGAAGAAAAAGAGGACCGCCACGACAACGCCGGGAATGGCCACCAGCCCGAACGCGTGCCGCCAGCCCCAGTGCTGCGCGATGAACCCGCCCAGGCCGATGCCGATGGCAATGCCCAGCGGAATGGAGATGTTCCAGAGCCCCATCATGCGGGAGCGCTTTTCAGGCGGGAAGATGCCGGAAAGCATCGCGGTGCCCGCGGGCGCGTAGCCGGCCTCTCCGATGCCGATACACGAGCGCGCCGCAAGCAGCTGGGGAAAGGTTTTTGTGAACGCGCAGGCCACCGTTGCCGCGGTCCAGAGGAGCGCCATGACGCCGATGGTCTTCTTGCGGCTCCAGCGGTCGACGATGATCGAAACGGGAAAGACGAATGCGACAATCGACCAGTATACCACCGACATGAGCAGGCCGGACTGTGTGTCGGAGAGGTTCCACTCTCTCTGGATGAACGGGGCGAGTGAAGTGACGATAGTGCGGTCCATGTAGTCGAAGAAGTACAGCAGAAAGAGCAGCGAAAAGATGTAGTAGGCGCTTCGCGCGGAGAGTTTGTACTCCCTGGGTGCGGTCAGGTCACTCATAATGGCTCCTTGATATTCGTTAAAATTCCGGCCTGCCGCTGTGACGGGCGCATCGGGCAAATGCCGGTGTGTCCATTTCCAGGAAACATGAAACAGGATGGATAGTAAACTATATTTTCATGAAATATACTTCATTATCGGCTAATTTTCTGGCGGGCGGGAGACTTATTGACGCAGAGCGCGCGGTGGGATGTCTATTTCTTCATCGCCTCGGCTTTAAGCTCCTTTGGCATCTTCTCAATGGCGTAGCGCAGGGCGGTGCGCGGCATCACGGCTTTGTTCCTCATGACGTATTCGAATACCGCGTCGCGGTGTGCCTGGCTTGCGGCCTTCAGCATCCAGCCGTACCCTTTTTGCACGAGATCGTCGGTGTCGGCAAGCAGGCGGTCCGCGATCCCGAAAATATCCGTGAGGAACAGGCCGTTCCTTGCGGGGATGATGAGCGAGACGGCCGCGGCGCGTTTCATCCACCTGTTGTCCGACGCGGTCCATGCTTTCAGGTTTTCCACGAATTCGGGATACATCTCAATAAACGCGCCGACGGTATGATTGCAGAGCGTATCGCACGAGGCCCAGTTGCCCACGTAGCGGTCTATCCACCTCTCGAAGACGCTGAAGTCTTCGGGCTGGTACTCCTTCCTCATGTTATACGACCATGCGCAGGCGATGAACGACTCTTCCATCCATCCTGATTTCCACATCTCCTCGCAGAGCGCGAATATTTCCTGCTTCCCGAGATCGCGTACCTGTTTGAAATATTCCTTCCCGAGGCGGGTCACCGCTTCGGTCTTCATCCCGTAGAGCTTGACTTTCTCCCTGAAAAACCTTTTCCCGCTCTCCCTGACAGACTCGTCGGCGTTTTCCCTGAGCTCTTTCCTGATCTTTTGCAGTACGCTTTTCATACCTTTGCCATGATTACAACATAGTTCTTCCCGTACTTCTTGGCGCACTTCGGGCAGGTGGTGTACCACATGAACCATTTTTTTATCGACAGCCCCTCTTCGCCGGCGCGCTTCTCGAAATCGGCGCACCACTTCCCGGTGTTCCTGAAGTCCCCTTCGTAGACCCTGCTCAGCATCTTCCCTGACAGCGGCACCGTTTCAGCCCCTTCGATGTCCCTGTCCACTGCGAGGTAGAGGTCCATGTTCCACTTTGACGTGTGGTCCGAAAGGCAGAGCCAGTCAGGCACGGACGCTCCCGACCTCTCGACCTTCGCCATCATTCTCGTTATGACCCGGCCGAAATTCATCGGGATGTAGAAAAGCGTGAATACCCTGTCCTTAATGAATTTCTTTCCGTTCCAGTCAAAAACCTTTCCGTCCCACGGCGCGGGATCGAACCTGGGGCAGCATTCGTTGCTTTGTGTGTCGCTCATGATTTCCTCCTCTCCGGCGCGATGCGTGAAACCTTCGCGAGCCTGTTCTTTCCGGCGTATGGTTGTATCCGCCTGTTCATATAAAAGATACTGTAGTATCGGGATTGCGGGAGGTAAAGCGGAAAATTTCCGGCGCCGGATCGATGCGTATGCACTCACGCTTGCAGACAGGATGTTAACGAATATATGGGGGCGGTGAATTCCAAAGACCCTGAAGAAGTGTGTGGAGCAGTTGTTGAAGTTCTTGACTCAACTGTCCGGCGTCCTTTGTTTCCCAATATTCCGGGATGAGCCTAATTTTTAAACAGCATCCAAAAAACAATTGACGCATGCCATTGTGCTATGTGGTTACTCTTTCATGCCTTCGGCAGGAAGGTTTGATCCTTTTTGCGATAATGACATTTTCAGGGTGGCGCAAGTTCAAGGTCCCCCGAGACGGGATTTTTCAGTGATTAGCGGGAATCGGGGGCGGCGCTCTGGGCACCGGGTAATGAGCTGTATATTCAGGGATTTATGGATTTCTGGCCTGGTGCAATCCATTGCATCAGGTAAATCGAACCTCGTTCCCAAAAGGGAGTATGGAAGAAATGATTTATGCAAATATCCTGGACATGGTGGGCGGCACGCCAATGGTCCATTTACATCCGAAGGACCTGCCCGGTATTAATTTATACGGGAAAATGGAATCTTATAATCCCACCGGGAGCGTTAAGGACCGGGCCGCGTCGTACATCCTGAAAAAACTGTTCGATGAAGGAGAAATCGACCAAGGGACCACCATTATCGAATCGTCCTCGGGCAACTTCGGGATTTCCCTGGCGGCGTATTGCCGGGAATATGCATTACGGTTCATATGCGTGGCTGATTCGAATATCTCACCCGTCAATGAAATGCTGATCCGGAAACTGGGGGCGACGGTGATCAAGGTTGAAGAGCCGGATAATACCGGCGGGTACCTGCTCAACCGCATTGCAAAAGTGAAAGAGCTTTGCGCCGCCATGCCGAATTCCTACTGGGTGAATCAGTACGGCAATCCCAATAACGCGGATGCCTATTATTATTCGCTGGGAGAAGAACTGTGCGATGATTGTCCCCGGGTCGATTATGTTTTTATAGGAGTCAGTTCAGGAGGCACGATTACGGGGGTGTCCAGACGGGTGAAGGAGCGGTTTCCCGATGCCAGGATTATCGCGGTGGATATCCTCGGCTCCGTTATTTTCGGAGGCCTTGCGCGAAAACGCTGCATTCCGGGAATCGGCTCGAGCATGGTGCCGGATATTATACAAACAGCCAGAATTGATGACGTAGTGGTTGTGGATGAGGTTTATACTATTCAAATGTGCCTGGAACTCCTCCGCGAGCATTTTATTTTCGCGGGGGGCTCATCGGGTTCGGTCTTTGGCGCGGTCAAAAATTATTTTCAGGGGAAAACATTCGAACAGAATCCCAATGTGATCGCTGTTTTCCCTGACCGGGGCGACCGTTACGCAAACACGGTGTACAGCCAGACCTGGTGCGATGATTTCATCGCGAAACAGGCGGAGTATAAAAAATCATTAACAGTTGGCTGAAGTACCGTCGCCGCCCGGTGAGAAAAAGGGCGATCACGGTTTTTATAAAAATGAAGTCAGGTGGAGGGGGCAGGCGTGCTATATCTGGATGAAAAACATATTCTGCAAATGGGAATTCAATGGGAGAAGGCCATTGATATTATCAAAGAAGCGGTGAAATGCCTGGGGAACAGCGATTTTGCCCAGCCGATCAAGCCCTATCTGCGCTATCGGGACTTAACCAATCGGATCATCGCGATGCCTGCCTTTCTGGGTGGGGAGTTCAATATGGCCGGTATCAAATGGATCGCCAGTTTTCCGAAAAACATTGAGCACCAGATACCCCGCGCCCATAGCGTCATTATTCTCAATAACGCCGACAATGGAATTCCGGAGGCGATCATCAATACCCCGTTATTAAGTATCATCCGGACGGCTTCGGTAAGCGGCCTGGTCTGCCGCTATTACATGGAGTCGAGAAATCTCAAGAGCTTCAATCTGGGCATCATCGGCTGGGGCCCAATCGGCCAGTACCATTATCGGATGTGCAAAGCCATTTACGGGGACCGGATTTCCAACGTGTATATTTACGATTTGCAGGAAATCGATCCCTGTACGCTCGAGGATGACCGGATTCCCAAAACGATTGCCGGAGATTGGGAGGAGGTTTACGACAATTCGGATGTGCTGGCGACCTGCACGGTTTCCGGCGCGCCGTATATCAACCGGCCGCCCCGTCCGGGCTCCCTGTTGCTGAACGTTTCCCTGAGGGATTTCAGCACCGATATCTATCCTTACATCAGGAATTCGACCATTGTGGACGATTGGGATGAAATATGCCGCGAGAACACGGATATCGAAAATTTGCATAAAGTAAAAGGCCTGGTGAAGCAGGACACAAAATCCATTATTGATGTGGTGGCGGGTGATTGTATCGCCCGTATGGACAGAAATGTGCCGGTATTCTTCAATCCGATGGGAATGGCGGTGTTTGATATCGCCACGGCCACGTATTATTACAAAACCGCAATCCAGCACGGAATTGGCGTGAAACTGTAATTATCATGAAAAAAGGTGCAACCATGAAGCTGACCGATTCAGCGACTTCACTTCCGATCAGGCGACTGACCGTCATCCTGGACCATGTGGCCCCGGGGGACGATGACGCCTACAAGTCCGAGATAGACCTGTACGGCCGGGACCTTCGCGACGCGTTTGAGCCGATGGGATTTGACGAGATCGAATTCATCATGGACCACGACGAACTCCCCGCCAGGATCAGGGACAGCAGGCCGGAGTTCGTCCTGCATCTCGCCGAGTACGGATTCAAGGGGAGCCACTCGGTCTTCTGCTGCCAGATCCCGGCGCTGCTGGAAGCGGAGGGGATTCCCTTTTCCAATGTCGGGCCCCGGGGCATGGTCTTCTCAGCGGACAAGCATCTCATCAACCAGGTGATGAAGGCGGCGGGCGTGCCCGTGCCGCAGGAAGTCCCGCTTCACCGCAATGATATTCTCGGCGGCAATTTCGAGGTCCCGGAATCGTTTCCTTTCCCGGCTTTCCTGAAGACCAGGCTCAACGGGGGGTCCGTGGGGATTGCCGGCGACGAGAATATCGTGCGGGGGAGCGAAGACATCGCGCGCAATTTCCCGACGATACTCGCCAGCTTCACCCCCTACGATATCAGGGGCGAGAACATGGACGAGTGGCTGCTTCAGGAGTTCCTTCCCGGCCCGGAATACTCGGTCGGCATCGTCGGGAACGGCGAAGCGCTCGATGTGCTTACCGTCGGCATGTTGCGGCCGTCGGAGCACTACCTTTCATACTCCACGAGCTCGCTCGTGGGGTCCGACGAATCGGAGCTCCGCGCCTCCGCCGATCGATACGTTCCCGCGAATCTCCCCGCTGATGAGGAGCGCATGCTCGTCTCTTCGGCGACCGCGGCGTACCGCAAGCTCGCGTGCCGGGATTACGCCCGTTTCGACTTCCGGAAAGATTCCCGCGGGGTGATCAGGCTCATCGATGCAAACTCGCTGCCCGGCATCTACAAGGGTTCAGCCTTCGTGACTATGGCCGGGATGAGAAACCAGTCCTTTGACGGCCTGATGCAGCAGATGCTCAGGACCAGCCTGGACCGCTGTTTCCCGGGCAGGGACGCACGGTAGCGCAGCCGCCATGCCCTTTGAACCGGTAATCCGCCCCGCCACCGCCTCCGATGAGGGCGCCGTGATTGAGCTGTGCGAAAGCATCTGGCCCGGCGAAGACCACGTCCCTTATTACTGGCACACCTACCACGAGAATCCCCATACGTTCCCCTGTGCCGTGGAAATCGGCGGCAGGGTGGCGGCGCTTGCGTTCCTTGACATCGAGAACGCCGAAGGCTGGTGGCATGGATTGCGCGTGTCGCCGGCCTTCCGGCAACGTGGCCTTGCGACGCTCCTGCTGGAACATGCCATCGGCGAATGCAGCAGGCGCGGCGCATCGACGCTCCGCTACTCGTCCAGCCCGGACAACGAATTCATGCTGCGGCTTGCGGAACGCAAGGGATTCCGCGTCGTTTCGGTGTTCCGGCACCTGTGCGCCGGGGCGTTATCCGAAGCAAAAGGCCCTGGGGTCCCGACAGCGGTGCGCCCCCTGCGGATGCATGACCTCGACCGGCTTGTGGATTTCCTCCATTCGACCTCTGGCTGGAACGGCGGATACAGGGCCAGGTGCGACGCGGGCACGTGGCGCGGCGCCTCACGCGATGCCCTGCGGGCGTTGATCGCGCACGGCTGGGCGTACGGCTGTTTCAACGGAGAGCGTATCGAAGGGGCGGCGCTCACGAGCCAGGAGCGCGAGGAAGCCTACCGGTGGTTTTTTCTCTCCCGTATCGACGGAACGCCGGTTTCCATCGAGGCGCTGGGGCTTTACCTGCGCCGCCTTGTGCCGACGGTGAAAGGGGAAAGCGACGAGGAATTCCCCCTCTCCGGAATGGTGCAGGAGGACCCGGCAGTTCTGGAGCCCCTCGCGCGCGCGGGGTTCAGCCGTTTCCCGGATGGAGACATGCGGCTCTTCGAGCGAAGCCTGTAGGCTCCCGCCGCGGTTCAGGGATACGGGACGGTAGCCGGTAATGCCCCGCAGCCTCGCCAGGGTCTTATTAATGCAGGCCTTCAATTTCATCGGAAAAGTTTTTTGCCACAACTTTCCCTTTGAGTTTCCGGGTTGCGGTCAGATCATCCCTGCTCTGGACAAATTTCCTGTTCAGCATCCCGTGTTTTTTTATCCGCTCAAAAATCCGCAAGCCTTTCGTTCGCCCGGCTTACCACCTCGTCATTTTCGTTATAACCCGGCCGAAATTGATCGGGATGTAGAAAAGAGTGAATACCCTGTCCTTAATGAATTTCTTCCCGTTCCAGTCAAAAACCTTTCCGTCCCACGGCGCGGGATCGAATCCGGGGCAGCATTCGTATTGGGCGTGATGTGTGAAGCCTTCCCGGGCCTGTTCTTTCCGGCGTATGGTTGTATCCGCCTGTTCGTATAAAAGATACTGTAGTATCGGGATCGCGGGAGGTAAAACGGATTTTTTTCGCACTGGCTCGTTGGAGGATGTCAGGAGTTTGCTGAATTCTCTTTAAGGTAGAACTGGATCGGCAAATGATTATCTGAGACAGAGCTTTTTACTTGACAGGACATAATCCTGAACGGATTATCAAGCGTAAAATAAGATTCTCCATAAACTTCAAGGGGGGGGTGTGAATGGGAAAAGTTTTATTCCTGTTAGTTGCAACCTTAATGACTGTATTGCTCACATCATGCGGAAACGGAATAGATGGAAAGTATGTCTGCGAAAAAAATCCGCAAATTGCGATTGAAATAAAAGATGGAAAAGTGCCTTTAATGGGTCAGTCCATTAAATATGAGATAAAGAATAAAAAAATGTATGTCAACCTCTGGGGTAAGTCAGTAACATATGCCGAAATAATAGATTCCAATACTTTAAAAATTGGTCGAAAAATCTGCAAAAGAGATTAGACGGTCTCGGATTCGGTCAAACTTTAAAATTCCATGTAACGAATGATACGAGGGTACAACCTGCTTCCCGGCCACTTTACACAGTACATGGAGTTTATGCGCCATGTGCTGGAAATGACCAGGTCTGCACAACATGATATTTATCACAATAAATCTCTGAATCCATCTCAGGTAACCGGGCTAATTCATTACTCATCCTCCTAGCAGGATTGTGATAATAAGCAAATGAGTTTTCTTTTTTGATGTGACGAGCTTTTCATAATGTGTCTTCCGGGAGCGCAATTATGAACTACGGGGAAATCTTCGCGCGCAACTACGGGATCTTCACCGGCGAAGAGCAGGAGAAGATAAAGAGCGCCCGTGTGCTGATCGTCGGCTGCGGCGGAATCGGAGGCACGGTAGCGGTGGAACTCGCCAGGAGCGGCGTGGAGCGGTTTACCCTTGTCGAGTTTGATGACTACAGCGTCAGCAATATGAACCGTCAGGTGGCCTGCTTCATACATACCCTCGAACGCAACAAAGCGGAAGTGCTTGCGGAATGGATAAAGGGAATCAATCCGCGCGCTTCAGTCACTGTATTTCCCCGAAAGCTCAGTCATGACGAACTCGAGCCATTCGTGCGCGAGGCGGATATAGTCTTTCCGGCCGCCGACGATTTCGCCTTCAGCATCATGCTCTTCAGGCTCGCGCAGCGCTGCGGCACGCCGTCACTCATGATCATTCCGGCCGGCGTGTGGGCCGTGATCACCATGGTGATGCCGCGCGGCCCGAGGGTGGAGCTTATCGGCGGCTGCCCGCGAGCTGAAACCTACGAGGAGCTAAGGGAGCTGATGGCAACCCGCGCCTACCGGCTGGGGCTCAGTTACTACCGCGCACGCGGGGAGTTCCGGAAGGAGTATTACCGCGATTTCGTTGCCGGGGATGCGTTGCCGTCGCAGATATGCCCGGTGGTCTGGCTCGCCTCCTCGCTGGGAGCTTTCGAGGTGCTCAAAACAGTTACCGGGCGCTGGAAGCCGGCGCACCTCCCGCGTTACTGGGAGATCCGGCCCGGAAGGATCACGATAAACCGCCTGTGGGGATTGAACGGGATGACCTGGAGGCGGCTGCGCAATCTCCTCTGCGGACGCCTGCTCAAAACCCCTCTCCGGTTCCTCGTCGAATTCATTATCGAGCGGTGGTGGCGCCGCCTGTAAAGCCAAGAGATGTGTCAGGCATCGCGGATAATTTTCATGGCGGCCCTGATATCCTCGGCGATCATCTCGCGCTTCGATTTTTCGATCAGGTAGTTCTGGCCCGTCTGAAGATAAGAGGGGAACACGCGCCTTCCGTCGTAATAAAACTGCTGCTTCCTGATTTTATAGGTCGACCCCACGGGGATCACGGGCTTTCCCGTATCCCTTCTGCTGATGTAGTTCAGCGATTTTATCGCTGTATCGCCCATAAGAAGAAATACCCTTATGTCAGGAAACAGCGCGAGCTCTCTTTCAAGAACGAGGGAGCAGTTTTTAATTGTATCAGCGGAAACGGCGTATTGCGTCTTTGCGCACTTGACGGCCGTGGTGATATAAATGCCGAGAGCGAGAATATCCTCCATGGACCCGACGGGCACGCCCGCGTCGTTGAACGCTTTGAGCGTGGTCTGAAGATAGAGCGGAGCGCCGCGCGAATAGAAGAAATCGGCGGGATCTTCCGGCGGAGCCTCGGATATCATCACCGCCCTGATGCGGCTCGTATCAACGCCGGTCGAAGGAATGAGATGACCCGCCTTGTTGATATCCGAACAGGGGAATGATTCACATGAAACGGATTGCGAGGGTTTCATCGTGGTGCCTCCTGGCGCGGATAGGGTTTCATGTGCGGCGGTTGGTGAAAAATTGGATCAACCGTATCGCCAGTCCGTAAATATGGCACGCGCTTTTTTCCTAAAGATGGGCCGCGACCGTTTTTTTTACGCGGACTTAATAAACACTGTCTCCGGAGATATCGGGGTAATAAATTTATAATCGGGACGGTTGATCCGTGCGGCTGTCATGTCCGGGTATCCGGGAAGAAGGCGTCTCAGCAGCTTTTCATGGCTTCATGGAAAGGCGTGCTGTGAATATAAACGTGTTGACAAAATGACCACCGGCAGTGCAAATTCCTGTTACAGGTCCGCCGTTTCCCGACAGGAATGGGAGGCGACAGCCAGTCACACGGAGGAAAGATATGAAAAAATTCGCATACGTCCTGATGGCGCTGCTGATCATCGCCGGGTTCGCCGGAGACAACCATGCGGGGGACACGCCCGACCTCAAGGGGAAAAAATTCCTGGGCAGGCCGACCGGCATAAAGTCCGGTCCCGGCTGCGAGGGATGCGGCCAGCCGGGGTATTTCAGCTTCTCCGCGACCGGCGCCGCAGTAGAATTTATCTGGCCCCGCGGTGATGAGATCGGTCGCGGGAGTTATACTGTCAGCGGGAGAAAGCTGAGTATCAGGGCGGCTGACGGCGGCGTTTTCCTTTTTTCCATATCCGGCGACTGGCGGGAAATCGTCCACCTGAAGGACAAAAAAGTCTACCGGGACGAGAAGTTTCCCTGGAAATGAAGCGCGGGTGAACGCCTGCCGGCACCCGGCGCCTCCGCGCTGTTTGAAATAATTTGCAACCGATATCGGCCGTCGCTGTCTTTAGCTGCATAAAAGCGAAGGAGACAGAGTGTATGCCGGTAAACAAAAAAGAAACAATATCATTTTATTCCCATCTGTTTGGTGTCATTATTTCAATTCCGGGACTCGTGATGCTGATACTCGCCACCAGGCACTATGCGAATTTTTTAACGGTGGCTGTCATATACGGCTTTTCACTGGTATTTCTGTATGCCGCGAGCTCGCTGTATCATGGATTCAAGAAGAAAGATGAAGAAATATCGTTCTGGCGGAAGCTCGATCATCTCGCGATATTTGTTCTGATCGCCGGTACGTACACGCCGGTCTGCTACCTGTATCTCGACGGTTATCTGCGCTGGGTCGTGCTCGGCGTCCAGTGGGGGTTCGTGGTTTTCGGATTGTTTTTTATACTGATCTATCTCAATGCCTCGAGGCTCCTCTATACCGCTATTTACGTGGTAATGGCGTCTGTGGCGATACTGCTTTTGGGAAAGATGTGGTTCTCGATGAGCGCTGAAGCGGTTGTATACCTTTTTGCGGGCGCCGTTTCATATTCTGCCGGAGCGGCGATGTACGCGTTGAAGCGGCCGGTGTTGAAGCCGGGGGTTTTCAGCTTTCATGAGATGTTTCACGTGTTTATCCTGATCGGATCGTTCATGCATTTCATGATGATTTACCGCACGTTCCGGTTTGTGATTGCGGGATAGGAATCCCCGCCGTCACGCGACCTGTTGAGCGCGGCGCTTCAAACTTTATCCGGATAGCCGGTGATGCTCCTGATCCTGCCGTAGAGCGGCCGCAGCCTTCCGTACATCTTCAGATAGACTTCCTCGAAGAGGTCGCGGTATATCCTGACGTTCGCCGGTATCGGTTCAAAAGTGTCGCCCACCCGTGTCATGGCGCGCACCGCGGTGGGGAAGTCGGAGTGGAAGCCGAGCCCCACGGCCGCGTCGATCGCCGCCCCCAGCGCCGATGTTTCGTAGGTGTGCGGGCGCTCGGCGGGCATGTCGAAAATGTCGGCCGTCAGCTGCATCGCCACGCTGCTCTGCGATCCGCCCCCCGAAACGCGGAGGCTTCTGATCGGCACGCCGTTGCGTTTCTCGGTGCGCATCGCCCCTTCCTTGAGCGCGTAGGCGAGCCCCTCGAGGATTGCGCGGTAGATGTGCGCGCGCGTGTGCACATCGCCAAAGCCGATGATCGCGCCTTTCGCCTCGGGTCCCGGAACGCGCACGCCGGGCGACCAGTAGGGCTGCAGGGTGAGTCCCATCGATCCGGGGGGGATATCACGCACCAGTTCGTCGAAAAGCGCTTCCGGCGCGATTTTTTTCTTTTCGGCTATCACCATCTCCCGCTGCCCGAACTCTTTCTTGAACCAGCTCACCATCCAGTAGCCGCGGTAGATCATCACCTCGGTGTTGTACGAGCCGGGCACCGCGCTCGGGTAAGGCGGAAGGAACGGAAGGATCTCGACGTACTTCGGGTTGGTTGTCTCCACCGTCGCGGTCGTGCCGTAGGAGAGGCAGGCGATCTCCGGCGTCAGGCAGCCCGACCCGAGGACCTCGCAGGCCTTGTCCGCCGCCGAGGCGATGACCGGGAGCCCTGCCGGTATGCCGGTTTCGCGCGACACCTTTTTTGAGATGTGCCCCTGCGTTTCGCCGGGTCTCACCAGCGCAGGAAGGATCGAGCGGTCCATCGGGAACATCTTCCATTTGAGGTCCAGGCTGCCTTCCCACCTGTGTTTTTTGTAGTCGAAGGGAACGTAGCCCACGGTATGGCCGGTCGAGTCGATATATTCACCGGTAAGGCGATAGGTCAGGTATCCGGACAGGAAAAGGAATTTGTGGGTCTTCTCCCAGATGTCCGGCTGGTTCTGGCGGATCCAGTTCGCCTCGCATTCGCGGATTGCGTGCTCCACCGTGCCGTAAATATTCAGGGCGCGCATCCCGGCGCGAAGTACCGGCGACGGAAAGGTCTCCATGCGGGCCCGGCGCTGGTCAAGCCAGACGATCGCGGGGCGAAGCGGCTTTCCGTTTTTGTCCAGGTTGATCATCGTGTTGCGCTGCGAGGTGAGCGTCACGCCTTTGATGGCTGATTTCGGGACTTTCGTGCGGGCCAGGAGCGCTTTCGTCGTGGCGCAGAGATTGTTCCAGTAGTACTCAGGTTTCTGTTCGGCCCATCCGGGATGGTCGGAGTAGTACGGCTCGACGGGGGTTTTGACGATATCGAGAAGACTGCCGTTCGCGTCGATCAGGACCGCGCGTATCGACTGGGTCCCCGCGTCGATTGCCAGTGCGCATTCGCTGACCTTCTGCAGCTGTATCTTTGCCATGCCCGCCTCCGTCCATGCCTGATGAAAATGAAAGGATCCGCCCTGAGTTTGTCTTGACTTTTCGCCTTGCCGCGCGCGAAAGTACACGACACAGACTGCACCAGTTACCGCTGTTGTAAAGTCTAAAATATCCTGAAAGGCTACCGGCATGGCAATTTTACTAGAACGACCAGAAAAACTCTGCACCGACCACATCCTCATGAAAATCGACGCGGGAGGGGCCGTCTCCGTTCCCGGGCAGTTCGTGAACCTGCGCGTCAACGAATCGTTCGATCCGCTGCTGCGAAGGCCGTTTTCGGTATTCAACCAGGAAGGCCGTGTGATCGAACTGGTGATTCAGGTGGTGGGGAAGGGAACGCGCTGGCTCGCCGAGCACGCCGTGCCGGGTGAGGTCGACATTCTCGGTCCGCTCGGAAAAGGCTTCACGCTCTGCGAGGGAAAGACGGCGCTTCTCGTAGGCGGGGGCGTGGGCAACGCGCCGCTCTACTATCTCGCGCGCAGGCTCCGTGAAAAGGGGAACCATGTGATCTACCTGTACGGTTCGCGCGCGTCTGACTGCGTCTTTCTGAGGGAGCGGTACGAACAGGCGGCGGATACGTTCCTGCTATCCACCGACGATGGCAGCGCCGGCAGGCGCGGCTACGTCACCGACCTGGCCCGTGAAATTCTCTCGGACGGGCGGGTGGACCGGATCTATACGTGCGGCCCTACCGTGATGATGAAATCGCTTTCGGAAATGCCCGGGTGCGCCGGTATCCCCCTTGAAGTATCCGTCGAGAATTATTTCGGCTGCGGTATCGGCATCTGCGCCGGATGCGTGGTCGAGACGCCTGAGGGCAACAGGCGCGCCTGCGTCGACGGCCCCGTCTTCGACGGCCGGATGGTCCGCTGGGAGTCGCTCGCCGAATAGCGAATAATTGTTGCCAGCCGGGAGGGGGGTGCGAGAATTGTAACTCATCCTTTCATCCTGTTGCGAAGAGACCATGATCATTTTTCCGCTTTTATCATTTACCTCCTTTCTGTTGTATCTCTTTTTCGGCGCGTATGGATACCTGCAGGACAGGCATTCCCTTCTGAACAGGCAGTTTTTATTCATGTGCCTGTCGCTCGCGGTATGGTCGTTCGGCATGACGTTCTACTACGCCGCGCCCGACGAGACCGCCTGTTTTTTCTGGTTCAAATGCTTCTCCGTCGGATGGTATTTCTTCCCGGGATTCCTGATCCACTTCTCGCTGGTGCTGGTATGGCCTTCATATTCAAAATTAAGGCGCATCCTGCATCCGTTCCTTTATGTCATCCCGATCATATTGACGGCCACGACGCTCTCCGGACACTTTATAATCGAAAGCTTCTCGCGCAGCCGCTTCGGATGGTATGCCAATTATAAATCGGGCTCTCCGCTCTACCTGATCAACGCCGCCTACGACGCCGTTTCGATGCTGGTGTCGATCGCGTTCATCGGCTGGTGGCGTTTTATCACAAAGCGCATCCGTGAAAAAAAACAGGCAACTATTATCCTCACGAGCTTCATTCCGGTTGCGTTCCTTGCGGGGCTGACAGGCATTGTGCTTCCGTGGATGAGCGGTGTGAAACGCCTGCCCCCGCTCGTGCCTGTTATCATCACGTTCTGGATGTTCGGCATCTGGTGGGCTATCTCACGCTATCGCTTGATGGCGCTTACCCCTTCCCTCGCGGCCGACAGAATCGTTTCCAGGATACTGGACATGGTGGTCCTTGTTGATACCGACGGGAAAATTATCCAGATCAACGAGAGCGTTGAGCGGACCCTCGGTCATGCCGCGCACTCGCTCCTCGGGGCTCCATATACGGTGCTTTCGGCGGACCCGTATTTCGCCGGGCAGGTGTCAGGCATCGGGGGGCGGACGGGGATACAATCCGCTTTCGAGACCGAATTCAGGGACAGCGCCGGCGAAATGGTCCCCGTCATGGTATCCGCTTCGCCGGTGGCCGACAATCTCGGCGAGCCGATCGGCGTCATTCTCGTCTGCAGGGATATCAGGCAGACACGGGCGCTTGAAAACGAAATTCTGAGGAGGGAGCGCTCGGAGCGCGACCTGCGCGGGTCTGAAGAGAAGTTCAACAGGGCCTTCAGGTCGAGCCCGCTCCCGATGGTCATTGCCGATCTCGAGACAGGCGCGCTGCTCGACCTGAACCGCTCGGCGCTTGACCAGGCGCGGTGCTCCCGCGAGGAGGCGGTCGGGAAGTCGTTTTACGATCTCGTCGAATGGCTGTCGGCCGGCCGGCGTGAGCGGTTTATCGACGCGCTGCACCGGTACGGGTTCGTGCGCGACTGGGAAATTGTGTTTGTGGTGAAAGGCGGCATCAGGCGCATCATTTCGGCCTCGGCGGAAATGATCATGATCGAAAACGCGCCGTGCTTCATCCTCAACGCGGTTGACATCACCGAACAGCGCCACCTCGAAGAGGAGCGGCGGAGGGCGCAGAACCTGGAGTCGATCGGAATACTGGCGGGAGGTATCGCGCACGATTTCAACAACATCCTGACGGCCATCTACGGGAGCATCTCGCTTGCGAGGAGGCACGCAGAACCCGGCGGGAAGCTCCACTCGATACTCGACAAGACCGAAAAGGCGTCGAATGCCGCGAAGGCGCTGACCCGGCAATTGCTGACTTTTTCCAAGGGAGGGGGGGCGGTGTTCCAGCCGGCCGATATCGCCGATCTCCTCCGTGAAACCGTATCCTTCGCCCTGCACGGTTCCTCGGTCAGGGTGATCTTCTCGATCGCGGAAGACCTTCGTCCGGCCAACGCCGATCTGGGGCAGATCGGCCAGGTGATCAACAACCTTGCCATAAACGCCCTGCAGGCGATGCCGGGTGGGGGCACGCTCGCCGTTTCGGCAGGGAACGCGTCCGTTCGCGGGAGCGGCATTTATCTTCCGGAAAGGCCCGGCAGCTATCTGCGGATTTCAATACGCGATACCGGATCCGGGATCAGCCCTGAACACCTCGGAAGGATCTTCGATCCCTATTTTACGACGAAAGAAACGGGCAGCGGCCTGGGCCTCGCCATCGTCTATTCGATCATAAAAAACCATAAGGGATATATCTTTGTCGATTCGGAACCGGGCAAAGGCACCGAGTTCATCATGTTTCTGCCGGCCTCGGAAGGGCTTGCCGGAGTAGGCGCCAGCCCGGACGACGCTTTCTCCTGTGCGGGGGGGCGGGTGCTGCTGATGGACGATGATGAATATGTTGTCGAGACGGCAAAGATGATGCTTGAGGACCTCGGCTGTGAAGTCCAGACCGCGCGCGAAGGTGGTGAGGCGGTACGGCGCTACGCCGAAGCGATGGAGAACGGAAAGCCGTTTGATGTTGTGATCATGGACCTGACAGTGCCCGGAGGAATGGGAGGCCTTGAGGCGATCCGGGAGCTTTTGAAGATAGACCCGGATGCACGCGCGCTCATGTCGAGCGGGTATTCGACTGACGCGGTGATGACGGACTACGCAAGTTATGGATTCGCGGGAGCGGTCCCGAAACCGTATACGATTGAAGACCTGGGCAGGGTGCTCGGTCTTGTGCTCAGGTAGACGCGCGGGACTCTGCTATCTGAAAAGCGGCGAAAGCGTTTTGAACTCATCGGTCCCCGCTTTGTCGAGAAACATGAATGAAACGCTTTCAGACGGGTAGACTACCGCGCCCGCGGTCGCCAGTGCGTCAAGCGCGGTACGCCAGTCGTGTTTCCTGCGCGAACAGACGCCGTCGCTTACGATGACCACGTTTTTCCCAGCTTCCATGAGATGAAGCGCCGTGTTGAGCACGCAGATGTGGGTCTCCATTCCGCAGATGATGACGGTATTTCTCGATGACCCGGCGATCTGCGCCGCTATCGGCTCCTCCTTGAGGCAGTTGAAATGGAGTTTCTCAATCGGTGTTACGTCAGGAAGCTTTGCCATTACCACCGGCAGGGTCCGGCCGAGCCCTTTCGGGTATTGCTCGGTGACGATGATCGGCACGCCGAACACCCTGGCGGAGTCGATGAGCATCTGTGTGTTCTTGAGTATCTTTATCCGCACTTCGACGTCCATGGCGTTGAAGAGTCTCTCCTGTACGTCGATCAGGAGGAGCGAGCAGTCGTTTTTATCAATGATGAAATTTCTCGGCGACATTGTCATTCTCCCTGTGTCTGTTTCTGCTGGACTTCCTGCATCTTTTTTTTCAGCTCGCCGTTGCCGGTGCCGAACATGATCGTACTTCCCTGCCAGTTCTGGTAATTTTTAAAGTATTCAGTAGATACGCCGATCGCTTCAAAAAGCGGGATAAAGCGCGTCCGGTTCGCCTGGTCTTTTATCTCCTTCTCTCCCGTGTGGATGCAGTAGGCGATAGAGTTTTTCACCAGGCGGTCGATGAGCCCCTCGCGGTCCTCGATATTTGCCTTCTCCGCCTCGTCCATAAGCACGGGAAACCTGCTGCGCTGAAAGAGCACCGCGTAGGCGTTGTCGTCCCGTTTCAGAAGAATATCGCCCGTTTCGGTGTTCCTTTCATAACCGGTAAACCCGGCAAGCGCCGTCAGCTTCCCGTCGTTGATGTACGACTTTGACATCATGAACACAAGAGACAGCTTGATCGGATGCATGTAGTATTTCTCGATGAACTTGAGATGGGCCTTTACGATTTTGTCCCCGCGCTGCTTTCTGATCTGGTCGTCCCGCACGGTCTTTGCTTTCTGCATCTCCGCGATGTTCAGCCCCGCTGCCGGTTTCATGGCGAGGTGCGCTTTTACGGGAGAGGACGGGTCGGAATACGCTCCGTCAATGATCGATCCGGCGCCGTACCAGTACTCCATGCCCGGCTCGGCCGTGGCGTCGTCGAAGGCCGTTCCCCGTGATTCGGAAATGAATTCAAAAGGGCCTTCCTGGAACGGAGAGCGGTACACCGCGTACTGGCTGTTCGCGTTACCCTCCCATGCAAGCGCGATTTTGCCGGCATCGTTGTCGGGCACGGCCTTCATGTCCCTGACCGCCTCGGGGGATTTCCCCTGCCGCTGGATGAAGAGCCTTCCTGCAATTATTTCGGCGGCGCGGGCGAGCGTTTCCTTGTCCTTCACGAGGAGCGAGGTCTGATAGATGGAACGCCACCGGGAAACAGGCACGAGATAGGCCGTTATCGCGATGCCGGCATCCGAAGCGCTGATCCTCCCGGTAAGGGCGTACGAGGCGCCCCGCTTTCCTGCCTCGGCGATCACTTCCTTCATGCCGGAAGTGTCAGGCGATGTGAAGGGTATGGATGTTTCCGGTGCCGGTACGGTTTTGAACTGCAGATTGAATTTCGGTCCGCCGGCATCACGCATCCCACTGAAGAAAGACTCCGCGACCTCGCTGTCGGCGTCCGATGCCTGGAAGCGCAGCAGGAGCATGGCGTCGTTCGCGCGCGGCGCGCCATGGAAGGCGGCAAGGACCGCAAGCGCGACGATTGAGGACAGCATTATCTTTTTCATCCGGGGTTCCGCTCACATGGAAAAATCGGATCCCGCTTCACGGAGTGAAGACAAAAACCCGGATAGGATCATAAAAACCGCCATCGATATTGTCAATGAAGAAAACCTGCCGATTTCACGGCCCGCATGAAGAAAGGTTTTTTATGCTTGCATAAAAGTCAAGGGAACGATAGAATCTGCGATGTTTTCCTGTAAAGCAATACAGATATAAAGAGGCGGCGCACTGCCTGCCTGCGGCGGATTGATCTTATGGACGTTATTTCATGATGGAATTTACAGGAAGCCGCCGGGGTGATGTGGTATCATTGTAACATTGTGGCCGTTGTTCTTTTCTGAAATGATTATTATCCGATGCGGGGTGGGTAGATACAATGCGACACATACTGCAAAACATCTCTGTTTCTCTGGGCGATACTTTCAAGAATATACTGCGCTCGATGATAGCCAGTTTCGGCATTCTATTCCTGATCTCTTTCTTTGTCATGTATCTGCCTTTCCGCGATTCGGTGAAAGGGTATATCGAGAACAATCTGTTCGGCAAGTTGAACATCAACGAGATGAGGATCTATCCCCGGTCGGCGATGGAGAACGGCATCGTATCCCCCTCGGCGGTCATCAACTCGGAGATCCCGGCGGCGACGGTCCGCAGGCTGAAGGCGATGCCCGAACTGGTGAATGTCTATACGGTAACCAAGCTTAATTTTAAATCCAAGGTGCACGGCGAACTGCTGGGCCATTCGAAATCGCCTCATATCCCGATATGCGGCATCGAGCGCGGCTTTTTCAGGGGGAAGGTGCCTGAATGGAGCGGCTTCAGGATGGCCTCGCCGCTGCCCGTCATCATCCCCAGGGTCGGGCTGGAGCTGTTCAATAACTTCCTGACCGCCTACGGCCTTCCCATGATGAAGGAACGCGACATGAAGGGCTTTCCGCTCCAGCTCTATATCTTTACGCCGCCCAGGGGCGCCGAGCCCGAAAAGCAGGCGAAGATTGATGTGGCCGTGCATTCGTTTTCCGACGCGATCGCGGTGCCGGCGCTTCTTGTGCCCTCGGAGTTTATTTATGATTTCGTCAGGAGGGAAGGCGGCGGGAAGGCCGGCCGCGGATATTCCCCGATCATGGTTTTCGCGTCTGCGAAGGACGTGAAAACCCTCCCCGATGTCACAAGGAAGATCAGGGAGATGGGGCTCCTCATCGAATCGCAGCATGATATCGCCAACAAGACAAACAGCGCGCTTCGCATTATCGACGGTTTTTCGGTGCTGATCATCGGCATACTTTTTGTCATCATCGTCATTTCGATATTCAACTCGTATCTCAATATTGTCTATGCCAGGAGCCACAAGTTCTCGCTGCAGCGGATGATCGGCGTATCAAAGCTCCACATCATCGCCGGGTTTGTCATCGAAGCGGCGGTCGTCGGCGCGCTGTACGGCGTGGCGGGGTTTTTCCTCGGGAAGTATCTGCTCGGGCACCTGTCCGGCGCGATTCACCAGTGGATACCGGGGCTCAGCACTATCACCGTCGCCGCGGGCGGGGACCGCGTGTTCCTTCTGGCGATCGGTTTTTCGATGCTCATTTCAGCGGTCGCGGCCTTCCTTCCGGCCGTGTTCGCGTCAAACCTGAGCCTCTTCAAGGAGATGAAAAAGTGATCTTTCCGTCAGCGGAAAGGGCAGCATCCAAATTTTTTCGCGGGAGTTACAGAGTATGATGGTAGTGGAAGATGTATCAATCGCCTTCGGCAAGCGCACAATCCTCGAGAACGTCAGCCTTGAGGTGAAGAAACAGACCATTACGGTCATCACCGGCAAATCGGGATCGGGCAAAACGACACTGCTGGGGATCATGTCGGGCCTCATAAAGCCCGATAGCGGCAAGGTCCTCTTTGAGGGGAAGAACATCTTTAGGTGGTTCGATTTTCAGCGATCGCGCTTCCGCAACAAAAAGATAGGGTTCATTTTCCAGTTTTTCAATCTTCTCCCCGACCTGACGGCGTTTCAGAACATCATTTATCCGGCCATCATCAATCCGTTTTCCCGCAATATCCGCAGCGACGCGAACTATCTGATCGGATACCTGGGGCTGGAGAAGATCACCGATAACTACCCGCCGACGCTCTCCGGCGGCGAGCTTCAGCGGGTGGCGATAGCGCGCTCGCTCATCAACCGCCCCGCCATGGTTTTCGCCGACGAGCCAACCGGCAACCTTGATGACGGCACCGCCGATGATATCATCAGGCTTTTCGCGGAGATACGGGACAACTACGGCATATCATTTGTCGTGGTTACCCATGAAAAGCGGTTTGTCGAGATCGCCGATGTACACTATCACATCGACGACGGGAAGCTCGTGAAGCTGAACGACGGGAGAAGCGAAAAGCCCGCTGTGAAAGCGAAGAAGGTCGCGGCGGAAAGCAAAAATGCTGTTGCGGGGAAAAAGCCGGCAGCCCGCAAAGCGACAGCCGTGAAGAAAACCGCGGCAAAGAAAAAACGCAGGTGAGCCGCGCTCAGGGCTCGCTGGTCTCAAGTATTTTCATCGATCCCGAATCGTCTATCCGGTACCGGATCGCGACCGGCTGCTGCAGGAAGCGTTCCATCCGCTCGGCATACGTCTTCATCTCCTCCCGCATCTGTTCGGGGCTTACGCCTTCGCGGTAGAAATCCTTGAAAAAGATCTTCGGCATTTTCCCTTTCCCGCCGGCAAAAAGAATCACCTGGCCCAGGTCGTTTACGGCGACTTCGGTGATGGTGACGGTCACCCAGTCGTTTCCCTTCGCCTGTTCGGCCTGCCTCCTTCCGCACGAGAGTGCAGTGATGACGAGAATCACACAGGCGAGGACCCGGGCGCGCCGGGCCATGGTATGGATCGGCTTCATGAACACTATATGATGAGAGAAGGGCGGATATGTAAATCCTTTTTCCGCAAAAAATCGCGTTATCCGGCGGGCGAATCAAGTTTTCCGGCTGCGAATTCCCAGACCCGCGGCCAGGCACCCATGAAAAAATGGTCGTTCGCTTCCGGCAGCGTCGTGACAGGGATGCCGTTTTTCTCTCCGAACGCGCGGGTGGCCTCGACCGGAAACCATCTGTCATGAGAGGGGAGGATGATCCGGCTTCTGTGCGCCTGTCGCGCAAGCCCGGGAAGCGCGCTGAAGCCGTCGACAAAGTACAGTTCGAGGAACCTCCCCAGAAGGAACGTATCCGAAAGCGAGTCGAGCGCGGCGCGCATGCCGTGCTCGTCCCAGTATCCCCGCTCAAGCCATTCGGGCCCGGAAAGCGCCCTGTACACCGCCTCCCGGGCCCCCGTTTTCGCCGAGAAGATGTCGAGCAGCTCGTGTATCGAATCGTTGCGGTACATCCAGGTGATCGAGTCGCGGGGAGTGAGTATGGGGGATACGAGGAAGAGATGTCCGATATCAAGCCCCGTGTCGCACAGGTGCAGCACCGCGTCGCACCCCGCGCTGTGCCCGATAATGTCAATCCGCGCCGCCGTTGTCCCCGTTTCTTCCGCTACGCCGAGAAAATCGGTGACCGCTTCATTCCTTGATATCTGTCCGCCCGATTTGCCGTGATTGCGCGGATTGATCACGAGCGAGGAATATCCCCGCGCGCTGAATTCGGCGGGGCGGAAGCGGTAGAGTCGCGCGTCGACGCCCATGCCGGGCCAGAAGACGACGCAGCGATCGGAACTTTCCATCGGATAAAAAAAGTATTCTATCGAAACGCCGTCAGGAGCCGTGTAGACGCGCCCGCTGTCCGCCGTCCCGATGTGAGGCGCCGGACCGTTCATATCGCGCCGAGGAAGATGTCGTTGAGATCGCGCTTGGGCACGTGATGGACATCATCTTCGTCGCGGTAGTATTTGATATCCCCCTGCGCCCCGAGCGGTTCGGTCACGACACGCTCGCGGGGCTTCCCCAGCGCGATCGCGACAAGCACTTCGAAGTGGGAGGGGAGCGTGAGCTCGGCCTTTGCCCTGTCGCGGCCGATCGAGGCGACGATGCAGCCGCCGAGCCCTTTTTCGACCGCGCCGAGCAGGATGTTCTGGCAGGCGAGCCCGAGGTCGCACCAGAGAAGATGGTCGGCCGTCTTTATGCGCGTGTCATGGAGCGCGATGAGATAGGCTGCGGGGCGCTCACCTTCGGCGGGTCCGCCCCACTCCTTGAGGTAACCCGCCCATTTCAGCAGCGGAAAAACGCCCGCGCGCTTTTCTGCGGAACACACCGCGATGAACTTCAACGGCTGGAGGTTCATCGCCGACGCGGACAGGCGCGCGCAGTCGACAAGTTCGCGCAGCGTTTCCTCGCTGACCGGTTCGTTTTCGTAAAAGCGGCGGTAACTTCTGTTCGCGAGTATCAGCTCTTTGAGCATCGGCATCACCCTTCATCAGTTCGGTATGATAATAGAACGCCGGGGCGCATCTGATGTCCAGTATTAAATCATTGGGAAGGCAGAGTGAAGATGAACGAAGATCCCCTGCCCGGCGTGCTTTCGGCGCGGATAGTGCCGCCGTTTTTTTCCACGAAATCTTTGCACAGGATAAGTCCCAGGCCGGACCCTTTTTCTCCGGCCGTTCCCGCGTGTTTCATTCCTCCGCCGGGGGAGAAGAGCTTTCCCATGCTCTCCGGCTTTATTCCGATGCCGGTATCGCTTACGGTGATTTCCACGCCATGGTCCAGGGGCATGGCGGATATCGAGACGGATCCTCCCGCGGCAGTGAATTTGACTGCGTTTGAGATGAGATTGCGCAGAATCGTCTGAAGCATGTTCCCGTCGGCGCGCACCGTCAGACCTGCCGGAGCGGAAGAGGAGATCGTGATCCGCTTCTGTTCCGCGGCGGCCTGGTAGAGGGGGATGATCCTGTCCGCGAGTTCGGCGAGGTCTATGCGCTCGGGTTTGAGCTCGATCTCCCCGCGCTGCGACATGGCCCAGAGCAGGAGGTTTTCGGTCAGGTCGAGCAGGAGGTTGATAAGCTTGTTCCCTTCTCCGACGACCCGCTTGAGCGTATCGTCGAAAGTGTCTATCCGCCTTGTGAAAAGCTCGCACATCGATTTAAGGCCAGACAGGGGGCTGCGCAGGTCGTGGGAGATGATCGAAAAAAAGACGTCTTTCGTTGCGAGCAGGCCTTCCATCTCGCGCCGCTGACGTTCGAGCTCGAGGTGTGTGCCCACGCGCGCGAGCACCTCTTCGGGCTGGAGCGGTTTGGTGATGTAGTCCACCGCGCCGGCCCTGAATCCCGTGATTTTGTCTTTTGTCTCGGTCAGCGCCGTTATGAAAATGACCGGGACCTGCGCCGTTTCGGGATTCGTTTTTATTTTGCGGCAGAGCTCGAAGCCGTCCATCACCGGCATCATCACGTCGAGGAGGATCATGTCCGGGACTTTTTTCTGGAGGAAGTCGAGCGCCTCGCGCCCGCTCCTCGCGGCGGTGACATGATAGCCGCTGTCTGTGAGCATTTTCCCGAGTATCTGGAGGTTTATCACCGTGTCGTCGACGATGAGGATGTGGGGCGTTTCCGTCATTTCCGTTCCTCGCGCGCGAGAATATCCGCGTAACGGGCCGCGATCTCGGGGAAGCGACGCAATGATTCTTCGATTTCCTGGATATCGAAACAGAAGGCCGATTCCTCGAGCCGCTTTGCGTATCCGGTAATGATCCGGGACCCGTGAGTTTCTCCGATTGTCTCCAGTTCTTCCGCGAAGCGGTGTATCTCTACCATGTCGAGCGCTCCGGTAAGCGTTGCCCAGCGTGCGGAGGCCCTGCCTTTGAGCGTGCGCACAAGCTCGGGGAGGTTCCATATCTGTTCATGCTGATCGGCTTCTTTGCGCTCGCCGCGTGTTTCTCTGGCCGCGGGCGTGAGGAATCTGGAGAGCTCCTGGAAGAGGCTGTTTATGTTGAACGGTTTCAGGATGTATCCTGAAAAACCGGAGTCGCGCAGGAACGCCATTTCGTTGCTTGCGATTGTGGCGGTGAGGGCGATGATGGGGATTTTTCCGGTCAGGGGGGATTGCCGGATTTTCCTCGCCGCGTCGATGCCGTTCATGACGGGCATCCGTATGTCCATCAGTATCAGGTCGGGCGCCGTTTCACCGGCGCGCGCCACCGCGTCGCGGCCGTTTTCAGCTTCGATGACTTCTATCCGCGTCTGAACGAGCCATTCCCTGATCACCTGCCGGTTGGATTCAACGTCGTCGACGACCAGAACCCGGCTTCCTTCAAATGAGAGCGACGAGGGGTCGATGATGGCTTCTTCGGCGCGCCTGGATGCGGCCCGCGCCGAGGCCCTGACACCGCGAAGGGTTATCTCGAACACGCTTCCTCTTCCCTGCGTGCTGCGCGCGCGTATCGAACCGTTCATCATCTCAACGAGCCTTTTCGAGATCGCAAGCCCCAGTCCCGTGCCGCCGTAGCGCCGGGAGCTCTGGCCGTCCTGCTGACGGAATGATTCGAAAATGGCGTCGAGCTGGTCGCTGGCGATCCCGATCCCCGTGTCCTCGACGGAAAGCAGGAGGTCGATGGCGCCGGTGGGATCGCTGCCCGGCAGGGCTTTCGCGGTGAGCGCGATGTGGCCGCAGTCGGTGAACTTGACCGCGTTGCCGATCAGGTTGAAGAGCACCTGCCGCAGGCGCGCCTCGTCGAGGAGCAGCGGCGAGGGAAGGTCGGCATCGACCCGGATGAGCATTTCGAGCTCTTTTTCCCTGAGCTCAAGGTCGAAGATCTGTTTCAGGTCGTTCAGAAGCAGGTAGATGTCGACAGGCTCGTAGCGTATCTCTATCCGTCCCGCTTCGACTTTTGAAATATCGAGGATGTCGTTGATGATGATCAGAAGGCTCCTGCCGGCGCTGTTGATCGACTGGAGATAGTTTTTCTGACGCGGGTCGGCGACGATGGAATTGAGGAGCTCGCTGAATCCGATGATCACGTTGAGAGGCGTCCTGATCTCATGGCTGATATTGGCGATGAATTCGCTCTTCGCCCGGTTCGCCGCTTCCGCGGCCTCCTTCGCCTGCTTCAACTCGGTAACGTCAATCATCGTCCCGATAAGGCCCGCGACGGTGCCGTCGATCGTGTTGTAGGTGGTCTTGTAGACCATGACCGAGTGCGTGGTGCCGTCGCTGAGAAGGATGTCTGTTTCATAGGTGAAGATGCCGCCTTTTTCCAGAAGCTCGCGGTCTTTCTCGATGTGTATGCGCGCGCGCACGGGGCCTGCGATGTCGGCAAACGATCTGCCGATGATCTCTTCGCGGGGCAGCCTGAGAAGGGACTCGTATGCCTTGTTGCATCCCAGGTATACGCCGCGGGTGTCCTTGTAAAACATCGGGTTGGGGATCGAATCCATGATCATTTCCAGAAAATGTTTCTGGCGGGAGATCTCCTCTTCGGCGATTTTGCGTTTGGTGATATCGATCATCTGCACGATAAAAAACTTCGGCGCTCCTTCCTCGTCGCGGATGAGCGCAACGCTGGTATACGCCCAGATGATCCGACCGTCGGCGTGGATATAGCGCTCTTCAAGCCGCACAAAATCATGTTCGCGCGACACGAGTTTTCTGATCCCCTCCGCGCTCGCGGCGGCGTCATCCGGATGGGTGAAGAACAGGGCGTCGTTGCCGATGAGATCGTTTTTCCCATACCCGAGAATTTCCGTGAACTCTGCGTTGGCCGTGATGATCTTCATGTCGGCGCCTACCAGGATCATGCCGCTGGCGGAGTTCTCAAACACGCTGCGGAACAGCTTTTCCCTCTCCTGGATGCTTTCTTCGGTATAGCGCCTGTTGGTGATGTCGATCATTATACCCACGAGGCCGTCGGGCCTGCCGATCTCGTTGTAGAATGTCGATTTGAAAAACACGAAATCGTGCAGGAGCCCGTCCGCGCACAGGACCTTCGCCTCGTAGGTCTGAGTGCCGGGACGATCGGCAAGTTCCCTGTCCTTGCCGTGATACAGCTCGGCGAGCTCGCGCGGGACCTGCCGGGGAAAGTCGAACAGGGTGTGGCCGATTATTTCCCCGGATGAGAGGCCGAGAACTGATTCGGCGAACGACCGGTTGCAGTGCCGGTATATGCCTTCGCTGTCCTTGTAAAATGCCGGGTTGGGGAGCGTGTTGATGAACGTCTCCATCAGCTTTCTGTTACGGACGGTGTCCTTGTTCGCGTTTTTGCGGTCGGTGATTTCATGCAGCAGGGTGATAAATGTGCCTTTCTCCGGGCTTGCGGCGATCACCTCGAACCACCGGTTCAGAGGCGCGGAGTAGTTTTCGAAATGTTTGGTCTTTCCCGTTGAGGCAACCTCGCCGTACGTGTCGATCCAGCGGTCCTCCACGCCGGGGAGGACCTGGCGGACCGTTTTGCCTATGATGCGGCGGTCGAGTCCGGTTATCCGTTCGAACGCGTCGTTGATCTCGAGAAACCGGTAATCGACGGCCTTTCCTGTTTCGTCGCGAATGATTTCGTGAAGCGCGAAGCCTTCCCTCATCGTGTCCATCACAACGCCGTAGAGCCTGTTAATGTCGATCGCTGGCTGGTGTGGTTCGCTGTCGCTGATGGCGGTCTGGCGCGGTTCGGATGTCTGTCGTTTGAACTGTGGCATGTGGCTTTTCCCGCGTTCCGCAAGGGCCGGAACGACATTGTTTAACATATCTCTTCCGAGGATTATTTACAAGAACTTTTATTACCGCCGAAACGGGATTATCACGCGCTTTCGCGCAGAATCCTGTGCCAGTACCACGCTTTGGCGGCCCATACAAGGTTGAACAGCACTACAAAAATCGGTGTGGCGGCGCCGAGCTCCAGTCCCATCATGCCCCTGTGCAGCATGAAGGGAAACACGATAAAAAGCTGCACGAGCGTGGGGGGGATACAAAGCGCGCTGACCCGCAGGGCCGGCCGTTTAATGAACAGGGGGATGAGAAGCAGCATGCCCCAGATCCCGCCCCATACGATGCGCTGGTACAGGAACGGAGGCGTCAGCGCGGGAGCGATCTGTACGCCTGCCGCTGCGGTGATGCCGAGGGCCCCGAAAAGCCACACCGTGATCGCGTTGGCAAGCCCTCCGGCGGCGCCCGCGGAGAATGCGAAACTTATCTGAGTCAGCACTTTTTTCATGGCATTCCTCCTGGATGTGTCCCTTCCGGTAATATAGCCATGCGGCACGGTCAGCGGCAAGTCATGACGGGCCGGAAATTGTAAAGCGGTTGACAGGCCAGAGACGGGGAAGTAAGCAGGCGCGGGTGAATTATATGAACTGGGCTTTGATACTCAGACAGATGCTTCCCGGATTTCTGCCGCTTTTCGTCTTTGTCGTCGTGGACGAAGTCTGGGGAACGGCGGCAGGCCTCTATGTGGCGGTGGCGTTCGGCATCGCCGAGCTTGGCTGGACATGGTTGCGGGAAAGGCGCTTTGACCGGTTCGTGGTGGGTGATACCGCTCTCCTCATTCTGCTCGGAGGGGTTTCCGCGCTCCTGGAAAACGACATCTTCTTCAGGCTCAAACCGGCGCTCATCGAGGCGATACTCTGCGCGGTGCTCGGGCTTTCGGCGTTCTCATCGAAAAACATCGTGCTGCTCATGTCGCGGCGGTACATGAAGGGCCTTGGGGTCGAGTTCGACGAAACGAGGCTTGCCCTTATGCGGCGATCGCTCCGGACCATGTTTTTTCTCTTTTCGTTACACACCCTCCTTATAGTGTACGCGGCTTTCTTTATGTCCGGCGCGGCGTGGGCATTCATCAGCGGCGGGCTTTTCTATATTCTGTCCGGTGTCTATTTCGCGGTCAGCCTCGCGGTGCGATGGTCCCGCGCCCGGGGATTCGGCCGGAGGAAAAACGGTTGACATTTTTTATGTATGATACTTGCATGTACAAGCAATAGGGGTTTCCGCATGATAGAGGAGTACCTTCACAACTGCCTGTATTTTACCGTGAGCGCGCTTTCCCGCGCCATTACCCGTATGGCCGAAGAGGAGTTCCGCGCCACCGGCCTGTCGCCGACATACGCGTACCTCATCATGGTCGTCAATGAGAGGCCCGGTATCGGCCAGAAGGAGCTCGGTGAGATACTGCGCATCCAGCAGTCGACGGTTACCCGGTTTATCGACAAGCTGGAAGGCGAGGGTCTTGTTGAGAGAAGAGTATCTGGTAAGAATTCGTTCATTCACGCGACGGCGAAAGGCAGGGCATTGCAGGGGCCGATCGAAAAAGCGTGGGAAAGCCTCTACAACCGGTACGTGAAGGACCTGGGGGCAAGGGACGCCGAACGGCTGACCAAGCTCACCGATCTTGCCGGTTCCAGGCTGGAATAGCTGCGATCGGGTTGGGGTATTGAACGGAGTGGTAAAATAGCGTATAAATTGCATGTACATGCAAGTATATATTGATTAGCTGGAGGATTAAGTCATGAAAAAAGTCAGTGTCGGCGCGAACGTATTTACCTTTCCCATGCCGGTGGCGCTGCTCGGGTGCATGGTCGACGGGAAGGCGAACTTTATGACGCTCGGCTGGATGACACGCGTGAACGCGAACCCGCCGCTCATCGGGATCGGGGTGGGGAACCACCACCACACGATAAAGGGGCTTCGCGAGGCGAAGGCGTTCAGCATCAATTATCCGGGCGCGGACATGCTCGTGGTGACTGATTACTGCGGAATCGTGTCTGGCAAATCGGAGGACAAGTCGGAGGCGTTCACCGTTTTTAACGGCTCGCTCGGCAACGTGCCGATGATCGCCGAATGCACCCTTTCGCTCGAGTGCCGCGTCGTGCAGGAGGTGGCGTTTAAGACGAACACTCTTTTCATCGGTGAGATCGTCGAGTCGTACACTGAAGAGCGCTTCCTTACCGGGAATTCTCCCGACATAAAGAAGATGAATCCGCTCCTGCTTACGATGCCGGATAACTCTTATTGGACGGTTGGAGAGAACGTTGGAAAGGCATGGAGGGATGGGAATCAGTACAGAAAGAAGTAGGCCTGTATCCGCGCTGCGGCGCGGACGGAAAGTGTGCGGTTCATTCCATGTCGTGAAATCCCCTGTATTCCTTCAGGAAATCGTTAATTCCCGATTTCCTGAAGGTCTCGGGGTCCCAGGGCCTTTTTGTCAGAATCTGATGGTATGATTCGCGTACCAGGTAGGTGAACGCCGTGAGGCGCGAGCCCCGGGAGTCAAGAACCTCGACGGCGATGCGCCGGTACATATCCCCCTCGAAGCGGTCGAGCCTTTCAAGGGAAATATCGTCAACACCGGTATACAGTATCCCCGCAACCGATGCTCCCCTCTCCTCGATGATGCCGGGATAGTTTTCTTCACGTACGGAATACCTGGCGAAACCGTGAAGGGTGGCCACAATACTTTGAAAGCTGTGTCCGGTTACGGCACGCATGATACTGCCTGTCATCAGGGTGCCGTAGGTGAAGACGGCATGCGTTTTATCCATATAATCGGTTCCTCGTTTGTTATCACTCATCTGCAATGTCAGGATTTATGCAATACGTTTTCCTGTGAACCGTCTGGTGGGCCTGAAAAATATTTGACAAAAGAACAGTGTTCTCATATTGGATTGATTGTTCACAAAAAGAAGTATTCGTTCAATCGTGAACGATTATTTTTTGATTTTGTGCGGGAAACCGTGATCAATCGATGAATTGAAACAGCACTGACAGGGGGCGTGGTATGGGAGCAAAAGGAAAAGACTTCAGGCGTGAAAACCTGACGGAAAAATACAGACGGGAGAAGGATAGCCTTGAAAAGGAATTTCAGGCGTTCCTCGAAAGGAACAGGCATTTCGGGCTGATGGTGCATGACCGCGCGAAAAAGTACGGCCCACGGCCGCAGCTCCACCATAAAACCTACGGCACATGGGAATCGATCAGCTGGAGACAGATGTCTGACACGATGAACGAGGTATCGGCGGCGCTTATCGAGCTCGGCGTCAATGAGGAAGACCGCGTAGGCATTTTCTCGGCGAACCGTCCCGAATGGCATCTTGCGGATCTGGGCGCTTTGTGCGTGCGCGCGGTCGTGGTGCCGATCTACGCGACCAACTCGACGAAAGAGGCCGAATACCTGGTTAATGACGCGGGAATCCGCGTGCTCTTCGTCGGAAGGCAGGAGCAGTACAACCGGGCGCTCCCGCTTCTCGATTCGTGCGCCGCGCTGGAATATGTCGTCGTGTTTCACCGCGGCACAAAGATCGATGCCGCTGACCGCCGCGTGATCATGTGGGACGACTTCCTTGCGCTCGGCAGGAAGGCGGGCCACGCCGACGAGATCGCGCGCAGGCACGCCCGGTGTCACTATACCGACAAGTGCACGCTCATCTACACGTCGGGGACCACGGGTGAGCCGAAAGGAGCGATACACACGCATAAAAGCCTCATGCACAACAGCTGGGCGGTGGGTTATTTTCCGCAGGCCGGGCACGGGCTGGGCGACTCGACGCTGTGCATGCTGCCGCTCAGCCACGTGCTTGAGCGGTCATGGGATTACGGCATCATGCAGATGGATGGCGCGATCTGGTATTGCGAGGACCATACGCAGATACTCGAAATCATGAAAGAAGCGGACTACACGATCATGAACAGTGCCCCGCGGCTCTTCGAAAAGATCTATTCCACGATCCAGGCGGGCGTGAGCCAGGCGTCACCGGCAAAGCAGAAACTTTTCCACTGGGCCGTGCGCACAGGAGGGGAGGCCGGCGAGCGCCGGATGAGAGGAGAGCGGCTCACGCCGTGGCTCTGGCTGCGGTACCGCCTGGCGTACAGGCTTGCGCTCCACAAGGTGCGCGACCTGTTCGGTAAAACGATGCATCACCTGAACGCCGGCGGGGCGCCTCTATCGTCCGAAATCTCCCGCTTTTTTTACAGCTGCGGCGTGCTGATCACTCCCGGATACGGGCTTACCGAAACCGCGCCGGTCATCGCCATAAACGGGCCCTCCTGCTTCAAGTTCGGGAGCGTGGGGCCGCTTGTGCCGCTGGTCGATGTGCGTATCGATCCCGAAACCGGCGAGATCCAGGCGAAAGGCCCGAACATCGTGGAAGGATATTTCAACAAGCCGAAACAGACCGCCGAGGCGTTTACAGAGGACGGATGGTTCAGGACGGGGGATGTGGGCCGCTTTGATGAGGACGGGTATCTCTACATCACCGACCGGATCAAGGACCTCATCATCACATCGGGCGGGAAGAACATCGCGCCGCAGATGATCGAATCGCTCATGACAGAAGACTTTTTTATCGAATACATCGCGATCATCGGGGACAGACGGAATTATATCACCGCGCTCGTTGTTCCCTCGTTTATGGCCCTCGAGGACTGGGCGAAGAAGAAAGGGCTTTCCTGGTCCTCGCGGGAAGAGCTCGTGGCGAAACCGGAGGTTGTTGACCTGTACCGGAAGATAATCGACGAGCGTCAGAAGGACCTGGGAAGGGTGGAGCAGATCAAGAAATTCACGCTCCTCGCGCGGGAATTCTCGCAGGAGGCGGGAGAGATTACTCCCACCATGAAGGTCAAGCGGAAGGTGGTGGAGAAAAAATTTGAGGACGTCATCGAGTCAATGTACGGCGATGAAGGCGTCTGATGCCGGGACGGACGACGATCTGAAAAGGACCGCGACGGAGATGATTCCGCCGCGGTTTTTTGTATCACCGCCTCAATCCACGGCGCAGAAAAAGCATTTCAGGTATTCCGATTCGGGACAGCCCGCGGCAACCGGGTGGTCCATCGCCTGCCCGGACTGGCGCAGTATCCGCATCCTCCTTCCGCTCTGCGCCGCGGCCAGGGTTATCATCGAGCGGAACTCCTCGCGCGAAACGCGTCCCGAACAGCTGCACGTCACGAGAATCCCGGAAGGCGCGAGGCAGCGGATCGCCTGGTCGTTCAGATGCAGGTATCCTTTCAGCGCCTGGCCGACTCCTCTCGATGACTGCGCGAACCGCGGCGGGTCAAGGACCAGAAGGTCGTAGCGCTCTCCGGCATCGGCGCGCGCCTGGAGGTCTTTGAAGACATCGCCTCTGACGAAATCGACACTGGTAAAACCGTTAAGCGCGGCGTTTTCCCTCGCCAGCGCGAGCGCGTTTTCGGATACATCCACGCCGGTCACGGAAGACGCGCCGCCGCGCGCCATGTTGAGCGCGAAGGCCCCGGTGTAACAGCAGGCGTCAAGGCACTTGCGTCCCGCGGCGAGCGAGCGCACGAGCAGGCGGTTTTCGCGCTGATCGAGATAGAAGCCGGTCTTCTGCCCGGCCGCGAGGTCGACGCGGAAGCGCAGCCCTTCCTCCTCGATCGTGAAGGAGGGCTCCGGCGCCTCGCCCGCGATCAGGCGGTCTTCAAGTTCAATTCCCTCGATCTCGCCGATCCCTTTTTCGGTCCGCAGGTATATCCCCCGCGGGTTCAGATGCCGGGCGAGGAGCCGCACCCAGAGCTCCTGCAGGCGCGCCATTGCCAGGCTCGTGAACTGTACGGCAAGGTAGTCGCCGTAACGGTCTACGGTTAGCCCCGAGAGCCCGTCGCCTTCGCTGAACACCAGGCGGCACGGGCCGGTGAGGCGGAGCGTGCCGGCGCGCAGGCGAAGGGCGGAGAGAAGCCTTTCCTCCCAGAACGGTTCGTCGGGCCGGCGGTCCTCATCCCATGAATAGAGCCGTATCCGTATCTGGCTCATGCCGTTGAAAAATCCGTGCCCGACAAACCTTCCCGACTTCGCGAAGACCGTTACAGGGTCGCCGTCAGCCGGTTCGCCCTCGAGGCGTTCGATCGCGCCGGAAAATATCCAGGGATGCCCGGCGAGGAGCGGCGCCTCTTTGCCCTGCTTTATATACGCTTTGTGCGCGGTTAATGATGTCATAGTGCCTGGCTTTGTGTGGTGGTTTTTCGAAGGAGCTTCACAGACATGATACGGCGTGGAGCGATTACGTCAATAACTTATAGCAATCGGATGGGGTGTAGAAAGACGGCGGCCGGCCCCGGGAGGAAACCGACCGCCTGAGGAGTTTCTGTTACCCTTTTTTTCTTTTTTCGATGATATACTCAACCAGATAAGAGCCGACCAGCGCCACGCTCAGAACGATGGTGACGGCGCACCAGCTCTGATAGCTCAGGCCGATCCGTGTGTAATGCTCGCTGAACAGGATAAAGAACGCGCCGAACCAGATGAGAAAGAGGATTGTATGTACGGTTTTCATGTTTTAATCTCCATGTGTTGTGCTGTGATACATCGCGTTGCAATGAAACGCGTGAGAAAATTACCGCCATTCGGTAATGAGACATAATATATAATGCCGATCTGGTTGAACCGAGTGGCGGATCGGGAGAGGCTGAGGGAGGTGTCAGGAGAAAGTGCTTCTGCTCCAGCGGGGATATTTGTCAAGTTCGCGGAGCGAGTTGAAGCGTAAAACACAGACAATTCTATGATCTGACGGAAGCGAAGTCCTTTTCTGGAGGATTAATACCGCTTCCCCTGCATGGTATTTCTTTATGATTGATGAATGCGGCGATGCCGCGCCGGTGACGATACATGCCGGCTGTGCGGGATCGCCGGGCAGGGCGGCATCGCTGATGGATATCCAGTTTGCCAGAAGCAGGCAGGCGACGAGCAGAAGGACATGCGGCATCCCGCATGATTTCCTGGCTGATGAGGAGCGCGCGGAAAATATCGCGCGATTATATTCTCCTGTCCGGTGAAAGTCAGTCTTCATATGCAATTCATGAAAGAAGGATAATTATAGCGCAACCATTTTATGTGAGAAGCGCTTCCGTTCAGCGGCGCATTCCGGCGGTTTTTTCACAATTTATCTTGACATATTTGCGGTTCCTCTGGTTCTACAAGGAGAGCAGAAAAATGGAGGTTGCGCAGATCTATGCCGGTTCGAGTCGCGATTAACGGTTTCGGCCGCATTGGCCGCACGGTGCTCAAGGCGGCGGCCACTCGGGGATTGCTGGGCGGGGATATCGACCTGGCTGCTGTCGTCGACAGGGAGGGTGATGCCGGATTTTTTGCCTACCAGCTCCGCTACGACTCGGCGCACGGCCGGTTCGACGGCGGGCTTTCCGCCGACGGCGACCGTCTCGCTGTCAACGGTCATTCCATCCGCTGCATCGCCGCGCCGGCCGATATCCGCGAGCTGCCGTGGGGGCTGTGCGGCGTCGAGTATGTGATCGAGGCGACGGGTATCTTCACCTCGGCCGCCCAGGCGCGCGGCCATCTGGACGCCGGGGCGAAACGCGTCATCATATCCACCCCCGCGAAAGGGGAGGATGTGAAAACGCTGGTCAGGGGCATCAATGAACATGAATACGATCCCGCCGCGCACCGGATCGTATCCGGAGCGTCCTGTACGGCGCACTGCCTCCTGCCGCTCCTGCACGTCATTCACGAATCGGGGGCCGGCATCGAGTCGGGGCATGTCACGGTCCTTCTGCCGTATACGGCGAGCAGGAAGATCGTGGATTCGCATTCTGACCGCAGCTGGCGCGACGGTCGCGCCGCCACCGTCAATATCATTCCCTCGTCGGTCAACGCTGCGGGCGTTATCGATGCGGTCTATCCGGCGCTCAAGGGGCGCATACACGATATGGTGTTCCGCGTACCGGTGGCGAGCGTCTCGCTCGTCGACTTCTCGTTCATCACGGCGCGCGACACGTCCATTGAGGAGATCGACCGGCTGCTGAAGGAGGCCGCTGACGGCGCGCTTTCCGGCATTCTCGGCGTCACCGAAGACCAGGTGGTCTCGACCGATATCCTCAACGACGCGCGATCATCGATCTACGATTCCGCGCTTACCCTCCAGCACAACCCGCCGGGCGAGCGCAGGTTCTTCCGCGTCTTCGCCTGGTACGACAACGAGTGGGGCTACGCGAACCGGATCGTCGATCTTGTGCTTGCGATGTCCGCGCTTGAATCCTGAAAAATTCTGTAATATATTGAAAGTTGAATATGCGAGGTGACAGCACATGGCGTCACCCGTACGGATACGGATCAGCTCTGAAGGAGAAATCAGATGAGTACGCATGATGAGCGCCTTAAAATTGAATCGCTCCTGCTGCACGGCGGACAGGAGGCGGACCCGGCAACGGGTTCGCGCGCGGTGCCGATCTATCAGACCACGTCGTATCAGTTCGAGAGCACCGACCACGCGGCCAGCCTCTTCGCGCTGAAAGAGGCCGGTAATATCTACACCAGGCTCATGAACCCGACAACCGGCGTGCTCGAAAAACGGATGGCGCTCGTCGACGGCGGTGTTGGAGCGCTGGCGGTAGCGAGCGGGCAGTCGGCGATCACGATCGCGATGCTCACGCTCGCGCAGGCGGGCGACGAGATCGTATCCGCTGACAACCTCTACGGCGGGACCTACAGCCTCTTCCACTACACGCTGGCGCGCCTTGGGATAAAGGTCAACTTTGTCAGGTCCAACGACCTCGACGCGATGGAGAAGGCGATCACGCCGAAAACGAAGGCCGTCTACGCGGAGTCGATCGGCAACCCGAAGCTTGACGTCGCCGACCTCGGGGCGATAGCGGCGCTTGCGCATCGTCACGGCATACCGTTCATTCTTGACAACACGGTGTCTCCCTACATTCTGCGGCCGTTCGATCACGGGGTTGATATCATCGTCTACTCGGCGACCAAATTCATCGGCGGCCATGGTACGTCGATCGGCGGCATCATCGTCGATTCCGGCCGCTTCGACTGGACGAACGGAAAGTTCCCGATCATCGCCGATCCGGAGCCGAGCTATCACGGCATGAAATTCGTAGAGGCGTTCGGGAACGCCGCCTACATCATGAAGGCGCGCGTCTCGCTGTTGAGGGACATGGGCCCGGCGCTTTCGCCGTTCAACGCGTTCCTCTTCCTCCAGGGGCTTGAAACATTGCACCTGCGCATGCCGCGCCACTCGGAAAACGCCCTTGCCGTGGCGCGCTACCTTGAAGACCATCCGTGCGTGAGCTGGGTAAGCTACCCGGGTCTCGATTCGAGCCCGGAGCGGGAGCGCGCGCGCAAATACCTTCGGGGCGGGGCGGGAGCGATGGTGGGATTCGGGATAAAGGGAAGCGCCGAGTCGGGCAAGCGCTTCATCAATTCGCTCGGGCTCATCTCGCACCTGGCGAACATCGGCGACGCCAAGTCGCTTGCGATCCATCCGGCGAGCACCACGCACCAGCAGCTCTCACCGGAGGAGCAGCTCGCCACAGGGGTAACGCCGGACTATATCAGGCTTTCGATCGGCATTGAGCACATCGACGACATCATCGCCGACATCGGGCAGGCGCTCGAGAAAGCGGTACCTGAGAGCTGCCGCTGTTGACCCGGCCGTTCAGCTGTGGCGGTATTTGATCACCCGCATTTTTTCGAGGGTCACCAATCCTTCGACCACGGTCTCGTCGATGAAGGGAAGGATCCTGTCGATATTCTCCTGCGTGTCGACGATCTCGATCACGATCGGAAGGTCCTCCGAGAGGTCGAGGAGCTTGGCGCTGTGCAGGCGGCTGTCGGCGCCGAAACCGAGGATGCCGCGGGTGACGGTGGCTCCCGCGAGGTTGAGCTCCCTGGCTTTGAGCACGATCTGCTCGTAGAGCGGCTTTCCCCCGTGCCTGTCGCTTTCACCGATAAATACGCGCAGCATCACTGCCTGTTCGGGTAGTTTCATGGCCGCCTCCTGTTTATCGTATCGCTTTGATGAGCAGCCGTGAGGAGTATATCCCCATCACCACGAGCAGTATACCCGCCGCGTTGCTCACAAGGACATTGGTAAGCGCGAAGCGGATCTCACCGTCGCGGAAGAGGTTTATTGTTTCGACCGAATACGACGAGAACGTGGTGAAGGCGCCGAGAAACCCGATCGTGAGCAGGCTTCGCAGTTCGGTCGGGATGACGGCGCTTTCGAAAAGCTCGAAGAGAAAGCCGATCGCGAAACAGCCGGCAAGATTGACCACGAGCGTCCCCCACGGGAAAAGCTCGCCGACGGAGTGCTGGATATATTTCGAGAGCCAGTAGCGTGAGAGCGCCCCGGCCGAGCCCCCGAAGGCGATGAGCAGTGCGTTTTTCATTCTGTTCTTCCTTTGTGTTCCATCGGCGTCCGTTCAGCCGCGCGCGACCTCATCCATCCATTCGGAGGAAGGGATGACCCTCGCAAACCGCATTGCCTGCGTCACGAGTACGGCGCGGTGGAGTTCCTCGGCGCTCACCTTTCCCGCGTTGTTGGCTATGTCGAGCGTGCCGGTCGCGTCGGAGAGGAACTCCACGGCGAGCCCGAGGTGGAATGCCTGGCGCGAGGTCGTGTCGCAGCACATCTGCGTCATGTAGCCGCAGATCACGATCGTATCCGCCCCGATGCTTTTTAAAACCTCCTCAAGCGCGGTCCCGGTAAAGCTTCCGGGAAGCGTTTTTTCGATCAGGTGGTCGCGGTGGCGTTTCTCAACTTCGTCGTGGAGTCGCCAGCCGTCACTGCCGCGCGCGAAAGTTTTCGCGTCCGGCTGCGATGAGGAATGCTGAATCACGATGACCGGAACGCCGTGCGTGTGGGCCGCGTCCATGACCATGAGAATCTTTTCAAAACTTTCAGCCGGATGGGTGACCGGCAGTTTCCCGGTGAAATATTCGTTCTGGACGTCGATGACAAGGAGCGCGCGTTGCGGTTTCATGGTATCCTCGCGGAAATCAGATTCTCGGCATGATGAGGGTTTCGCTTATTTTCCAGAGGTTGTCCTGGATTTCGCGGCTGTGCGATACCGGCGCGGAAGGGGATTCCTTCATGTTGACAAAATATTTTCCCGTCACGCCCTCGATTTCAGCGGCGTCGGCCAGATAAACGGACGTGCGTGATCCTTCGGTGATGGGCGCGCCCGCGCCCTCCCATGCCCTGCGCAGCAGCTTGGTGTCGATGACGCCGGGATGCAGGCAGTTCGCGGTCACGCCGGTGCCTTCGAGGATCGCGGCGAGCCGGTAGGTGAACAGGATGTTGCAGAGCTTGCTCGTGGCGTATGCCTGCGAGCCGTCGTAGAACATCTCCCCCTGGAGGTTGCCGAAGTTGATGTCGCGTGCGTGTATCATCGAGCTTACGGTAACGATGCGCGAGGGGGCGCTCGCTTTCAGGAGATCGAGCAAAAGCCGCGTCAGAAGAAATGGCGCCATGTGGTTCACGGCGAACGTCATCTCGATGCCGTCGGGGGAGTATTCGAGCGTATCCTGGTAGACCCCCGCGTTGTTAATGAGCACTTCGAGTTTTTTGCCGCGGGCACGGACCTGGTCGGCAAGGCGGTGGATTTCGCGCTGGGATGAAAGGTCGCCTGTTACGAAATCGACATCGGCGTTTCCCGATCCCCTGCGGATTTCCGCGGCGGCATCCTCCGCGCGCGCTTCGCTCCTGCCGTGAACGAGCACGCGGTATCCCTTCAAGGCGAGGTCGAGCGCGGTCTGCTTTCCTATTCCGTCGGTCGATCCGGTCACAAGAACTGTTTTAGGCATAAAGGCTCCTCCTGAAGATCAGGCGTCCGGTGATTTAGGGGGGATACGTCTGCCGAGGAAGACAAGGCCCGCACCGCCGGCGATCGCGGCAAGCCCCCCCGCGATCTGCAGCATGACCGTGGTTTTTGTGTTGTCAAGAACGCTTTTCAGCACAACACGCCGCGACGCCGGGTCGTACACCATGGGAAGGACGCTCCCCGCGCGGACGCTGTCGTCCCTTTCGGGGAAGGTGTATTCGAAATCAATCATGTCCGTTCCGGCGGGATCCTGGAAGCGCACCGAGGCGATGAACGCGAAGCTGTGCGCGAGCGGGCTGTTGCCGGACCTGCTTTCGCGGACGAAGGTGCGAAGCACGGTCGCGCTGACTTCTCGGCCTCCGCGCTTCATGGCCGAATGCTGACGCCAGGTTGATAGCGCCAGTACGAAAAAGAATATCGCGAAAACCGCGCAGCAGAATGTCATCAGTTCGACGAGACGTTTGAGCATGGGAAACCTCTTTTCACAGTACCGGTCTTTGCGTGAATGTGCCGCGAGAATAGCTTCAAGGCTCGCAACGCCGCGCTATATTGCAATGAAAATATCGATGCGGCGGGAAATTTATACGCCGGTCTTTGCTTCTGCCATGCTTTTGCGCAGGTCGAGCATCTGCCAGCGCTTGCGTTCGATGTCCCTGCGCTTCATGTCGAGAAGCTTGAAAAACCGCTGGATGCCCACCCGCTCGTTGCCGTTGGCATGGACCAGCACGATGCTGCCGTTTCTGGGCCACTGGTTCTTGCCGAGCCACGCGTCGCTTCCCACCGCGACCAGGCCGAGCGAGCCGATTCGTTTCATGAGCGTTCCATTGGAAATCAACCCGGGAAACCTGAAGAAAATCGACGGCCTGAGCTCTTCCTCTATCATCCTGGCCTCTGTTGCGAGCACTTCATCCTCGATGTCGAGCTTCGGGGTGAGCATAAAATTGCGCCACAGCGGCGCGCGCTTGTCGTTGGTGTGGTGATACGAGTGATTCACCCAGAGAATTGAAAACGCCTTCTCTTTCTCCAGGTTTCTCAGCCAGCCGATCTCCTCGGCGTGCTCCTCCATCCATCTTCCGGTGATCGAGATGGCGACCGGTATCGGCCCGTCAGGAGCGCTGAACTGGCTGCGCAGGCGCGTGAAAAGCACCCTGTCGAGCGGGTGTTTGGACGGGCAGAGGTCGATAGTGAGATACGCGCCGGTGGGCGATGAGGGCACTCGTACGATCCCGGCGTTCTGGAGCGGCCTGCGGTTGCGTTCGGAACGGTCGAGCGCCTGAATGTACGGCGTTGTTTTCAATCGCCTGCGGATATCCTCGAACGGCGCGGCATTGATTTCCGCTTCATCCCGCCTGATCGTGGCGGTCTCGAGTGTTTCGGGATTAACGGCAAGCAGATGCTCCTTCCGGTCGAGGGTGTATTTGCGAAGCGCGATTATCGGAGTGTTGCCGGCCTTCAGCGATCCGGTCGCGTAGAATGCCTGATAATCCCGAACGGTTTTTGCGTGCAGGCCAGGGGAAAAAACAAGGAAGAAAGCAGATGCCGTAATCAGAAATTGTTTCATGCGATTGCTTCTTTCGTACGCGCCTTCTCGTGATTTGGGGCGCTGTCCGGCGCCGTTACAGTGTGCCTCATGAAAGTTTCAGTACCGCCCGTTCTTGTTCTTCTGGAAGGGGCACCGCGCCACGTGGGTTGTGTATCAATATACAATTATTTTAATGTGTCAATGCAAAAAATATTTGTAATTTTTTTTAACGCCGATATAATTTTTGCAGTTGACTTTTGCCGGTCAGGAGATTATTGCCCCTTTTGCGTTTTACCTGTACAGTAAAGCGGAAATGCCGCAAAGAGGTTATACCGATGATAGAGAAGCGTTTGAATAAATTCAAGGAATTCGGCCTGTTCGCGACGCAGCGCATCGAAAAGGGACAGATCGTGTTCACCCATGACGAATGGGTCGAGGATGAGAGGCTCGGATGGGTCGTCGTGACCCTCAAAGACCTCGAGCGCTTCGGTGAAAAAGACAGGATGACCTTCCTCAAGTACTGCTATGACATCGATTTCGGCAAAATGATCGGGACGCTCGATCCGGAAAGGATACAGCATCTCTCGAATTATATCAACCACTCCTGCGATCCGAACGTACAGTTCGACATGAACGACAATCTCATCGCCCGGCGTGATATCGAGCCCGGCGATGAGCTGTATGTCGACTACGGCACCTTCATTGTCAACGCGGACCAGGACTTTATCTGCGGCTGCGGCGCCGAGCGGTGCCGAAGGCATATCACGAAGGACGACTGGAAGATACTGGTCGACGAATACGGCTACAATTTCCCCACCTTCATGCACGGGGAGATCGGCAATCTCCTGAACCGGCTCGCGCGCCGGTAGCGGAGGCGCGGAGCGTCAGTCCCCGTCTTCGCAGCCGCATTCCTCCTCGAAGAGCAGTTCGTATCCTTCCCTGAAAAGAAACGCGACGATTACCAGGCCGACGATCGGATCGGCAAGCCAGAAACCGAAGAAATACCGGGCCGCAAGGCCGACGAGCAGCGCAAGCGAGAGCGCCGAGCAGACGAACGTCTCTTTTGAATCGGCCACAAGCGATTTTAGCCCGAGCTCTTTCCCGAGCCTGAATTTCGCGTATCCGAGCATCGGCATGATGATCAGGGAGGCGGCCGCGATGATGATCCCGAAAAGGGAGGGTTCGGCGGCTTCGCGGTTCCAGATCTTCCGGGCCGATTCGGCGAGTATGTACAGACCGAGTATCACGAAAGTGGCCCCCACAAAGCGGGTCGCCCTTTTTTCGACGCGCCCCTCCTCTTCCTCTGAAATCGTGCCGTGCGTCCGAAGCCGCCATATGAGCACGAGCCCTGAAAGCGATTCTACGATGCTGTCCAGGCCGAAACCGATGAGCGCGATGCTCGATGCCATGCCTCCCGCCAGGATTGACGCGACCGCTTCAATAATGTTGTAACCCACGGTGAAGTATTCAAGGCGCAATGCCTTAAGGTATTGCCTGTGCATGATCCGATCCATTTAGTCCTGAAAGTCGTAGTTATCCAAAAAGGATGATATTGTACAAAATAGTGCGCGTGCTGCCGTGGTGTCAAAAAAATAATTGAAACCGGGAACATTAATTATTATATTATTTTATAAATATCTTTAATGTTTTCGAATAATCAGTTCATATTCTGTTTGCGGGGATAAAACGATGTTCAGGATAATAGCGAAGTATCTTTTCCCGACGCTGTTCGTGTTCTGGATCGTTCCGTCAGAAAGCACGCAGACGAGGCTTGCGAAGGCGACCTTCGCGGGGGGGTGTTTCTGGTGCATGGTCCACCCGTTCCATACCTTGCCGGGAGTGGTGAGCGTTGTTTCAGGATATACGGGAGGCAATACGCCGAATCCGACGTATGAAGAGGTCTGCTCGGGGACGACCGGCCATGTTGAGGCGGTGGAGATCACGTACGATCCTTCGATCATATCGTACCGGAAACTGCTCGACGCGTTCTGGATGCAGATCAACCCGACCGACGCGGGGGGGCAGTTCGCCGACCGCGGTGAGCAGTATAAAAGCGTCATCTTCTATCATGACGATGAACAGAAGCGCCTGGCGGAGCGGTCGAAAAGCGACCTTGAAAAATCGGGCAGGTTTACCGCGCCGATAGCGACGGAAATCAGGAAGGCATCCGTGTTCTATCAGGCGGAGGAATACCATCAGGATTATTACAAAAAGAACCCGATGCGCTACCGGATGTACCGGTCCGGATCGGGAAGGGAGCTGTTTCTGGAAAAGCAGTGGGGCCGGCAGGAAAAAAGCAAATAAGTGGGATGCCGGTCTTTCGTTTTCGCGCACACCCGCCGCCGTCACCAGGCGGAGGCATTACCATAATCATTTCAGGAGACTTGCATGGCATTCACCTACAACGCGGACGAAATTTTTGAAATGGCGCTGCAGATAGAGCGCAACGGCGTGGAATTTTACTGCCGGGCGGCGGGTAAAACAGATGATCCCGACCACAGGGCGCTGCTCACCGATCTTGCGGATATGGAGCGCTGCCACGAGACAATCTTTGCGGAAATGAAGGCGGGATTCTCCAGAAAGGAGAAAGAGCCGGCCGCCTTTGATCCCGCCGGAGAGGCGGTGCTGTACCTCCAGGCGCTCGCCAACATGCGCGTGTTTTTCGAGAAAAAAATTGATCCCTCATCGATGGAGGAGATACTGAAATCCGCGATCGAGGCGGAGAAGGACTCGATCATCTTCTACCTGGGGATGCGCGACCTTGTGCCGGAAAAAAGCGGCAAGGACAAAATCGACGCGATCATCGGCGAGGAGAAGAAACATATCCAGCTTCTGAGCAAGGAGCTTGTCTCGCTGAAGAAAAAATAGCAGGACCGCGCGGGCGGTCACTCGAAACCGGCGTCCTCCCAGAACCGGTCCTTGAGCGTGAGGGTCACGTCGTCCCACTGAATGATGCGGCGGCTTTTAAGGCGCTGGAGCAGGCGGGAGAGCGTTTCGGGGATCGTGCCGATCGCCGAGGCTATCTCTTTTTTTGACAGAGTGATTTCGTAGGTTTCGCGGCGCCCGTAGCGCTCGAGGAGGAAGCGGAAGAAACGCTCCTCCACGTCGTACGCGGTCAGATACAGGATCCTCTGTGTCAGGTAGCGCTGCTTGCGCATGATCGTGGCGATGAATTCGTTGCGGAACTCCTCGCGCTCCAGCAGTTTCAGGAACGGCGCCCTGCGCACCGCGAAGACCCTGGACTGCTCGACGGCCACGGCGCTTACCGGGTAGCTGTCGTTCTCGAAAAGGACCACTTCCGCGAAAAGGTCGCCGGGCTTCACCAGCCGCACCATCACCTCTTTGCCGTCGTACGATGATTTTATGAGCTTGATCGCGCCGTCGAGCAGCACGTAGAATTGCGTGCCCGCTTCCCCTTCGAGGAATAGCATCTCGCCGGGAGCGGCGTTGACGACGGAGCCCTTCGACGAAAGCTCCCGGATGCTTTCGGGACGTATCCCGCCGAAAAGCTCGGAGTTCTGCAGCGCTTCGAGTATATCCATGGTGATCGGGTACAGGACATCGCAAAAAAAAGCAATAAAAATTGTCCGGCTTGATCCAGGTCAAGGCGTGCCCGGCGGGGGTGAGCTATTGTTAAACATATACGGCGTAAGGGGGGATGGCGATCTTCGCTTCGGCCGTATGACGCGAAATTCCAGAAAGGAGCGTGCGACAGCATGGCGAACCGATGCCCCGGACAGGACCCGCGGAACTGGACCTTCAACGACATCTTCAACGTGGAATGCCCGGTCTGCGCCGCGCCCGTGGAGTTTTTCAGGGACGATGTCGTAAGGGCGTGCCACGTATGCGCCAACGAGGTCAGGAATCCCCGGTTCAATAACGGGTGCGCCGGATGGTGCGCCTCGGCGAAATGGTGCGCCGCCGGAGCGGGTTTTGCGTCATCAACCGCCGGAGGGCAAAAAGGGGGAAAAAGCGATGAAGCGAAAGATAATCAGGATCGATGAGGAGAAATGCAACGGATGCGGACAGTGCGTACCCGACTGTCCCGAGGGGGCGCTCCAGGTGCTCGACGGCAAGGTCAGGCTGGTGAGCGACCTGTTCTGCGACGGCCTTGGTGCCTGCCTGAAGGCCTGCCCTGAGGGCGCGATCTCAGTCGAAGAGCGCGAGGCCGAGGCCTATGATGAGCGGCGAGTCATGGCCAACATCATCGAAAAGGGGCCGGAAACGATCCGCGCGCACCTGACGCACCTGCGCGAGCACGGGGAACACTCCTACCTGAAAGAAGCGGTAACACTTCTCCGCGAGCGGGGAATTCCCGTCCCCGTGGAAGCGATGCATGGACACGGGCCGCATGCGCACGGCTGCCCCGGATCAAAGACAATCGACCTTCGTAAGCCCGAAAGCAGGGTGAGCGCCGACGGCGGTGCGCCGGTGGCTTCGGAGCTTCGTCAGTGGCCGGTGCAGTTGAAGCTCGTCAATCCCGGGGCTTCGTATTTTGAGAACGCCGACCTCCTGATCGCGGCGGACTGCACGCCGTTCGCTTTCGGCGATTTCCACCGCACCTTTCTTGCCGGAAAGATCGTCATCATCTTCTGCCCCAAGCTCGATCCGTATGCCGAGGAATACGTTGAAAAGCTCGCGGAGATTTTTTCCTCTCATGCCGTGAAATCGGTTTCCGTGGTGAGGATGGAAGTGCCCTGCTGCGGAGGCGCGACGGCGATCGTGAAGGAAGCGATGAAGCGGTCGGGAAAGGCCATTGCCGTGAGCGAGCATACCATCTCGGTGCGGGGGGATCTGCTGTGAAGGACGTGCGCGACATCGATCCGCGCGTAATGCGGGATGTGGAGGTGCTGCGGGAATTCATCGTGATATTCTGCGACCATCATCATCCGGGCTCGTCGCGCGAAACGGTGAGCGCGTCCGGCACGGCGGGGCGCTGTATCGGCAGCGATGCGGTGCTCTGCGCCGAATGCGCCGCGCTCCTGAAATACGCGGCCTCGAAACGCATCACCTGCCCGTATGACCCAAAGCCGTCGTGCAAAAAGTGCGCCACGCACTGCTATCGGCCGGATTACCGTCAGCGGATCCGCGAGGTGATGCGCTTCTCCGGTATCCGCCTGATAAAAAAAGGAAAACTCGGGCTTCTGAAAAAATATCTTTTCTGACGGCCCCGTATCTACCCCTTGAAAATAAAATACACCGACCCCATGAGGCACAGGCCCGCCCAGAGGTAGTTCCATCGTACCGGCTCGCGCATGTAGAAGATCACGAACGGCACGAACACCGAAAGCGTGATCACTTCCTGAATGATTTTGAGCTGCGGCAGCGTCAGCGCGGTGTTCCCGATACGGTTGGCGGGCACCTGGATGAGGTACTCGAAAAGCGCGATGCCCCAGCTCGCCAGCGCCGCGACATACCATTTTGTTCCCGAAAGGTTTTTCAGGTGCGAATACCAGGCGAAGGTCATGAAGATGTTCGATGCGGTGAGCAGAAGTACGGTTTTAATAACGGTCGACGACATGGCTTTACCCCGGAGCGTTTATCTGTGATGCAACTTTTCAGGATCGGATGTGCGGGAAAAATACTTCGAGAACTATTTTACTACGGCATCCCTCACCATGCAATTTATTATTCGGCATCATTTGATAAAAATACCAAAAAGAGGGTATTGAAATTTTTTATGAATTAATCGATGTTATTTATTAAAGGAATGATATATTTTCTTTATCGGTAATATCCGGGAATTTCGCATACGGGTCTGCAATAACAATGATTGAAAAAGGAGTTTCATTATATAAGCTGGTTCTTCTTGTTTCGGGGGTGGCGGATATGATCTCTCCGGCACTCTTTAATCATCACCGCCGGGTGTCCACTATCGCTCACTGGATCGCGCGGGAGGCGGGGCTTTCTCCGGAGGAAACGCGCGATGTGCGGCTGGCGGGGCTCATCCATGACATTGGCGCCCTCAACCTTTCCGAGCGGCTTGAACTGCTCCGCTTCGAGGACCGGTTCGATCTGCTCAATCCGAACCTCCACGGCGAGATCGGATACCGCCTTTTCCGCGAATTCGAACCGCTTTCCGCCGCCGCGTCTTTTGTCCGGTACCATCACTCATGGTGGAACGGCGACGGCAGGCAATCCGTGAACGGCAAGTCGCTCCCCGCGGCGACGCACATCCTCCATCTCGCTGACAGGGTGGACGTGCTTTCCGTGAGAAAAGAGCCGTTCGATTCCCGGATCTCGGGGATCATCGACAACATCAGGGCGCAGAGGGGCAAGATGTTCGCGCCTGACGCGGTCGACGCGTTTGTCTCTGTGGCCGGGAAGGAAGCGTTCTGGTTTGATATCGACGTCGGCGACATGCTGTCAGGAGAGGAGGAATGCCATTGTATCGAGCTTGACGCGGATCGCCTGCTCGAAGTCGCCGGCCTGATCTGCCATATCATAGACTTCCGCAGCAGGTTCACTTCCACACACTCGTCGGGAGTGGCGGCCGTGGCGCAGGCACTTGCCGCGCGCTTCGGTTTTTCCCGAAGCGACTGCGCGATGATAAGTGTGGCCGGCTTCCTTCATGACCTCGGAAAACTCGCTATCCCCCTTGAAATCCTCGACAAGCCGGGCGCGCTTACCGGGAGCGAGTTCGGCATCATGAAAAAGCACCCGTACCTGACATTCAGGGCGCTTAACACGATAGAGGACCTCAGGGAAGTCAATGAATGGGCCTCGTTTCATCACGAGCGGATTGACGGCAATGGTTACCCGTTCCATGTGAAAGGCGGGGCCTTAAGCCTCGGATCGCGTATCGTCGCGGCGGCGGATGTGTTCGTGGCGCTTACCGAAGACCGTCCTTACCGGGAAGCGCTCGACCCGGGCGACGCCCTCAAGGCCCTCGAGCGCATGACAGCGGAGTCGGCGCTCGATCCCGGGGTGGTTTCCGTTATTTCCGGGGACATCGACGGGATAAACGGGCTGAAGGAGCGCGCCCGGGCGGCCGAGGAGGAAAAATATGAAAGCTTTGAGCGGGAAAGCGCCGAAAGTCACATGAATTAAAACTTCAGATGAGCGGCTTTGTCTCGGAAGGTTCTTTCCTCGCGAACCGGATGAAGTAAGATGTACCGCCGTTTCGGGAAATATCCAGAGAGCCCCTGAGCTGTCGCGTGAGCAGGTCGACGAGCTTGAGGCCGAGCGTTTTGCTCTGATCCCCGAAATCAACCTCTTCGGGAAGGCCTATCCCGTTGTCACTTATCTCCAGTTCTATTATGGAACCGGGTTTTTCCTTGATGGAAATCCTGAGTTCCCCTTCCATGTCATTGCGTCCCGCGAACGCGTATTTCAGCGCATTTGAGACAAGCTCGTTTATGATCAGGCCGCACGGTATCGCCTGGTCTATGCCGAGATATACCTTTCCGGCCTGGATCGTAATGGAAATATTTGATGTTATCCCCTCATAGGTGGTCCGAAGTTCAGCCGTTATCCGCTTTATATATTCCCCGAATTCGATGCTTGAAAGGTCTGCGGTCGTGTACAGCTTCTCATGGATTAACGCCATCGCCCTGATGCGGTTCTGCATTTCGGTAAACATCTTCCGGGCTTCGTCGCTGTAAAGGCTCCCCTTCTGGAGGTTTAAGAGGCTTACCATTATCTGCATGTTGTTTTTAACACGATGATGGATTTCCTTGAGAAGCGTTTCCTTTTCGCGAAGCGAGTCTTTCAGCGCGTCCTCCGCGCGCTTGCGTTCGGTGATGTCCATGATCGAAGCGATGCTTTTTTTCGTACCGGGCACCATTCCCACGTGGTTGATCATGTGCCGTATCTCGCCGTTGCGCTTGAGATAACGGAACTCATATTTCAGCGGCGCGGCGGAAGGATCGAGGCGGCGCGTTCTGTGGTACTCTTTCATTATCTCGAGGTCTTCCTCGACCACGAATTTCGTCCAGCTCATCTTACCTTCCATCTCTTCGCGGGGATACCCGGCGAGGTTGATCCATTCCGTATTGCAAAGCTGGATAATGGTATTTTCGTCAATAATGATGGACGCGGTGCCGGTATTCTCAAAGATTGCCCGATAGAGGCTTTCTGATTCGCGCAGCGCGTCCTCTATCCGTTTGCGTTCCGTGATTTCGATGATCACGCCGCGGATGCCGCAGGCCGCGCCGTGCCGTTCGATAATCGATGAATAGATCAGGATCGGGAATGTCGTTCCATCTCTTCTGACGGCCGTGTATTCGTTTCCGGAAGTCCTCACCCCCTGGAGAAGTTTTTCCAGCGCGCCAAAAACCCTGACGTGCTGTTCGGGGGCGATGAAGCTGAATACGTTCACTCCTTCGTCAACGTCTTCCTGCGTGATGCCGAAGCTTTGCAGCGCGTATTGATTGGCAAAGGTGAGCTTCCCTGTCATGTCGCACTCATAAATGGTCTGCGGCAGCAGGTTGGCGAGGTCCCTGAACCGCGTTTCGCTTTCGCGCAGCGCTTCTTCCACCCGCTTCTGTTCGGTAATGTCGCTGCCTTCGGCAAGCATGTGGATCACATTGAACGCGCTGTCAAAGACCGGCTTCAGCGAGAAATCGACAATTATAGAACTGCCGTCGGCCCAGGGGTGGTGGGCTTCGAATTGAACCACGCCTCCCTGTGCCGCCTTTTTAATGGCATCCTGAAGGCGTTGCTGCTGTTCCGGTGAATGGCTCCACCATGGCGTTTCCCAGAAAGGCCTGCCGATTACTTCGGCATAATCCACACCGATTGTGTTCAGATAGCTTTTTGCCTTGAGATTGATCGTGATGACTCTTCCTTCGTTATCGATAAGTCCCATCAGGTGGAATGACTGTTCGAAGACCGTACGGAAATTTTCCCTGCTTTCTTTTGCCAGCCGGTCGCTCCGGTGGCGATCAAGTGCCGAGGTGATGCTGCCGAAAAGCTCGCACTCGCCCGCGGGAACGCGGATATAACCGTATGGTGATGTCTCTCGTGAGCGCTTGGCGGATTCGAAGTCACAGGATGCTGAAATGAGATAGATGACCGGAATGTCGAGTGTATGGTAAATTCCGGCGGCCGCGTCGATGCCGTCGGGCTGGCCCCCGAGCCCCATGTCGATCAGTATCAGGTCGGGTTTGCTGACGCGTGCCGATGCCAGGGCATCCGCCCCGGATGTCACGATTTCAGTGGCCTCATATCCGCGCACCCCGAGCGTCCTCTTTAGCTCAAGGGCGTTCTCTCTGTCGTGTGCTACTATGAGAATACGGGTCTGATTCATTCTGTTCGCGATGGTAAATCGCCTTTTGAGAAATGACGGTATGGGACTGATGATACGCAGAAAATCTATTTCGTCAATACTTTTGTGGGAATCTGGCCTTTTCCGCACTGATCGTCGTAATGTAATTAAGGCCTGAAATATATTGGACATCCACAGGGGTTTCTATTACTGGTGCTGTATGGATATACTTTCTGTCATTGTCATCGCCATTGCCCTTGCAATGGACGCCTTTTCCGTTTCGATATCGGCCGGAATGGCGATAGGCCGGCCGACCTTCAGGCACTATTTCCGTCTCTCGTTCCATTTCGGGCTCTTTCAGTTCATGATGCCGGTGATCGGCTACTTCGCCGGCATGCACGTTGAAAAATATATCGAGCATTACGATCACTGGGTCGCGTTCGGCCTGCTTGTGTTTATCGGCGTACGGATGATCGCGGGAGCGTTTTCGGGCGAGGAAGAGATCGGAGATCGGGACCCGTCGAAAGGCATGTCGCTTGTCGTGCTCTCGGTGGCCACGAGCATCGATGCGCTTGCGGTCGGCCTTTCGATCGGCGTGCTTAACCGTCCCATCCTGATGCCCAGCGTCATAATCGGCGTCGTCTGCGCGCTCTTTTCGGCCGCGGGCGTTTTTATCGGAAAAAAAGCGAAATCGATCGCGGGCCGTCGGGCCGAGGCCGTCGGGGGGATAATGCTTGTCCTGATCGGGCTGAAAATTCTTGTGGAGCACCTTCGCCCGTAAGCGCATTGCCTCAAACGCTGTTCCGGGCGCTTTCAAGGATGTTTTTCGCGTTTTCCGCGATCCGCTTCGAGGCTTCAGCAAGCCGGTTGATTCCCGTCACCATCTCTGCCATCATCTCGTTGACGTGGTCGACCCCTTTCGACGTCGATTCAATGGCGTTTTTCTGCTCTTCCGCGGCGGAATCCGCGTTTTTTGCCAGCTCGATATTGTAATTCGTCTTCGTCGTGATCTCGCGTATGACCTTTTCCTCTTTCAGGATGTTCTCGTTCAGGATCGAGATTTTCTGTGAGGCGCTCTCGACGCGGTGGATCATCGCTTTGATGCTTTCGGAAGCGTCATTGATGACATTGACGCCTTCATCGGTCGTGTTCATGTTGAGCGAAAGCACCCGCTCGATCTCTTTAATGCTGTCCGATGTCTGGGTCGCGAGCTTGCCTATCTCATCGGCGACGACGGCGAACCCGCGCCCGTGCTCGCCCGCGCGGGCGGCCTCGATCGATGCGTTGAGCGAGAGAAGGTTTATCCGGTCGGCGATGTCTACGATGATGGCGATGGTTTCCCTGATCGCGTTGCTCTGGTTCTTTATGGCGTCGATGGTCCTCTCCACCAGCTCGACTTTTTCGCTGTTGGCGCTGGTGTTGGTGACGAGAATATCCATCTCGGACAGTGCGCTTTCGAGTTTCTCCTTGGTGTCGCTTTTTATCGTCTGGAAGTCCTTCAGGTTGTCGTCGACCTCGCGGCTTGCCATGACCTGGGTGCGCGCGGTGCCGGATATATTTTCCGACGAGGCGAGCATCTCGGTGAGCGTGGCCGATATCTCTTCAAACGTCGACGCCTGGTTCTGGACTTTTTCGCTGAAATCCCCGACGACCCTGTTCTGCGCGTCAAGCTCCTCGAAAAGCTCGCTGAGCTGCTCCCGTATCCCGGCGGCGGCCTTTTTCACGTTGTTGGCGTTTTTGACGACCAGATCGTGCTGCTCCGTGGCGATCCGGCCGAATTCCTCGATCGTTGGAATGTGGCGGTATGATATGAGCGATATTATCCCCATCAGGAATATGAAATACAGTTCGCGCAGCAGCATCACGCCGTGATAGACCTGGCCGTCCTTGAAAGTGTACATGTATATTTCGACACCGTGCCGGTGCGCGAGATAGAGGAACGCCAGCCAGTTGAGGAAGAGCAAGAGGGCGAAGACGATATAGATTTTTTTATCGTAGAAGAACTGGAGGAGCAGGAGCGAAGTGACCGCGATCGCCGAAACGTGGTAGCATTCGGTCGCGTAGGTCCAGTCGATTTTGAGCGCGTAACTGTATTTCGCGACCATGGCTACGGTCACTGAAAGGAACGCCACGACCCATGAGGCAAACGTGGCCTCCCGTCTTTTCTTTTTCCTGATATAGATGTACAAAGAGAGGGAGAGGATAACGATGTTTACGATTGTTGGCGGAATGATGGTCTGCAGGTGCTGTCCGGCCAGGACCTGGAAGAGTAAGGCAAAAACCGCGAGCGTGAGAAAAAAAACCAGGTAATACCGGCTTCCCTTGATCTCGAGGCTCTCCCTTGCCGTGAGTATTTCCGATCCCATCGTGGTCTCCTCTGGTTTTAGCTTTTACTGGCATAGTATACATTATATAATTCACCGGTAAATAAAAAAAAGCATCGTACCGTGTGTGCTATTGGAGCGGTGGGGATAGCGGCAGCGCGGGCTAAAGGTCTTTCATGGCGATCGTGCTGCAGGCCGGATACACCGGCCCTACGGAGGGCAGTTCGCGCACACCGACCGGAAAAGCGTGGTCGAGAGGTAGCGGTCGCCCCTGTCGGGCAGAATGGTCACGACCGTGCCCGAGCCGAGCTCACGGGCGATGCGAAGCGCCCCGACCACCGCCGCGCCGCTCGACATGCCGCAGAAAATTCCTTCGTGCTGGGCGAGGGTGCGCGCCATATCAAACGCCTCCTCGTCATATACCGTCAGCATGCCGTCAAGCGCCGAAGGATTAAAGATTCGCGGCACGATCGCCTCGCGCATGTTTTTCAGCCCCTGTATGCTGTGCCCGAGTGTTGGTTCGATGCCGTAGCATTTTATGCCGGAGCTGTGCTCTTTCAGTCTTCTCGTTACGCCCATGAGCGTTCCCGTTGTTCCGATGCCCGCAACAAACGCCTGGAGATCGCCGCCGGTCTGCCTCACTATTTCCTCGCCAGTGGTTTCATAATGCGCGAGAATGTTGGCTGGATTGGAAAACTGGTCCGGCATGTAATAGAGGTCGGGATTTTCCGCAAGCAGCTCCCGTGCGCGGATTATCGCTCCATCGGTCATCCTGCATCCTTCGGTGATTACGCAGTCCGCGCCGAACGCCTCGAGCGTTCTTCTTCGCTCAAGGCTCACGCAGTCGGGCATGCAGAGCTTCACTTTTATTCCCAGGGCTGCGCCCACCATGGCAAGCCCGATGCCGGTGTTGCCGCTTGTCGGTTCAAGTATCGTCCTGCCGGGCGCGAGCTCTCCCGATTCGATGGCATTCTTGATCATGTACCAGGCCGTTCGGTCCTTGACCGATCCCCCGGGATTGGATCCTTCGAGTTTAACGAGCACGCGTGCCGATCCTTCGGGGACGATATGGTGCAGTTCAACCAGCGGAGTGTTGCCTATCGAGTTTAAAAGTCCAATGGTGCGAATCCGGTTTTTTAACATGTCAGTGCGATGGTATCCGATTAAAATATAAAATCTATTCTGTCTATTGGAAAACAATTTTTCCGCAATTCACGAATGAGAGTGCCCGATCCCTCTGTTTATGTCAATATCTTTCCCGCCGCTCCTGCGCCTGGCGTTTCGCCGAAACGGTTCTCTATACAGTATACCGGGATTTCATGAATATTCATGGTTTTATGGCATTCCGATCAGCTTTTTATCGGGCACAGGGCATAATTATTGACAAAAGAAACCGGTGCGGTGTATTTTAAAAATATGAACAGGCCCTTTGCGATAATTGTTCTTCTGATTTCTGTTTCCTGCTCACAGGTGTGGGAAAATCCTGTTATTGAGTCATTTTCGCTGGTGAGGAATTCATCGAGTGAAAACTCCTCATTTTATCCGACCCCCGATACCATAGGCGTCAAGCTGACGATAGTTGACAATGATAACGACCTGAAGAAAATCGTAATGAAAAAATATCAGGATGCCGGTTCCGGATTTGCCTCCGCCACGCTTTTATCCTCCACCGATATAGCGATCACGGGCAGCGGGCCGGTGACCTACCAGAACTACACCTATGATACCGCGGCGGTTCTCGGGAAATATTATTATGAAGCCGTTCCCGTAGACGATAAGGGAAATTCCGGAGTGTCGAAAGTGATGCAGGCGAACGTGATCGTGGTGCCCGCAATAAGTCCCGCTCCGGCATCACTTGCCTTCGGGAATCAGGCGGCCGGAACAAGCTCGAGTCCTTCCACCATAACGATAACAAACACGTCTGCCAGCATCGTAAGGATCAGCGCCATCACCATTACGGGAACCAACGCGTCGGATTTCGAGATTGATTCCGATTCGCTTTCCAGCACCACGCTCGCGGCCGCCACAAGCAATACGATCGATATCGTTTTTTCTCCCGCAACCGCGGGCGCGAAAACGGCCACGCTGAATATCCCCTACGGCCATTTCGATATCCCCTACCTGCAGATTACACTGACCGGTACCGGCCTGTAATATTCTGTTATCCCCTGTGCCATGTGCTTTCTGACAGAGGCGGAATGTATATATATATTCACGCATGGGTTCCCGAAACATCATGTCTGCAATGGGAGCTGATTATGTCTTGACATTATCGGTTTTGCGGGGTAATCATGGTTTGATGCCCATACTCATCGAAATGATGGTATTCGCGCCCGCGGGAAACGGATAGTATGTTTAACAGGAAAGCACGGTCAGCAATCTTGATTGTCATCTCTTTGCCGCTGTTTTTTTCCTCCGGCTGCGGCAAATCCTCGAAAGACCTCCCTCTCGTGAAAAATGGAACAATCGATCTGCGCACATGGAATTTCGAAAAACGGGGGCCGATAAATCTTCGCGGCATATGGAAATTCCGATGGATGGAAGACCGGCCCGGGTTCGCCGCGCCTGGATACGATGACTCGGCATGGGCGTCACTCGGTGTCAGGGGATACTGGAACCCGATTACCGGGGAGGGCGATGGATACGGCTGGTACCGGTCCCGTATCCTGCTCGGAGATGAGGGACCCTGGCGTCACGGGAAGCCGCTCGGCATTGAAGTGGAGTTCATTCAGTCGGCGTATGAGCTTTATGTGGACGGGAAGCTTGTGGCCGGGGCGGGCAAATTCGCGACAGATAAACTCCACGCGCGTCCGCAGATAATTCCCCGCATCGCGATGATAGATCTCCCCGAAGGCTCGCGTGAGATTGTCGTTGCCGTGCGCAACTGTAATTTTTCTCATCGCGCCGGCGGGCCGTATTATATCCCGAGAATCGGGTTGTATGATGACCTGAAGCAGAGACGGTTTTACCGGGATTTTCTCAACCTTATAATGCTCGGTATTCTCCTGATGATGGGGCTTTATCATCTCCTGCTCTGGGCGGGAAGGATTGAAGACAGGGCAAGCCTCTTTTTTACCGCGGGTTGTTGTATCATTTTTTTACGGCTTCTTGCGACGCAGAGTTATCTCGAACTTCTTTTCCCTGACGCTTCTCTGTACGAAGTTCGGTTTAAAATCGTGTATCTCAGCATGCCCGCCGGATGGCTGAGCTTCATATTTTTTTTCCGGGAGCTGTTCAGGGAGGAGTTCAGGCCGAATGTTCTCAGGTTTTTCGTCGGTTCAGGGCTCCTGCTCATCGCGGTCACCCTGCTGTTGCCGTGCAGGATATATTCCCATTTTTCCATCATATACGAAGTGCTTCTGCTCGCTTCCGGCGTGTGGATGTTCGCCGTCATGCTTGTCGCCGCGGCGCGCAGGAGGACATGGGCGCTCTATATGGTGCCGGGATTTTTTCTCCTGTTTGCCACGGGCCTCAACGACCTCCTCGCGGTAAAGCTCGTCATTCATACTCCCGAAATCGCGCCGATCGGACTCGTCGGCCTTATATTCTTCCAGGCGGCGGTGCTGTCAAAGCGTTTCGCGCACGCGTTCCGGACGGCGGAACACCTGTCGAAAAACCTTCAGGCGGAGGTGGAATCCAAAACACGTGAACTGGTTGAGCAGACGGACCGTGCGCTTGAGGCGAAAAAGGAAGCGGAAATGTCGAAAAAGGAACTTGAGGCAGGCAACGCGAAGCTTCGAGAGGTCGATCGTTTCAAAACCGTGTTTTACCAGAACATTACGCATGAGTTCAGAACGCCGCTGACGCTGATCATCGGTTCGCTTGAAAATATAACAACGGGAACGCACGGCGTGAATTCTGAAGAGGCCCTCCGCCAGCTCGGAGTTGCGCTGCATAACGCGCGGCGCCTTCTCCACCTTATCAATCAGCTGCTTGACGTGTCAAGGATGGAGGAGGGAAAAGAGGAGCTCATGCTTGAGCGGTTTGACATCGTGAAAGTGCTGCGGGACGTGTCGTCTTCGTTTGAACCGGTTGCCCGCAGGAAAAATATCGATTACGCCTATCACAGCGATGTCGAGCTTCTTTATATCACGGCTGATCTTGAGAAGATAGAAAAAGTTTTTTATAACCTTCTTTCAAACGCGTTCAAGTTTACGCCCGATGGCGGCGCGATAAACATGGTTCTTGCCCTTTCGGGCGATCGGGTGGAGGTCAAAATACGCGATACGGGAATCGGTATCCGCGAGACCGATATCGGTAATATATTTGAACGGTTTTATCAGGAGGACGCGACGGCGACGCGGCGGCACGAGGGGAGCGGCATCGGCCTCGCTCTGGTCAGGGAGTATGTCCGGCTCCACAACGGCACGGTGCATGCGTGGAGCGTGAAAGGCAGCGGGTCGGAATTCGTTGTGGCGCTTCCGGTCGGCCTTCAGGAACCGCGGGAGATGTCCGCAGCGGCGGATGAGGGCGCGGACAGGGCCGATTCCGCGTATGCCCCTCTGGGCGATCTTTACGTCGCGGGGCTTCTTCACGCGGAGACTAAAGAGAGCAGGGGCGCCGATGGCGGCGTGACCGGCCGTCAGGGGGCGGATACAATCCTTGTCGTCGATGACAACGCGGACATGCGGCACTATATATCCGGAATCCTTAAAGACCGATACAGGATATGCACGGCATCTGACGGAAAAGAGGCGCTTGAAAAAATACGGGAAATCGGACCTTCTCTTGTGGTAAGCGATGTTATGATGCCTGAAATGGACGGGATTGAGATGCTTCACGCCCTGAGGTCGGGAAAGGAAACACGCGGGCTTCCGGTGATCCTTATCACGGCGCGCGCGACCGAGGAAAGCAAGGTCGCCTCGCTTGAGGGCGGCGCCGATGACTATATCTCGAAACCGTTTAACGCCCGGGAGCTTCTCGCAAGAGTCGGCAATATCCTGAAGATGAAGGCCCAGGAAAAAGACCTGCTCGCCGCCTATGAAAAGCTGAACATGGCTTACACCGGCATTAAAAACGATCTCGGGCTTGCCAGAGCCATTCAGGAAAAACTGTTCCCGACACAGATCGAGCCGATACGGGGAATGCGGTTCGAGGTCCGTTATGTCCCTCTTATCGAGGTGGGGGGTGATATTTATGATATCTGTGAAACCGATAACGGAATCGTGCGCATATTTCTCTCCGACGCGACGGGCCACGGTGTAAGCGCGTCACTTATCACCATGCTCATAAAAGGCGAATATGACATGATCAAGCATACATCTTCAGGCCCGCTCGAGATCATACACCGCCTCAACGAAGTCTTTTTTTCCACATACCGCTCGGTTGTAACGTTTTTCACCGGCATTGTGGTGGATATAGACGTGGCAGCAGGCAGGATAACCTATTCATCGGCCGGGCACCCGGGGCAGTTTCTGGTGCACGCCGGCAAGATCGTGGAGATGGTCACCACCGGAAGGGCTGTCGGGCTCGGCGAGCGGACGAACTGTCATGAGGAGCGGATGCCGTATCAGGCGGGTGATAAACTCCTTCTTTTTACCGACGGACTCTGTGAGGAGATAAATGGCGCCAATGAGCTGTTCGGGGAAGAAAGGATCGGGGCGGCTGTTGCGCGCAACATCGCCTCTCCGGTTGAAAAAATCGTGGAAGCCCTTTTTGAAGAGGTGTGCGAATTTACCGGCGACCGCTTCCGGGACGACATCACCATCATCGGCATTGAGTAAGGAGTATCAGATTCGCAGTGGTTGAGCGGTTCCGGATAAGGCCGTTCCTGCTATTCGTCGATCCGTGAGGCCGTGGCATTGTCGCGGACCGCGCGCCACGGGAACTGTTCGCTGATTCCTTTGCGGAAATATTCACGCGATGTAACCGTGCCTTCAATTGCGTTTTCCTTCAGCCTGCCGTCAAACGCGAGGGCCGCGTCGCGCCCCGCGATTTTTTTTGAGATCGAAAAGCGGATCCGACCTCCGGTCACCTGCGCGTCCTGAACGGGGAATGGCGTGCCGATCGTTATCTCGCCCCTGCATTTCTGGAAACGCTGCTGAATGCGCAGCGAATAGTCATTGTCGCCGATCCTGCCGCTCCATGAGCCCGAGAAATTCGCCGGCAGCACCCAGAAATACACGATGCGTTTGCCGATCACCGAGGTTTTATCGGGCTGCCATCTGCCCATCGTCCAGTTGTGGGACAGTATGCGCGTTCCCGGCTTCAGTTCATGGAAGAGTTTGGGGCGAAGCTTCGCGTTGATCTTTTCGTTCAGGTAGAGCGCGACGATGGTCGCCGGGCTTATATCCGTCGTAAAAAGGTTCTGCTGAAGAAAAGAAACTTTGTCTTCGACGCCGGCCTTTTTCGCGTTGGCGATGCTCTGTTCTATCCTTTTCGGGTCGATATCGATGCCCACCCCTCGGGTGCCGAATGTCCTGGCCGCGGTGATCACGATCCGCCCGTCTCCGCATCCGAGATCGTAGAGGATGTCCTGGTCGGTCGGCCTGGCATATTCGAACATCCGCGTCATGAGTTCGTCGGGAGTCGGTCCCCAGCGCACATCCAGCGCGACTTTTTTCTCTTCGGCGTGAAGCGGGTTTGCGACAGCGCAAGCGAGCGCCGCTGTCAGTATCATCAACGTGAATCGGCCCATGGTTTTTTCCCTTTTCTGGTATCCCGCCGGCGCGCGGCGGTACCCGAGGTATTACTGAGAGGCGCGCAAAATGTCAACAAGATTACCGGGCGGTCAGCGTGAAGGGGCCATCGAGGAGGGCGTGCACAGGATAAAATCGGCCCTTCCCCTGTGTGATTCCTCAAGGGGGACGATAGCGTCCTGGAAGACCGTTGAAATTGTTGCGATGGCCAGGTTTGCTTTTTTCTGCCGAAGGAAATAGACGATCCCCCCGTCGAAATCGCTGTGGTATGCCCCGTTGATGTGAAAGAATTTTTTCCCGGGAGAAAGACCGGCAAGAATAAAATGAGCCATGGTTGCGTCCTTGACCGCCTGTGCTTCGACCAGGTGCGCGCCCGCGTGAATGGTGTCATCGCTCCTGAAGGGAAGCCGCGCGGAGAGGTCGCGGTATGATTTGAGCGAAGGTTCGAATGTGACTGGAAGCGGCGCGATGTACCGCTTTGCTTCCGGCGAGAGCGCCTCAAGGGCGCCAGGCCCTTTTGAAAAAACCAGGGAGGCGTACCGCCGCGGAATGTTTGTCGCGATAAACGGGATCTTTTTGTCGCGGGAGAATTCCACGATGCGGCGGTAATCAGTATCGTAATTCGGCCAGGCGCGCGATTCCCGTTCGAACCGGTGCGCGGGAATGAGCCCTTCGAAGAATTCATTGATGATGATCTGTGTGTCGGCCTCGAACATCTCAGCGCCGAGGATTAAGTTCCCTTTTAGTCCGGCGTGGAGGTCGCGGACGATCTCGTACTCAAACCAGTGGGAAATCGGGTTTTCATGGAGCTCCCCGAAAACAATCACATCGGCTCGCATGACACGATCCAGCATCGCCCCGTAGCTTGAAGGCACCCCGTCGCGGGTATATAATGTATAGGCATCCTTTTCGGCGCCGGAGGCGGGCAGGGCGCTCAAGGCGATAGAAAAAAAAGCCAGTACTGAAAAAGAAAAACGACCGCTCATGACAATCACCTCGTGGCTCACCATCAATGAGCGGAATTTATTATAAAACCAGATCCTCTGACAATATTTTTTTGCGTTTAGAGGATTTTTTATCGGACTCTAACCGATACTTTAACCTCTTTGCTGCCATTTGTCGCAAGCATGCAGTTGAGGTAGGCCCTTGCCTCCGCCTCGCTTCTGTTTATTGCTTCAAGGTTAAGATTTTGAATTATATCGCCATTGGCCGAATTAACGCATTCAGTGTGAAATTTTTCAGGCGCTTCCCACAGTTCCCACATAATGATCCTCCTTAAATGAGCATTTTGTAATATAGAATTAAATATAATACTAAAATAGCTGGACGCAGTCAACCGTCAGGCAATGAAATTTTAGTTTTTGTTGAGGGAGTTCCATTGGACTGCAGCTTTGGTGAGTTCGGCGGAGCTTTCAAGATTAAGCTTTTCTTTTATCTTTCTTCGATGGCTTTCGATGGTGTTGATGTTTAAGCTGAGTTTTCTTGCTATTTCACTCCGTTTATATCCTTTCCCGATGAGCTTGAAAATCTCAAGCTCCCGGTTGCTCAGAACGCTCGGGTAATCGTACTCTTCGTTTGGCGCGGAGCCGTAAATGTGCTTCAGGGCTATTTTATTGGATATCTCGCTGCTGAGATAAAGGTTGCCCTGCATAACCGAACGGATTGCGGCGACGATGGTTTCGGATGCTTCTTCCTTGGCAATATACCCGCGGGCACCTGCCTTTATTGCGCGCTCGGCATACACGGTCCCGTCGTCCATCGAAATCACGAGCGCCTTTATTTTGGGAAACCTTTCTTTTATCGCCTTAACGAGCTCTATGCCGTTGATATTGCCTTTCAACTCGATATCCACTATGACCAGGTCGGGATGATGCGCGTTGATCAGGCGAAGAGCGGTATTGCCGTCTTCGGCCTCGCCGCATATTTCAATGTTGGCTTCGCCGGCGAGGATGCTTCTGATCCCTTTTCTTACTACGGGATGGTCGTCTACTAAAAGTATTTTCATGACTCCTCGAATAGCCGCCGTAGAGATTGCCACGGTAGAAAAGACTCCAAATAATACTGCGATTATCGATAATAGCATATCCCCGGAATTTGTCAATGACAGGAACGTGTTATATCTGTATCACCCGGCAGGAAGAGAGGGGGAGGAGGAGTTGTTCTGTTTTATTGATATTAAAAATCCGCCATCCTGATTGTTGGAAGTGGCGAAGTCGGCGCCGATGAGATTGGCGCGGTATCTCATCATGTCTGTTCCCATGCGGCGTGTCCCGCCGTTTTCCGGCGTTCCGTCGTCCCTGATCGAAAGCTCGATAAACAATCCGGTGTTCCTGATTGATATGAAAATGTTTTGCGCATTCCGGTCTTTCACCGCGCTGGTGATCCCTTCCTGGATGATACGGTAAAGCTGTGTCGCGATAAAGCTGCTGTCGATCCTGAGGTCGTCATCGACTTTGAGCTCGCAATTTATGCCGAGCCTGGAGCGCATACCGGCGGCAAACTGATCAATCGCGACGATGAACCCTTCACCGGCGATGTCTTTCAACAGGAGCCCTTTTGAGAGCTCGCGGCACTGTACGGTGGCGTGTTTTACGAGTGCGGATATTTCATCCATTTCCCTGAGAGGGGCGCCCGGGATTTCGGCGATTTTCTTTGAAGCCGTGCGGGCGAGGAAGCTTATGCCGGTCAGTATCTGCCCGAGCACATCATGAAGCTCTCTGCCCATGTTCTGCCGCTCTCCCTCGCCGATGTCGAGTATCTCGCGCTCCATGGTTTTCATCCGGTCCAGTATGGTGATCCGCTCGATTATTTCCTCCATGCGGGCCGATATTGCCGTGATCAGCGAATGCGCTTCCCGGCGCTCTTCGCGGACTGTGCTTGTATAATGAATGGTAATTGCCCCGCCGGGTGTGGTGTGCTTCTGTACGGGGGAAACGGGTACACCGTCCGGTTCCTGTCCGCGCCCGGCCGGATACTCTTTGCCGTTATATTCAATTCTGATCAGCGACAGCGGGGAGTCACTGAGTGTGTCGGCGATGATGCTGACCGCGCTCGAAAGAAATTCTTCCGTCGAATTGAAGTCGGATTCCGCGAGCTGTGTTATCCTGTAAATGCAGTCAAGTTCGGTAACCGTGCGGCTGAGGTCGAGACTTTTGCTCCTGATCTGCGTCTCGGCTTCTTTTATTCCGGAAATATCCTCCGCGATGAACTGATATTCGAACGGCTTTCCATCGCTGTCGTAAAGCGCCTGGCAGATCCATCGTTCCCAGTAGCGTGATTCTTCTTCCACTATTACAACTTCAAGGGTGTGAAGAGGCCTGCTGATCGTGAGCGATTCGAAAATTGCTTTCAATGCCGCGCCGTTGCCGCCATGTACGATGTCAAAGAAATTTGTGCCGATCAGCTCAGCTTCCTCCTTTCCAAGCCGGTTACGGTATTGCAGGTTTGTAAAAGTGATTTCACCCGTATCGGGGAGGAAGCGGCACAGATACATGGGCATGTTCTCAACGATGCCGAGATAGCGCCGCTCGCTCTCTTTCAGCTTTCTGTCATAAATCGATTTGCTGTGGGATATTTCAATCGCCGCTTTGAGATTGTCGGGATTGACAGGTTTGAGAAGATAGCCGTACGGATTGGTTTGCGATATCCGCGCAAGGGTCGCAGAGTCGGAGTAGGCCGTGAGGTAAATTACCGGAATGTTGAAGCGTTTCTTTATTTCGGCCGCCGCGTCGATCCCGTCGACCTCTCCGAACAGCTTGACGTCCATTAAAATGACATCGGGCATTGTCTCGAGAACGGCCTGTATGGCGTCCTCACCCGATTTCGGGTTTCCCGCGACCTCGTATCCGGACCTGCCGAGTATGGTCCCTATGTGGTAGGCGGTAATAAACTCATCTTCGACGATCAGGATTTTCAGCGGTTTGTTGGCCATCGCTCCGCAAGCCCTTCGTTTGTCGCCTCTGCCTGGAATGCCGTATCTTCCCGATTCAATCGGGATACGGATTTAAATAAAAGTCAAACAAAAATGGCTGTTGAAGTGTTCAATAATTTTCTTGCATCATTCGGGCAAGCGTGTATCATCGATCGTGTCGGAATCTGTCAGCGCATGTTTGAGAGGTGGTGTCTTGGAAAAGCAGGACATGGCTTTGATCTATCAGGGGATGTCGAAGGATGATCTGGTTCGTGAGATCATGATGCTCAGGGGGCGTCTTGAAGAAGGCGGACTCCCCTCCATTCCGGCGCTGGCGCTTGAGTTTCACCTGGCCATGGTCGATTACCTGATAGATTACCTCATCGGTGACGCGCCGCTTCTGGTGGTAGTCCTTGATGCGGCGGGAAAGATTGTCCGGATTAACGGTCATTTTGAAAATGTGACCGGCCGGCAAGCGGCCGGGGTGATCGGGCAGGAGTATCAACCGCTTTTTGTGCCTCCTGAGGGCGTGGATGCGTTCGAGCATCTGATGAATTGCGCCCGGGAGGGCCGCGGCTCGGAGCGCGGCAGGTGGCCGGTTGTCGACGTGCGCGGCAGGGTGAGCCGTGTGGAATGGTACAACAAGATTTTGAACGGTGCAAACGGTGTTTTCGCCGGTATCCTTTCGATCGGGATGGATGTTACCGACAGGCAGTTGATGGAGGAGACCCTGCTCCTGACAAAAACATCGCTTGATCAGCTCACCGATGAGATCTACTGGGTCACTCCGGAAGCGGTGTTCGATTATGTCAATGAGCAGGCGTGCAGAGCGCTCGGATTCTCGAAAGATGAACTGCTTTCAATGAGGGTAGGCGATGTCGCCCTGAAGTATGACATTGAGGCATGGAACGATTTGTGGCAACGGCTGAAGCGTGACCGGCACCTGATGATCGAGACGGTCCACCGCAGAAAAGACGGCCGCGTCTATCCTGTCGAAATATCGGTAAACTATGTCAATATTGATGGAAAGGAGTATAATTTCGCCTTTGCCCGTGATATTACTGCAAGAAAAAAAATAGGGGAGCTCCTGCACCTGACACAGCAGGCCGTTGACAGCGCAATGGATGAGGCGTACTGGATACTGCCGGACGGGAGTTTTTTCTATGTCAATGAAAGGGCGTGCGAATCGCTCGGATATTCGAAGCAGGAGCTCTCGTCTCTTACGCTGTTTGATGTTGCGGTGGGGTTTGAGCCGGCGCTCTGGGACCGCCACTGGAATGTGCTGAAAAAAGCGAAACATATCGCGTTCGAGGGCGAGCAGAGGAGAAAAGACGGCAGCACCTATCCCGTAGATGTGACAATCAGCTTCAGGAGCGTTGAGGGGCGGGATTTCTGCTTCGCGTTTATGCGCGATATCTCGCTCAGGAAAAAAGTCGAAACTGAACTCAGGGACTCGGAATTGCGGTACCGCACGCTTTTCGACATCTCTCCTGTCGGGATCAGCCTGGCCAGCAGGGAGGGTCGGATACTGCACTGCAATGAGCTGATAAGCCGGATACTGGGCTATTCCCAGGAAGAGCTGCTCGGCATCAACGCGCGGGAGTTGTACGCGAATCCTGACGACAGGGACGATGTGTTCCGGATACTCGCCCGCGAAGGAATGGTGAGGGATTTCGAAGTGAAGCTCAGACGCAAGGGAGGCGAAATCATTATCGCCAACATGAACGTCAAGGAAACTTTTATTGCCGGATCGACAGGGGACCTTGTTCTGGTAATTATTCAGGACGTGACAGAGAGGAAGCGGCACGAGGAGCGGCTCGTCGCGTCACTCAGGGAGAAGGAAATACTTCTGCGCGAAATAAATCACCGCGTCAAAAACAACATGCAGATCATCGTGAGCCTGCTCGGCATACAGTCCGACCGACTGAAGCATGATGGGGCGGGCGAGGCGTTTGCCGATTGCACCAGAAGGGTGCAGACCATGGCGCTGGTGCACGAGATGCTGTACAAGTCGAGCGATTTTACAATGATTAATTTCAGGAATTATCTTGAGTCGCTGATACGGCAGTTTGCGGCATCAAGCATGATTCGTGAGGGGATCGGGGTCAAGTGCAATGTGGGGGATGTGGCGCTTGGAATCGATGTGGCGATTCCCTGCGGACTTATTGTGAACGAACTGCTGTCGAATGCGGTGCGCCACGCGTTTCCGGATAATGCGTCCGGTATGATTTTTATCTCGCTCCAGAAGGTCGGGGATGACGGATATGAGCTTGTCGTGCGCGACAATGGAAAGGGGATCGGGCAGGCGGCGGCCGCAAGGAAAGATTCACTCGGCTTGAAGCTGGTCGAAGGGCTTGCCGGTCAGATAGGCGCGGAAGTGGTCGTACGCGAAGAGGCAGGTACCGAGTATCGTATTATGTTCCGGTACGACGGCCCGAAGAGAAGCGGATAATCCCCCTATTTGAGCAGTTCGTCGCCTACATGGTCCAGCACTGAACCGCCCCTGCGCTTTTTTTGATTCATGTTTTTCCGTATCGCGTCACGCTGCCCCTGGATAATGTTGGCCGTCGGCTCCTTTTCCGTCAGGCGCACGCTCTGCTGGAACCCCTGGCAGGTGGTGCACGTCTCCCGGGGGGCGGTTCCCGGCTGGAACACTTCACTGATAACCTGGCGGCAGCTTCCCGAGGGATTGAGCCCTGAACGCGAACAGACACGGTGTTCCTCGAGCTGGGCGTATCCGGGGAACCCCTGAACCGGCGTTCCCTGGAGCGCGAGCCTCATATACTCTCCCCACGCGGGCGCCGCGACACCGGCTGCGGCCTGACCGACGCCAAGCGACATGCCCAGGCTGTCGTATCCCATCCACACGCAGGTGGTGATTTCAGGCGAGAACCCGACAAACCATGCATCGCGCCAGTTATTGGTGGTGCCGGTTTTCCCCGCAGCAGGGCGGCCCGGGTAGGCGGCGCGGGCGGTTCCTTCGTTGATGACCGACTGCAGCATGCTGATCATGAGCTGGCAGGTCGACGGATGCAGGATCTGGATCGTGCCTTTGTCCTCCTCGTCCTTGAGCTGTTTCTGGACCTGCTCTTCCTGGTTTTCGAGTATTTTGCCGCTGCGGTCCTTGATGTTGCGTATCGAGAAGGGGATCACGTCTTTGCCGCCGTTGGCGATGATGGCGTACGCGCGCGCGAGCTCGAACGGCGTTACCTCGAATGAGCCGATAGCGATGGACAGGTTCCGGGGGATGCGCGCCTGTGTTTCATTCGGGGCGATTTTCAGGAGTTTGCCGAAATACTGGATAACCGTGTCAATGCCGAGCGCTTCGGCGATGCGTATCGAAATTACGTTGATCGACTGGGCGAGCGCCATGCGCAGCCGCACCAGCCCCTGGTACTGGCTGTGGTAGTTTTCCGGTATCCAGTCGCCGCCGTCGCGGTTGAAGTAGACCAGCGGCGAGTCAAACAGGGCCGATGCCGGCGAGAACTTGCCGGTATCGAACGCCGCGGCATAGAGAAGCGGCTTGATCGCCGAGCCCGGCTGGCGCTTTGCCTGAGTTGCGCGGTTGAGCTGGTTGATGCTGGTGAATTCGCTTCCGCCCACCATCGCCACGATGAACCCGTTGTGGTGGTCGATGGATATCAGGCACCCCTCGACTTTCTGCGTTTCGCTCGTTTCACCCGATGCCTTCCGGTAATCGTCGAACAGCGTGCCGATGTTGTTGGTGCCGAAGAGAAAGTTTACGAGCTCGATCTCCTCGATGGCGTGTTCTTTAATGTAGTTGTTTACCTTGGCGCTTTCCCTCGAACCTGTCTTGCTGAACTGGCTGATGTCGAAGAGGAGCGAAAACGTTTCGACGGGATCGGTGAAGTTGTCGACAAAATAATCGGCGTTGCGGAACTGCATCGTTCCCGATATCGCCGACTGCCGGCTGAGCGCCTCGGTCATCACGCGCTGGGCCGCAAGCTGTTTTTTCAGATCGAGCGTGGTGTAGACGAGAAGCCCCTTTTCGTAGACCATCTCTTCGCCGTATTTTTTGATAAGCGTGCGCCTGATGTGCTCGGTGAACCAGGGCGCAAGGTCGTGGCGAGCCGCCCAGGCGTTATAGGACGGCGGCAGATCGTTGATATAATTGAGGTAGTCCGGCCAGAACTCGGCGTAGGCCCTCTCGGCGTCCGGGATGCTGATATATCCGAGCTCGACCATTTTGGCGAGCACCAGCTTATGGCGCTCCATGGCGATATGGGGGTGGCGGATGGGTGAGAACCGGTTCGGCGCTGAAGGCAGCGACGCCAGGAGCGCGCATTCCGCGAGGTTGAGCTCCCAGACGTGCTTCTGGAAATAGAACTGGGACGCCGATTCGACCCCGTAGGTGCCGTGGCCGAGGAATATCTGGTTCAGGTAGAATCCCATGATGTCGTCTTTCTTGAATGACATCTCCATCATGAGGGCGATAAAGGCCTCTTTGATTTTGCGGTAGATGCTGCGCTCGCTTGTGGTGAGCAGGATCTTCGCCAGCTGCTGGGTGATGGTGCTTCCCCCCTGGCGGATTCTGCCCGAATAAATATTAATGAAAAAGGCGCGGACTATCCCCTTGACGTTGATTCCCGAGTGGTCGTAGAACTCGTTGTCCTCCATGGCGATGACGGCGTTAATGAGGTTTCGCGGTATGCGGTTGAGCGGCACGACATCGCGCTTCTGCCTGAAAAGCTCTGATACGAGTTCCCCGTTCTGGTCGAAAATCTTTGTGGTGATATTGGGCTGGAAATTGGCGAGCCCCTTGACGCGGTAAAAATCGATGATGATGATCACAAAAAACGCGATGATGAGTCCGGCGATGACGCCGAGCACGAGCGCGCGGGAGCTCTGATAGCGGGCGCGCAGCCCTCCCAGTGTATCCATCAGGCGGTCTATCGCCCCTGATCCGGTGATCGATGATCCGAATCCGGAACCGCCCCTGCCGGGTCTGGTTAATCTGGTGTTATGCCCGCCGTATCTTCCCACTTTTCAAGCCTTCAATTTCATGATTCGATTCTGCGCCTGTTTTCCGTAAACGCATGCAGTCTACAATATCAGGGAAGGGGATATGGCAACTGTTTTTTTTCAACTTTACCGGCGATTTTTCCTCCAGGGTTTTGGCCCGGTTGCGGCTTGAACGGTGAATTCGTGGGGCGGAACGAGCTGTATCCGGCCTGAAAATAAAAAAATTTTTCAAAATCAATAATTTTAAAAAACAATAATAAGAGCATCATATTTGAACATAATTGCCAATAATCATTTATAAATCCCAAAAAACCGATATAAAAGGTCTTAGATGAATCGCGAAATGTGACGAATGTTTACTGATGATATTATAATCATTATTGCTACCACGGAAGGTAGCAAATAAATTCAAGGAGGAAGATATGATTATAAATCACAATGTTAGTGCGATATTCGCACATAGAACATTAAAATTTCACGATTGGAGCATGACGAAGGACGTTGAAAAACTTTCCTCCGGCATGAGAATAAACAGGGCCGGCGACGACGCGTCCGGACTTGCGGTTTCTGAAAAGATGAGGTCTCAGATCCAGGGCTTACGGCAGGCCGAGCGTAACACAGAAGACGGCATGTCGCTTATCCAGACGGCGGAAGGTTATCTCCAGGAATCCCACGATATTCTTCAGCGAATCAGGGTGCTCGCGGTGCAATCCGCCAACGGTATCTACACACCGGAAGACAGGCAGCAGATCCAGGTGGAAATTTCGGAACTCGTTGATGAAATAGACCGGATTTCGTCTCAGGCTGAATTCAACAAGATGAAGCTTCTGACGGGTGCTTTCGCGCGGCTGAATCCGACCGCGTCGATGTGGTTCCATATGGGACCGAACATGCACCAGAGGGAAAGGGTCTTTATCGAAACGATGACCAGCGCCGCCCTCGGGCTCAGGAACCCCACCGTGCTTACGTTTATTTCGCTTTCCACTCCCGGGAAGGCAAACGCGGTGATCGGTCTTGCCGACGAGGCGCTCAGAACGATTTCGAAACAGCGCGCGGACCTCGGTGCCTACTACAACAGGCTCGAGCATGCGGCACGCGGACTCATGAACGCGTATGAGAACGTTCAGGCTTCTGAAAGCCGGATCAGGGACACAGACATGGCGGAACAGATGTCGTCTTTTGTAAGGTACCAGATCCTCAATCAGGCGGCAACAGCAATGCTTGCCCAGGCCAATACGAAGTCCCAGAGCGTATTGCAGTTATTGAAGTAATTGAGCCAACATCGCAGTGTCACTCAGCACGCCGGGCACTCCCACCCGGCGTGTTTATTTTAGACTAGAATAAAAACCCCGCGCGATCGCGCGGGGTTTTGTGATTTCATGTTCGAGACGGTGCTTTCCGCCGTTATTTTTTCGGCTTTGCCTTTGGTTTCGCTTTCGGCTTCGCTTTTTTGGGGGCTGCCTTCTTTTTCGCAGGCGCCTTTTTCGCGGGTTTGGACGCGGCTTTGGCTTTCACGGCTTTGCCCTTGGCGGGAAGGTGTTTGAGGATCCAGGCGGTGACAACGGAGAGGACCTTTGTCCGCTCGTGCTCAACTTCGTTCATTGTCTCGTGATAGAGCCCTTCGAAGAGGTGGATGGTCTTGTCTCTGGACGAGGCCTTCTCATGAGTGGTTATGCTCCCCGAAAAATCGACTATCTTGTCGTCAGTGCCGTGAAAAACGAGCAGCGGCATGGTGAGCTCGCCCGCCCGCTCGAGACATTCCTTTGTGGTGGCAAGCATTTCGGTGTACCAGCGGAACGATATTTTGTCGTGCACCATCGGGTCGGACGTGTAATTCGCGACATATGCGCTGTCGTGCGATATAAGGCTGGCGTCGATCTGGTTGGATGATGTAACGCCCGGAAAGAGCTTCGATCCCATCCGCGCGACGACGTCCAGTGCTTTGGGAACCTCAACCGCCGGGACAAGGCCCGCCGAGGAGAGGATTAGTGCCGAAATGTCAGAAGGATGTGTGAGCGTGTATTTAAGGGCGATAGCTCCTCCCATGCTGTGTCCCAGGAGGATGAGCGGGAGGTGGCTGTTTTCATGCCTGACGATATTTATGAAAATTTTGAGGTCGTTAATGTAATCCATGAAGCTGTCGATGTGGCCGCGCTTTCCAGCGGATTTTCCGTGCCCACGATGGTCGAGCGCGTATATGGATATTCCCTTTCCCGCGAGCGCCCCGATCAGGTTTGAATACCGTCCGGAATGCTCGCCCAGTCCGTGGGTGATAACCAGCACTCCCCGGGGAGAATCAGCTACCCAGTTCTGGAAGAACAGCTCGATACCGCCCTTGCCTATGATTGTTCCGGTATTGTGTGTATAGCCTTGCATAACGTACCTCGTGAATGTGATTGTATGTTTAGAATGCGCTTTCGTTGTCCAATATTGGCCAGCAGGAAGCACCGGGCGCGCCCCCGGGTAAAACAAATCCCCTCACGCCGCGGGTTACGGGTGAGGGGCGTATTTTAACATGCCGTGTCGCGCGACAAAAGCTACTGCTTTGATGCGCGGATGGATATCTTATTCGGCTTCTGTTCCAGTATTTCTATGTTGAATCCGAGCTTTGAGGCCTTCGCGTTGAGTTCGTCGGCAAGGTCATGCGTCTTCCCCGCGAACTCGAGCTCAAGCTTCGCCATGGCTCCCGCCTGGCCTCTCGGATATACCTTGCTCACGCCGCGTACTCTTCCCTGAAGCTGCTCGCGGAATTTGGTGAGATCGGTATAGTTGAGTCCGGCGATATTCATCGTGATCATTCTTGCCGTTGCCGACTGGAGGAACTTCTTTGTGATCTGGTTGAGGAACGGGCCCGACTCAAAGGTTCCTTCGTCGTTGATCCTTCCGATCATTTTCTTGAGGCAGCGCTGAATGGCGTCTTTCGAGGCGGTGTCAGCGTCGATGTGGACGGCCGGAGCGTTTTCGGCCTGGGATGCAAGGATCCTGCCAGTATAGACGTCAACTGCCTTCAGCTGCACGTTCGCCTGTTTCGATTTCATGTTCCGTGCGTATCCGCTCATGACTGCGGTCTGGTCGGTGGTTTTGGCGGTGCCGAAGATGATCACTTCCGCGCCGAGGTCATCGAGCAGGACATTCTGGACATCCGCGCCGACCGTTCCGGCGAGGGCCTTGCCCATCACCTTGCGCTCTTTGCGGAGCAGGTCTTTGGTCATCTGCGAATCGACGAAATCAAAGCCCTGGTTGCCCATGAGCTGCATCATCGTAAGTTCGGTCACGGTATTGCCCGGTTCGTTGCGGGCCCCGTCATACGACTCCTGAACAAGCACCATGAACTTGGGCCTGCCGTAGTTCTTGATTGTCGCTTCGATCGTGTCGTTCACCGCGGCCGGGAATACCCTGCCGGTGATGGTGACGAAATACGCGTCTGTCTCGGCATGCTCTTCCTTGACTTTCCAGTCCTTTACCATGCCCGTCGAAGAGGCTTCGATAATCGATTCTACAAGAGCGAAGTCCTGAACCAGGGACCGCCCGCTGACGGTGGTGCCGAGTTTTGACTTTACGAGCTTGTTCATCGCGTCGTCGATCGCCCTGTCGCGTGCGAGCGCCTTGTCGCTGTCGAATATGCTTGCGATACCCGTCGCTTCTCCGACCATCTCATCCGTGGCCTGGGGCTGCTGGGTCCGACGCGCCGCTCCTCCGCCGCATGAGAGCACTCCGGCTATAAACAGCATCGTAACAATTGCAAAAAGACTCTTTTTCATCATGAAATTACTCCTTACCCTTTTTGGCTTTGCAATATTGGAGGCAAGCGGCCTCACACTGCCTCTCCCGGCCGGGATCGCCGCCCGGAAGATAAAAAGTGATCGAACTCATCCAGACTAATTCTACAAATATAAATATATTTTGATAAAATAGTCAAACGATTTTCAGGAGCAATTGCCCAAATTTTAGTACCGTCGCTATTGGCCGGCCAAAAAGCGTCCGGGGGATTTTTTTTTATTGCCAACGTCATACAGGTTACTACAATGAAAAACGATTCGCGATCATATGGATTACGGGGCGCGGCTGATGGAAAAAGACATACTGCAGAGCATTAAACTTGAGATCAGCCGCAATTTCAGGCTGATGCCCTATGAGCGCATCGCGCTCCACAAAGTGCTCGGCATCGTCAGGTCGGAGCAGGGGATGCGGATCCTGCTGCAGGACCTCTTCCGGGGGCCTCTTATCCGCGAAAGCGCAATCGGAGTCCTCAAGGATTTCAGGTCGGATGAGGTGATGAAGGTGTTCCGGGAGCTTCTCGTGGCCGACATCAGCATCCATGAAAAGCTGCTGATCCTTGACCATATCGAAATGTTCGGCTCGGAGCAGGAGATTGGCCTGATCATCGACCTGATAAAAGGCGAGATCGGAAACGAAGGTGAGCCGCAGGATATCTCCCTCCTCGCGAAGGCGTTCAATGTGATCAGGGTCATAGGCGCCGGATCGGATGAGGTGTACGGATTTCTGCGGATGAACGCGCTCAATACGACCCTGCCCGACCGGATTCGCTCCCTCACCCTCATTGGTCTTTCCTCCTTTAAAGATATCGCGCTTTTCGAGACACTTCTCAAAGAGGAGAATAACGAGATATCGTGGGCCGTGTACAGGTCTATCACCCTCCTGTGCGACAATCTGATGAGAACGGCCGATGAGAGCAGGACCGAGGAGGAACAGCTCTATACCTATATCCCCGACAAGGAAGACAAGGTGATCCTTGATATCAGGGTGCTGCTGGGCAAGAAGACGGCGGATTTCGAGGAGTATGACAATAGGGTAAAAACCGAGTTCCTGGCGGCGATGCTGTCGAGCAACCACCGCGAGTTTATCATCTACATCATGAAGGCGCTTACTTCGAGCAGCATGGAGCTCGTCGAGCGCACGCTCTACCTGCTCTTCGCCAACGTCGACAGGCTGCGCGATCCTGACAAGCTCTTCCGCAATCTCATTTCTCTTTCGATGGACACCCAGCTCCAGAACAACCTCATCGTCGAGATATTTGAAAGCTATTTCGTCACCATCGACGAGAGCAGAAAAAACCTCCTGCTCAAGGACAAGATATACAACTATATCGTTGTGACGCTGGAAACCTTCTTCGAAACGTACCGCAAGGAGTTCATGATTACCAACGTCGCCGAAAAGGACTTTCCGGAGAACTTCAGGATTATACGCCGGTATATCCTCGAGCGGCTGACGCCTGAGCTCAAAAACCGCATCGTGTATTACCTTCAGCACGAGGACCGCGCCAATATCCACAAGCTCATGACGGCGATCGCGGACAAGATCCCGTTCATGGAGGCCGAGGACGCCGATGATTTCGCGAGGCTTGTCGAAGTCCTGTATGACGAGGACCCGAAATCGAGGGAGCTGTCGGCCTCCCGCATAGACAGCATCGATTTCGAGAAACGGTATCTTCGCAACAGGATAGTGCGCCTCTGTGAACTCATCGGGAGGCTGGGTATCGTCAACGCGGCGGTGACGCTGGTGAAGATCCTCAATTACGTGAAGAAGTACAGCGACGAGCACATTTTCAACGCGGCCGCGAAATGCCTTTCGGAGCTGAATTATTCCTACATGCTCGGCGAGCTGGAGCTCCTCCTCTCGGCCGGCGGGGAAGAAGAGCACCGGATGGGGGTGCGGTTTCTTTCCCAGTTCACCGATCAGCGGTCGCTTAACATCCTTCTTGAATATCTGCGGGAGCGGGTGGGCCAGGGGGACGATATCGTGCTCTCCATCATGCAGATCATGATCACGCGCGACCTTGCCGCGAACATGGCGGCAAACCAGGTTTTCAAGGATGTCATCCAGAATAACGAAAACGCGGAGATCCGCAGGCTTGCAGTGCTTTGTATCGGGCGCTGCGGCCTTGAGCCTGACATCGAGTACCTCAATTCGCTCTTTTTCTCTTTCGCCGATAATCCCTCCAAGGAAGCGGTCGTCCAGGCGATCGGCAGCATCATCAGCGTGTCAACGACCATCAACAAGCGCGCGGTCATCGGTTTCCTTCAGGAATATCTGAAAGATCCCGGTATCCGCGTCCGTATCTACGCCTGTTCGCTGCTCGTCAGCCTGGGCAACCGCGACGCCCTGAAGATCATCCGCGATATGATGATCATCAAGAACAAGGGGATACAGCGCGACATCCTGTCGATCCTCGGAAACCAGAAATCCACCGAGATCGCGTATTTCCTCATATCCCTTCTGCGCGAGGACTACGCGATCTCCGGAGACATCGTGGCGGTGCTGGGACTCATGCCCCCGGACGATCTGCGCGAAATCGACCAGTTCGTTGTCAACATCTTCAAAAAATACGAGAGCCCGGAGACCGATCTCCTCGAGCAGAAGCGGTCGCAGCAGATGGCGGAAGATGACAAAGCGATAAAAAGCCTCTCGACCGTCACAAGCACGGTGCTGATCGTGGAGATCGCGGGATTCGCGGATATGCTTGCCCGTATGAATCTGACCGATATTTCAATGGTCACCGAGAAGATCAACGCCCTCATAATCTCCGAGTTCGCGGCCACCCGGGGCGTGGTGAGCAGCATCGGGCTGGGCGTGGTTACAGGCTATTATGCCGACGCGGTCAACGCGGCACAGGCGGCGATGAATATTGCCGCGCGGCTCAGGGCCTACAATGAGACAAGGGCCGCGGTGAACAGGATACACTTTAAAATACAGCTCATGACGGGGGCCCAGAAGCTTTTCCGCGATGAGTTGATTTTTCCGCCGGTCGAGGTTTTCAGAATGGCGGCCTCGTCGCGCCTCACCGACAGGATCATCGTCGACGATCCGACGCGGTCCCTTGTTCTGTTGAATTTCTACTGCGAGCCGGTGCCCGACCTTGTCTTCAAGGGGCTCATCGCGGTGAGCGGATACTGGGAAATGGTGGATCGCGTCAATTTCCTTTCGACGGGCGAATCCATCCTCAATACTTTTATCAAGGACGAACAGGAACGGCTGAAGCGCCAGCTGCAGCTCGATGAGGAGCTTAAAAAACGGAAGATCGTGCAGCGCTCGCCTTCGGCGCTTGCCTACACCCAGGCGATCGAGGACGTGGGGCGCAAGCTCAAGGTGGATCTGAACGAGATCAGCAAGTATCTTGAAAGGCGGGTCACCGACCGCGAGGTAAACGCCAATGTCAGCAAGATGCTCAACGAGTCATACAAGCGGTTCATGCTCGAAATATCTAAGATCGTCGTTGATTGAACCCGGCGCAGGTCAGCGGCGGGCGGCGGATGTTATCCCACAACGTCCGTCCAGGTCGAGATCACCTGTTTGAACTCCTTTTTTTCCAGATACTCGAACTCTTTCGGGTCAAGGACGAGGCAGTTGTGCAGCTCGCCGTAGTTGTCGCCCATTTCGGCCTTTTTCGCGTAGTAGGGGGTTCTCCAGTTACCCGCGAAAATGAAATGAATGGAAGCGGATAGCCCTATGATGCCCGCAAAACCTGCCGCGACTCCCGAATAGAGCAGTGCCTTCGCAGTCCCGCTTCCGGAGGCCGCCGAGCCTGAAAAGTATACCAGGAGCGCGCCGGGGATGATGAGTGCCGGTATGACGACCGCCAGGAGCTTCAGCCCCATCGAGCGGTTTTTGTAGAGGCACCTGTTGCAGAAGCCGAACGGGTGCTCGGTGATCGTGTCGTAGGTCGTGGTGATTTTGTAGTGCTGGCGCTTCTGGGGCCGGAACTCGGTCGGAATGTATTCGGTCCGGCTCTCCTTTTTCTCGACATTGCCGACGCGGCATTCGTACATAACGTAGGTTTTATCGGTCTCGTTGCCGCAACTTATGCACTTTCCCATGATGCACGCCTCCCTGGTTATTTTATGTAAGCCGGATATTAATAGCGCGCCGGCCCTGGGGTCTCCGCCGGCAACGCGGGAAATTCCTTTTCAGAACGTGATCATCATCCCGAGCACGCATTCTATTATCGGCCCGTAAGAGTCCTGCTGCACGGCCCCAAGCGCCGAATAGGCCGCCTGCGGGAAGAATATCCCCCCCATGAAAAACGCCGAAACGGTTTCATGCCTGGCGTACTCTATTTTGATGTCGCACTCGTCGCCGAGCCAGGTCGACGATGACCCGTCGCGCTCAAGCGGTTTGGCGGTCTGAAAATGGAGCAGGCGGAGCTGTATGATGAACGGGCTTTCCAGCGTGTACTGGAGCTTCAGCCCCCCGCCGTACATTCCGTACCAGCACGATTCGCCGCTCGCGCGAAGCGCGATGCCGCCGTAGTTGTCGACGACGATATAGGAAAATTCATGCGAGGACTTGATGTCCTGAAACGAGCTGCCCGCGTTCGGGTCGTTCGGGTCGCCCGTCGCCCCTTCGGCGATGATGGAGCCCTGAAACGAGTTTATCCGGCATCCCGTTTCGATCTCGAAAAGCGCCGCGTTGATCGATGTGCGGTTGAATTCGCCGGCGTCGTCGCGGATGCGGATCGACCCGCCATTGTAGATGCCGCCCGCCTTGAACAGCATATTGCCGGCGATCAGTTTGCCGTGGATTCCCGCCCAGTGCAGTTTTGCCATCCGGGGGTCTTCGTTTTCGGTGCCGTCGTCGGTAGTGTAATGGTCGTTTTCGTACGTGTAATACATGTCGACTGAAAAATTGCCGGCAACGCTCGCGGTCAGGCCGAGAATGCAGATCGTATCGTTCGCGTATTTCGGGCGGTTTGAGTCCGCGCCGTAGTTGTCCTTCGCGTTGTCGAACGCGTTGATGAACGACGCGTATGCTTTCAGCTTCCTGTTGAACAGGTAGTGGGAATACTGCGCGCCGGTGGCGTCCCTGGCGAGGATGTATCCGCCGGGAAGGCTGAACGGCTGCATTCCGATGGAAACTTCATCGTTTTTTGAAACATGAAATACCGCATAGACATCGCGCGTCACAAGGTTGGTGGTGCCATCGCCCATCTGAAAGCCCGCATTGCCGAAATAGGACGATATGTCGAAGACCGTTCTTATTTCGATATCCGGCGTGACTTTGAGGTACAGGCGCGCGCGAAGCAGCAGGTCCTGGTAGTTGACTGAATTATAGGTGCCGTTGCCAGGAAATTTTTCGGGCATTTTTGTTTCAGATCCGGTGTGCCACGCCCTGAAGCGGAGGAAGCCCGAGAGATCAAGATTTTTCAACGTCTCGTCGATTTCGTTCGCCGGGGCTTCCATTGATAATAGCGATAGTGAGGCACAGACCAGGATCAAAAGATATAAGAGCCGTTTTGCGGTGGTTGCCATATAATCATTTTTCTATTTTACTGAATATTTTTCGAGCCACTGGTCGATTTTGCCGAGCCGTTTCATTTCAATGATGAATATGTCGACCTGGTTTTTCAGCATGGTGTCGCCGAACGGCAGGCCGACGCACAGCTGTTCATGACGGTTGCCGCCCTGAAGCAGGGTGTAAGATCCGCCGTAGGAGGGGTGCATCTGGTACTGCTGTTGAAGATACAGGGAATCATGGACAAAACCCTGCACGGCGCCTGATTTGAGCGCTTTCAGCCCCTGCGCATTTGTTTTCACCAGAGTTCTCGGAAAATCGGGAAATTCGTTTTCGAGCAGTTCCTCGTAGGCGCTGCCCTCTTTGACGGCAAAGCGGAAGCCGCTTGTGCTTTTCAGGTCCCATATCGTCCTGATCGGGCTCTGTTCGAAGCGGTCGCCGAAGCGGGTCTGCGGAAGCGCCCGGGTGCTCGCCAGTACGCCGGGGGTTATCGAAATGTACGGTTCGGAGAACCAGATGCGCTTTGCCCTGCGCAGGTTGCGCGAAAGCCCGGCAATTACGATGTCCACTTTTTTGCTTTCAATGGCGCCGACATATTCGGTGAGCTTCATCGGAACAGTCTCGACACTGACGCCGAGGAATCGGCCGAGTTCCTGCGCCATGTCTATTTCCACGCCCTTCTTCCCGGAATGGAAGTTGAGCGGGGGGTAATGCCGTGAAACGCCGATGCGGATGACTTTCTTCCCCATAATGCGGTCGTAGGCCGTCTCCGGGGTGTCCCCGGCGGCTGGCAGGGGGGAATATGCGTATACAAGCGTAAGTGCCCCGGCGAGGATCGGGAGCAGCTTTTTTATTGTGTGATTGATGTACGGCACACGGAGCCTCCCCGCTGATTTTGGAACGATCCTGCCCGCACGGCGCGGATACGTTGCGTCGGATAGTATACGCACCATTGCGCATATGTTTTTGTGACGAAAAAATCAAGGAAAAATAATAAATTTCAGGAATTCTGTTTGAAATTATTCAATAATTGCTGAGATACTGCTCCATGTGTGATAAATGTTTCATCTGTTAGCCCTGTGATTTATTTTTGATAGTAAATAGCTTATTGTGCGGGGATTGCCAATGAAGTTTCCATAAAGGACGCTGATAACGGCCGGACAGGCGCTTCCCGGCCGGCTCCGTTGCTCCATACATGCCGCGGTGATCTTCAATTATTTTCGAGGGTAACGCGTCACCCCTTTGCATGCAATTTCTATTGCCAGAGTGGTTTTTCTGCCATAGGTTGGCTATTTTATATTGACAAATAACAGGCCGTATAATTTATTTCCCCTAATTATTATAGGAGGTATATTCGTGGCGGTTAAGATTCGATTACAGAGGGCCGGGAAGAAAAAGATGCCCTATTATAGAGTTGTCGCTGTTGACGGCAGGGACAGACGTGACGGCGCTATCATTGAAAACCTTGGACAGTATCAGCCTGTTTCGAAGGATGCCCAGTTTACCGTTAATGAAGAAAAAGTCATCAAGTGGCTTAAGAATGGTGCTCAACCAACGGATACTATCGAAAAACTCTTGAAGAAATCGGGAATCTGGAAAAAATTTAAAGAAGCGCAATAACTCCTGGGGAGGTGGCGATGAATTATAAGGATCTGGTGGAGTACATGGTGAAGTCACTCGTTGACAATCCCGAGAGCGTACAGATCAGAGAAATCGAAGGCGAAAAATCTACCATACTTGAATTGAAGGTTACCAAGGAAGACATTGGCAAGGTGATCGGAAAGCACGGACGAATCGCTCGCGCCATCAGAACAATTATCAACGCCTCAGCAACAAAATCAGGGAAAAGGGTTGTGCTGGAAATACTTGATTGAACGAAGAGCATTTTTTACGAATAGGGAAGATCGTGGGCGCTCATGGCTTGCATGGGCGCCTTAAAGTTTATGTTACGACCGATTTGCGGGAGCGTTTCACGCCCGGAGAGAGCGTGTTAGTCCGAACGGGCGGCAGATACCGTTCCTGCGCTGTTGAAGAAGTTGCGGAGTTCAAAGGACAGATCATCATAGTGAAGATTTCCGGCGTTGACGACCGCGACGCGGCAGACGCCATGAAAGGTTACGAGGTATTCATCGACCGCTCGTTCGCCGAGGCGACGCGGGACATTCTTGAGAGCGATGAGTACTATTATTACGACATACTCGGCTGTGAGGTTTTCCTTGATGGCGCCTCCTTCGGTTCGGTGGAGGATATCATCAAGGCCGGAAGCGGCGAGATACTTATTGTTGCCGACCGGAACGGGAAAAAGCATATGGTTCCCTTCGTGAAGTCGATGGTTGACGTCGAAGGGGTTCGAAACGGCAGGATCGATATCCATCCGGTTGAAGGGCTGCTTGATCTGTGAAGTTTACCATCTTCACTCTGTTTCCGGAGTTTTTCGCCGGTCCGCTCAGTACGGGGCTTCTCGGAAAAGCGGTTGCTTCGGGCATAATCTCCATCGAATGCGTCGATATCAGGGATTATTCCGGGGATCGGCACCGGCGGTGCGATGATTATACGTACGGCGGCGGAAGCGGAATGGTGCTCAGGCCCGAGCCGCTTTTCAGGGCGCTCGACGCGAAAAGGCCGCCCGGCGCAAAGGTGGTGTTTCCCACTCCCTCGGGAGTGCTGCTTACCCAGGAGATGGTGAAGCGGTTTTTTTCGCGGGACGATATCTGCATCGTGTGCGGCCATTATGAGGGTATCGATCAGCGGGTCATCGACCGGTACGTTGATTTCGAGGTGTCACTCGGAGACTATGTGCTGTCGGGCGGTGAATTCGCGGCGCTCGTGATCGTTGATGCGGTATCGCGATACGTGCCGGGTTTCATGTCCAACGAAGAGTCCCTCTCCGAGGAGAGTTTCGAGAACGGGCTGCTGGAATATCCGCACTACACCAGGCCTTCGGAATATGAGGGAATGAAAGTGCCGGAAACGCTTCTTACCGGGAACCATAAGTCGGTTGAGAAGTGGCGTCTTGAGAAAAGTATTGAAAAAACCAGGTTGTTACGGCCGGATTTATACAGGGAATATCTTAAAAGAATAATTCGAGGAGAAGTAAAATGAACATCGTAAGGGAAATTGAAAACGCGATAAAGCCCGTTGATCGCGCCATTGATTTTAAGATCGGCGATACGATACGGGTTCACTATAAGATCGTTGAGGGAAACCGCGAGCGGATCCAGGTTTATGAAGGACTGGTGATCGCCATCAACAACAAGGGGATCAGCAAGACCTTTACCGTGCGACGGGTATCCTATGATGTCGGCGTCGAGCGGATATTCCCCCTCTTCTCCACAAGGATCGCCAGGATCGAGCTGGTAAGGCGCGGCAAAGTCCGCAGGGCAAAGCTCTACTACCTTAGAGAGCGCCGCGGCAAATCGGCGAAACTCAAGGAGCGCCGTCTCAAACCCGGCGAGAAGATGCCGGCCGTGCCTTCTTCGAAAAGCGATGCTGCGGCGCCCGTTCAGGACAGCGGGGCGGCACAGGCATCCGAATAGGCGGTTCATCATACCTCTTTCTTTTGACATTGAGAAAGAACGGTATTTAAAAGGTTATGCAATAATAGCCGGGGTCGATGAGGCTGGCAGGGGAGCGCTTGCCGGCCCTCTCGCTCTCGGCTTTGTTGTGTATAGCGCCTCTCTTTACGAGAACCCTCCTGAAATACTGCTGCACCATGTCAACGACTCAAAAGCACTGAATCACCGGAAGAGACTGAAGGCACTTGATGTCGTGCGGGACAACGCGCTCCATGTGGGCGTCATAATGGTTTCGCACAGAACAGTCGACCGCCTCAACGTCAACAGGGCAACCGAATACGCGCTGAAAAAGATTGTGGAAATATCCCCGCTCAGACCGGATCTCGTCATTATGGACGGAAAGTTCAATTTTGATATCGGAGTGCCCTTCATGTCCGTGGTCGGGGGGGACGCGGCATCGCTCAGTATCGCTTCCGCGTCTGTCGCGGCGAAAGTGCGCCGTGATGAGATCATGGTAAGGATGGATACGCGTTATCCCGGGTACGACTTTTCGCTTCATAAAGGCTACGGGACCGCGCTCCACCGGCGTCTGATCGCGGATAAAGGCCCGTCTCCTATCCACCGCAGAACCTATGAGCCTCTGAAAAGCATGCTCAATGAGACATAAAATGCGCATTTTTTCGCAAATCTGCTTGCCATCCATTTTTATATATAGTATATTGCATGAATAAATTTTCCCGCTGTATGCGGGTTGTTTTTTATTAGGGGAGGGCGGATCAGAAACGGGTCTGTTTTCCCGGGGCACTTACTATAAAAACATTTTTTGAGGAGGAAGCTTCATGAAAGTTAAATTTTTATCGGTGCTTGCGGCACTGGCGATGGTGTTTACCTTTACGCTGGCGGCACAGGCGCAGTACGCGGTGACTGATGACGTTATATTCTTAAAAGTAGGATATATCCCCAATTACACTGTTTCCTTTGATGAAGCAGGCATGTCGGATCTTGAGTTTAAGGGCTTTGCCGGGGCGGCTGAGTATAATATCAACTTCGGAATGGTCTGGCTTGGCGTTGGGCTCGAGTATCAATACGTATATGATAATAAGGCGCTCAATTCCACGGATGACTTCACTGCTCAATTCGTACTGCCCCAGGTTAATGTAAAATTTGTGACGGCAGGTGGCTTATATCTGGGTGCGGGTCTTGCGGGAAAATATCTCGTATCGAGTGATTGGAGTTCCAGTTATGATTTTGACAAGAAGATTGACCTCTGGGGGAATGCAATCCTTGGTTATGTTATGCCCATAGCCGAAGGAGTATATTTCAATGTAGAAGGCCGCTTCGGATATAACTTCACCAATGACCAGTGGAAAGAATACGATCAGGCGGGGACGAGTTATAAGCTCAAGATGGATTCCGCGTATGATTTCGCGATATATGTCGGCATCGGCTTCCGCGCACTCTCAACAGGTCTGTAGAAATTTCACCGGAAGGCCGGGCAGAAAGCCCGGCCTTCTTTATATATCCTCACCTTTTGTCTATCAATTACCGGATGTACGCCCGCTTATGTATATCGATTGACTTTTCTCCCTTGTGCCGATACAGTCAATAAAGCCGCTTTTTCAGGGTAGAGACAGGCATGAAGATCGAAAGACTTCCATCAATTGCGATATCGGCAAAGACAGCCGCTCATGAGGTGTTGAAAAACCTTGCGACCGGAAGCAAAACATCAGCCCGCGTAATCGAGAGGCTTGATGGACAGCACGCAATTCTCGAAATTGCCGGAACACGGATCAGGGCCGAATTTCTGAAGGGAGTACCGAGGGGTGATTCTTTTCTGCTTGTGCTCGTCGATAAAAAGGGAAGCCAGTATGTTTTTTCACTCGCGCAGCGCGATGAAATCTCGCGGCATTTTCAGGCGGTGGCACGGGATTTTCTTATTGATGAAGGACGATTTGCGGCTTCCGATCTGTCCAGGCTTTTGCGCGGCCGCGCGGGAACATTGGGCGGACTTTATGACCTGAACCGTGTGCTGCTCGGTATCCCCCCTGAACGTGAGCGTGACAGGTCGAGGATGGGCCTGCTGAACAGGCTTCAGAAAGCCGGCATATCGCGGGAAAATTTTAATCTTTTTTATTATCTCTTTTCCCGGAACACAGGTATTAATAATAATTTTCTGTATTACGTAATGTCTGTTTTCGGCGGTGGGAGGCACTTGCGGGAATGGGCAAATAGACTTCGGGATGACGCGAACGCTCTTTCCGGCATGCTGGATAACATGATGGATGAGGTACGCGGGAAGATAGATCAGGGAGTCCTTGAAAAAGATGCAGTGGGGGAATTGTTTTCCATGCTTGCCGGAAGCGTCCCGGGGGATGCGGATATTGCCGATGGGGTGATGCCGCTCGTTGATGGTGATGAATGGAAGCCCATCCGCTATCTCGGCCGGGAAAAATCGCTCCTCTGCTCGTTCGATCTGTCGGAAATCGGACATGTGGAGATTCTGGCAAAGGACTTTGATGATGAAACAAGGATGCTGGTAAGCATGTCAGATGCCGGCACGGCGGAAAGGATGAGGAAAGATGCCGCCGAATTAGTTGATAGAATTAAAAATTTTGTTGAAAAAAAAATATCCATGATCATATATAACAGTGACGATGTATTGAATAATATTAATGAACTGTGCAGAATATATCCTTCTCTCTACGGCGTTGATGTGAGGGCATAGCCGTATGGGCGAGCGGAGGGCCGTTGCACTGGAGTATGATCCGTCATTTTCGGTACCCAGAGTGGTTGCTTCGGCGAGAGCCCTTATGGCCGAGAAGCTGATACAGGTCGCCCGGGAATACGGCGTTACAATATACGAAGATCCCGATCTGGCAGTGGCGCTGGGAGCCCTTAACGCGGGGGATGAAATCCCGGACCATCTGTACAGGGCGGTGGCGGAAGTGCTGGCTTACTGCTACACTATCAACGATGACTTTAAAAGAAAGATACACGGGGCTTAACAGGTAACGATGGCTCAAATGCGGGAAATACCAGTCGAAGATCTCAAACCGGGCATGCGGTTCGACAGGCCGGTATATATCGACAGCAATAATATACTCGTCGGCGCGAATGTATCCATCAAGGAGGCCGACATTAAGCGCCTTATGAAATGGGGCGTTACGCGGATAGAAACCGCGGGTAGCCTTATATCGACCGAAGAGGAAATCAAGCTCGAGCAGAAGATAGAGTCGATGTACCCCGTCGATGTAAGCGCCATTGTCAACAGTTACAACAACCTGCTGAAAAAACGGAAAAACCTGATAGAGGTGCACCGGAAAGCATGCACTGAAGTTGAGAAGGTACACACCGCGATTAAAAGCAACGAAAAGTTCAACCTCAAAGGAGTCGATGAGGCCCTCGACGGCATAATAAAGCTTATGGGTGAGAGCAATAATATCTTTCTCTTCCTGTATGGCCTCGATGAAGGAAAGAATTATCTCGTTGTGCATTCGGTGAATGTCACCTTTTATTCGATCCTTATCGGCATTGCGCTGAAGTACAGTCAGGAGAAGCTGCACGAGCTCGGCCAGGGGGCCCTGCTTATCGACGCGGGGATGCTTAAAATACCGCCCTATATCATGAATAAGCAGTCGAACCTGACAGACCAGGAATATAATCTCGTGCGAACACATCCGCTTCACGGATACCGGGCCATAAAGCAGCTCGGCGGTGTGAGCGATAAAATCGCGACCGTGTCGCTTCAGCACCATGAACAGTATGACGGCAGAGGGTACCCGCGGGGGATCAAAGGGCATGAAATAGACGAATACGCTAAAATCGCGGCCATCGCCGACAGCTATGAGGCCCAGATCTCGAACCGGAGCTATCGTAAGAAACAGTTCTTTTATCATGCCATGCGCAATCTCCTTTCAAGCGGAGTCAATAAATTCGACCCGGTTATTTTGAAAGTCTTCCTGTCCCGCATGTCCGTCTATCCAATAGGCTCGCTTGTCCGGCTGAACGACGAGAGCATCGGCGTGGTCATCGGGTCTGTCGCCCAGAAGCCGCTTCGCCCGATCGTGAAGCTCGTGTTCGACAGCGGCGGAAAGCGGATACAGGAAACCCGCATCATCAACCTTCTTGAAGAGATATCGCTCTTCGTGACCAAGGCCCTCAATGAGGAAGAGGCCGGTGTCAATTTCCTCGATGTGCTCTGAAGCGGCTGTGCCTCGTTCAATGACGGGATGTGATTCAAAAGAAAAAGTTAATCTCGGGAAATCCGGGGAGTGTGAAGCTGAACGCTTTCTCGCGGGGCAGGGCTTTGATCTTCTCGAACGCAATTTCCGCTACGGCCGGTACGGCGAGATCGACATTATCGCCCTCCGTGAAGGGCTTCTCGTTTTCGTCGAGGTGAAGACGCGTACTGGCGGCGTCTACGGCGGTCCGCTCTATTCGATAACGAAAAAGAAAATAACATCGCTGAAAAAAACCGCCTCATTTTATCTTGCACAGAACAGCCATCTGAACACAAAAAATATTGTCTGCCGGTTCGATCTTATATCCGTATCCGAAAGCGGTATTGAATGGGTACGGGATATCGTCCGGTAGGACGTGAGGCTGTATCCGGATGGTTTAAATAGTATTATGTCGCATAAAGTGATTCCAGGCCGGATTATGTCTCATTTATTCCGGTTCTCCTGTTTATTTTGAGATATTTTTCGGAAAAGCGTTCGTGTATCCCCCTTATCATTAAAAAAATGCCCGGTCGGGCTAAATTTTTTTCCGGTAATTGCAAAGATTCGTTAAGTCGATTTTTAATTCAACCGATGGATTAATATGGTCTGAGAATCCCGCTCAAGGAGGAGAGGGTAGGACCGGTAGAGGGGTGCTATGGAAGATCTCATGAACAAGGAGGAGCGTGAGATAAAACAGAGCAAAATCAACGGCGACCCGCGTCGGATAGACGAGTACAGGAAAAGGATCGCCGATGAACAATATCTGGATCATGCTATTTATAAGATAGCAACTGATTTATCTCACTATCTCACACGTTGACAATGTAGCGGCGTAACCTCATTCACGGCCGGCATGGCCTTCTGGCCATGCCGGCCACAATCTACCAATTGCCATGCTTGAAAAAAGGGATTCATATTTTCTTCTCAAGGAAAACATCAAGCTGAAAAGGATGTTCCTGATCCTTTTCGGCCTGGTGCTTTTCGGGCTTGGTTTTATTTACCGGTATTATCTCTGGCCGTTAATGTTCGCCCTCATGTTTTATCTTGCACTGCGGACATTGTATGAGCGTCTGGTAACTTTTGTGAAGAGCCGTACTATCGCCAGCGCGATAATGATCCTGCTTATCGTGCTGCTCATTCTTATTCCGCTCTTCTTTCTTCTGCTTTCCCTGGCGAACCAGACGTATGAATTGTATCTTTACGCGCAGCAGCATTTCGATCCGGGCAGAGTCAATGATTGGATCAGCCGCAGCCCGATTGTCACTTTTGTCGACACGAAACTTCATATCAGCAGGGGCGAGATCATCGCTAAAATAATGAATGTTGTTCAGCAGACATCGCTGACGGTATTCTCCAATCTCACCGGCGTGCTGACGTTCTCCGTCCATCTGGCTATAGATTTCTTTTTTATGCTGCTGATACTGTTTTTCCTTTTCAAGGACGCCTACCGTTTTGAGAAATCCTTCTATCGGGTGCTTCCCTTTCCGGATGATATAGAAAAGGACGTCGTGGACAGGCTCAAAGAGGTGATCAGGATACTCATCGCGGGAAATATTGTAATTATGATACTTCAGGGATTCATGGTGGGGATCGCCTATTTCGCGGTCGGACTGAGGGCGCCGCTGCTCTGGGGCAGTATCGCGGCGGTCCTTTCGCTGATTCCGATTATCGGGACAACGCTCGTGTGGCTACCCGCGGTGATCTATCTCTTCGCGACCGGGCATTACGCGGGCGCCGTATTCCTCGGGACATGGTGTATGGTCTGGTATCTCCTCCTGGAAAATCTGGTGAAGCCCAACATGTTCGGCAAAAAGCTCAACTTCCATCCGCTCGTTTTCTTTTTCCTCCTGCTGGGAAGCATACAATCGTTCGGCCTCTCCGGCGTCATAATCGGGCCGGTGCTTCTGACCCTTTTCTACTCGCTCTGGGAGATATACAAGCTGCTGATCGATTACAACAACACCGGCGGCGGGCCGACGGTGCTCTGACGGGTACATCCCTCCGGCCGTTCGAAACCTTCTTCTTTACGGATATAATTCTTGACATCGTCTTGAGGTCATTGCTATCTGAATATCATTTAAAAAAATATCCCTTCCGTCAGAACCGGTCAGGGTAGGAATACTGCCATTACAATTTAAAAGGAGACGTTTATGAAAACACGTATCACCGAGCTTTTTAAAATAAAATATCCGATCCTCCTTTCGGGAATGAGCTGGATCAGCACGCCCGAACTGGTGGCCGCGGTGTGCAACGCCGGGGGGATGGGGATCCTCGCAACAGGCATCCTGAATGCGGATGAAACCAGAGAGTATATCAGGCGGGTAAAGGAGCTTACGAAAAAGCCGTTCGCGGCCAACGTTACGCTCTATTTTCCGGGTTCGGAGAGAAACGCTGAGATACTGATCGAAAACAGGGTCCCGGTGGTCAACTACGCGCTGGGCAAGGGCGACTGGATCGCCAAGGCGGTGCATGAATACGGCGGAAAAGTGATCGCGACAGTAACGACGGCCAAGCACGCGCTGGCGGCACAGCGTGACGGCGCTGACGCGCTGATCGTGACCGGCCATGAGGCCGCGGGACACGGCGGGGCGGTAACCTCGCTGGTGCTCATTCCAAGCATAGTGGACGTTGTGGATATACCCGTGATTGCTGCGGGCGGATTCGCTGATGGCAGGGGACTTGCGGCCGCTCTCGCGCTGGGCGCGGACGGGATATCGATGGGAACGCGCTTCATGAATTCCATTGAAAGCCCTGTCCATGAAAGCCAGAAGAGGATGAGCAACGAGCGTGATGTCTATGACACGATATACACGGATAAAGTCGACGGTCTGAACGCGCGGGTGCTGGCCACCAAAGGCGCGAAGCGGCTGATAAAGAAACGGCTGAATCCCTTCAGCGCCCTTATCCGCTCGAAAGCGATCGCCGACATGCTCGGTTTCCCGTGGCTGAAGCTCGCGGTGGGGATCATGTTCTCCGGCGTCAAGCGTTCGATACAGATGGCGCGTATGGCGATAGGATTCAGGGCGTTCCAGGTCGGGACCATGGATGGTGACAACGAGAAAGGCGTGCTCCCGATGGGCCAGGTGACGGGAATCATCCACGACACGCCGACCGTCGACCAGATCATGAAACGGATCGTGGCTGAAGCGAAAAAGGTGCGCGGGCGTCTCGATACGGTTATAAAATAGTTATTGCAATCAGGAATAAAAAAAGAGCGGGGCAAAGGTCCCGCTCTTTTTTTTGCAAGTGATGCGGTTTGCTATTTCGCTGTTTCCGCCCTTACGAGCTCGACCACGCGGTTGATTTCAGCACCACGTACGGCGCCGGTGTTGAGATATTTTACAGCACGGTCTTTTCCGATGATTATGACGACATCCTTGCCGGCGCAGTTGCCGAGTGACCACGCGTCGCGCAGGATGCGTCTGGGATCGGTAAGCACTATGGAATTGTATTTCTTTTCCTTCTGCCTGATCATGGTGCGGATGATGGAATTCGGTTTCCAGCTTTCGGCAAGATTGACCACGCCGACGGCACGGAAAACAGCCTTCGGGAAATCCGCGACTTTCAGCGCGTCGCGAAGCGGCTCGTTGAGATCGCTGTCATCGGGATCAACGTAAAATACCGCGACGACCTTGCTTCCGAAATCGGGAATACGCGCGCCTGGATTGTCGCTGGAATCGTGCAGGCTGACATTGCCGAGTACCTGTCCGACCGAAGCGGCGTTCAGATATACGCCGAAAGAGCCGACGAGAAGCGCTGACGCGAAAAGGACCGCGAATAACTGATATTTTGCTTTCATTGACCTATAACCCCCTTAATTTAGAAAATAGTTATTTTTATTTTACTATATGATTTTTGCAACTTTTTTTAATTTCATATTTATTTATGTTAGTGACAGGATTGTCTAGTGTTGGTCCGGACAGCATGAGGAAGAGAAATTGATTGTGTGAAAAGCCCGGGCATCTTTTTTTCTATTTTTTCTTGACAGAAGGACATGTTTGCACTTTATTGTATATGCACTTAGTTGCATATTTGTTTTTTTGACACACTTAAGCAGTGTTACACATTACACTTTTTTCGAGTGGAGGATGTACGATGAAAACAAGAATCACCGAAATGTTTGGAATTGAATATCCCATCATCTGCGGCGCCATGATGTGGCTCTGTACACCGAAACTGTGCGCGGCGATATCGAATGCCGGGGGCATGGGAAATCTCACCGCGGGTAATTATCAGAGCGAAGAGGAGTTCCGCAAGGCGATCCAGGAAACGCGCAAGCTCACCAGCAAGCCGTTCATGGTGAACGTGACCATTCTTCCATCGGTCCACATAGGGGCGGAACATCACAAGATGTATCTTCGCGTCTGCGCGGAGGAAAAAGTGGCGGGCCTTGAGATATCGGGCACGCCGATCGACAAGGCAGTGGGGATGGAATTTATCGACATCCTGAAAAAAGCCGGGGTGAAACTTTTCCACAAGGTCGGCTCTATCCGTCACGCCGTGCATGCCGAGAAGGTCGGCTATGACGGCATCTATGCGGCCGGAATCGAGGAAGGAGGCCACCCGCTGAATGACGACGTTACGACCATGATCCTCACCCCTAAAATGGTGCAGTCGATGAAGATACCTGTCGTGACGGTCGGCGGTATCGCTGACGGCCGTACCATGGCGGCTGCGCTGGTGCTTGGCGCGGAAGGAGTCATGATGGCTACCCGTTTCGTGGCCACGAAAGAGTGCGAAGTGCACGATAATATCAAGCAGGACCTGATCAAGCGCCAGGAAAACGATACCGCGCTTATCTGCAAATCGATCGGGCTTCAGGGCCGCGCGATAAGGAACAAGGTCGTTGAGGACGTGCTCGCTCTCGAGGCGAAAGGGTGCGGATTTGAGGACCTCCTTCCGCTTATATCCGGCAAACGCGTCAAAGAAGCGTGGGAGACCGGCAATGTCGATCTCGCGCCGATGATGATGGGTCAGTCGGTAGGCCTTGTCAACGATATCCCGACCTGTAAGGATCTCATCGAGCGGATGGCGGGCGAAGCAAAGAGGGAGATATCCCGCGTGGCGGGCCTTTTGTAGGCGACACGGAGCGGATGCGACCATGGCGATTACTCACGCGATTCTTGCTTCACTGATCGGCGACAGGCCCTGCAGCGGCTACGACCTGGCGAAGCAGTTCAACAGCTCGGTGGGATTTTTCTGGAAAGCGACCCATCAGCAGATTTACCGCGAACTGGCCAGGATGGAGACGAGGGGGCTTGTCGTGTCCGAGGTGATCCAGCAGGAGGACCGTCCGCCCAAAAAGGTGTACCGTGTGACCGGTGAGGGGAAGCGTCACCTGATCGAATGGATCGCGAGCCCGACGGAAGCGTATCCGATCAAAGAGGACCTTCTGGCGAAATTTCATGTCGGATACATGGTCCCGAGGCAGATTATTATTGACGAGATTCAACGGCAGAGAACAATACATGCCGAGAAGCTTGAACTGTACCGGGAGAGGGAAAAGCGGTATTTCCCTGATCTCGCGAAGCTCTCTGAGAAGGCGAAGTTCAGATATCTCACGCTTCGCCGGGGAATAACCCATGAGGCCGCGTGGGTCTCCTGGTTCGACGAGGCGATCGAACTGTTGTCGGAGAGCGTCAGTTGATTGCGGCCGCAGCAGCGAATCAAAGCTTTTATAGCTGGATTATATTATTACATTTAAATAGTAAAGGAGTTTTGGTATGAAAACGAGGATTACCGAGCTTTTCAAAATCAAGTACCCGATCATTCTTCCCGGCATGAGCTGGATCAGCGTTCCCGAGCTGGTTGCCGCTGTTTCCAACGCGGGCGGACTGGGATATCTCGCGACCGGTCCGCTGACACCTGAAATGACCAGGGCGTCGATTAAGAGAATACGCGAGCTGACCGACAAGCCGTTCGGCGCGGGATGCACCCTTCTCATGCCCGGCGCGCGAGAAAACGCTGAAGTGCTGATCGAGGAGAAAGTTCCGGTGGTGAACATATCTCTCGGCCGCGGCGATGACATCATCAAGCGCGTACACGCGTACGGCGGAAAGGTAATCTCGACCGTTACTACCGAGAAGCACGCGGTTGCGGCCGAACAGGCTGGCGCTGACGCGCTCCAGGTAACCGGCCACGAAGCGGCGGCGCACGGCGGAATGGCGACCACTCTCGTTCTCGTGCCCGCGATCGTTGACCTTGTGAAGATCCCCGTTGTCGCGATCGGCGGTTTTGCTGACGGACGCGGTCTTGCCGCGGCCCTCGCCCTCGGAGCTGAAGGTATCGGTATGGGAACAAGGCTTTCAATGACCAAGGAAAGCCCCGTGCACCAGGCCACCATCCAGAAGCAGCTCGAGGCGACCATTCAGGATACGCTCTACTCTGACCGTTTTGACGGACTGTACTGCCGCGTGCTCAAGACCCCGGCGGCTCAGAAGGCAATCAGGAGGGGAATGAGCCTTCCGCGAGCGATGATAGCGGGTCCCCGTATCGCCCGCGAGATGAAGCTGCCATTCTTCAAGCTCATGCTTGGCATGATCGCGAAAGGGCCGAAGGTCATGATGCAGCTCGCCCACATGTCCACCGCGTTTGATAAGATCCAGGCGGCGACCAACGGCGACCTGAAGTATGGCGTTCAGCTCATCGGCCAGTGCCAGGGACTCATCCACGATGTTCCCACTGTCGAGGAAGTCATTCTCAGGACCGTTGAGCAGGCGCAGAAGATCCAGCAGGCGATGGGTGTGAAGCTCCAGGGAAAAGTTGAGCGCTCCAAGCCGAAGGCTGTCGCGAAGAAAGCCCCCGCTAAAAAGCCCGCAAAGAAGAAGTAGGAATATACGAAAAAAAGGCACCCTTCAGGGTGCCTTTTTTTCTCTCTCTATTTGTTGCCGGTCTGCCCGAACACCTGCATGCTGAGCATTACCTGGTTTCTGTCCTCCATGTTAAGCGCCGCCTCGAGGCCGCCGGCGTCCAGGTTCATGTTGATCGCTTCCTTGGTAAGGCGAAGTCCGAAATGGTTTTTGGTCATCAGTATTTTCGCGTATTCCTTCGCGGTGTCGAGGAGCTTGTCTTTCTCGACAATTTTGCTCACCATTCCGAGGTCCATCGCTTCCTGCGAAGAGAAGAACTGTCCCGTGTACATGAACTCATATGCCCTTCCGGCGCCTATCATCCGCGGCAGAAAGTAGCTGCACGACATGTCGGCGCCGCCGAGCCCGATGTTGATGTATGCCGCGCAGAAGCGCGCGTCAGGAGAGATCACCCGTATATCGGAGGCAAGCGTCATGCTGAATCCCTGTCCGGCCGCCGCGCCGTGTACCGCGGCGATGATCGGCTGGGGAGCGCGCCTCATTGCGAGATTTATCCGCGCGAGCCGCGCCTGGAACCGGTAGAACTCAGGGGGTGTCATTTTCGGGGCCATCTCAACCGTTTCCTTCATATCGAGGCCGGCGCAGAATCCCTTCTCGCCGTTGCCCTTGAGGATGATGACGATCGTCTCGAGATCGTAGAGCCGTTCCTTCCAGAAATCCTCAAGCTCTTCCATCATCTTATGGTTAACCGCGTTATACGCCTCGGGCCGGTTGAGTGAAAGCAGGCCGACTCCTTTTTCGATCACTTCGTATTGAATGGTTTCATATCCCATAGCGCACCTTCCGGAAAATGGTATAAACAGTTTCTTCAAATGGATGCCAGACGTACACGCATGTCAATAGGAATTAATAAATATCGGAAGGAATGAAAAGATTTGCGTTGACAAACATAACAGTGTTATGTTATTGTGATCGCGATATCGTGAAAACGATGACAGTCAGCGTGCTGGAGAGGCGATGAGAAAAAGCAACAGGGACAGGATACTCGCGGCGGCGCGGTCGCTTTTTTTACAGTTTGGATACAACGGCGTGTCAGTAAGAAAAATCTCTGAAAAGGCCGGCCTCACCACCGGAGCCGTGTATTTTCATTTCAAGAACAAGGGGGATATATACCGCTCGATCTGCCTCGAGGCGGGCGACCTGCTCATCGAACGGTTCCGCCGCGGCGTCTCGTCAGGAAGGACGCCGAACAAGAAGCTCATCGCCATCTACGATTCATTCCTGAAATTTTTTTATGAATACCAGGACTACTACAAAATACTCATGGAGTACAAGGCGGACTATCGAACCGAGGAAGACCTCAGGGGCGACGAGATCATCACCAAGATGACCGAGATCACGCGGGAGATGGTGGAGCCGATACGGCTCGGCATCGAAAAAGGCATCTTCAGGCAGATCGACATCCCGATGCTCTCGATATTTCTCGCCGCGGTTTCCGAAGGCATGCTCCAGTACAAGAGGCTCGGCCTTCTCGACCGCATGGGGATTTCCGACACGGAGTTCCGCGGCTTCATGGCCGATGTTGTCGGAAACGGCATCGCCGGAAAGGCGAACTGAACGGCGCCCTTTGCGGGCGTATACATTTCATCTGACAGGTTTACGGAGGCACTCTCATGTATCCTCTGCTCTTCTCACCCATTACCATCAACCGGCTCGAGATCAAAAACCGGATTGCCTACCCGTCAATGGGGCTCCTCTATTCGCACGACGGCGCCGTCAACGACCGCTACCGTGACTATTTCCGGGAGAAGGCGCGCGGCGGCGCCGGCATCGTCACCGTCGGACCGGTGCGGATCGACTGGGTTGGCGGCATGGGCGTCACGCTTTCCCTCGCCGACGACAGGGATATCGCGCCGATTTCGGAACTTGCGCGCGTTATTAAAGATGAGGGCGCGCGGGCGTGGATACAGCTCTTTCACGCGGGCGGATACGCGGCGTCGTGGCTCATTGGAGGCGAGCGTCCCATGGGGCCATCCGAGGTCTACAACAGCTATTCAAAGGAGACGCCGCGCGCGATGACACTTGAGGAGGTCGAAGGGACGGTGGAGAATTTTATCCGCGCAGCGGAGCGCGCCCGCGACGCGGGATTTGAGGGAGTTGAGATCATCGCGTCGGCCGGTTACCTGATCACGCAGTTCCTCTCCCCGATCAGGAATGTCCGCACCGACCGTTACGGCGGAAGTTTCGAAAACCGGACGCGCTTCCCGCGCGAGGTGCTGGAAGGAATGCGCAGGCGCCTCGGCCGCGATTTCCCGATCTCGGTGAGAATGGCGGGAAACGATTTTATCCCCGGCAGCAACACTGACCTGGAGGCGCCCGACATCGCGTGCGTGTATGAGGCCGCGGGGGCCGATCTCATAAACGTCACGGGCGGGTGGCATGAGGCACGTATCCCCCAGCTCCCGATGCGGGTGCCCCGCGGCGCGTACTCATATCTCGCGCTCAATATCAAGCGTGCGGTCTCGGTCCCGGTAATGGCGTCGAACCGGATCGCCACACCTCGTGAAGCCGAGCGCATTATCGGCGACGGCATGGCCGACATGGTCAATCTCGGGCGCGTGCTTCTCGCCGATCCGTACTGGCCCCGCAAGGCGTTTGACGGCAGGGAAAGTGAGATCAGGCCGTGCATCGCCTGTAACCAGGGCTGCACTGATACGATCTTCAACGGTGAGGCGGTTTTCTGCGTGGTCAATCCGAGGGCGGGATACGAAGGCGTGCGAAATATCGAAAAGACCGCGTCGCCGAAAAAGGTGGTTGTCGCCGGCGCCGGCCCCGGGGGACTCGAGGCGGCGGTCTGCGCGGCGGAAGCGGGCCATCGTGTCGAGGTCTATGAGCGAGAGGGTTCAATTGGCGGGCAGCTGCGCATAGCCGGCGCTCCCCCGCACAAGGAGGAAATTTTCGAGATAATACGCTACTATGAGGCGATGCTCGCGAAGCACAAAATTCCGTTGCATCTCAACTCCGCGCTTACCGGGGAAACCGTTGCAAGCCTCAACGCGGATGCCGTTATCGTCGCGGAAGGCGCGGTCGCGTCCCGTCCGCCGATCGAAGGGGCCGATGACGCCTCGGTGCTTTCCTCATGGAGCGTGCTCGCGGGAATTCCCGTGCCCGGAGAGGAAGTCGCGGTGATCGGCGGCGGCGCGGTCGGCATGGAAACGGCGCATTTTCTCGCGGCAAAGGGCACGCTCACGCCGGAGGTGCTGCACTTTCTCTTTTCCTATGAGGGTGAAAGCGTTGATCGCCTGAAGGAGCTGGTGAAGCGTGGCACCAAACGGGTCACCATCTTCGAGATGCAGCCCCGCATCGGCGGGGACGTGGGAAGGTCGACGCGATGGGTGCTTTCCGGCGATCTGGAACGTCTGGGCGTTCGCGTGATTACCGGCGCGCGGGTGGTTTCAATCCGCGACGGTGTGGTCAGCTGGCGCGCCGACGGCTGCGAAAACGCCAGGAAGTTCGATGCTGTCGTGATGGCGGCCGGATCCGAGCCGGTGACCGCTCTCTCGAGAGCGCTTGATGATGCGGGAGTCAGGCATGTGGCCGTCGGCGACTGCCTGAAGCCGCGCAGGATCAACGACGCGATCCACGAGGCGTTCCTCGCGGTGATGAAGCTTGAGGGGAACTGATACCGTAAAACGTCTATCTGAAAGAAATGATAAATTCCGTGCCGGTCTTTCCGCCGCGCTTTATAGTGCCGTTTATGTCGTTGACCAGTATGCTGACGATCTGAAGCCCCATTGATTTCAGCTTCAGGTGGTCAAACTCACCGGGCATGCCGACGCCGTTATCACGCACGCTGAGCGTGTGTGTCCCGCTTTCCGGATCGAGCGCGAATTCGATCGTGATCTCGTTGCCGCTGTCCTTCGAAAACGCGTGCTTGAAACAGTTGGTTACAAGCTCGTTTACGATAAGGCCGCAGGAGCGCGACCGTTTGAGGTCGAGCCTGAGCGGTTGGATATTAGTGGTCATCCTGACCGAATGGCTCCTGTCACTGTATGCATAGAGAAGGTTTTTTAGAATGGTCGAAATGTATTCCTTGAAATCGATGGTTCCCGGTTCGTTCGAGGTGTAGAGCTTCTGGTGAATGATCGATATCGCCTGTATCCTGTTGCTGCATTCCCTGAACAGCTCGTGGATGTCTCTGGTCTGAATGTCCTGCGATTGAAGAAACAGAAGGTTTGATATGATCTGCAGGTCGTTTTTGATGTGATGGGATGTTTCGCGATAGAGCGTCTCCTTCTCCTTCATCGCGCGCACCATTTCGCGGATATGGCATTTCTGCTCGGTTACATCACGGATGGTGCACAGAATCATCGGTTCGCTTTCTACGCGGGAAGCCGAAAGGGAGATCGAATATACCGCAGCAGAGCAGTCTTTCTTGGATCCGGGGATATCGTCAAAGAGCAAAGGCCTGGCGCCTTCAAAGCGTGCCGAGGGAGAGAGAAGCGACTCCGCCTGGCGTTCGATGGCGTCCCGGTGAGGTTCGTCGATGAAAAAGTTGAATGAAAGGTCAACCGCGTCGTTCTCCGTGTATCCTGTAATACAGGCGGCTTCCTTGTTCCAGAACACTATCCTGTACGCGCTGTTGACAAGCGCGATACCGAAGGGAAGGGAGTCGGCGAGCAGCCTGAACCGCTCGATGATGCTGTCCGCGGCGGCGCGCTGCGACTTCTGCGCCGTGGCGATCTCGATGGCCGCCTTGATCTCATCGGGATGGTACGGCTTGATGATGTATCCTGACGGGCAGATTTTTTTCGCACGGTCGATATAGGCGTCATCGCCGTAGGCGGTGAGGAAAATTACGGGAATGTCAAGCTCGTTGATGATGATCTCGGACGCGTCGATCCCGTCAAGGCTTCCCGGCATTACGATATCCATGAGCACAATGTCGGGATGAATGTCGCGCGCGAGGCTGATCCCCTCCTCGCCGGAAGAAGCCCTGCCGACCACGTTGTATCCCATCGTAGTGAGGCGCTCCTCGAGCTGGGCGGTTATGAGCGCCTCGTCATCGACAACCATTACATTTTTCATGTCGTGCTCCGAATAAATTCAATCGACGGTCAGGTCTTGCATCTTGAAGGCGAACATCGATTCCGGAAACAGTCTGTCCGCCGTTGCCACGTGAAAAGCCGGTGCTTTCTCTATATCGGTCAAGATGGGATATTGAAGGATGATCAACAATCCGGATTTTTTAATATTAAAAAGAGGGAATCTGTCAAATATCTTTTATGAGATTTTTTCTTTTTTTACCTGAGGTAAAGAGGGCGGATATGGTTTTTCCGGGAATACGGGCGGAATGAATGGAATTCCGACTATTGGTCATTAAAAGCTGATTCCGGCCTGAATTCCCGCCATGATTTCACCGTAGAATACATCGCCCTGGAGTCGCTTGACCAGGTAATAGCTCGCCAGAATCTCCGCGGGCGTCTGAAGGATCGCGACGCCGTTGTTCGCGATGGTTTCATAATAGCCGAATGCCTGCGCGGCAAGTGATATCGCGATCGTCGACATGGACTGGTTGTAGACCGGGATATATCCGGAATAGCCGAGATAGGCCCCGATCGTCAGGTGGTTGTAAAAAGTCATGCTGTACGTGTTGCGCACCTGCGACCGGTAGAAAAGATCGGTATCGACCGCTACCTGCTGCTGGTTGCGGCTGTAGTCATAAATATAATGGACGGTTTCACCGTCGGGTTTTTCAAAACGGGAGAGGCCGTATGTACCTTCGCACGCGAAGCGAAGGCCGCGGTATTTTGACTCGACGTAGATGTATCCCGAATGCGTCTTTGACGAGATCATCTCCACCGCGTCATCCTCGCGGACGTAGAGGGGTGCGTCGATCTGTGTATACCGGTATCCGAACGCTACCTTGTAGTCCGTCTTCGCGAGCACAAGCCCGATCGTGTAGGACTGCTGGAACATGTTGATGAGGTTCTGCCCGCCGGGGTTGAGCGTGATCGTCTGGGTGCGGTCCTTGAAAACCGTCGGCTGTGACACCACCACTTCGGTCTGGAAAAGGCGGTATTCGCTGTTGGTGTAGAGGCCGATGCTGTACTGGCTTCCCGTCCTGAATTTGAACGGCGTGAAAAAACCGACAAGGCTCAGGAGGCGTTCCCTCGTCTTCGCTTCCTCCTCGCGCGAGGCGATGTCCTCACGGTTCAGGTAATCGTCTTTCAGGTTCGTCTGCTCGAGGGAGTTTTTTACCCGCAGGTCGAACCCGATAAAGTTAAAGCGAAGGCCCGCGCGCAGATCATAGTAGTAGAGCGGATAGGTGTTGATGGTGACGTTCTCGTTTTTGGGAAGAAGATAGCCGGGATCGATATAATAATAGTCGACGCCGGCACGCGCGCTGATGTAGGGAAAGTTCCAGACGAATGAGTTCCAGCCAAGCGCGGATTGGGGCCCGACCTGCTGCCCGCCGTTCTGGTCGGGGGTTGGAGAGATGCGATCGAGCTCCTGTTTATAGCGGGTCTGGATCCGCTGCAGGGCGGTAAGAAGAGGCCGGTTGTTCCTGATGCCCGCGATGCCGGTGAGGTCAGTGCACAGAAAGTTCTTGGCATCGAGTTCGGCGCGGTAGCGTGCGCGCTCTCCGGGGGGAGTCGCGGCGTTGATTTCGCTCTGGAGCCGCGCATAAAAGGGGCCGAGCGGTTGATTCACCGGTTGAGCGTTTATCCGGATCGCGGCAAGCTGAAACGCGACAGCCGATGCGAAAAGCACCATAATAATTTTTTTCATCTCCATGCCCCCATCAGGAAGATGACAGTCTCTTGAAACGATCGTGTGAATGGTAGGATATATCCACAAAAAGCGCCTGTCAACCGATATTCGCCGCTCGCGGGCCGCGCCGCCTTATCGCGGGGACTTGAACCGGAAGGCGACTTCGGTGCCGCGCTCACGGTTGATCTCTATCCGGCCTTTGAGCTGGTCATTTACGAGCGTTCGCATCAGCTTGAGGCCTATGCTGGTGGTTTTGGCGATGTCGATGGTGTCCGGTATCCCCGATCCGTCGTCCTTCACCGAGATAAGCACTTCGCCGTCATCGTTCTTTTTAGCGGAAACGTGGATGGTGCCGCGCGCGTTTCTCGGGAACGCGTGTTTGGACGCGTTTGAAAGCGCTTCGTTGAGCACGAGGCAGCAGGGAATGGCCGTGTGTATGGGGAGAAATATTTCTGAGGACTCTACCTGGATGTCGATGGTGCTGTTGTCGTATAGGCGCCCCATGTTGTTGATGATGTCGCGCAGGCACTCGCCGACGTTGATCGAGTCGAAGCGGCTGCTCTTGTAGAGCGAGTTGTGGATGATCGACATCGTGAGGATCTTGGACTGTACGTCCTTTATCAGGTCCTGCGCGTAGCTGTCGCTGATGCGCATCGCCGACATGTCGAGCAGGCTTGAAATGATCTGAAGGTTGTTCTTGACGCGGTGGTGGATCTCGTAAAGGAGTAACTCTTTCTCCTCGAGCGAGATGCGTATGGTTTCCTCGATTTTTTTCTGCTCGGATATATCCCGCATGATGAGGAGGATGACCTTGTCGTGCTTGAGGGAGTAGGCGTGAAAGCTTATCTCGACGGGAATGATCGAAGAATCTTTTCTGCGCACCTGCATCTGGAAGTTGTTGTAATTCTGTTCGAGGAGCTTTTTCTTTATCTCGCTGATGCTGGTGAACGCCGATTTGATGATGATGTCATCGATTGACAGCGCGAGGAGCTCCTGCATTGAATACCCGAGGACCCTGATCGCCGCGTTGTTGGCGTCGATAAAGATGCCGGTGAGGGTGTTCCCTTCGATCCGGTAGAGCAGGAACGCCTCGTTCGAATTGTAGAATATTGAGAAATACTTCTCCATGTTGTCCCTGAGCAGTGTGTTGTATCGCTGGAGGGAGCGGTAGTCCACGTGGAGAAAGGCAAGACCGGTGATTGCGAACAGCGAGGCCGCGGCTGGAAGGGCGATGTGCCATGGGCCGGGGGGCAGTGCGCGGGAAAGCTCCCTGAAGATGCTGATCGACTGGTCGAACGCGAACAGGATGAGTGAAACCGAAAAGAGCGCAACGCTCCTCTTTCTGATAAGCCCGAAATATGCAAAAAAGAGGAATGACGTCGCGGCCGTCAAAAGAATTACAATCGGAGAGATTATGGTGCTGTTCATGACGATGGTGAAGTACCCTTCTTTTCTTTCGCGATCTCGGCGTCGGATTTGCGGGCGTAGTGGGGAAGAATCGCGTTGTAGTCATGGAAGTCCGCGGCGCCCGAGGCAAAAATGTGCCGAGCGATGGCACATGCGGCGTTGCCCGAGGGCAGAAGGTCTTCATGAAAACAAAGGTTTGCGATGGCGTCCTTCAGGTCCGAAAGATACCGGAACGCACCGTCACCCGCGGCGTGAGTGGTGAAGCGGCTTTCCGCATGTTCAATCAGCGCCCCGATCGGATAATCCCCCGGCGGGACGAGTATTTTCGGAGCGACGGGATTTGCGGTCCGCTGATAAAGGCCGCCGAATACGCGCCCCTTCTTCGCGTCAAATGCGATGAGGATGGTGTCCCCCTCCGCCGCGTCGAGGGAGCATGCGTAGATCAGCGGAGAGCTGATGCCGACGATCGGGACGCGCAGCGCCTGCGCGAACATGCGCGCGGTGGAGACGGCGATCCGCACGCCGGTGAACGATCCCGGCCCGATACCCACGCCGATGAGATTGATGTCGCGGATGGTGATGCCGAGCGAGGCGAGCGCGCGTTCGATATTTTCAAAAAGGGTGACCGAATGCGACGCGTCTGTTTTCCGGGTCTCGTCGGCGACGCGCTCATCCGCCGCGGCGGCGACCAGTTCGGCCTGCGTCGCGGCGTCAATTGTCAGGACGTTCAATGCGTATCCTCCTCGTTTCGCTGTCGACGTACTCGATCTCGATTTTCACGCTCTCCTTCGGAATGCGCGTCCCCGCGCGGTCGGCCCACTCGATGACGGAGACGCCGTCGCCTTCCCAGTATTCCTCGAAAAAGAGCTGGTCGAATTCCCCATCGGCCTCTATCCGGTACAGGTCGAAGTGGTAGAGCGGCACATCGCGCTCATATACTTCGAGGAGCGTGAAGGTCGGGCTGGTGATATCCTCATCGATCCCCAGGCCGAGCGCGATTCCCTTGGCGATAACCGTTTTGCCCGAACCGAGCCCCCCGGACAGCGCAAAGACGTCCCCGCGCTTCGCGCCGCGCCCGAGCTCGGCGCCGAGCCGCAGCGTTTCTTCAGCCGATCGTGTTTCCAGTATCCGGATCATTGCTCCCGCATCTGTCAGGTTTGATGTATATTATCTGTTCCCTGCCGATAATGTTGTAAATAACAAAATCTTTTTGCCTTGCATCTTTCCGCCGTATTTTGAATTACTGGTGCGGACATGATATATTGATATCAGGAATACCTATGAATTTTCTTCCCCTGACCAAAGATGAGGTGCGCTCGCGCGGATGGAGCGAAGTCGATGTGGTGCTCGTCACCGGCGACGCGTACGTCGACCACCCGTCGTTCGGGACCGCGGTGATCGGTCGCGTGCTTGAAAGCCGCGGATACCGCGTCGCGGTCATCTCGATGCCTCACTGGCAGGACCCGGAATCGATCGCCGTTTTCGGAAAACCGAGGCTTTTCTTCGGGGTGAGCGCGGGCAACGTCGACTCACAGCTTTCGCGCTTCACGGCGTTCGGCAAGGTGCGCAACGACGATCCGTACGCGCCGGGCGGGGCCGGGGGGATGCGTCCCGCGCAGGCCACGACTGTCTACTGCAACATGATACGCCGCGCGTTCAAAGACGTGCCGATCGTCATCGGGGGAGTCGAGGCCTCGATGCGCAGGCTCCCGTACTATGATTTCTGGTCCGACCGCGCGCGGCGTTCCGTCATCCTTGACTGCCGCGCCGATATCCTTGTCTACGGGATGGGAGAGCGCCAGATCGTCGAGATCGCCTCGCGGCTTGACCGAGGCGAAAATCTCAGCGGGATCGAAGGCACCGTCGAGATCGTGAGGACGCAACCGGCCGGCGCGGTGATGCTTCCGTCGGAGGAGGAAGTGATCGGCGATAAAGAGGCCTTTATCCGCCAGTATTCGATCCTTTTCAAAAACCAGCACCGGGTACTTGTCCAGCCGACGGCAGCGCGTTTTCTCGTGCAGCACCCGGCGCCACGCATGAGCTCAGAGGAGCTTGACGCGGTGTACGCGCTTCCGTTCACGCGCCTTCCTCACCCCTCGTACGGCGACCGCGCGATACCCGCGTTTGAAATGATACGCTGCTCGGTCACCTCCCACCGCGGGTGCGTGTCTGGCTGCTCGTTCTGTTCGCTTTCGCTCCACCAGGGGCGGCGCATCGTGGCGAGAAGCCGCGAATCGGTGCTTGACGAGGTGAGGCGCCTCTCCGCGATGGATTATTTCAGGGGGCATGTGACCGATATCGGCGGACCGTCCGCCAACATGTACGGCTACGACTGCGCGAAAGGCTGGAAGTGCGGCCGTGAAAGCTGCGCGTTTCCCGGTCTCTGCCCCAACCTCGCGGTGCGCACCGGCCCGTGGATCGACCTTCTCGGCGCGGCGAAAAAAATATCGGGCGTGAAACACGTAACGGTGGGATCGGGCGTGCGATACGATCTTCTCATGCGCGACGACGAGCGCCATCTCGCCGAGCTCATGAAACACCACGTCAGCGGCCAGCTCAAAATCGCTCCCGAGCACACTTCCGGGCAGGTGCTTCGCGCGATGCGCAAGCGCCCGGTGTATCCGATCGATGAGTTTGTCGGCCACTTCCGCGCCATCAGCAGGCGGATAGGGAAAGAGGAGTATCTGATCCCGTACCTGATGTCGTGCCACCCCGGCTGCGGCGTTGAGGAGATGCGCTCCATGCGCGAAGAGGTCCGCTCCGTGTTCGGATATATGCCGGACCAGGTGCAGGCATTTATCCCCCTGCCCATGACGCTCTCGTCGGTGATCTACTACACCGGCGTCGATCCCCTTACCGGCGAGCGCTTCTTCGTGGAGCGCGATCCGAAGAAACGGCGCGCACAGCACGATCTGTTTTTCAGGTGACGCGTCTCATCCATCCGCTCCGCAATACCGCCGCAGGGAACATTCCTGAATAATAATTGTAATTGACCGGAGATAAAACAAAGGATTCCCTGTTCACAGGCGGATTTCGGCATCCACATTTCAAGGACAGGTAACGCGTTATGAAAAAAGCGCTGGCAGGACTCGGAATCGTTGTATCGCTTTTTATCGGAATTGTCGTTTTTAACACCGTCAGATTTTCCGGAAAACAGATGCGCGTCGACCCGGTGATTATCCGATATGATGCGCGCCAGGCGTTCGAACACCTGTCAGAGGCAGTCCGGATCCCCACCGTTGCCTACGATGAAAAAACGCCAGACTACTCTCAGTTCATCCGGTTTCACCGGTTTCTTGAAAAAACCTTCCCCCTCGTTCATTCAAAGCTGAAGAGAGAAAAGGTGAACAACTACAGCCTTCTTTACACATGGAAGGGCGCCAGTGAAACGAAAAAACCCGTGCTCCTGATGGGGCACATGGATGTGGTGCCTGTTGAGCCGGGAACCGAAAAAGCCTGGAAATACCCGCCCTTTTCTGGAAAAATCGCCGAGGGATTCATCTGGGGGCGAGGCGTGCTCGACGATAAGGCATGCGTGATGGGAATCCTTGAAGCCGCGGAAGAACTGCTGCGGAAGGGATATCGGCCTGACCGGACCATTTACCTCGCGTTCGGCCACGACGAGGAGGGCGGAGGACCCGAGGGGGGGGCCAATATCGCGAAGCTGCTCGAATCGCGCGGCGTGCGGCTTGAGCTCGCGCTCGACGAGGGCGGATCTATTACCGAGGGAGTCATGAAGGGAATGTCGTCCCCCGTCGCGCTTGTAGGCACGGCCGAGAAGGGATTTCTCTACCTCGATCTCTCGGTGGAGAGCAGCGGAGGTCACGCGGCCATGCCTCCCAGAGAGACCGCTCTGGGCATCCTCTGCGGCGCGATCAGCAGGCTGGAGAAGCGGCAGTTCCCCGACAAGCTGACCGAAGTGCCGAAGGCCATGTTCGAGTGGATCGGCCCCGAGATGGGGTTCGCCAACAGGGTGGTGCTGTCCAACCTGTGGGCGTTCGGCGGCATCCTGAAACGCCAGCTTGCGAAAAACCCGTCCACGGCGGCGATGCTGCATACGACCATCTCTCCGACGATGATCCAGGGAAGTGTTAAGAAAAACGCGCTGCCGATAAGGGCGTCGGCGATCATCAACTTTCGCATTATGCCGGGCGAAACGATGGCAAGCGTGACCGAATATGTACGCAAGACAATCGATGACCCGCGCGTCAGGCTGACGGCGGTCGGCGTCAATAACGAGCCATCACCGGTCACCGGCACCGGATCAGCCGGATTCAAAACGGTCCAAAAAACGATCGGACAGATCGTCCCCGGCGCGGTCGTCGCGCCGTACCTTGTGATGGTTCGCACCGATTCGCGCCACTACGCGAACATCGCCGATGCGGTGATCCGCTTCATGCCGAGCATCATGAAGCCGGAGGATCTTGCGCGCATTCACGGCACCAATGAGCGGATCGCGTTTTCGACATACGAAACCTACATTAAATTCTATATGCAGATCATAAAGAACGCGAATCTGCCGTAAGGGGATACAGGAACTGACCCGGGTCAGCCCTCTTACGGGAAATTTTTATGCGCCCCCACTTTTGCGTCAGGGTGTATAGTTGTTGACTCCTGCTTTTCTGTATGAAATTCTTTTCAAACGAAAGCGGGTCCAGGGTGAAAAGCCCCAGGGCCTCTTTGCCGCATATGTGCCGTCAAACAATTTCTACGCGGAGGATCGGTATGGAAGCTCACCTGAATTCAGAGGAAAAATATCGCCAGGCGGCGGAACTTATCGCGCGGGCGGGCACAATCCCGTTCTCGGTCACCACGACGCTTGTCGATATCGTGAAGTTCTATATCGACGAGGATGACGCGGAATTCATCATGAAAAATTTCAGCGCCAAGACCACGCTCTCGCTCGATGAAATGCGCGCGTCGTCGGGACTGACCGACGATGAGATCGTCAGGAAAACGGACTCCCTCGCGAAGAAAGGAATCATATTCAACCAGCCCAATACAAAAGGCGCCATGGTCTACCGTCTTCTTCCTCTCATCGTCGTTGGTACGTTCGAGTATACCTTCATGAAGGAGCTTCCGCAGGGTGAAAAGATAAAGGACTATGAAAAGATCGCGAAGCTCTATCACAACCTGCTCGAAGAGCTGCGTGATTTCATACAGGGGAACTACGACGGACTTCTGCCGTTCTTTGAGCAGCAGCCGCCGGTTGACCGAACCGTCCCTGTTTTTACGAACGAAGGCGGGAAGAAAATCAATATCGTGGTGAATAAAGCGGTCCGGGCGGAAGAAGTCATCATGCCTTCAAAAACGGTGGAAGAGATCATCGCCAAGTATGATGACATCGCCGTCGGGCACTGCTTCTGTCGGAACTACACAAGAGTTCTCGGTCACGCCTGTGCGACGGGAGCGCCGTCGGAGGTCTGCTTCACTTTCGGGAAATCCGCCCGGCACACGATCAACCAGGGATTCGCGAGGCGCGTGACGAAGGACGAGGCGATGACGATCATGAAGCAGGTCGAGGAGGCGGGCCTGGTGCACAAGGCGTTCCACAACGGATCGAACATCGAAAAAGAGGAGAACAGCATCTGCAACTGCTGCAAGGACTGCTGCGACACCTTTACCCTCTGGCGCAACGGGGCCTCGCCGATGGTGAACTCGACGATGTACCTTTCGGTGATCGATCGCGAAACCTGCACCGGCTGCGGGATCTGTGTGGAGCGCTGCCCCGTGGACGCGATCACGCTCGGGGATGACGGCACCGCGGTCCGCGAGGAGAAGTACTGTATCGGCTGCGGCGTCTGCGCCCGCTTCTGTCCGGCAGACGCGATCTCGCTGCAGGAGGGGATGCGGCGCGTCTGTGTCCCGCCGCCACGGTTGAGAAAATAAACGGCGATCCGCCATGAAGGCGCGAAAACGTTTTCGCGCCTTCATGGCGGCATCCATGCCAAAACTTTTTTATCTTGACACACGCCGGCATTCGTATCATAGGGATGTTCTCTCACACCAATCCAGCGAGGTACCTATCATGTGCATGCAACACTGGGCTCTCCAGCATACCGATCCTGAGGTTTACCAGGTTCTTCAGAAGGAAAACAAACGGCAGGATGAATCGCTCATCCTGATAGCGTCAGAAAACTACGTGTCCAAAGCGGTGCTCGAGGCCTCCGCTTCGACAATGACCAATAAATACGCGGAAGGGTATCCCGGCAAGCGCTACTACAACGGATGCCAGTTCGTCGACGAAGTGGAGACGATCGCGATCGACCGGATCAGGCGCCTGTTCAATGCCGATGTCGCCAACGTCCAGCCGCACAGCGGCGCGCAGGCGAACATGGCGGTGATGCTCGCCTATCTCAAGCCCGGCGACGTCGTCATGGGAATGAACCTCGCGCACGGAGGGCACCTGTCGCACGGGTCCCCGGTGAATTTTTCGGGCCTCACCTATAAGATCGTATCCTACGGCGTCACAAAGGATACCAACAGGATCGATTACGACGAGGCGGCGAGGGTCGCGAAGGAGCACAAACCGAAAATCATCGTTGCCGGCGCGTCGGCGTATCCCCGGATCATCGACTTCAACAGGTTCAGAGAGATCGCCGATTCGGTAGGCGCGCTCCTTCTTGTTGATATCGCGCATATCGCGGGGCTGGTGGCGACCGGGCATCATCCCTCTCCCGTGCCTGTATCCGACTTCGTGACCATGACTACCCATAAGACCCTGCGCGGCCCTAGGGGTGGCGTGATCCTCGCGAAGAAGGAGCGCGAGGCAGAGATGAATAAATCGATATTTCCCGGCGTGCAGGGCGGTCCGCTCATGCACACGATCGCCGCGAAAGCCGTCGCCTTCGGCGAGGCGCTCTCGCCCGACTTCAAGGAGTATTCGGGACAGGTGATCGCCAACGCCCGTGTGCTCGCCGAAACGCTGCTTGCGCGCGGCCTCAACATTACTTCGGGCGGCACCGACAACCATTTGATGCTCGTCGACCTGCGCAACAGAAACCTGACCGGCAAGGACGTCGCCAACCGCCTCGACGCGGCGGGGATCACCTGTAACAAGAACGGCGTGCCGTTTGATGACAAGTCGCCGTTCGTGACAAGCGGCATAAGGCTCGGAAGCCCGGCGCTCACCACACGCGGCCTGAAGGAAGACGAGTTCAAAAAGATAGGCACCATGATTGCCGACGTTATAGATAACATGGACGACGAGAAGGTGCTTGAGCGGGTGAAAGGCGGCGTGAAGGAGCTGTGCAAGGCCTACCCGACCCACGCGCTGCGCCTTGTCTGATCAGGGCAGTTCTATGATCGCGGAGGCCACGGCGTACTCGCGCTCGTGGCTGATGCTCAGGTGAATGCGAAGCGGCGTTTCGGCGTTTAAGCCGAGCGCCGCCCTGAAAAATTCAACGTTGCTGACGTACGGTTTCCCCTCTTCGTTGTTGAGCACTTCAATGTCGGTAAAGCGCACAGGGGCGCCGAGCGCCTTGAAGAGCGCCTCCTTTGCCGCGAACCTTCCGGCGAGGAATGGGTAGGGCGTCTTTTCGGGGAGGAGGCGCATTTCATTTTCGGAAAGAATCTTTGAAGCGAAACGGCTGCCGTGCGAGTCTGATATCTCCTTTATCCTCGCGATGCTGACGATGTCTATCCCCGATCCGTGTATCATGCCGCGCTCCAGCCGTTCGTGAAATGATTGCCGGCAGGATACTCTGAAATTAATTTAACGCAACGCTTTTTTCGGGATCACCTGTTCTTTTCCCCGACGGAAGGATTGTATCCCCCCGCCGCAAGACCCGCTGTAAAATTCTTGACATGCGCAAAATTGCAGCTTACAATTCATGGCATAAACTGTGAAGTATGTGAATCGGGTGAGCCGGAATATTTTTAATGAACAGGGGGAATCAGTGATGAAAAGAACAGTCCTCGTCGCCTGCGCGCTGCTGCTGGCGATGCCTATCTGTTGTAAACGCGGCGGGCAGGGGCCGCAGGAAGCGGTGCTTTCAAAAAAATACGCCAAGTACGAAGTGCATGTCACCAGGGATAAGGAGCTGAAAACCTGGGCGGCCACGCTCGAAAAAGGCGAAGGAGTCGATCTCCTTCAGGAGGAAAAATTCACGACGCCCGCCGGCAAAGCTATGGATGTTTCGAAAGTGAAGCTGGCCGACGATACCGTCGCCTACATCGAAACCCGTCATCTGGCCGATAAGGTCATCGTGTTTATCGAGGACTCGAAAGCCTATCTGCGTCCCGCCGCCGACAGCAGGGTCATCGCGACCATTCCGCAGGGGACCATCGCGTTCGTGGTCGGCGAGAAGGCAAGCTGGATACAGGTCTATGCCGGCAAGATAGACGGCAAGTGGATCACGAAGGAGTGGGTCAGCAGGGGATTTTCCGAAGACCAGCAGGTGCTCGTCGACGCCCGCACGCTGGAAAGCGCGCTGTCGATGCTGAAATCGGACAACGCCGCGAAGCGCGCGGAGGGGCAGAAAAAGCTTGAGGAAGTCTCGAGAAGCTCGACGGTTCCGGGGGAGATGGCGCGTAGAAAGCTCGCCGAGCTTGCCGCCGGAACGCAGGAAAATCCGGCGGGAACGCAACCGTCGGGTCAGCCCGCTGAAGCGCCGTCAGCAGGCCAGTAAACCAAGCGAGTATCAGATTCTTTTCGAAGGGCGGCGGGGATAAGAGGCCGCCCTTTTCATGTCATTTTCGTACGGGCCTCGAGCGAGCGGATGAGCGTCGCCGTGTCGGCGAAGTCGAGGTTCGCTCCGACCGGAAGGCCGTGCGCGATGCGCATCACGCTGACCGGCAGCCCCCCGAGCGCCCTTGCCAGATAGAGCGCCGTCGCGTCGCCTTCGATTGTCGGATTGGTGGCGATGATCACCTCGCGTACCGATCCTTCACCGCACCGTGAAACGAGCTTTCCGATATTCAGGTCGTCAGGGCCTATTCCGTCGAGCGGCGAGATCACGCCGCCGAGCACATGGTAGAGGCCGTGATATCCCCCTGTGTGCTCGATCGTCAGCGCGTCCTTCTGTTCCTCGACGACGCAGATGACGCTCCGGTCGCGCGAGGAGTCCGCGCATATCCCGCATGTTTCACCGTCGGAAATGCCGCCGCAGACGGCGCAGGAGCGGATGTTTTTCTTCAGCTCTATGATCGCGCCGGCAAGTTTCTCCACGTCACCGGCCTGCATTTTGAGCACGTGAAAGGCGAGGCGCGAAGCGCTCTTCGGGCCAATGCCCGGGAGCCTTGAGAACTCCTTGATGAGCGCTTCGAGATATTTCGATGATCCGTGCAACGGCCTTCTCTATTTGAACATGTCGGTGAGCCCGGGGATGTTCATTCCGCCGGTGAGCTTGGACATCTCCTCCGCCGCCAGGTCCTTGATCCGGTCCATGGCGACGTCGTTTGCGAGTATGATCGATTTTTCGATCTTCTTCTTGTCGCCCGAGTTGATGAGCGCCTGGTCGATCTCGATATCCACAATCTTGTATTCGCCGTTGACCTTGACCTTGACGGTGCCGTCGGCGTTCTCGCCTTCGACCACCGCCTTTTTGAGCCGCTTCTGAATGTCCTTGAACTGCTTCTGCAGTTTCATGATGTTGCCGAGCTCGCCGAGTCCTTTTAACATTTCATTCTCCTTTTGTTTCTATTATCTGTCCGTGAAAAATTTCTTTTATCTTTTCTACAAGTGGATCGTTGCTGTCCATTTCGCTCGTGTCGGGTTCCGGCGCACGTACCATTTCCGCTTCGGGCGGCGGCGTGCTTTCCCGGACCGGCTCCTGCGGTTTCGCCGGGGGTTCGGCCGGCGCTTTTGCGGAAACGGCCGATCCCGTCATGCGCGAGAACTCCCCACTTATAAAATCGAGGTCGTTCCTGTCAAGCATTCCACCCGGGGAGCGGGTTGGGGATGGGGATACGAGGATGTCGTTTCCCTCGCGCGTGACACGCGCGTCCTTCAGTTTCCGGAAGAGAAGGGGCTTCCGGTCCTTTACCGAGGTGAGGAATTCGGTCCATTGCCTTCGGAAGTCGGCGGGCGGGTCATTTTTTTTTTCCGCTTCGACGGGTTTTTCAGGCGTCTTCTGCGGCTTTGCGGGAGCCTGTTCTTTTACCGGCTCCGGGACGTTTTCGAGCTTTTTCAGGAGCGCGGCGATGGAAGGTGAGCGCCTGACGGATATCATGTCCAGCAGCGCCATTTCGATATTGATCTGTTCGTTGCTCGTGAAGCGCATCTGCGCCTGGAGCTCCGAGGCGATCCTGAAAAACGAGCCGAGCTCTTCATCCGAAAAAAGGGCCGCTGTCGATTTAAGCTTATCGGTCTCCTCCGCGGAAAAACCGAGAATGTCAGCAAGCTCAATCCCGTTGCGAAGAAGGCGTATTGTCCTCAGGATTTCGATGAATCCGGCGGCGTAGCGGGGCAGGTCAAGCCCGAGCGAGGCGACCCGCTCCGTTTCGGTGATAACTCCGGCGGCGTCAGTCCCGGCGATATGGCCGAAGATCGAGAGGTAGCTTTCAACCGGCACAATGCCGAGCACCGCAAGCGCGTTCGCTTCGCTGACGTCCCCCTCCGAGAAGGATATCACCTGGTCGAGCAGCGACTGTGAATCGCGCATTGACCCGCCTGCAGCGCGGGCGATCGGATAGAGCGCCGCCTCGTCGATGGCGAAGCCCTCTTTTTTCACGATCGACTTGAGGTGCGCGACAATTGCATCAACCGATATCTTCTTGAAAAAAAACTTCTGGCACCGCGAAAGAATGGTTTCGGGCACCTGGTGTATCTCGGTGGTGGCAAAGACGAACACGACGTGGGGAGGCGGCTCCTCGAGCGTTTTCAGAAGCGCGTTGAACGCCTCCTTGGTGAGCATGTGCACTTCGTCTATGATGTAAATTTTGTATTTCGATTTGACCGGCGCGAAGTTTACATTCTCGCGCAGTTCGCGGATGTTTTCTATCCCCCTGTTCGATGCGCCGTCGATCTCGATCACGTCGAACGATGCGCCGTCACGTATCTCAAGACACTGCTCGCATTTGCCGCACGGGCTTTCGGTGGGGCCGTGGACGCAGTTGAGTGATTTGGCGAGGATGCGCGCCATTGTCGTTTTACCGACGCCGCGCGGCCCCGCGAAGAGGTAGGCGTGCGATATGCGCCCGTTTTTGATGCTGTTACGGATTGTTCTGGATACGTGATCCTGGTAGACGACTTCGTCGAAATTCTGGGGGCGCCACTTTCTGGCTGTTACCTGGTATGCCATCGCTCTGCCGGTACGGGGCTATGGGATTGTGAAGAGGCGCGCGCCCCTTTTGAGGGGAAAGGGGCGCGCGCCGGTTTGTTTCGGAGAAGGAGGGATTCGAACCCTCGGTAGCTTGCGCTACACACGGTTTCCAACCGTGCTCCTTCGGCCACTCAGACACTTCTCCCTGGTTCAAGATGGGCCCCGAGTGCATTCGCGGGCCCGTTCTTTTAAAAATACATATTTTAAAAATCGGAGAGGGAGGGATTCGAACCCTCGGAAGGCAAAGCCCTCAACGGTTTTCGAGACCGCCCCATTCGACCTCTCTGGCACCTCTCCAATATCGCGGCTAATTGCTCTTGACTATTTTTATTATCTCCGCCACCGAAACTTTGCTGTCAAGCGAGGGCACGGTGAACAGGTTTCCCTCGCCGCGGTAAAAGTCGATGAGCGGCGCCGTTTTTTCGTTATAGGTTTTAAGCCTGTTTTTAATCACATCTTCTTTTTCGTCATCACGCTGTATGAGCGCGCTTCCGCATTTGTCACAGATCCCCTCTTTCTTCGGGGGCTGATAGGTCACGTTATAGATTGCCTGGCATTTCGCGTTCGAACAGGTCCTTCTGCTCGTGAGCCGCTCGATGATGATCTTTTCCGGCACATCGAGATTGATTGCGGCATCGATGGCAATATGAAGTTTCTTTAAAAGATCACGAAGCGATTCGGCCTGCGGTATGGTCCTGGGAAATCCGTCGAGGATGAATCCCTTTGCACAGTCCTTCTCCTGCAGGCGCTCCTCCATGATGCCGAGGATGACGCTGTCCGGCACCAGGTCGCCCCGGTCCATAAACTCTTTCGCTTTTTTCCCGATCTCAGTTCCCGCCTGAACTGCGCCGCGAAGGATGTCTCCCGTTGATATCTGTACGATCCCGAACTGTTCGACAAGCATTTTCGATACGGTGCCTTTCCCGGCTCCCGGTGCGCCCAGTAGAATCAGCCTCATTCCGATACTCCTCGTGTAAGGATTGTGAAATGCTCAGGTGACCGGCACGTCGTGCCGCTCTTCTACGACGGGATGTATATCTTTTAAAGACGGGCAAATAAATCAAGGATTTTTTTCATTTTCTCTTTGCCGCGGCTTTGCGAAGCCGGTCCATCATCGCCCTTCCAAGCCCCCGGTCGGGCATCCCGAGCGCGTATATCCGTTCAAGGCCCGCCGCGTCAAGGACATGGAGCGCCTGAAAGAAACGGGAAGCCGCTTCGGAAATGTCCCCGCTATCCGAAAGCACTTCTGTTTTCGCGAAACGGGCGCTCCCGGCAACAGGAGAAAGCGTCAGAAGCCCGGCATGAGCGCCGTCGATGCCCTCCAGCCCTGTGACAATGCGTATAGGCGTTTCGGGCGCGTAGTGATAGGGAAGCTGGCCGGGCGCTTCGGGCAAATCAGAGCGCGCGTCCTCATAGTTGAGGCCGGTTATATCCGCAATCGTCTCGATCGGTATGCCGCCGGCGCGCAGCAGGTAAAGGCGGTCGTTTTCAAGCCTGATGATGGTGGATTCGACGCCGACCGTGCAGGGGCCGCCATCGAGGATTATGGGGACGCGCCCCCCCAGCTGGTCCTGAACGTGCCCGGCCGTGGTCGGGCTCAGGTAGCCGAACGGATTTGCGCTGGGGGCTGCGATCGGCGTGTCCGAAAGCGCAATGAGTCGCAGGGCTACCGGATGGGCAGGCATCCTGACCGCGACGGTGGGAAGCCCGGCGGTCACGATGTCGGGGACGATATCGGTTTTTTCAAGCACCAGGGTGAGCGGCCCCGGCCAGAAGCGTTTCATGAGTAGGCGCGCGGTATCGGGAATGTTTCGGGCAAGGCTGTCAATACGGTCGTGACGGTCGATATGGACGATCAGCGGATCAAAATAGGGCCTGTTTTTCGCCGCAAAGATGCCGGCGGCGGCTTTCGCGTCAAGCGCGCTGGCGCCGAGGCCGTACACGGTTTCGGTCGGGAACGCTACAAGCCCTCCCGCCCGGATGATCGATGCGGCTCTGGCAACTGTTTCTTCTGTCGGTGTGAGGATCATTACACTTGTCTGGTTTTCATGATGCCGATTCGGGCTGAACCGGCGTGCAGCAGATGCGCTTAGATGAGAAACCGTGAAATGTCAGGGCGTCAAGAGTTTTATCGGGATTTCATGCCGGAAAATGGCACCTGCCCTGCGGCAGGCTTCGGACCGGTCCGGTTCTTTCTATCCCCCTAAAACAAGGAGGCACCGTGCGGTGCCTCCTTGAGGTCATTGCATTGTCAGGTTTACCGATTATTCCATCGTCAGGTCGGTGATTTCGCAGAGGTTCTGATTCATCATAGTGTGGTCTTCACCATCAGCGGTTCTCGCTTTGATGTCGAATGTACACTGATTGCCAAAGCCGGAGAAGGTAATGTGTCTTGACTGGCCGTCGGGAAGTACGCCCGCGCCGAGAATGTCTCTTCCCCACTGACTGGTGTTCGTGGATGAAATATACAGGTGGGTAATCGTCTGGCCAGTGCTATTTTGAATGGTAAAGTCCTGAGCGCCGGCAAAAAGCATCGTTGCGACGAAAAGAACGAATACTGCGGCAAGAATCAGATTTTTGGTGTGTTTCATGGAAGAAACTCCTAAATTGTGATTGGTGCGGAAGGCGAAAACGCCCATCGAAGCTACAAGTGGGGGTAGCAGGTCAATAAAATCAACCATAAAATAAGTTAATACTGAATATTAATTTTTAGTAGAATGGCGTTCAGCGGCCCCTGCGCGGCAATAATTCCGGTAAATTTTTATTCAGATTATAAATCCCCCAAACGATAATAAAAGATGTAAGGACATCACGAGATTACGATGGTATCGGGGATAGCATAACCACCGGTATCGTCCGGCAGGAAATGAAAATGGCGCAGAGAGTTCATGCTGATCTTGTACCCGTCATGGCGGAGCGGAACACGCGGATGACGAGAAGCGAGGCCCCCCGGGAAAGCGCTCCATCGGGCGATTTCATGCAGATGCTCAATAACCAGATAGCAAGGCCGGTACAGCCCGAGTCAAGGGATGGCGCCGGGACACGGGCCGATGAACCGTCACGGGAGAGGCTTTCACGTCCGGAAGAGTCGGGAAGCGTCGAGTCAACCAGGGTGGATACGCCCCGGGAACCGCAAAAGCAGGCTGACCACGTCCGTAACGGCGAGGCTCAGGATAACCAGCAGAGGCCGGTTGCCGCCCGCGAAAACGAAGGATCGGCGGAAAGAAAGCGCGAAGTTGAGGGGGATACAAAAACCCGCAGCGCCTCCCAGACGCGTAAGGATGAAACCGAGCGCCGGAAAAACGATGTCCACGACGATTCTGCGCGTCAGGTAAATATTCTGATGCAGATGAAACTGCAGCAGGCGCAGGTAGCCCAGACGCCGGTGATTGACAGGATACAGCGCGCGCTCGACCTTGTGAAACGGTCGCCGCGACAGAATGAACAGATGCGCGAGCTTAAAGACACGCTCCTTGCGCTGCGCGATATGGTTTCACGGCAGGATTCTTCTCCGAAAAGCGGAACGGCGGGGAGAATCGAGCGGCTGGCGGATAAACTCGACGCGTTGATACGAAGGCTCGAGAACGGACAGAAAGGTCGTGCGGGCGAGCATGAGGTGCGTGATCTCGTCGCCGATATAAAGCGCGAGATGCGGGGCTTTGCCGAGGCGGCACAGCGTCCGGTTGTGCAGACCGCGCAGCGCCACCATGAAAAAGGCGCGGACAGCGAACAGAAAGGGCAGGCCGCTGGTGTCGAACGTACAGTGGTGTCCCATGAAATACACAGGCCTTCCGGCGGCGAGGCGTCGACGTCGGGCGGAAATGATTCGAATATAGGATTCAACCAGTTCAGGAACGAGCAGGCGAACCGCCAGACCGCGGCCGCGAATCAGGCCGCGCCGAAGATGCAGCATTTCGGCGAACAGCTTCAGACGATCATGGACAACGCCCGCATCGTGGTGCGCGACGCCAGGAATGGAAGTTTTTCGATGAATATGTATCCGGAATCGCTGGGCCGCGTAAACGTAAATCTCGGCCTTGAGAACGGCGTTATACACGGCCGGTTCCTTGTGGATTCAGTTGAGGCGAAGGAGATGCTTCTCGACAACCTCGGACTTTTGCGCGAGAAGATGGAAGAGGCGGGGATATCTGTCGGCGAATTCCAGGTGAACGTGCGTGATGAGGGCAGGCGTTTTACTGCGGAAGATAGCGATGAGGCCTTTCCTGTACTGCCGCGCCGTTCGGCGTCAATAGAGGCGGAGCGCGGGTATGACGCCGGGGCGATGGACCTTTATGACGGCGCGCTCAACGTAATCGCATAGGAGAAACGGATGGAACTCAACCAGACCATGTCGCCAACCGAAGCCCGGGAAGCCGAACGCAGGGCCCGGGAGGTGAACGCGCGGCTGCGAAGATCGGACGGCACGCAGCGCGGCGAGCTGGGACGTCAGGCGTTCCTGAGGCTGCTGGTCACCGAACTGCGGCACCAGGACCCGACAAATCCGATGGCGGACAAGGAGTTCATATCACAGATGGCACAGTTCTCCTCGCTTGAGCAGATGCAGAACATGAACGAATCGATACAGAACCTGCACAACAGCTCGCGCGCGACCGAGGCGTTTGCGCTTCTCGGCAAACGCGTCGACGCGGTTGTGAGCTCGAGCGGCGAGACCGTTTCGGGCGTGGTGTCACGCGTGTCGTACCGCAACAACGAGGTCAGGCTTATCGTGAATAACAGGGAGCTTCAGCTCTCAGAGATCAACGCCGTATATCCGGCCGAAGCGCCGAGGGAGACGCCCGCTCCTGTTGCTCGGCCGCGCACTGCTGCTCCGTCAACGGTAACGGCGCCCGCGGCGGCAACAACGGTTCAATCACGGCAATAATGAAACAGCGGATATATCGATTCAGATTCGGTTGTATCAGCACTAATAACTATTCAGGAGCTTACCCACTATGATGCGATCACTTTTCTCAGGAGTTTCCGGTCTGAAGAACCACCAGACCAGAATGGACGTTATCGGAAATAATATTTCCAACGTAAACACCTACGGTTTTAAATCAAGCCGTGTAACCTTCCAGGACATGCTCTCGCAGACGATATCGGGCGCGTCACGTCCTCAGGAAAATGTCGGTGGTGTGAACCCGAGACAGGTGGGGCTCGGCATGACCATCGCATCCATTGACCGGCTCTTCACGCAGGGAAGCCTCCAGACGACGGGAAACCAGACCGACCTTGCAATATCGGGCGACGGTTTCTTTATCGTATCGAACGGCGACAGGAATTTTTACACCAGGGCGGGCAATTTCGGTCTTGATCGCAACGGAAACCTCGTCAATCCGGCAAACGGCCTCAAGGTGCAGGGGTGGATGGCCACCAGAAATGAAACCGGCCAGATGACCGTGAATACATCCGGCACGCCCGATGATATCGTTATCCCCGTGTACAGCAAAGTGGAGGCCCGTGAGACATCGTTCGTTCGCTACCAGTCGAACCTCGACGCGCGGGTCCCGATCGTTCCCCCGAACGCGACCTCGCGCATGCGGGCCTCGGCCGGCGTGACGACCAATATTGACGTGTATGACAATCTCGGCGACGCGCACCGCATGACGCTCACCTTCTGGAGGACGGGCGCCAACCAGTGGACCGCGTCGGCCGCGATCACCAATACCGAAGGCCCCGTGACCCTAGACGTGCAGGCGGGTGCCAACCAGCCGAACCAGGCGAACACGAGTTCGCGCATAAACCTGAGATTTTCGCCGGAAGGAAGGCTCATATCCGTCGCCGATGACGCGAGCCCGGATGAAGTGAACCAGGGAACGCTTTCGGCAAACGCCAACTTCCGCATCGCCGGCAACCCGAACGTGCGCTCCATACGGCTCGATCTGGGAAGCGCGGGGCTGCTGCAGGGAATCACGCAATTCTCGGCGCAGGCCACAACGCGCGCTGTTGAGCAGGACGGTTACGGCATGGGATATATGGAGTCGTTCAATATCGACGATTCGGGTGTGGTCACCGGGGTGTATTCCAACGGCGTGCGCCAGACGCTCGCGCAGGTCGGTATGGCCGTGTTTACCAATCCGCAGGGGCTTACCGCCAACGGTGAAAATCTCTTCCAGGCATCGAACAACTCCGGCGAGCCGAACATCGGCGGGGCGAACAGCGCGGGCAGGGGCAAGGTCGTGGCGGGAACACTTGAAATGTCAAACGTTGATCTCTCGGACCAGTTTACCGACATGATCATCACCCAGCGCGGTTTTCAGGCGAACTCACGGACAATCAGCACATCCGACCAGATGCTGCAGGAGCTTATCAACCTGAAGAGGTAGCAAGAACTAACAGAATTGATATATAGCGTTTAACAGCGGAAGGCCCTGGTGCAATGTCAGGGCCTTCCTTGTTGGTATAGGTACAGCTTTTTTCAGAACCTGGCGCTCATGCCGCCGCGGATGAGGCCGGTCAGTTGTAGGTTGCGGAAAACGCGATGCCCACGACAGTAGATTTTATATCGTATTCGATGTTCAATGATTCATCCTTGGCGGTAGTGCTTCCTGAAAAAACGAAAAGCGCAACGCCGATGCCCCAGTTGTCAGACACCCACCACTCCTTGCCGACCGAAAGATACATCGCAGCGCCGTTTTTGGAATCGCCTTCGAAAATGGATCCCTCAAATGTAAGATTGTGCGCAAGCAGTGATGCGGAGATATAGATGTTGAGCGGCATAAAATAATAGGACAGACCGATTCCGATATCCTGGATGAAGACCGATGAGTCGCTGTTGTTGACCGCATTATCGTTTACCGAAACGTCGGGTTCAGCCATGCTTGAGTAGCCTTCGTCGATGAAAACTACCAGGTTGTCGATAAACGCGTATCCGAACTGCATACGGAAGGTAGCCGCCGCTCCTTCATACTTGATTTCAGTGCCTGAGGGGGCTTCTACCGTGGTTAAGCCGGAGCCGGCCCCGAGCTGGGCTCTGAAGAACCAGCCGTCATGCTGGTGTACGCCGCTATCATAGCGGGCAGGAGCCACTGCCGGCACTGCCGCGGGTTGCGATTGCTGAGATGCCGGGGAGGCCTGGCCTGACGGCAGAGTGACCGCGCGTGTGCCTTCGTTGAGAAGTACGGTGTTTCCATCATCGTAGACGAGCTTCTGTATCTGGCCGCGCGGAATTATGTCAAACGCGCGGGGGCCCTGGGGATCATATTCCACATGCTGAGGTGTGACCTGGATTATTCTGCCGCGGTAGATTGATCCGTCCTGCAGATGGATTTCATCTGCGAAAGCCGTTGCCGATGTGCACAGCATTAGAATAAAGAGTATTCGTTTCATGCGCGCCGCTCCTGTGGTATTGTAATATATCAGATTAACGGTAGAAAACGGTTCTTTCGTTTTCCAGGCAGATCTTCAATGAATAAAAACAAGCTGTATCCGAACGTTCCGCATCGGTCTTTTCCGGAAGAATAGCAAATTTTTGTTATTCAGAACCAACCGTCGGTCAGGTATTTTATAAGCATTCTTATTAAAGTCAAGATAAATACAAATCAGCAATAAATGATAAGGTCGAGCGCATTTCCGGGCAGATGTCCGGGAACGGTGCGCGCGTGGGGAAGCTCAGTTGAGCCTGTAAGGTAAAGATTGTTGACAGAAAACCGATAGTATGGTTTCTATACAGCAATAGAGAGATACGTTTCAATACCCCGATTTCAATAAAAAAAGAAAAGCCGTTCCGGCCGCAAAGCGCACCTTCGTTCCATGTATGTGAAGAATGGGAATCTGGTGCGGCCTGCGCGTGTGAGACATGGCGGAGATCGGGAGTTCGTTATTTCTATCAGACACTCTCCCGCGCTTATCGGAGGCGAGACGGGACGAGGGTGATTACAATCCAGAGGTGGAGTTATGAACGTATTAATTTTCGGCCCGAACGGCAGCGGCAAGGGCACGCAGGGGGCGGTAGTACAGAAAAAGTTCAATATCACCCATGTGGAATCGGGGGTGATATTCAGGGAAAACATCAAAAAAGGGACCGATCTCGGGAAGAAGGCGAAGGCGTATATCGATCGCGGCGACCTGGTCCCCGACGACATTACCATACCGATGATCCTTTCCCGCCTGAAAGAGTCTGATTGCGCGAAAGGCTGGCTGCTCGACGGATTTCCCCGCAACTCGGAACAGGCAAAGGCGCTCCACGAGGCGCTGGTCAAAGAGAAGATCGGCCTCGATTGCGTCATCGAAATTGTCCTCGACCGCGAAATCGCCAAAAAGCGGATCATGGGCAGAAGGCTGTGCGCCAACGACAACAACCATCCCAACAACATTTACATCGACGCGATCAAACCGGCTGAAAAGGACGGCGCAACGGTGTGCCGTGTGTGCGGTGGACAGCTCTCGGCCCGCGCCGACGATCAGGACGAAACCGCCATCAACAAACGCCATGACATCTATTACAACACTTCGACCGGCACGCTTGCCGCGGTCGGGTATTATAAGTCGCTGGCGAAAAACAACGGGAAGCTCAGCGTCATCGAGCTTGACGGCACGCCGGGCGTTAAAGAGGTGAGCCAGGACCTGATGGGGAAACTCGCGTAGCGGTTTTATAAACTGAATCCCTTGAACCCCTGCCCGGCACGGCAGGGGTTTGTTTTACCGCGGGAATGGCGCGGGCTTCGAGGCAACGGCCCGCATGAGGCTTCGCACTTTTTTGAGGTTCATCATGTCGGCCTCGAGTTCGTTGAATTTGGGAGTTTCAAGTACGAGGGGGATATGGAGAAGCCTCCTCTCCGAAAGAATGTTTTTCATGCCGCGGCTTCCTATCTCTCCCCTGCCGATATGTTCATGCCGGTCGACCCTGCTTCCGCATTCGCGCTTCGAGTCGTTGAGATGGATAAGCGCAAGGCGGTCGAGGCCGATGACGCGGTCGAAATCATCAATTACCTGCCGGAAGTTATCCGGCGATACGAGGTCATATCCGGCCGCGAAGACGTGGCAGGTGTCAAGGCAGACGGCGAGGCGGTCCGGATTCGCCGAAGCGGCGATAATGTCGCGCAGGTGCTCGAAGCGCGAACCTACGGACGATCCCTGGCCGGATGACGTTTCGAGAAGTATCCGTACTGTTGCGTTTTCCTCGCGCTCGATTACTTCGTCTATCGCCCCGGCGATGCGGACAATCGCTTCCGCTTCACCGATCCCCTTGTGGCTTCCCGGATGCAGGACGAGCCCGGTGATGCCGAGCTTCTCGGCCCTTTGCATTTCGTCGACCATGGCGAGCACCGATTTATCCCTGTTGTCCCCCTCCCCTGCAAGATTGATGAGATAACCGGTGTGGGCGAACAGCCTGAATGCATCCAACGCCTTCCACGCTTCATTGAACAACGACACGTCATCTTCCCTGAAATCCGGTGCCTGCCAGCGGTTCGGTGTTTTGGTGAATATCTGGGCGCAGTTGATGCCAAGCGCCGCGGCGTCGTGAAACACGCGGGCAAGCCCGCCGGCAATCGAAAGATGTACGCCGTAATACCGATCAGGCAGTGGAGTTTTCATTTTTGCCGATTTCCTCAAGGAGGCCACACCTCGGATCTAAATTATATTTGACGCTGCCTGCCCGGCGCATGTATCATCAGGCAGAGCCGTATATTAATTGTAACGCGTCGATAAAATCAAACGAAAATAATGGGCGATACGGCCGTAACGAGCCGGTGCCCCGGGAGGAGCGCATGAAGCATTACGATCTGCTGGTGATCGGCGGAGTGGCGGCGGGGATGAGCGCGGCGTCACAGGCGCGCCGGGCGAATCCGAAGATGACGATCGGTGTCCTCGAAAAGGGAGATTATGTCTCATATGGGGCGTGCGGCATGCCTTACTACATATCCGGAAAAATCAGGGACCACAGTAACCTCATCGCTATCGACGTCGATGAATATATCAACAAAAGAAAGATCGAGATCATGAGGCGCTCGGAGGCGGTTCGCGTCGATTTCAACGGAAAGCGCGTGTCGGTGCGCAGGGAGTCGGGGGATGGGGATTTTTCGTACGAGAGGCTGGTCATCGCGACGGGGGCACGCCCGTTCCTCCCGCCTATAGAGGGGATCAGGCATGAAAGAATATTCACCCTGCATGACCTTTTCGAGGGGATCGCGATCAGGAGTTTTATAGAAAAAAACACACCTCGGACGGCGGTCCTGGTGGGAGGCGGATTTATCGGCCTGGAGATGGCAGGCGAGCTTACCGAGATAGGGATCCGCTGTACCATACTTGAGAAGATGGAATCGGTCGCAATGACCATGGATCGCGAGGTGCGTGGAATTATCGCCTCGCGGCTTGCCGATAAGGGCGTCGAAGTTCTCACGGGGGTTGATGTAAAAAGGATTGAGCCGGCCGGCCAGGGCCTGCGAATTCATTTAGCAGACGGAAAGGCCGTCGATGCTGATTTTGCCGTGGTGTCGGTGGGAGTCGTGCCGGCGACGGAGTTCCTGCGCGCTACCGGGCTTGCGATGACGGAGAGGGGCGCAATCATTGTCAATGAACGTTCGGAAACGAACATCGAAGGGGTATACGCGGGCGGCGATTGCGCCACCGTGCGGCACAGGATCACGGGAGCGAATGTCTATATGCCGCTTGCTACGACCGCAAATAAGCAGGGAAGGGTTGCCGGACTTCAGGCCGCGGGAGTCTCCTCTGAGAAATTCGACGGTGTTGTGGGCTCTCAGCTGGTGAAGGTTTTTGAGCTTGAGATCGGAAAGACGGGGCTGGGAAAGACTGATGCCGCGAACGCCGGAATTCCCTGCGAGGAAGTGAGCGCCTCATGGCATGACCTTGCGGGATACTATCCCGGTTCAGAGCCGATGTTCGTTAAGCTCTTTGTAGATCCCCGCACGCGAGTTCTTATCGGCGCGCAAACCGCCGGAGTACACGGCGCGGCGCTTCGTACAAACATCATGGCTACGGCGATTACGGCGCGCATGACGGTTGATGAGTTTGCCTATCTTGATCTCGGTTACGCGCCTCCTTTCGCCCCGGTATGGGACTCGCTCCTTGTCACCGCGCAGAAGATGGTAAAACGGTGAAGTGGTTGGTGAATGAATTTACCGGTGCATTGCACAAAGGCCGTAGCCGGTAAATCATAATTACATTATTTGTCGTGGCCCTTGGCTTTCCCGGGATGGTCTTCCTGATGGCCTTTCGCCTTACCGGGGTGGCAGGGGCCTACGGTGCTGCAGGTCAGGGCGGAAATTGAAAAAAGGGCTATAACGCAAAGAGCGATTATTTTTTTCATAGCGATTCCTCCATGTAGTTTTTAAGAATATACCGGTTAAAAAAAGGATAGTCAAGCTGGAAATACCGGTCAATTACATGACGTGCCTGAAGGGAGCAGGATACGCCGCTACTTCAATTCAACAAGGGCTTCCATCTCGTCGGCTATCATCCTCATCGAATCCGCAACTTCGTGAATTTTGGCCTGAACGAACTTTATGCTTTCCTGGATTTCATTTGCCTTCGCGCTGTTTCCCTCTGAGAGCGCGTGGTCGCGGTTCTCCTGCAGTATCCTGATCGTTTCGACGAAATCAAAATAGTAGCTGTTAAGCCGGTCACAGGCTTCTCTGGTAAGCGAATATATCCTCATGGTGTCGGGATCGCTGGATTGGATGGGGCGGAGTTCGATTTTTCTCTTATCTTCCATTAAAGTAAAGCCTCGCGTTCTTTGTGTCTGATGTCTTATAGTATATCCTACCAGTAATGCGTCATTTTTCAAGAGATTTATGTCCGTTTGCACAGAGGAAGTCTGACGGCCAAAGACTATCCCGACTGTGACACTTCCAATGTCAGGGTTTTATTAATTGTAAAAGCCGGGTCAAGGGCCCGGCTTTTATGAAATTATCCGCGTGAATTGCGGCTCGTTATGACTGTTGCGGCGCCTTTTTATGCACCAGCACCAGGCCGATAATTCCCGTCGCCGCGAAGAGGATCGCGATGAATTGCGCCTGGGTAAGCCCGATCGCCGATACCGGGTTCAAGCGGATGAATTCGACCAGAAATCGCGGAATCGCGTTCAGGAGCAGGTAGGTGAAAAAGAGCGTCCCCTTTGACCAGTCCTTTCTACGCATTTGAAGGAGCAGACCCAGCGCGAAGAAGGAAAAGAACACCTCGAAAAGGGGTGTGGGGAATACGGGTGTCGAGATTGGAACGATGCCGTTCGGATAGGTCGTGGCCGTGAAGTTGAATAGATGATACGGTCGAACCGCGATGCCGTAACAGCCGTCGCCGGCGATATGGCACCCGAAGCGGCCGAAGCAGTAGCCGAGGGCGAGTGAGGGCGATACGGCGTCGCACACGGTGAGGATGTCTTCCTTGCTTTTCCATATCACGTAGGCGCAACCGATAAACGCGAAGATGAATCCGCCGTACGCGGAAAGTCCCGCGCCTGAGAAAATCATTTCCATCGGATAGCGCAAGAAGTCGTCCATGTGTTCGAGTATATGAAACAGCTTTGACCCGATGATGCCGGTAGGGATTGCCACAAGCAGTATTTTATAGGCCAGTTCGGGGTTGATCTCGCGTATTTTCAGCTCGCGTTCAAAGAGGAGAAAGGCGAGATAGAATCCGAGACCGAGCATAACGCCGTATCCGCCGATCGAAAGGAACTTGTACTGATACAGAATAGGAAACATGCGTACCTCTCAGATGTATAATTGGATGATGAACTATCGCTTGAAGTGCCCTCAGCCGCAAAGCGTAAGGAAGTATTCATTTACAGCTTCAGGCCGAGGTTGTCAAGATAAAAAGCGTTAATATTGAGTGGGGATGGGGATATATCCGCGCAGTTATAAGCTGGATTAAACCGCTTGTTGTCTTCGCTCTCCCGGAAATGTAAAGCTTCGCTTTCCACTTCACTCGTTCGCTCGACAATAAAAAGAGAAAGGCGCCCGAACCGCGGCGCCCCCCCTTTCTGTATGTAAACAATCCGCTTAGTAACCCCTGCTTTTCAGGTCCTGGGCGATTTCGACGAAGAATGCCGGCGCGTCGAAACCGGGAGTTACGCCGAAGAGCTGGCCGACGATGTTGAGGTGGTCGACGCCGCCGCTCCACCATGCGCCTTCGATAACGCCGCGGAAGTTGCCCCATTTCGCCGAGTTGACTGATACGAGGCCGTCGTTGTCTCCTTCATAGTAGCTGCATATCAGCCACGGAATCTGAAGGATGACGCTGTTGGCGAAATAGCGGATCTTTGATGTCCAGCTCTGATAGTAGAGGCCGGATATATTGGGGCAGTTCGGGTTGAACGTGTTCTGCATGTAATTTCTGGTCATTTCCCAGCCGTTTTCCAGTGAATTCGGGTTTGTATCGCCGAAAACAAACGCATATACGAAATCGAGCACATCGCCGACGAGCGTCCACTGCGTTTGCGGAACTACGTTAAAAATGGTGTCCGCGACCGAGCTTCCCCGGTGTGGGCCCGAAATGCTGGTATGCGAAGCGACCTTCGATGAGAGGCCGAGGTTGGTGATGGCATACCGGGTATAGATGGTGCCGTGTGAATGCCCGACAATATTTACTTTTGCAGCGCCGCTAGCGGCCAGAATCTGAAGTACCTGGAGACGGAACGATTTTGCCTTGTTGGCGGTGCTGTCCATGCCGTTGACCGAGGTGACATATACGCTGCCGCCTTCGTCCTGGATGGCTTCAGGAATGTCCCACCAGTAGTCCATGATGCCGAGAATTTCAGCCGATGCGCCCATGCCGTGCGCGAGCACGATCGGATAGCGGGTCTGACAGGAGTTCGACGAGTCACCGCCGGCGAATGAAACAGCGGGGACCGCAAGCATTGCGGCTAAAAGAATAGCGAATAATCTATATTTCATACAATTCCCCCGAGAAAGTTTTTCGTGCAATCTGGAACCAGTGTAGCAGACAGGTGATAATCGTCAATCAAAAAACCGTCCAGATGGCTTTTTTTAGATTCGATATTTTTTCCTTTGAACATGAAATTTTTTTTCTTTTCTCTTGACAAAAACAGTCGTTCTTATATATAGATACACATTATTTCAGCAAGGAGAATCTGATGCGTAACGCGGCGTGCATATCGGCGAACCGGAACTGGTGGTGGTGGACCAACCTCAGGGTGTCCACTCGATAGGCGCGTAAACAATGAAATTACAGACCGTGGGTGGGCAGCCACCCGCGGTTTTTTTATGTCCATAAAATGCCGTGGGAACCGTACAAGCCCGCGGTTTTTTTTTTTGATACTACCAGGGGAGGAAGAAAAAACGTGATTTATCCGGAATTGAGCCAGGTCAGGAAGCTTGCGCAGAAGTTTAACAGGATCCCGATTTACCGCGAGATGGATTTCACCGAGGTGGGGCTTTTATCCCTGGTGAAGGCGCTCCAGGAGCATGATACGGTTTTTTTCTTTGAAAGCGCGCGGGAAAACAGGAGCTGGAGCCGCTTCTCATTCATCGGGCTCAATCCCGTGAAGACGGTGGCCTTCTATCCGCCCCATGTCGTTGAAACCTCGGCGCAGGAGAGCGTTTCACATGAGACGGATATTTTTTCCTACCTGAAGCGTGAGATCGGGCGCTTCCGCTCGCCGGTGTTTCGCGAGTTCGGTCCGTTCAGCGGCGGCCTTACCGGATATTTCTCCTTTGAGCTGGTCAATCACGCCGGTATCATGCGAAGGCCGGTACGTGAGGAGGAAGGCAAGCCGCTTGCCCGCCTGGCGCAGATAGACGACTTTATCGTTTATGACAACAAGCGTGACCGCTACCATATCGCCTCCTGCCTTTATCCCGACCCGGAAAGGCCGATCGATGAGCAGTACGACGAGGTCCTTTGCCGCCTTGAGGAGTACGAGCGTGAGATCGTCCGCCGGATAGAGGCCACGCCGATCCCCTACATCCCCGCACGGCCCGAAACGGTGCGCCTGGAATTTCTCGACGAGCCGGAAGTGTTCATGCACCGGGTGGCGCGCACGAAGGAGCTCATCGCCTCGGGCGAGGCGATCCAAGTGGTGCTTTCGATGCGTGCGCAGATCGACAGCCGGGTGGACCCGTTCCGATTCTACCTGAAGCTTCGCTCGGTGAATCCGTCGCCGTACATGTTTTTCATGAAGCTTGACGGGATGGTGATCGCGGGAAGCTCGCCGGAGACGCACGTGCGTACGGAAGGACAGCGCGTGTTCATCAAACCGATCGCCGGGACCGTGCCGCGCGGCGCGACCAGGAGCGAAAACCAGGCGAACAGGGCGCGGCTTCTCTCCGACGAAAAAGAGCAGGCCGAGCACCTGATGCTCGTCGACCTCGCGCGAAACGACCTGGGCCGGATCGCCGCGCCGGGCAGCGTGTCGGTCAACCGGTTCATGATACCTGAGGATTTTTCACACGTGGTGCACCTCGTATCCCTCGTCTCCTGTAAGCTCTCCCCGGAGAAGGATATGATCGATGTCCTCGCCGGAACCTTTCCCGCCGGGACGGTGAGCGGCGCGCCGAAAGTGCGTGCGCTTGAGATCATAGAGGAGATGGAATCGCACCCGCGCGGGATCTACGCGGGCGCGGTCGGCTACCTCGGCTACAACGGCCACATGGACACCTGCATCGCGATACGCACCGCGGTGTTTTCGGAGGGCGCAGGGTATCTGCAGGCGGGCGCGGGGATCGTCTACGACAGCGTGCCCGAGCGCGAATTCCAGGAGATACAGAACAAGCTGAAGGCGCTGGCGGTGAGCCTGCAGTACGCCATCATAAAGAAGAAGGAGGCCGCGCATGTTTCTCATGATCGATAATTACGATTCGTTTACCTACAACATCGTGCAGTATATCGAAAGAAGCGGGCACAGGGTCGAGGTGGTTCGCAACGATGAGAGCCTGGCGGATATAGACCCCTCCCGCTACGCCGGCATCGTGCTCTCTCCGGGCCCTTCATTGCCGGAGAATTCCGGTAGCACCCTTGAGGCGATCGAGCGGTTTGCCTCGGTGCCGATGCTCGGCGTGTGCCTGGGGATGCAGGCGATCGCGCACGTGTTCGGCGGGAAGGTCGTGCGGGCACGCCGCGTGATGCACGGCAAGTGCGACCGCGTCACGCACCGCGGCGGCGCGCTCTTTTCCGGCGTACCTTCGACCTTCACGGCGGTGCGCTACCATTCGCTCGCGGCGGAGAAACGTTCGCTGCCAGAATTCCTTCAGGTGGAAGCGACCTCTTCGGACGGCGAGATCATGGCGATCAGCCACCGCGAGCGGTTTCTCTGGGGAATACAGTTTCACCCCGAGTCGTATCGCACCGAATTCGGTTCTGAAATTATCAATAATTTTATTGGAGGAGCATATGAGCACCGTGAAAGACATGATTAAAAACGTGAACGAGGGGGGAACTCTGAACGCCGAGGGGAGCGAGGCGCTCTTCGATTCTGTCTTCAGCGGGGACGTTTCCGAGATCGAGCTTTCGGCGGTCCTCACCGCGATGCGGGTGCGCAGGGAAACGCCGGAGGAGATCATCGGCGCGGCGCGATCGATGCGCAAGTTCGCGAAACGTCTTGATGTCGGGCGGGTGCCGTATATCGACACCTGCGGTACGGGAGGTGACCACTCCTATTCCTTCAACGTGTCGACCGCCGTGGCGCTGACGCTCGCCTCGATGGGCGTTCCCGTCGCGAAGCACGGTAACCGCTCGGTGAGCAGCAAAAGCGGTTCGGCGGATTTCCTCGAGGCGATCGGCGTGCCGATCAACCTCACCGGGGATGAGGCGGCGGCGTTCTTCGACAGGCACCGGTTCGTGTTCATGTTTGCGCCGAACTACCACCCGGCGATGAAACACGCCGCGCCGGTTCGCAGGGCGCTCGGCATCCGGACGATCTTCAACTACCTGGGGCCCATCACCAACCCGGCGTTTCCGGAGCGCCAGATGATCGGCGTGTTCAATCCGGACGCGCTCCCGCTCTACTCGCAGGTGGTGGCCGGCATGGGCTATGAGCGCGTGCTTCTCTATTCGGCCGAAGGCGGAATGGACGAGGTCTCGCCGGTGAAACCCACGATGGTCTACGAGGTGTTCGACGGGCGCGTGCGGTTTTACACGATCATTCCGGAACAGTTCATTAAAAAAGATGAGGCTTCGAAATTGCCGCATCATCTTTCCGCTGAAGAAAACGCGGCCGCTTTTCTTGAGGCGGCCTCATCGGGACGCGTGACGCCGCTGGTGAAGTTTATTGCGCTCAACACCGCGCTCGCGCTCTATCTGCACCGGGCAGGAAGCGAGAGCAATTTTCCGGCCTCGATCAGGGATTACTTTCAGGAGGCGCTTGCCGCGATCACGGGCGGAAAGGTCCTCGCGGCGGTAGAGCGGATGCGCGCTGCGGCGGGGGAGGCGGTCCATGCCTGAGCGGTTCGAACTTGCCCGCATGCGGGAGGTCAAGGAGTCCGAGCTCGGAGAGGTGCGCGCGCGTATCGGGCGGATATCGGGACGCCGGCGCGCGGTCTTCAGACTCTCCGCGGATAACGGGAGCGGCGTGATCGCCGAAATCAAGAAGGCCTCTCCCTCGGAAGGAACAATCCGTCCTGTGCCTGTCGCCGATCAGGCGCTGCGCTACCTTGATGGCGGCGCTGTCGCGGTGAGCGTGCTCGCCGATTCGAACTTTTTCGGCGGAAGCTATGATGATCTTGCCGAAGTGTCCGCCGCGGTCACCGCGCCGGTGCTCTGCAAGGAGTTCATCTATTTCGAGGAACAGCTCGATCTCGCCTACCTGTGCGGCGCGGACCTCGTGCTCCTGATCGCCCGCGTGCTTGACGCGAAGCGGCTTGAGGAGCTTTACTGGTACGCGCTCGACCTCGGCATGGTGCCGATCGTGGAAGTCCACCACCGCGACGAGCTTCCCGCGGTCCTTGCCCTCAAACCTGAGTTCGTGATGGTGAATATGCGTAACCTCGCTACCCTCGCGATCGACATGAACACCGGTTTCGAAACCCTGAAGTCGCTCCCTGCGGGGATCGTGCCGATCTGCGCGAGCGGCATCGAAAGCGCGCGGGATGTGAGCAGGATCGCCGCCGAAACGGGAGCGCGGATGTTCCTCGTGGGCACGGCGCTCATGCGCGCGGATGATCCCGCCAGAATGATCAGGGGGATGAGCGATGTTTGTTAAATTCTGCGGATTCACGCGAAGCGAGGATGTCGAGGCGGTGAAGAACTTCGCGGTTTCGGCGGTGGGATTCGTCTTTCATGAAACATCGAAGCGCCGCGTCACGCCGGAGCAGGCGCGCGCTCTCGGCAGCCTTCTGGACGGCACGGGGATACTTCGTGTCGGCGTGTTCGTGGATACGCCCGTGGAGGATATCCGCGCTATCGCGGATTACGCGAGGCTGGACATGCTCCAGCTCTACCGTGATGAAGCGCGGCGCGTGCTTGCGCGTTTCAGGCCGGTCATCGCCGCCTGCCGTGTCGGGGAGGGGATCGATCCCGCCGCTGCGGCGAAGGCCGCGAGTGAGAGCGGGGAGTTCCTGCTGCTCGATTCGTTCCGCGCGGGAGAATACGGCGGCACGGGGACGAGCTTCGAATGGGAACGGCTCCGGGATTTTCCGCACCTGCGGCGCACCATCGTGGCCGGCGGCCTGAATGAGCATAATGTCGGAAGCCTCGTATCCGCCATAAGGCCGTACGGGATCGACGTGTCGACGGGGATAGAGGACGCGCCGGGAGTAAAATCTGAAACGAAAATGAAAGCAATACTGGAACATATAAGGAGAAATGAATCGTGAAACAGATGCCTGATGCACACGGATATTTTGAGGAGTACGGCGGAAAGTTTGTACCCGAGACGCTCGTTAACGCGCTCGCCGAGCTCGAGAAGGCGTACCGCGCGTTTCGCAAAAGCGCGGAGATGAAGCGCGAACTGGCGCGGCTCATGAAACATTACGCGGGCCGCCCCACGCCGGTCTATTTTGCCGAACGGCTTTCGGAGGAGACGAAGGCACGTATTTATCTCAAGCGCGAGGACCTGCTGCACACTGGCGCCCACAAGCTCAACAACACGCTCGGGCAGATCCTGCTCGCCAAGTTCATGGGCAAGACGCGCGTGATCGCGGAGACGGGAGCGGGGCAGCACGGCGTGGCGACGGCGACGGTCGCGGCGCTCATGGGAATGGAGTGCACCGTCTACATGGGAAGCACCGACGTCGAGCGGCAGGCGCCCAACGTGAAGCGCATGAAGTTTCTGGGCGCGGAGGTCGTGCCGGTCGATCGCGGCGGAAAGACGCTCAAGGACGCTATCAACGAGGCGATGAAGGACTGGGTTCGAACCGTGCGCACGACGCACTACCTTGTCGGTTCGGTCGTTGGCGCGCACCCGTTTCCGATGATCGTGCGCGATTTCCAGTCGGTGATCGGAACGGAGGCGATCGGCCAGATGCGCGCTCTCATCGGGCGCGATCCTGATTTCGCCGTTGCCTGCGTCGGCGGCGGCAGCAACGCGGCCGGCCTTTTCAGGGACTTTGCGCGCCGCACGGAGACGAAGCTCATCGGCGTGGAGGCGGGCGGGAAGTCCGACCGGCCCGGCGACCACAGCGCCTCGATATCCCTCGGCAGGCCGGGCATATTACAGGGGAGCCTCACCTATCTCCTTCAAGACCACGAATGCCAGGTGCTTCCGGTGCATTCGGTCTCGGCGGGGCTCGATTATCCGGCGGTCGGGCCCGAGCATGTCTACTACATGAAAAAAGGAATGGTCGACTACGCGACCTGCGATGACCGCGGGGCGCTGGAGGCGTGCGCGATGCTGACGCGTATGGAGGGGATCATCCCGGCGCTCGAGAGCAGCCACGCGCTCGGCTACGTGCTCGCCAACAGGAAAAAATTCAGGGGGAAGGATGTGCTCGTCAACCTCTCGGGGCGCGGCGACAAGGACATGATCATCATCGAAAAGGAGCTCGGGTTATGAAAGGATACAACGGATTTTATCTCATGGCGGACTATCCTTCGCGCGCGGCGTTTCTCGACGCGGCGAGAAAAGGGCTCGAGGTGTTCGACTTCCTCGAGATCGGTATCCCGTTCACCGATCCGGTGGCGGACGGCCCGGTCATCACCGACGCGGCCGAGCGCGTGCTTGATCGCGGCTTCCGGTTCGATGATTTCGTCGGCGAGGTGGCGCGCCTGCGCGGAAAAACCGACCTCTCGAAAAAATTCTATTTCATGTGCTACGCGAACACGGTCTTTTCCCGCGGGATAGAGGCGTTCGCCGGGCTGTGCGAGAAGGCCGGCGTGAGCGGGGTCATTATCCCCGATGTGCCGTTCGTTGAAAGCCCGCGGTTTAAAAAAATATTCGCCGCCCGAGGGATAGATTTCATCCATTTTCTCACGCCTGAAAACACCGACGAGCAGATCGCGCGGATTGTGCGGCAGGCGACCGGCTTCGTCTATTTCGTGTCGATACGGGGAACGACCGGCACTCGCCTGGTGCTTGACCGGGAAACATCGCGCAAAATCGCGCTCGCAAGGAAGCTCTCGCCGATGCCGGTCGTGCTCGGCTTCGGCATATCCGACGTGGAAACGGCGCGGGAGGCGCTTCGCCACGCTGACGGATTTATAATCGGCTCGAAGATCATTCAGCTTCTTGAGGATAACGTGGAAAGCGCGAGCGCTTTCTGCAATGAGCTTGCGGCGGGAGTGTAGCCGCCCGCTCCCGCTCCGGGCTGAAAATAAGTTGCTTTTTACTTCGGCGTCGGTATATTTATTTAAGATGAATAACAGTCGGCCGGAGCGGCGGTATGTCATTATGCGAAGTGAACGTCGTTAACATCTTTCTTGACAAGGAAACGGGAACCCCGGTGGTGCTCCTGCAGGATGTCAGCACGAACGACGTGCTGCCGATCCTCATCGCGCCGCTGGAGGCGAGCCTGATCGCAATCGAGCTTGAAGGGAAAAAGCCGGCGCGCCCGCTGACCCATGACCTCGTGATAAATATACTTCGCGAGATGTCCTTCGAGGTGAAGTCGATCTGCATCAACGACCTGAAAGACAATATCTACTACGCGACCATCACCATCGTTTCGGGCGAGAAGATCCTCGAGATCGACAGCCGCCCGAGCGACGCCCTCGCGATCGCCCTTCGCGCGGGATGCCCCATCTACGTCAAAAAGAAAGTCTTCGCGCTGGCCATGGGCATCGAAAACGTCGCCCATCACGCTGACGGTGATACGCTCAAAGAGGTCCTCGAAGACATCGAGATCGACGACGTCGACGGCAAGATTATGTGAAACATTCGCTGCGCTTTCCGCAGCTGTTGTGCGGGAAATGCTCTTCGCACTCCCTTTTTTCCTCCGCGAGCCGATAAATCAGGCCGATATCTGTACTATACCCGTGAATCCGTATAAAAAAAGTTGGCATCTTTTGCCCGTCGGCGGGTAGCATGTTTGAGTTTGCGGAGAGGAATGTTGCCCTTCAGGCCTGTCTTGAAGGGGATTGATCGAGGTTAGCATGAAATCATATCGTTTGCTGGCGCTGTTCGCCGTGGTTGCGGCGCTCTTCAGCTTCTCCTGCTCGGAAGGGAATGACCTCTATGATCTGGCGCGTAACGGCGTGCCGGTGATCTATGCCACTGATAGTTCCGCGCAGAATGCCTATATCGCGGCGGAGAACGGCTATTTCAAAAAGATGACAGTATCCACGTCATACACTTCGACATTTGTGGGCTGCTTCCGCATTCAAGAGCGGCTGGTTGTACCGGAAACGGACGCGGGAGAACTGTATTTCCATTATTATGAGGACAATTCATGGTCGCACGTACATCACTCTCTGTCCGGCGCACCCACGGCGAGGACCATGATCCAGGTCGATAATAAGATAGTCTATGCCGACACTTCGACTTATGCCCTCTATTCGTTTGAAGGAAGTTCGTACACCACGATGAGCAGCCTCACCACGCCGAGCGCGATCGTTGCTATCGCCTGGTATAACGGCAATCTGTATATCCTGGGAGGCGATTTTAAGGTTTACAGGTATAATTATTCCCCGACGGCGACGAATACCGGCATGAGTTTCAACAACGGACTCGGAACACCGTTATTCTTTGCCATAAGCGATAATACGGTATATGTGGGATGGGATGGGTACATGGAATATAACGCCCTTGGAGAGTCTGACACGGCGGATTCAGCGACCACCTATTCGGGAACCCAGTCCTACGCCTTGTATAACTCCTCCGCCGTGTACTCGGCCGGCTATTATTCGACGACCTCGTCGTTCATGGTCTGGAGGCAAAACGGCGGTTCATTTGTCGCCATTAAGTCGTTCTCCGACACCACGGGGACCATGTCCATTGCCGCGCTCTCGGAGACAAAGCTCGCGGTGGGGATATACAATTCGACGGCGAACAACGGGCTGTATGTCCTCGATACCGTAAGCGGTGAAATGACAAGGCTCTCTTTCGATTCCATTATTTCCGTCCGTGTCGGGCGATGAGGCGCTCATCATTATTGTATCCGCCCGCAAAGATATGACGCTACCCGTCAGAGCTGTTTTGCAGCTCCGACAGGTCCACGGTCACCAGAACCCATGTGCCGTCTTTATAGAGAGGATTTTCGATGTAGCGCCCGATCCGCGACGGCGCGGGAATTATTTCATTTTTTGCCGCGAGTCCCTGCAGATGGCAAATTATCGCTTCTCTCGCGTGTGCGATCGCATCTTCCATGGTTTTGCCGACGGTGAAACATCCGGGCAGGTCCGGTATCGTAACGCCGTAATCGGAATCAGCGTCTTTATGGATCACTGCCGGATAGGGCATTCCCTTTATATTTTTCACTGTCCGATAAAACGGGCGGCAAGATCGAGCTTGTGCTGGATCAGGCTTCGCGGGTGGGTTATGAAAAACTTATCTGCCCTGTATTTGAGCAGTTCCGTGTACTGCTCATGCGCGGTCTGGTAGTCCTGCATTTTGTACGCGCTTTCGGCGTAGTAGTAGTGCAGCGCCTTGTCGTACTCGGTCCCGCGCTCGATCGATTTGATCACGACGATGCAGCTGTGGTATTCCTTCCTGAAGAAATGGATTTTCGCCACCCCGATAAGGCCGTTCGCGTAGCGCGGATCGATCCTGAGCGATTCCTGATAATACTTCTCCGCCATCTTGACCTGGTTGCGGTTGTAGTAGATGTCGCCGATCAGGATGTACGAGTTGAGTTCCTTCTGGTTGACCTCGAGCGCCCTGCGGAACTGACCGATGGCCCCGTCGGGGTTCCCTTTCATTTCGTGGATATAACCCATCTGAAGATACGTCTTCGGAAATTCAGGAAGTACATTTCGTGCCCGGTCGAGATAGATGAGGCCCTGGTCGTATTCACGGAGGTAGAGGCAGCAGATTCCGATATTATAGAGGTACGGAAAGAAGAGCGGCGCGCGGCGCAGGCCCCGCTCGAACGTCTCTTTCGCTTTCGTGTAGTCGCCGTTTTCAAGCGACCGCGCCGCCTCGTTGTTGAGGACCGCCGCCGGGGACTCGCCGGTGCAGTAGAGGATGTCGTTGCGCGAGTAGATGCTTTCCTTCGGGACCGCCGGCTGCTCCTTGGTGCGGACGTCGCGCATGAGCGACTGCACCTCGTAATCGGGGTCAGCGGTGGAGTGTGCCGGCGGCGCGATAAGAAGGACAAGGGCCAGCGTCATGAGCAGGGCGGATATCGATGTCGTGTGCCGGCGGACTAACATGACAGAATCAGATCCTCCGTATGATCGTTCAGTAGAGGTGGCATGCCACACGGGCGCCGTCGATTTCGCGCATGGCCGGATATTCGGCCATGCACACATCCATGGCATGCGGACAGCGCGGATGGAAATGGCACCCCGCGGGCGGATTTTCCGGCGACGGGATTTCGCCGGGAAGGACCGAGAACCCGTGCTTTTTCGGCGTCTGCAGCGGTATCGATTTCATGAGATTGACGGTGTATGGATGGAGCGGCTTTTCGTACAGGCCTTTCTTCGAATTTTCCTCGACGATCCTTCCAAGGTACATGACCGCGATGCGGTCGCTCATCTGCTCGACCACGGCCAGATCGTGGGCTACGAAAAGGTAGGTCAGCCCCAGCCGCTCCTGCAGGTCGGCGAGGAGGTTCAGTATCTGTCCCTGTATCGAGACATCGAGCGCGGAGACCGGCTCATCGAGGATGATGAATTCGGGATTCAACGCTATGGCGCGGGCTATGCCGATGCGCTGCCGCTGCCCTCCGCTGAATTCGTGCGGATATCTGTCGGCATACTCACCCTGAAGCCCCACAAGAGAAAGAAGTTCTTCGAGGCGGTCGCGCAGCTCCCCTTTTTCCTTCTTCTCATGTATCTTTATCGGCTCGGTTATGATCTTGCCGACGGTCATGCGGGGATTCAGCGATCCGTACGGGTCCTGAAAGACGATCTGCATGTGGCGGCGGAATCTGCGCAGATCTGCCCCTTTGAGCTCGTTGACGCGCGCGCCGTTGATGACGATCTCTCCCGCGTCCGGCTCGATGAGCCGCAGTATGGACCTTGCGGCCGTCGTTTTGCCGCTTCCGCTTTCGCCGACTAGCCCGAGGGTTGTTCCTTTTTCAATGGAAAAGCTGATGTTGTCCACGGCCCGTACGACGCCGTGCTTTTCGAAAAGCCCGCCTTTTCTTGCAAGGAAGTGCTTCTGAAGTCCCTGTACTGTTACCATCATGACGTCCGATAAAAGATATGATGCACGTTCTGAAATCGCGCGGTATATTATATAGATGATGGAAGTTTCTTTGCAATACATTTTTTCCGCCTTCCCGCGAAGGTGATAATGAATATTTATTCTTGACTTATTTGTTTAAGGACGGATAGACTTATTCAGCCCGGTGTGAGCGAAGACAGGATAGACTATGAACATCATACTCAGGATAGCCGCCTTTATCATTGTATTCATCATGGGCCTCTGGCTGGTCATCCTCCTGCGGCGCTTTCAGATGCCGTCGAGGGTCCGCAAGGCGGAGGCGTTCCTGAAAGATGGCGATGTGTTGAAGGCCAACGAGATCATCCGCCTGGTTCTTGACAAGGACAGGGACTATCCGCCGGCGCGCCATGTCCGCGCAAAGATCCTCATTGCCCAGAAGCAGTATGTGCTCGCGATTGCCGAGCTGAACTCGCTGTTCTCCCTGCGGGACTTTGAAAAATATATCAACGAGCTCGAAGTGCATTACATGCTGGCCGACCTCTACAGCGAAACGCAGCAGCACCAGAAAGAGGTCGACGAATATCGCGCCATACTCAACTTCAATCCTGATGACCTGAAAGCAAACCATCGCGTGGGGCACGCGCTTTTCCGGCAGAAAAAATACCGTGACGCGCGTGACCATCTCGGGCGCGCGTACTCGATCGATCCGACGCTCACCGACTGCCTCCTGCCGCTGGGCGTCTCCTGTTTCAACCTGTCCGAATTCGAGAGCGCTGAAAAACACCTCCTTGCCGCGGTCGACGCGAACCCGAACCTGATCGAGGCCTGCTTCTACCTCGGTGTTATCTATAAATCAAAGAAGGACAGCGAAACGGCCATCGGCATGTTCGAAAACGCGAGGAAGGACGGGAGGTTTTTTACGAAGAGCCTGTACCACCTCGGGGAAATATATTCGGAGGAGGGGGTGTACACGAAAGCGATCGAAGTGCTCGAACAGGGGATCGGCCGGCTTAAGGCGGATGACGAGGACGCGCTCGCGTACAGGTACCTTCTCGCAGAAGCGTACGAGATGGAGAACAGGATATCCGAGGCGGTGTACCACTGGGACCAGATCGCCAAGAAAAATCCTGAATACCGAAGCACCCGGATGAAGCTTGAGGACTACAACAGGATACTGAACGATGAAAACGTGAAGATTCTCTTCGACTCATCGCTCGAGGAGCTCCAGCCGCTGCTCGTAGAGATCATCGCGGGGCTCAATTACAATATTATTTCGAAGACCGAAGTTTCGCACAACGAGTATTACTTCAAGGCCTTCAACATCAAGCGGATAAACGAGCCGCCGCTCCTGGTCTATTTCAACCGGACCACGCGGGAAATCGCCGAAGGCCAGATCGTCGACCTGTTTAAAAAAATGACCGCGGAGAAGTGCAAGAACGGCATCTATATCACGACATCGAAATTCAGCATCAAGGCGAAAGCGGCGGCGGCCACCCGCATGATCGAATTGCTTGATAACACCTATCTCTCCAAGGCAGTGGAGAGGATCAGGACGAAGATACAGAAGAAGTAAGCTCTCCCGGCGGACCGAAACAATCAACGAGAAGGAAGGCATTCAGCATGAAAATGAGGATCCCGGTAATCGCGCTGTGCGCGGCGGCGGCCGTAACCTGCTCCATTGCGGGCTGCGGCAATAATTTCGACCGCAAGATCAACAGGGGCATCGGCCTGTACCGAGAAGGAAAGCTCAAAGAGGGCGAACAGGAGATAGCCGTAAACATCCTGCGGCGCGCCGCGCGGTTCAGCATGAAGTACCGGCACGTCGAATGCGGGCAGAATTTCCTCTTTCTCCACAAGAAGGGGCAGCTCTCGGTCTTCTATCCTGAAAGCGTGACTGTCTCACTTCCTGACGAATGGACGGCGCTTGCGTTCGATGCCTCATCTCGCGGGATCGCTGTTACCGACGGTAAAACGATCAGGGTCCTTGATCACCGCGGAAAAGTCAGGAAGGAGTTTCCGCCCTACGACAACGCGAAAGGGCGCGTCACGGGACTTTCGCTCAGCGCCAGCAGGCTTGTATCCTACCGCGACGAGATCGTGCGCGTTACCGATCTTGAAAAGGGAGAGGAGAAAAAACCGGTCAAAGGCGTGAAGCTTCCGCCGCCGTCGACCGGGCTTGCGCCGGGAGCGTTTATCGAGGTATCGGGCGACCGTATCGCCATCAGCATCGGTAATATCGGTACGTACAACCTGAGCGTTATCGATCTTCAGAAAGACGCGTTTCTCCTGAAGGGGAAACCGGTCTCTTCGAAAAGGTATTATTTCGGGGGCGACGCGGTCAACTATGTGGGCGGCACAACAGGGAGGTGGACGATCGTGCGGCTCGCCCTGCCCCAGGGACCGCCCGAGACGCTCCTCTCGTTCGGCGACGCGGTTGACGTCGAGCTTTTCCGTGAAGGTGCCGCGCTTTTGAAAAACAGCGGATTGTGGATATTCAACTATGGCGCCAGGGCGCTGACGCGCGTTCCGTTCGACTACTCGCTCGTCGGGCGCTGCGGCGACAATATTGTCGTTCACTACGGCGAGGCGATCGCGGTGGCGGATTTCAGGACGTTCATGGACAGCATCGAGCGGGTGAAAAAAGAGCTGCCCGATCTCTTTGTCCCGCCTAAACAACAGGATAAAAAAGAATCAGAACGTAAATAGCCTGTCGCAGTATACGGCTTCGAAAAAATATCCTCCCGCCGTGCGCGCGGCGTGCGTTGCGATGATCTTTCGTATCGCTCCGGTGGTGCCCGCGTCAAGACCGAGGTGATACCGGTAATAATCCGCTTCGGCGTCAAGGTCGGCAAACCTGCTCGTCCGTACCTGGCTCACCGACCGCACGGTGAAGGGGATGCCGAGGCCGTTCAGGGCGCTTTCGATATCGATCGGGAAACCGGTGGAACACCTTCTTATGCTGATCCCGTTCCGTATGATTTCCGAGAGCGTGCGGCTGCCGTGGTCGGCCTTCACGAGAAGGACGGCCTTTTCCGACAGCCGTTTCATCTTTTCAAGCGCGGCGGCGATTTCCTTCATGCCGTAGATCGCGTGCACGCAAATGAGCGCGTCGGACATGCCCCCTTCCCACGATTCCCAGCCGGATTGACAGAGGTGAATCCGCGGCGCGAGTTCAGGACCGATTTTGGCTTTGAGAATTTCCATCATGGCGGGGGACGGTTCGATGGCGGTCACCTCATGGCCCGCGGCGGCGAGAGGAATGGTGAAGTGCCCGGTTCCCGCGCCGACGTCGAGGACCCTGCCGCGCGCGGCAAGCTCGCCGGCGATTTCGCCGAGTAGCGATCCGGGATATCCTTCCCCGGTAAGCCTGCGGTCGTATTCCGTCGCAAAACGCTTTTCATTAAAACGCATGGATTTACGCTTTCCATAAAAGGGTGAGAGGCATTTTCACCAGAATGCCTGCATGGATATATGATGGCAACCAAAAAGCGTAAACCGCAAACATGTGGCGCAATGACAGACGCTGCTCTTCTCTCAGATTTTCCAGAAAGGCGGATTTTTATCCTCGAAAAGATGGGGGCCTGGCGTTCCGCCCGCGGCAAAGCGCGGACACCCCATTACCCTGAAATCCCTGCTCTTTTCATCTCTCCCGATGATCCGATAGGTTACCTCGTTTCTGTATCCGCACATGATCTCATCGGCCTTCAGCGACAGGTGGAAAGGACACTTCTTGCATGACGTAAGGTTCATGGCAGCACCTTCCGAATGAAAGATATTTTAAAGATATAGATCATGGGAGGAAAAAGCAAGATGAGGATGTTTTTTGCGGAGGCTTGAATCGGCGAGGCCGGCCGTGACTTACCCGTTTTTTGTGGCCGAGCAATCCATTTCAAAACCCGCCCTGTCGGTTATGCGGATAAACCTGTCCAGGTGCGCAGTTTCGAAAAGGTGCTGGATGGATTCGTCCATGTCAAAAAAAATAAGGCGGATGTTTTTCTCGCGGGCCTCGTTGAAAAATTTTACTATGGTGCCGATCGCGGTCGAGTCGATCCCGGTGAGCATGTCGCAGTCGAAGCCGATAATTGAGGGTGACATGCTTATCTGCGAGTTCCACATCGTGAGCATTTTATTAATGGTCTCGTTTGTCATGTTCCCGTTAAGATGGATCACGATCACCGAACCATGATTGTCGGTAGTTATCTTGAGCATAGGAAAATCCTTCATTTGGCACAGGTCCCTTTACGGATGCGGCATTTGCGCATGAGCATCCATAGCTACAATATCGGCATTTTATTGCAATAATTTCATGAAATTTTTTTACCGAAGATGAAATATGAACATGAGGGATACGGTCAGGAGAGCATGCGGCCGGCGGCTTTCGGGCCTGCTTCTTTCTGGTGTTTCGATGAAGCGATCCTGCCGGTGTGGCCGGGGATTCTCGCGCCGCATGAAGGACATGCCTCAACGGCAGGATTGTCCGGACAGGGCGATCCGCACTGCGCGCAGTGGCGGATATCGTTGCGGGCGGAGCGATCCGGGAAAAGGTATCTTCGCTTTTCCTTCTTCCCCGATTCGCGCACGATGCCGTTCCGCACCAGAACGGAAAGCTGCTCGCGCGCCGCGCCGGCGTCGGTGAACGCGGAGACGATCATGTCGTCGGTAATCGCTCCGCCGCGCTCCGCCGCCAGATCGAAGAGACGCTTCCTGATTCCGGCGGGTGTGCTGCGCAGGCCTTTCCTGAAGAGCGTGATCCCGAGCGTCATGAGCGCGATCCCCGAAAACGTGAGAATGCTTCCCGCCAGGTAGCGCTTGAGGTCGCCGAACGCCGCGATGAAAAAGAGTGTGCCGAGGAAAAGCGCGCAAAAACCGATAATAGAAAGCAGCGTTCCCGCGATGAAATGGATGATCATTGTTGCTGCTCCCTCGACTGTTTTTTTAGTATGGCGAACTCGCAGCCGTCGATGAGCGCCTGAAACGACGCCGCGTTGATGTTCTCCGAAAGCGCGCTTACCTTCCAGACCTCGTCCCCGTCGGTGAAGATAATGGTGACCTCGACGTCGGTGCTCGTGCCGCGTTTTGCGTCGAGGATGTTCGCGCGGTAGTCGATCAGGTTTACTTTCTCCACTTCCGGGAAAAGCGGAATGAGCGCTTTTTTCAGCACTTTGGCGAGCGCGTCGACGGGGCCCTTCCCTGTTGATGCTTCGTGGATAACGCGGCCGTCGGCCTCGATCTGTACGGTCGCCTCCGGGTCGATGCCGTTATCGATGAGGCGGTAGCTGCCGATTATCGTGAACGGCGCCCGGTAGGTTTTGAGCGATCGCACGATCGAAAGCGATTTGCTGGCGTCCTGGATTTCGTAGTTGAGCATGCCTGTATGCTGTCCGTGGTGAAATATATCCGTCGCAGATGCTGACTTAACAGATTATAAAGAATAGATAGTGACGCGCGCGGGGGATGTCAAGAAATAAAATCCATTCAAGGGGGCAGGCGTTCAGTTTCGTTAACGGCAGCCTGTATCCGTATTCCGGCTTACGGGTGATCATAAAAACTACCGTATTTGTACCTGCCATCGGACGCAAGTTTTAGGAAAACCAGCTTTTTGATCGGATACAAAATGAAAAAGCTGGTTTTTATGATCGTCCTTATTTTTTGAAAAGGAAGAGAGTGGTATCCAATTTTTAATTGATTTTACGACTTTCTCTTTGCATAGTGGTTCCGGAAAAAATATAAAGGCACGGCACCCGTATCCCTCGAGCTTATGGAAGAAGTCACAATCATATCATATCCCGGAACAAGGAAGAACAGCCTGCTTTCGCTTGCGAGCGGAAGGTCCAGATACATGCTTCCGTTCGGCGGCAAATCGCGCGTGGTCGATTTCACCATCAGGAATTCGCTCTCCTCGAAGGCGCGCAAAACCATCCTGTTCAACGACATCGACGATGATCTCGAAACCTATGTCGAAAACTACGGCCCCTTCAAGGAGATGAAATTTCCGCCCATCAAGGTGGTTTCGCGCGAATACTCCGACATCAAGACCTGTTACGAGCTCATTCTCGACAGCAACACCGATTACTATATCATCTACAACGGCGACAACCCTTCGTTCATCGATTTCAGGGAGATGATACGGGGATTTAAAAAGTCCCGCAAAAAAGCTGTCCTTTACAAGATGAACATCGACGGATCGGCGACGCTCGCCAACACGATACTGGTCACCGACCAGAAGACGCTCCTCGACGTGATCAATGGCGCTATGGAGGAGGGAAGGCACGCCCCCAACGTCTTTGAGATGATCATCAACATCATGCTCAACACCGGCATCGGCGGCGGCGTCTACGACGTGTTTTACTGGACCGTCAATTCGGTTCCCGACTACTATTTCATCAACATGCAGATGTTGCGCGATCCGAAGCTCTTCTCGCTTCTCTACCGGGAGTCCGACATAAAGAGCTTTGTGCGATTCCCGGGGTACGCGAAGGTCGGCAGGCACGCGAAGATACAGAACTCCTTCATCTCCGATTTCTGCGACATCAACGGGACTGTGATCAATTCGATTGTTTTTCCCGGAGTGTATGTCGGCGAAAAGAGCGTCGTGAAGGATTCGATACTGCTGCCCGCCGTCAGGATCGGCGCGAACGCGAGGATCTACCGCACGATCGTCGATGAGAAGACCGATTTTCCGCAGGAGCCCGACCAGGACTATCTCAACATCGGCAACGGCTGCATCGTCGGCACCGAGGCGGAGGGCCTGAAGAACAACGATTATCCGCGGTCGATTTTCGCGAGCATCTCGCTTGTCGGCAAGAACTGCCGCATCCCCGACGGGTCGCGAATCGGCGGCGCCTGCTATGTGGGGCCCGGCGTCGGTCCGGACTTTTTCGAAAAGAGCAAAACGCTGTATGACGGGCTTTCGGCTGTCGTGCGTGCCTCGTGACGCGGCGCGCCTCCGAATGCCAACATTATAATCGGACGGATGATGAGAATACGACTCCAGATAATCCTCGCGTTTCTCCTCCTCTCCACGTCAGTTTTTTCCGAAGTGGCCGTCATTCCTTACCGCATTGAAAATCCTTCGCAGTTCTTTCCCGTGTCCCTCGGCGCCGATTACGCGAAGCTCCTTTCGGTTGCTGCAATCATCAGAAAAGGTGCGGAGATCTATTCGCCGCGCGAGCTTGACGCCGACCTGCGGGGAAAAACGATCAATCCGCAGCGCACGGTCACCGAAGAGGACCTCTACCTGCTCGGCAAAGGGCGCTACCTCGACCGCATCCTGATCGGCACGCTTTACCGCGCGGGGGGGATATACACTTCCGAGAGCCTGGTCTATTCGGTCAGGGACCGCAAGGTGCTCTTCACCAGCCGCGTCCGCGCCTCCGACCTTTTCGAGCTTGCGGAGAAGGAAGTTAAAGCGGTGTTCGCCGGAAGGCCCGACAGGGTCCGCCGCTACCGCCAGTCAGCGGTGGACGCGGCGGTGGTCTGCGATCTCTCCTCGAACTCGTGGACCGAATGGGACTACATGAAAAAAGGGATCATGAACTTCGCCGAGGCGATCTCCGACCACTGGAGCGCCGACCTGCGCGTTCACATCATTCCGTATTCGGAGCGGACGGCGATGAAGCGCGAGCTCATGGGGCTTCGCACCGCTTCGGCGATCAAGAACTCGCTCGACGCGCTCATCCCCGCCGGCGGCAATACGTCGGAGACGATCGAGGCGGCGCTCACCAACGCGGTGAAAAACGTCGCATGGCGCCGCGAGGCTAAGCGGATGGTGCTCTTCATCAACAACTCGCCGATCACGCGCTCGCGTTTCCTCGAGAACATCGCCTACCAGGCGCGGCGCGACGGCCTGCGCGTGCACACCATCGGGCTCGGCAGGATGAACGGCGAAGGCCGGGTCTACCTGCGGGAAGTCTCGACCATCACCAGGGGGCTCGGCCTGAGCGCCGCGTATCACCAGCGGCTCTTTAACGCGGAGGGAAGGGGGATAGATCTTTTCATGCAGGACGGGCGGCTTTTTCAGGGAGTGACGTCCGAGGCGAGGTGGAGCGAAGGGCTTTACCAGCGCGCCGAGGGCCCGAACGCCCGTCCACGGCCGTTTCTGAAAGAGGTTTTTTTCAGCAGCGCGAAGCAGAAGCGGATCAGCCCGTATACGCTGAAGGATTCGTACGTCTCGGTTACCGGAGAAACAATCATAAACAGCGGGCCGCTCGAGACCAATGTCGGCACGCTCCTCGCATCCATCGTCGAATCATCGCGCGTGGTTCCGGGAGAAGGAGAGGCGCCGGCGATGGCGGGAAGGGTGCTCCTTACCGACGGCAGGACTTCGCTCTGGACCGGTGTCGGCGGCGATAAGGAAATGGACTTTTTCCGAAAAGCGGTAAGATCGAAGCGGCTGGTGCCGGTCGGCGTGGTGGTGCAGAGAAATCAGGACGAGGCGTTCGGCTTCTCGTTCAATCCCAACTACCTTATTACCGGCGTTGAGACTGATTTTATCCCCGATCTTCTGAAAGCCTCACTTGAGGATATTCTCAAGGACCCCGACCGGTTCGCGGGACGCGGGCTTTTCAGTCCCCCGATCTGGTTCATCGAAGTCAATGTAGAGAAGACGAAATCGCTGCGCAGCGGAAAGGATATCCGCGAATAGCCGCTATTTTGCCGCGTTTGCTTTCCCCGCCTCGATGCCTGCCCTGAACGCCCTTCTGTTTGTTTCGAAATCCGGAAACTGGGCCTTGATGGTGAAAAGGAGCGATTCCTCAGAGACCGGCATATTACCGAGCGCGTGCGCGATGCCGAGAGAGATCGTGTTCACCTGCCGCAGCGAATTGAAGTTGTCCTTCGAGAGCCCGTCGATATTGAAGATGTGCACGCGCGGCGTGAACCGCCTGATGCGCTCGTAGATTTCATTGCGGTCGGGGTAGGTCGTATCGCCCATCCGCACCGATACAGGAAGGAGCGGGAAGTCGTTGATAATTACGACCGAATTTTCGTTGAGATAGCGCGCGTGCCGCAATGCCTCAAGCGGCTCCATCGAGATCATCATGTCCGCGCCGGCGATCGGGATGAGCCCCGAAACGGCAAGCGCGCGCTCGTCGGCCGCATCGCCAGGCTTCACGCCACGGTAGCGTACGTTCGACGTCACCACGCCTTCGCGCTGTGCGCCGCCGCGCCGCTCCGCGCCGACGACTGAAAGGCCTTCATGTATGGCGGCCATCTTGAGTGCCGTGCCAAGGGTAATCGCGCCCTGGCCGCCGATACCGCATATCAGAATATCGTACTTTATCACGGGATCCGCTCCATCTTCTCTTCGCGTGATTTCCTCCTGACCTCCGTGCGCGAGATCGCCGAGTTGGGACAGAGGTCGTGGCAGGTGCCGCATTTCATGCAGGCCGCCTCCTCGATGTAGTAGGAAAATCCGTCGGGGGTGGTCTCCTTTCGTATCGCGGGGCAGCCGAGCTGGATGTAGCATTCGTTGCATACCTGGCAGCGGCCCGCCTCAATCTGGTAATAGACCTCGGAACCGGCGGGCGAATATTTGCGGCGGCGGCCGTACTGCAGCGCGCATTCCTGTTCGGCGATGATCACGCGCACACCGGATTTCTGGCGAAGCGCGTCTTTGATCGCGGCCATCGTTCCCTTGACGTTGAACGGGTCGACGGCGCGCACGTATCCGACCCCGAGCGATTTCAGAAGCCCCTTGATGTCGACAGGGCGAAGTTTTTCCCCCCGCACGGTCACGTCGGTGGTGGGGCTCGGCTGGTGCCCGGTCATCGCGACCCATTTGTTGTCGAGAATGACGAGCACGAGGCTCGAGTTCTGTTGCACGGCGTTGATGATATTGGGAATGCCCGAGTGGAAGAAGGTCGAATCCCCCACGTAGGCGATAACGTCCTCGCCTTCAAGCTTCTGGAGCATCCCCTGGGCAATGCCCACGCCGCAGTTCATGCAGGTGACCCAGTCGAACGCGCGAAACGGCGGAAGGCACGAGAGCGTGTAGCAGCCGATGTCGCCGGCGAAGATCACCTTGCGGTCGGTCGCCTTGACGATTGAATAGAGCGTGGCGCGGTGCGGGCAGCCTGTGCAGAAGGAGCCCTGGCGCGGCGGAATGTCTTTGGTCAGCTCACTAGAAAGCTCGATCGCGCGGCGCGCCGGCGCCGGCACTTCCCTTGCCAGCTCCGCTGAAAGCACAGAAGTGACGAGATCGACATCGAGCTCTCCGTGGCGCGGGAATATTGATTTGCCGATGACGGGGATACGAATCCCGGTATCGTACAGGAGCTGTTTTATCTGGTATTCGAGGAAGCCTTCAAGCTCCTCGACGACATAGACGCGCTCGAGGCCCTTCGCGAACGAAGCGATCTCTTCCGTGTTGAGCGGATAGCTCATGCCGATCTTCATCACCGGCGCGTCGGTAATGCCGAGGAGCGCGAGCGATTCCATCAGGTAGAGGAAATTGATGCTCGAAGAGATGAATCCCGTTTTTCCGGGTCCCGGTATCACCCTGTTCACGCCGAGCGCCGGTACGTCCCTTCCGAGCGCGTCGACGCTTTCCATGGCGCGGCGGTGGTTCGCGACCGATCCGGCGAAGAGGTTGATATAGCGCTCAGGATTTCTCTCGAAGTGCCCCTTCGCGCGGATGCCGGCCGGAAGCGCGCCGAGCGTCATCGACCCGATGTTGTGGCAGAGCTTGGAGGGGGCGTTAAGGACCACCGGGAGATTGTATTTTTCAGAAAGCTCGAACGCGCGGATGGTGAACTCCTTTGCCTCCTGGATGTCTGACGGCTCGAGGATCGGGAGGTGCGTGTGCAGCGAGTACCAGCGGTCGTCCTGTTCGGAAGTTGAGCTTGTTGCGCCGGGGTCGGAGCCGACGACCACGACGAACCCGGCCTTGACGCCGGTATAGGCCGCGAAATGGAGCACTTCGCTGGCGACGTTCATTCCGACATGCTTCATCGTCACCATCGATCGGACGCCGGCCCAGCTCGCTCCCTGCGCGCCGTGGGCCGCGACGTGCTCGTTGACGCTGAACTCGGTGTGGATGTGCGGGAAATCGGCACGAAGCCTCGAATAGCCTTCGCCGATCTCGGAGGCCGGCGTGCCCGGATAGGTGCTGAAATAGCCGATGCCGGCCTCGAGCCCGCCGCGCACGACCGCGTCGTTGCCCATGGCGAGAATCGTGTGGCCCGGCTGGTTGAGTGCGAGAGGATTCATTTTTTACAGTTCCTGGATTGTCACGGTTTTTTTCGCGAGCTCGGCGAATGCCTCGCCTTCCTGGATGACGAGGAAGTCGGCGCCGTTCTGGAGGAAGTAGCGCGAGCGGGCGTGCGCCGCCTCGCTTCCCACCGGCGCGCGCATGCCGATCAGAAAGTCGGCCGGCAGTTTCTGTTCCATCTGGAGTTCGAGCACCATCCGGAGCGTCTGCGTGGGATCGAGATCGTACACAGGTTTGGCCATATCCTCGCTCTTGCGGAAAGCACCTGAAGCGATGACGATCCCGTCAAGGCCGCACGAGTGGGTGGACAGGATCGCGGACTTTATGAGATCGCGGTTGCGGTTGCGCGCGATGATCTCGAAAAACTTTTTGTCGCAGGGCACTTTTTTCAGGCTTTCGGAAAACGCGAGCGGAAGCAGATTGCCATACTCTCCCAGCAGGAGCGAATCCCCCTCCTGAAGTTTTCCCGCGACGGATATAAGGTCGTCAGGCCGGTTCATCGCCGGCAGGTATTTCAATGAACGGACTATTTTTTCTCCCATACTACCTCTCTCGGCATGTGTGATACCGCCCAGTTGATCGGCTCATGATACCGCGTGAAACGGTCGGCCTCACCCCGCTCGGCAAGCTTCTGGTAGATCGTGTGCCATACGCATTCGCGTTCGGGGAAGACCTCGCACATGGTGCCGCGTATCCCCTCGCAGGGGCCGTTGCGGAAGCTCTTGGGGCAGATCGTCGTCGGGCAGATGTCGGCGGTGTCGTTGAGCAGGCAGTCTCCGCAGGTCGAGCAGCGCTCGTAGAAGCGGCCGAGTCGTTCCACCATGCCCAGAAAATCGGTATCGAGCGTGGCGATGACCGGCTTCCCCGTGACCTCGGCAAGCGCCTGAACCCCGCTTCCGCAGGCAAGCGCCACCAGCGCGTCGGCGCGCTCGACCTCCTCGGCGATGCGCTTCATGTCGCGCTGCGAGATGCGCTTGTCGCAGGGCGCCTGGATGGATATGGTGGCCAGGATGTTTTTATCCGCGAGCTCCTTCTCCATCTCCTTGACCTGCTCGGAGCCGCCTGTCTGGCAGACGGCGGCGCATTCCGAACAGCCGACTATGATGATGTTGTTTCTCCCTTTCAGGAGGTGCTTTATCTGGTCAAATCCTTTTTTGCTGGTGACAATCATTGCCGTTCCCCGTGGAGCGGAAGTGGCGCGGCCCGCTCCGGTATCATGAAAATCGCTGAATGGTATTCAGGAGAACACTCATCCAGTATGCAACCAGCTAAAGGGGAAGGGGATAATTAGCAAGCATATTTTGGGGACAGTGCTTAACGCACCACGATCCTGTACGGGAACAGATAGAGCGCCGACTCATCGCGGCCGAAGAGGAGCTCCATGTCGCGGATGGCCGGAAGCGCGGCTCGAAGCGCCGCGGGAAGCTCCTCCGACGGGGACGCCGAAAAGATGCTCTGCAGGAGAACCGCCGGCAGTGAAACGCGCCGGGTGGGCACATGCTCGATCACGCATTCGCCGGTAACGCCGGCCAGGTGCTTCGCGTATTCGATCGCCGCGATGAGGCCCCCCTCGCGGTCGATGAGCTTTTTCTCTTTCGCCTGTTCTCCGCTGAAGACCCTTCCTTCGGCGATCGAGTCGATCTCTTTCGCGTCGATGCGCCGTCCCTCCATGACGACACCGGTAAACCGGCGGTAGGTGAACCCGATGTTGCGCTCGATGAGCGCGCGCTCCCTCGGCGTGAGGTCGCGCGATTCGGTGAAGATGTCGGCGAACTCGCTCATCTTGACCACGTCCTTGGCGATCCCGAGCTTTTCGTAAAGGCCCGCGAGCGAGACTTTTCCGGCGACGACGCCGATTGATCCGGTGATGCCACCCTTCTCTGAAAACACCGTGTCTCCCGTCGTGGCGATGTAGTATCCCCCCGATGCCGCCGTGTTCCCGAAGGAGAAGACGACGGGCCGCGGGCTTTTCTTTTTGTATTCGAGCAGGCACTGGCGCATCATCTCCGATGCCGAAGCCGATCCCCCGCCCGAATCGATGCGGATGACCACGGCGCGCACGGAGTTATCGCCGAACGCGCGGGCGACCATCTCCCGGTACGTCTCATCGCCTATGCGGGAAGGACTGAAGCTTCCGGGTTTGCCGGACCTCCCTTTTATGATGGAGCCGGTTGCGTGAATCACGGCGATCTTCGGCGCGGGCCCCCATCGGTCGTTGCGGTAGTCTCTGTCGAGATAGCGGTCAAGCGTGACGATGGTGGATCGCGGGACCACGCTGGTTGTGATGGTCTCCTCCGCGGGGCCGGGGTATTCGAGCACGTCGATGAATCCGGCGGACAGGGCGTCGCCGGGAGCGAGCATTCCTTCCCGGAAAAGCGCTTCGATGACGGATACACCTATGCGCCGGTCGCGGGCAATGTCGTTCACGAACTGCGCGTTGAGATTAGAGATGAGTTCAAGAATGCTCTGCCGGTATTCCGGCGACATGCGCCTGCTCGTGAACGTCTCGTTGAAGAACTTGTATCTTCCACGCCGTACCGAATCGAACTTGATGCCGACCCTGTCGAGAAGCGTCCTCAGAAAATAGACCTCGGCCCGAAGACCCGTGATGCCGAACATCTCGGTCGGATTGAAGTAGATTGTATCGGCCGCAGAGGCGAGGTAGTATTCCGCGTTGCCCGCTTTCGTGAGGAAGGCAAAGACCTTGCGACCCGTGCCGCGAAAGCGGCGGATGCCGTCGCGAAGCTCCTGCACGCGCGCGAACCCGACGTTCGCCTGGTCGATGTCGAGGATGATCCCGGCGATGCGCGGGTCGCCGGCCGCGGTGTCGATCGCGTGCAGGATGTCGTGGAAGGCGACCGGCGGATTGCCCAGGATTCGCTCCGTCGAGATTTCCTGGATGGTCCCGTCGATCCGTATTTTCAGCACCTCTCGCGAATGTACGACCGGAGACCTGAAGCGCTCTCCCGTGACGGTGAGCCCGCCGAAAGAGGAGAAGGGCCCGTGCACGGGAGCGCTGCCGTAATATTCGCCGACAAGCGTCATGTCGCCCCCGCGCGAAAGGTCGAGCGGTATCCCCAGCCCGAATCCCCACGCCCGCCCCGATCCCGCCATTGCCTGAACGTGAATGCCGTTTGAAAACATGAGACCGGCGGAAAGCTGATACGAGCTGTCGTGAAACCCGGCTCCGGACTGCCTGAGGTAATCGAAGGACAACGTGAGATACGGCGGAAAGGGGCGGATGGAAACCGAATAGATGTCGGTGCGCGGAAGCTCCTGCCCGTTGAATTCCGGCGAGCCGAGATCGCGCCCGACGTAGGCGAGAGACAGGAAGTTCGCGGGACGGAAAAGCGCGCCGACGTTCCAGGACCGGTACTCGCGTTGCAGGGGATCGGAGCTTCGCGAAAAGGAATACGACGCGCCCAGGCCGATCGTGTTGGCGATGAAGAAGCCCTTTCCGATCGAATACAGGTTTGTATCGAGCTTGACGGCTTCATCGGCCGCTTCGGAGTACGCCAGGTTGAGCCATGCGCACGAAAGGTGGAACCCGAGCACGTTAAGCGCCAGCAGATGGTTCGCGCCGTCCTCGCCGTGCGGGCGCGACTGGTAGTACGAAAGCGAAGAAGCGTCTGAAACGCCGGAAAAGACAGGATTGACGAGCGGCGCGAAAGTCCCGGCGGTATGCGAAGGAGATGAGGCGGGAAGCACCGCGTCGATCGGACCGCTCTGCCGCGCGGCGCGCAGCGGCAGAGCGCCGGCCAGCAGCGCCATGGCGAGAAGCAGGATCCTACAGAAATTTAACGGCGATGAGCGTAATATCGTCCCTGATGCTCCCGTTGAATTTTGAAATGGCTTCCGCGATGTCATTGATCTTCCTCTCGATGTCCTGGTCGATGTTTTTGATGACGAGCTCGATAAGTTTTTTTTCAGTAAATCCCTCGTCGGCTTTTTCGTCGTAGATCTCGATCGCGCCGTCGGTGTAGAGCACGAGCTCGTCGTTTTTGTTGAGCGTGATCTTCGAGGGATAGTAGACCGCGTTCGGGTCGGCGCCGATGATTTTCGAGCGACCCTCGAGCTGGTAGTGCTGGCGTTTCGCCTGGTTGATGAGGAGCGGCGCGCAGTGCCCCGCGTTGATGTAGGTCAGCTCGCGGGTGGAATTGTTGTACATGCCGGCGAACAGCGTGATGAGCTCGGTGCCGCGGTAGCGGTTATTCAGGAAATGGTTGATCTCCTCTATCGCCATCGCGAGCGGCTTCTTTTCTCGCAGCATCGCGTGCATGATGCTGCTGGTCATCGTCAGTATCATCGCGGCGGCCAGGCCGTGGCCGGATATATCCCCGATGATCACCGCCGTGTTTTCCTTGTCGATATCGATGAAGTCGAAGTAATCGCCGGTAACCTTGAGGTACGGCCGGTTGTAGAAGCTGATGAGCAGCTTTTTCCGCGAAGGCGCTTTTTTCGGGAAGAGGCGCATCTGGACGTACGAGGCGATATCAAGCTCCATCTCGAACCGACGCTTGATGATGTAGTCCTTGAAGAGCCTGTCGTTTTCAAGGAACTGGCCGGTCTGCAGCGCCACCGTTTCCAGGTAGTTGATGTCAATGCCGTTGAACAGGTCGCGGTTCGCCTTTTCGCCGACCAGCAGGGCGCCGGTCACATCACGCCCGCTGCGCACAGGCGTCGCCAGCACCGCGCCGTTCGCTTCGAGCAGCCCGTAGACCCGCTCCTCTGTCGGAGAGTTTTTCAGCAGGAAATGGCGGATGAGCGTTCCGGCGTTTTTCCTGAAATACGAGTGAAGCACCGAATCGCGGGGAAGGAGCTCGATAAAACCGCTGCCGCTCCCTTTCTTGAGATCAAAGGAGTCGGTGAAGAGCACGAGCTTTATCGTGCTCGTGCCGATGAGGTTTCGCGCCTCGGTGAATATCCGCTCGACCTTGAAGCCGAGGTCCTCGGGCGATGCCGCGAGGTTTTCAATGTCCTGCAGCGACTGTGAATACCGGTCCTTGTTGACGTAGATGATGTTGCTCACTCTGCGGCTGACGGCGCGGCCGACGTGGAGCACGTAGGCGAGCAGCACGATGAATATCCCGTAATCGAGTGTGAGGGCGAGGATGTTCTTTTCCTTCCAGGACGTGTAGAAAAGGAACGCCGCGGTGATGAGAGCGATGAAAAGGTTTTTCAGCGAAAGGACGATCCCCTTTCTCGCGAAAAGGCGGAAGCTGAAGAGATTATACTGGAATATGCTGTTGCCGATCAGAAGCGGAATGATGAGCGTAAAGGAGGTCAGGATGTGGATATAAGGCGGAAGATCGAGGAAAAGCCACCCGATGTAAATTGAAAGCGGCAGGACATACGCGAGCAGTATTCCGGTGATGATCAGGCTTTCGCGCTTCACAATATAGTTCTGCCGTTCGCGCAGCATGTTTGTGAAGAGCATCCCTATCGTGATGACGGCGAAGAGCAGCAGGTAGATGAATATCGTCTTCAGGGCGAAGATGTCAAACGGCCGGTGCATGTAATCGGGCATGAGCGTGAGGAGCACCGCCGTGGTCGCGGTGAAGATCGTTATGGCGCTTCTGCTCAGCCGCTCGCGCGAGAGGTTGTATCCCACCAGCACCGTGAGAAATCCGAGGAGCACGATGACCGTGAGGAATATATATTTGAAGTCGCAGAAAGAAAAAAGGTCGATCAGGCAGAAGTAGAAAAGGCTGAGGCCCAGCGAGGTATAAATGAACAGCCGGGACTGATGGCTGTGGGCCCGGAAGAGCCTGACCATGATCCCGTAAGCGAAGTGGATATTGGCGAACAGCAGCATGATCATGAAGAACCAGAGGGCCCTCCTGTTGAGTCCCGAATGGCTCACGGTAGCCTGCACGGGAACGCCGTTGTGAAGGAGTGTCAGGTTGAACTCGGTTTCGTTGCGCAGCTTCGAAAGCGTCTGGTGGACCGTGTTCTCGTTTACCGCGATGTCGTTGATCGTGAGCAGCCTGTGGTTGTAGAACTCCGAGCGCTTCAGGAAATTTATGTTGTAGACGAACGTGTTTCCGATTATGATGCGGTCGAACGGATATATTGACGCCATCTCCACCGCCCTGAGGGTGAAGAAAACATCAAGGAGAACCAGGAGCGCGACCAGCGCGATGTCGAGGTAACGCCGCTTCATCCGGCCGCCTCCTGCCGGATGAGAATCAAGAGCTTGTCTTTTTCTTCGGCGCCGCCTTTTGACGCGACGGTCTTCACCAGCGTGCCCAGGAGCTTTGATGCCGGAGTGCCGGCGTTGGATCCGATCGTCTCGGCCGCCTTTCCGGCCTGCTCCTCTATCGACGCCGCGTAGGTTTCGCAGCAGATAATGACGCAGTCGCCGCTGTCAAGGGCCACACTGTCGAGAACGCCCCGCCGCGCCTGCACAAGCCTTTTGACCGCGCCGTCTTTTTTTCTGAAGATAAAGGGGGCGGGATAGCCGTTGTTCGACCATGAGAAAACGCCGTCACGCCCCAGCGACACGCATATGATGGCGATTTCCTGATCGACAAGCTCCCGCTCGTGCAGGTTCTCATTCAGCAGGCGTATCGTCTTTACGGGCGAATACCCGAGGCGCGCGTAGCTCTGAAGGAGCGCCTGTATCCCCGGCATGTAGATAGAGGTTCCGGTGACGTCGCTGTGGAGCCTGTAGGCGCTGATGCGCAGGTCGCTTTCCGGCGTTCCGGTGGTGTAGGCGTCGAAAAACTCACGCGACATCAGCGAATCGGTGCGGTGGTGCACCCGTATCTCAATCTTCCCCCAGGCGATGTTCGTGTCGGGAAGGAACCTGTGGTGTATCTTCGACGCCAGCTCGAACTCCTTCTCGAGCTCCTTCTTTTTAAGCAGTTCGTGGAAGAAGAAGCTGTTGATGGACAGGATCGCGATCTTTGAGGCGAATATTTTGAGAAGGCCGAGATCTTCCGCCGAGAATTTCTTTTTGCGCGGGCCGATGATGATGATGCCGAGAAATATCTCCTGGAAGTAGATCGGTATCACCGCCTCGCCGTTGAACTTTTCAAGGTCCCTGAGGATCGCCGCGTCGGAAGGGATCCCGGGATCGAGTTTCGAGATGATTATGATATCGTCCGGACCGCTGATCGCCTTGAAGATCGCGTTGTCGCTTTCGATGCGCGCGTTGCGGATAACTTTTCGCCTGCGGTGTTTCTGGTAGAAGATGTTGTATTCGTCGGACTCGGGATAGTAGAAGATAAGAAGGCCGTTCTGGACCTTGAGCAGCGCGAGTATCATGTCGAAGGTGTCCTTCAGGTACTCGTTGAACGAGTTGATGTTCATGATCGCGTCGATCGCCCTGTTGAACAGGTCCTCGTAGCGGGCCGGGCTGATGCTGCGGTTTATGAGGTCGTGGAGATAATTGAAAAGCGGCAGAATGGAAATGAGCAGCACCGTGAAGTAGATGAAAAGATAGGTGCCCCCCACGCCGTAGTAGTTGAAGAATATCGCGAGCGCGAGTATAAGCGTGATAAAAAGCGCATCAAGCCCGTAGGTGAGAATGATGTTGACGATCCTGTTTTTCATCTGTCGAGGAAGTTGTTCCTGATGTCGGATATGATCGTGTCAAGCAGCGCTTCCGGCGCGCGCGTGCCGTCGAGCACAAGAAAGTGCTGTTCCCTCATCGCAAGATAATTGTTCCGTATCGACTCAAGCGTCTGGCGTTTCTCGAAGATGTCGCGTGCCCCGCCGCCGTTGCGCGCGCCGATCCGCTCAAGCGCCGCGGCGGGGTCGATGTCGATCAGATACACCCGCTGCGGTTCCGGGAAGTTGCGCGCGCGGTTCATCGCGATGATCGTATCCGCCGCGATCCCCATCGCGCCCTGATAGGCCGCGTTCGAATAGTAGTACCTGTCGAGGATCACCATCTTCCCGTCCGCAAGGGCCGGCGCGATGTTACGCGCCACGTCGTCCTCCCTGTCGCGGATGAAAAGTTCGACCTGTTCGGCGGCATCGGCCCTGACCTCGCCCCTGAGCACGGACCGTATTTTCTTTCCCCACGCGCCGTCGGTCGGCTCCATCCCGCGGTAGGCCGGTATCCCCTCCGCGCGGCAGAAATTTTCGAGCATCGCGGCAAGGGTCGATTTCCCCGATCCGTCGATGCCTTCAAAGACCACGAAGAGGGGGAGCGCCGGCATCATATGATATATTTGTCCAGCTTCCTGTATCCACCCTCGAACCGGGCGCGGAAATCAGCGTAGCCGTCCCGCTCCAGGAGCCCGAAAGTGAATTTCTTGCCCACCTCGACCGCGGGCTGGTCGTACGGATTGATGTTATAGATATATCCCGCGTAGGCGGTCTGCATTTCGATGAACATGATAAGCTCGCCGATCGACTCCTCGTCAAGTCTGGGCAGCACGATGCTTGCGACCGGGCGCTGGTGTTCCTTGAGCGCGAGCTCGGTCGCCGACTCCTCGAACCGGTTCAACTCGCGAAGGCTTTTGTGCGAGAGGTAGTCCATTTCGGGATTTCCCCTGTAGAACTCCGGTATCGTCACGTCGCGCCCGAAGTCGTCGAGCTTGAGGAGCGTGATGACCTTGTCGTTGGGGCCCTCGAGGTAGAGCTGCAGCTGCGAGTGCTGGTCGATGGTGCCAAGCGCCGACACCGGCGTGAGCCCGGTGACGCACGCCATCCCCAGGATGTCCCTGTTCTTGCCGAGCGATTCGGCCCATATCTGCCTGTACCAGTCGGCGAAGAGGTAGAGCTTTCTCGTGTACGGCATGAGGACGTTGATGCGTTTGCCGCGCTCGCCGAAAAGGTAGTGGAACACCGCGTTCAAAAGCGGCGGGTTCTGGAACATGTCTTTGCCGTAATACCGCTCGACACAGCGCCGGGCGCCGGCGAGGAGCGCTTCGTTGTTGATGCCGATAAACGCGTTCATGACAAGCCCCACCGCCGAGAGAATCGAGAAGCGCCCGCCGACGTTTGAGGGAACCGGGAACGTGGTAAATCCCTCTTCGGTGGCGATCTTTCGGAGCACGCCTTTCTGCGGGTCGGTGATCGCGACGATCTGCTCGCGGTAGTTCGCGCCGGCCTTTTTCTTCAGCATGTCGAGGAGGATGGCGAAGTTCGCGTTGGTCTCGGTGGTGCCGCCCGATTTCGATATTACCAGGAAAAGCGTCTTTTTCACGTCAATTATGTCGGAGAGCGATTCGATCTCGAACGGGTCGACGTTGTCGAAAAAATACACGCGGCAGTTTCCCTTTCGCGCGGCCGCGTCAAGCTCGTTCAGGTAGAGGTGCGTGAGCGCGTTTTTCATCGCCTGGGGGCCGAGGGCCGACCCGCCGATGCCGATCATGGCCAGCGTGTCGAAACGGTTGTCGCACTTCGCGCGGAATTCCCTGATCGATTTTACGGTCGATTCATCATACGGAAGCTCCAGGAAGCCGAGCGAGCCCTCCTTCTTTTCGCGCTCCATGCGCTCGAGCGCCTTGTACGCGTCCGGCTCCATTGCGTGCAGCGCCTTTTCGCCGATGCCGTGCTCCGCGCCGATATGTTCTTCCATGAAATAGTTGTAGTCGAACCGAATCATGCCGCTCCTCCTCTTTCTTTTTTCCGGGCGATGCGCCCTGCGGGGATTATCACCCTGCGTGGCGCGTGGCGGTATGAGTGCCGACAGTATGAAAGCACCGGTTTGCGCGAAAGTCAATAAGAATTAATACGGGGCGGATAAAATCCGCGTATCACCGCGCGTTTTGCGACTGATATATCCGCTCCACGAAGAGCATTGTCGCTCCCGCCGCGCCGAGGTTGAGGCCGAGAAAGCCCACGAGGGGCACGAACGAGATGAGGAAGAAGCCGAGGCCGAGCCCGATGGTGAGGAGTTTGAAGCGCCACATGAGTTTGAGTTTCGCGCCGAAGGCCATCCTGCGCCGGTCGAGCGGAAAATCGAAAAACTGGAAGCCGAGGAAGAAGCACATCGCCGAGAAGCTCAAAAATCCGTAGAGCGCGCTTCCCGCGAGCGGTATCAGGTTGCAGAAGAGAATGAGCAGATGAAAGACCACGATCAGGACGAGAAGCCTCACCACGTTGAGCGTGATCCTCACTATATCGGCGACGAGCCTTGAAAAAGAAAACGGCTCCTCCTCCTTCACTCCGGTCATCGTTTCCTCCATCCGCGCGGAGATGAAGTCGTTGAACGGCGCCGTGAGGATGCTTCCGGTGATCGAGTAGAGGAGCGCCGTGATCAGTATCAGGAAAAGCGTGATCAGGGGGGATACGATCCAGTGGATAAGGCGGAAATACCATGCGTCGCCCTGCGGCAGCAATCCGAGGATCATGGGAAGGAGAAAGGCGTATCCGACATAAAATGCCGCCGAGAGCAGCGCCAGGTTCAGGATAAACGGAATGATGAAGTAGGGCCAGAAGGCTTTTGTTTTGCTGACGAGCGAAAGCGACCTGAACGGGGCGGCGATGCCGGATACAAAATCAGACGGGCGCGGGCGCGCGGAGGCGAAATCGTTTTTCTGGACCATCATATACCTGCCTTTTTGAAGAGCCACGGGGCGAGAAACGCGACCCAGAGGCCCATGATGAATGACTTCACGTATTCGAGCGCGAAGAAAAACGGTGTTGAGTGCGGGATGAGCCGGCCGATCCCGAGGTGGAGCGCAAAGAGCGGCACGGCCCCCAGGAGAAAGCGGAGCACTCCCTTCCACCAGGCCGTTGCGCGGTCGCCTTCGAATTGCGAACCGGAAAGTTCAAGCCCGATGAGAAAGCCCGAAAGGGTCGCCATGGGCGATACCGACCATTTGGAGATGGAGATGAGCGTGAGCAGTGGGGGCACGAACAGCGCAAAGGCGACCCTCCCAGTCCTCCCGATACGCGCGGCCAGCGCCTCGATGCGGCCCCATGACCGGTGAAAGGCAAAGAGGATCAAAAATCCGAGGAGCCAGCCTCCGAGGATGTCGGTGGGGAAGTGTACGCCGAGATAAAGCCTTGAGAGCGCCACGAGAAGAATGAGCGTTGCAATAATCGCGGTAAACCATCGCCGACGCGCCCACAGCGCGATAAACCCGAAAACGGTCGCCGTGCCCTGCGCGTGGCCGCTTGGAAGCCCGGGGCCTCCCTGGTGGCTGATTTTGACCGAGGGATCGAGATCGAAGGGGCGCGGCTGATCGAGCATGGTCTTGGCGATCGAGTTCGTCCAGGTCGAGAAGAGGTAAAGGACAATGAGCCGCGCGGACATCGTTCTGTTTACGCACCAGAAGAGCGCCGGCAGCAGCACCATGAAGAAGATGTGGCTTCCGAGAAAGGTGATGGTCGTAAAAAAAGCGTCGAAAAATCCGCAGCGGATTTTCTGAATGACAATGATGATTTCGATGCCGTTGCGCAGTACTGAATCCATAATCGATGTCCCCGGAAGCATGAAAATAACCTGCGATCAATAGTCTTCTTAATGGCCGCAAATAATGCAATGAAAATATTGAGCGATCGCGCCTTTGCGGGAAAAACATATATCCCGCATCGATTTTACTTGATTTTAATCGGTCGCCGTTCTATGTGAACACAATGAAAGAAACCGCCGACAACGAAAAACAGCGCGTCGAGCCGTATACCGAAATTTCCGTCGTGTACGATTACCTGCTCCGCCACGTCGATTATGAGCGCTGGTACCGTTACATCCGCGAACTCATTTTCAGGTACCTCCGCGATCCGCAGACGGTGCTCGAGCTCGGATGCGGTACGGGGCGGTTCGGCGCGAAGTTTTCGCGCGACGATTTTACCATCGTCGGCATGGATAAATCCCCGGAGATGCTGCGCGTGGCGCGGGCGCGCGCGTTCAGCAATTTCCACATCTTCTGCGGTGATATCACCAATTTTCATCTGGCGCGCCCTTTCGATTTTGTGTTTTCGGTGCACGATACGATGAATTACCTGCTCGAGTACCGTGACATCATGAAGGCGCTGCGGTGCGTCCACGACGTCATGCATCGCGAGAGCATCTTCATGTTCGACCTCACCACTGAATACAATATCCTCCGCTATTTCGACAACCAGACCAAGAAATACCGCCACCGGGGCGCCGATATCTCATGGGACAACCGGTATGACGCGAAAAAAAAGCTGATCTATTCGATGATCTCCGTGAAAAAAGACGACGGCCCTGTGCTGACCGAGACGCACGTACAGCGTATTTACGATATCGACGAGATCAGGCCGCTGCTTGCCGACGCGGGCTTCAGGCTTGTCGATCTTTTCAGCGATTACAGCTTCTCCCCTCCGGGAGAGAAGACGATCATGGTCAATTACGTGGTGCAGCGGCTCGAGTGAGCGGCGCGCCGATGGATAGGTAACTTATATGAACGCGCTTTTTTATCTTGCGGGGCTTGCGATAGGGGCCATTCTGTTCCTTTATTTCTTTTCGCTGTATGAATCGGGCAAGGAGCGGATAGCGAAGGCGCGGCGCGGCGGGGAGGCCGGCGCGCCGAAGACGGCCGAGCGTGTCGAGCCCGACGAGGTCGCCGTGAAAAACGCGCAGTCGTTTCCGCGCAGGCGGATATGCCCTCTCTGCGGCGCGACCCTCGCCCGCTTCGAGGCGCTCTACGCGGCGAAGATGAAAGCCGCTGATGGCGAGAAGATCATGATTTACGGATGCCGGTACTGCTACAGGCCGGACGAGGACCCGGACGCGAAAAAGAGGAGCGAATTTTAGCCCTCTTCTTCCGCCGCGGCGGGGTCCTCCCGGTTGATCATGTGGAACAGCTCGGTTCCGTACTGCCCGCGGATTGGTTTGAAATTGCACAGCTCGTGAAAGGTGGTCCTGATGACTCCGTCGGTCTCGTCCTTCATCATATCGTTAAAGGCGACGGTGATCTGCTGCTGGTGGAGAGGCCCCATCGGGAAGACGAGCCTGCCGTCGGGCCTGAGCAGCTTCAGAAGCGAAAGCGGGCGCGTGTAGCAGGCCGCGTACACGACGATGACATCGAACATCCCCAGCGGCCCGTCAAAGTCGGTGCCTTCCCCGGCGAAAAAGCGCACATTTCTTATGTCGAGATCGGTGAGACGGCTCTTCGCCTTCAGCGCGAGCTCCTCGTGAAATTCGATGGTGACCACCTCTTTCGCAAGCGACGCGAGCAGCGCCGTCGAGAAGCCGGAGCCCGTGCCGACCTCGAGCGCGCGGGATGTCGCTTTCGGGTTCGCGTAGTGAAGCATGCGGGCGAGCGTGCGGGGGGAGTCGCAGGTTTCCCCCATGCCTATCGGCACCGGTTCTTCCGTGTAAAATTTTTTATGAAAGATGGAATCGAGAAAATCCTTCGGCTCGTATTCTTCGAACGCGTCGATGATCCGCTTGCCCGTCTTCAGGTTTTTCAATTCCTCGAGAAATGATTTCTTTGTGACTTTCATCAATCCACCCGTATGTCTGTGTATACTATTCGAATATCTGGAAAAGATACGTGAGAAAGTAGTCGGATATCAGGATCGCCATTGAGGATTTGACAACGGCCTGGATGGTGGAGCGGCCGACACCCTCGGCGCCGCCCTTCGTGTTAAATCCCTGGTAGCAGGCGATGATCGCGATCTCAAGCCCGAAGAACACCGACTTCATTATCCCCGAAAGGAAATCCATGAGGCCGAGATACTGGAGGATGTTCTCCACGTATTTGTCGACGGTAATGCCGAGCGCGAAAAACGCGATGAACGCGCCGCCCAGTATCCCCACTATGTCGGTGATGACCGTAAGCGCCGGGGCCATCGTGAGGCAGGCGATAAAGCGCGGCACCGAAAGGTACTGCACCGGATCGGCCGAAAGCGTGACCAGCGCGTCGATCTGTTCGGTGACGCGCATCGTTCCGATCTCGGCGGCGATTGCCGATCCCACACGGCCCGCCAGCAGAAGCGCGGTGAGCACCGGGCAGAGCTCTCTCAGCATCGATATCGAAACCGCGCTTCCGATGAAGATCGACGACCCCGCCATGAGCTTGTCCATCGCCCGGCCCACCTGGAGCGCCATCACCATCCCCGTGAAAAAAAGCGTGATGGCCGTCACGGGCAGCGACCGGTATCCGATCTCGAGCATCTGGAGGAGGACGTTTTTCGCGTCGAACGGCGGCCGGAAGGTCCACAGGACCGTTTCCTTCAGAAATATGATGTGGCCCCCGATCTCCTCCATGGCGCGAAGCGCGACGCCGTTTCTTTCCTCTCCGCTCATTGCGGAACCGCCCCCTGGAAGTCGTGCACGCGGTCGTAGTTATCGAACTTGGTGGTCTGTTCCCAGAAGAGGAGCTCCACCGTCCCGATGGGGCCGTTGCGCTGTTTGGCGACGATAATGTCGGCGATACCTTTGCGCGATGTTTCCTTCTTCACCTTCTCCTCGCGGTAGATGAAGATCACCACGTCAGCGTCCTGCTCGATGGCGCCCGATTCCCTGAGGTCGGAAAGCTGCGGCCACTGGTCGGTGCGCGATTCAACGGCCCGTGACAGCTGAGACAGCGCTATGACCGGCACGTCGAGGTCGCGCGCGAGCTGTTTGAGCGAGCGTGAGATTTCCGCGATCTGGAGGTGCCGGTCGAGCCTTGACGGCGTGGTCATGAGCTGAAGGTAGTCAACGATGACCGCGCCGAGCTTCTGTTTCTGCGCGAGCCGCCGTGCCTTGGCGCGCAGCTCGAAGATGTTGATTGCCGGCGTGTCGTCTATGTAGAGTGGCGATTTGCCGAGGCGGTCTGCCGCAGTGTATATCCGCTTGAGCTCTTCAGAGCTTATGTGGCCGGTCCGCACGCGCTGAGAGTCAACCGCCGACTCGATACAGAGGAGCCGCATCGCCAGCTGCGAGGCCGGCATCTCAAGAGAATGGAAGAGCACCGCCTTCTTCTCGCGCAGCACCATGTTGTTGGCGATATTGAGCGCGAGCGCGGTTTTCCCCATTGAAGGGCGCGCGGCGATGATGATAAGTTCCGAACCGTGAAATCCGGTGAGCATATTATCCAGGTCGCTAAATCCGCACGAGATGCCGGTTACGGGGCGTTTCTGTTCGTGCATCCGCACGATGCTGGCGACGGTTTCGTTCAGGATGTCGAGGATGCTCTGAAAATCGGACGTGATGCGCCGTTCGGTCACCTGGAAGATGTCGCGCTCGATTTCGTCCATGAGCTCCTGTGTCTCGAGGGAGCGGTCATAACACTTTTCGATGGATTCCGTGGCGACCTCGATAAACCTTCGCCTCAGGCTGAGCTCCTTGACCCGGTTCGCGTAGTGCTCGGCGTTGGCAGAATGCGCGGTGATCCGGTAGAGCTCGGCAAGCGCCCGGTCTCCCCCGACCTTCTCGAAATGGCCGAGGTCTTTCAATCGCTCCTTGAGCGTGACAAGGTCGACCGGCCTGTTCTTCCGTTCAAGGTCGATGATCGTTTCATAGATCAGGCGGTGGCCATCAAGATAGAAATCCTCCGGATGGAGGATTCCCATTATCTTGAGCAGCGCTTCCTTGCTCAGAAGTATTGACGCCAGGCACGACGCTTCAGTCTCGATGTCCTGGGGGGGCAGGGTGTCGACTGCCATCCGCTACTCCTTTACGACATTGACTTTAACGGTCGCCGAAACGCCTTCGTCGATCCTGATGGCGACATCGAACGATCCGAGTTCCTTTATCGGAGAGGCGAGAACGATCTTGCGCTTGTCGATCTCGTGTCCCATCTCTTTGAGCTTCTTCATGATGTCGATTGCCGTTACCGAGCCGAACAGTTTTCCTTCTTCACCGACCTGCATGCCGAAGTTCATTTCGAGCCCGGAGAACGCCTCGCGGAGCTTTTCACTCTGCTTTTTGCGCTTGTCCTTCTTGATCTTGATCATCTTCTTCTGGTGCTCGATCGCCTTTTTGCTCGACTCGTTGGCGAGGATGACAAGTTTTTTTGGAAGAAGAAAGTTGCGCGCGAATCCGTCGGCGACTTCCTTGATGTCGCCTGCCTCTCCCAGATTGGGTATATCCTTCTGCAGTATAACCTTCATGGTCTGTCTCCCTGTGATGATATATGAGGGCGGTCGCAAAAGCGATAGTTTATGCGATCACCCGTGATGTTGTGAAACGTCAACGTCTGATACAGTGCGCGGAGTCCGCGCCCGCGCGGTCCCGCTATTCTTCCGGTCCGTTCGCGCCGCCCGGCGTTTCGAGTTTCCGGAAATCCGCCCAGAAATCGATCGCCCCCAGGCTCGCCAGCATTACCGCGAAGAAGAGAAGGAGCTGTGCGAACAGCGATATCAGCATCAGGGCCCCCAACGGAATGACCCAGACGGGGATGTTCTTTTTCATGGCAAAGAACTTTATGATGCCCATCGCCTGAACGATATAGAGAAACGAGAATATGAGCGCGGTGTTGAGCGCGGCCATATTCAGCGTGTGAAATCGCGTCTTGTCGACCAGCAGAAACGCGGCCCATCCCGCTATGAGGACGTAGATGAGGCGGTCGTCCATCCTGAAGTACTCGAGCCCCTTCCCGCCGGTGATGGCGCCGTTTGTGAATTTCCTCGCCAGCATGCGCAGGACGAGAAACGCGAACGCCGAAAAAATGAGCGAATTGAGAAAATATGAAAACGGCACCAGGTCCCTGATGACCGTCATCGACTCCTCGATCTGGCGCAGCATCTCTTCCTTTTTTTTCTGGTCAACGCCCGCGGGTGAATTCTGCACGTAGGCGATGAACCGCTGCTGTGACTCGGCGAAGAGATCGACGTTTTTCACGGCCTTCAGATAATAATAATTGGTCGCGAAGATCGCCGTAGCGCCGAGCGAAGCCGCAAGGATAAAGAAATGCAGCGGCTTTTTAAACCGCAGCGTGATGCCCGCCGCGCCGCCGAGCACGATCGCCGAAAGCGACGAGGCGACCAGCTCTCCGTTTATTGCCGCGACAAAGCCGTGTACGACGATTATGGCCAGCGCGACCGGAATGCAGCCGTAGAGCGCGTTCCACGACCAGCGGTAAAACGCGTACGCCGATCCGCCGATCAGCAGAATGCCTGTTATTGAAGTAAGTATCAATCCGCCCACATGCGTCTTACTGTAATACGAAAGGTAACAGGGCTATGATGCGCGCCCGCTTGATTTCCCTCGAAAGGGCCCTCTGGTGCTTCGCGCACGTCCCGGTAATCCTTCTCGGAAGGATCTTGCCGCGATCGGTTATGAATTTTTCGAGCATCTCGTAGCTCTTATAATCGATCTTGATGTTCTTGTCGTGGCAGAAGCGGCAGCTCTTCCTTCTGAAGCGGGTCGAGCGCTGGAAAGGGGCCTTTCCTCTCTCCGGGGCTCCTTCTTCTCCGGCAGTTCCCCCCTCCTCGCCGCCCTGACGGGGCGCGGAATCGTGGTCGCGACCGTGGCGCTCTCTCGGTTTTCTCTCGGATGCTTCGGCGGGCGCCGCTTCCATCCCTTCCGGGCCGGTGTTCTCGGTATTTTTAATTTCATCTGACATTGCAGTACTCCATGCTGTTTTCTGGTAGTGTTGATATTTCGTATCGAAGCCGCCCGAACGCGCGCCTCCGACCTGTGCGCGGCAACGCCGCGGATGTTTTTCCGTAACCGCTTAAAAAGGAATCTCTTCGTCGGAAAATGGATTGTCTCCCGAGTATGACATGTCGTCGGGGCCCGATGAAGGCTCTGACATGCCGACCGGGGAAAGATCCTGCCCCTGCCGGGGGGTGAGAAACTGGAAATTCTCCACGACGACTTCCACAGTAGATCGCTTGTTTCCGCTGGGGTCGTCCCATGTGCGCTGCTGGAGTCTTCCCTCTATCCCGATCCGGTGTCCCTTCTTGCAGTACTGGGCGATCGCTTCGCCGAGCTTTCCCCACGCGATACAGTTGAAGAAGGAGGTGTACTCCTTCCGCTCACCGGAAACGGTGTAGATCCTGTTGTTCGCGATTGAGAAGTTGGCCACGGAGGAGCCTGTCTGCGTCGAGCGCAGGTCCGGATCCTTCACGATCCGCCCGATAAGTATCACTCTGTTGATATCACTTGCCATGATAACACCGTTCCCTCTTACGCCGAAGCGCGTTCGTCGAGTCTGACAAAGAGAAACCGAAGAATATCGTTATTCAGCCGGAATTCGTTGGTGATTTTCTGGATCGAGAGCGGCGGCGCCTGGATCCTGAAGTGGCAGTAGTAACCGTCGCTTTCGCCGTCAATCTGGTAGGCGAGTTTTCTTGTTCCCCACTCGTCTTCGCCCTGTACCGAGAGGCTGTGTTTCGTGAAAAGGTCTTTCACGGCGGCTTTGAGCGGATCGAGTGTTTCACCGATTCGAAGAATCAGCGTGAGCTCATAGTTGTTCATCTATATTAATCCTCCTTTCTATGGAATTAGATGCTAAAATACTTTCCGTTTTTAGCAGAAAGGGGTTACAATGCTCCCAGATAGGCGTTTTTTTTCAACAATTTTTTTGTAGCCAATAATAAATATGGATTTAATCATGGAAAAAGTGTTTGTTATTTGCGGGCGCTCCCTGCTATGAAACCCTGTTGTGCGGGCATCCACGGAGGAACATGACGGGCATTCTTTTTTTCATAACTATCGCGCTTTTTTCAGGAGCGGCGGGATACAGCATCCTGGCGCTTCATGACGACAGCGAAAAATACGTGCGCCGGTCACGGCATCTTTTTTACTGTGCTGTGGCGGGATTCATTCTCGTAGGGGCGGCGAAATACTATCCATTCTCATCGGACGTCGCGGTGAGGATCGCTTCGAGTATCTGGGGATATTTCTATCTCCTCGCCGCGTTGCTCATCGCGCTCCTGGTCTATCTGCGGTTTTCGCCGTGGAGGCAGTACTGGAAATCGATTAGTCCTCTCTCGCTCCTTTTTATCGCGGTGCTCCTCGTGGTGTCGGCGCCCTTCCTTAATTCGGCGCGTACCATGCGGATCGATCTCGTGCACGGCCTCCTGCCGTTTCACGTGGTGATCACCATAGCCGGCGAGCTTTTTTTCTTTTTCAGCTTTATCGCCTCGATCCTCTACCTGGTGATGCAGCACCAGTTGAAGAAGAAGTCCTCCATGCGTTTCATAAACCGCTTGCCGAACCTTGAAGCGCTCGAGCGCTTCAACATGTGGGCAACCATGCGCGCGCTCCTGCTCCTGACGGCGGGGCTTGCGCTCGGGATCGTGCTGCTCTGGATGAGCTTCGGCGTGCTGTTCAACGCCACGCTCAAGGAGATCATCATCTACGGGTCGTGGATGGTGATACTGCTGCTCTACCTGATGCGGCGCTACCGCTTCCTTAATCCGTACGTGACGAACTATATCAACATATTTTTCTTCGCCGTGCTCATGAGCGCGTTCCTCCTTTCGAACATCGCCATCAGGTCCGGCTTCCACAGCTTCAGGTGATATGAAAACCCAGGATACATTACCGGAAATAGCCCTGGTCGGCATGAGCCACAAGACCGCGTCCGTCGACATGCGCGAGTGTTTCTCGGTGCCCGAGGAGCGCATCCCGTCTTTCCTCGCAAGCGTCAGGAGCGCCGGAATCGAAGAGGCGGTGTACGTTTCGACGTGCAACAGGGTGGAGATATACTTCGCGTCGCGCGATGTCCCCGGCGGGATGCGACACGTCATCGGCCTGCTGGAAGAGCTCTCGTCGATGCGCTGCGAGGAGTTCGAGCCCTCGATCTACCGCAAATACGGAAGGGACGCCGCGCACCACCTCCTGACGGTGGCCTCGTCGCTCGACTCAATGGTGGTCGGGGAGAACGAGATTTTAGGGCAGGTGAAGAAGTCGTATGCACGTTCGGTGCAGGACGGGACGAGCGGCGTGATCCTGAACCGGCTCTTTCATCAGGCGTTCCATACCGCAAAGCGGGTGCGCACCGAAACCGAGATCGCGAAAAACCCGCTCTCGATCGCCTATATCGCCACCGAGCTCGCGCGTAAAATTTTTGAAAACCTGACCGAGCGTCGGGCGCTCCTGGTCGGGGCCGGGGAGATGGGGGAGCTCATTCTCAAGTACCTGACCAAGCACCAGATCGGCGATATCATCATCGCCAACCGCTCGCTCCACAACGCCGAGCGCATCGCCGCCGAGATCAACCGCGAGGCGCGGGTCGTGACGCTTGACGACATCGCCGAGGCCGCTTCCGACGTCGATATCATCGTCTCCTCGGTCACGTCGCGCGATTACCTGCTGACACTGCCGATGGTGCGCTCGTTCGTGAAGAAGCGCGCCGGCCAGCCGCTCTTCATGATCGATATCGCCGTGCCGCGCAACATCGACCCGGAAGTGAACGGCCTGCACGGCGTGTTCCTGTACAATATCGACGACCTGAAATCGATAGCCGATGAAAACCTGAAAAACCGGCTGAGCGAGGTCGAGATCGCGCGGGGGCTCATCGAGTCCGATGCCGACGAATTTTATCAGTGGTACGAGGGGCTTCTCGTGGTGCCGGCGATCATGCGCATCCAGGAGAAATTTGACGAAATACGCCGCGGGGAGCTGAAGAAGTACCGTCAGCGCAAGCTTAAAAATCTTTCTGACGAGGAGTTCGCCCGCGTGGAGGACCTGACGATCCAGATCATGACCAAGACGCTGCACAACCCGATCATGCGGTTGAAGGAGTATCAGTCCCGTGGAGGTCACAGGGAGAAGGATTCGATCAGGGAAAGAACGAAACTGATCATGGAGCTTTTTGATAAATGATGAAACACGGACACGGAGGAGCGCCGAGGCTTGTCTTCTGGGAGCTCACCAAGCGATGCAACCTGAAATGCGTGCACTGCCGCGCCGAGGCGGGCGAGGCCGGCGCGGGCGAGATGGCGGGGGAGGATGTGAAGCGCGTTATCGACGATATCGCCTCCCGCTATCATCCGATACTTGTACTGACCGGCGGCGAGCCGCTCTACCGCGACGACCTGTTTGATATAGCCGCGCACGCGAAAGGGAAGGGGCTGGTCATCGCCCTCGCGACCAACGGCACGCTCATCGACAGCGCCGTCGCCGGCAGGATAAAGGACGCGGGTTTCGACCGCGTGAGTATCTCCCTTGACGGGGGATGCGCGGCCACCCATGACGGGTTTCGGGGCATTCCCGGCAGCTTCGATGACGCGATGCGGGGAGCCGAACTTCTCTCAGGGAAGGGCGTGCCGTTCCAGTTCAACACCACCATCACTCGGCGCAATGTCGCCGAGCTTCCCTCTATCCTGAAGCTTGCCGAGGAGCGCGGCGCGAAGGCGCTGCACGTGTTCATCCTTGTGCCGGTGGGATGCGGGGTGGAGATCGCCGAAAGCGACATGCTGTCGGGCGCACAGTGCGAGGACGCGCTGGAATGGCTCTACGAGCGAAGCCGCGAAACGAGCATCGAATTCAAGGCGACCTGCGCGCCGCAGTACTACCGGATACTGCGCCAGCGCGCGAAATCCGAGGGGCGGACGCTCTCCTTTGAGAGCGACGGCATGGCGGCAGTTACCCGGGGATGCCTGGCGGGCACGGGCGTCTGCTTCATATCCCACACCGGCGACGTCCAGCCGTGCGGCTATCTTCCCGTCATCGCGGGCAATGTGCGCGAGACGCCGTTTCACGAAATCTGGGAGAACTCGCCGCTTTTCGCGGAGCTTCGCGATTTTTCGAAGCTCGCGGGCAAGTGCGGCGTGTGCGAATACCGCGGCGCCTGCGGCGGCTGCCGCGCGCGCGCCTTTTACGAAACCGGAAGCTATCTCGACGAGGAGCCGTACTGCACCTACCTGCCGAGAAAATCAAAGGAGTAACCGATACGATGTCAGATGCAATCGCACATGAGCTTTCGCGGCTGGGCGAGGTGCTGCGCGACGAGCCGCTCGGCGCGTACACCACCTTTCAGACCGGCGGGCCCGCCGATATCCTCTTCCACCCGCGCGACAGGAAAAGCCTCGTGGACGCGGTGCGCCTTATCCGTGCGGGCGGGGTGATGCTTACGGTGATCGGGGGCGGATCGAACCTGCTGGTCGCCGACGAGGGCGTGCGCGGCGTGGTGATACGGCTTGCGGGAAGCGGCGAGTGGGGCGGATCGATCGAGTGCCGCGAAGACGGACGGGTGTACGCCGAAGCGGGCGTCGACAAGGAGGACTTCATCGACTTCTGCGTCGGCGAAGGGTTCGGCGGCGTGGAGTTCCTCGCGGGAATGCCCGGCTGCATCGGCGGCGGGATCGTGATGAACGCGGGGACCAATCTCGGCACTTTCGCGGACATCCTCTCCGAAGTGGAGCTCATCGACACGGCGGGAAAGGTCGTGCGCAGGAAGATCGAAAGGCAAAGCGCGTCCTACCGCGACATAGGGATAGAGAGAGGGTCCATCGTGCTCGGCGGATTTTTTACGCTTCCCCGCGCGCAGGACCCTGATGCGGTCAGACAGGCCGTCGAAAGGATCATCGAAGAGCGGTGGCAGAAACACCCGCTCGAATATCCTTCGGCAGGATCGGTGTTCAAAAATCCTCCCGGCCACTCCTCGTGGAAGCTGATCGACGAGGCGGGGCTGAAAGGCGCGCGCGTCGGCGGGGCGATGGTATCGGAAAAGCACACAAATTTCATTATCAACCGCGACAACGCGACATCGGCCGACATTCGCGCGCTTATCCGGCTGGTGCAGGAAGAGGTTGAGAAGAAATCCGGCGTGAGGCTCGAGCCCGAAGTGCGGATGATCGGTGAATTTTAAAGGGAGCTTTTGTATCCACCCCCTGAAACGAAGAAGAGGCTGCGATTTCCGGAATCACACCCTCTTCTCCATACGAAGTATGCTTTGTCATCCCTGGGTACACACAGTACCTAACTCGAGGCACCATTCGGTGCGTTTCAGATGAACGTAAAGTTGTAAAACATCCAAGCAACTTCTTCTACCAATAAAATATCATCAATCCTGCAAATCGTCAATATAATTTTCAAAAAGCGTTAATTTAGTAGCTGAGCAGCGCGGCGTCCTGCGTTTCGAACACCTTGATGACCGAGGTGACTTTCGTCAGGTCGAGCACTTTGCGCACTTCGGCGTTGGGAGCGGCCAGGCGCAGCCCCGATTTCAGGCTCTGGTTGATGTTGAGAAAGATGCCAATTCCCGAGCTCGTGATCATTTTGACGTTCGACAGGTCGATCACCATCTTTTTGATGCCCTTGTTGATGATGACCTGCTGGAGCTTCTCTTTCAGCTCGGGCACGTCAAGTGTGTGCACTTCCGGCATTTCGATTTTTACTATAAAAATACCGTTATTTCGTTCAATCAGTTCAAACATAAAGGTTCTCCCTTTCGAAGTTCCGTAATCCTGGTTTTGCGGCGGTCTTTATTTGTTTATCTGCTGCTTTTTTTACGGTCGGATAACGACACGCGTAATGGAATATTTCATTTTTGCCCATATCAGTCAATAAAAATTTACCTGTTTTCTGTCTTTTATCGGCGCGATGCTGTATAATTATGGTTGATCACAGAAAATACTGTTTTTGTATCTGCTATCGGGACGAACTACTGAAAAAACCGGCTTTTTGATTGACCGCAAATTGAATAAGCCGGTTTTTATGATAGCCCTTATCTTAAAAAGGACGGCATCGACGTTAGCATTTTAAAAGAATCAGGGCGGATACAATCACGAAGCGGCAGGAAACGGCATGAGCGACCACAATCACACCTGCGGCCCCGGCTGCAGTCACGAGCATCATCACTCGGGGCGCGAGGTCCCGGATTTCCCGACGGAGGTCATCTTCAAGGTGATATGCAGGAACGGCCCTCACCTTCAGGACACGCTGCGCTCCATCCTGTCCGAAATGGGGATAGACGCGACGATCGGCAACAGGGAGAGCAAAAAGGGAAAATTCATTTCGTACACTATCACCGGCGTGTTCCCGTCGGAAGAGGTGCTGCAGCGCACCTGTTCGGCGATCGCGACCATTGACGGGGTGATGACGATCTTCTGACGGCCTAGGCCTGCGCCATGCCGGCGACGGCCCCGGTGCTCCAGGCGAACTGCAGGTTGTATCCCCCGCTGTCGCCGTCGATATCGAGCACCTCTCCGGTGATGAAAAGGCCCGGCACGACGCGCGATTCCATGGTCGCCGGATTGATCTCGTCCGTGTCGATGCCGCCGGCCGCCACGACCGCCTCGCTGAACGGGCGCGGGTCGCCGGGATCAAGGGTGAGCGACTTCAGCGCGCGCACCGCGGCCTGTATTTCCTTCGCGGTGGCGGAGGGCGCGGGTTTCTGCGGGTCGATGCCCGCTATGGAGAGAAGGACTTCCGGCATCCGCTCCTTCAGTATCCCCGCAAGGGCAAACGCCGCCGTTTTGCCGCTGTCGGACCAGAGCCTTGTGACGAGCGAAGCGAGTTCATCCTCCGTCTTTTCGGGGAAGAGGTCGACGATGATTTCGGGCACGCGCCCCGCAGCAAGGCCCGCGTTGACCGCGCGCGACACGTCGAGCGACACGGGGCCGGAGATGCCGTAGCTCGTGAAGAGGAGCTCCCCCTGCGAGGCTGACGCGGTTTTTCCGTCGATCCTGACCGAAAGGCCGCAATCCCATTTGATTCCCTCCAGCCGGTGCAGTATTTTAAGGGGGATGGTGACCGGTACGATAGAAGGCAGAGGTTCGCGGACCGTGTGGCCGAGCGAGCGGGCGAGGTCGTAGACGTCCCGGGAGGCCCCGAGCTGGGGGTAGGCGCAGCTTCCGACGGCGAGGATTACCGAATCGAAGTCGAATGTTTCCTGGCCCGCCGTGATGAGCCTGATGCCGTGTTTGCCGGGGACGAGGCGTTCGGCCTTGCGGTGGAGCAGTATTTCGGCGCCGCGCGCTGCAGCTTCGTGTTCCAGGATGCGCTGCACCGAGGAGGCCTGGAGCGACGCGGGATAAAGCCGGCCGCCCTCCTTCTCGACGAGGGGGAGGCCGATCGATTCGAAGAAATTCACGGTCTCGTCAAGGCCGAACCGCGAGAAGATGTTGCGCACGATCGCCGGGTTGCCGCCGTGGTAGCGCGACACGTCGATGCCGGTGTTGGTGATGTTGCACCGGCCGTTCCCGGTGGCCAGGAGCTTGCGGCCCGTCTTTTTCTGCTTTTCGAAGACGGTCACGTGCCGGCCCTTTCCGGCGGCATAACAGGCGGCCATGAGCCCTGAGGCGCCGCCGCCGATGATAGCGATTTTTTTCATACAGATGTCCGCCGGCAGTTTCGGGCCGGGACGGAATTTATTCAAGAGGTTTTTGACGGCGGGGAGTCCGGCGCGGGCGTGAAAAGTGATTGCGGAAATACGGCCGATTCTGCTGAACTGATCGCGTCACGCCCCCGTGATAATTTCATGATGCAGGTGAATGGACATGAACGACAAGACCATCAAACTTTACCACATCGATTCGCTCGAATACCGCGGGTCGATCATCGTGCGGGGGAACAGCTGGGAGTACTGCGACGTCGATGACGACCATATGAAATCGGTGACCAGCGGCATGCCGCTCAAGGCGCTCCTTGCCTGCCTTGTAAGCTTCGACTATGTGTACGACGTGATCGAAGGCTGAGAACGCCTCACGGCGCAGGGGGGATATATCCCCGCGGGGAGGCAATCTCCCGGCGGGGCGAAGCCCCGGAAAGCCCGTATCAGACCATGCCCGGAAGAAACAGTGAATCCTGAATCCGCAACTGAAGCCCTGAAAGAGAAGGTCCTCTCCGGAGAGAGGATCGGCCGCGAGGAAGCGGTCTCACTCTTTTCGTGGGACCTACTTGAGCTTGGCCTGGCCGCCGACGCCCGCCGCAGGCTCGCCCATCCCTCCGATACCGTCGGCTTTATCCTTGACCGGATCATCAACTACACCAACGTCTGCGAGGCGAAATGCCGCTTCTGCGCCTACCACGCGCGCGCCGGCGTCATCGAGCCGTACGAGCTTACGAACGATGAGATCCTCGGCAAGATCGGCGAGCTTGTCGCTATCGGCGGCACCCAGGTGATGCTTCAGGGCGGCCTCCATCCCGACTACACGCTCGACCGCTACATTGCGATGATCCGCGCGGTAAAAGAGCGCTATCCGGCAATCTACCTGCACTCGTTCTCGCCCGCCGAAGTGGTCCATCTGGCAAAGCGGCACGGCGTGACGGTGGATATAATAGTGGGGCACATGAAAGAGGCGGGACTTGACTCGATACCCGGCGCCTCGGACCTCCTGGTCGACCGGGTGCGGCGCGTTGTGAGCCCGCACAAGACGACGCGCGACGAGTGGTGCTCCGTGATGCGCGCGCTCCGAAAACACGGGATGGGTTCGACCGCGACCATGACCTACGGGATGGGCGAGACGCCCGATGAGCGGATAGCGCATCTCGACACGGTGCGAAGCATCCAGGATGAGACAGGAATTCTGCGCGCCTTCATCCCCTGGTCGTTCTCCCCGGCGCGCACCGAAATGACCGATATCGTTCCGGCGACAGGCGTCGATTATCTGCGGATGGTGGCGATCGCGCGGATATACCTCGACAATGTGACCTATATCCAGGCAGGCTGGCTTACCGAGGGGCTCAAGCTCGCGCAGATTGCGCTTTCGATGGGCGCTAACGACATGGGCGGCGTGCTCATGGAGGAGGTGGTCGTCAGGGCCACCGGCATCGAGACCAGGACCAATATGAGCGAACTTGTCGACATCATACGCAACGCCGGCAGGGAGCCCGTGCAGCGGGACTCGGAATACCGGATTGTGAGAAGATTTCAGGGGAAGCACCGGTGAACGCGAAAAAAAGCCTCAGATACGAGATCAACGACGAGAACCCTGCCGAGCGCAAGCGGTTCATCCGACGCACCTTTGACGCGATATCCCCCACCTACGACCTGCTGAACCGCATACTTTCGTTCGGCATCGACCAGATATGGCGCCGCGGCGCGATCAGGGCGCTCGGCGATATCCGCGGCAGGGCCGCGCTCGACCTCTGCGCCGGGACGGGAGATTTCTCGCGCATTTTGCGGAAGCGGGGCGCGCTGACCGTCTCGCTCGATTTTTCGCTCGAGATGCTTACGCGGGGCATCGCACGCCGCCGGATCGATATCCCCGTTGCCGCTGACGCGGCACTGCTTCCCTTTAAACCGGGATCATTTTCGATCATGACCATCGCATTCGGAATCCGCAACATCCCCGACATCAACACCTTTATCATGGCGGCGCGCGGGGTCCTTGCGCCGGGAGGGGATTTCGTCATACTTGAACTCACCAGGCCAGCCAATCCTCTGATCCGCTTCCTGTACCGGATCTATCTTTTCGGCATCATCCCGATCCTGGGGGGCCTCATCTCGGGCCGGATGCTTGCCTACCGGTATCTCTCCGAGACCATTTCGAGCTTTATCGATCCGGGAGATCTGTGTTCCATGCTGGAGCGCGAGGGGTTTGATATTATTTCACGGCGCGCCAGGGTTTTCGGCGTGGCGACGGTCATTCACTGCCGCAGCCATATTTGAGTCATCCCCCCGGATAAAAAGGCCGAAAATAGATCATATCCGAACCTGAACCGTCTGCAATATGAAGAACCGAAAAACGATCATTGTGCTGCTGACTGCCGGAGGGCTGCTCCTCGCATCCGTGTCGGTGCTGGTCATACAGTACTGCGCCGGCGAGAGTTACGGTGACATGATCATGCGTAATTCCGGCTGGAAGGTGCGAAGGAGTGAGATACGCTCCCGCCTGCTTGACTCGCCGATGCTCCTGTACCACGCTATCGACGGCAAGGGGCTCTATTCGCTTACCCTTGATACCGTGAAGTCGCATTTCCGCCTTTTCCGCGACCGGGGAGTGCGGGTGATAAGCTTCAGGGAGTTCTTTGACCGCATCGAGGACCCGAAACCGTTCGAAGGAAAAGTGATGATGCTTTCCTTTGACGACAGCTACTTCTCGATGTATACCAGGCTTTTGCCGCTGATATCCGAATTCCGCTATCCGGTGACGCTTTTTCTTTTTACAGGGCCGATCGGCGCGAAATCGCATGACAGCCTCTCGTGGCGGCAGCTTCGTGAAATGGAAAAGAACGGCATCGAGATCCAGTCGCATACGGTCACCCATCCCGACCTGGTGAAGCTCGAAAAAAAAGGCACGCCGGAATCAAGGCGCCGGCTTTTTGAGGAGATTTATCTCTCAAAACGCGAGATAGAACTCTACCTGAAAAAACCGGTCAGATACTTCGCGTTCCCGTTCGGAAGTTATGATCAGGGCGTTGTGGAGCTGTGCCGCTACGCGGGCTACGAGCGCGTGTTCACGACCGACGAGGGCCCGAACATCGTTACCCGCAACAACTACTGCGTTCGCCGCCAGCATGTTCTCAGGACCCACCCGATCTCCCGCGTAGAAGGGTTTATCAGATAGAAAGAAGAAGTTCCCGGCGTGATGAAATAAAATTAATATGATCATTATTATTTTATAAGTATTAATAAATAAAAGTCGTATTTTAAGTAAAAAAAGATATTAATAAATCTCCGTTTTTTGAAATTTGCCGCCCTCATCATTATTTTTGTACTACGGATAGTGCCCGCTGCTGACCGGCACAGGAAGGAGAGGATGTGCGGCGGGTGTTTCCGGTATATTTACTGACGAGGGGAGGGGAATATGCTGGTAGAACTTAACAAAGAAGAGATGGATTATTTTATACAATTGCTTGAGAGAGATGTAAGCAGCCTGCTCGTTGAAATCCGTCACGCGAAACACAATGATTTCAAGAATTTTCTGAAAAGCAGGGAAACAATGGTGGAAAATCTCCTCACTATGATAAAACAGAAAAGAGAGGCGGCGTAGGATACCGCTTTTCTTTCCCCGTCTGCGGGTGCAGGGCGTCCGGTTGTGCGCTATGACGGGGGGATTGGTATGGTTCTCCGGGACCATACCGTCTGTTTCTGTTGTCCTTTCCCGCGTATCCACAAGGCAACCATCAGGTGTTGAAAGCTTAAAAATTCCTTTTTGAGAATGTATGCTTTTCGAAAAAATGCTTGCAAATATTGACGCCTATAGGGTATAGTTTGGCTATTCAGATCGGATAGGCATAATGCAGGAGTGGTGGGTTGTTGTGTATCGATTTTATAAAAACATACTGATACACATCTCCCCCCGACGGACGACGGTTATTACGGCCGAATTCACATATTAAAACTAAAATAACAATACCGAAGCAAAAGTAAATTTTTTTATTTATACTAATTTTCTTTTGCGCTGTTTGATTTTGGTGATATGTTTAAGGCTTGAATTGCGTCCGATTATTCCGCGTCCGGTGCATACGCTGTGCCGGATAGCGCGATAGAAAAAGAAAGATTATGATTAGAGTGATTTTCAATTGTTTTGCCCGGCAGATCAATCCGTCCTTTTCTTCGGAGGGAAAAGGACGGCCGGGCATGGAATGCTTTCCTTTAAAAAGAAAAAAAAGAGCGGATATATCCGGATGCAATGACCGCATACCGATAGTCGTTCCCGGTTTCCTGCTCCGGGCGGGGCTTTTTCGCCTTTCCCCGTATCCCCGCTCGATTTTCGCGTTCATTTCCCGACAGGTATCGACATGCCTTCTCCTTCTATCCTTAAAAGTTGAAGGCGTTTTTTTATATGGGTTTGCCAACATCTTTCTTGACAGGATGGGCGAAATACCAGATAGGACTCAGTTTAGCCGGCCCGTTATGGCGGTTGGGCGATAATTCGATAAAAAAAGCAGCGGATTGAACAAAAAATTATAAAAACAGCCTGAGCGGATAACTTCAAGAATAGCATATCTCCGGAAAACCGTTATTTCCGGTCTTCCGGGGTACTCACCGGCACGTTGCCGGTAATGTTCTTGTTTAATAAAAATTAAAAAGTTAGAGGTTACTATGAAGATTTTTAAGCGAATAGTGTTGATGTTGAGCATGCTTCCGCTCACCACATTGGCCGTATTTGCGAGTGAGGCGGATCTTGCGATTCCGAACTTGCGGGACGGGCAATTCCAGAGATTTTTCAATCTGGACGGATGGCATCTGCTCCTTTATGGTGCGTTCGTTATATGCGGTACGCTCGGCATCAGCTTGTGGCTGCGCTCCCACGTAAAGAAAATGCGCGCACATGAGTCCATGCTCAATGTTGCGGAAATCATTTTCCAAACCTGCCGCACCTACCTGCTCCAGCAGGGGAAGTTCCTGCTTATGCTGTTCGCGTTCATTTCCGCGGCGATGGCTTTTTACTTCTATTTCAGTAACGCCGGCAAGGCTCCGGTCAGCCAGACCACCTGGACACTGCTTCTGGTGTTGCTCTTTTCCGTCGTCGGTATGGGCGGATCGTACGCCGTCGCGTGGTACGGTATCCGTGTTAACACTTACGCCAACGCGCGTACCGCTTTCGCGTCACTGGCAGGCAAGCCCTGGGACGTGGTGAACATTCCACTTCGTTCGGGCATGAGCGTGGGACTGTACCTGATTTCGCTCGAACTTGTCATGATGGTCATCATACTCCTCTTTGTCCCGCGTAATATCGTGGGCGTGTGTTTCCTCGGCTTTGCCATCGGCGAATCTCTGGGCGCTTCCGCGCTTCGTATCGCCGGGGGTATCTTCACCAAAATCGCCGACATCGGATCAGACCTCATGAAGATCGTTTTCAAGATCAAGGAAGATGATCCACGCAACCCGGGCGTCATCGCCGACTGTACCGGTGACAACGCGGGTGACAGCGTGGGCCCCACGGCCGACGGTTTCGAGACCTACGGCGTCACCGGCGTCGCTCTGATCTCTTTCATCACCCTGGCGGTGGCCAGCCCCGCTATCCAGGCGAAACTGATCGTGTGGATTTTTGCCATGCGCTTCCTGATGGACTTCTGCTCAGGTATATCCTATTTCGTCAATAATGCGATATCATCCGCGAAGTACAAAGGAAAGAAGGAGTTCGATTTCGAAGAGCCCCTCATGCGGCTCATCTGGATTGCCGCCATCCTCTGTATCAGCACCTCGTTCCTTATGAGCTACCTGCTGATCGGCGACATCGGAATCATTCTGGGCAACGCGGCCCTCAATCCCCTCTGGTGGCAACTCGCTCTGATCATCAGCTGCGGAACGCTCGCGGCGGTGCTCATCCCCGAGTTTACCAAGATATTCACCAGTTCCAAGTCGAAGCACGTGAACGAAATCGTTACCGCATCGAAGGAAGGCGGTTCTTCTCTGACCATCCTCTCCGGTATCGTCGCCGGTAATTTCAGCGCCTACTGGGTGGGCATGCTGATTGTTGCCCTCATGACCGGCGCCCTGTTCGTCAGCCATCACGCCCTGGGAATCATCATCCCCGGGTACGCGTCAATCTTCGCGTTCGGCCTTGTCGCGTTCGGTTTCCTCTGCATGGGTCCGGTCAATATCGCTGTCGACAGCTACGGCCCCGTAACCGATAACGCGCAGTCGATCTTCGAGCTTTCGCAGATCGAAGCGATTCCCGGCATCAGGGAAGATATTAAGAAAAATTTCGGTTTCGATCCTGATTTCGAGATGGGCAAAAAATATCTCGAGGAAAACGACGGAGCCGGCAACACCTTCAAGGCGACCGCGAAGCCGGTGCTTATCGGTACCGCTGTTGTCGGGGCGACGACGATGATCTTCGCGATCATCCTGCTCCTCAAGAAAGTGGGTCTCCTGAAGCTGTCCCTCACCGACGCTCCGGTCATTCTTGGCTTCATCTGCGGCGGCGCGGTGATCTTCTGGTTCGCGGGCGCTTCAATGCAGGCCGTTACAACCGGTGCATACCGGGCGGTCGAGTTCATAAAGAAGAACCTTAACCTTAACAAGACGGAAGCCGACATTGAGGATTCCAAGACCGTCGTAAGGATCTGCACGCAATACGCGCAGACCGGTATGTGGAACATCTTCATTGCGCTGATGTCGACAACGCTGGCGTTCGCGTTCTTCGATCCCAACTTCTTTGTCGCGTACCTGATTTCCATCGCGGTGTTCGGCCTCTTCCAGGCGATCTATATGGCCAATGCCGGCGGTGCATGGGACAACGCGAAAAAATGCGTTGAAATCGATCCGCAGAAGCTGAAAGGAACGGCCCTCCATGACGCTACAGTCGTCGGTGACACGGTTGGCGACCCGTTCAAGGACACTTCTTCGGTTTCCATGAACCCGATCATCAAGTTCTCCACCCTGTTCGGCCTTCTGGCAACGGAAATCGCCATTGAGCTGAACCCCGTCGCTCACAGTGTCAACGCGGCGATAAAGAATTTAGGTGATTCGGCAACAGCGGAACAGATCGCGGCGGCCACCCAGGCGGCGGTTGCGGGCACCCACGGTATGAATATCGCGCCCTTCATCGGAATTCCGTTCCTGATCATCGCGCTTATATTCGTATGGCGTTCTTTCTACTCGATGAGAATACCCAAGGAACTGTAGAAACAGGTTCCGGTTAAGCAGTGCATATCAAGGGCCGTCCCGCAAGGGGCGGCCTTTTTTATCCCCCTTGTCGCGGCATGCGGTAATCATCCTGAATTATTAAAACTATTACTGTGGCGGGCGTTTAACGTAAACCACGTGTGAATAGAGAATTTACATTCTTCGATTATTGCTTCAACGGATTCAAATCTGCTGCTGCGTAGATGCGGGAGATGGAATTATTCGCGTGCTTCTGTGGAGTGTCCTGTCAATCGTCTGTGCTGTTGCCTTCGCCGTCGTAACGGGTATCTTCAATCCGACCGAAAAATCAACGCACTGTAGCTCCTAGTTGCGGCAGGATGTTTTTATCTCATCGCCTACAGGTTCTACGGCGCGTTTCTCGCCGCAAAAGTCGTCGCGCTCGACGATTCGCGGCAGACGCCGGCACGCGGGTCGCGCGCTATGTCGTGCAGGAGCTCGGCGGCCATGCCTACAAGCCGTTCGGTGATCTGCGCTCGCTTTCGGGAAATATCATCGCGAGCCTCAACATGGCGCCGCTCACGCGGTTTCTCCAAGGAGGCGGGCCGATCATCCCCGGTACGGTTTTTCCTTTTGTCTTCATCTCGATCGCATGCGGCGCGCTTTCGGGATTCCATTCGCTCATATCTTCCGGCACCGCGAACCAGCTTCTCGGCATGCTCGCGCTCTGCATCGGCACGACCGTCATCATCAAGCTCGGCAAGGTGAAATATATCTGGGTCACGCTCCTGCCGATGGTTTTCATGGCGACCACGACCTTTACCGCCGCGGGAAAACTGATCGTGGAGTATTCTGCTCGGGCGGCGCAGGCCACGCCCGAAGCGTTTACCTACCGTATCAATGAGATCCTCATCGGCGCGATGGTAATCCTCGCGTGCATTATCCTGGTGGATTCGCTGATCAAATGGTACAGGTTCTTTGTGAAAAACGAGCCGTTCGGGATGCCCGTGGCCGCGCCGGATACAGGCATGCCCGAAATGAAGGAGTGAGCGGGCCCGGAATTATTCGATGATCGTCTCACCCTGGAATTCGGGTGAGAGCTGCCGTGCTTCCCTGTCGCGGATCGCGTCGTGTACCACTGGCTTTTTGAAGAGAAAGAAGATCGTCCCGATAAGGAAGGCGGCGCCGCTCGCCGTCACCGTGACCGGCGCGCCGACGATTGAAGCGAGCGAGCCGTAGGCGAGGTTTCCCAGCGGCGTCGTTCCCATTACCGCCATGGTAAAAAAGCTCATCACCCTTCCCCGCTTATCTTCCTCGACGATGGTCTGGAGGATCGTGTTGCTCGACGCCGTGACCGCGATCATGGTGAACCCGAGCGCGAAGAGCATGACAAGCGAGAGCGTAATATTCACGGACCTCGAAAACACGATCAGCGCCGCGCCGAAGATGGTCGAGCCGCCGAGTATGACCCGCTCAAGACCGCGCACCCGTATCCGCGACGCGAGAAAAAGCGCGCCGGTGAGCGCTCCCATCCCTGCCGCTCCCATGAGAAAGCCGAGCGTGTGCGGCCCGCCGCCGAGCACTTTGCGTGCGAAGACTGGCAGTAGCACCAGGCAGGGCGTTCCGAGCAGGTTGAAGATCGCGAGGTGGATCAGGACCGTGCGGATCGGCCTCGATCGTGTGATGTAGGCGATCCCCTCCTTCACATGCGCTGAAAGCGTCGCCTTTGCGGCCACGCGATGGCGCGGGATATTGGTCATTGCGAGGAGCGCGCCTATCACGGCGAGAAAGCTCAGCGCGTTGATGAGAAAGCAAATCCCTTCGCCGGCGAGGGCGATGAGCATCCCCCCGATCGAAGGCCCGACGAGTCTGGTCCCGTTGAAGAGCGCCGAGTTCAGGGCGATGACGTTGTTCAGGTCGTCTTTTTTTCGGGCCAGGCCGGATATGAACGACTGCCTCGCCGGAATTTCGATCGCGTTTATCGTGCCGAGCACGAGGCTCAGGCAGATGATCTGCCATATCCTCACCGCGCCGGAAAGCACGAGGACCGCGAGCACGAACGCCTGGATCATCGAAAGGGTCTGCATCGTGACGAGGATGCGGTAGCGGCTTCGCCTGTCGACGATCGCCCCGGTAAAAGGAGTGAGCACGAGCGAGGGGATCGTGCCGGTGAAGCCGATGAGGCCGAGCATGAACGGCGAGCCGGTGAGCCGGTAGACGAGCCAGCTCATGGCGACCTGCTGGATCCAGGTGCCGGTGAGCGATACCAGCTGGCCGATGTAGTAGAGCCGGTAATTCCTTGCCCTGAACGCGCGGAAGGTGTGTTTTATCCCCCCGCCGACGATGTAGCGCGCGATACGTGGTTTCATGGATAATCCTGCGTGACAGGGAATAGGGATGGCGCATCGGCGCCGGTGCTGTCAACAGGTTTTTTTGCGCGGTGTCAGATCGAAATCCCCAGGAACCGGTGCGTCACCTCGCCGTTGTCGTTGATGTGACGGTAGAGCCTGAAAAGCATCGAGAACTGGCTCCAGGTTTCGGCGCCGTTCGCCTGCTCGGTCTCGTACTCCCAGAGGAGCCCCCAGAGCATGCCGCGCGATTCGTAATCGCGCGCGTTGTCCTGTGTCGGCTTTTCGACGTAGTTCCAGAGCGTACCGAGCAGCACCATCTCGCGGTCGCGCCGCTCGGCGGGTTCGTAATTGCGGTAATAGAGGACGCCGCCGCCGACCACGTGGAAAACACTCTCGCCGGCACGCGCGTAATACTGCAGCGCGAGCGGAAGGCACCAGGTGCTCGACGAGGCGTCTTCGGAATGATATAGTATCGGCAGGAAATTGTACTGACGGTATTCGCCCCTGCGTTCGTAGCCGAGCCAGAGCATGTGCGCGCTCCAGTCGGGGGAATTGGCGCGGCTGGTGTATTCAGCGAGCATCCCGAGCGCAAGCCTGAACTTGTGCTCCAGGTCCGACGATTCGTAGTTCACGAGCCCGAAGAGCAGGTTCCACTCGTCGTAGTCGTGCTGCCGCCGGTGCCGGTGATCGAAGAGGTACCAGAGGTTCTGCCGCGAGTAATCCTGCGAAAAGTGCCAGTAGGTCCCGAGGAAGATGAAGGTCGAGCTGTCCTCCGCCCAGCGGGATATGACCAGAGGAAAGAGGTGCAGGTAGCGTTCCTGGCGGGCCGGATCGTACCGGTGCCAGAAGAGGCCACCGATCAGGATCTGGCGGATATCGCCGTCCCATCCGTAATACGACAGAATCCCCGGTATGGAAAAATATCCTTTCCGCTCGTTACCCTCGTAGGCGAAGAACGGAAAGAAGTAATTGAAACTGTCGTCGCGCTTGGCGTCGTAGCGCCAGTTGAAGATGCCCAGAAGATTGGTGTGGCTATACCCGCTTTCCGAATGATGGTAGTAGCCCATGAAGAAAAATGTGCTGCTTGAGCGGATCGTATCCCCCTCCTTCGTTTCCGTCGAGCTGTAGGAGAGGAGCGGCAGCCCCACGAGGTAGAAGTCGGTTGTCGTCATTGAGCCGTCGGCAAGCGACTTTTCGCGCGTCATCCATGTGACGAGGGGAAGAATGAAGCTGGTCGTGTCGGTGCGCCGCAGAAGTTCGCTTCGCTCCTCCTCGATGTTCCTGTAGAAGATCGGCAGCGCCGGTATCATGAGCGAGCTTGAGGAACGGGCCCCGGCGCCTTCGCTGAACGAAAGCCAGAGCGGAAGGAAGTGGCGGTAGCCGCGATGCGCCTCCTCGTCGTTCTTGTGCCAGTAAAGCGCGATGACGGTCTGGCTGTAGCGCTCGCCGTACTCGAAATGCGACAGGAGCAGCGGAATCGTATGCGAGCGGTGTTCATTGTACAGGCCGATGTAGAACGGCAGGAAGATGAAGCGGCTCGTGTGCGCCTCGGGATTGGAGGCGAAATCGATTATGCCGAGAATGTTGGTGTGCCGGCTCCCGCCGTCGGTGTTCCGGTAGAAGCCGGGGAAGAAGAGCGTGCTCTGTTCCAGTCCCGGTGTCGAGCCGTGGGGCGTTACCGAAAACGAGCTGTAATAGACAAGCGGCAGTCCGATGAACGTATTTTTGCGCGCGGTGATGTTCTGAGCGGGAAACCGGTCCTCGGTTTCGGAATAGTAATAAAGCGGAATGAGCGTATGCGATGTTGACACGGTTGTGCTTTCAGCCTCGCCTTCGGTGCGCGGCCTGTTCGTCGCGCGGTCGTGCGTGTAGAAGAAGATCGGGATTATCGGAAAGGCCGCGCTCTGTGAGTATGAGCCGGCTCGTTCCTCTGTGGTGGATATGATGAACGGCGCGACCACGCGCTCGTAGCGTGTGCCTTCAGCGGCGCGGGAGTGATAATAGTAGAGCGGGCTTATCACGCGCGTCATCGCGGTGTCGCCGCTTGCCGCGGTCTTGTACCAGAAGATCGGGAATATCCGCCAGCCGAAACGCTCCGGCGACGTATAGAGATTGAAGACAGGCCAGAGCACCGTGTGTTCGTACTCCCGCTGCTGCGCGTCATACTCGATCCAGTAGGTGTTCAGGAGAAAGGCGCGCATGTACGAATCGCCGTCGCGCGACATGCCGTAAAGCGGCAGGAGCGCCGGATAGAGCACGAAATATTCCACCTGTGCGTCCCTGTGCGAAAAATACAGGGGAAAGATGTGAGAAACCTCGTTGTCGGATTGCTCATCCCATGAAAACCACGCCAGCGGCAGGAGCCGGAAATGGCGTTTGGTGTCGGCGTGCTCCCACGCGATCCATCCGAAAAGAAACTTACATCCTAAAAATTCTGTTGAGGTTTCACGCGAAATGTCATTGCGCCGCGTGAGCGTCGGCGTTGAGGGCGATGTGGTCTTGTCGTCCGCGGGCGCTTTTGCGTCACGTACGGCGGCTGCGGGAAGTTTCGCCTCGCGCGTTCCGCCGTTGGGAGAGGCGTTATTGTTCTTTGCGGAGACATTCGTATCGGTTTGCTTTGAAGCATTCGTGATGGGCTGCGCCGAAACAAACGGGTTTCGTATCGTCGTCCGTGTCGAAACGCTGACAACGTCGTAGAGCCAGGAGACATCGGTGTCGAGATACCAGCTGTTTTCGCGCCTGCCGATCATGAGCATCAGGTCGGGCGCAAGCGGCCCTTTGAGCGAGCTGATCGATATCCCCGGCAGGAAGAAGGTCAGGCTGTGCCGCGCGTCCTCGTAGCTGAAGTAGAAGGGGATGAAGATCGTGCCGCTGCTTTTCGCCGTTTCAAAAAGACTTACGTTGTCCCATGAATACCAGAGCGGGAACCAGTGCGAAACCTTTTCGTTTGCGCGCGTGTTCTCGCGGTAATAGCGAAGCGGCCACCAGAGCACTTCCTCGTCCGGCGACCAGCGGTGATAATGGAAGATGCCGAAGGAGACGCCCTCGCGTTCCGTCCAGCCCGGCGGACGGAAATAGAAGGGGAAGTAATGGATGTATCCCCCCTCTCCGCCGTTGTGAAAGACGAGAGGTATGAACCAGAAATGGTCGAAGCTCCCGTCGGCCTTGCTGCCCCAGTCGATAAGCCAGAAGAGGTTGCGGTGCGTGCCCTCCCTCGTGGAGCTGTGCGAGTAGAAGAGCGGCAGGAGCGGCACGCACAGCGTTGATTCCTCACCGATCTTCGGATTGGACACGCTGCGGTAGTACCAGAGCGGCGAGACGCTGGAGGACGGCTGGCCCTCCTTCCCCGGATAGTAAAAAATAAACGGTATGAAGCAGAAACGCTCGAGGTCGCCGGTACTGTTCCACGACCAGTCGAGAAGGGTGACAATGTTGAGGTGCGTGCCGCTGCGCTCGCTGTAGCTCCGGTAATAGAGAAACGGGATCAGCGGAAAGCCGAAGGTTCGTTCGGTCAGGCGTTCTTCGCCGCCGTTCCTCGCCGTCTGGTATGTCGAGCCGTACAGCCAGAGCGGCGTCCAGGAAACCGTTTCCTGTCCAAGGTATGATTCATTATACGAGTAATACCAGAACGGCAGGAAGAACGAGCGCTTCGTTGTGCCACCCTGGCGCGCGATGTCGAAGAGCCAGAAGAGGTTCAGGTGCCACCTGTTGATGTTGCCGTGATAATAGACGAGCGGAATTACCGGCGACCAGAACCATGTCTCGTCCTGCGACACCTGGTTAGAGGCGGTCCGGAAGTAGCGGGAATTGTAGCCAAACAGCGGATTTATGATAAACCGGTTCTTGCTCTCGTAGGTGCTCGTGGTCCTGCTGCTGTCGCTGTACCAGACCGGGAACAACGTGGTATTTCCCCCCTCATCCTTTCCGTCCTTCGATTCGTAGCTATTGGAGAAGATGAGCGGAAAGATGTTGAAATACGAGGTGTCGCGGTGGCCTTCCTTCCCTCCCCACCGGATGAAGTAGAGAATGTTCCTGTCGACGCTGGCGCGGTAGCGCGTACTCGCGTAAAACGGAAAGATGTGGTGATAGTCGTAATCGCGGTCGGTCTTGTGGTAGTAGATCCCGGAGAGCGCCCAGGTGCGCTCGCGTTCGTCGATTTTGCTTTTCAGGTTGCCGTAGAACGGCCAGACGCGTTTCGCCTCGTAGCGCGGGTAGTTGGTGGATTTATAAAACCAGAGGATCATTCTGGATTCATGGCCTTCCCATAACTCGTATTGATAAAAGAATGCGTCATCGAGAAATTTTTGTGTTCTTTCGCTTCCGTACATCCGCTCGTGTTCTTCGTCGAGATCGGACCAGTCGCGCGAGTATTCCTCGGCGGCGTACAGCCGTGCGGTGTTGAGGATGAATGCGATCGTGAAGAGTATGAGTGCTGCGGTTATCGTTCTCGTTTTCATCGGAAGTATCGGGCCATCTCCACGCGAATTAAAATGCCAGCATGTTTGTCGCATGCTGGCGCTGCCTTTTTAACGTAACGAAACCCTTTTTGCAACAAATTAAAATTCTGAAATGCGTCTGAAAGGTGTGCAATTGTGGATATCACACGTTAGTGTTATATTGTTGGCGATTATACTGGTATTTTCAGTCAATATCATAAAATTATTGTATAGTAAAATTAAGTATTTTATTGACGCATCAGGAGGGTGTCTTATATATTGTCTATTCCATTCTTTTCTGCGGATGTCCACGCATTGTCAAAGGTTGTATCGGTCAGATGAAAGAAGAAATAAAGAAGGCGCGCGTCCTCGTTGTTGAAAGCGAACCGGATATCGCAACGGATATTCAGGAAAGTCTCGTCGCGCTCGGATATAATGTCGCCGCGGTTGTCTCCTCCGGAGATGATGCGGTTGCGAAGGCGGCCGGCCTCAGGCCGGACCTCGTGCTCGTTGACATTTCTCTTTCAGGAGGGATGGACGGCATCAGGACAGGCGAAGAGATCCTTGCCCGCATCGACGTGCCGATCGTCTACATCGTCGAAAGCGCCGATCCACAAACAATCGCAAACGCGAGAAAAACCGCTCCGTACGGATATATCCTCAAGCCGGTCACGCGCCCGGCCCTTTTCACGGCCGTCGACACGGCGCTCTGCCGACACGCCGATGTTGCCGCGCTGCGCGGAGAGGATGGTATCCCCGATGACCTTCGCCGGGACAGACTTGATCCGGCTGGAGCGCGCGTGCTGCTGGACAACGTCTTTGCCGCGATTCCCGACGATATGCTCGTGATCGACCGCGACATGCGGATCGTGATGTCGAACTGGGAACGATGGGAATGCCCGCCGGACAAAAAGACCGCGGCAGGATCAACCTGTTATGAATTTCTGATGAGCAGCACAGTTCCCTGCGGGCTGTGTCCGGTGAAGGAGGTTTTTAATTCGGGGCGCGCGGTCCATGTGAAAGAAGTGAATCCGCGCACGAAAAAAATGAATGAAATACGGGCTTTTCCCATTTTCGATGAGCGCGGGGAGGTTGCCATGGTGGTGGAGCATCTTCGCGATATTACCGAACAGATCCGGGTCGAGGAAGCGCTGCGCGAGAGTGAGGGCCGGATGAGGCGTATCCTCGAATCCACCGATGACGGTTATTATGAATGGAATGTCAGGACCGGCGAAATCTTTCTGAGCGACCGGTATTATACCCTCAACGGTTATGAGCCGAACGAGCTTCCGCCAACATTCGAGGAGTGGCTCAATCAGGTACACCCGGATGACAGGGACGGCGCGCTCAATATGGTCCTTGAACATGTTCAGGGAAGGAGTGAGAGCTATTACGCTGAATACCGGATGAGGACGAAACAGGGCGGGTGGATATGGATCTCCGATCGCGGTAGGGTCATGGAGCGTGACGGCGAGGGCAATCCCGTGCGCTTCGCAGGCGCGCACCTGGATATTACGAGACGCAGGGAAGCGGAAGAGCGCCTGAAGGAGTCGCTTCTGGAGAAGGAGGTGCTGCTGCGCGAAACCCACCACCGGGTGAAAAATAATTTTCAGATCATCATGAGCCTTCTGAGCCTTCAGGCGTCAGGCCTGAGGGAGCGCTCCCTGCATGCGCCGCTCGAGGAAGCGAAAAACCGCATCCGCTCGATGGCGCTCATACATGAAAAGCTCTACCAGTCAGGGGAGATGGCCCGCATCGATTTCGGTTCGTACCTGAGGGCAATATCCTGCGATCTCAGACGCGTGTACTCGGGAGAGGCCTCTGCGGCGGAGCTCTCGGTCGAATGCCAGGACCTGTTTCTCGAAATCGACCAGGCGATACCGTGCGGCCTTATCGTCAATGAGCTGCTGACCAACTGTTTCAAATACGCTTTCCCTGCAGGATGGGGAAATAAAGGCCTCATCAGAGTCTCACTTGCCGAGGACGGAGATGGGATGGTCACGCTGGTGGTTTCTGATAATGGAATAGGAATCCCGGATACCGCGGGCATTGAACTTCCCGCGACACTTGGCCTCAATCTGGTGTCTATGCTGGTCCGGCAGCTTAACGGAAACATCGAAATCGGCAGAAGCGGCGGAACCACGTTTACTGTCCGCTTTAAGAAAAACGGTACAAATAGCGCAAGGCCATGACTTTTTGTGCTGCTCTGCCGTCGGGCATGTCAGGGCACGGTTGCTCTGATTTCCGCATAATCGCTTTTCGGGCCTTCTTCTCCCCGGGCCGTTTCCAGGCTGATCCGGTAATAGTAGGTAAAGATGCCCGGGCCGGGATCCGGGATGATGTCGGTAATCGAGTATCCCTGGCCGGTGCTCTGGCTGAACACCAGTTCACCGTCAACGCCGGGGTCTGTGGACCGGTAGATGTGCGATACTGACGGTGTGACCGATGCCGGCCATTGCTGCTGTTCCCAGTAGATCGGAACGTAGATATTGCCATCGGTGCTGTAGCTGATATCCGTTATCCGGGTTACGGGAAGCATTCTGACCGAAATCGAATTATCTCCCGGGCTGAGATCTGCCGTTGCCCTGCCTCCGATGTCATACAGCGCCGCCCCCGTGACGGCGTTGCGCGCGTGCGATTGCACGGTAAAGACACGCGCTTTCCCGGCGGGAACGGCTATGACCGCCCTCGATCCGCTATCGGAAATATCCGCGACGATGGTTCCCATCCCATTACCCTCGATGGTCAGGATTGTCGTCATTTCGACCGGCGGCGCGGCCTGGGCATACGCGGATCGCATCAGAAATCCGGCGATCCTGTCAAGCCATGATGCCGGTCGCGCGGCGGTAACTCCTCCTGAAGAACGCAGTTCTATTGTCACCAGCGCCATGTCATCACCGGCGCATCTTAAAACGGGAAAGAGCGGCACTATTAAAAACGCGGCCATAACGGCCCCGCGAATTAACTCTCTTTTCATGAGCTGCCTCCTGTTGTACCAGGCGCACCCGCGGAACGAGAAGACAGATTCATCAGGCGAATTGCGCCTGGTACAACAATATACTTAAAATTCACGATGCGGGGTTTGGAAATTGCGGGATTTTTGTGTCTTTGTATGCGAAAAAGAATACAGGCAGAGATGTTGTGCGAGGGGGGTATCGGAATTATCGTGTGGAGTATAAGCCGGGCCGGAAAATCAGACGAGGACCTCGTTTTCACCGCCGCGCGCCACAATGATATCGCCGGCGTCCTCGAGCTTTCTGATGATATTGACGATCTTCTGCTGGGATTCCTCCACGTCGCGCAGGCGCAGCGGGCCCATGAAATCCATGTCTTCACGCAGCAGCGATGAGGCACGCCGCGACATGTTCTTGAAGATTTTTTCCTGCACTTCCACGTCGACGCCCTTAAGGGCTTTAGCAAGGTCCTGCCCGTCGACCTCGCGCAGCACTTTCTGTATCGACCTGTCGTCGAGAAGCACGATGTCCTCGAACACGAACATCCGTTTTTTGATCTCCTCGGCAAGTTCAGGGTCGTCCTCTTCGAGCGCCTCGATGATGATCTTTTCGGTTCCGCGGTCGACGTTGTTGATGAGCTCCACGATCGACTCGATACCCCCGGCTGAGGTAAAATCCTCGCTTGCGAGCGTTGAGAGCTTTCGCTCAAGGACCCTTTCCACCTCGCGCAGCACTTCGGGGGAGGTGCGGTCCATCATGGCGATCCGTTTGGCGACATCCGTCTGTATCTGGTGGTTGAGGCCTGAAAGGATAAGGGCCGCCCGTGTCGGGTCGAGGTAGCAGAGAATGAGCGCGATCGTCTGCGGGTGTTCTCCCTGGATGAAGTTGACGATATGGCTCGGGTCCGCCCTTTTGATGAGGTCAAACGGCCGGGTCTGCATCGAGACGGTAAGCTTGTTCATGATGTCGATGGCTTTCTGGGTGCCGAACGATTTCTGGAGGATGTCCCTGGCCGATTCGATGCCGCCCGTGGTGATGTACTGCTGGGCCATCATCATTTCCTGGAACTCCTGCAGTACAATTGATTTGTCGTCGTTGTCTATCCTGTCAAGGCGGGCGATTTCGTAGGTGAGCTGTTCGATCTCTTCCTCGCGCATCAGTTTGAAAACCTCTGAGGAAACTTCGCTCCCGAGCGAAACCATGAAAATTGCCGCTTTCTTTCTGCCGCTGTAGCTCTCCTTTTTGGCCTGGACCATTATGGCTTACCGCCATTCCTGGTCGGGGAGGGGACGGCTGACGCCCGGCTTTTCCTTCTCATCCTCTTTGAGCATACGGTCCTTGAGGATCACGATATCTACCCTGCGGTTGAACGAGCGGCCTTCCGGAGAGCTGTTGTCGTCAATGGGGCGGTACTGGCCGAAAGCTACCGCCGACAGCTTTTTCGGATCGACCCGCTCTTCTTCGGTGAGGTAGCGCAGCACATGGACGCTCCGTGCCGATGAAAGGTCCCAGTTTGTCTCATATCCCTCGCGCGCCATTTCCGGCGACACGGGAGAATTATCGGTATGGCCTTCGATGCGGACGAAATTGGGGACGCTGTTGATGATGCCGGCGACTTTTTTCAGCACTTCTTTCATGTCATCATTAACTGCGGCGCTTCCCCGGTCAAAATAGGCGTCGCTGGCAAGCGTTATCACCAGGCCGCGCTCGTCAAGCGTGGTGCGCAGGAGCTTTGCTTTGATCTCCGGCTTGAAGACTTCGCTTGCCTGTTTCAGAATTCTGGATATCGGCCGGCTGGTGTTTTTATACGGGTGCTGGCTCCCTATGGCGAACTTTCCCTGAAAATCGGCGGTTCCCGCCTGGCGGAAGAGCATGCCGGCGTCAAGGACGCCCCAGTTGCCGCCCGCGAAAACCGATTCAAGCGCCTGCGACACCGCCCTGAACCGCTCGGTATCCACGCTGCTCATTGAATAGAGCACGATAAAGAACAGCATCAGGAGCGTGATCATATCCGCATAGGTGAGAAGCCACCGTTCGGCGTTTTCCTTTTCGTGCGCTTCCTTACGTTTGGCCATGGCAGTCCCCGTGACGCAAAAATGCTGAACTCATGAATTATTCCTTCTGCTGCTGTTCCATCAGATCCGCGACCTCGTCTTCTTCAAGGTACGATACGAGGCGCTCCTTGATGAGAGAGGGGTTGTCCCCCGACTGGAGAGAGAGGAGGCCGATCAGGATAAGCTCCATCTCAAGGATGTTGCGCTTCATTTTAAGCTTGAGCTTGTTGGCGATCGGAAGCCAGATCAGGTTGGCGAAGCAGATGCCGTAGAGCGTGGCGATGAACGCGGCCGCGATCGCGTGGCCCAGCGCCGAGGCATCGCCTCCCAGGTTTGAGAGCACGAGCACGAGGCCCATAACCGTACCGATGATGCCCATCGTCGGCGAGAACCCTCCCGCCTGCTCGAATATTGCGGCTTCATGCTTGCGTTTCTCCTCGAAGAGGTAGATATCGTTTTCAAGGGTGTTTCTGATGATTTCAGGGTCGACGCCGTCGACCACCATCCGTATCCCTTTCTGAAAAAACTTGTTTTCGAGCATCGTAACGTCGTCTTCAAGGGCGAGCAGGCCCTCCCTGCGCGCCTTTTCCGCGAACGAGATGATCTCAAGCACCACTTCCTTGGTGGGTCCGGAAGAGGCCTTCATTGATTCCGCGAACAGTTTGCCTATGCTCAGGAACGACGGCAGGTTAAAAGAAGTGATAACCGCACCGGCGGTTCCGGCAAGAATGATTACAAGCGCGCTGAGGCCGAAAAGCGCCGGTATTGATCCGCCTTCGATCACGAATCCTACGAGGAGCCCCCCGAATCCGGCAAGCATTCCTATTACTGTTGAGCTGTCAGGACCGCCTTTTGCCATACCTGTACCCCGATTAATGATTTATAACGCCATAACGAATCGCGGGCAATGAATTCACAATAGCCCGGAATGACTACAGGAGAGGGTGAATTTACACAAATGTACTTTTCGACCAGATGGTATACTCGTCAAATCCGACAGGTCTGATGTTGAAGGATTTCACTGGTGGGTAAAGGGTGTTTATTATGAGGAGGGCTTGATGGAAGCGGTTTCCGCTTAAACAGTGATTCCTTGCCTTGCATTTCTGTTTGGAAAACGGCTCCCCGCCAGTATCACATTCGGATGAATTAATTATACCCGCGTTGATGTTCTGTGCTGCGATCTGCTTCTGCCTGTTTGAATGCTCGTCATCACTGTAAATGAAAAAAGAACCCGTCAGCATGCTGATAATGCCGAGTGCTGCCAGGAATTTCATTGTTTTTTTCATTTAATGCGTCGCATCACATTATGATTGTGTAAGATGCAATACAGTATAGCACGGCGTCAATATGAAAATTTTTTTTTGTTGATGTTGTTGTTGAAATGATTACGATATATCTTAGCCGGCGAAGGGTGATGGCAGCCTGACGAGAGGAATGACATGAATTTTACGAACTGGGTAAAGGAGCTTTCCAGCGGATTCGCGTCAACGATGTCGTTTTCACAGCTTTTGATAAAACTGCTGATGAGCCCGGTCTTTCTCGTTCTTGTTATCGCCGCACTTGTCTTCGCGCTTGTCTACATCTACCGGACCATGAAGGAGCGCGAAAAGTATATCAATGAGCTTCAGAAAAAGCACCGGGTCCAGCTCAGGTCAATACAGCTCGGCTTCAACTCCTATCAATCGAAGATTTATCAGGAACTGCTCGGCATCCTTAAACTGGAAGACCCACTCGAGCTTGCCGGCGACCCGCTGCTTTTTGAGGAATCCGCGCAGAAGCTGCTGAACCGGATTTCCGAGCTCAACGAGGGGGTGGAACCGCTTGACCTGATGTGCAAAAACCTGGTCATTACCTATGAAAAGCTCTACCATGGCTCCGGTACGCGCACCCCGCTTAAAAACATCCGTGATGTTGAAAACAATGCGCTGATTTTTCTAACCGACAATATGCGGAGTTTCATTATTGGGAAAATCATCGGCCGCGGCCAGGAGCACCTCGCCGTGAGGCCGATTGCCGGCACGCGGGACGTCAGTCCCGTTTCACCCGACACCGTCCTGAACGGGTATATTTACCGGGCGGGCGACGCGGAATACACGTTTGTCACAACGGTGGCGACTTCTGAGGAAACGAAGCTCAGGATCAGGGTGCCCGGGACCTTTGAGGTCGAGGCGGAAGCGCACCATCCGTTCATCGAGGCGAACATTCCCTGCGAAATTGCGGTTGACCGTCCCGCGGAAGAGGCGGGGCATGAAGAGATTCCCCCGGGGCTTATATTCAGGCTCAACGACAAGGAGCTTGTCATGCGCGCGACAGTGAAGATGGATTTTAACAGGAATTACGGGATATCGTTCACCATCTCCGATTTCCTGATCAGGATAGAGGGGCGCGTGGTGCGCGAGAAATATATCAAGAACACGCACGTTTATTATTATAATGTCGTTTTTATCAGCATGACCGATGTCGCGCGGAAGATACTGAAGGACTACATCCTGGAACACATCTGACGGGCGAGGCGAGGGAAAAGCGCTATCCCCGGCGGCGCCTTCGAAGCAGCAGCATTGCGAGCGTGATGAAAACGATAGCGAATCCCCCCAGCGCCATGAGGTCGCGCGATATCTTCTCTATCCCCCATCCCCTCAGCGTGACCGCTCGGCAGGCGTCCACCGCATACGTTATTGGAAGAAGGCCGGATACAGGCCGCAGCCAGGAGGGGATCGCCTCAACCGGCCAGAACACTCCGCCGAGCAGAAAGCCGGGAATCGCCACCAGCGGAAAAATCTGTATCGCCTGAAGCTCGCGGCTGGCAAGGCTCGAGAGAAGGATGCCCATCGCTTGGCAGGCGACCGCGAGCAGCGCGATAACCAGAAAAGCGAGCGTGACGTTGCCCCCCACGGTGATGCCGAAAGCCAGTATCCCCACTGAAAGAAGAATGCCTGCCTGCGCCATTCCCACGATCGAGAAGGCGACGCAGTACCCGGTGACGATCTCGGCGGCGGTAAGCGGCGTCGCGGAAATGCGCTCCAGGGTGCCGGTGGTCTTTTCGTTCACGAACGCGAGTATCGTCAGTATCGTGGTGAGGAGGTAGACCACGAACGACATGATGCCCGGAACGAAGAAGTCCATGAATTTCGCGTCGCGGGCGAAGATCGCCTCGCTTGTGTCGATCGTCAGCGGCACGGCGTATTTCGAGCCGGTGATCGTGCGGTCGACGCTTGAAGCGATGCTTTTCATCGCGGCGTCGGCGATGGTGGTGTTGCTGCGGTCAAGGAACACCTTTACCGGGTGTATCTCTTTGTATGACGGGTCGAACCGTCTGCGGACGAGGTCGCGGGTGAAGCTTGCCGGGAAGAGGATGACGACGCTCGCGCCGCCGTCGCGCGCCTCTTTCAGCGCCGCGGCAGGGTCCTTCATCTCGCGGATTGAGAGGGAGCGGCGGTCAAGCCGTTCGGTGATCTCCTTTGAGACGTAGACGGTTTTGCCTTCGAGCGGGTTGTAGAATCCCTCGTCGGAGTTGACGAGTATCGTCCGCACGTCACGGATCTCCCCGCTGAAGGCGAGCCCGAAAAGCGACATGGCGATGATCGGCGCGACGAGAATGAGCGCGACGGTGCGCGGGTCGTTGCGCAGGTCGGTGAAGATGCGAAGCGTCACGGCCAGGACCCGGCGGGGACTCATCAGGGGGCCTCCTTTCTGGCGAAGGCGAGGTAGGCGTCGTCGAGAGAGTCGGCGGCGGTCTGTGCGAGGAGCCCGGAAGGCGTTCCCTCCGCCATCAGGCGGCCGTTGCGCAGGAAGCCGACGCGGTCGCAGCGCCTCGCCTCGTCCATGTAGTGGGTGGTGATGAGCACGGTGACGCCGTCGGAGCGGAGTTTCGCGAAAAAGTCCCAGAATGAGACGCGCAGCACCGGATCGACGCCGACGGTCGGTTCGTCAAGGAAGAGGAGGCGCGGGCGGTGGACCAGCGCGCAGGCGAGCGAAACCCGGTGCTTCATGCCGCCGCTCAATTTCGCCACGAGCTTGTTCCGCCACTTCGCGAGGTCCACGAGCTCCAGAAGCTCCGCCTCGCGTTCGCGTATCTCCCTGCGGCGAAGGCCGTGAATCCTCCCGAAAAAGCGGATGTTCTGGGATATGGTGAGGTTGAGGTAGAGCGCGGTCTCCTGCGGCATGTAACCTACGAGAGGATTGGCGGCCCGTCCGGCGCGGCGGTCGAGGAGGAGGATCGATCCGGAGCTCGGTTTCAGCAGGCCGCAGCACATCCTGATCGCGGTGGTCTTGCCGGCGCCGTTGGGCCCCAGGAGGCCGTAGATTTCTCCGGTGCGGACAAGGAGGCTGAGCCGGTCGACCGCGTTCAGCGCGCCGAACCGTTTGGTAATGTCTTTCGTGTGGACCGCGTATTCCATTGAAGTGCCGGTGTTCTCCCCGGACCGCAGAATATATCCGCCCCCTCTGCCGGTCAATTATGAAATGGCAAGGAAGTGAATTTTATTGTCGAGCGAACGAGTGAGGCGGAAAGCGAAGCTTTACATTTCCGGGAGAGCGAAGACAACAAGCATGTTAATACCGCTTGTTTGAATAAAAAAGTTATTGCTAAAATCGCGCCGCCTTCCTGTTATAAATTGCCGTCGCGGGCTTTGCGCGGAAACCGGTTTCAGCGCTTCGGGCCCGCGGGTCACCTTGTCATGGAGGCTGAAATGCATTTTTTTACCGATAATATCATAGTCAAGGGCGGATGGGTGATGGCGCCTATCATTCTCGGTTCGGTGATCGCCTTCGCGCTTGCCATCGAGCGCGGCATCGTCTTCTGGAAGATCCGTTTTGACGTGAAGAAATTCGCCGGGGACGTCTTTTCCCTTCTCCGGAAGGGGGACCTTAACGGCGTGCTCGCGATGTGCGACGCGACCCCTCATCCGATCGGCGCGGTGTTCAGGATAGGGCTTCAGAACCGCGACAGGGAGACGGCCGATATCGAGCGGATTATGGAGCACGAGGGAAACCGTGAAGTCGCCGGTCTCGAGAAAAACCTCAGTGTGCTGATGGTGGTGATCGGCATCGAGCCGATGCTCGGATTTCTCGGCACTATCATCGGGCTCATTCAGGCGTTCATGACCTGGGAAAGGTTTTCATCGACCGTCACCGTCGATCAGCTCGCGGCGGGGATATATCAGGCCATGATCACCACCGCCGGAGGGCTTCTGGTCGCGATTCCGTTCTATGTCGTCTACAGCTTTTTCGTTGCGAGAGTGGGCATGATATCCAGAGACCTCAATCACTACAGCGAGGAGCTCCTGATGCTGATCAGGGAGAAGAAGGAGAACTGGTGACCATGAACATTCACGGGAGGCACAAAACGTTCCTGTCGCTGGAATCGATATCCTTCACCGATATCGTCATGAACATGTTCATCTTTTTCTTTGTCAGCTTCAGCCTTCTCTACACCTTCAATCCGCAGCAGGAGTCGAAGATCAAGGTGAACCTTCCGAAAGGAGCGACCGACGTGCGCGAGCGCGACAGTTCCAAGCTCGTGGTTTCCATTACCAGCAGAAACGAGATCTATATCGGGAACAACAAGATATCGCGCGAAGCGCTCGCGACCGAGCTTCCGCGGTATTTCCGCGAAGCGAAAAGCACCGGCATCGTCCTGAAGGCCGACAAGCAGGCGTCAGTGGATTATTTCGTCAAGGTGCTTGATACCGCGACGCGCGCCGGCATCGACAAGCTCGGCGTGGCGATAGAGCTGCAGCGTGGCGAATAGCGGAACCCTGCGCCGGCTGAGCGGCGCGGGCCTTGCGTAAGGATCAGAGTGGTTTGACGGGGAGGCAGATGTCCACATGGTGCCCTTCTCCCGCCGGCTGGTCCATCTTTACTTCGTACAGCTCATAGGGCGCCCTGTCGTCGGGCTGATAGCCGCTTTCCGGGAGCCAGCCGCCGTAGACCGCGTCCCACGCCTCCATGTATTCCTCAGACTTTTTCAGTTCGAAATGCGCCACCGCGTACTTTCCGCCGGCGACCGTCATCAGCCCGATCTCGCCGTCCACGCGCGTTCCCTTCGGGACCGTCACGCAGACGCTCACGCGCAGCTTCTCCGGCTCGGTGATGTCGGGATTGTCGTGGTAGACCGCGAGCATCCGGACACCCGGCTCCCTGAAAAGGTCCCGGGCGCCGGCCCACGCGCAGAGCCTCCCGAAAAGATTCTCAAAAAGCGCGCTGTCGCCCTGATACGGGCCGATGTGGCGGATGTAGGCCACCTGCATCTCCGGCATCTCTTTCACGGTGACTTTGAGTGACTGTGTGTTGATCATGGTATTCCTCCGTTTACTGTGTGATATGATGCCGTCAGTATAACGGGAGGATGCCGCGAAGTCTTTTCCGCCCTTGCTTTTCTGTTTCCCGATCTTGCTATCCGTTTTGCGATCCTTGCTTTCCGGCCTGCCGCCGCGGGCGCGCCACTGGCTCGCGCTCATGCCGAACTGCTCTCTGAACGCGCGCGCGAACGCGGCCGAACCGGAGAACCCGCAGTCGTAGGCGATCGCGGTGATCGGCTTTCTTGAGTCGGTGATGAGCTGGGATGCCGCCCTTTCGAGCCTGACGCGCTGGATGAACCGGTAAAGCGGTTCTCCAACGATTGCCCGGAACACGCGGTGAAAATGGTAGGGAGAGAAATTGGCGACGCGCGCCAGCGCTTCAAGCGTGAGACCGCTGTCGATATTGGCCTCGATGTAATCGATGACGCGATTGATGCGCGCGGTGTATTCCTCGCGCAGATGTTTTTTTCCGGTCCGGTCTTTCGATTGGTTCATCCGGCTGTCCGTGGAAGTCTTTCAGGCTATCCGCGATAATTTTTTTTCAGGTAGGCGGTAAACTTTTTCAGCGCGGCGTCGTTGTCGCGCACGGTTTCCTTGAAGGCCTTCCATGCCGTTGAACAGTCCTTGTATTCCACATGGAGATAGTCGTGCACCAGGCGGTCGAGTTCCTTCTTGTTCTCTTTGGTGACCGTGATTCCCGTGCCCTCAAAAATTTCGCCCAGGTGCCTGAAGTAGCAGCTCATGATCGTATCCCTCCGTATAGCGGTCGTTGTGTCAAACGGTTTTTGCGGCGGATGAAACGTCTAATCTTCAGGTATGTCATAATTCCTGAAGATGTTTTTCAGGAGCGGATCGGTCACGACGGCGAGCACGATATTTTTCTCCATCTCGTCGATGAAGACCCTCTCGCCGGAAAAATAGTCGACCGCCTTGACCGGGTCGGGGAGATCCCGTACCATGTTGACAAGAAACGAGAGCCTGCTCATGTCCCGCTTCTGGAACGGGAGGTTTTTCTCCTTCTCGAAATCGGTCCGCTCGCGGTACTGGCGAAGTATGTCGCTGAGCCGGCTGAACTGGCGGATATCCTCCCTGTACTTCTCAAAGAAGCCGCCGGACATGTCCGCGCCGGAATCTGTCTCGGCCATCATAAGCATGATGTACTGGAAGAGGTGGTAGTTGCGCGAGATGATCGAGCGGAGCACGATGTCGGGCAGTTTCACGAAATATCTGATAAACTCGGCGGTGTTCCTTACCTGCGCAAAGTACCTGTTGAGCATGTCGATGTCGAATTTGGAAAGGATCAGGAACAGGAGCAGCTTGTCATTGTTGATGAATTTTGAATGGAGGGCAAGGTCGAGAAGACGGTCGTTGTTCAGGAAGAAGAGTATCTCATCGATTATGCGTTCGGTCGAATGGCCGTGCATCGTACAGTATCCGTAGGTGAATATGATGAATCGCTCAAGCTTCTCGATGGTGAACTGCTCCGAATTAATGTAAGACTGGATGTGCGGCATGTCGCGGAACAGTATGAGGAAGTAGAGGAACTGTTGCGCGAGCTCGTGGTCGTTTTTGCCGAGCACCTGGTCCACCAGCGCTATGAACTCTTTGAGCGTGATCGATTCGAACAGCGGTTTGATTTTGTTTATCTGGGGGAAGGATGAATCCTGCATAATCGCTTCAAGATAAAAAAGCTGGAAGTGATTGAAGTTCTCGAATTCATTGATTTCATTTTCCGGATTGCTCATGCCGAAAGAACCGCTTTTCTCCTGAGGATATTGTTTGCCGCAGCGAACAGGAAACGGTTAGCTCCATCAAGAGAAGAATCGTTCTCTTTGTCAGGGATTGCAATTACTTTTTTCCGGAAGGACACGGACTTTATCCGTTCGTCTGCCGTGTCCGTCAGATAACGGGCCTGCCGGAAAACCTCTTTCGGGCAGGGGATTCGTTAATGGTTGTGGTGATGTTTGTCCATGCAGCCACAGGTGAGCAGTCTGCCGCCGCAGCGCGGGCACATTTCATGTTCGCAGCCGGGATGGTGATACCCGCCGATCCTGACGTTGCAGTCGGGACAGCGCAGCCCTTCCAGGATGTTGGCAGGGACGAACGGGATCGAAGTGGCCGTCCCTCCATCCGGGTAGTTGATGAAGCGGTTGTTTTCGCAGGAGACGATATGGTCCACCGATATATCGCCGAAACAGAACACACACACGCTTAATGGAAGATACATGGTACACCTCCTTGTGCAAATTCCATATCCTTTAAGCTACCACAATCAAAGGGGGAAATCAATAAGATATTAAGTATTTAAGGATATTCTGATATTCTACGGCCTGAAAAGGCGCATAATTAACACGCGCGTAACATCGGCGCAACGGGCTTGAAGGATGTACGCGGTTCTCGGGAAGCGGATAGTATGCAATGATGTTTGACAAAACAGGTTTTATCCGTGATTGTTGGCACGGTTTAATGCCGGATATGAATGCAGCATGACGGAGATCCTATGCGGGAAATAACGGGAGATACTATCAATACCGCGATCGAGCGGCTCGGTGATTTCGGAGAACAAACGCTTTCCGCCCTTTATAAAAGGATGGAGAAGGAACAGCCCGCGATCATGGGATATCTCGCGGAGGCGGAAGACGGGCTCAGTGACGATGAGCGGGATTTTCTCACACAGATATCGGTGGTGGGGTGGCATATAATCACGACAGCCTTCGGAGCCGGGAGCGCGGTCAGCGACGCCTCTCTCGACAGCCAGCTTGAGCGAAATATCGACCTTTTCGAGAGCTATCCCGAGGACGACGGGACTCCCGGCTCGGACCTGCGCTCGCTGCTCTCGACTTTTAACGGCCAGGGCGCGCTCATGGACTTTCTCATGAGCATGCTGGTGAACCGGCCGGAAGCTTTCGACGGCGAGATCCGCGATGAAATGGTCCCGGCGATGATGATCCACATGAAAACCGTCATCGATTGCCTGGTCAGCCAGAAAAACGAAAAAGCGGAAGGCCGCGGCGGGGAGGGGGAAAAATGATTCGAAAAGCAGCCGGACATGATGTCGAAGGATGGGTCCGCCTCGCGCGCGAAGTAGAGCCGCTCTTCGGCCCCATGGTCGAAGATCCCGGATTTCGTGATGCGCTTGCGGGCGCCATCGACGCGGGGATCGCCTGGTGCGTGACGGACGGCGGAGCAGATGGGCCGGCGGGCATTGTGGTCGTAGATCCTGAAATAAACGGGATCGAATGGCTGGCGGTAGGTTCCGTGCATCGCGGCAAAGGGTACGGGCGCGCGCTCATCTCTCACGCCGTTTCGGTTCTCGACAGGACGAGGGATGTGCGCGTTCAGACATTTGCGCCGGGGATCGCTGAAGGCGAAGCCGCAAGAAAACTTTACCTCGGCGCAGGATTCATAGACGTTGAGGATGCGGGAAAAAATCCCGCGGGCATTGAGACCGTCATCATGGTCCTGCGAAGGTGATGTGCCCGGTCCGGGAGATTACTCCCCGGAGAGTATCTCCTGTACGCGGCCGACCCGGCCATCCGTCAGCCGTACCTTGATGCCGTGCGGATGGGATGGCGAGTTCGTCAGAATATCCTTTACTGTCCCCTCGGTATGCCTTCCGGTCTTCTGGTCCTGCTTGGTGATGATCGAGACTTTTATGCCCGGCCGTATGTTCGCGCGCGGTGGTGGTGTCATATATGGGGCTCCTGTTGCGTTGATAGGATGACGCACGTGCGTCTTTATGCGGCGGCAGTGTGATGCGCGCAAGCCATGTTCATTTTTACCATCCCGTCGTTTTATGCAATCATGAAATCTTCTTTACAAATTATTTCCTCCCCGCAGGGTATCAATCACGCCGGACATAATGAACTTCACGACCGGATATTAAACAATCGGGGTTCAGTGAAAACAGGCCCGCGCCCACTCACTCATCGCAGGAAGGTATATCATGAAAAGGTCAGCGTTCATCGTTCTCTTTATCGTGGCGGTATCCTGTGTCGCGTACGGCCAGTCGTTCAGGTCAAAGGCCGACGCGCTCAGGGCTCCTTCCGATATCGTGGATTACTTCCTCATTGCGCCGCTCAACACCTACCTGCATCCCGTCTACACCGCCGGCAGCGAATACGCCGACCGGGTAAAGCTTCTGACCGGCGGGCGTGATAAAAAAACCGCGATGATCGACGTTAAAAACGCGTACCTCAATGTCCGGTTTAAGGACGAGAACGGTAATGATAATGATATCACCATGACGTATTTCACCTGCGCCGATTCAAGCAGAATAATCGGGGTGTCCTCGTGTTTCATGTTTGACGGCGCTCCTTCTTACAAACACCACTTTCTTCGTTACCGAGGCGGGAAATTTGTCGACGTAACAAAGAATGTGCTCTCCGGCCTTTCATTCAAAGATTTCATGAGAAAGGGAGCATCCATCCCGGCCAGAATGGATGAGTACCTCATGTCCACGACGGCCAATTTTGTCCTGCCCCGGAACGGAACCTCGATCAGGGTTGAGATGAAAAATGAACATCCCTACCTTCCTGACTGTGACATCGAGTTCCCGGAGGATCTGTATCTCGGGACCTACAAATCAAGGATCTACAAAGAGATAGAGATGAATTTCAACCCTGAGAAGGGAGTGTTTACCATCGGACGGGCAAAGTAAGGGATGCTAAGCGCCGTGCGCGATGTTTCGAAGCGTTCGCGCGATGCTTTCCGCCGTCAGGCGCCCGGAGGAGAAGGCCCACTGCAGGTTGTATCCCCCCGTATCGCCGTCGACGTCGAGCACCTCGCCGGCGAAGTAAAGGCCTTTCACTATCCTCGATTCCATCGTGTTCCTGTTGACCTCATCGAGCGAAACGCCGCCGCGCGTCACCATCGCTTCGTTATAGCCGCCGAGACGGTCGACCGTGAAGCGCAGGTCCATGAACGCGTCGACGACATGACGGCGCGCTGCCCTGTCGACTTCTGAGGACCGGGTTTCGCCGGTGATCCCATGCGAAGAAAGGATTCGCTCCGTCAGGCGTTCGGCACGTCCGTAGTCGAGCAGGCAGTTTTTGAGCGACCTGCGTCCGTTTGTGCGTAATGCCCCGATCAGGCTCTTTTCGAATTCTTCTTTCGATGCGAACGGAAGCGCGGCGATCGAGATCGTGTCGCCGGCGGCGATGTCCCTGCTGAAGTCAAGTATCCCCGGCCCGGAAAGCCCGCGGTGTGTGAAGAGCACGTCGCCTCTTGAATGCAATGTTTTCGCGTTCTGGCGATGACGGGATATCGGCACGCTGTCGAGCGAAATGCCGGCGCAATCGGCGAATTCATATCCGCGCACAATAACCGGTGTCAGGCCCGGTGCGGGTTCAATGATCGTGTGGCCGAGACTTTCGGCAAAAGAGTAGCCGTCGCCTGTTGAGCCGGTGGCGGGATATGATCTTCCGCCCGTCGCGATCACCAGCGCGGAGGCGGAATAATCGCCGCGCGCGGCGTTCACCTTGAAACGCGGACCGTCGTCGCGTAGCGAGATGCCGGTGACCGCCTCGCCGGTGAGGATGAGCGCGCCGCGCGTTTCGCACTCCGACAGGAGCACGCGCAGCACGTCTGAGGCGTTTTCGGTTTCGGGGAAAATCTTGCCGTCGTCCCTTTCGATCATGTCAAGGCCGCGCGCGCGGAAAAATGAGACGAGGTCGAAGCCGGTGAAGTTGAAAAGCGCCGGTTTGACGAACGCGTGTTTGCCGCCGTAACGCGCGGGGAACCCGTCGCGGCCGCCGGCGTGCGTGATGTTACAGCGTCCCGATCCGGATATGAGGAGCTTCTTCCCCGGACGGTCGTTTTTTTCAAGCAGGCATACCGAAAGCCCGAGCTCGCCGCAGCGCGCCGCGCAGATGAGCCCCGCCGGCCCGCCGCCGATTACGATCACATCGAACTGTTTTTTTTCTTCGCTTCGCATGATGCGTGACACTGCCGCGCGGGGCCGGTTTTTTCCATCACTTTTTTCTGGTTGTGCCGTCCGGTCCTCGATGCGCGGGCGTGAATGCGTGGTGAAAAATGCTTGTATATTTTTCGAAATAAGAGTATCCCCTGTTGTGTGATCATCATTATTTGATTGTGCCGCAAAAGGAGAAACCGCATGATCCTGACTGTGCGACGTCATTTGATAACCGCGCTGGCGGCCTGCATCCTCGTTGCCTCGACGGGTACCATGGCCATGGGACAGATCGCGTGGGATTCCGGCCTTTCAGGGAAGGCAATGAAAGGAGTGATGAACGTCACTTCCTCGATCATCTCGGATTCCTTCGTCCCGATGACGCATTACAGCGCGGGCGAGCTCAACCTTGTCGCGGTGCCGGCGTATTTTACAATCTCCCGCGCCTTTGACGATCCCGACCTGCGGGGCGATGACCTGAAAGGATGGGCGGCGGCACTGGGCGCGGGATACGCGCTGGATGACCGCCTCATGGTGTACGGCATCGTTTCAGCGCTTCATATTGGCGGTACGATCGAAGCGCGGGACTACAATAATTACACATTTGATGTCGATTACACGCTCCTGGCCGCGAACGCCGGCGCGGGGTACGACCTCATCCCCGGCGGCTCGACATGGTCGATTCCCGTGTTCGCGGGCGTGAGCCTTCAGCGGTACCGCGCCGATATCACCCTCTCGCCCCTGAACAACGGTTATGCCGATCCGCTCAATGTGACCATCGACGGCGAGGGTTTTCTTTACGCCGTGACCGCCGGGTGCGCGGTCTCGAAAACGCTGTTCGATCTCATCCGCGTCACGCCGTATTTTCTCTACATCTACGGGATCAACCGCCCTGAGATGACGGCGCACGCGTCGCAGTATATCGCTCCGTTCACATATAACGCCGATTACACTCTCACGGTCGACAGGGTGAACCGCGGTATGGTCGGGCTCGCGCTTACGCTTTTGAGCAGCAGGCACTGGTCGATTTCGGTCTCGGTCGGAGGTATCCTCACCTCGTCGACCGGCTGGTACAACAGGCATTTCCTCGACGGGCTTACTATGAAATCGATTGTCGTCGCCGCGAGCTACCGCGGTGGGGCGGAAGGCGGCGGCAATTGATCCGGGCGATGAAGAGATTGCCCGCCGTTCCGGTTTTCATGTTCCTCCTGATGGGGGCCGCGTTGTCCGCCGAAAGAGAGATCTCAGAGGTCGCGGTCGGCGGGAAGACGTACAGGTTCTACACGAAAGAAATACTTTATTACAACGAAAGTTACGGCACGAAAATTTCCCGCGGCGTGCTGGCGGCGGATACGAGGACGCGGATCGGGGGCAACGCGGTTGTGTTCCCGAAAGGAACGGAGCTCGAATTCTATCTGTCGGGAAAGATCGCGATCGGCTATCTCGCGTCGGATACGGCCTGCCGTGTCGGGGGACGATCCCTGACGTTCAGAAAAGGCTCCCGGATCGACTTCCATGAATCAGGGAAGATATCGAAGGGATATCTCGCGCGCGACTGCGATCTTTCGATCGGAGGAGGAACATTCCGTTTCAAAAAAGGAGTGGAGGAGATCGAGGAGATCGAATTCTATGAATCAGGGAAGGTCAAAGTCGGCTTCCTCTCCGGCGGGCGCGCGGTCCGTGTCGGGCGGAACGAACTGCCGCTTTTTCAGCGGATCGGCTTTTATGAAAACGGAAGGCCGGAGTGGGGTTCCCTGCGAAGCGACGCGACGGTGCGTGTCGGAAATCAGGATGTCCGGTGCGCGGGCGGAGAGTATCATCAGATCACCTTTCATGAGAACGGCGCCGTCGATGAGTGCGTGCTGGCCGGGCCGCAGAAACTCATTGCGGGCGATCAGAAAATCAAATTCGATTCGCGCATATCCTTCTCTCCCCGGGGGATGATCCTGCGCGGCAACCTTGCCGAAGACACGGTGTTTCGCGGCACGACCCTGCCGCAGTTCAAAACGGTGACGATTCGCTACGACAGGCAGGGCAATGTATCCGGCATCGATGTGTTCCGGCATCCGGAGCGGTAGCGTGCGTGAAAAAGTTCTGCGCGGTTGGCGCGGATTTTACCGCGCGCGATGATTAATCCGATATCCCCCCGAAACATGGTATAGTTAAAGTAATGTCCGCGGATACAATTCTTTACACATGAGGAGTGACTGCAATGCCGGTAATAAATCCTTCCACCTATCGCGCGCCGCGCTGTCTGAAAAACAACCACCTCCAGACGGTGCTTCCCACGCTCTTCCGCAAAGTCGAAGGCATCGAGTACCGGCGCGAGCGTGTGGATACGCCCGACGGTGATTTCGTCGACATCGACCTCTCGCAGGTCGGCTCGCGCCGCGCGGTGATTGTTTCGCACGGCCTCGAGGGGATGTCCGACCGCGCGTACGTGAAGGGGATGATCAGGGCGTTCAACCGGCGCGGCTGGGACGGCGTCGCGTTCAACTTCAGGGGATGCAGCGGCGAGCCGAACAGGAAGGCCGCGACCTATCACAGCGGAAAAACCGACGACCTTCACACCGTCGTGGAATACGTCCTCGGGGAAAAAAAATATGAGGCGATCTCACTCGTGGGATTCAGCCTGGGAGGCAACCTCACCCTGAAATATGTGGGGGAGCGGGGGAATGCGATCCTTCCGCAGATAAAAAGCGCGGTCGGGATTTCGGCGCCCTGCGATCTCGTGTCCTCATCGGTCGAGCTGCATAAAATGAAAAATTACGTCTATGCCAAAAGGTTCCTCATCACCCTCGTGCAGAAGATGAAGGATAAGGAGGCGATCCTTCCCGCCGGGATCACCAGGGACTACGATTCGATAAAGACGCTTCACGCCTTCGATGACGCCTTCACCGCGCCGCTGAACGGGTTTCGCGACGCGATGGATTACTGGCAGAGCTGCAGCTCGAAGCGGTTCATCGCCAGCACCGCGGTGCCGACGCTCGTCCTCAACGCGAAGGACGACCCGATACTCGGCCCCGGCTGTTTCCCGTACGAGGAGGCCGCGGCGAACGGGAGGCTTTTCCTCGAGGTCCCCGCGAACGGAGGCCATGTGGGGTTCATCACCTTCGGCAACGGCGGCGAGTACTGGGACGAGACGCGCGCGGCCGAATTCGCCGAAGCGCACCGGTGAGTTTCATTTCACGCAGTAAAATCCCGCCTGAAGGTACGAATACCAGAAGAGCTCGCAGGTCCGGAACCCGGCGCGTTCGTACAGGTCGAGGTGTTCCCGCACGGTGATCGGGAAGTATTCCGTGTCGAACCGGCGCATGTGCTTCTCCACATCCTCTGCGGATTTTCCCGCGTTCAGCTGAAAGCGGCTCCAGTAGCGGAGCGCGTTTTGTATCCCCTCGTCGGTCCGCGGCCGGATGTTCTCGAAGACGATGAACAGTCCTTCCGGCCGAAGCAGTTCGAAGCACCTTTTGACGGCGGCCGCCCTCCCGGCGGCGGACAGGTAATGGTGCGACTGAATGGCGGTTATGATGTCAGGCGGGGGCTCCTGCGGCGGGAGGCCGATTGTATCCAACTCCCCGAGAAAGGTGACATTGCCACGCCCCGCCAGTTTCTCCCTCGCGATAGCAAGCATCGGACCGGAGGGGTCGGCCAGCAGGAAACGTGTCTCCGGGAACGCGGCGGATGCCTTCAGGGCGAGCGTCCCGGTCCCGCCGCCGGTGTCGATCCAGATTGCTGGCGAGGGCATGAGGGCTTCGACGAGCGCGATTGTCTCGTCATGGAAATTCCGGTAGTACGGAATTGTCGCCTCGATCTGGGAATCGTAGATGGCGGCGTTGTGCGCGGTTGAATTGTCCTGTTTTTTCATGAAACGTGCCGTTCCCCGAATGAGTGTGGGTGCTGATGGCGTCCTTTGCCTGTAGTGTAATAAAGGCCGTTGCCCGGTCTACCAAAAAAGAAGATGCGGAAGCGCGGCAGGGGGCCGGGGGCCGTAAAAAACAATTGATTTTCAGCCGGATACATGCGTGTTATTGACAGTGCCCGTGCCGCGCCTGTTTTTTACGGCGCGCCGCGGAGGTGCTATACTATGGATTGAGCGGGCGCTTTTCGCCCGCACGGTGCGGCTGCCGGCAGAAAGCCGGGATATTCATTTTACGGAAGTGTTATGGAAAGAGAAGGCGCCCTGAAACTTATCGACGATGTGAGCCTGCTCCTGCAGCAGCTTCAGAACGAGAAAGACCCTGAGCTCATAAAGCGCAGGCTTGCCGAGATCGTCGTCTATATCCGTACCGAGCACGACTTCAGGGGCGACCTGAAGGGGAAGCAGACCGAGTCGATCGCGATGCTCGAGACCAATGTGATCAATTTCCTCGACAGCTACCATGCCGACAACTTCGAGGAGATCTATTCCATCATCAGGGAGATCATCAGGCTGACGCCGAAGTTTTTCGTCTTCGGGATCGATATCGCCGAGCTGCGCGACATCGCGCACGACTTTGACGACGCCTACCGTTACCACGACGCGTTCAAGTCGATCGCCTCGGATATCCGCCGCCTGACACACCAGAACCTCTCCGACCGCGTGATCATGAAGATTGAGAAGCTCGAGGAATTCCTGCGCTCTGAAAAGTCATCCGACATTATAGACGGGAGCGTGATCGTCGGCGCGAGCGAGGAGGACAAGGAGGAACTGCTCGAATCGGAGGTCTTTCAGGACCTTTTGCAGCTTAAAAACAAGCTCAAGATCGCCTGGACCAACAAGGAAGAAAACCGAGAAAAGCTGATCTCGCAGCAGGAGCTTTCAAGCGTCATCGAGCTCATCCTGGTCAAGCTCGCCAGCGAGGAGGTGAAGGTCATGCCGGCCTACACCTCGTTCATGAACTTTCTCGAGCAGGCGCTCGGCAAGCTGAAGTACTTCAACTGGGAAGAGATCCCGATGGGCAAGATACGCTACTACCTGAAAAAGCTCATCGAGGACGTGATGTCATGCCCGGTCAAAAACAAGGGCGAGATACTCTTCCGCCTGCTCACGGTGGATACGCTGCTCGAGCAGATCGCCTTTATCGCCTATTCCAACGTCGTCAATTCTGAGCTGCGCGAGATCACCGACGAGAACTACATCGTCTCGCTGCACCTGCTCGTCAGCCTGGCGCTCTGTTCGCGCGCGGTGGGACACGGCACCAAACACCTCGGCCGGTTCGCGATGCTGATCGACCAGCTGCTTGATGAGATACAGCGGCGCCCCGACCGTGCGGCGCATTTTCCGAGCATCATCGACGTGATGAACACCGAGCTCGAGAACAACTTCACCTACCTGCAGGAGATTTACTGGGCGGTGATCCACGACGAGGACAAGCTTTCGCTTTTGAACAAGGTGCTCAACAACCTGATCCGCGAGAAGACCACGCACCTGCTCGCCAACCTGATCAACAATATCAAGACCTATCTCGAAAAGAAGGAGCGCGACCGCTTCCAGCAGGTACTCGACCGCCTCAGGGAGAAGAAGAAATTCTCCATCAAGGATTATATCTTCAGCTTCGGTACGGATGTGGCCAATCCCGGCAAGGACCTGGAATGCCCGGAGTTCATGGGAGGCAAGGGGTGCTCGCAGGTGCGCAATTCGCGCATCATCATCGAGAACAAACTGAAAAATATCGAAGTGCCGCGCGGCGAGGGATTCAGCACGCTCGCCTGGCATTTCATCAAGGACGACGAGGCGAGGCGGCAGGCGATGAAAAAGGAGCTCGTCCGCATCGTCGCTGACCTCGAAAAGCGCACGGGCAAAAAATTCGGCGATCCGGCGAAGCCGCTGCTGCTCATGGCGCGCTCGGGCGCGACGGTGTCGATGCCGGGCGTGCTCTCGACGATCGGCCATATCGGCATCACCTTCGACATCGCGCAGGCATGGTCGAAGAAGCTCAAGGAGCCGGGCCGCGCCTTTCAGGCGTACCTCTCCTTCATGCTGAGCTACGCTTCCACCGTGCTCGGGCTTCACGCCAACAACATCATCAACATGGTCGGCTTTCCCAAGTACGAGGCGCTCTTCCTGCAGAGCACCGACAAGCTGCGGCGCGCCGCGGAGAACCTCCTTGACGCGATCCAGCTCGAAAGCTACCTGGGCCGGCACGCCATTCCCGACGACCCTCACGAGCAGCTCTTCAATTCGGTGGTCGCGATCTTCCGCTCGTTCGAGAACAGCGTGGTGCAGAAACAGGCGAAGGCCTACGTGATGCCGGAGGAGTTCCAGACCGCGTGCCTCATCCAGGAGTGCATGCCGATCCTTTCGTCAAAGGACTGTTCGGGCGTGCTCTTCACGCGCAACCCGATCACCGGGAGCCTGGGCGGGGCGTACGATGAGCAGATCGAGTTCAGCGAAGGGTTCTTCGGCAACGTGATCGCTGACGGGATCGTGTCTCCCTCGTCGACCGATGAGTTCGTGAAGAAATATCCGAAGCAGTACAGGGTGCTGAAGCGGTTCAAGTTCTTCGACGAGCGCGAACAGCGCCATCCCACAGACATCGAGTTCGCCATCAGGGGCGGAAAGACCTATATCGTGCAGTCGCGCATCCTCAAGCAGTCGCCGATCGCGGTGATCGTCAACAGTTACAACTTCTATAAGGAAAATATCTACAGCCCCTTCAAGCTCATCAAGCGGACCGCGTTCGGGCTGAGCAAGAAGATCGTCAAGACCTACCTTGACCAGAAGGAGACCGACAACGCGCCGATCATCGCGCGCGGCAAGCCGGTCTACGGCGGCGCGGTGCGCGGGCGCATCATCATCGACGACGCGAAGATCAACACCTACGACGGCCAGCTCATATTCATTACCGAGAGCAATGTCCCGCCCGCGGTAATCGTCAAGGAGGCGCGCTTCACCGGGTACATCTCGAAGGAGGGCGGGCTCACCTCGCACGCGGCGCTGGTGGCGATCGGCGAGCGCAAGCCGTGCGTGACCGACGTGCAGTGGGAGCGGGGGGAAGACGGCGAGATCATCCTCGGCGGCACGCACCTGCGCGAGGGCGACTTCATCACGCTTGACGCCAACACCGGCAACATCTACCAGGCGGAGATCCCGATCATCAGCCTTCCCGTGGTCGACAAGGAGATCCGCAAGGTGAAGGAAGATATCATCGGCGTGATCGACGGCCTGATCACGACGGCGAACGGAAACTGACGGACCGGCCTTTTCAGGCGGATAAAAGCCCGCGGCGGGCATTCGAATCTCAAGCACAGTCGCGCAACGGAGGCAGTATGGAAGAGCCTCGCATGCTTTTCATCGATGCCGTTCCTGACGCGGTACTTGTCTGCGCGCGCGGGTTCATCGTGTCCGCCAATATTCACGCGCTGAAACTTTTCGGTGCGCCGGATACAGGCGCGCTTGCGGGCATGCCGCTGTGGGACCTCGCCGGCGGCCCGTCGCGCGAAGCGGTGCGGCGCGCCTGCGACGAGGCGGTATCCGGCAACGGGCCGCGCGTGATCATCGAGGAGGAGGGGCGGAAGATGGACGGGACGCCCTTCGATGCCGAGATGTCACTCTCCCTTCTGGACGGCGGCGACCTGCTCGTGATGGTCAGGGACATTACCGCGCGCAGGGCCGCGGAGCGGCGTATCCGCGAATCCGAAAACCGCTACCGCACCATCTTCGACACCACCGGCACGGCGATCGTATTTCTCGAGAACGACAAGATGGTGTCGCTCGCCAACAGCGAGCTCGAGAAGCTGACCGGCGTGAGCAGGGACGAGGTCGAGGGGAAGAAGAAATGGACCGAGTTCGTGGCCGCGCGTGACCTCGAGCGCCTCTCGGACTACCATGAAAAGCGCCGCGCTGACCCGCGGGAAGCGCCGAGAAACTACGAATTTCTGCTGAAGCACTCGAGCGGATCGTACCGCAACATTTACATGACCATCGCCCTCGTGCCGGGCACCAACCAGAGCGTCGGCTCCATGATCGACCTCACCGAGATCAGGGAGAAAGAGGCGGCGCTCGCCGCGAGCGAAGAGCGCTACCGCCTGCTCGCGGAAAACGCGCGCGACGTCATCATCGTCTACGACATGGAAGGCAATATCTCCTATGTCAACTCCGCGGGCTGCGAGCTTGTCGGCATCCCCAGGGAAAAGCTCCAGGGCATGAAGATCACCGACCTCTTTCCGTACAGCAAAAACATCAATCTCTACAAGGCGCTGGCCGACAGGACCGTCGGCGACGACGAGGTGTTCATCAACCGGACCGGCTTTCTCAACAAGCAGGGGGAGTATATCCAGCTCGAGACGAGCTCCACGGTCATCAAGATCGACGAACGCCCGGAGGGGATTCTCGTCATCGCGCGCGACATCACGGAACGCAAGCGGCTCGAGCGCGAGATACTCGAGATATCTGAGGGTATCCGCCAGCAGGTGGGGCGCGACCTGCACGACGACCTCTCGCCGCACCTGATCGGCATCGAGGCGCTTTCCGAAGTGCTGCGCCTGCGCCTCGGCAGGAAGGCCCCGAAGGAGGCGCGAGAAGCGGAGAAGATACAGCAGCTGATCAACGAGGCGATCACCAAAACGCACCGCCTGGTGAAGGGCCTGTGCCCGATCGAGCTCGGGATCGAGGGGCTTTCGGCCGCGCTCGCAAACCTCGCAGACCGCATCCGAACCATCTACGGGATCGACTGCCGCTTCTCCTCGGAGTCCGCTGTCCCGATCCATGACAACGTCACCGCCATCAACCTGTACTATATCGCCCAGGAGGCCTCATACAACGCCGTCAGGCACGCCCGCGCCGGATCCATCACCGTGACGCTCGATGCCGACCGCGAGAACCTGGTGCTCAAGGTTGCCGACAACGGCGCCGGCATCCCTCTGCCCCTTCCGAAGACCGCGGGTAACGGCCTTCGCATCATGAAGTACCGCGCCGAGATCATGAACGGCTCGCTCAAGATCAAAAGAAGCTCCGCGGGGGGCACCGAAGTCTCGTGCTTCATTCCGATAGAGGCTATAAGGGGAAATGAAGAGCGTGGCGGATAAACGGAAACACACAACCGGGTTCGGCGCGAAGGCATCGATTTTCATCGTCGAGGACCATCCGGTTTTCAGGGACGGGCTGACGCAGCTCATCAACAAGGAGCGCGATATGGAGGTGGTCGGATCGGCGGAGAGCGCCGGCGAGGCGATGGCCGCGCTCGCTCGCGTGCGGCCCGACCTCCTGATCGTCGACATCACACTGAAGGAGAGCAGCGGGATAGAACTCATCTCGGACGTGGCAAAGGCGTTCGGCGCCGTCCCGATACTGGTCCTTTCGATGCACGACGAGTCGGTGTTCCTCGACCGGGTCATCAAGGCGGGCGCGCGGGGATATATCACCAAGCGCGAGACGACACAGAAGATCATCGACGCGATCAGGCAGGTGCTCAGAGGGCGGATATATATCAGCGAGCAGATGGTGGACCAGGTGCTCACGCGCTACGCGCGCGGCGGCGGAGAGGCGGCGGTTTCGCCGATCGAGGAGCTCTCACACCGCGAGTTCGAGGTGTTCAACCTGATCGGGCAGGGGCTTGCCAACCGGCGTATCGCGGCGATGCTGTCGGTGAGCAGCAAGACCGTGGCCACCTACCGCGAGCGGATCAAGGAAAAGCTCAATATCGAAAGCTCCTCCGAGCTCAATAAATACGCGATCTGGTATTTTCAGCTCGAAAAAAATCGTTAGATCGGAATTAGTGATGATATACTCTTGTATCAAATACTTTTGTCCCGGCATTACTGCGGCCGCAGGTGATTATGAAAAGCGAGATTAATGATTCGGGGAAACATCTCTATACCATCTTTCCGGGCGAACGGTTCGCCACGAGTGAAGAGTGCGTCATTATGACGGTTGCCGGCGCGTGTGTGGCGGTCTGTCTCTATGACGGGGAAAAGATGATCGGCGGGATGGGCAGTTTTATCGTCCCCGGCAGGATAGACCCGGGCAGGCTGACAAGCGACGAGATGTCAGGCAGGGGCATCGTCGAGATGGAGTTCCTCATCGGGGAAATCGTAAAACTCGGCGGTAACCGGAAGAATCTTTCGGCATCCCTGTTCGGATCGGCCATGATGGCGGAGGATACAGGGATTGCCGGGGTGGTCGAAAGCAATATCCGATTTCTGAAAGAATATTTCACACTTGAGAAGATACCGGTGGTCGTTTCCGACCTTGGCGGCGATGTGCGAAGGAAGGTGCTGTTCAGCATTGCTGACGGTTCAGTGGAGTGTGAGTCCGTTCTGTCGAAGAATGAATTTGCCGATATTGCCGGCCGCGAGCTGGAGTATATCAACCGTACCCTGCACAGCGGAACCTCTTTCGGCGAGGTCATCTTTTTTGATTCCACGGCCTACGAAACGCTCATCGGCCTTATCCCTGACATCATCTACCGTATCGACCATAACGGAATATTCACCTATCTGAGCGAATCCGTGTACAAGCTCGGATACGAGCCGGCGGAACTCATCGGGAAGCACTACAGCGTGCTCATGCACCCCGACGACCTTCAAAAGGTACAGAGTTCCTTTGTTCTTCCGCAGTTCGCGGGTAAGACGACGGATCTGGGCTCAACGCCGCGATTGTTTGATGAGCGCCGCACGGGCCGGAGGATCACCCGGGACCTGAGGGTCAGGCTGGTCTGTAAGAGCAGCGGAGAAGGCCCTGTCATGCATCCACGCGGCGAGGTGATCTGTACCGGTCATTATGAGGCTAGCGAAGACGGGCGCCGGTACCTGGGCACAATCGGCATAATTAGGGACGTCACCGAGGTGGTGAGCGCCCAGAAGGTGCTTGCGAAAACCGAACAGTTCTATAAAAACCTGATCAATAACTCGACGGATATATTCACCATCCTCTCCACCGATGGCACCATCCTTTACGTCAGCAATTCGTCGTATCGCATCACCGGGCTTACCCCCGAAGAATTGATTGGAGAGAACATTATTTCCCGTACCGGCGAGGAGGATATCAGCCTGATGAACGATGTTCTGCGGCCCGGGACGTTCCGCCCGCAGGGGAGCAGCCTCGTCGAACACCGTTTTCTTCACGGAGAAAACTACTGGGTCGTGCTGGAGTCCTCCGTGTTCAGGATATCGGATGACGATCTGCATACCGTACTGCTGGTGTTCTATTCGCGCGACATCAGCGAGCGGAAAAATGCCGAGAACCGCCTCAAGGCGGCGCTTGTGGAGAAAGAGGTCCTGCTCAAAGAGATACATCACCGGGTCAAAAACAACCTGCAGATAATCACGAGCCTTTTGAACCTTCAGGCGAGCCGGGTGAACAGCGATATTGTGCTCAACCACCTTCGCGATTCGCAGAACCGAATAAGGGCGATCGCGCTCATCCATGAGAAGCTCTACCAGTCCGACGATCTGGCTCATGTTGATTTCGCGGAGTATATCAGGACCATTCTGGATGAGCTTTTGAAAATATATTCCTCCGGCGCCGGCAAAATCGCCTGCGACATCAGCGTCACGTGCGGGGCGCTTGCCCTCGATAAGGCGATACCCTGCGGTCTGCTCGTAAACGAAGTGGTCACCAACTCGCTTAAATACGCGTTCCCTCCCGAATTCAGCGGAAACGCCGAAATACGGCTTTCCATGCGGGATATAGAAGAAAAGCAAATACGGCTTGAAATCGCTGATAACGGTGTGGGCATTCCTGAAAGCATTGATCTTGACGGGCTGGAAACGCTCGGCCTGCTGCTCGTGAAAATCCTGACCCGGGACCAGCTCAAGGGTGCGCTCGCCATAGAGCGTTGCGAAGGCACGCTCGTCCGGGTCGAGTTCTCGGCCGAGTAGCCGGACTATTCCCCCAGTAAATCACCGCTTCGCCGTTATGGGGTAGGAATTTTACCTACACCATATATATGTTTTTGTGTACAGAAAAAACGGTAAATTGCGAATAGCGTTCCGCGCCGCCACGGGTGTACGGTCATGCATGCTGTCAACAGCGGATTTTAGCATGATAAGGAGCGGAATATGGATTATAAACTTGAATACACCAGCAAGCTTGTGACGGCCGACCAGGCCGTGAAAGGCATCAAGTCCGGCGATGTGGTCGATTACGGATTTTTCAACGGCAAGCCCGTGGTCTGCGACCAGGCGCTGTCGCGAAGGGCCGGGGACCTGCGCGATGTGACGGTCTATTTCGCGGTCACCGTGCCGCCTCTTCCCGAAATAACCAAGCATCCCGACAGCTTCATCTACGTCGACTGGCAGTGGAGCAAGCTCACCCGCATGATCAACCAGGGGATCGCCCCGTCCTACTATTCCCCGATCCTGTATCATTATGCTCCCGATCTTTATAATTCATTCGAGTGCGCGGGTGACAGGTCGTTTTATTACAACGACCCTGAGATGCGTAAAAACGTGAGATGGTATACGATCGTCCAGGTCGCGCCGATGGACGCGAACGGGTATTTCAATCTCGGGCCGCAGAATTCAGAAACCTACACCAAGATCGAATGCGCCGATGTCGTCATAGTCGAGGTCAACAAAAACATGCCGGTCTGCCTCGGCGGCGCGCAGGAGTCGGTCCATATATCCGACATCGACCTGATCGTCGAGGCCCCGGAGTCCCAGGCATGCTATGACGCTCCGCAGGTCGAGCCGGAAGATGTCGAAAAGAAGATCGCCGAGCACATCATGGCGCAACTGCGTGACGGGTGCTGTATCCAGCTCGGGATCGGCGGTATCCCCAACCAGGTCGGCAAGCTCATCGCCCGTTCGGACCTCAAGGACCTCGGCGGCCACACCGAGATGGTCGTCGACGCCTACGTGGACATGATCGAGTCGGGGCGGATGAACGGCAAGCGCAAGGAGATCGACCGCGGGCGCGTGGCCTACACCTTCGCGATCGGCAGCCAGCGGCTCTACAGCCACATGCACAGCAATCCCGCGTACGCATCATATCCGGTCAACTACACCAACGACCCGCGGACCATCTCGAGGATCAGCAACATGGTCAGCATCTGCAACGCCGTGCAGGTGGACCTCTTCTCGCAGGTGAACGCGGAGAGCTTCAAGGGCAGCCAGATATCGGGCAACGGCGGCATGTGGGACTTCGTGCTGGGCTCGCTCTGGTCACAGGGGGGAAGGAGCTTCCTCTGCCTGCCGTCGACCTACATCGATGAGAAGGGGCGGCAGCGCTCGCGCATCATCCCCGCGCTTTCGATCGGCTCGATCACGACGATCCCGCGCCAGATGGTCGATTACGTGGTCACCGAGTACGGGGCGGTCAAGCTCGCGGGAAGCCCCACCTGGATGCGGGCCGAGAAGATCATCGAGATCGCGCACCCGGACTACCGTGACGCGCTCATCCGTGAAGCCGACAAATTCAAGATATGGAGGCGCTCCAATAAAAAGGTGGCGTAGTCCATATATCCGTTAAAAAAACCGTATCCCCGCGGTGCTCGCCGTCGCCACGGGGATTTTTTTGCCCGCGGCCCCCGGGAATGATCGTGAATTGTGTGCAACCTCCCTTTTTTATGTTAGATTGATTGTGCGAAGGAGGTGTTGCCGATGAGCGTGTTAACGATGCGAAAGATCGTTGTATTCGGGGCGATCCTCCTCATTTTTGTTTCGGTGGAGTGTAAAAAAATGAAGATAGAACAGGGAGCATCTTCCGATGAGATATCGATTTACGACGCGCGGCAGAAGAGGGTGATACAGGTGCGCCGTGTGGTCAAATCGGACGCCGAGTGGAAGGCCGTCCTTGCCCCGGAACAGTACAGGGTCGCGAGGAAGCAGGGGACCGAGCCCGCTTTTACCGGCGTCTATCACGATCATCATGAAAAGGGGATATATACCTGCGTGTGCTGCGGCACCGACCTTTTCAGCTCTGCGGCGAAATTCGAGTCGGGCACCGGCTGGCCGAGTTTCTGGCAGCCGGTATCGGAGCTTAATGTGGGCACACGGACGGATACGAGCTTTTTCATGACCAGGACCGAAGTGCACTGTGCGAGATGCGGCGCCCACCTGGGTCACGTTTTCGAGGACGGCCCGCCGCCCACGCAGCTTCGCTACTGCATGAATTCGGCATCGCTCGGGTTCAGAAGGGGGTGAGAAGGGCCCGGTCCCCGAAGGAGATTTTTTTCGATTCAGTAGAAAATAAATTTGTATTGCAATGGATTCGGGTGCTATGAATATGTCCACGGCTGCCGGGAGGCGGCCGTTCATTTACTCTCAACAGGAGCGTTCAGTATGTACAATAATTTCAGGATCATCGACAACAAGATCATCATCTACACGACGGGACGGCTCTGCGAAACCACCGAGGAACTGCTGGCGAGCGATCTTTTCCCGGAGATAGTGAGGCGCTGCATTGCCGATCTTACCGCCCGGGAGTCGATCCTTCTCGACATTTTCAATGACGGGCGGGGCGGAGCAGACGAGATAAAAACCAGCATCCTGATAAAAACCCTGAAACAGCTTCTCAGAATCGAAGGAGAGTATGTGCAGAAGATCATTCCCGAGTCGGCCGTTTTTTTCAGGAACACGGGCCTTTTCAACGATTTTGTGGAGTACCTTTACAACTTCTGGCGCGGATTCGAGCGCTACGTGGTCTGCGACTCCGAGGGCGCCGACCTTGACCAGCGGCCTTACCGGACCTTCAACCAGACTGTGGGAAACCTCACGCACCATGTAAGGAGCGCCTACCGTGAGATCTGCGAAAACATCACCGGTTCGCACCCGAGGATATACCGCCAGGTGTCGGCCGGCGCCGAATTCGGCGCGATTTCCCTGCCCAAGACCATTCCATATCCCGACGGCTGCTACGCGAAGCTTCGCTCCGTTTCAGTGATACGGCAGATACTTCTCAATCCTCCGCTGATCCTCGAGCCGCCGATGAACAAACGAAAAGGCGGTTTTATAAAGATCGGCGTAAACCCGCTCGAGCGGGTCACCATCGACAGTGACGAATGGCTCTGCTACCCGGCGAAGGTCGGCGAGCTCATCATTCACATCTACTTTCATGAGCGCTTCTACGAGCTCGGATTTTCGCTGTGTAACCTCTTCGAGCTGGCCGGCGACGAGGACCTGAAGAAAAAGCCTGACGGCGTATACGCGTTCGGTGCCCCGGGGAACGGTCTTGACGGCCTTGCCGAAGACCCGACGGTCTTCTACGACGATGAGGAAAACGGCATGCTCGTCGCAGCCTGCCCGAACCGCAAGGATTACGGCTATTTCGGGTTTTTAAAGAAGATGGTGCTCACGCTCCACAACGCGATCATGATGAAGCGCGGCCGCCTGCCGTTCCACGGCTCCCTGGTGAAGATACTCATGAAAAACGACGCGCAGGCGACGATCCTCATGATCGGGGATACGGGCGCGGGCAAGTCTGAAACGCTCGAGGCGTACCGCAACCTCGGCAACGACGTCATCAGGGACATCATCATCATCGCCGACGATATGGGCTCCCTGGCGATCGGGCCGAAGGGTGAAGTGATCGGATACGGCACAGAGGTCGGCGCGTTTCTCCGGCTTGACGACCTGAAGCCGGGCTACGCGCTCGGACAGATCGACCGCTCGATCATCATGAACGCCACGCAGGTGAACGCGCGGATCATCCTCCCCGTCACGACCTACGAAAACATAGTCCGGGGCGTTGAGGTCGACTATATCCTGTATGCCAACAACTACGAGGGGATCGACACGGACCATCCGATCATTGAACGTTTCGATTCCGCGGAAAAGGCGATAGCGGTTTTCCGTGAGGGCACGGTCATGAGCAAGGGTACCACCGCCTCGACCGGTATCGTGCATTCCTATTTCGCCAATATCTTCGGCGCGCCGCAGTACCGCGAGCTCCACGACGTGCTGGCGACAAAATTCTTCGAGGCGTTCTTCGCGAAAGGCCTTTTCGTGGGCCAGTTGCGCACCCGCCTGGGGATATCCGGGTTCGAACAGAGCGGCCCGGAGGAAGCGGCGAAGGAACTGCTCTCGGTCGTTTCAAAAAAGAAATAACACCAGCTTTCAGCGCGCTCCCTTCTCTTGCAATGCGCCGGTGTTTTGTATATATTATCTCCATACCGGCTTAACGAAGGAGGAGGGGGCGATGCATGAAATCAGAAAAATCCTCGTTCCAGTAGATTTCTCCGATTATTCGAAAAACGCCATCCGCTACGCTGCCGATTTCGCACGGACATTCGGCGCGGGAATGCATCTGGTCTACGTGTTCAGGCCGATCTTCGACGAGATCGAGGCGGGCGTCATGTGCGAGTCGGTCCAGATCACCAATGAGCTCCAGCAGTACGCGGGGGAGCGCCTGCGAAAGCTCGCCGAAGAGGAGATCGGCGGTGACGTGCCGGTCAGGACGATAATCAGGATCGGCGTGCCGTTCGTCGAGATCAATAAAACCGCCTCAGAGCTCGATATCGACCTTATCATAATCGCCACGCACGGACACACGGGCGTCCAGCACCTGCTGTTCGGGAGCACCGCTGAGAAAGTCGTGAGGAAAGCCCCGTGCCCGGTGCTTTCACTGCGTCAGCCGGTGAAGGGATTCCGCTTTCAGAGCTGATGAAGCCTGCCGCATGATTCCGCGAAAAAACATATTTCTCACCGGAGCGCCCTCATCGGGCAAAACAACGGTCATAAGGAGGGTGATAGAATCGCTCGGCCTCGCTGTGACCGGGTTTTTCACCGAGGAGGAGCGCCGCGATGGCAGGAGGGTCGGGTTCCGGATGCGGACGCTTGATGGAAGGGAAGGCTATCTTGCCCATGAGAGGATCCGCTCCGACTTTGCGGTCAGGCGGTTCGGCGTGGACATCGGCGCGATTGAGCGGCTCGCCGTGCCTTCGATATCCCCCCGCGAAGGCGCCGTCATCATCCTTGATGAGATCGGGAAAATGGAATGCTTTTCACCCCTCTTCTGTGAAGCCGCAAAAAAAGCGCTCGATTCGCCCTGCGTCGTTGTGGGCACCGTAACGCTCGGCGGACACGGATTTATTCGTGAGGTGAAGGAGCGGAGCGATATTGAAATCATTGAGGTCACCCCGCAGAACCGCGATGCGCTGCCCGTAACGGTGGTGGAGATGGTACGGCGCTATATTGCGCTCACGGCGAGGGAATGATCTGTTTTCCTTTGAAATAGTCAAGCGCCTCGTCGCGCGTGTGAAATACCTTCACTTTCGATTCGACGAAGCTCAGTATCCTTTTATGGATATAGTTGCCAGACACGAGCACGATCTCGCCGCCGTTCCTGCGGGTGCGCATACGGCCGATGGCTACCATGAGCGCCCCGATCGCGGTGCCGTCGACTTCAACAAGGGTGTGTACATCAAGGATGACGGAAGAGAAGCTGAGATCGTTATATGCCGAGTCGGTTTCCTCGAGGGCCGCGCTCACATTATACATGTTCATGCTGGTCTCCAGCGTGGATATAAAAAGCGTATCGCCGATGATTTCGTGGCTGAAAAAGCGATCACCCTCCCTGACCTCCGCCTGTCCGGGGCGTGAATCCCTTGCCCTCGTTTCCGCGCGCGTGTTATGCATGATATATCAACCGCCCGCCAGATATCCTTTCTTCACGGCATCGGTGATGAGCGATTCCGCGTAGTCCCACAGCGCTTCGGATCCTTCTGCGATATGGCGGTTCCTCTCGATTACCCTGTCCGCGGTCACTCCGTGTTCCTGCCAGGACTTTCCCCCGGTGATGTAGTTGTGGAGCAGCGGCTGAAAGCGGTCGAGCGCCGCGGCAAAGCGCGCCTCCGGTGTCCGGCGCGCCTCAAACTCCTCCCACAGCGAGCGGAATTCAGCGGCCTGATCGGGCGGCAGCATGGCAAAAAGCCTGTCGGCGGCCCGCCGTTCGCGGCTTTCGCGGTCCCTGGCTCCCGCGTCATCGTAGCAGAAGGTGTCGCCCGCGTCGATCTCGACGATATCGTGGATGAGGACCATGGCAACAGTCCGCAGTATGTCAGGAGCGGGGCTGCCGGCGTGTTCGAGGAGGATGAGCGCCATGACCGCAAGGTGCCATGAGTGCTCGGCGTCGTTCTCTTTGCGCGAAGCGTCGGTGAGGTAGGTCTGGCGGAAAATCCGCTTGAGCCGGTCTATTTCAACAATGAAGGCAATCTGCTTTTTAAGCCTTTCGCGGTCCACAGCCTGGTCCTGTTTCAAAACGGATTGATGTGCCACTGGTAATGCAGCCGGATGCATCTGTAAAGAATAAATCGATGTTTTCACGCGGACTGTGGTGAAAAGCAGAATCTCCGGGGCGGAGGTAGGAAATTCCCTTATCCTCAAATCAGGGTACGCAAACCTCTTAATTTGATGTATGTAAAGTGGTATATGGAGTACTATTATTAATAGTGGTGCCGGGCGGATATGATTGGTATGGCCGGGGAGCTGTTTGTGCCTGTATTAATAATGATTGCATACTAACGGAATTCTGCTGGAATTGGGTGGTTTTTCGGCAAGATCTGCAAAAGGGTGAAGGACATGAAGGGGATTTCTGAAAAACTGAGAAATTTTTTCCTTAAGAAGTATCGGAACGACTCGTTCCTGAAACAGCAGCGGGCGAATGTGTTCATGTGGATGCAGATGGTGTTTCTGTGTCTGATTATGTTCTCAGTGCTCAGCACCAATATCCTCGCACCTTATGCTGCCACCGTAGCCTACAACGCGAGCATGGCTGTTATTTTCAGCGGTTTTCTTCTCTGCCTTTTTGTCCTCAAATGGGGAAAGTACGTGTTCGCCATGTATCTCGGGATATTCTTCCCGCTTTCAATCGTGACAATGCAGGCGTATATGATCAACACGATGGAAGGGAAATACATCTACTTCCTCTATTTCCTCATTTTCATTGTGATGGCCGCTCTCTACGGTAACCGTTTTACGGTAACGGTCGCGGCGGTCTTTGTTTCCGTTGCGGGCATCGTAATCGTCCTCACGTCGAAAGGGCTGATCCCCCACCGGGTGGTCATGACCACAATTACTCATTTTGTCATTGTAACTGTTTTTATCACGTCGATCTGCCTTCTGGTGCTCAAAATCGTGCGGGCCAGCCTGAATGAGGTTGAAGAAAGGCGCGTGCAGGTGGAGAAACAGTATGATACCATCAGCGAGATCATGAATACCTGCGCGACGGTCGCCGATACACTTACCGAAACCGCGGAGGGGCTTTCTGCGAGCTCGGCATCGTTTTCAGACAACGCCCAGACCCAGGCGGCCAGCATCGAGGAGATCACCTCCACCATCGAGGAGGTCACCGCGACGGCGGAAGCCTCGGCGGAGATGTCGGTGAAGCAGGTGAACAGGATCGCCGGGCTGATCGATAATCTCAAGGAGATGTACCGGCTCGTGTCCGAGGGCCGCGACAAGATGGCGCAGGCGATAGGAATGCGCGAAGACCTCAACGGCCGGATGCATGACGCGCGCGAGGAGATTTCGACGTGCCTTCAGGCGATGGAAAACGCCCTGGCGAGCAGCAAGAAGGTCGCGGAAGCGACGCTGCTCATCAATGAAATTTCTGACAAGATTAACCTGCTTTCGCTCAACGCATCGATAGAGGCGGCGCGGGCCGGCGAGCAGGGACGGGGATTCGCGGTGGTGGCCGACGAGGTGGGCAAGCTCGCCGAGCAGACCCAGGTGACCGCCAAGGAGATCACCCTTCTCGTACAGCAGACCGAGCGCGAGATGCTTTCAACAAGCCAGGCGCTGGTCAACGTCAACGAGGCGTCACGGGACGTGATCACGCTCGCTGAATCGTTCGGCTCGCGGGTCATGGAGGTCAATGAGATTTCACAGGAGGACCTTAAAACCAATGAGCGCGTTCAGGAAAACGCCTCCCGCGTGCTCGGCGGTTCGGACGAACTGAAAGTGTCAATGGAGGAACTCAAGAACGCGCTTTCCGAGATCACATCCTCCATCGGCACCATCAACATGTCGACGCAGGACCTCGCCTCCGGCGCGGAGGAGATCAGCGGCTCGGCCGAAAATCTGGCCGCCTCCACCGTGCAGCTCCAGGACGTCATGGCGAAGCGGTAGTCCGCGGCCTCCTACAGGTGTTTCCCCCTTATTTTCGCGATCGGGCTGATCGTCTGTACGAGCCCCGCGAAGCGGTCCGGGCGCAGCGACTGGTTCCCGTCGCAGAGCGCCGTTTCGGGGCTCACATGCACTTCGATCATCAGGCCGTCAGCCCCTGCCGCGACCGCCGCGAGCGACAGAGGCTCGATCAGCTTCCAGCTTCCCGACGCGTGCGAAGGATCGACGATCACCGGAAGGTGCGTCTTCGCCTTGAGCACCGGGATCGCCGAGATGTCGAGCGTGTTCCTCGTCTCGGTCTCGAAGGTCCGTATCCCCCGTTCGCAGAGAATGACGTTCATGTTCCCTTCCGAAAGGATATACTCGGCCGAGAGGAGCAGTTCCTCGATGGTCGTCATCATTCCCCGCTTTAAAAGCACCGGCCTTGATGTGCGCCCGATTTTTTTCAGGAGCGAGAAGTTCTGGCAGTTGCGCGCGCCCACCTGGAGGATGTCGGAGTATTCCGCGATGAGCGGAAGGTCGTCCGCGTCGAGCACCTCGGTGATGATCGGCATTCCCGCCGCGTCGCCGGCGTCCCGCAGGAGCCGCAGCCCTTCCTCGCCCATCCCCTGGAACGCGTAGGGTGAGCTTCGGGGCTTGAACGCGCCGCCTCGCAGTATCTGGGCGCCGGCCGCCTTCACGCGCAGCGCCGTTTCCACCATCTGCTCGCGCGATTCGATCGAGCAGGGGCCGGCGATCAGCGCAAGCTGGTTCCCTCCTATCGAGACGTCGTCGTTGAGATAGATGACGCTCGGAGTGTCCTTGATCTGGCGGCTTGCCAGGATATAGGGCGCGTCGGGTTTGATCCGGAAGTAGGAATCATCGGCTTCGACGAACTGGGTGACTTCTTTCCGTTTCGTGTTGAGGACGGTAAAGGCCTCGCCCCGGCTTGTCGGGATGGTGTAGGTCTTGAACTCTTTCGACTCGGGCGCTACCGGCGTCCGTGCGAGTTCGGGGTTCAGCGGTTCGTTTTTGCAGAGATTCATGGTCTTCCTCCGGTTTTTGAGATTCAGAGCGCCCGGTTCCGGCGTCCTTTATCCCCTCCGGGGGAAATAAAAAGGCCGCCGGCTTGCTGCCCGCGGCCTCTGTGCGTATAACAGTACCCACAAAAGCTACAGACAGCCTCCGGTAAAATAAAACCAGAAATAAAAGTAATAGCTCTTTTGGGTGTTGTTATATGCTGCGTTCATCGCGTTTTTTGTAATCCGAAAATTCCTCTTGTAAGATTGAAGCACACTACTATTATATCGGCCAAAAAAGCAAGAAAAAAAGAATCGCGACGTAAAAATCTTCGGTCGGGAGGTCGATTCCATGCCGGACGCCTACACCAGAAAGCACTACGATTTTGAAACGCTGCCGCGGCTCGTGAGCCCTCGCGGGCAGCTTGACCTGAAGGGCGTGGCGCTGGGGCTCATCCGCCTTCCGGCGGGCGAGGGATACACCTTCACGCACAGCCACGAGAAGCAGGAGGAGGTCTATATCGTCATCGGCGGGAGCGGGGAGATATATATCGACGGCGAAACGCTCGGGCTTGTCAGGGGGGATATCGTCAGAGTCGACGCATCGGCGCGAAGGGCGCTTCGGGCGCGCGATGAGGACCTCCTCGTGATCTGCGCGGGCGGTATCCCCCTCGGCTACCCGAAAGACCCGCAGGCGCGCTATCTCATCGACGACGGGATTCCTTACTATGACGATATCCCGCCGTGGTATCGCGATGATCCGGATATCGCGCGGCGCAATGAAGCGCTGCGTCAGAGGATGCTTGAGGCGCGGGAGCGCAGGGAGCGCGGTAAAAAGGGCGCGGCCGGATAGCGCTTACGACCTGATGCGCGCCTCGGAGGGTTTCAGGAGCGGCAGGTACACGTCGCGCTCGAGCGGCGTAAGGCTCACGGCGTTCTTTTTGCACTGGACGGCGCACTGGCCGCAGCCGACGCATTTACGTGTATCGATGGCGATCGACTCTTTATCGACGAAGATCGCGTTGACGGGGCAGAAGCGCGCGCACCTGCCGCAGTGCGTACAGGCGTCCCGATCGTGAATTCCGGCGAGATAGTATGCCCTGAAGTGGAGCCCGGTTATCCCCCTGTTATACGAACCGATCACGCCGCAGCAGTCCCAGCAGCAGTTGCAGATCCCGAGCTCGGGGAGTGAGAGGTCCTCCCGTTCGTGAAAGACCATGTGCACGGCGCCCAGGTCGCGAAGGCCGGTGACAATTTCGCGTGCCTCCGCGGCGGAGATGTATTTTCCCTCGTTGTAGCGAACCGCGTGTTCGGCGAACTGGCCGATGGCGATGCAGGAGCGGCGCGGCAGCTTAAAAGAGCACGGCTCGCCGATCATCGTGTGCCACTCGCGGCAGAAACAGTAGACAAGCGCGATCGCGTGTTCTTTCCCGTACCGGTCGATGAGCTCCATGATATCGCCGGTCGAATATATGCCGGCCGGCGGCACGGTGACGGAATCGCCAATCGCGATCGTTCGTGTCTTCGCGCCGGCCGTATCCGCGCCGGGAACGACCCGCTGCGTCGGTTTTGAGAAGCGGTTGGTGAAGTTGCGGATGCCGCGGACAGGAAAGACGTTGTAGCGCTTCCAGTAGCGGAAAAGCGCATCCAGCCGGCGCGCGAACTCCTGCTGCTCGGGCGTCTGCCTGCCGTTCAGCAGATACACCTCGAACCACCCGACGAGTATCGGCGCGAGCGAATAGGTTTCGTTTTCCGACCCGTCCCGCCGCATCCAGACGAGCCCTTTGCGCAGCAGTCCTTCAAAAAAGGAGTCAAACCGGTCCGGCTCGCCCGAGAATAATCGTGTCGCTTCATCGCGGGTGTGCGGGGCCGTCCCGAAGGCGAGCAGGTAGTCGGTTTCTTCAGGCGTAATGACGCATTCGAATACGGCGAGGAGCTCGTCGGTCACGAACACCGACGGGTCGTTCTGCTCATTCATGAGCCGCGCGAGCGCGCGGAGTTTCTTTCTCCGTTCCGGAGACAATATCTGTCGCAGGTCCATCATGGCATCATATCAGGGATATTTGAAAAAGCAAGAGAATAACGTCACTTCACCGGAACTTCTGAAGGGGGAATCGGACGCGGCGGCTATTGAGGCGGAAGGCGAGGAAATCAGGGGGGTTATCCCCTTGATTTCTGCTCTTTTTTTACCTTCTTCTCCTGTTTCTTCTCTTTTGCGCTTTTTGCCGGCTCTTTTTTGGTTTCTTTCTTTACGTCTTTGCCTTTACCCATGGTGGTCCTCGATGTGTGAATTATACTCCCGCCGGCTGTTGACGGACCGGCGATGGAGGATTATTTTTAGAAATGAGAGAACAAGTGCAGCTCATACGTCAAGAATTATTCTTGAAGTCTGGAGGGGATGTGAGATTTTTGCTGTAACTGACGGGATCGACATCTCTAATGAAGATCGGCCGCGACCGCGCCGATAATATTGAAGGAACGGGTTTGCATGCTATATTCCGGTAGCAGGGCGGTTGTTCGATCTTCCGTTTGAAAGAGAGATTGTGTTCCACTGGAGGAAAAATGAAGGCGAGATTTCTGTCGTTGGTGCTGGCGGTACTGGTTGGCGCGGGCGTTTTTGCGTGCAAAAAGTCTTCTGATGTCGGCGGGGCCATGAGCGTGGCCACGGCCGTGGGAAATGTAAAGATAGTCGGTCCGCAGGGCGAAAGGGAGCCCCGGGCAGGCGATCTGGTAAGCCAGGGGGATACGATCGTTACGGGAAAATCCTCGCTTGTCGACGTGCTCTGTTCCGACAGGGGTATTGTCCGCATCGGAGAAAACTCCTCTGTGAAGATGGCGTTCCTTTCCGGCCAGGCAGGCGCCGACCGCGCGAGCCTCGCGGTGTCAAAAGGAAAGGTCTTCGTGACCATGGCGAAATTCAACAAGGGGTCGAGCTTCGAGGTTTCCTCGTCGACTGCGGTGGCCGCGGTCAGGGGTACGAGTTTCCGGGTCGTCGCCGATGAGGACAGCTCGCGGATCGTGGTGCTCCGCGGCAAAGTCAGCGTGCGGCCGGTGAGTGAAGGCAAGGCGGCTGAACACGAGAAAGTCGTCGAGGCGAATGAGGCGGTTTCGGTGGACGCCGATCTGGCAAAGAGCGTGACGGCGGGCCGGGCCGAGGTGCAGGTCGCTCCCGCGCTTGACAACGAAATTTCCGAGATACGCGGTGAAAACGCGAACATCACCGCCAGCGCTTCGTTCAAATCGCTGAGCCCCGAAGTCCAGAGCGAGGCGACCGGTATTTTTACCGAGGAAAAAGAATCGGTTTCCGACGGCGGCGCGCGGCAGGGCGCGACCGATGTTCAGCGCGAACCCCGCTGAGTTGCCCGTTCTGCAGCGGATACGGATACGGTTGTGAACGGCCCTGAAAGAATAACGGCGAAGTCGCTCGTGCGCCTTGCGGTAAAGTTTGTGCGGATGTTTGGCGGGGCGACTTTCCTCATGGCCTTCATCCGCACCGACGCGCGCTTCCGGCAGAAGATACTCCTCACCGTGTCGATGGCCAACGAGTGCGGCGGATGAATCAACGTGCATTCGGCCGCCGGTCGGCGGCTGGGGCTCTGCCGTGAGGAGATCAATGATCTCGCGGAACTGCGGGAGGACCGGTTCGAACGCCGGGAGTGGATCGGGCTCCGCGTAGCGCGCGCCACGGTCATGCCGGCATTCGAAGGGGATCCCGGCACCCTGTTCCGCGAATTCGAGGCGCTCTATTCAAAAAATGAGCGAGCCTATGTCCTTAAGTTTGTCCGGATGATGGATTTTTTTAACACGTTCGGGAACCTCTTTATCCGCGTTCCGTGGAAGCGGCGCGCGGAAGGCGGGCTCTCCTGTCCAATGCCGGGCGGCGCGGATCAGGCCGGACAGTAGATCCGCTTCCCCCCATCAAGCCACGTTTTGAAATCACCCGACGCGACAAGATAGTTGAGATAACCGATCATTTCACCCATGAGCACGCGGTGCAGGTGCACGTAGTCGGCATACGGACCGTCTTTCGGGATCTCGCCGAGCATGGTGTAGACCTGTCCCGCGGTGACGGGGGAGGTGACGCTTTCGGCGACCCGCGCGAGGATGCGCTCGTGCCGACGGCGAAGTTTCGCAAGTTTCGCGGCGAGGTCGTCGAACGGTTCTCCGTGGCCGGGGAACGTCTTCACTTCGCCGAGGGCCGTAAGCCGGTCGATGCAGGTGAACAGCCCTGAAAGCGGGTTGTCGAGAAAGGTGTTCGGCCATTCGGTGAAATGCAGGTAGCCGGCTGGCGAGAGGACGTCGGCGAGGAAAAGGTGCCGCGACGTTTCGGAGTAGAGCAGCATCTGGCCGTCCGTGTGGCCGGGCGCGGCCATCACGCCGAATGTTTCGCCGCGAAGCGTGATCGTATCCCCCTCATCGAGCGGGACGATGAGCTCCGGTTCGGGATAGAACGGCGCGACCTCTCTGCACCAGTTCTCGACAAGGCGCTCGTGCTGGGGAAGCGGAAAATCCTTTTCGACGAGCTCCGCGGTGATCGCGCCGCGGTAGCCTTCGAAGAAATCCCCCCTGTGAAAGAAGAACTTTTTCCCTACCTCGATGTCGCTTCTCATCATGTACGCCGGCGCTTCTGATTTCCGCTGAAGCCATTTCGCGGCGCCGAGGTGGTCCGGATGGCAGTGGGTGATATAGATGGCGTTGATGTGGCGAAACGTGATGCCGGCGCGCTCAATTGCCGCCTCCCAGAGGCGTCGCGTCGCTTCGGTGTCGATGCCGACGTCGATGACCGCCCAGCCGTCGCCGGCTTCGATCAGGTGCGCGTTGGTCTCGGCGAGCGGGTAGGGCATCGCCTGCCTGATGATGAAATAATCTTCCCGCGTGCGGATGATCTTTTCGTCTGCGTGTATCGATCCGGTCATGGCGTTTGTTCCGTTTTAGCGTGTCGCGATGGTTCTGGCGCGCTCCTTCCGGTATGGCGGCGCATGGTTGCATAATCGCGGCGGCTCCTTCCAATCTCAACCGTTTTTTCTTGCCGGGCGAACGGGTGAAATGGAAAGCGAAGACAATAAGATTTTTTTCAATTAAGTATTGACGATTTCCGGCGCCGTGCTACGCTTGTATCAGGTTGTACTAATATTTTAAGGAGTATTCGAGTGACCGGAGCCCTCAGGCTAACCCTCAATGTGCTTGTGAACACTATCGTGGTGGTAGTGGTGGTCGTGGTGTGCACATCGGGCGGGTTTACACCGGCGGGTCTGGGATAGAATACTGAAACAATCGAAAACCATAAAGCCCCTGTCGGTGTAAACCGGCAGGGGCTTTTTTATTGTCGAGCGAACGAGTGAAGTGGCAAGCGAAGCCTTTCCATTCCGAGAGAGCGAAGACAACAGGCGGTTTAATGCCGTTTATTTTCCACAGGAGGAACACCACCATGCAGCATACCGGAGCTGAGATCATCATCAAATCGCTGGAACGGGAAGGGATCGACATCGTCGCGGGGATTCCCGGCGGATCGAACCTGCCGCTCTACAACGCGCTCTATCACAGCCGCATCCGCCACGTCCTGGCGAGGCACGAGCAGGCGGCTGGTTTCATCGCGCAGGGGATGGCGCGCACGACCGGGAAAGCCGCGGTCTGCTTCGCGACATCGGGGCCGGGCGTGACCAACCTCCTCACCGCCATCGCCGATGCCAAGCTCGACTCGGTCCCCGTCGTCGCGATAACCGGCCAGGTCCCGAGCGGTATGATCGGCACCGACGCGTTCCAGGAGGTCGGCACTTACGGGATGACCATGCACATCACCAAGCACAACTACCTGGTCAAAGATGCGAGGGATCTTTTTTACGTCATTCCCGAAGCGTTCGAGATCGCGCAGAACGGACGCCCGGGGCCGGTGGTGATCGACGTTCCGAAAGATGTCCAGACCGCTCTCGTGGAAATCGGCGAATGGCCCGAATTTCCGCGCCACCGGTACAGGCCCATTGTCAACAGGGGGGATATCGAACGCATTGCCGCGATGATAAATTCCTCCGCGCGGCCGGTGATCTATGCCGGCGGCGGAATCATCAATGCCGAAGCATCGAAGGAGCTTGGCGAACTCGCGCGAAAATCGTCGATACCGGTCGCGCTCACGCTCATGGGGCTCGGCGCGTTTTCGCCGGACGATCCGCTCTATCTAGGGATGCTCGGCATGCACGGCGCGCGCGCGACCAACTACGCGCTCGACGAGGCGGATCTTTTGATCGTGCTCGGGGCGCGCTTTGACGACCGCGCAATCGGCAGGGCGGCGGAATTCTGTCCTCGCGCGTCGATCGTACATATCGATATCGACCATTCCGAAATAGACAAGGTCCGGAAGACGAACATCTCGACGGTCGCCGACGTGAAGACGGCGCTCGAAGCGCTCATCCCGCTCGTCGATCCGTCGGGAAGGCATGAGTGGAACGCGCGGATACGGGAGCTGAAGGAATCGCATCCCTTTCCCGCCGCGCGCGGCGCCGATCCGTTCCAGCCGATGAACTTTATCGGAAAGATCGCCGAGATGGCCGGGCCGGATGCGATCGTGGCCACCGACGTCGGCCAGCACCAGATGTGGGTCGCGCAGGCGTATCCGTTCAGGCGGCCGCGGACGCTTCTGACCTCAGGAGGGCTCGGTACCATGGGGTTCGGCTTTCCCACGGCGATCGGCGCCGCGCTTGCACATCCCGACCGGAAGGTCATCTGCGTGAGCGGCGACGGCTCCTTCCAGATGAACATCCAGGAGCTCGCCACGCTTGCCGAGCTTGGATGCAACGTGAAGATATTTGTCATGAACAACCAGCATCTTGGCCTTGTCCGTCAGCAGCAGGAGCTTTTCTTTGACCGCAATTACATCGCCTCGCGGTTCAGCGCGAGGATCAACTTCGCCGCGATCGCGCGGGAGTACGGCATACGCTCGCTCGATTTAAGGGAAATGGCGGACCCGTTCGAGGCTGTCGCGGCGGCGCTCGATGAGCGCGGGCCCTGCCTCATCGATGTGCCGATCAATTACGCGGAGAACGTTTTCCCGATGGTGCCGCCGGGCGCCGCGAACCGTGAGATGATCGGGTTCGTATCGTGACCGATGCCGCGGGTAAGGCTACCAGAGGAAGCTTATCAGGGCGGGCTGGTTCTGGCCGCCGAGCTCGTTGACGAGGAGCTGGTCGGTCCGCGCAAGGCGCGCGGCGAGCGTCTTGACCATTTTAATTGAGAAGCCGGGATTCTGCTCCAGAAAGGTTTCGAGCTCCTCGATGGAGTTTACGTAGGTGAGCTTTGTTTTTCCGCGGGAAATTACGTCGGCGCTGCGGGGCGTCTGGTTGAACAGCGAGCACTCACCGAAGAAGTCGCGCTTGCCCAGCGTGGCAAGGGTGATCTTTTTTATCCCGTCATTTACAGAGACTTCGACCTCTCCGTCGATTATGATATACATCCTCTGCTCGTTCTCACACCTGTTGATGATCGTTTCGCCGTCAGAAAAGGTGAGAATTCTCTTTCCCATCGCCACACTCCGCTCTGTTTACAGGATTATTGGAAAATTTTTATAGCGCTTAATCCTAACGGGAAAAGAGCGGGAATGTCAACAAAATATCATGCGCCGGTTACGGCGCGCGGTTTCCGGCAGAAATAATAATTTTCCTCTGTTTGCCGTCTCCTCGGTATTAAAATAGAGTTGTAAAAAAGAAGGAGATTATTTTGTATAGAATACCGGCGGTGCGGGATGAGGATTTCATGAACAGCATGGCGCGGATCTCAAATCCGGAACGGATGAGGAAACGCCTCATCAATATGAATGTAAACGCGCTTATCGGATATGTGATCGTGGAGATAAGCGCCGTTATCGCCCGTGCTCTGCACCTGACGACCATTTCGTATGCCGATGTCCTGCTGCTCTCCCTCATAGTCGATACCGCAACGGCCGTTATTATCCTGGCGCTGTACCGGATACGGAACATGAGCACGTTTCTGGAAAAAGCGTTCTTCCTGAGCGAAGTCCTGCTCTACTTCGTGATGTTCTCCATCGTGCTGTTTAAAATCGGTGAGTTCCGCATCGTGGGACTGGTGTACGCGCTGGTGGCGATCACCTTCGAGCTTCCGTTTACAACGGTAGCGGAAACGATAACCATTTCCGCGGGATCGGTCATTGCGCAGTTTGTGATGACCTACTACGCCATAAAGGTTGCCGGCCAGCCGGGATCGTTCGTCGAGGAGCTGGTGTATATATGCTGTTTTCTTCCCACAATGGTCATTATCGTGTATGTCGCGCGCCAGATCAATATCCAGAAGGACAGGATTTACGCCAGCCGCAGGACCGTCGAGGAGATGAATTCTACGCTCCTGCGCGCAAACTCGCAGCTCGAGAAAGCCAGCGAGATACAGAGAATAGAGATGGAGCTGGCCACCCGCGTGCAGCGTTCGTTTCTGCCGTCGGTTCCGAAAGGACTGTATGGATGGGAATTGGCCCTTGCGTTTTACCCGAAGTACGGGGTGTCGGGTGATTTCTACGATTTCTACAGCCGGGGCGATAAACTCCTGGGGCTTTCCATTTTTGACGTGTCGGGGCACGGTATCTCCTCGGCCCTGCTGACCATGATCACAAAACCGATCGTGTATCACGAATTCAACAGGATGCAGGGCTTCAGCCTCTGTTCGATAATAAAATCGGTAAACGAGCGGATTACCGCGGAGTTCGAGCTCCTGGAAAATTTTATCACCGGCATAATCCTCCGTTTCGACGATAACTCCGTTGAATATGTCAATGCCGGCCATACTGACCTGTTCCTGAAAAAGGCGGCGACGCGGACCGTCAGGGCCGTTGAGGCCGAAGGGACGCGCTTCCGCGGCGAACCGATAGGGTTGAACAATTTCAACATCATGTGCAAGGTCCTCAGGTTCAGTGTCGCGAAGGGTGACCATCTGGTCCTGTTTACCGACTGCCTTGTTGAAAGCACCGATGCCGATGGATTCATGTACGGCAGGCAGCGCCTGATTGATTTGCTTCGCGGGGCCCCCGATGGAAGCGCGCAGGATGTGCTTGACCACCTCATGGGCGGTTTCCGGGATTTCGTGAAAGGCGGCCAGATCAACGATGACCTGACCGTGATCGTGGCCCGGCGGACCCGATAGCGGTCGCCTCTTCCCGTAACGGCAAAATTCCTTTTGCGAGACATAATTTGTGCTTGATAAAATGCGCCGCATGCCGAAATTGGTGCGGTAGCGTTATGGCGATTGGAAAGCCCGCGGGAGCGGAAGGCTCCCTGCCCGGTGACGCATGAGAGCGCAACCCGCGCATACAGAGAACTAAACGAGAGAAGGTGTATCACCCATGACGATTGAAAACTGCAAGAAATGCAAATACCATGTCGACCTGGTTTCCGGTCAGGTCATGTGCCGCTATAAGTATAACATCGATTCACTCGCCACATCAAGCACGATGGTGATCGGCTGTCCCCTCGACCGGGCCTGATACGGGAACGCCGTTTCTATCATTTCCCCGGAGGGCCGGACAGGCGGGGGACCTGCGTGCGGGACCGGTCAAACGCGTGGCGAGGCCGATGGGAGCATGAGAACAAATTCAGAAAAAGAAAGGAAGCGCGTCTCTTTCGCGGAGATGCTTGAAGGGCTTTCCGGCGTTTCGTTTCGCGGAAAGCGGGGATCGTTTTTGCCCGAGCCGTTCGCTCATCTGCCTTACGGGCGCGAGATCGAGCTGAAGCAGAAGGGGATAGAACGCTTCTGGTCGATGAACGGCCTTGGCACGTCTCCCGGGGCGGTCGTTCCCTCTCCTCTCCCGCGCCGTTACCGGACCACGACCAAAAGGAAGGTGCTGCGCGACAAAGGGAAGTTTGTCCTTTCGGTGAACCCGAACGACCCTTCGGTACGCGAATCCCTTCTGGAGCCGGAGCGGCACGAAGCGGTCTATTCATTCGTTGAGACGCTTCTGAACGAACCGGCGTTCCGCGGCGTCGCGGCGCACCTGAATTTCGTGATCGTGCGGGGAAGCTACGAGGACCACGCGGTCGTCTTCAACGTCGATTTCATGAACGGCGATGTCGTCCGCAGGCTCAGGAGCGCGGGCGAGCGCCTCGCGGCCGGCGGGCTTTCGGTTGTTTCGGCGTTCATATTCCACGACCCGACCAGGTCCGATTACTACTTTGAATCGGGCGATTCCGGCGACGCGAAAAGCGTCAAGCGCCTCTTCGGGCCGCGCACGATCGCTATCCGCGTTGCCGAACAGTCTTTCTCCTTTGCGCCGCTTTCGTTTTCGCAGGTGAACCTGTCGATCCTTCCGCTCATGCTCGATCACGCCGCGAAGCTCCTTGCTCCCGCCGGTGAGGACCGCCTCGTCGATCTGTATTGCGGGTACGGGCTTTTTTCGCGCCACCTCGCGCCGGGCTACCGCGAGATCGTCGGTATCGATTACGAAAAATCATCGATCGAGTCGGCGATAGAAGGAGCGGCCGCGCTGAAGAGGGGAAGGGCGGTGCGCTACTACGCCCGGAGCGTCGATCCCGCGACGATAGATAAAATGCTGCCCGATGACGGGAAAAGCGAGGCGGTGCTGCTCGACCCTCCGCGCCAGGGCACCGAGCGGGGAGTGATACGCTCGCTTGCCGCGAGGAACCCGCTTAAAGTCCTGCATATCTTCTGCAATATTGACCGCATCCCCGTCGAGGCGGCGGCCTGGGAGCGCGAAGGATACGCGATCAGGTCGGCCGTGCACCTGGACATGTTCCCCGGGACTCCCGCGCTCGAGGCGATGGTGCTGTTCGAGCCGTCGGGCGCGCGGCCCGCACACGCGCGCGGCTTTTCCTTTCCGGCGGACGGGGCCTCCGAACTTCCCTGATGCAATATATCCCGCTTTGTGAAATCACGGTAGTGCGCTCATGGCGCGTATCGTATCCACCCTTTCCGCAACCGTATAAAAAGTGAACCGAATGCCGCCGTCTCCGGGTTGATGAACATCAGGCGTTACAAAAGCGCTTTTCCCGTGATGAAAAAATCGCTGCCCGCGAGGCGTATTGTACGGAAGGCCGATATGAAAACTATTCTTCACCTCCAGAGAAAAATTTCACTGCCCCTGGTTCTTTTAGCCGCGATCATCCCTTCGGCATGTACGGACGCGGGCGATGAGATAAAGGTGAAGATCATCGCCAACGGGTCGGACTTCTCCGGCTACTACGTCAACGGGACGGATATCACCAATTTTTCGAGCGATACGATTTCCGGGTCTGTCTACAGCCGGGAGATCACCTTTTCAAGCCTCTCCTCCGGGGATGAGGTCGAGTTCGACGTATCGACGATGGATGAGGCCTATTCGCTCACGATCATCGTGTACCGGAACGATGAAAAGGTGAAATCAGGCTCGTCCACCTCGAGCACCGCCTCCAGCTCGCTTTACCTGAACCTCACTTATACGGTCGGCGAGGAGAATTCCAGTTCCGACGACAGCAGTTCCTCCGCTTCTTAAAATGTGTTGCAATATTTATTGTCCCCGGTAACAATAGAAACCGGTTCAGGTTTTCCGTCCGCGGGATTGCCCGCATGACTGATCCGGTGTATATTGTATATGACAGGGCCCTGTATGAAAAAAGCATTCCGGTTCGCTGTAAAAACGGTTTCACTGCTGATCCTCTTCGCGGCGCTGCTGCCTGCCGCCTGCTCCAATTCGGGAAATGAGATCAGGGTGGTCGTCATCTGCAACGGCTCGCCGTTCTCGGGTTATTATATCGAGGACACGACCGTATCGTATTTCACGAACGATACGCTCTCCGGCTCGGTGTATTCGCGTGAGATCACCTTCAAAGACCTCTCGACGGATGATGAGATTGAATTTGATGTATCCACGAACACGGTCGCCTATTCGCTGACGATCATCGTATATCGGGACGACAAGAAAGTGAAATCGGGCTCTTCGACTTCGAGTACCCTGTCTAATCCGCTCTATCTCAATCTTTCCTACAAAGTCGGCGAGGAGGATTCGAGCAGCAGTTCGTCAAGCTCCTGACGCGCCCGCGCCGCTGCATCCGCCGGTAGCTGTTCCGGCGCCGGCTTCCCTGCCTGAACGGATATATCCTCCCCCCTGTCGCTGCCCGTTTTAAAATGAGTTGCAATAATTTTGAATGCCTTTTACAATACAATGCGGGATTGCATCAGAAATCCTGATTTTAACCGAACGAGGTGCGTCAATATGGATGAGCGGATAAAGGACGCGGAGCTTTATCTCGCGGCAAGGCTTGCCGAATGCGAAGGACGCCCGGACCTGCACCGGAACATCGCGCAGGTGTACCGCGGATATCTTGCCATTGTCAGGGAGCGTCCGAACGAGTACGCGCGCGAGGTTGGCGACATGTTCGCGGTGATGAAGGCCGAGCAGCTTGACCGTAACGAGAATTTCGCGGCGCTTCACCGGAAGTTCAAAAACTTCGAGAGCGTGCTGGCCTACGAGGAGCGCGCGAAGGCGGTCGGCGCGACGACGGGTTACGGCGATTTTTATACGAAGAACGCGGAGGCGCAGAAGCGGACAAAGGACCTGCTCGACATTGAATTTACAAAGCGCGATCTCCTGATGTCGCTCATGAGAAGCATCGTGGCATGGCGCGTCGGCATTCCCGCCGACAGGGCGGCGGCAAAGCCGCAGGCGCGGGCCGCGTGGGAGCGGCTCGCGCAGATCGATTCCGATTTCAGATGGGAGCGCATCCGCAGCCACCCGCCGTACAGGAACTGCCTCTATTACAATAATGAACAGCTCGATCTCATGGAGCGGTGGTTTAAGGAGATGGGATCATGAACGAAGATATCAGGAATTTCATCGCGTCATACAGGGGGATGGTCGACACCTACAGGCCGAAGGTCGCGCCCGGCAGCGCGAAGCTGAAGGAGACAGAGGAGTACCTGCGCTCCATGGAGGCGCTCGGCGGCAAGTGCAAGGATATCGGCGAGTTTCTGACGAAGGTGCAGGAGCAGGACATGATGAACCGGATGACGGCGCTCATGTCCGACCTCGCCGTCGAGGGGCTGAAGGCGCATCAGGCGACGGGCCAGGTGCGCGAGCCGTCGGTTGCCGACGCGGCGCTCGGCTATCACAAGGCGTATGAGGCGATCGCCGAGAAGGAGAAGATGCCGGAGACCTGCCGCGTCTACGAGCGGGTGTTCCAGATAGAGAAGGAATCGTCGCACGCGGGCCGGTTCGTGCGCAGGCTCGCCGAGGAAGGGCTTTTCACGAAAATGTCGACGGTGTCGCTTGTCGAGAAGTTCCGGCCGCTCGTGGCGCAGGCCGACGGACTCTCGATCCCGGTAATGGCGGTCCACAACAGCCTCATGCTCGAAATGGCCGAAAAGGCGAAAAGCTCCATCGAGGTGGAATACGAGTCGAACCGGCTCCTTGAGCTCAACAGAATGGAGCTGGTGTGCGACGAGCTTCTGGCGAACGATCTTTTCTATACGCTCGGGAACCCGATCTCAAGCTGGCTTCTCTCGCCCACCGAGGAGAACCGCCAGCGGGTAGAGAACGCCTACCGCTTTGTCGCGGAATTTTTCGGCGTCGATGACGGCGAGCTTTTCGCCATTCCGAGGGTGTATGACCTGATCGATAAAATTATTATCCCGATGCTCAATAAGAACAAGGAGGGAAAGCACTTCACGCGCGAGGGATTTATCGCCGAGCAGAAGCAGGCAATCGCGGCGTGCCTGAAGGGAAAACCCCCGGTGGCAAAAGGGCCCGCGTCTCGGCGAAATGCGGTGCTCTGGGGGAGGGGAATCCCGCTTGAAAAGATGCTCGACGCGCTGCGCAATCCCCCGCGCCCGGAAGAGCTTTCGCGATAACAGAACAACGGAGGACCGCATGATAGACCAGATGAACGAAAAGATGGTGAAGGCGATCATCGAGACGCTTCCGGTTGAGATCACCGTGATCGACGCGAACGACGAGGTCGTCGGTTGGAACAGGCACGACAGGAGGCTTTTCAAGCGGCCGCTCACGTCGATGGGGCTCAACTTCCGCGAGTGCCATCCGGTCGAGAGCCTGCCGCTCGTGGAGAAGATCGTGGGCGAGATGAAGGACGGTTCGCGTTCCACCGCGCGCTTCTGGATCGACATGGCGGTTGCTCCCGGCGGAGCGAAGCACAAGATACTGATCGAGTTCTTCGCGCTGCGGGACGATACCGGCACCTATATCGGCTGCATGGAGTGCACGCGCGATGTCGAGGATATCATGCGCCTTGAAGGGGAGAAGCGCCTCCTCGATTAGGGGCGGGACGCGCCCCTCTATCCGCGGTTTCAAGATGTGAGAATTGTCACAACAACAGATGAAGGCCCGGCAGGCCTTCATTTTTTTTCCTTCAGATGTCACACGGGCCCGCTTTTTGCGTATCAGTATATGAGCGTGAACATTCAGTTCGGGAGGGAAGCATGTATAATCCGTTTGCGGAAATAGTGGAAAAGGACGGGGATGAGTCGGATATCATCCGCGCCGCGCTGGCGGGGGACGCCGCCTCCCTCGAAAAGCTGGTGCTTCGCCACCAGGCATGGATCTATAACATCGCCTTCAGGATGGTGATGAGCGCCGACGACGCCTGCGACGTGACGCAGGAGATCCTGATCAGGATGATCACGCGGCTTTCGACCTACGACCCGGCGAAGGCGTCGTTTCGCACGTGGCTCTACCGCATCGCCGTCAACCATGTCCTCTCGATGAAGAAGACGGCGTTCGAAGTGCGCTTCGCGGATATGGACGCCTACTTCGCGGGGATAGAACTCCTTCCCGACGAGCGGTCGTATTCGCGCCCCGACGCGGCGATACTTGCCGAAGAGACAAGAATATCCTGCATGAGCGGGATGCTCCTCTGCTTCAGCCGCCGCGAGCGGCTCGTCTTCATCCTCGGGGTGATCTTCGGCGTGAGCGACGCGGTGGGAAGCGAGGTGATGGATATCTCGCGCGCCAATTTCAGGAAGATACTCTCACGCGCGCGGGGCAAGCTCTACTCCTACATGAACGAGAAATGCGGACTTCTGAACGATAGCGGGGTGTGCAGGTGCGGCTGGAAATCGAAAACGCTGGCCGAGCGCGGCTATATCGACGCATCCAAACCCCGCTATTTCGCCAACAACGCAAGGCCCGTCAAAGACGTGCTGCTCGAAAAGATGGACGACTTCGAGGGATCGTACCTGGCCCGGTTTTACGAGCTCTTCCGCGGGAACCCGTTCTACGATCCGCCCGACATGACGCGCTGGCTGCGCGAAACGCTGAGCGGCGAAAGTTTCAGGGAGCTCTTTCACCTGCAATAATGTGCGCGAATACGTCGCGTTGAAAGGCGCGATACAAATACTGATACGAGGTAATGCCATGAGTGAAATGATCGCTAAATGCGGACTTGACTGCGCGAAGTGCCCCACGTTCATCGCCACAAAAACGAACGACGACGAGGCGCGTCAGAAGGTGGCGGCGATGTGGTCGAAGATGTTCGGAAGGACTATCGCCGCGGCCGAGATCAATTGCGAGGGATGCAGCACGGTGGGCGGCGCACTATTCGGCCACTGCGAAAAATGCGCGGTGCGGCTGTGCGCGATGGATAAAGGTGCGGATAACTGCGCGCGCTGCGACGGGTACTCCTGCCGGAAGCTTGAATCGCTCCTTGCGATGCTCCCGAACAAGGAGGGCGCAAAGAACCTTGAGCGGATCAGGGCAGAGGTGTGAAGGTATTTGAGAAGATGAACGAACTCACCCCCCTGCCCCCCGACAGGCATGGATGCCTTAGTGTCGCGGCTGCAAGGATGCAGAGGAGCGACCTCTCTTTAGCAAAGAGAGGGGGCAGCCGAGTGACAACGAGGCGGGGGTGAGTTTGAAAAATACCATGTTCGAAAAATTATCGATATGAAGTCTGTCAGGTAAAACTGCGTGAAGCGTAAGACGGTAACGCTATTATTGAAATCGCCCGCCGCAACGGTCAGGTGGTAGTGGCTGCCGCGTAAGATGTTTCCGCTTGCTTTAATATGCTTTCTGACAATCTGTAAAAGATAAAAAGCATTCAAGCGCCCGCAAAGCACCATGTACGGGGAAATAAAAAAACCGGGACACAGCAAAGTGCCCCGGTTTTAATACAACAGTATTCACTTTTATTACACCGCTGACGCGCTCACCGTGCCGCGCGCAAGAGAGACTGTCTGTGCTTCGCCATACGCCCGGTCAGTAACCAGCGCGTAGACGAAATATTCAGCTCCCGGTTCAAGGCCGTTAAGCGTGTAAGGTGAAACAGGGCCCGCACCGCCGTCGACCCGTACGATCTCTCCGGCCGCAAGACCGTTCTCCTTCTTCTGAATAAAGAAGGTCACGTGCTTTCCGGCCTGTGACGCGCTCCAGGCGAACTCGCAGTTGATTTCACCCGACGAGCTTCCGGGCAGCGCCCTGAATCCCGCAAGCGGCTGCTCGCCAAGAGGCCTGGAAAGCGCGAGCGGTTCGCCTTTGCGCTGGAGTGTGGTATTGGCTCCCATGAAGAGCGAATAGCCGGTCTTCCGTTTCTTCCTGTCGGCGATAGCCTCCCGTGAACTCTGGACAATTCCTTCGAGATACTTACAGTCACCGCCGACCTTGCCGAACGCGGTGTTTACCTCGTCCTGGGCGGGCGAATTCTTTTCGCGCCTTGACGGCCTTTTCCTCGCGCGGGGGATGCCGTCAATCTCGTAGAACACCATGTTCCCCAATCTCTTTCGAACTTTTGTAAACGCGGGGCTTAATTCCCATTCCGCCTTATTCTGTTCTCCTTGATTATTGCGCCCGGGAACCTGCCAGGTACGCTTTTAAATTTGATGTCCATAAGGGTTACCTCATGATTGATTACTGTAACTCCGCCTGACGCGAAGTCGCCGCGACACGAGTGGTCCGATAACAGAAAAACTTTCTTTCTGCGTTTTGCGTATTCAGTACCTCCCATCATCTGTCTTACTAATAGATGCGATTGGAGGCACCGGCGCATAAAAATATTTTCAGCGAAGAGGAGTAAAATCAGAAAATAATTAATTTTCTAAACGGCGAGCTTTGAGGTGATTTTTCCTGCCTCAATAAAGCAGACACAAGGAACGGTCTTGTGGTAAATGGAAAGGGAAATGGGATTTTAATGAAATACTGGAAAAAAAGGTTTTATCACCTTGCGTGTTATTAAAATAAAAAATTTATTACTGGACAAATACGAATTTGAAAAATAGATGGATATAATCATGCACGAAAAGATCGATATTAACAACCTTATGCTGGCGGTCATTTTTTCGGCGCTGGGTGTCATATTACCGTTCCTGTTCCATCTGCTGGGGCTTGGCTCGATATTCCTCCCGATGTATATTCCCCTTGCCCTCGGCGCGTATCTCCTTACGAAAAGAAACGCCTTTCTCATGGGGTTCTTTACGCCACTGTTCTCGGCCGTTTTAACCGGAATGCCGCCTTTTTATCCACCTGTTGCCTTCATGATGATGGTGCAGCTTTCGCTGTTCTGTGTCCTCATCGCCTCCCTGTCACACCGCACGCGAATGCCGGTACTGGCTGTTTTTCTGGCCGCCATGGCGGTGGACCGAATTCTCCTGCTGGTTCTTTACCGATTCATTGCGCCGATGTTCCTGGTAGACTTCAGGATGTTCACCGCTTACGATATTCTGAAGGGACTCCCGGGAATAATCCTGATGGCGGTACTGTTGCCGTTCCTGGTGCCGCGCAGCACTGCTATTCTTGCGAAACATTCGCTCAGTTTATACGAACATTCCAGAGAGGAACATTGTGACTGAGGTGAAAATAACCGACAGGATACAATACTTCAACGACCTCGGTTCACGTTGGGATGAAACAGTCGGTAACGACGACGCGCGCCGTGCTCGCATAGCTGAAATATTCGGCAAGTTATCGATTAAGCACGGCGATCGTGTCCTCGACGCGGGAACAGGAAATGGCGTGCTCCTGCCATTCATCGAGGACAGGATCGGCCCGGAGGGAGGCATTCTCGCCCTGGACCCTGCCGAGGCTATGCTGGAACGGGCAAGGACGCTGTATTCGCGATTCTCGAACATCGATTATCTCGTTAGTTCGCTGGAGGACGCAGCATTGCCCGCAGCGCATTTCAACGCTATCCTGTGTTTTGCTGTCGTTCCCCATCTTCACGACATGTCCAGGGCTATCAGGAACCTGCGTAGCGCCATCAGGGATGACGGGACGCTCTACATCTTCCACCTCAACGACACGGCCTCGCTGAATGAGTTCCATCGCAGTCTCAACGCGCCGGTGAAGCATGATATGCTTCCGGATGAAAGCGGGCTGCGGGCTCTTCTCTCGGAAGCAGGCTTTCATGTGATATGCTACATCGACCGTCCCGGACTTAATTTTGTTGAATGCCAGCCATGATGTTCAGTGTCAAACCCGTTGCCTGCGCCGTTCTTGCGTACTCCATCGTGACTATATCCCGATTCTTCGATCCGGTAAATCTTCTGGCTCCACTTCTTTTAATCCTCATGGCGCTTCAATGCCGTGTCCGGGCAGGCGAGCTTATCCGTAAAAATATCATATTCATAAGCTTTATAATTTCTCTCGTGCTGTTACAGGTCTTAAGCGGCATCATACACGACGGGATCAGGTGGGATCGCATCGTTCTCATATCCTTCAAAAGCATAATGATTTTCAACATCGCCTATTTGTCGGGAGCCTGGATAGGAAGGCGCGGAATGATGGATATGGTTTCCGCAGTTCCAAGCCAGCGGGTGAAGCTGTTTCTGATACTCTTCTACAGAACGGTCAAGACCTTCCTGCGGACGAGCCGGATGGTGATCTTCCAGGTGCGGTCCAGAATGAATCTCACGGCGCGAACCCGTCTTGTGCTCGCTCGCTATTATGTCCGAAACCTCCTTGTTAAGGAGCTCTATTCATATCATTTCCATCAGGCGGCCCTGTACACAAGACTCCCCGGCAGGACAACGTTCAGAGCCTGTCCGCAACGCATTACAATTCATGACACGCTTCTGGCCGCTTTCATCGCCGCGACTTCCACAGCAGCAATTATCATCCCGGGGTAGTACAATGGAACAACAGAAAGCGATGGTCGTCCGGAACCTCAGCTATAACTATCCTGACGGAAGAAGAGGGCTGGACGGAGTGAATATTGAGGTGGAGAGCGGAATGCGCGTCGCTCTTGTCGGGAAAAACGGCAGCGGAAAAACCACGCTGCTGCTGCATATCAACGGGCTCCTCGACGGAAAGGGACACATCAGCGTGATGGGAATTGAAAGGAACAGGAAAACCATGAAGGAAATCCGTGGCAGAGTGGGATACCTGTTCAGCCAGGTGGAATATCAGTTCATAATGCCGGACCTGATAAACGACGTTATGCTGGGGCTCTCCGGCGGGAAAGGAACGCCGCATGAAGCGCGCGATGCCGCGATGAAATGGCTTCGAAGGTTTGATCTTGAGCGCTACGCCGAATACAGCCCCCTTGATCTGTCGGCGGGCGAAATGAAGAGGGCCGCGCTCGCGGGCATCCTCGCGGGAAACCCCGATCTCCTTCTACTTGACGAGCCCCTCAATAATCTCGACAGGGAAAGCGGCGACGTTCTTATTTCATTGCTTGCGAACACACCCTCCACGATGCTCATCGCCACACACCGCCTTCACCTCGTGAAGGGGCTGGCTACACATGTCGCCGTCATGAAAAATGGCGCTGTTACGGCCTTCCTCGCTAAAAAGGATGCGCTCCGCGATGAGGAGGTTTTAAGCCTCCTGTGCTGACAAACCGGCCCCGCACAAGCGGGGCCAGTCAACAAAAGACACATGAATTGAAAACAGCGTGAATGATTAGAATGTCACGCTAAATCCGCCCAGCGCGTTGAACCCGGGCATAGGATAGCCCGCGTAGGTTTCATACTCCCTGTCCGTGATGTTGTTCAGGTTCAGGAAAGCCCTGTATCTTTGGAGAAAAGTATACGCGAGTTTAACATTGAACACGGTGTAGTTGGACAGCTTCACCGTACCCTGCGTGTCAGAGTATACGTTTTTCAAGTAGTTCGATTCGCAGGCAACATAGATGCCGTACCCGTAGAACGAAATTTCCCCGACCAGTCTGTGCTCGGGAACATAGGGGAGCCAGCGGTCCTGATATTCGTTGTCGATATACGAATACCCGGTGCGCAGGCCGATCATCCTCATTAACTCATACTTGAAACCGGCTTCGAGGCCGTTGTAATTGAACTCATCAAGGTTGACCCATGTGGCCGATGACGGGAAGCTTCCCGTAGCGCCGATCTTGTTGTCGGAATATATTCTGTATCCTGTAATATACATATCAAGTGATGAGAACAGCTTCTGCTCGATACCCGCTTCATAAGAGAGGTACGTTTCCGCCTTCAGATCCGGGTTGGGGTTCAGTACCGGGTAGGGTCCGCGCAGGTAGAGCTGCCTCAGATCAGGCAGCTTAAAGCCACGCGCAACCGTGGCATGTATCTTTGTGCCCTCAAACGGATTAAGGACGATGCCGCCCTGCCATGAAGTGAACCCGCCGAATTCCGAATTGTTCGTGTATCGAACACCGCCGGACACGGTCAGTATTCCGAACAACTTCTGTTCCAGGAGGCCGAACACCGATCCCTCTGACAGGAATTTGTCTTTAACATAATAATTATCGTTAGCAAGAAGCCACGGGATGGTGGTGTTGTCCGGGTTCTTGGCGGTCCCTCCCCATCTCCGGGCGTCGACACCGACAGTGATGGTGTTGCCTGTAAAAAGCTTCACCGCTTCAACCATGCGAGCGCCGTAAAGTGAATCGGTCTGTTCGTACGAGTCGAGGCCGGTCGCCGGCTGGTTGGCCTGATGTTTCCCGCCGTTGTAAAACAGCTGGATTGAGCCGTTTATCATATCATAATGATTAAGCAGATTGAGAGACGCTCCTTCACGGACGATATCGAATACCTCAAGGGAATTGGTAGGCGCGCCGTCCGCGCCCGGATCGTGTATCTTCTCTTTCATGATGTAAGAGTCAACTCCCGCGTACCAGTTTTGGCCCATCTCAAATCCGAAATGCGCCGTCCCGTTATGATTATAGTATTCCGATGTTACCTCCGTACCGTTGGGCGTGGTCTGGCTCCTGCTGCCATCTGTTCGCTGAAAATTGTACGACACGCCGTAATCGAAGGCGCCGATCTTTCCCCTGTGGATCATGTAGTCGTCGGTGGAATTACGGGAACCATACGATCCGGAAAGCTCGGTGCTGTAACCGTCGACCTGCTGCCGTTTCGTTATGATATTCACCACGCCTCCCATTGCGCCTGAACCGTAGAGGACGGGCTGGGGACCGTGCAACACTTCAATCCGGTCGACGTTTTTCATCGTGAAGATGTCCGCGACCGGGTGTCCCATGATCGAGGTCGTGGTATCCATCCCGTTGATGAGAAATGGCAGGCCCGTGGTGGGGCCCCATCCTGAAATTCCGATGCCGCGAATGGACATCTCCGCAGCGCCGCTGGAAGAGACGCCGAATCCCATAATCCTGTTATTCGGAGTATAAAAGCTGGGAACGTGTTCCTTTATGACGTTTACCAGGTCCGTTCTCGTTGAGTTGTCGACATCGCTTTTGTCCAGAATAGTTACGACACCCGGCTGTTCCCGTTCACCTATTATGGTGATACCCTGTGAAGAAATCCTGGTCCCTTCTTTTGCCTGATCTCGGATTTGAGCCTGTTCCGTATTTTCTTCGGCATACGCCGATAAGGCAAAAACAAGAAGAAATAAGAATAAAACAAACAACCTTTTCATACACCCTCCAGTTATCACATAATACTTTTTTTATTACCAGGGGCAGTCCGGGATGATCACAACCCGGACTGCCCCATTATGCGTGAATGAATTATATCGGGATATTGACTCCCCTTTGCCGCAGCCTCGCGATCTTTGAGGACCTGTCAGTATAAGTAGTATGCAGAAGCTCGTGAGACTTGTGTGAGTTCGGATGCTCAAGGAACTCATTGTATATCTGCCTGACCTCGGGATTATCCTGTGATTTTCGCAAGGCCATAGCCGCGTCACGTCCGTAAGTGCCCCTGTTTCGCTCCCGCACAAGATCAACTGAATCAGCAAAAACCTTTCTGATGAAACCGAATCCCGTTAACAGAAACGCCGAGAAAAAGGACGCTGAAAAAATAAACGACCGTCTTGATATTTTATCTTTGGGTTCCATTTTAAAATTACCCCTCTTATGAGATTTCATTTTTTCTTAAGGCGCGCGTGAGAGAAGAGAGCGTATTCCGGTGCCAGCTTGTGCCGGTCATGTCGGCGCTCAGCGGCTGTCCGCCACCGTTGATACACCCGCCGGGACAGGTCATAACCTCAATGAAATGATACGGTGATCTGCCGGCCCGGACCTGATCGGCTATAGGCTTTACATTCCTGAGTCCGGAAACCACACATACGCGAAGTGTCGGACCGCCCGGTATCGCGACCGACGCCTCACGGACGCCGCTTAGCCCCCTGAGCGCGGTAAAATCAAGGTTGCCCAGGGGTCTGCCCGATACTGTTTCATACGCGTATCTCAAGGCCGCCTCCATTACTCCTCCCGAAGCCCCGAATATGGTTGCCGCTCCTGTTGAGACGCCAAGCAGCGGATCGGCCCCTTCATCTCCCAGACCCGCGAAATTTATCCCTGCTTGCCTGATCATGTGGGCCAGTTCACGCGTATTGATCGTCGCGTCGATGTCGCGGTAACCGCTCGCCCGCATCTCGGGCCGCAGACCTTCGAATTTTTTCGCAATGCAGGGCATAATTGAAACGGTAAACATCTTTGCAGGGTTGGTGCCGGTCTTCTGCGCCCCGTAGGTTTTCGCAAGCGCGCCCATCATGCCGATAGGAGACTTGCAGGTAGAAAGATTAGGGATGAGGTCCGGATAGAATGTCTCGGCGTATTTTATCCACCCGGGGCAGCAGGATGTGAATTGGGGCAAAGGTTTATCTATCCTCCGGGTAATTCTTCCCACAAGTTCGCTTCCCTCTTCAAGGATGGTAAGATCGGCAGCAAACTCGTTATCCCATACGTAATCGAACCCGAGCCTCCGGAGAGCGGTAAACATCTTCCCGCCGGCATACTCGCCGGGTCTCAATCCGAAAGGATCGCCCAGAGCGTAACGCACCGCGGGCGCGGGCATTGCCACGACCTTAACATCCGGGTCGTTGAGCGCCCTGCGAATTTTTGAGATGAACGATACGTTCTCCTGAACCGCCCCGTAGGGACAGTGTACCAGGCACTGGCCGCAATTCATGCACAGATCGTGATGAGGTATTGAATGTTTACCTCCGGGAACCGGGCCATCAATGGCCCCAGTCGGACATTGTTCATTACATGTATCGCATCCCTGACATCGAGACCTGTTGACACTCACGAAAGGAATTGAATCATAGCGGTGTGGCGAGGGAGCATCTATTGTATAATCCACATGCTCGATTTCCTCGTTTTTCTTACATCCGGCGAGCGGGGGAATAGCCGCCGCTATTGCGACACTCCCGAGGAATTTTAAAAAATTACGACGATTTAATTCCATTTATACACCTCCCATTGATTAAACAAGTGGTTTAATATTGAATAAGAGCATGGTAACACGTTTTTTATTTTGGTGGCATCTGTCAATTACTAAAATAAAATTAATGCCATCCCAAATAATGCGGCAACACCTGAATAAATGGGGGGAAATGTACTTATTCAGCCATGAAACAGCTCAGGTGAAAGAAACCTGTTGCGGAATGAAGTATCATCGAAACGTAAGTATTACAGGTAATTCATTGGAGAAGTCCCGGTTCTGACAAAAGGCTCGACAGCGCGGTCGAAAATACCAAGGCAGTAGGCGATGGCCATGCCGTAATTAGAAACAGGAACGCCGGCGTCTTGTGCCGGTTTCAATCGATTGATCACCTGTTTTCGCGTCAGCATGCATCCTCCGCACTGAATAACAAGACGGTATTCCGACATCGATCTCGGGGGGCTGTCAAGACCTGCGGCGATATCGAATTCAAGTTTTCTGCCGGTGAAATTTGATATCCATCGCGGTATTTTTACCCTGCCTATATCGTCGCCGGCGACATGGTGCGAGCATGATTCCATGATAAGTACACGGTCCCCATCCTGAAGTTTTGAAATGACGGGCGTCCCTTCAAGATAGGCCTGGAAGTCTCCCTTCAATCTCGCGAAGAGTATTGAAAAACTGGTAAGGGGGATATCGCGAGGTACAGATGCCGCCGCTTTTAAAAATGCCTGGCTGTCGGTGACGGCAAGTTTCGGTTTGAGATCGGTGACCTTCCAGAACAGATCAAGTTCCCGTTCCTTGACAACAACCGTAATGCAATCGTTATCGAGACAGTCCCGGATGGTCTGGACCTGCGGCAGTATCAACCTTCCTCTGGGGGCTTGTACATCGATTGGAGTAATAAGCAGTACAACGTCTCCGTAGGACACCAGATCGCCGATAACGGTAGGATTGTTGAATGCCGATGAAGGCATATGCTTTTTAATGGCGTCAAGAACAGAGTCAATATTTCTCATATCAAGGGCGCTGAACGGGATAATCTCGGTACGCGCTTCACGCTCAATGCCCGTTTTGATTTCCTGATTAACTGTCTCGATATCTTCCTTGCTGTGCACAATAAGAAACGGGGTGTTGTGGCCCTCGAATTTCCTGATCAGTTCACGTTCGTATTCATCAAATGTATTGCCGGCGATTACAAGGATCGCCAGGTCGATCTCGCTGACGACCCGTACGGTTTTATCGACCCTGAGCGAACCGATATCTCCCGTATCGTCAATGCCGGCCGTGTCGATGATGATCACAGGCCCCAGTCCGGTAATCTCCATCGCTTTTCTTACGGGATCGGTTGTGGTGCCCGGTGTTTCCGAAACTATTGATACATCCTGCCCGGCAAGCGCGTTGATGAGTGAGCTCTTTCCGTTATTCCTTCTTCCGAAAATTCCGATATGGGGCCTGTGTGATTTAAGCTGTTGATCACTCATGATGTTCTCCGTTAAAACGCGCTCTCTCCTCATGAATTTCCTTCAGTGAAAATCCGAGTCTGAGCAGATTGTGGGGAGTGAGTATTTCTTTTAAATGACCGCTGTCGATAAGATTCAACCGCTCGTTTGCCTCGATGATACTTATCCGCTTTTCTTTCATCATGGCCGCGAGTTTCGCCGCGCTGTTGTACCCGATATAAGGGACAAGCGCTGTGGTTATGGATGGGCTCAGGAGAAGCCGCGATTCAGCGGTCCCGCTGTCAATATAAATCCCTTCTATCATGTTTTCCGTGAGCGTCTGATCCGCCGCTGACAGCAGTTTAATGCTTTCAATCAGCGAATGACCTATGGCCGGGATATACGCGTTCAGATCAAGACAACCCTGCGCCGAGAGCGACGTGATGAGGGCGTCATTCGCGTATACACGATGGCACGCGCTGATCGCGAACTCCGGGATCACCGGGTTAACCTTGCCGGGCATGATAGTGCTCCCCATCTGTCGCGGGGGAATTGAAAGGCCGTTATCCCGCGAGACATCCGCCGCGAGAAGCCTGATGTCGGAGGCAATCTTCTCAAGATTAACCGCGTGGGCTTTGATAACGGCATGTATCTCCACAAAGGAATCCATATTCGCGGTGGTGTCCGAGAGGTTTTCGCTTCGCGTGACGGGAACGCCGGCCAGCTCCCGCAACACCGATACTACCTCGAAGATAAAAAAGCGCGGGACCGTTATCCCGGTGCCGATGGCGCTGCCGCCCAGATTGATGACCTTGATCCGTTCAAAACATTTTGATACCCGCCACCAGTCGCGTGAAAGCGCGTCATTATAGGCGCTGAAGAGCTTGCCGAAAGATGTCGGCACCGCCTCCTGCATCTGTGTATATCCGATACGAAGGGAGTTATGGTGCCGTTTTTCAAGCTTTTCCATGCTCTCCCGAAGACCGTTTATTCTTTTTTCCAGCGTTGCCAGAAGATTCATGACAGCCAGCTTCAGTGAAGTTGGAATAACGTCGTTGGTGGACTGGAATATGTTGGCGTATTCGATCGGGTCGATGACATCATAACAACCGGGACGTTTTCCCGATCTCACAAGAGCGCCATTCGCGATTATCTCGTTCACGTTCATGTTGATGCTGGTACCGGCCCCGCCGGATATCGCCGGGACAATGAAGTGGCTGAAATGCTCCCCCTGTGATATTTCTCTGGCCGTCTCAATCATCGCGTCGAGTATATCGCTTTCGATAAGGGGGATAGGGATGACCTCCCCGCCGAAGGCGGAGTGAGCGGCTTCCATAAACTTCCGGTACGTTTCGTAACATGCCTGTTTGACGGTTCCAAGCGCGCGGAACCATTCTTTGTGGAAGGGAGTTGTGTCGGGGAAATTTTCCCGCGCGCGAACCGAATGAATGCCGTAGAGCGCGCCATCGGGCAGTTCCATGGAGCCCATGAAATCACGTTCCTCTCTCATCGCGCATCCCCTCTTCGCGTTTCAGGTATAAAAGCCCTGCCGAGGGAATTACCGCGGCCGAAGTCGAGCACTTTGCCCGATAGCGCCACGCGCGAAGAAAGGCATCCGAGGCATTCGAAGCCGGTTTCCCCGATACATATTTTATTCGGGTAGAGCAGGTAATCCTTCTTATGCTCGACAGGAGTGATGTTCGGCATCAATACATTGGCTCCGGCTTCGATCATCTTCTCACGCCCCATCGGGTCGAGAGTTCCCGCCGCCGTCGTCGCGGGAATATTCGCCAGGGGCAGAAGGAGACGCAAGAGCGCCGTGGCGCGCACCGCGAGTTCGATCGGCATCTGCGCGGCGGAAAAAAGCGGCGTGTCAGGATGCGGAATAAAAGGGCCGACGCCTACCATGTCAAGACTGAGCTTTCGGCATAAAAGGGCGTTACTGATGCGGATGTCCTCCGTCTCGCCGGGAAGCCCCACCATGTAGCCGGAGCCGGTTTCATATCCGAGATCTTTTAAATCATACAACGCGCGCACGCGATCCTCAAGCTTGACACCGTTTCTGAGTTTTGCATACAGTTGCCTGTCGGAAGTCTCGAAGCGCATCAGGTAGCGATCCACTCCGGAGTTTTTCAGCGCTCTGAACTGAGCTTTTGTTTTGATCCCGCAGCTCAACGTAATGGCCGCGTTATCGGGAACGGTATTTTTAATCCTTTCAACAAGGCGGCACAGTCTATCCGTTGTGAAAAACGGGTCTTCCCCGCTCTGGAGCACAAAGGTTCTCAGTCCCGCTTCCAGCCCTTTTTGAACGGTGATGACAATCTCGTCCTCGGTTAAACGATATCTATGGACGTTGCTATTGCTCCGGCGGATACCGCAATACTGGCAGTCCATCGCGCAATAATTCGAGAATTCTATCAAACCCCGGAGCCATACTTTATTGGAATGATACTGACGGCATACGGCATCCGCTTTCCTGATCAACTCCTCCATGGACGCGGTTCGATAAAAGCCGATGACCGAGGGAGCATCATTCCCCGTTTGCGCGATATCTTCCGCTATCATATTACATTCCCCCTGTCTTCTGTACAATGATCGCGTTTTCTTTATCAATCGTCCCTGCCTCCGGCTCGTGTAATAGTTTGTCCCCCGCGATCCAGGAGGAGAGGAAATGATACGCGTCAGAGAGGTTCTTCCCGGCCTGATCAGTCAGGCCCTCGCGCATTTCCCAGTAATATCCCCTGATCGCGAGCATATAAGCCCTGATGTCGCTGTTGAAGAATTCCATGCACAGCGCAAGAACTGATTCGGCCGGGATAATGCCTGACGCAAAAGATGAAGAATAGCGCGGGGTGATTTCGTAAAACGAGAACGGCGCGTCAGTGATGGTTGAGGCATCCACAAAGATTACCGTATCGGCAGCTGAAATCTCATACGCGTCTTCAGCCAGAAGCTGAATTTTTTCGGAGAGTTCCACTCCGGGCAGACTGTCGCGTTCAAGCAGTCTGATACATGCCTGCCCCAGACCGTCATCGCCGCGCATCGGGTTTCCGTATCCGAGGATATGAATAGTTCTCATATGCGGCGGCCTTTTTGTGATACTTCTGATATCGTTCATACCGTCGCGGCTCTTAATACTTCCCGGATAATGGCAGGCATCGAATTCCTGACGGAATCACTGAGACCTATTTCAAGGGAATCGATATCTTCGGGAACGATCCCGATCACCTCAACTTCGGGGGTGTCGCCGGCAAATCTCGCCTGTAACATCAGATCACGGATATTGAATGAGGGGACGAGAGCGCGCAAATCACCAGGCTTGACGCAGTGTACCGGAAACCTATACACGGAACCGGGAGCGTCATCTGTCAGAAGCGCGTCAATGATTACGATGCGGTCCCGGCCCATCATCAGCGGCAGCAGGTTAAAGCCGCTGGTGCCGCCCTCCAGGATCTCGATGTTTTGCGGTATAGGCACGCCGGAAGTGAGCAGTTCACGCGCCACGTGAACGCCGATGCCGTCATCCTTTCTGAGGATATTGCCGATACCAAGGATCAAAACATTCTTCATAGTCCGGATTTCTGTATCATTCAATAAATTCACGGTGTTTGCCGCGGCTGCGTTTCTCAAGACGGCAACCATCCCATTGCTGACAGAAATTCAACAGTACACATCCCTCGCTCCGGTCATGACCTTCTCAACCATTTTCCGGGCCCGGACTTGCGCCGTCTCTTCCATGGAATCGATAAAGTCAAAAAGGGCCTTTTCCCCGATCTCACGCGTTTCAGGCGCGGCGAAATCGATCAGGTATTCCATGAACGTGGAAGCGGCATTCGGATCGCAGTGGTGTTTGATATCCCCCGGTTTGGCAAGGTCCATGAAATCTTTGCCCGTTCTCCCGAGCCGATAGCATCCCGTACAGAAAGACGGAATGTATCCGATGGACGCCACATCCCGGATCACCTCGTCGAGTGAACGGTGGTCGCCAAGCGAGAACTGGCTCCCCGTATCCCCGCTTCCTGCGTACGCACCGGGATTTGTTCGGGAGCCCGCTGATATCTGGCTTATCCCGTAATTGAAAAGCTCGGTGCGCAGAGGCCCGCTTTCGCGTGTCGACAGGATTATGCCGGTGTAGGGCAGGGCAAGACGGATAACCGCGACGATTTTCTTGAAGTCATCGTCGCTCACAGGGAAAGGAATGTTGTTCGAGAGCGGAGCATTGTCGGCGGGTTCGATTCTCGGCACGCTCACCGTGTGCGGCCCGCAGCCGTATTTCCGTTCGAGATGGTTGGCGTGCTCGATCATCGCGAGCACCTCGTAACGGTAGTCCGCAAGCCCGAACAGAGCGCCGATCCCGACATCATCGATACCGCCCTCCATGGCGCGGTCCATTACCGTCAGCCGGTAAGCATAATGGGCCTTTGATCCTGACGGGTGATATTTCTTATACAGAACCGGATCGTAGGTTTCCTGGAAACAGACATAGGTGCCGATTTTAGCCGCTTTCAGTTTTCTGAAATCATCAACCTCCATCGGCGCGATCTCCACGTTGATGCGCCGGATCGAATGATCGCCCCAGCGCGCGTTATACGCGCACTGTATCGCCTCAAGGAAGTAATCAAGGGAGTTGTCGCGCGATTCACCGCACAGCATGAGGATGCGTTTGTGCCCTTCTTTGAGGAGAGAGACCACCTCGGCCTCGATCTGGCGCATGTCAAGCACCGTGCGGTTGAGCGAGGTATTGTCCTTGCGGAACGCGCAATAGAGGCAGTTGTTCGTACACCGGTTGCCGGTATAGAGGGGGGCAAAGAGCACCAGCCGCCTGCCGTATATCTCCCGTTTGACCATACCGGCCGCGTTGAGGAGCTTTCGCCTGTTTGTGTCGGATTCTATCCGCAGTAAAATCGATACATCGCGAAGATCAAGTCCCCTGAGCTTCAGTGCCTTGTTCAGCAGATCATCGATATCGCTGTCGGATGGTTCCCTTCCGTCAATCAGGGAGTAGAGTTTTTCCCGATCGATGAATATTTCCTTTTCAGCGTCAGTATATTTATTCATTGTCACACCTCAAATTCCTTGTTAGCACGGATTTAACCTGTACTCCGGGAAGCCGTCCCGCTTTGCCGGACAGCGTTCCGATCTGGTCCGTGGTGCCCTCGATGATAAGAGATATGACGTTAATGCCTTTTTCACGCAACGGAAGGCCCATCCTTCCGAGTATTATGCCGCTGTTGTCGGATAGAATTGAATTTAACTGCCGGATGGAGTTTTTCTCGCTCACGATTATCGCTATGACGCCAATTCTCCTTTCCATCGGGACCGCCTCTGGATCAGAATATTCTGTATGCCTTGACGCCGGACATTCCGGAATCGCGGTTGCTTTTATCGCGCCGTATTCCCATCAGGGGGAAGCGGTACTGATTGTTTGAAAAAAAAATACCTGACAGGGGTTTTCCGCCCCCTGCCAGGCGTGATGTATATAAAAATGTACTATGGGCATTGTAATGCAATCGACAGAGGCCCGTCGGACCTCCCGTCGATTGAGAGACCGCATCCCGGTCCCTTCGCTGTTGACCCCTCCATCCTTCTAACCCTTGTTCCTCGGGGTGTAGTGAGTATGCAGGAGATGGTGTGATTCATGTCCGAGCGGTTCGTGCAGAAACTCCTTGTATATCTGAACCACTTCCGGGTTTTCATGCGATTTTCTCAGAGGGAGCGAACCGTCAGCGGCATAGATGGCGGCCGCCCGTTTTTTCCTGATATCCATGTTCGTAGGAATCGGCTGTCCGCCGCCCCCGATGCAGCCGCCTGGACAGGCCATGACTTCTATGAAGTGATACGAAGCACTTCCCGACTCAACCTGCTTCATAAGCTTTTTCGCGTTGACAAGACCATGCGCGATCGCGACCTTCAGTTCGGCCCCGTCGAGGAAGGACCACTCCTTTTTTGCGCCTTTGATCGGGATAACGGCCTCTTTGACGCCTTCCATCCCCCTGACCGGCTCGATATTCAGGTTCTTGAAGGGAACCGGCATGCCGGTCACGATCTCATAGGCGGTCCGCAGCGCGGCTTCCATCACGCCGCCCGTTGTGCCGAATATGACCGCCGCGCCGGTTGATTCCCCCATGATACTGTCGAATTTCTTTTCCTGGAGATCGGCAAACTTTATCCCCGCCTGTTTTATCATGTGCGCGAGCTCGCGCGTTGTGAGCACATAATCGACATCCTTGAATCCGCTTGAACGCATTTCTGGCCTGTCGGCTTCAAATTTTTTCGCCGTGCACGGCATGATCGATACAGAAACGACTTTGGCCGGATCGATGCCTTTCTTCTGGGCGTAATAGGTCTTCGCCAGCGCGCCGAACATCTGCTGCGGCGATTTGCAGGTCGAAAGGTTGTTGAGCAGAGAAGGGAACTCGTGTTCGATATACTTGATCCATCCGGGAGAGCAGGAAGTCATCATCGGCAGGGCCACGTTCTCCTTGTTCTTCAACGCCTTGGTGAGGCGCGTGAGGAGTTCGGTCCCTTCCTCCATGATGGTAAGGTCTGCCGTAAAGTCGGTATCAAGCACCGAGTCGAAGCCCAGCTCTTTCAACGCCGCCGCCATCTTCCCCGTGACCACGGTGCCCTGGTCCATGCCGAGCGCTTCACCGAGTCCTACGCGCACAGCCGGAGCTGTCTGCACCACGACGTGTTTGTCAGGATCGTCGAGCGCGTCCCAGACTTCCTGGATATACCGTCTCTCCGTCAGGGCCCCGGTGGGACAGCGGTTAATGCACTGGCCGCAGTTGGTGCATACCACGTAATGCATCGGTTTATTCAGGAAGGTCTCGATTTTCATCTCGTTGCCCTTGTGGGTCGTCCAGAGAGCGGAGACACCCTGAAGCTCGGTACAGGTGCGCACGCACCGCTGGCACCGTATGCACTTGCTGTCATCCTTGATGATCGATGGTGACGAGATGTCGACCGGCGTTTTGTCGGAGACATCGATAAATCTGTCGCCGTCGGCGAGATATTCCTGCGCCAGCGACTGGAGTTCGCAGTTGCCGCTCTTGTAGCATGATGTGCACTCTCCAGCGTGTTCGGAAAGGAGGAGCTCGATAATGGCTCCACGCGCCTCGCGGACCTTCTGGGAGTTGGTGTATATCTTCATGCCTTCCACCGCGGGAACGACGCAGGAGGCCTGCAATTTCCACGCGCCCTTCTGCTCGACGACGCATACGCGGCAGTTGCCGGCGGCACAGAGGTCTTCGTGATGACAGAGCGTGGGAATGCTGATGCCGAGTTCCTTTGCCGCGTCAAGGATTGTTGCCCCTTCCGGCACCTGGACTTTCTTATCGTTTATCTCTAAATTTATAGTTTTGGCCATGACCTGTCTCCTTGGTTTAATAGCAGATTTCGTCTTTGAAATTATCAACGATGGTGTTGAACGGATTGGCTACGGATTGCCCGAGTCCGCATTTCGAGGCGAGGGACATGGTGGTCGCAAGTTTTTTCAGGTCGGCAAGATAACTTGCGGGCCGTTCGCCGGACCGGATTGATTCGATTCCTTTGAGCAATTGCTGGCATCCGACCCTGCACGGAGTGCACTGGCCGCAGGATTCCTCCTCGAAGAATTCCAGAAAGTTTTTCAGCACATGGTACATGGAACGCGAACTGTTGAAGAGCATCATCGAGCCGCCGGTGGGAACGCCCTCGAATCCTATAATGGTGGAGCCGAATTTTTTCCTTGGAACGCAGGCCCCGGATGATCCTCCCACCTGTACCGCCTTGGTGTCGTCATCGCCGAACAGTTCGACGAACTCCCCGAGCGACATGCCCATCGGTAATTCGTAGACACCCGCGCTTTCCGTGTCTCCCGAAACGGAGAAGACTTTCCCGCCCGCCGAGTCTTTTGTGCCGAGCGACCTGAAATGGTCGGGGCCGTCCTGAATTATCATTGCCGCGTAAGCGAGCGTTTCTACATTGTTGATGACGGTCGGTTTGCCTTTATATCCTTCCACCACGGGGAAAGGCGGCTTGTTGCGCGGCTCACCCCTGTTGCCTTCCATTGATTCGATAAGCGCCGTTTCCTCGCCGCAGACATATGCGCCGCTCCCCGAGCGGATCGCGACCGAAAAATCAAATTTCTTTTCTTTGAAAAAAGCGTTATACTCGTCGATCACCTTGTTCATTTTCGGGATGAGAAAGTTGTATTCCCCGCGGAGATAGATGTATCCCTCTTTAGCGCCGATCGCTTTGGCGCAGGCTGCCATTCCGGCAATGACCTTGTCGCAGCGCTCATCAAGGATCTGGCGGTCTTTGAAAGTGCCGGGTTCGCCCTCATCGGCGTTGCAGAGCACGTATTTCATATCCGATTCCGCCTGGCGCGCGAACTTCCATTTGTTGCCTGCCGGGAATCCCGCGCCGCCGCGGCCCCTCAGACCTGACGCGGATATATTTTCAATGATCGCCTCCTGGGACATCCCGAGGGCTTTCTCGACAATCTTTCTGCAATCGACGTCCTTGAAAATCAGGTCGATTTTTTCCTGTAACTGGTGCAACCACGCTTTCTTTGAGTTTGTATCCATAATAAAAAACCTCTTTTGGTAGTTGATTGGCATTGCCCATTCATGATAACGCGCAATGCGCCGTGCTCCTGCGATATTTCAATTCACCGGAGCGCCTTCTCATATCTGAAGAACGGGATCACCCTTTCGCTCTGCATGAATTGATGATTTCAACCGCCTTTTCCGGAGTGACCTCGGTATGGACATCATCGTTGACCAGCATCGCGGGACCCTTGTGGCACCAGCCCATGCAGTTTGTTTCAAGTAGCGAGAAGAGATTGTCGGCGGTTGTTTCACCGGGCTTGATTTTGAGCGCGTTCTCTATCGCGTCGAGAAGAGCTTCCTTGTTTTTCATGTCGCAGGATATTGTCCGGCATACGCGGATGACGTATTTGCCGCGCGGCGTGGTATCAAGAAATGTGTAAAATGACGCTACGCCATAGACTTCGGCGGTCGAAAGGTCGAACGCCCGCGCTACGTCGACAATGGTTTTCTCGGAAAGCCATCGTTCCTCGGCTGTCAGATATTGAAGCACCGGAAGAAGATTCTCCCGCGCCGAGCCAAACTTCGTGACCGCTTCACTAACAATAGAATTTTGACCAGTGGCCATACACATGCAATACCTCCCAAAACATTCGTCGAATATAATATTTGAAATAGACCATCGTGTTACTTTTTTGCAATTAATGTTACCATATGTATATTTGCAAGAAAAAAATATCATCAATCTGATATTAATATATTTCAGGGGGATTTTGATGTGAGATCGTCGGGAATAAACAGGTGAGCAATCATTGATTTCAAGCAGCAAGTTTTGTGTAACTTATAATATCTACTGTGTATAAAATAGTACTATCAATGATTCGATAGCCCAGTATCGGCATTTGTATGCCGATTACGTGGATTCGATACTTGTTTTGAATTAACGTGCTTGCTTTATGGGGTGGAGCGGTTGGATTTTTTGAAAAAATCCGCTTTTCCCATGTAATTTCTCAAAAAAATTATATCGTCTGAACTTGGACAATACTTGGACAAAGGATGGACAAAAGATGGAGAAAGCCAGTAAAGCGGATTGGCACGAAACTTGCTTTAATCGGCGATGATTTTATGGGTGGAAAGTGATATTCCCGACGGCGATCCTGTGCAATACGGATACAATTCCATGCGAAAAAATTGATGAAGCCTCAGATTCGTGCTTGACATAAGATACCGATCGGTATGTAAGTATCACTATGAGAAACCCGGAAGAGACACGGAACTATATCATCGAGACGGCCGCTCCCGTTTTCAACAAAAACGGGTATGTGGGCACCTCCCTCTCCGATATCCTGGAACAGACGACCCTGACGAAAGGGGCCCTGTATCACCACTTCGCGAACAAGGATGACCTGGCCCTGGCCGCGCTTGAATATAATCTCAGGATCGTTTCCGAGCGTATTTTTAAAGCGGTACAGAACAAAACAGATTCCTGCGATAAGCTTGTCGTTTTCGCCGAGGCGTTCAGAAGGAATTATGACCTGATGAGACAGATGGGGGGATGTCCCGTGGTGAACGCCGCGGTCGATTCAGACGACGGCAATGAACAGATAAAAAGCCGGGTCTGCGGTTTTATTAGGATGTGGAAAAAATCGATCAATGAAATAATAGAGCGGGGCAAATCCGCAAATGAGATAAAGCCGGACGTCAATGCCGAAAGGTTTTCAATGAATTTTATTTCCCTTATCGAGGGAAGCATCGCGATGTCAAAGGTGTCGAATGATAAAAAATTCCTGGATTCAGCAGTTGACCTTGTCAGGTCACTTGTCGAGGCGGTGAGGGAGTAATAATTTTTTTGGATTGATACATACCGATTGGTATGTCTGGGGTTAGGGGTCAACCTTGCGTGTAATAGAAACCATATAAGGGGGCGGATATATGACTGATGTGTACGATGAGTTGAGGAGTTTCCTGGACGGCATTCCGAACGGGTTCCCGAAGTCTGAAAGCGGCATTGAGATACGGATACTCAAACGGATATTCACGCCCGAAGAGGCCGGGCTTTTCATGAAGCTCAGGCTCGCGTTTGAAACGCCGGAGCAGATAGCGGCCAGGACCGGCCTTGAGCCGGACTATGTCAAACAGATGCTTCCCGTGATGAAAAACAAGGGACAGCTCGTGGGTATTTCAAAGAAGGAATTTTCATTGTATCGGATATATCCTTACATATTCGGCATCTATGAGTTCCAGGGCGCGTCGATGGACAGGGAATTTGCCGCGCTCGCGGAAGAATATATGGACAGCGCCATGGCGAAGGAGTTCTTCACAAAAGGGCCTCCCATGATGAAATCCATTCCGATCGGCATTGAAGTGAAAGACGACACGACCATTGAGCCGTACGAGAGCGTCGCCGCGCTCATAGAAGGAGCGAAGTCGTGGGCGGTGAGGGACTGTATCTGCAAGAAGGAGAAGGCCCTGCTCGGGAAAAAATGCGAAAGGCCCATGGAAGTATGCATGTCCTTCGCCCCGGTCGAGAGCTTCTTTGACAATGACGACACCTGCCGCGCGATAACAAAAGAGGAAGCGTACACGATACTGAAGATGTCCGAAGAAGCAGGTCTGGTGCACATGACCTCGAATTATAAAACGGGACATTTCTATATCTGCAACTGCTGTAAGTGCTGCTGCGGCCCGCTGACGAAGTATATTTCGGTCAGCAAAATGGCGGTGGCAAAATCGGCGTATGTCGCAGTGGTGGATAAGGATGCGTGCATATCCTGCGGGGCGTGCCTTGACAGGTGCCAGGCGGGCGCGATCGAAATGAAGGAGCAGGCGGAGATTACCGACTGCATAGGCTGCGGGCTTTGCGTATCCGCCTGCCCGTCTGAAGCGATAAAGCTCGTCAGGAGGGAACAGGGAGATATTCCCGAAGTGCCCGCAAGCGAACGCGAATGGCTGAAGCTGCGCGCCAGGGAGCGGGGCATGGGTGATGAGTACAAAAAGCTGTTGTAAATCTGATGCGCGTTAAGGAAAATAAATCGGAAGCACCATGCCATGAGGAGGAAGCCATGGGAATATTTGATGAGGATATCGCGCTGCTGGAGGCGGATAAAGGACTTTTTGAAGGAACTGTTTCCGACAATTGGGCGGTGAATGGCAATCCCAACGGCGGATATCTCATGGCGATCCTTGCCGGGGCCATGACGGCGCACTCTGACAAGAAGTCATTGCCGATCGTGACCGCGAACTACATCTCGCGGTGTGTGCCCGGAAAGGCGGAGGTTCGCGTGGAGGAAATATCAAGCTCGCAGCAGTTCAACCGGTACAGCGCGAGGCTCATACAGGACGGCAGGGAGCGTGTCCGGGCCCTCGGGACATTCACGGTCGAGAAGGCGGAATGCGCCTTTGAGCGTTACGAAACCGGCGCTCCGGAGCTTGCGCCTCTCCCGTCCTGCGTCCCTATGCCCGGGTCCGCGCCATACTCCCTCTTTCACAATCTTGACATGCGACTGGATCCCGCAAGCGCTGTCTGGCTTCAGGGGAAAACAGCGGATAAATCCGAGCAGAAGGGGTGGGTGAAATTCAGGGACGGCCGCGGCTATGATCCCCTTGCCCTCCTGCTCATCACCGACTCCATTCCGCCGGCGATCTTTGTGACACATGGCCCCACTGCCTGGGTCCCCACAATCGAGTTGTCGATAAGCGTCCGCAACATGCCGCAGACGGAATGGCTCAGGTTCAGCCTGCGGACGCGCTTCGTAACCTGCGGGCTCCTGGAAGGGGACTGCGAGGTGTGGGACGACGCCGGGAACCTCGTTTCCATTTCACGTCAGATTGCGCAGGTGCGCAGGGTCTGAAAACCGCGCCTTCCGGGCGGCCCCCCCGTCTTACACCGTCTTCTCAAGCACGCTCGTGCGGTACAGCACGATGTCATCGATTGTGGCGACCGTCATGTAATGCGTGGTGGCGAATTTCACGATCTCAGGAAGGCGCGCCATTGTGCCGTCGGCGTTGGTGAGCTCGCAGAGCACCCCCGCGGGGCAGAGCCCGGCAAGCTGCATGAGGTCGACCGTGCCTTCGGTGTGGCCGCGCCTTGCCAGCACGCCGCCGGGGCGCGCGCGCAGCGGAAAGACGTGGCCGGGCCTGCACAGGTCTTCGGGTTTGCACTCTTTCGCGATGGCGGTGCGGATAGTGGTGACTCTGTCCGCGGCCGAGACACCGGTCGTGACGCCGCGCCGTGCCTCGATCGATACGGTAAACGCGGTCTGGTTCGCGCTCGTGTTCTGCGATACCATCGCCGGCAGATCAAGCTCGCGGATCTTTTCGTCGGTGAGGCAGAGGCATACGATCCCGCTGCATTCCCTGATAAGCATCGCCATCTGCTGCGCCGTGATTGTTTCGGCGGGGAAGATGAGGTCCCCCTCGTTTTCGCGGTCCTCGTCATCGACGAGAAGAATTCCCCTGCCGCGTCGAAGCTCTCCCAGCGCGCGCTCAACGCGCTCGATCGGATCGCCGAATTGTGATAGAAGTGACTGGTTCATCATAACGCTCCTTGATAAAAATTGAATTTTCATCAGGGATCATGATGAGAGACTGAAAGGTAGGTCGCTGGCCCGTCACGCGCGTGCGCACGGGCCATGCCGGACGGAATCTATCCGGTGATACGATTCGTTCTCTCCCATCCGGACTGTAACCGTCGGCCCCGGAATTTCACCGGATCTGCTGACCCCGTTCGAGAGAACGGGCGCTCGCGGGCTCGTGCGCTGATGTGCACATACCGCCGGTGGGGAATTTCACCCCGCCCTGAGAACTGATATGCTCCAACCATTAGTAGTATCCGCCTGATTTGTCAAGAGTATCGCGACTGTTTTTTTACCTCTTCTTGTTCCGGGGGCGGCGGTCAACATGAGGGATTCCCTTAGTTGTAAATCAGGGTTCCGGCTATGGACAGGCATGCGGGAGGAGCTATTAATGACTACAACAGATTGAAAATTGTGACGAACGATAGTGTAGCAATGATCCGGAGCCGAACGGTTCTGTGAAGTGTGAGGAGCGAGGATGAATGAATGTTCGGGATTGAGGATACGGATGGCGGTTCGAATAAAGAGAGGGTGGCGCGGCATGGCGTGGATTCCGCTCATTCCTTTGTTCCTTGTCTGTTTCATGATCGGGGCTTATGCTGACGTGTTGTTTCTCGAAAACGGGAACGTGTATCTCGGGGAACTGAAGTCGACAGGACCGGACGGTGTCGTGTTTTCGAGTTTCGGCGATACGAAAACAATCCGGCAGTCGGAAGTCGTCAGGATGGATAAAGACCTGTCACGCGCGGCAAAGCGCCCGATTGAAATTGAATTGAAAGACGGTTCGGTGCTCAGGGGGGAACTGCTCGATTACGACGATGAGATAGGAGTGCATCTCAAAACCGATTTCGGTAAAATCACCCTTCCCTCCGCGGGAATAAAGAGCATTACGGACACGGAACAGAAAACGCTGTACGGTGGGCACCCGCTGCTGGCCGGGGTGCTGGCCGGGTACTATCTTCCGCAGGGTGATTTTAAATCAAATTTTTCCTCTCAGCCGTTTTTCTCGCTGTTCGGGGAGGTGAATTCCTTTCTCGCGAGGGGCCTCTATTTCGGCGCTGACTTCAGCTACCTCATGATGGAGCACGCCTCGTCGCAGCTCGACTATAATTCCTATCAACTGAAAGCCTATGCGTCGTACCGCTACCTCGGGTTCAGGGGATCGGGTTCATTTTATAAGATATTTATTCCGTTCGTATCGGTCGGGGCCGGATTAACCTACATTACCATGGAGGACAGCCGTTCCACCGCCTCGGTATCGAGAAGGAACCAGATGGACCCGGTCTACTCACTGATGGCGGGAGTCGATACCGATATCTACGGGCCGCTGCTTCTTCGTGTGCAGGCCGGCTGGTTCGCGATCCATGAGGAGTCGAAGCTCATGCAGTCGTTCGCGGGAAGCCTCGGGATAGTGTACCGGTTGAAATGAGGGTGAACGGGAGAGGAATGATATTTCCGCGTGGAGATTTTTATATGAAAACAAAGCGTTGTTTGTCGGCCCTGATGATGCTGTTTATCGCATCGGCCTTATCTTTTTGCAGCGGGGATATCCTGTCGACCGAGGTTGGGGATTCCTCCATGCTTGAAGTGAAAATGAGGGGAATCTGGATAATCGGCGGAGCTTCCGATAAAACAGGGAACAATGTCGTGAGAGAGCTAGACCTGTATGATCCTGTCACCGATACATGGTATGAGAATGTTGCCGCGGATGCCAGCGGAGGTTTTTCGCCTTCCACTTATGGGATGGCTGTTTCGGTAAAAGGAAAGATATACGTGATGGGAGGAGCTATCAGCGGAACATCGATTACCAACGCCGTCTATGAGTACGATATCGAGAAAAACGCTTGGAGTAGTAAAGCCAGTATTACGGCGGCGGTAATGGATTCCGCCGTCTATGCCCATGGAGATATGATTTATCTCATGGGAGGGAGCAGCAGCGCCACAACAATTACCGCGCAGACCACACACTACCGTATGGATGTGGGCAACAATTCATGGTCGGCGATGACGGCCCTGCCCGCGTTGCGCGCCGGAATGGCCGTGTATAATAACTATGGTGCGGTAGTTCATGCCGGAGGGCGAGTCACTACTTCAGGCACCGCTCAATCAACGAACGACATTTACCTTGTGACGTCGAATGTTTATACGACGGCAATAACAGAGCAGGTGCTTTCCGGCGCGAGGTTTAATATGGCCTCTGCGGGATATACGGGAACAAACGGCACCTACGTGTTTATGGTGGGAGGTGCTTCAGGTGTAACCACCAATACCGCGTATTTCAATCTTACCAATATCACCTATGTGACTCAGGCAAGCAGCTTTATCATCTACACCCCCCCCGCTACGGCAAGCGGTGTTTTTACCGGGCCGTACCATCCGTCCTTCGGCGCGGCCACAACCACGGGCGTTATGGGCGCCGCCGCCGCTGTTTCACCCTATAATGGGAGCCTGAGTGACAATCCGACGCTCTATGTGTTCGGAGGATTGAGGAACATAACCAGTGTTGATAAAGAAGTCTGGTGCTTTACCGCGAACGGAAAGACGACGGGAAGCAGCTATGCCGTGGGCAGCGCCTGGGTTCAGAAAACCGCCATGCCGCGCGCCCGCTATGGGCACTCGGCGGTGGTGATTAACGAATAATCCGTGAAAGCGAGTGGAAATAATGATATTTGAGCAGCGATGCGAGGAGAGTGCGTTTTGAAGAAGGCAATGTCAATATTCGGTTCGGCGGTTATCTGCCTCTCGCTGGCGTTCATGTCCTTCGCCCAGGATTCGACGAGCGTGAATGATCTGGTCAGAGCGGGCGTCCAGAACTATCAGGGCGAAAACTATAAAACGGCCTACGATCTCTTCAGGCGCGCGATGAAGATTGATCCCAATCACCCGGAAGCATCGACCTGGTACTGGAAGATGAAGCGCGAGCGCGACGTAAAGAATCTCCAGGACAAAGGCCCCCTTCGCGCCGCGGAAGAAAAAAAAGCGGAGGAGAAAAAGGACACGGCCCGGCAGGAGCCGGCACCGCAGGACACCGCGAGGCAGGAAGCCGCGCGTCAGGAGGCGGCAAGACTGGAAACGATACGCGTGGAAACCGCCCGGCTTGAGGCGGCGCGCCAGGAGCTTGCGAGGCTTGAGACCGCGCGGCAGCAGGAGATGAAGGCCCGCGCCGTGACCGGGGAGCGTCAGGCGGCGGTCGCGATGAAATATGACACCAGGATCGGCGAGATGAACCGGCTCGTGTCGTCGCTCCTCAATAACCTGAAGGCTGAAAGGGAATCGAGGCAGCGCGCGGAACAGGAAGTGCGGCAGCGTGATCCAGGAACGGGTGTGTGGAGATACGTCACGCATCCCCTGTTCATGCTTCTGCTTGCGCTTGCCGCGATGGCCGCGCTTTTCATCATTCTGGGGCTGATCTGGAGGCGGAACAGGATGAAGGGGATACCCTCTCGTCCGTCACACGCTGAATATTCGCCCCGGATCATATACGAGGGCGGGGACAGGGACGCGCTCCTCCTCGAAAGAAGGACCATCCCCCTGCAGATCGGCAGGGATTATGCCGTGCAGGCGGAAAATGCCCTGAAGACGCAGGGACCGCGCGCTCAGGATGACCGGATAGGTGCCATCATCCAGGGCTATACCGGACGGAGAAGCGGCGATATGCCGCGGTCAGGCGAGTTGTTGACGGCGGAGGAACGGGCGACGAACGACAGGGTGGAGCTCTGTGCCAACGGATACCTGTACCTGCTTGAAAAGAAGGTGCATCGCGGGAACGATTCGCTCAAGTGCAAGGCGCTGTGCACGGAGATCGGTGTGAGAATGGGGCTCTCGCAGGAGGAAATCCGCGATTTGAGGCTCGCGGCGCTATTGAAGGACATCGGCTTCCTGTTCATGCCCGAAGAAATCCTGTTTAAAAAGAGCGGTCTGTCGGGTGATGAAATGATGGAAGTGCTCAAACATCCCGATTATTCTGCGGATATCGCCTCTACGATGTCGATGCCCGAGAGGGTCGTGACGGCCGTGCGCCAGCACCATGAGCGTTATAATGCCACCGGGTATCCCCACAAGATTGGGGGAGACGCCATCTCTCTGTTCGGCAGGGTCGTGGGGCTCTGTGACAGTTTCATCGCCCTGACCAGCCGCCGGCCCTATCGAAAGGAGCTTTCTCAAAAGGAAGCGCTGAAACTGCTGAATGGTGAATCGTATTTATTCGATCCGGGAATTCTTGACATTCTTTCAGACGTCGTCAATAACCAGCATGTGCTTGCAGACAGTCTGAAATCATCATAAGAAAGAGAAGGCGGTTGATATATATGCCACGGTTTTTTAAAAAATCTAAAGTGCTGACGGTGAGCGGCGGTAAGGGGGGAACCGGCAAGACGTTCCTCTCTACGAATATGGCGGTCGCGATGGCCGTACGGCTGTCGGCGGAATCTCCCGTGATTCGATCGCACGTCTCAAACAACAGGGTGCTGCTGTTTGACGCGGATTTTCACCTCTCCAACGCCCATCTGTTTCTGGGGGCAAGGGTCGCCCCCTGCCTCGACCGGTTCCTGAAAAACCCCGAGTCGCTTCCGGAATATATCATTTCAACCGAATACGGGGTCGATCTCATATCATTCGGCGGCGATGAGCGGAAGGTCAATTACATTGAAGACAACATCAACACCGCCATTCTCAAAGAACTGAAGAAGCTGGAGTCCCTGTACGACTGGATCATAGTTGATACCGGGGCGGGGCTGACGAAACTCATACTGAAGCAGATACTGTTCGCCGACTATTCGCTGCTGGTGACCAATCCCGAGCCGACCGCGGTCATCGATTGCTACAAGCTCATAAAGTTTCTCATCGCCGAGAACCCTTCTTTTAAAAACATCGACGTGTGCGTCAATAAAGCCGCGGATTTCGAGGAGGGATTTCTGACCTTCAAAAAAATCCGGAAGGTGCTGGAACAGTTCAATGTGCCCGCAAAGATATTCTTCGCGGGACCGGCGTATTCGGATAAGAAATTGTTTGACGCGTGCCTCCAGAAAGGGGTTCCGGCCGCCGTCGCTGATCCAGCATCCCACTTCAATGAATCCTTTAACTATATCTGGGATTATCTCCTGAAGAAACGCCTCGCCAAACAGATGGAATCGTTTTTTGAAAAAATATTCATGTAGGCGCCTCACCATCTCGCGGAAGCGCAAAACATCCTTGTGCCTTCGCAGGGTCCGCCGACCGTCATTTCACGCGAATCAGTCCGCTACATGCCGTGCCTGCCGGGAGAAAAAATGACCTTGAACCGGAAAAGCCTGATGTTGAATTGATGGTGGTCGCGAAGCACCGTTTCATGGCCGCATCATTGCCGAGGTGACAGCATGGCAGATCCGATCAGGATCCCCCCGAAGAAGTCAGGAAAGAGGTGAAGTCCGGCAACGCCCTGCCGCGCGTATCAGAGGTAGCGACGCACCTCTTTTTTGTAGCGAAGGTAGCTGTCCCCGTGCTGTTTTTCAAGATAGCGCTCCTCCCGCAGGATCATGCAATGGAAGAGTATGATTGTCGCCGACGCGGGCGCGATGAGCAGCGGGGATACCATGCAGAAGACCATTCCGGCCAGCACCAGGTCGTATGACAGGAAATACGGATTTCTCGAGAAGCGGTATATCCCGCGCGTGATGAGTTCGGTTTTCTCGCTTTCGTCTATTCCTATCCGCCACGACTTCCTGAGCGTCAGCGAGGCGAGAGAACTGGCGATAAGTCCCGACGCGATGAGCAGTGAGCCGGCCATGGTGAGCGCGTGGGATGAATAGAGGACGAACAGATGCCCTGCCGCGCGGGGAAAGAGCATGTATCCGACAAACACGAGTGAGGATATAGCGGCAAAGAGAATTGACATGTTGAGCATGAGGTTCTTTGCCTTGATGTTTTTCCCGAGCGACTTTGAGAGGGAATACGACCTGACGAAAAAGAAGATGTAGAAAAGAAGAATTAATGCGATCAAAAGATGTCTCATTGGGGGTGTCCGTGATCATAAATGTTTCACGGCCTGAAATCCTGCTGGTAGCATGGAAAGTGTATTCTGTCCAGCGTTTCATGCGGCATCGGTTTTTTTTCGGAGTGCTTTTGCGAGATATGACATGCATACGCGTTTTTTTTGCGACATTCTCAAACAGGTATGATACATTGAATTGCGTGATTTTACGATGAACGTTGATCAGCCTGCGCCGGCTTTTGTGTTCCGGCGGTCGGGATTTGAGGGGGGATATGGATATGCCATTACTTTCATGGAGCGATAAATTTTCCATCAATGTTGAAAGCATCGATACGCAGCACCGGCGGCTCTTTGAGCTTGCCAATGAGATGTATGATATGGCGAACACAAATTCAGAAAAAAAGGCGCTTGGGCGCGCGCTCGACGACCTGCTGGATTATACCGTGTATCATTTTCAGAGCGAAGAGCGGCTGATGCAGGAGCAGAATTACCCGAGATATGCCGCGCACAGGCAGGTGCATGAGGCGCTCACCCGGCAGGCGCTGGATTTCAAGGCGAAAGTGGATAACGGCGAATCCGTCAGCGCCAATGAATTCCTGAAGTTCCTTTTTGACTGGCTGGCAAAGCATATCATGGACCAGGACAAAAAGATCGGCACCTACATTGACATGAATAAGATCAAGCCGCTGAAGAAGTAACGGAAGCGTTACGAGGTCATGTTTTTCTTCACTTCAAGAATGAGCGCGTAGTTGCTGATCATAATGTCGACCAGGACTGGGTCGAAGTGCTTTCCTTTCTCTTTCAGGATGATCTCCAGAATTTCGTCGTCTTCGACCGGGCTTTTGTAAACTCGCTCCGTCGACAGCGCGTCGTACACGTCGGCGAGCGCAACGATCCTCGCCTCGATCGGGATTGCCTCGCCCTTCAGTCCTGAAGGGTATCCGGTGCCGTCGTATTTTTCGTGGTGATAGAGGACGATGTTTTTCGCGACCATGTCGATTCCCTGCTTGTTTATGATCCGGTAGCCGTACATGCTGTGCTCTTTCATGACCCGGTACTCCTCTTCGTTGTAGAGGCCAGGTTTGTGCAGGATGTCGTATTTGATCGCGAGCTTGCCGATGTCGTGAAGACCGGAATACAGGCTGATTTTTTCGATGAACGATTCCTCGAGCCCGCAGCCTTTCGCGAGTATTTCCGAGTAGGTGCGGACCCTTCTGATGTGGGTCCCCGTTTCTTCGTCACGGAAAAGGCTCGCGTCTTCCAGCGCGCCGACGATGCTCAGCGTGAGTTCGGTCATCTGGTCCCTGCTCGTGTTCAGCTCGCTTTTCTTCTCCTCGAGCTCCCGCATCAGAAGTCCGCGTTTCCTGAAAAGAATGCCGTTGTAAATCAGGGTGGACAGAAGCGTCGTCACCATTTCGATATAATAATCGCGCTCATCGTCAAAAAAAACAACGTCGGGATCGTTGACCAGGAGCAGGCCGAACGCTTCGCCGTTGGCGATCAGCGGGAGCGCGAGCGCCGATGCGTGGATGTAAGGGGCGGGCTCTATTCCCGCACCTTTGCGGATTTTCAAAGGCTCCTCGTCGCGCAGTATGCCGTAGAACCGTTCGAGCGGCCTTATGTTACCGGGTACCGGCCGGCCCGCTTCCCCGCAGTTGTAGGAAGCGAGGTCAAGAAGATTGCCGGTAAGGATGTTGTCCCTTATGAAAAGAAGCGAGTTGTGAGCCTTGAAGAAATTTGTCGAGGTCAGCGTCGCGAAATCGATCACCATGTCGTAATTGTCGACAGGTACCGAGTTGATGAGCTTGCTTATCGCGTTCAGCGTTTCCAGATAATATGTCGATTTATCATCCATGGCTGTGCCGTTACCGCCGCGCTTTCCCGTTTGTTTTCATCGAAGGCCGTATTATTTCATGTAAGGAAATTCAATTGTTATGGCGACTCCGTCGGCGGAGTCCATGCGCATGCCGCCCCGCAGGTTCGATGTCGCGAGCGAATACATCAGCATGAATCCAAGTGTCTGTGCGCTTCCGGGTTCTATTCGCTTTCCGATGCCGGGCCCGTTGTCCCTCATTATGATGGCGGCCGTGCCGTCGGGATTTTTTTGTATGGTGATGGTGATTTCAGGATTCGCGTTCTGCGGCGTGAAGGCGTATTTCAGGGAGTTGGTGATCGCTTCATTGATGATAAGCCCGCAGGCGACGGCCTGATCGAGCGATAGAGAAAGGTCATCGCCATGTATCCGTATGCCGCATGCGTCGTGATGCGCGCAGTAGGCCTTTCTGAGCTCGGACGTGATATCGTTAACGTATTTTTTAAAATCGATGGTCGCTATCTCGTCCTCCCAGAGCAGCTTTTCATGCACAAGCGCGATAGACCGTATCCTGTTGCTGATGGTCTGTATCGATTCGATAATGGCGGGATTTTCCTCTCTCTGGAGCTGAAGGTTTACGAGGCTCAGGATGATCTGGAGGTTGTTTTTGACCCTGTGATGCAGTTCCTTGAGCAGCGTCTGCTGGCCGGACAGTGACCGCGCGAGCTCGGTGTTTTTCATGTTAAGCGCGTCCGCCGCCTTTACTTTCTCGGCGAAAATGATCCCATTGTAGATCAGGCTCGATATGATGGAAAAAACGGTATTTATTATGACAGAAGAGTCCGGGTTCAGGAATTCCACCGAGGGGCGGCTGATCGCGGCGATTCCGATCGGGCTCCCGTTGGCGATGAGCGGCACCAGGAGCGCCGGGGCCTCGAGATACGGCGCAGGGCGCAGGATGTCCTCCCCGGCCGTTACTGTTGATTCTCTTTTCATTATAGAATAAAAAAGCGGAAGCGGGGGATAGGCGTCCTCGGAAGGCGTTTCAAAATTTTTAACGGTGTCGGAAATGCATACAAGGCCCTGCCGGTCGTTGAGAATGAAAATGAACGCGCTGCGCGCATTGAAGAAATTCTTCGAGATGATCGCCGATATGTCCATGACCGTGGAGTAGTCGTCAACGGGCGTCGCGTTGATCAGGCTGCAGATATCGTGAAGTTTTTCCAGATTCGCGATCATGGGAGTTGCCCTGATTTTAGTATTTGACAGTATCTGATATATAACATATATTCATAAAAGGCGGTTTGTAAACACATTTTTACTGCTTTCGGGATGGTCGGATGATTTCTGACAGCTTCACCATATCAATAAATCCTGAATGGAAATATATACGACCTATCCGCGAATTTATCCGCGAGCTCCTGATTATAAAATACAAAAATGAGGAGAACGCGTATGATGCGTCCTTTGTTTTGAGCGAGCTTCTGGAAAACGCGGTAAAATATTCGAACCGGGACAATGTCTCCATCGAATGCAGGTTCGACGCCGATTCGACTGAAATCACCGTCGTGAACAGGATCGACAGGGCCGATTACGGCAGGCTGAAGCGGAAGCTGCGTTCGATCTGCGAGAAAACGGCGGGTGAAGCATACAGCAGGGAATTCGGCGATAAATCGTTCTGGGAAGACACGAAAGGCGCGATAGGGCTTATCATGATCAACGAGCGCTGTTCCGGCAAAGTGAAAATCGATTATGAGGACATGTCCGTCAGAATGACGTGCACCGTTTCCGGCAGAGGAGCGTGATGAGTGTTAACGATATAGCGAAAAATTTTCAGGCGGTCAGGGCCGAGAGCTTCATTTTTTCCTGCGGCATCGAGGAAGGAAAGATCCGCATGAAGCTCGAGGGAAAGGTCGATATCCCCAATCCTGACGAGATACTCCTGCCGGTGCTTCTGAAGCTTGACGCTGAATTCGTGGAGAACCGTGTCGCCGAAGTACAGTTTGATATTCAGTCGCTTGAATTCATCAACTCGTCCGGCATCAAGGTGATACTGCAGCTTGTGATGAGCATCCTGAACCACCACGAGGACCAGCGGTACCGGATCAGTTTCCTGCACGAGCCGGAAAAGAAGTACCAGAAAAAGAGCTTCAACGCCATGTCGTTCCTCGCCCCGAACCTGATATCGTTCGTGCCGTGAGTCAGAGAAGATACTGAAGCGCGATCCCGTAGTAGCGGTAGGTTACTACGATGTCCTCGTAAAGGTAATACAGCAGCGCCTGAAACTGGATCGAAAGCGGCCCGGGCAGCGGGAACGCAAGGCCCGCGCCCCCCGCGGCGGTCAGGTCGAACCCCCGCCTGGAAACAGTCTCTCCCCGGCTTTTTCCCGACAGATACAGATACGTGATACCGCCGCCCCCGTAGATGACGGGATCGGGGATATAGAAGCGGTCTGAAAGATGGAACCTGCGCACGAGCAGGGCGGTGAAGGGAACGAGCGTCATGTCGACCTCGCCCGCGATGGCGTCGGTGGAGCCGGCGCGCGCGTACCCGGCGCTGACCTCCAGGCCGGTGTTTCTGAACAAACTCATCTCACAGGTGTAGTTGAGCCGTACGAGAAATGTCGTGTTGAGGTAGGCGCTGATCTTTTCGCCGGGATCAAGGACGCCGAACGACAGGCCGGCCGAGTGAGGGCGCGCCTTCTCGGGCTCTTTTTTCGGCTCCTTTTCACGGATCACGCCGAGCATGCCTTCAGCCACATTGCGCGCGAACGAACGGATGTCCTCATCGGTGAGCGCACCTTTTTCGAAGCGCCGGTCCAGGTCTACGGCCGCCTCTCCGGTGTCGAGGACTTCCGCGGTAAGCTTCATGGTGTCGCCGTCCTTTCTGACCATCCCGGTTATGACTTTGTGCGCGCCGATGGTCCTGCCGACTGCGAGCGCTTTTTCCCTCACGCTTCCGGGGCCGGCCGCCTCGGGCCGCGCGGACGCGAGCGCCCGGTTGATTGTGCCGATATCGAGCAGGCTGAACTGGGCGAATTTTTTCAGCTCATCACGGAACGCCCTGCCCGCGGCGTCGGTGTCGGTGACGCCGGGGCCGGCAGTGAAATCAAAAACGACCACCCGCAGGTCCGCCTCGACATTTTTTTTCTGCTCGCCCGCGTCGGCGGCGCGGTGCTCATGAGTGAAGAGCGCACAGCAGAGCAGCGCGGCGAAGAACCACCTTGGCGTGGCGTGTGGGCGTTGTGTCGCATGTCCTGATGCCATTCCCAATCACGCCCTACCGGTTGTCAGTTCTGAAGACATACATGTCCCCCCCGCTTTTCCCGCAGAGGACCCAGAGGTACGCGGTGCCGCCGTCGCTTACCGAAACCGCGTGAAAAATCCTGGTGATGGATCCGGGATTCCCGAGCCCGCTTGAGGAGACCTGTTCGAAGTCGGACTGGGATGCGGGAGCGCTTACGCCGGATACCGTGCGGTAAATCCTGATGCCGTCGGTCGCGTTGTCGTATCCGACGTAAAGCCTGTCTCCGTTGACGGCCAGGAGCGATATGGATGTGTTGGAAGCCTGGCCCATGTTGGATAGATACGACGCGTTGCCCGCCACGAGGGAAAAGGCCGAACCGTTGTAGGCCCAGATCTGCGGGCCGATGGTGGTGTTGCGCGCGATGTAGAGCACCCCGTTGAACGCATCGGCCGAAGGAAACGCCCTGTCCGCGGGCGTGATGCTATTCTTCTTTGTGAGCTCGATGGAGAAATGGGCTCCGGAGTTGTACCATGCTGCGTTTGCGGTCGGCGTAAGTGCCGTATTCCAGTGTAAGGGATTTCCGTTGAAATTATCCGGATCAGTGTTTGTCGAAGAAACAATGCCGCCGTCCTGATCGGTGGTGTTGTTTCCTCCATTTGCCAGAAACAGCAGGCCGTTGTATTCGCGCAGGAAATCGATGCCGACAATTGCGGCCGTGTTCGCGTACGAGGCCGCATCGCATCCTATTCGCGGCATTTTCTGGGCCTGAATGTTGGTAATCGTTGGTGCTTTGACTCCGCTTATTTTGACCAGCATCGGCCGGTTCGAGCCGTTGTCGGCGTATCCGGCGTAGAGCCTGTTGCTGTATACAGTCAGCGATTCGGTCCCGCATGTGTTCGGGTTCAGCGTGCCGGATATGTCAATGTAATTAAAAGCAAGCGAGGTTGATGATCCCGAGGTGTAATAGAGGTAATTCAGGTCTCCGCCGCTCTTTGCCGGCCCGATGAACAGGTACTCGGTTCCGCCAATGGTGCCTGAGGCGAACGAGTCAATGCCGGTCTCGCTGTCGGGGCCCGGGTTCATGGTTGAAGTCGTCGTGGACGCGCCGGTCACGGAGATGGACACCGTTTCCATGTCAGTGCCGTCGGGAGAGAACCTTACCAGATACGATCCGTCCGGGGAGGGGCCGACGTAAATCTTTCCCCGGTAGGTGAAGAAGACGGAATAGGTGTTGACCGATGTTCCGAACGGATTGGTGAACACCGGCCCCTCGTCGAAACTGCGGGGCGCGCCGGACTCGAGCTCTGAAAGGAATTTGTGAATGTTGGACGTGCAGCCGATCGCGGCGCAGAAAAGAGCGGAAAGTAAAAAAGCGATCGGGGCGCGTTTTATAGATGGAATGTTGTGTTTCGTCGTGACACTCATCGCGCAGTCATCTGTCCGCTCTGTTGATGCTTCGAATCGTAGAGACTTTTATCGGTATCGTGCCGAATTTCGTTTCAAGCACTATCTCTTTTTCGTTTTCGCTCACGATCTTTCCCGAGAAGCGGAATCCCGCCGAGGTGACGATGTTCGCGTACTTCTCTCTCCGTTCGGAAATATCACCGTACCATGCCGAAACCTGCCTGTTTATTTCGGCCGAAAATTCGACCGCGTCTTTGCGGGCGGCTCCGGCTTTCGGTTCGGCGGCCGGCGGCCTTTTGTCGCCGGCAGGAAGTATGGTTTTGATCACGGGCGCGGATGCGGTCCCTTCGGCGAGTTTCCTGAACTGCGCGTCCGCGGTGTCCATCGTGATCGTGTCCTGGTTGCTTTTCTGCCGTATCGTTTTAAGCGTTGTGAGGAATTGGCTGTCATTGTAAAGCGCGCTTTTCGTCTCCGCCGCCGCGGCGAGCGCCGGGCCCCCTTCGTAGGCGGACCCCAGGATGAACATGCGCCGGTTTGCCATGGCCGCCCATTGCGATTTCGGCTGCTCGGTGAGTATCCGCGTAAAGTCCCTCATGGCGCTTCTGCTGTCGCCGAGTTCTTCATGCGACCTCCCCCTGAAGTAGAGCGCCCGATAAAAAGCCGGTTGGCCGGGGGTGCCGGTCCTGAAATACTCATTGAACTCCTTGAGCGCGCGCGTATACGAGGAGAGGAGGAAAAGCCTTTCTCCCTTGATTTCGGCGGTTGAGGGTGATGACAGTATTCTGGATATGCCTCTGTCCACCGCATAAAGGATGTCCAGGAGCTTGCGCGCCGTTGCCGCTTCTTCCGAGTCGGGATAGGTCTCGATCAGGTAATCATACGCGCGTACCGCCTCACCGTGCCGCGAAAGCATCGCGGAACAGAAGCCGGAATGCAGCAGCAGGTAACGATAGGCCTGTGCGGGAGGGTCCGGGTTGCGATCCAGCATCATGCCCATCGTCTGGAGGGCCCTGTCCCAGTGCCGGTGCCGCTCGTAAAAGTAGGACAGCTCGAGATACGGATTGTTGAAGGCCAGATATATTTCCCCTGGCGGCCGCTTGCCCTGAAGCAGTGAAATGCCCGCGATGTAATATTTCACCATGAATGCGAGCGGGCGCGATTTCAGGATCGGCCGGCTGTTTCCCTTTTCGATGCCTGACGCGATGGAGTTGAGCATTCCCTGCATGCGGGCCTCCTCGATCAGGTCGTCATTGCGCTCGCCTTCCGAAGACAGCCTTTTTTTTATGAGCTGGTACCGGCCGAGGATGCCGAGAGATTTGTAATCGCCCATCTCGTGTGATAAAATGTTAAGATTGTACATGACCTCGTCTTCGCGATAAGAGAGGAGGGCGCCGTTCATCAGGAGCATGAAGATTATGAACAGGATGACGATGGGTGCCATTATTCCTGTCCTCATTGCCCCGAGGGAGATTTTTTTTACATGTGAAATCATCAGAATTTTTCCGGCATGGCGGGGGGCGTTTCAACGCCGGGCCCTCTGCGCCGTGCTCCACGGATTTTCAGCCCGTTATATCCACGATTAAAAGAGTAATATCATCATTTTGCTTTGCGCCGCCGGAGAAGCTTCTGGCGTCATCAAGTATTTTATTGAGCATGTCATCAGGGCTCTCCCCCCGGTTCGCGAGGATGGCGGAATGGAGCCGCTCTTCCCCGTACATCTCTCCCTCTCCGTTGCGCTGCTCGATTATCCCGTCGGTGAAAAGTATGACCCGGTCGCCGGGTTTCAGATGTGCTTCCTTTTCGTTGTACCTGACGGGAGGATTTTCCATGAGGCCGAGAAAGAGCCCCTCGTCTGCGAGCTCGTATAGCCCTGCGCCGGAGGCATCAAGTACGAGCGCGGCATTGTTGCCGGCGCTCGAGTAGCGTACCACATTACCCTCTTCCATGATCATATAGAAAGCAGCGATGTAATCGCCGGTCTTTATCACCCGCGACAGCTCCGTGTTGAGCCTTGTCAGCAATTCCGCGGCCGACCGGTAATCGGTCCCGTACTGCGCGACAAGGAATTTTATCATTATCGTTATGAGCGCGGCGGGAATGCCGTGGCCCGATACGTCGACGATGAGGATGCCGACCCTGCCGTCCGGGAATTCGATGATGTCGAAAAAATCCCCGCTGATTTTGTGGAGTGGGCCATAGTGCGACGCGAAGCGGATCCCCCGCTGCGGGTTGAGGGAAGGCAGCATGCCGCCCTGTATCCGGTTCGCGATATCGAGCTCGTGCTGTATCAGGAGGTCCTGGCTCTCGAGGGTGCAGATGGTGTTTTTCAGGAGCCGGGTCTTTTCATCGAGGGAGCCGATCATCTCGTTGAACCGCAGGGAAAGCAGCCCGAGCTCATCGTTGCTCGCGTAGGTTGTTTTCGTTGAGAAGTCACCCGAGGCGACTATCCTGCTGACTTTCGATAGCTGCTGGACGGGCGATATGATGATTTTCCTGAACAGGAGCGCGATACCGGCGACGATCGCGATCATTCCGGCGATCAGGATCCCGACCTGGCGGTACAGGTAGCGCATCCGCGTCTGGATGCTTGTCGAATGCACGGGAATCTTCAGGACGATGTTTGTCCCGGAAGGTTTGCGGAACGGGATGTAGAAATCAATGGTCTTTCTTCGCAGCGTGTCGTAGGCGTCGGTGTAATCGGCGTAAAACGGCTTGTTGTTGTTTTCCCTGTTGAATATCGCCCTGTTGATGTTGGTAAAATCCTTCGTGGAGGTGGATCCGTTTTTGTTGTTCGAGGCAAGCAGCACTTCCCCCGTTTCGCTGTACAGCGTGAAATGGTCCAGCGAGTGCCCTTTCAGCAGCGTTGCTAATTTCGGGGCGGCATCCGCCGGCGCCTGGTTGAGCAGCGCCCGGGAGTTGATATCGCTGATGATGCCGTTGATGGCGGACTGGGATTCGATTACGGTGTTTCTTACGATCAGGTCCGACTGGTTTTCGAAGACCAGGGTGGTCACAACGGTTATTGTCAATACCGCGAGAACAGTATAGATCAGCGCTGTTTTTATATTCAGGGATACAAATCTCATAGGGCTGAAGGATCCATCGTTAAAATCCACAACGTGAACAATCTACATTATATGGAATTTCTGTTCAACAAAAAATAATTATCTGAGCGGCGTCAGTCGGATGACGCCGCCATTCGCGCCCGGATGCTGTCCGTTTTGCGGACAATATTTGGTTTGACCGCCCGGGGAATCCATGGTACGATTAGGTGTGATGGGCTCAATAAACATACTCAAAAGAATCGCAGTGCGTCTGCTGTACGCCCTGCTGCTCGCCGCGGCAGCCGGAAGCGCGCCTATATCCGCCCTCGAAGAGGTACGCCTTTCGAATGATATGCCCTCTGCCGAGCTGGCGCGAAGCGCGCGCTACTTCCTGGACCGCTCGGGAAAGCTCGGCTACGATGATATAGCCGCCGGCAGGGCCGCGTTCACGCCCTACAGCCGGAACTCGTTCCAGTTCAGCTTCAGGAAGGGGACGCTCTGGATCGAGTCACACATCCGGCCGATACGAAGCGGCGCCGGCATTCAGGGAACGTATCTGGTCCTCGATAATGTGTCAATTGCCTCTATCATCCTCCATGTGCCCGTAAAGGAACAGGGGCGCCCGTCCATCCGTGTTATGAAAGGGGGATGGCGCAACACCCCGGGAACGGATCAGGAACGGTATCTCTTCCCGTCCTTCAGGCTGCCTCATGATTATGATGATTCCAGACCGCTCGTCATTGCCGTTGACACTCCTTATTCGCTGCAGTTCCGCGCGACGCTCTTTTCGCGTAATGTGTATGATTATTCCGGTTTTGCGCTGTTCCTCATAATCGGTTTCTGCGCCGGGATACTCATTTCAATGGCGCTGTATAATCTGTTCCTGTTTTATTCGGTGCGGGAGCGCCAGTACCTCTATTACGTGCTCTATGTTCTGGTGCAGCTTGTCTACCAGTGCATGCTTTTCGGAATAATTCCCTATCTCTGGCCGCAGGTCGGAAGGGCCCTTGCGTCGTATATCGCGGTCCTCTCAAGCCTGATGATGATGACGGCGATTTTCTTTACGATATCGTTCCTCGACACCCGCCATACCGCTCCCGGTCATGACATCGTGCTGAAACTGTTCGCGGCAATAACCATGATTGTGGTGGTCATGGTGTTTGCCGATCTGAAATGGATCGCGAACATAACCGCCTATATGATTGCGCAGGCGGCGATCATCGCCACGCTGACCGCCTCGCTCGCTTCGATGCGGTACGGATTCAGGCCGGCCCGGTATTTTCTCGCGGCCAGGGCCGCCCTGCTGATCAGCGGCACGGTGTTCATATTCAGGTTTTACGGGCTGCTTCCCAACAACAGCTTCACGCTCCACGCCCTCTTCTTCGGCACCGCGGCGGAGTCCCTTCTCCTCTCGTTCGCTCTGGGATACAGGATCCGGATCATGAAAGAAGAAGGGCTGGTGCTGCGCGAGCGCGAGAAAAGCCTGCGCATGATAAGCATTACCGACGACCTCACGCGTCTTTATAATAAGCGCTACTTCAACCTGAGCATCGAGGAGCAGATGCTGAACGCGCAGCGCAAAGAGCTCCCCCTCTCGCTGCTCATGCTTGATGTGGACCATTTCAAGAAATTCAATGATGCCTACGGGCACCCCGAGGGCGACCGCGTGCTCGCGTCACTGGGTTTCGTAATCAGGACGAGCCTTCGCGAGGAAGACGTGCCGTGCCGCTACGGCGGCGAGGAGTTTGCGGTTATCCTCCATAATACCGATGAAAAGACCGCCATGGTTATCGCTGAACGGATACGTGTACGGTTCGAGGAGACGATGCAGGAGCCGGCGCCGGATGTACAGATGACCCTGACCGTCAGTATCGGCATCACAGGCTACCAGAGCGGCGAATCCGCGCAGGATCTGGTCAAGCGGTGCGACAGGGCGCTGTACCGGGCCAAATCGGCGGGGCGCAACCGCGTGGTTACTGGCTGAAGAGAAAGGGCTGGGCGCGCGATGTCCGCCTTCAGCGGTTTCTTCGCAGCGTGCTCCTCTTCCCCGAAGCGGTATCAAGCAGAATAATTTCGGAATCGGTGAATTGCACGAAGTGGTAGGATTTGCCGTACGCCGGCATGTTGTCGGACGTGCCCGTAATCCTGATCACGAGTACGTCGAATTCGACCCGGTAGTCGCCTGTTCCGGTCCACACCAGCGATTGCGGCCGTGTGCTGAATGTTTCCGCAGGATCGGCATAGAGAAATTCCGTGTACGCGCCGCCGGGGGCGAAGCGCATCGCCATGGCGTAGCCCGGCCTCGACAAGGGGTCGATCCAGGTGCCGTTGAGTCCTGAGTAATTCCGGTGTCCGGGGGAGGATGAACACCCGGAGATGAGCAGCAGCGCCACTGCCGCAAATATGCCGATGCATGGTTTGATCTTCATGAGCGTGCTCCCCTTTCTGGGATGATGGAGCTGAACCTGCCGGGCCGTAATCAGTGCTCCGTTCAGGGCATGCGAGCGGCAGGCGCCTCTTTCTTTACCGACGCGGCCAGGAAGGCGACCCCCGCTATCAGCATTACCACGCCCATGGCTATCATGGCGATCGAGGTGCTTCTGTCGTTTTCGCCGAGGTCTATATATGCCGATGACGGATTTCCCGGATTGTACCTGATCCGGACCGCCTGCCCGACACGATAAACTCCCTTGCTGTAGCAGTCGTACGGCGAGAATGTTACGGACTGATTGTTGCCCGCGGTGAACCGTATCGCCAGATGGTCGCAGTACGCCCTGTTCCTGTAGGTCTCTCTCACTTCCGAAACGGTGCCGGTCGCCGGAACCGTGGTCTCCCGCCATTTGCGTTCGTCGACGGGAACGATGAAAAGCGCGCCGTAAATGAAAAAGCACGCCAGTCCCGTAAGTGTAATTCCCGCCGCCAGTTTCCAGATGCTGATCTTTTTTTTCATTTCCAACCTTCCCGGATAGATGGGGATAAACGGAGATGCGGTAAACGGATGGTGCTGTCCTGATTCCGCAACGCCGGTCATCATGGTAGGCTGACGGCGGGTTTCCTGTCAAGGATGAATCGGTTCATGTGGGATCGGGCGTCGGGCCCGATGATTCGGGACGACATGGGATTGGCGGCTGAATGCCCCGCCGCGACAGGCACGGAAATCAGGTTCATTGGCTGCCTCCGTTCATGGATTTTTGGTCCCGCCCGATCCTTTTCTCCATAAAACAGACCGCGAACGGAAGATGGGCGAACCGTCGGACTGCGATCTCGCTGAATCCATAGTGTGCGTACCACTCCTTCAGCACGGTGTTTTCATTGATTATTCCGATCGACGCCGTATGTCCGCCCCGCTCCCTTATTTCCAGACACGCGTAGTCCAGGAGCTTTTTCCCGATCCCGCGATGCCTTTTTTCCGGAAGCACCGCCAGCCGCTCGATGTAGAACGCGCCGGGCTCTTTTGCCGACGCCTCGATCCCGACGCATCCGGCGATGCTTCCCCCATCGAAATACCCGTACATGGCAAGCCCGTTTCGCATCGAATCTTCAAGCGCGCCGTATGTCAGAAAAGCTGGATTTGAGGGCGCGTTTTCTCCGGTCAGGTTGAAATCGCGCGCCACGGTCAGGAAAGACGCCCTGATGACGTTCAGCAGTTCGTTCATCCTCGCGATGTCCGCTGGATCTATTTCTCTGATCACGATTTCCGCTCCGTGGCGTTTCCTGCCGGTGTCTTTAAAGTGAAATGATTATGCTGCGTGAAACGGATATTTCTGACAATACCGACAGGCATGTCGGTGTGATCAGTTTCATATCAGTATTGAAACCCGGCGGGAATTTTCCGCAATACATATTTTCAAGCAGGGGGTGATTCGTGTGTATAATTCTTGACCGCCGCGTCCGCATGTGGTACCGGTAACAGCGGGGACGCTGATTATGGAAACGGGAGGTTTGATATGGCGCTGAAAAAGGTCGGAATACTGACGGGAGGCGGGGACTGTTCGGGGCTGAACGCGGTGATACGCGGCGTCACGCGCGCGGCGATCATCGGGCACGGCGCGAAGGTCGTCGGCATAGAGGGCGGATTCGAGGGGCTCATCAGCGGGAATACGCAGGAGCTTACCATCCGCTCCACAAGAGACATTCTCACGCTCGGGGGGACGATACTGGGCACCACCAACAAGGGAAACCCGTTCGAGTACAGGGAGCTTCAGCCGGACGGATCTATCAGCGTGAGCGATTACTCCGACAGGGCGATCGAGACGTACCGCTCGCTCGGGCTTGACTGCCTCTTCGTCGTCGGCGGCGAGGGGACGCTCGAGATCGGCTACCGTTTCGACCGGAAGGGCGCGCGGGTCATCGGTATCCCCAAGACCATTGACAATGACCTTGACGGGACTGACTACACGTTCGGCTATCAGACCGCTGTCGAGGTGGCATGCGACGCGCTCGACCGGCTGCACACGACGGGCCGCAGCCACCAGCGCGTGATGATACTCGAGGTGATGGGGCGCACCGCGGGCTGGATCGCGCTTGAGTCGGGGATCGCCGGAGGGGCCCATATCATCCTCATCCCCGAAATACCGTTCAACATCGACCGGGTGGTGGATAAGATACGCTTCCGCGCCGAAGGAGGCAGCCCGTTCAGCATCATCATGGTCGCCGAGGGGGCGAAGGAGGAAGGAGGCGATGTGATCACGCAGGCATCGGCCACCACGCGCCTCCAGGGAGTGCCGCAGCTTGGCGGCGTCGGGGCGTACCTTGCCGAGCAGATAAAGAAACGGATCGACCTCGAAGTGCGCTGCACCGTGCTCGGCCACATCCAGCGGGGGGGATCGCCCTGCGCGTTCGACCGAGTGCTCGGCACGCGGCTCGGGAGCCACGCGGTGCGCGCCGCCGCCGAAGGCAACTTCGGCACGATGGTCGCGCTGCGCACGCCCGATATGGTGCTGGTGCCGCTCTCAGAGCTTGCAGGGAAGGTCAGGCGCGTTCCGCCGGATTCACAGCTCATCCAGTGCGCCGAGTCGATCGGTATCAGCATGGGGAGATGAGCGCACCGGCCGTCTGTTCCCGCTACAGCTTCAATCCGGCTTTTTTAATCCGGGCGTTCAGCTCGTCGAGCGCCTGCACCAGGCTTTCCGAAGCGGCGTCGGCAATGGCGCCGTCGTAGCTGTTCTCGATCTGCTTCCGGATGATCAGCAGGGGCGAGCAGAACCCGAGCGCCGAACTGCGGCTGTTGCTCTTCACCACGGACGTGTTCCATATCCTGTTCCCGTTCTTGTAGACTTTGCAGGCAAGTTCGATCGTGACCTCGCTGGCGGAAAAATTCGCCTGCCCGGGAACGAGGCGCGTTTTGTCGCCGAACGCGATCTGCACGGCGGTGCCCGCCGGGGCAAGGGAATTTTTAAGCGTCACGCTGTTCGCGATCCTGGCCAGTGAAAGCGGCGCTTCGGCGACGAGCGCCTTTCCCGCGAAGACCGTGTAGCGCGATCCCGAGCGCATGCCGGTGCCCTTCACGTCGATCACGTAATCGCGCGCGGCGCTGTCCAGCACGAGCGTGACGCTGCCCGCCTTCGCTCCCTGGTCGGCGAAATTCTTTCTCTCGGGCAGCGTGATCTTCCGGTGAGGATCGCCGCTGCAGCCGGGGAGCAGCGCGATCAGAAGCAGTACTGAGGGAAGCAGAAATTTTAGTGTGTTCATTGAATAACCCCCAATTCAAGGAAAGATTATAGTAGAATATACCTATAACCGCTGGAGGAAAAAAGGGGTCGGGACGCATCCCTGCGGATTCACGGCTCATCCGGCGTGCCGGGTCGACCGGCATCAGCATGGGGAGGTGATAAGGTGGGAAAGCCGCCTCGCCGCGTCAGAGGAGGAGCGAGGCGACGAGCACGATGATCCCGGTGATCACCGCCGCCGGACGGAGCGGCGGCACCACCATCATGCTCAGACGGTAGAGGAGCGGTCCGGTGAAATAGAGGATGGCCAGTCGGGCGCCGATCGTGATGCCCGGGTCTGCCTTCGTGATCGAGTCGACCGCGAGCTCCCACCACGCCCAGAGGAGAAACGAACCGGCCGCCGCGATGACAAGCCGCGCGGCGTAGCGCCCGCGCACCGGTTCGATGACACGCTTTGAGAGCGCATTCAGGCGTGCCGCGACGCGGGGATGCAGCATGAGCATGAACGCGCCGACGATGCAGGCGCTCAGGGCGAGAACCGCGAACGACTCAGCCGTCGGGCGGATATTAAACCCTCCGAAGAAAAGTATCCCCGCCGCGAAAGCGGTCCCTATGTAGCCGTAGATCTCTTTTTTATCCTCGGTGTCCAGGACGAGGAGCGCGGGGAATATCACCGCGTTCCCGATGAAAAACGAGACCAGCATGAACGGCTCATCCGGGAGGATGGCGAAGCGCCTCATCATGGCGGTCACCACGACCGGCTGCGCGATTGTCAGAAGCGCGTAGGCGCCGGGAATGATGATCCCCGCCAGGCCCGATCCGTCCTCGCCCGCGTCCCTCGCTTTCCTTATAAGGCCGTTCATCTTCAGGGCAACGAGCAGGAACGCCGCGTCGACGAGCGCCGCGGCAAGTACGGGAGGAAAGGCCCCGGCGAGCATGCCGCCTCCCGCGGCATACTGTTTAAAAAGTACAATGAAGAATATTCCGATGAGGTCGAAGGTGATCGCGTCAAGGTCGTAGCCGGAAAGCCATTTGAGCAGTCTGTCCATGATTGTTGTCCCTTTTTTAAGTGTGTCGCCCGTTCCCCGCACCGGCGTTTTCGTGCGCGGGAACATTCCACGGCGCAAACAGTTAATTGCCCTCGCAGGGGAATGTCAATATCTTTCTAACTGCAGATTATACGGGCGGCAGGGACGGACTTTATGACGGCCCATTGTCAGGCTTTCCGAAAAGTCCTTGCGGACCGCGGGATTGTGTGTGTATACTGCCGGGACTGAATTTATCTGTGACGCGGCGCGCGGGGGAGTCCGGGTGAGCTTTCTTAAACTCGATATTCATTCCGTGATTGTCCTTCTCTCGATCGGCAATCTCGCGGCGCTGGTGATGCTGCTCTCCTACAGGCGGGGCAATCTGCCGAAACAGCCGTACCGGCGGTTCGCGGCGGGCAAACTGCTTCAGGCGGTCGCGTGGCTGCTTTTAAGCTTCAGGGGAAACATACCTGATCTTATCTCCGCGTATATCGGCAACGCCCTGCTCATCGCCGGTTTCGCGTTCGAAACAACGGCGCTCGCGACCTTTGACAGGCGCAGCCGCCGGCTGGAGGCGGTCTTCACGACGATTGCGGCGGCGGGGATCGTCGCGTTTTGCGTTTTCGGCACCACGCCGAGACTCTGGGTGGTCCTGGCGTCCCTGGCCACCGGGCTTCTGTACGGCGCGGTCTCGTTTGTCCTCCTCTCCGCTCCGAGAAGATCGGCGCTGAGGATATCGATAGGTTTCTTCTCGGGGCTTTTCTGTTTGTTCCTCTTTCTGCGGTCCGCCGCGCCGTTCTTTATTCCGGGAGAGTTCATTCTCATGTCGCAGAACACGCTCCAGACCATTACGTTCATCTTCCCCTATCTGTCCATGCTTGCTGTCGGCATCGGATTCCTGCTCATGCTCAAGGAACGTGATGACATGCTTCTGTTCGAGAGCGAGGAGAAGTACCGTACCCTGGTCGAAAAGGCGGATGAGGCGATCGTCATCATTCAGGACAGGAAATTTGTTTTTGTAAATACAAGGCTGTCAGCTCTGCTCGAAGTGCCCGCGGAAGAGCTTGTGGGGCTGCCTTTCGCGGGTTTCATACATCCGGAAGATCTACCCATGGTGGCGGAGAATTACGAGAAGAGGATCAGCGGCAGGGAAGCATGGGAAGGGTATGATTTCAGGGCGGTTGGCCGCGGCGGAAGAGTGACATGGTTTTATATTTCATCAACCGTGATCCAGTGGAGCGGCCGCCCCGCGACGCTGAGCCTGCTGACCGATATCACCGCCCGAAAACAGGCGGAGGAGAAAGTCCGCTCGCTCCTCGCCGAAAAGGAGATCCTGTTGAAAGAAGTACACCACCGGATAAAAAACAACATGACCTCGATGGAAAGCCTGATTTCCATCCAGTCCAATTCCGCAAAAAACCCCGAAGCGTCCGCGATACTGCGGGACGCGCTGAGCCGCCTGAAAAGCATGCGCGTGCTCTATGAAAACCTGATGGTAACGGACACTTTCAGGGCAATCCCGATGAGAGCCTATCTCTCGCAGCTCATCGAGGCGATAATGGCGGTTTTTCCTAACAGCGAGGATGTCGCGATCGAAACGAGTATCGATGAGTTCACCATCAACTCCCGTATTGCCTTCCCTCTGGGGATCATCGTTAACGAGCTCATCACCAACGCGATGAAATATGCTTTCGGTCAGGGAGCGCGCGGCGATTTGCGCATATCGGTTGTGAAGGACGCGGGCCATGTCACGCTCTCCATTCAGGATAACGGCCCGGGCATCCCCGGGCGGGAGGAAGGCGGAGAGCCGAAAGGCCTCGGCATAATGCTGGTGACGATGCTCAGCGAGCAGATCGGCGGAAAGTTCAGCATGCGCAACAGCAACGGCGCGCTCTGCGTCGTGGAGTTTGATGTGTGATGGTTTCTTCCGCCGCGCGTTCCGGCAGGTTCATCCCATTAAGGCGAGCTGCGCTCCCGCGCGTTGGCCGGATGCTGCGGCATTAACTTTTGGAAAGTTATCAAACTTGTTTCTGGCAGTAACTGGTTGATGTCACGGGTGAAAGGCTCCGCCGACCCCCTCTCGGACTCCCCCTTCACAAGGGGGAGATGGCTGAAAGCCAGTGGGGGTTTGCATCCGTGCACGGCGTCCCGTTGCGTTACAGACCCCTTTCGCAGCCATCCGTGGCTGCTCAACTGGAATGAGGAATTTTCTGTGTCGAAGCCCTCGCCCTCCGGAAGAGGGCGCGCCGGAGGTGGGGTGAGGGTATGACGGCCATCCGCGCTGGCCCTACATCTTTGCGATAACTGACGGAAGTATGGCGTTCCGCCCGCATACTGCTTGACGACGAAATCCATATATCTTTACTCACCTCCTCTTCCCGCCATTTGGTATCACAAAATCCGCAATACGCCCCATAATCTGACACATAAAACCCATAGTGTTCATGTTTTTCGATGAATTTCCTGAAATACTATAAAAAAACCTGCGTTTCCTGTTGACATGGGACCACGTATCTGTTTAATTTGACTAAATAGTTAAACTTAATGATTAAATCATAAGATTAAACTTTATAATTAAACTAACTGATAAACTTACTCATTAAGGAGATAGGGCATGACGCAGAAAAAAGAGGATACCCAGAAAACCAAGGACCGGATCCTTGCCGTGGCGATAAAAGAATTCGCCCAGAAAGGGTACGATGGCGCCAGGATGAGTTCTATTTCCCAGATGTCCGGCATCAACCAGGCGCTGATCCATTATCACTTCCAGAGCAAGGAGCACCTGTATTCCACGATCCTGGAGCGTTTCTTCGAAGAGAACAGGTTTGAGCCGCTGATCAACTATATGAACGAAAAGAACCTGCGTCCGTCTGAGAAGCTGTATCTGGTGCTCTATGTCCTTTTGCACTTCCACTCCGAACACGTGGACCTTGACATCTACAGGATATTCACATGGGAGATCGCCGGGAAGGGGGAGAACTTCAGGCATTTTGTGTCGAAATACCTCATTCCCCAGGGCAACTACATTATCGAAATAATCAATGAAGGTATACGGCTTGGGGAGTTCAGGACCACAAATCCCCTGATGGTGGTGATGAGTCTCGGCATGCTCCCTGATCTGCTGACTCCCTACTGGAAGGAGGTCATGCGCGGAACCGAGTGGTACGACATGCTGTACGGCGATCCGTCAGGGAAAGAGTTTTTTATGGATATGGCGGGCCTCCTGTTCAAGATGCTTTCGCCCGCCGGGACGTCCGGCGAGGTCCCGGAACTATCACCCGAGGTTATGGAAGGCGTTCATGCGCTCCTTGCCGCCCATGACGCCGGAGTAAAGAGAGGATGATATGAACCGCCACGGTGCAGTGATACTGTTGCTGTCGATGATGTGTGCTGTCGCGTTGTTTTTCGGCGAAGAGGCGATCGCGGACGGGCGCGGTGAAATGGATCTCACCATTGAACGGGTGATAGAGCTTGTGCTCGCGAGGAACCTGTCGGTCGGTTCGGCAAAACACGATATCGCCATGAGCGATACCGGCCTGCAGTTCCTGAGAAGCAAATACGCTCCCCAGCTCAGCCTTGAGGGCGGCTATGCCCGGCAGAAGCTCCCGCGCGCGGGGTTGACGGAATTGACCGGCGACCGGACCTATCAGTGGGAAACCTCCGCGATGATCGCCAAAGCGTTCTCAACCGGCACGAAGGTCGCGGCGGGCGTCAGGAGCGTGTACTATGACGCCAACGACCAGAAGCTTGAGCTCATGGGGGAGACGCTCATTAACTCGAGCCCGCCTTACTACATGCCGCGCGCCTTCGTTTCACTCCAGCAGGACCTGTTGAAAAACGCCTTTGGCGTGAGCGACCGCATCCAGGAAAAGATCCAGGAAAACACCGCCGAGATGCAGAAGCGGGTGATCGTTGACGCGATAGCAGGCCTTGTGGCGGGAGCGCTCATGGGATACTGGGAGGCGGCGGTCGGGAAATCGGTCGTCGAAAACGCGCGCTTCGAGCTGGAGTCGACCAGGGCCGTCAGGACCATTATCGATAAGAACGTCCGTTTCGGGTTGATGGATGTCTACGGGCTGCACCAGTTTGACGCGATTGTGGCCGCGGCGGAAGCAAAACTCGAAATCGCGGCACAGTCGTACGGGGCCGCCGTGCGGGACCTGCTCAGAATTCTGAAGCTCCCGCCGGAAACCCGTATCCGCATTGTCTCCGGGCTTTCGGAAAATCCCCCTTCGATGGACGTGCCCGCGGCGCTCAATTCCGCCTACGCGAAGCGGACGGACTACAGGAACGCGCTTCTGGAAATGGAAAACGCGGACATGGCGATGAGGATGTATGAAAACAGCGACATGCCGTCCCTTTCCGTCGATGTGAACCTGGAGATGCGGGGGCAGGACGAAAACAGTTCCTCCGCGGCCCGCGATATTACGGCGGGGGATTACCCGTCCTGGAGCGTGTACCTCAGGGCGAGCCATCCCCTCGGGGATACGGGACAGGCCGCGAACCTCAGGAACGCGGCGTTAAGAATGAAGCAGGCGAAACTCGGCGAAGAGCGGCTGAAGATCGAGATCCGCGACGAGGTTTCGAACAGGATAGAGATCGTGAAGCTGCGCCATGTCGTCCTGGGAAGGTCGAAGGCCGCGCGAAACGCCTCCGAGCGGTATTACCGCAGGGTCCTCGAAAAATTCGGCAGGGGGAAAGTGTCCTCCCTCGACATGAAAAGCGCGATCGACGCGATGGCGCAGTCGCGCCAGCAGGAGCTTGAGTCTCTGGTCGCGTACAACGTGTCCCTGCTGCAGTTCGACCTTTCCAAAAACGAGCTTTTCGAGCGGTATAACGTCGACGCGAAATCATTTGGAATAAAGGAGGCGCGTTGATTATGAGTATCGCTAACGTTTCGATCAAACGCCCAATCCTCATCAGCTGTATCGTCCTGCTCATGGTCGCCACGGGCTTAATGAGCCTGGGCAGGCTCAACGTGGACCTCTTTCCGCCGGTCGATTTTCCGGTGATAACGGTCACCACGATCTATCCCGGCTCGACGCCGGAAGAGATAGAGAAGCTGGTGTCCAGACCGCTCGAGGAACAGATAAGCGTCATCTCGGGTCTGAAGAAGCTCACCTCGCACAACATGGACGGCGTTTCCGTCATCGCGGCGGAATTCACCCTTGAAACCGACGTCCGCTACGCCGAGGAGAAGATGCGCGAAAAGGTGATGCTCGCGCGCAATAACCTCCCCCCCGACCTGCCCGAGGAGCCGGTGGTGAAGCAGTTCGATTTCATCACCAACGTGCCGGTCGTCACCCTGGGGCTTACCGCCGACCTTCCGCCCGGCGACCTTTACGATCTTGCCAGGGAAAGGATCAAGCCGCTTCTCGAGCGCGGCGAGGGGATAGGCGAGGTGCGCATCATCGGCGGGACGCGCAGGGAGATACAGGTCGAGCTTGATATGAAAAGGCTTCACGACTATGAAATCTCCGCGCTGGAGGTGGCCAACCAGTTGAAGTCGGCGGGGGTCAACGTGCCGGTCGGAAAATTCGACAAGGGCAGGACCGCCACGCTCTACCGGACGATCGGCGAGTTCAGGAGCACCGACCAGATCAGGGACACGGTCATCTCCTTTTCCGGCGACGTCGCCAGCGCCGTCACGGTCGGAAGGCTCGGCGACGTACGGGACGGCACGGCCGACGCGAAGACGATATCCAGCATCTATATTTCGGCGGACAAACTCAAAGACGGGGCCGCCCCTCGCCCGAAGACGCAGGGACGCGGCGAGCGGATACACCGGCCCTGCCTTCTCATCGACGTTTACAAGCAGTCGGGCACCAACACCGTCGCCATCGCCGACGGCATCAGGAAGCGCATGGAGGATGTGAACCGCACGATCACGGGCACTCCCGGCAATCCGCGCCTTACCTACATTTACGATTCGGCGGGGGACATCCGCGCCAGCATCAGGGACGTCAGGGAGACCATGCTCATCGGCATCATCCTGGCGATCGTCGTGGTCTATCTCTTCCTGGGCAATATACGCTCGACGATCATCACGGGCATCGCCATTCCGAACAGCATCCTGGGCGCGTTCGTGATGATGTACTTCATGGGGTTTTCCATCAACATCATGACGCTCATGGCGCTCTCGCTCACCGTGGGGCTTTTGATCGACGACGCGATTGTCGTGCGGGAGAACATCTTCCGCAAGATAGAATCGGGCATGGGGGCCAAAGAAGCGGCCATAGAAGGAACGAAGGAAGTCATGCTGGCCGTGATCGCCACCACCCTCACCGTCATGGCGGTGTTCCTGCCGATCGGTTTCCTCCAGGGGATGGTGGGGCGTTTCTTCCGGCAGTTCGGCCTTACGGTGCTCTTCGCGATGGGCGTGAGCCTTTTCGACGCGCTGACGGTGGCCCCGATGCTCTCGGCGTATTACGCGGGTAAGGGAACAAAAGGAAGGAACGCCGTCATCAGAGTATTCGAACGGTTCCAGGGATGGCTCGACCGCGTGTACGGAAAGATACTCTCCTTCAGCCTCGCGCGTCCCGTTCCCGTCATCATCGCGACGGTGGTGGTGATGGCCGTCAGCGCCGCGTCCTTCGTCGCGGTCAAGAAGACGTTCATGTCGATGTCCGGGGAGAACCAGTATCTCGTCAACCTTGAAATGCCGCCCGAGACAAACCTTCAGGCCACCTATGACCTGGCCGACGGGATCGCCGGGCGCATCGACAGGATCCCCGATGTGGATTATATCTCCGTGCAGGCGGGAAACGACGAGGGCGAGCAGAACACCGCGTCGCTCGGGGTGTTCTTTGTCCCGGCGCAGCGGCGCGCGAAATCCCCCGAGGCGCTCAAGGACGAAATACGCGCGATCATAAGTTCATATCCGTCAGTGAAAGGTAGCATCGACTACTTCACCCGCGTCGGCGGGGGACAGGACAGGCCTTTCATTCTTCAGCTGCGGGGGGACGATCTCGACGGACTCCTGGCGTATTCGGAAAAGCTGGTGGAGCGGCTGAAGAAGCTCCCGGACCTTACCGACGTCATGTCGAGCCACAGCGGCGGCAAGCCCGAATTCAGGGTCGTGCTCGATGAGAACAGGATGAAGTACCTGGGCGTGACGAACAGGATGGTCGGCATGGAGCTGCGCGGCATGATCGAAGGGGACGTGGTGGGCACGTTCCGCGACCGCGGATACGAGTACGACGTCCGGATGCGCCTCATGCCCGGACAGCGCGACCTGAAACAGTATTTCCACCAGATACGGGTGCCGAACATCCACAATAAGCTGGTGCCGCTCACGGCGCTGGGCCGCGGGGAGGACGGGACGGCCCCGGCTAAAATCCTCAGGCAGAACAGGACCCGCATCGTGCAGATTACCGCCAACCTCACAAAGGACGGAGCGGTGGGCTCGGCGATCGAAGGAGCGAGAAATATCATGAAGGACGGCCTGCCGCTGCCGCGCGGGGTCAATTACTCCTTTGAGGGGGACGCGAGCATGTTCGAGGAGACGGTGGACAACATCGTGCTCGCCTTCGTGCTTTCAATTCTTTTCATCTACCTGGTGCTGGCGAGCCTCTACGAGTCGTTCATCACGCCGTTTACGATATTCCTGGCCCTGCCGCCGGCGCTTTCGGGCGCATTCCTCGCGCTGTTCATAACCGGCAAGCAGCTCGACCTCATGGGAATGATCGGCATGATCATGCTCCTGGGGCTGGTCACCAAGAACTCGATCCTGCTCGTCGATTTCGCCGTGGAGCGGGTCAAGGCGGGCGTGGACAGGAAGACGGCCATGCTGGAAGCGGGAAAGCTGCGGCTGCGGCCGATACTCATGACCACCTTCGCCATGATCGCCGGAACCCTTCCCCTCGCGCTGGGGATCGGCGAGGCGGCCAAATACCGCGCGGGGATGAGCGTGGCCATTGTCGGGGGGATAACGGTTTCCACCTTCATCACGCTGGTGGTCGTGCCGGCCATGTTCGAGTATATCGACACCTTCCGGGTTTTCGTTGAAAGGATCTTCGGCGGGGAGAAGGATGAGGCCGAAGCGCTTCCCGCCGCGCCCGTCGCGGAACCGGTGCCAGCCGCGCCCGCGCCGGTTGAAGCGCTCCAGGTCGCGGAGGTGAAGGGGAAGAAGCGCGTGCCGCGCGGGCGGAAATAAATGTTCTGCGTTTCTTCCCCGAGGGGGCTCAGACGCCCCGGGTAACGACGCTGGACGGATGCTGCGGCATTAACTTTCGGAAAGTTGTCAAAAGTGTTTCTGGCAGACACTTGCTGATTTCACGGGTGAAAGGCTCCGCCCTTCCCCCGTGCGCCCCCATCCCGCTGCTCAGTCGCCGCAGGGGCTTGGATGTCTGCATTGTCCTGAAGGCTTCTCTATACGGCTGCGAACTCGACGGCCGCTCCTTGACATCCGTGTCACCGCGGCACTTGTGCATCCGTGCACGGCGTCCCGTCGAGTCGCAGACCCCTTTTGCAGCCATCCGTGGCTGCTCAATCTGGAATGAGGAATTTTTTTAGCGTGCATCCGGGCGCGCATCTGTAGTCCTGTTTTGCCCGGCGGCTGTGCCCCTTGGAATTCTTTCAATCCGCGTTGTTGATCTCGGAGATGCAGGTGTCCCGGTAGTTGTTTCCGCGGTACACCGAGAGTATCTCGACCGCCACGAAGGTGTGGCGGTCGTTGCGCGGGTCGGGGGAGAGCCTGTACGCGGGAAGCGGCAGTTCCTGGTAGGCGTTCACGTCCTTCAATTCCGCCTCGCGCTTCCCGATGACCCTGATGTTGTTGAAGTCAAACAGCAGCTTTCCCGAGCCGCCGAACCCTTCAAGGGCGTAGACGACCACGCGCTTCGGCCGGTTGTTCGCGAGGAAGAGTTTTTCGGAGCGCCCGAACCCTGCCCATATTCTCACCGGCCGCGTGATATCAACCTTGACCATCACGATCTCGCCGATCCCGTCGCCGTCGGCGCCCTCTACCCACGCCGTAGATGGTTTATGGTCCATTGCCGATCCCGCGCCGTACATACAGCGCCAGGCGTGGTAGAGCGCCAGGTATTTCTCGCACGGGCTGTTGAAACGGTATTTCCCGCAGGGGCCCGGGCTTTCGGGCGCCCGCCCCTCGGGGCGGAGCATCGAAGTCGACCATTCGTCGAACAGGGCGTTCGGGCTTACCGGTTCGGCGAGCGCGCCTACCGTGCCCGAATGGATCTTCTTTTTAAGCGTGGGATCGCCCGCCCTGCAGGGAGAGCCTTCGTAAAGCTGGGCCGTTACGGCGGACGCGGCAAGGATGAGAGCGGCGAAAAGGAGTGAATGAAGAACGATGGGTTTCATGGCATGTCGCTCCGGACGTGTGCGGGGTGGATGGTTTATAAGATAACAGGGTAGAGGGGGGAAGTAAAGGGCAAGGGCACTCTTATTTTCGCGCTCCCGCGCGGGGATTTAAAAAAAGTAAGATGAAGTTTCCATGGTAGGAAGCGGGGGGCCCGTGCGGCCGGGCCCCCCGCGGGAACATGTCTTTTAAGAAATGATAACCGAAGCGGTTGTGCGGCTATTTGCCTTTCTGCGCGCAGGCGTCATCGCACTCTTTCTTTGCCTTGTTGCACTGCGTCAGCGCCTTGCCCTTTTCGGTGTTCGAGAGGCTTCCTTTCAGGATGGTTTCCCTGCACTGCTTGTGGTCTTTCAGGCATTTCTTGCCGCATTCCTTCGCCGCGTCGGCCGCGCTCCTGTTTTCCGCGAGGATTACGCCGGTCGACAGTACGGCAACTGAAAGCATCAACGACAACAACGCGAGTTTCTTCATGGTGGCCTCCTGTGTGTTGACTTGCGGCGGTCCGGAAGGTTTCATCAGCCCGGAGCGCGTGACCCGTTCAAGGGTGATCAATAACAAATGGGTTATTAAATTTATAAATCTATATATTGCTGACCGGATAAAGTCAAGCGTTTATTGAGCATGCCGGGCTGGTCAGGGTGATCAAATACGGGCGCGGGCTTCGATGGAGAATATTTTATCATGCAACCCGAAACCTGAGCCGACAGGGAGGTCGGCGAAAGGGGTCTGCGCACGGCCGGTTTTTTGACATTCATGTCAAAATCGGTATTACTCCCTCCCGGGGTCCCCGGGAAAACCAGTGCACGGTGAAGCCGTTCGAACACTCTCCCCCAAATCCCCATCACACGACTGTGATCACAAAGATCACACGGATCGCGGGATTTCCGTGATCTTGCCATAAAGGGTTTGCACAAACCCCGTCCCCATGCAAGAATCATCCATCGGCATCGCCCGTGTGCCGGCAACTTCGCCGGTCGATCCGATCACACAAAAAGGTTTAACGGGAGGGACCATGAGAACAATGCTGCTGATCATGCTTATCGCGCTCTGCCCGGCCGTACTCCTGGCGGACGACGGGAGCTGGAGCAAGAACTACAACCTGAGCCAGGGCATCCTGTACAGCACGGAGGAGAACCCGGACATCGCGCTGGAAAAGGAGTTCCTGGGGCTGCGCGACTTCGACTCCGGGAGCGTCCAGGCCGTCTTCCTCTTCCGCAATACGAAGAACGCGCCGGTGACGACGCTGGCCGGCTTTCCGGTGGAGGTGCGTTTCTCGGCCGAGCGCGTCGAGATCAGGAAGGGCACCTTCGCTTATGTGGTGGGGGCGGGCAAAACCCTGGGCGTCTTCCTGAAGGCCGCCGGCTTTACCCTCACCGCCTGTCAGGGCGAGATCCGCGAGTACGGCAGTCACTACATCCGGGAGGCAGATTTCCGCCCGTTCAGGAAGGAGCTGCCCGTGAAGAATTCCGCCCTGCCCGATCTGACCGGTTTTTCCATTAAGCAGGATGGCCGCCCGGTGGCCGTCGATTCGGTGGTCATCGAGTGCAAGACGGACGGCGACGCGCGGCTGATCTTCCACTACCGCCACCGGCTGCGCTTCGGCCCGTCGGCCCGCTCGGTCGTGCGGGTCGATTACCGCGTGAAGACGTTCACGGGGACGAAAAACGTCGGCCCGGAGGTCCTGGCGCCGGAACACGTGTGGAACTACATCCTGGAGACGGGCGCCACATGGAAGGGCCCCATCGGCGCCTTTATCCTCGGCGTGCCGGCCGCGTGCTATCGGCAGAGGCAGGACGTCGAGGAACTCCCCTTCCTCGGCGTGAACGATACCTACTGCTTCTTCGGCGCCGAGAACCTGGAGCCGGTCGACACCAACCTGCGCATCGCCTGGGCCGACACCTCGAAGATCGACGAGAAGAGACTTAAACGACTCTGGTTCGGCGACTTGACGGAATCCATCAATCCCCCGGAACCCCACGCCTCGCCGGTCGCCCGGCTGAAAGGCGCCTCCTCCTTTCTGAATGAAAAGGCCGACATCTACCTGGCGAACGGAGTCCTGAAGGGGTGTTCTTTCACGGCCGACAAACTGGTCGACGGCCTGGCGGAGACGGCCTGGTGCGAGGGGGTGAAAGGCGACGGCATTGGCGAGTGGGTCGACTGGGAGTTCACCGCCGATGTCAGCGGCATGCGCATCCAGAACGGCTTCCTGCGCGCTGTGATGAAGATATCCGGCAGGGACATCCACGCCTTCTACGAAAAGAACAACCGGGTGAAGACGCTGGAGTTCGTTTCCGCGGACAACACCACCCGCAGGAAGGTGGCCGTGGCCGACCGCCGGGACTTCCAGTGGATACCGCTGGACCTGCCTAAGGGCCGCTACCGGATGCTGATCGGCGACGTGTACAGGGGGAGCAAATACCAGGACACCTGCATCGGCGAGATAGAGTTCGTGCCCGTCAGCCCCCTGCTGAAGAAGGCGCAGGGCGATCCGTTCTTCGGCGAGTTTGTACGGGAGCGGTGAGCGTTCGATGCGGCAGTCAACGCACTTCTGCGCACGGCCGGTTTTTTGACATTCATGTCAAAATCGGCATTCCCGTCATTCGGCGGACTGTATAACCTCAAAACCCCGCTCTATCACCCGGCGAAAGCTTTCAGCGGTAGTGTTCCAGTCGATCACGTCCACCTGGAAGGGGAGGTTGGATTCGGCGAACGCGTCTTTCAGGTTTCCAAGGGTTGTAAGCGGAAGCGCGTCGCGGCTGATCAGCACAAGGTCAAGATCGGAATACGGGCGGGCGGTCCCGTTGACGCGTGATCCGAACGCGCGGACCTCTACGCCCGCCGCGTGAGCGTGCAGAATGCGTTTAACTGTTTCCAGCGCGGTCCGGTCAAGGTCAATCATTTCGCTCTTTCAGCCGAGCGAGCAGTTCTTCGGCATGGGCGAGAAAGCGGCGGGCCGCTTCATACGCCGCGGCTGCCTGTCCGGCGTCGTAGGTGTGCGAGGTGAGGTTGCGCGCTTCTCCGAACTCGAACCATGGAAGCGGATCGCTCACAAGCCCCGAGCGGGCCGCGATGCGGAACAGTTCTTTTCTGGAGCGGGGAAAATCCGCGTCCTCGGGCGAGAGGTTGTTCCGTATCCATCGCTGTATGAACTTCCAGCACTGATCGAATGACACCTTGAAGTTATGGATCACGCCTGCCTTCACCGCTTCCTGTAAATCGGCGTTCAAGTCTGTCATGCCCTCGTCCGCCGCCCTGCGCGAGCGCCGTAGGATGTCGATTGATTTCTTCAGGCTGTCGAGTTCAAGCGGCATGTTTTTTCGTGGTGATAATTCCGCCCGTCATACCGGGCCGCAGCGTAGAATGACCAAACCGTAGTAAGCATTCAAAAGAATTTCAATAAAAAAAATGCTCAGTCCCTTGGGGGGTATTTCTGCTTCGCTCGCCCATTCTCTTCATGCAACGCCGGCCACGATGGCCGGCGGTTCGGCGTGCCACAGGAAGTGGCTTACGCCGAACAAAGCCTGTCGCGGCGTTTGAGCGACCGCGCGGAGGGTGCAGGGAGGCTCGCGCGCACGAGTCTCCCTGCATGTGCCAGTTCAAGCCCTGAACAAAATTATGTGCTCCACAGGCAGGATCGCGAAGCGCCCTTCGCAAAACATAAAATTTTCGATAAGCGTGTTATATCCCTGTTTCAGCTCTCCTATAGCTTTGTTTCAGGAGTGTTATAGCCTGGTTATAGCTTTGTTTCAGGAATGGTATAGCACTGTTATAGCATGGTTATAGCAACCGTATATCTTTCGTACTATCCGCCTATTATCCGCGTACTATCAGCCTCTATTCCGCGAATTTTTTTAAAAAAATTTTTAAGTCTGGGCGCCGGAAATCGTATTAATGAGCAGAGACCAGTGTGGAGGTGATCTGATTGATACATCGTAGCTGGCGGAAGCAATCGCACAAGACGTACTGACGTAAGGAGCACAGCACACAACTGATCATGCGATCGGATTAAAAAAACAGAAGAGGTTAATTATGGGTAAGCTTAAAACAAACGTTGCGTTCAAGAGTTTCAGCAACAAGATCGACGGCCTTGTCTATTACGACAGGGAGGGGGACCCCTGCGTTCGGATGCCCGGCCGCCGCGTCGATCCCAACACCCCTAAGCAGAAGAGGGTCCGCCAGGCAATGCGCCGTAATATCAATGTCTGGAAGCAGCTTGACCCGATTATCATTGAAGCGTGGAAGTCCCACGGCAAGAGGAGAAGGCTTTCAAACTTCGCGCGTTTTGTCGAAGAGAACGGGGCCCGTCAGCGTCTCGGGGAAGTGCTCAACCTCTGTCTTGAGTACGGGATGGAGACTTTCCTGACTTTCGCCGCGCGTACCGGAAACGCCGCGGGCGAGATCGTCTGCGAGTTTGCCATCGGCGAGATGGAAGAAAAGCCTTTTGTTACCTTCTTTGCGCAGAAGCGTGAGCGCGGTATCGGCGTCGGAGCGCTTATCCGCTTCGAGGCGGGTGACAACGCGGCATCGCCGTACACCTTGACCGGGCTTGACGCGGGCGGGGAGTATTTCATCTACGCGATCCTCGCAGACGCCCCCCTCGCGGAAGCTACTGTCGTGTCCGCGACCGCGGGAGCAATTGTTGTCGCGGGCAGTTAAAAAACCGTATCCGCGCGCCGCGCGCCCGGGCCGCCGGCCCGTGGCGCGCTGTCCGCGTAACCCCGCCATCATTCTTTTCCATTAATTCCCCGCTCTCTGCCCGGGCGGATATGCTCAGCGCCGCCCGGGAATTTTTCCGCTTGATTCTTCCCTCGAAAGAGCGAAGATGTCGACGATACGGGAAATATCCGCTATTTTTTAAGTGAGGACAACAGGCAATGGATTGTAAAAGGTGCGGCGCGTGCTGTATCGCGCTCTCCATATCGACCAACATCCCCGGCACCGGGCGCGGCAAGCCCGCCGGCGAGCGGTGTGTGCATCTCACGCTCGACAACCGGTGCGCCATCTATCCCGGGCGCCCTCCCGTCTGCCAGGGCTACAGCCCCTCAAAGGAGCTGTGCGGCGGCTCGTTTGAGGAGGCGATGCGCAACCTCGAGCTCCTCGAAGCGCGCACCAGGTAAACGGCGTCCCTGTATCCCCCTTATTCCCCCGGTTTTTGTAACTCTTTTTAACGGATATTTGTTATCCGCTCCCGTCCATAATAAGTTGTCTCTCTCCGCGGCGGTTTTGTATTATAAAAACGCGGACCGCTCAGTCTGCGCGCCGCGTGATACGGGAGAAGAAGACAATGATCAAAAGTGATGATATAGCCGTTGTCGTGTCCGGTGAGGCCGGCCAGGGCCTGCAGACGCTCCAGTCGCTCGTCGCCCGCATGGCGAAGCGGACGGGGTACCACGTTTTTGCCTCGGGCGAAGTGATGTCGCGCATCAAGGGGGGCAACAACACCTCGCTCCTGCGCGTTTCCTCGTCAAGGGCCAGGGCGGCGGTGGGGCGGATAGATATCTTCGTCCCGCTCGGAAAAAACGCCGTCTACCGGGTCGCCGGGCGCGTCGACGAAAACACGTTTATCTTCGCCGACGAGTCGCACCTGGGGCCCGAATACGACTCGCTCCCCGCCGCGGTCCACGTGGTTCCGTTCACGCGGATGTCGCAGGAGTGCGGCGGGGGCCTGTGCCTTAACATCGTGGTGGCGGGATTCATCGCGGCGCTTCTCAATATCCCCGGCTACACGCTGCTCGAGGAGGTCGGGAGCGGGCTTGCGCGGCTGGACGCGGACGCCGTGAAACGGAACCTCGACGCCGCGCAGAAGGGGTTCGAGGCGGGCAGGGAGATCGCGGACGCGGGCGTGCTCTCGGTGCGCCTTGCCGCCTCAGAGCGGGTCAAGGATGAGTGCCTCATGGAAGGGACCGATTCGATCGGCATCGGCGCGCTCGCGGGCGGGTGCAATTTCGTTTCGTCCTACCCGATGTCTCCCTCGACCAACCTCCTCGTCTTCATGGCCAGGAGGGCGGCCAAGTTTGAGCTTGTCGTCGAGCAGGCCGAGGACGAGATCGCCGCGGTCAACATGGCATGCGGCGCGTGGCACGCGGGAGCGCGGGCGCTCGTCACCACCTCGGGCGGAGGCTTTGCGCTCATGACCGAGGGCGTGAGCCTTGCGGGGGGCGCGGAGCTGCCGCTTGTCGTCCACCTCGCGCAGCGGCCGGGTCCCGCAACGGGCCTTCCCACGCGCACCGAGCAGGGCGACCTGAACATGGTCCTCCATGCCGGGCACGGGGAGTTTCCGAGGATCATCTTCGCGCCGGGTGACTTCCATGACGCCATCGAGCTCGCCTGCCGCGCGTTCAACCTCGCCGATCGCTTCCAGGTGCCGGTCTTTCTCCTCACCGACCAGCATTTCCTCGACTCCTCGTACAACATCGAAAAGCGCGACCTCGCCCTGCTTGTCGAGGAGCACAACACCGTAAGGACAGACGAAGCGTACGCGCGCTACCGGCTTACCGCCAACGGCGTATCGCCCCGCGGCATTCCCGGTTACGGGGAGGGGCTCGTGCGCGTGATAAGCGACGAGCATGACGAAGAGGGGCGGATCACCGAGGATTTCGCGACGCGCAGAGCAATGGTGGATAAGAGGATGCGCAAGGCGAAGAGCGTATCCGCCGAAAGCGTGCCGCCGAGGCTTCTGGGGGGCGGGGAGTTCAGGTATCTCGTCGTGGGATGGGGCTCCACGCTTGACGTCGCGCGCGAGGCGCTTGCGTACTGCGGGAGAAGTGACATCTCGTTCCTGCACTACCGCCAGGTGTACCCGCTCCCGGCGGAGGGAAACAGGTATCTCATGGAGGCGCCGGTGCTCATCGCCCTTGAAAACAACGCCACCGGCCAGTTCGCGGATCTCATCGAGTCGCTCGTTCCGGTCCGCTTCGCGGGGCGGATACTGAAATACGACGGCGCTCCCTTCACGGTGGAAGAGCTCGCCGAAACATTCAGAACCATTGAAGACAGGGGGAGAAGATGACGAACGTGTTTGATCCGCCGGAAAAGACGGACATCGCCTGGTGTCCGGGGTGCGGCAATTTCGCGATATCGAAGGCGGTCAGGGCGGCGCTTGCCGAGCTTGGCATCGAGCGCGGGAAAGTCGTGATGGTCTCGGGGATAGGGCAGGCGGCGAAGGCGCCGCACTACATGAACGCCGGATATTTCAACGGCCTGCACGGAAGATCGCTTCCGCCGGCCACGGCGATAAAAGCGGCCAACCCCTCGCTCACCGTTATCGCCGAAAGCGGCGACGGCTGCACCTACGGGGAGGGCGGCAACCACTTCATCCACACGATCAGGCGCAATCCCGACATCACCAATATCGTGCACAACAACATGGTCTACGGCCTCACGAAGGGCCAGGCATCGCCCACGAGCAGGCGGGGGTTTCGCACGCCCGTGCAGGTGACCGGCGTGTATCTCGAACCGTTCAATCCGATCGCCGTGGCCATTTCGCTCAAGGCCTCATTTGTGGCGCGGGCCTACGCCGCCGACATCGACGCGACGAAGGATATCATCAAAAAAGCGATCCTGCACCGCGGATACGCGCTGGTCGACATCTTCCAGCCGTGCGTCTCGTTCAACAGGATCAACACCTACCAGTGGTACCGCGAGCACACCTATTATCTCGACGGTTCGTACGATCCTTCAAGCAGGGAGGCGGCGTTCCGGATGGCGTGCGAGGAGGAGCGCTTTCCGCTCGGCGTGATCTATATCAACAATGAAAATAAAACCTTCGAGGAGAACCTCGCCGCGTACGCCAGAAACAGTGCGCCGCTCTTTGAGCGGCGCACCGACAGGGGAAAGCTTGAAAAGCTCCTGGATTCCTTTAAATGATCCTTACAGTGTCACCTCGGACATCCAGTAGCCGTGAATGTTGCAGTTCTCTACCACCGTGATCTTTCCGCTCGCGTTCTTGAGGTGGAAGCAGCCGGCCGGAAATACGCTCACCGGCGTAAACATTACGCGGCTGATGAATTTGTAATCCTGGTAGCAGTCGACGAACTGGATGAAATGCTTCTCCTCCATCGGGTGGATCGTGGCGCCTATCCGCACGATGATGTCGGCGCACGGCGCTTCAGGTATGAGCCCGCACTGTTTGTTGACGGTAACCGCCGGGATGTGCTTTACCGCGGCCTCCTTGCTCTTCTCTTCCGACTCTTTGAAGATGTTGTCGTTCTGCGTGAATTTTTCCCTGGGGGATTCGCAAACCGGGCATTTCTCGGGGGCTTCGTTGAACGCGATGTGTCCGCACGTCTGGCATATGAAAATCTTCATCTGTGACCTCCAGTCTGTTTTTTCTGTTGGATGGCGGCGGGCGAACGGCTGCCGCGTATTCCTATTTAAACTACAAAAATTAGAATGGTTTGTCAAGGTTAAGTTGCACGGTTATCGGCCTCAGGAGGTGCGGGGCGCGTTTTTTTTTCAATATAGAAACAAACGGCGATCAGGAGGGGGATAAGAAGGATTCCCGGGACAAACTGTCCCGCGAGCGCGAGCTTTACTGAGTTCGCGATTCCCTGGAGACGGCCGTATTCCATCGCGGACCCGTCGTCCGCGACGAATACGATGAGAAGCGAAATAATGAAAGAATTCAGGATATAGAGCAGAACTCCAATGCCGGTTATGGTCAACAGCCGGCGGTTCCGGACGCGCCGCGATATCCACATGAGGAAGACGATGGTGAATGCCGTGAGGGCGACCGGAACCGAGAGATAGAGAAGCGTTGCCGCCATGCTATTTCTCGTACTCTCCGAGCACGTTTGCTGATATGACCATCCTCTGCACCTCGGAGGTGCCTTCGTAGATCTCGGTAATCCGCGCGTCGCGGTAGAAGCGCTCCGCCGGATAGTCCTTCACGTAGCCGTAGCCGCCGAATATCTGGAGCCCTTTGTGGGTCACGCGGTGCGAGGTCTCCGAGGCGAAGAGCTTTGCCATCGCGGCGTATTTTGAGGCGGCGCGCCGGTCGCCCTCGCCGATCTTGGCCGCCGCGCGGTAGACGAGCAGGCGCGAGGCGTCTATTTCGGTGGCCATGTCGGCGATCATCCACTGTATCGCCTGCTGCTTGGCCAGCGGCTTGTTGAACTGGACGCGCTCCAGGGCGTACGCGGCCGCCGCGTCGAGCGCCGCCTGCGCGATCCCGAGCGCCTGCGCCGCGACGCCGACCCTGCCGCCGTCGAGCGTGTGCATGGCGATCGAGAAGCCGTCGCCCTTTTTGCCGAGCAGGTTCTCCTCGGGCAGCTCGCAGTTCTCGAAGACGAGCTCGGTGGTGGAGGAGGCGCAGATGCCGAGCTTGTCCTCGACCTTGCCCACCGAAAATCCCGGAGTCCCCTTCTCGACGATGAACATCGAAAGGCCCTTGTGGCCGATCCCCTTTTCGGTGACCGCCATGACCACCGCGACATTGGCGACGCCGCCGTTGGTGATGAAGTTCTTCGCCCCGTTGAGCACCCATTTCCCGTTGTGGAACTCCGCGGTGGTCCTGGTGCCGGCGGCGTCGGACCCGGCGCTCGGTTCGGTGATGCCGAAGCATCCTATCCACTCCCCGGTCGTGAGCTTCGAGAGATATTTTTTCTTCTGCGCCTCCGTGCCGAAGTAGTAGATCGGCGAGAGGCAGAGCGAGTTGTGCGCCGAAACGATGATGCCGGCCGAGGCGTCGCCGCGCGATACTTCCTCCACCGCGATCGCGTAGCTGACGTAGTCCATCCCGGAGCCGTTGTATTCGGACGGATAGACGACGCCCATCAGGCCCATTTCGCCGAGCTTTTTGACGTGCTCCCAGGGGAACTCGTGCGTCCTGTCGTAGTGTTCCGCCTTCGGTTTGAGCTCGTTGTCGGCGAATTTGCGGCACATGTCCCTGAGCATTTCCTGTTCTTCGGTCAGATGAAAATCCATAGATCACTCCTCTCAATAAATATGTATGTACGTGTACTGGCCTCAGTGAGGCAGGAGCACGGTTCCGTCATTGATGAACAGCGCGGCGCTTTATCTGTTGCCGCGATAAAAGGCGGGTTTTATATGACAACTATTCATCACTAACAATCCGCGGTAATCGTGCCTTGTTAATCGACATAATATAGATTGTTTTCATTAAATTTGTCAAGGGATTTTATCGCCAAAAAATTCAGGCGTCGGCTGGTTATTTTCATTGCTAATTTATCGCGCCGGCGTTATCGTAGCATTGCCGTGACGTGCCAGAAATTTTCAGTTCCAGTCGAGGTGTTATGAAGCGGATCGTTCCGATGTTACTTCTTCCCCTTGTCCTGACCTGCGGGCAGTGGAAGGTGAGCGCCTACAAGGCGACCAAGGTGTGCACGCTCAAGAGCGGCAACAGGCCCGGGCAGGTGATGGTGCGCGTGGGAGAGGACGGGATGTTCAATCTCTCGTTCGCGATCCGCCTTTTCCGGGGAAGGATTTACGTTACCGACAATACCGTGAAGCGCCTCCAGGTGCTCGACCGCGACGGCGCGCCGCAGCTTCTGATCGGGGAAAAGGTCCCGGTCGCCGGGAGCGAGGGGCCGGCGCAGTCGTCGTTCAATTTCGGCGTGCTCGGGCATGTCGCAGTCGATTCCGACAACAACATCTACGTCCAGAACCTCTTTGTTTCGAAAAACCCCTCCGAGGGATCGAGCGAGGAGCTCGACTTCTCGCCGTCCTATATCCTCAAGTTCGACAGCGACGGGAAGCTCCAGTATACGCTCGGGAAACTGGGACAGCCGAACATGCCGTTCGACTATATCGACAATATCGACATCGACAGGAAGGACCGCCTCTTCGTCGTGTCGCGCAAGTTCAACACATGGAGCGTCTCGCGCTTCGAGGGCAAAAAGCGCGACATCGGCGTCAACTTCGCCGCCACCGACTTCAGGGAGCGCGACGGCGAGGGCGAGTTCCAGGGAAGGATCGACAACGTGCGCGTCCTCAAGGACGGCGAGAATTTCCTGGTGTCGGTGGCCTACTACTCCGGGCTGCGCTTCAAGTACCGCAAGATATTCAACTACTCGGTCAGGGACAGCAGGTTCAACCGCACGATCATGACCATCCCCGACCCGAAAAACGAGCTCTTCTCGGTGGTCGACGACATGCACCTCTACCTCTGGAACATCGACGACGGCCAGACGCGGTTCATCATCTGCAACATGGACGGCAGCATCATCAACAACGTGCGCCTTCGTTTCAACGAGAAGAAATACTACTACCGCGACGTGCAGATGGACGACGCGGGCCTCTTCTATTCATACGAAGTGAAAAAAGATTCCGTCGATATCGTGGAGTGGCGATAATGAAAGTCGTGACGGCCGCCGAAATGAGACGCATTGACGCGTTTACCATTGAAACGCTCGGCATTCCCGGGCAGGTGCTTATGGCCTGTGCCGGCCGCGCCGTTGCCGATCTCATCCTGCGCGAAGAGGGCGGCCCGTGCAGCGCGGCGGTGGCCTGCGGCTGCGGCAATAACGGCGGCGACGGGTTCGTGATCGCATGGCACCTGCATAACGCGGGATGGGACGTGGCCGTTTTTCTCGCGGGCGACGAGGATAAGCTCACGGCCGATTCGCGCGTGTACCGCGATGTCTGCCGCAACGCCGCGATCCCCGTTACAATCCTGAATGACGAAACGGCGGCACAGCGTGTGGAGCTGGGCGGATACGACCTTATCGTCGACGCGATCCTCGGGACCGGCTTCGCCGGCAGTCCGCGCGGCGCGGCGAAAGAGCTCATAGCCCGCATCAACGCGAGCGGCGCCCGGGTATGCGCGGTCGACGTGCCGAGCGGACTTCCCTCTGACGGAGAGGCCCCCGGCGGCGAGGCGGTGCTCGCGGATTACACGGTGACGATCGGCCTTCCGAAGCTCTCGCTCGTGACCTTTCCCGGAAAAGGATATGCCGGAACGCTCTTCACCGTTGATATCGGCTTTCCGCGCTCCCTCACGGAGTCAGCGGAGCTAACCGCCGAGCTTGTCGACGGGGAGCGCGCCGCGGCGATGCTTCCGGGGCCGCGCGGCACCGAAAGCTACAAGGGCTCGGTGGGGCACCTCCTCTTCGTGGGCGGCTTCGACGGGATGGAGGGCGCGATCATGATGTCGGCCATGGCTGCCTTCGAGACGGGGATAGGCCTCGGGACACTGCTCACCACCGCCGCGGCGCGAAACATCATCGCGGGAAAGATCCCGGAGCTCATGACCTCGGCGCTTCCCACTATCGAAAGCTCATCGCAGGAGATCTCCGGCTCAATCGCCGACGGTGTGGCCTGCGAGGACGAAAAACGCGAGGTGTTTCGCCAGGAGATCAGGGAGGACGTCAGGCGCTTTTTCGACGGCGGCAGGGGATTTGACGCCGCGCTTGTCGGGCCGGGGATGGGGCGCACGCAGCTGGCCTCGGCGGTCTTCGAAGCGTTCATGGACGAGTGCGTCGGCCTCGGGATACGGCGCGTGGTGATCGACGGCGACGGCCTCTACCATCTTGCCGCCTACCTTGGCGAAAAGCGGCTGCCGGAAGGCCTTGAGGCGGTCATCACGCCGCACTTCCTCGAAGCGTCGCGCCTTACCGGCGCGCCGGTGGCGCAGATACAGAACAACAGGCCGAAGGCGGTCCGCGGCCTTGCCTCTGCCACGGGAGCGGTCGCGCTCCTGAAAGGCCCTGCCACGCTCGTAAGCGACGGGGAGCGCCTTTTCATCAACACCACGGGGAACCCGGCGCTTGCCACGGCGGGAGCCGGCGATGTGCTTTCCGGCATCATCGCCGCGCTGCTTCTCGGCGAAAGGACGCCTCTCGAGGCGGCGGCGCTGGGAGCCTATATCCACGGCCGCGCGGCCGACCTTCACGTGCTGACCGGCGGCACGGAGGCGATGAAATCGACCGACCTCCTCGCCTTTATCCGCGACGCGCTCGCGGAAAGGCCCGGAGAGTGATTCAAGGCGGGGCGGCAGATGGGACGCGCGGTTACCATTGCGCTCACGCTCTTTCTTTTCACCATGCAGACGGCGGTCTGTGGCACGGCGCGCGCCGCTCTCTATCCCCCATCATATTCGCCGTGCGCGTTCGCCGGCACCGGGGATGTATCCACGCCGCCTGAACAATCCGGCGAAAAAGAAAAGGAGCCGGATTTCCTTGAGAACCTCTGCGCGTTTCAGTACCTCGTCTATTTCTTCTGGTATTCGTTCGGCTCGGTGGGCGCCGCGGTGGTGCTGACCGCCGAGCTTTCGACAGGCTTCACGCAGCACTACATGCGCGGCTACGCCGACTGGTTTCGCGAACGCACGCGCGCGCTCGACCGCTTTTTCGCGCGTATCGGCTGCCGGTAGTATCCCCGTCCCGCTTTCGCGCCCCGAAAAAAATGCTTGTATTTCTGTCATTTCAGGTATTACTATTCATTTCGCCGTCGGGTGAGTGTATCCGGAAACAGGGCATTTTATCGAGAGGAAGGTCGATCGGTCCTATGATTAAGAAGCGGAAAAAGAAAACAGGTCCGGTGCAAAAAGAGAGGGCCGATACCGCGGAAACGCGGCTTGCGGAAGGAAGTGCCGCGCCGTCAGAGGAGGGTGAGCCCGGCGGACCGATGTATGAAGAGATCAATCCCGCCCCGAAGAAGAAGGCCGCGGACAAAAGCGCGCGCAGCCTCCCCGCGAGGATCGCGCTCAGGACGGCGAAGGTGCTTTTCGTCTGGACGCCGCTTGTGCTCATCACGCTGCTCATCCTGGTCTTCGCGGGCCTGCGGATCTACCTCACTCCCTCCCGCGTGGAGCGGCTGATCATCTCGGGATTCAACCAGAACTCGTACGGCGACATCTCGCTCAAGGTGCGCGACTTCAACCCGTTCACCGGGTTCCGCATCGACGACATCGTCATCCGCAACGGCGAGGAGTTCAACAAAACAAGGTTCGTAGAGATCGAAAAGCTCGTGCTGCGCTACGGGTTCTTCCCGATGCTGATCGGGAACGTGCGCTTCAACGAGATCGGAATTTATAAACCGCGGATATATCTCACCGAAAAAGACGGCGTCTGGAACGCCGCACGCCTGATGAAGCCGGGAGAGCCGAAGCCCGAAAAGGAGAAGGAGCCCGAGGAGCCGAAAGGCCCGCCGAAGAAGGAGATAAAGCTCCCGGTGTCGGTGGAGTTCCTCTTCAAGTTCGTGCTCGACGACCTGCGCTTCTACATGAACGGGAGCAGGATGCAGTCCTCGCTCGAAGGCCTCACCTTCGGCGTCGACATCTGGGTGCCGCCGTTCAAACGCGTGCCGCTCTCGGTCGAGGCGGTCTCGATCCTCGACAGGATGGATATAACCCTGAACCCGCGCGAGGAGATGAACGTCACCTTCGTTTCGCGCGAAGCGGAAGTCGGACCCCCGCTTATCCTGACATGGAAGCTCCTCTATAAGAAGGAAACCCAGGGCAGGCCGCAGTTCGAAAGCCGCTTCAAGTTCGGCACCTACCGCACGCCGGTGCGCTTCCGCCGCCAGCACCTTGCGCCGCTCTCCTTCATGGTTTCCTACGACCTGCTCTACGAGCCGCTCACCGACTTCCTGCGGCTCAACCAGTTAGGCGTGGGATTCAACGGCCGCAGGCTCTTCAACCTCGCCGGCGAGGTGAAGGAGGTGAGCACGAAGCAGAACTTCAGCCTGCGCATGACCGAAAGCGATATCAACCTGAACGAGCTCTATCCGTACTTCAGGCAGCTGACCGGCAACACCGCCATGCGCTTCGGCGGCTCGATATCGCTCGCCCCGCTTACCGTCAGGGGGAACCCTAAGGACGTCGACATCGACGGCGAGCTCTCCCTCCGCCGGATATATTTCCGCCAGCCCGGTGTCGAGGCGAACATCCCCTCGCTCACGCTCGCCTACAATGTGCAGAAGAGAAGCGACGACATGGACATCATCGCCTCGATCGACATGCCGCACCTGAACTACATGCTCGAGCGCAGCAAGTCGGGCGACAACGGCCTCTCGTTCAAGGCGAACGTGTCGGCGTACGAGAATTTTTCCCGTATCCACCTGAACGGCATCTCGATGAACTTCTACAATCCCGCAAGCCGCGCGAGCGCCCTCAGGCTCGCGCTGAACGGCCGCGTCGGGCTCAAGGGCGGGCAGTCGGGCAACGTCAGCATCACCGAGCTGCGCTTCAGCAAGGCGCCGCTCGCGGGAATGCTGCCGCCGAAATTCGCCAAATCGCTCGCCGGCGTGCCGCTCAAAAAACCGGTCGACATCACCATGAACGCGTCGTTCGCAAAGGGCGGCTCTGACCTGCGCGCCGTGCTCGACATGCTCGTGAAAGTGCCCGACTTCAACGTGAGCGACCTGGTCATGTCGGTCGACGTGCAGCAGAGCGAGCGTGAGAAGCGCCTCGCGCTCCACCGCTTTCACCTGGGGAGCGCCGGGCAGGGGCTTTCCGTCGACGCGGGCGGCGTCGTCGACCTGCGCAACGCTCCCGGGCCCGCGACCGACCTTTCGCTTTCCGTGCGCTACCGCCAGGACAGGATGAAGGCGGTCTACGGCGACTGGAACCTTTCCGGCGACGTGGAGCTTTCCACGAAGGTGAAGGGGGATATGAAGAGCGGGCGCGCCTTCGGCTCCATGCGGATCGCGAAGTTCAACGTGCGCAACGCCCCCTCGAAGATGTCAGTCGAGGACTTCAACATGAATTTCCCGTTTGAATACTATTTCACTCCGCGCATGGGCGCCTCGCGCATCCTGGTCGACCGGAGCCTCATCCTCTCCAACCAGTATTTCATGGAGAAGGAGAATTTCACCATCCGCTCGATCAAGGCGAAGCACCCGGCGCGCGACGTGCAGTTCGAGTACATGAAGGACTTCGCCGCGACGATGTTTTTCCGCAACAACACCTTCGAGATCGAGAAGATGAAGGCGTACGTCCTCGGCGGCGCGCTCTACGGTCGAAGCATCCTCTTCAACCTCATGGACATGAAGCCGAAGAACATGGAGTACAAACTCGTGCTCGACGTGACCAACGTCGATATCGGCACGCTGGACGATCCCGATCCGTCGAAAAAGTCGCGCGACGCGGAGCTCTCGCTCACCACGAATTTCACCGGAAAAGGGATCATCGGCAAGGGGAAGGACTTCTCTCGCGAGCTTGACGTGACCGGGAACATCAACATCTTCCGGATCGGCCGCAAGTTCGCCGACAGGCTCATGAAGGGTTTGAGCGAAGAGCGGGGGAAATCGAAGCTCGGCACGATCGGCCAGTTCGCCATGGACAACTCAATGCGCGTGAAGGGGTTCAACTTCAGGCTCGACAAGGGCCTGATGTACACGACGGTCACGCTGGCGCGCGGCGGGATCGGCTACGTCTTCGGAATAAAAGATGAAAAGATACAGTTCGACAGGGTCCCGATACAGGATTATCTGAGCAAGGTCAGGGAGGAATGATTCACATGAAACGACAGGCGAAAGTCTTAGCGGTTATATTTTCCGGTGCGGCGCTCGCGGCAGGCTGCGCGTCAAGCAAAGTGCCCAGCTGTATCGAGGTCGCGCCTCCCGATATCCACCTGACCGGGAACAAGACGGTCATCGAGCGCCAGATTGTCGGCGACTACCGCGAGCTTGAGAAGGACGCGTGGGTCGTCTCCTCGGTGCGGACCAACATGTCCGCGGGAGCCGCCGGCGACAGGGAGCTTTACGGCGCGATGGCGAAGCGCGAGCGCAACGCCGCCAGGCTTCGCGAGTATAAGGACGAGGGGGCGGTCGGCGAAACGCTCGAGGGATTCGTGCAGTACATCGGCACGCCGCGCTACCAGGGCGACGCGAAACGGAAGAAGGAGCTCGCCGACTTCATCGACACCGAGAACGGCGCGCGGCGCGTGATATTCCGCAGGGTGCTCGTGCAGTCGGGGATGAAGGACCCGGGCGACAAGGACGTCGCCGCGTTCGGCAGGCGTTTTGCCGAGGAGCAGCGCGCCTTCGCGAAGGACAGGGACTGGGTTCAGGACAACTCGGGAAAATGGATCAGGAAATAACTATGAAGCGGCGACCCCTTTACCATGCGTGTCTTCTCATAGCGTGCCTTCTTCTGTCCTCGTTCTCCTGCAAGGGCGGAAGGCGCGACGAGGTGCTGTTCAACTACGGCAAGATCCTGAAGAAGGAATTCGAGTCGAACGTCGGTCGCGTGATTCCCGTGACCATCGAGCAGTCGACCGAGATCGACGGCGTGTTCAGCGAGAAAGGGCTTCTGTTCTTCTTCTCGTCGGACCGCGACCGCGGCAACTTCGACATCTACCTGCGCACCCTTTCGGGGATCACCACCGTGCGCCTGACCGCGCACCCCTCGAAGGACACCTCGCCTGCGATATCGCCCGACGGCAGGCACCTCGCCTATGTTTCGGAGCGTGACGACCCGGAGGGGGATATATTCGTGGTGGCGCTCAATCCCGGGGAGCTTTTGAAAAAGGCGGAGGAATCAGCCGAGGACATCCCGCCGCTCGACCGGCAGGCGAAGAATTTCACCCAGGTGCAGGATCCCGCCACGAAAGTCCTGCGCATTGCCAAGGACTCCTCACCGGTATGGTCGCCTGACGGGGGAAAGATCGCCTTCTCGTCCACGCGCGACGGCGAGGAAAACGTCTGGATCATGGATCGCGACGGCGGCAACATTACCCGGCTCACGAAAAACGGCGGCATGTATCCCCGCTTTTCGCCCGATGGCGGGAAACTCGTCTACATTTCGTACCGCGACACCGGCGCCAGCGGCGACGTGTACACGCTCGACCTGAAGTCCGGCCAGGAGAAGAGGGTCACGAGCACGCCGGCGATCGAGCTCTATCCCACATTCGCATCGAGCTCCGACGAGATCGTCTACACGCTGATCGACCGCGACACCAATGGCGACGGCAAAGTCGACCTGAAGGACAATTCCGTTCTCTATTACAAAAACCTCCGGTCGGGTGACGGATATCCTCTGACCGCGTATTCGCAGTCGTCGTTCGAGCCGCGGTTTTCATCGGCACTCAAGGCGATCAATGTGAACTATTTCAACGTGCTCGTCTACGCGAACCAGATCGGGCAGAATATCAATATCAACGTTATTCCCACAAGCGGTATCGTGCCGAAGGCGTCAAACGCCGAGCAGCAGTATGAGCTTGCCGAACGTTACCTGAAAGAGTATGACGACCGCGAGCGCTATCTCATGGGACTGGAGCGCGTCTATCATTTCTTCGGGAAGGATAAAAGCGCGCAGTCGGTCATATTCGTGTCGAAGGCGCTCATCGACGCGGCGGGCGCGTACCAGCGCGCGGGGAAGGACGCCGACGCGAAAAGGATACACGGCATGCTCTCCTCGATGAGCGCGGACCCCGGGGACTATTCGCAGATATCGGCGCGGTTTCTGGCGAGCGCGCTTGCGGGCAAAAGCGGCGGTTCGATACTCGAGGAGAACATCGGCCGCCTCGCGGCGCAGGGGGACAAAAACGGTTTCGTGCCCTACCTGATGGAGGACCTCGGGGACGAGATGGCTGACCGGGGAAGAGGCGATGACGCGGTCAGGACCTACCGCGAGATACTCCAGAAGCACCCGAAATACGGAAGGGCGCTGAACGTCGAATACAAGATCGGCGCCGCAACCTACCGGTCGATCGGGGGAGAGGTCCCGGCATCGTACCTGAAAATCCTCAACTCCAACAATGTCAATCTCGCGATCGACGCGACGACGGGGATCCTCTCCGCGTTCGAATCTGAAAAGAGCGCGCAGAAGAGGATAGCCGCGGCGGAAAGGGCGCTCGCCCGGTACGGCGCGAAGAGCGGAGAGAAGGTCACCGGCGTCATGATGTACCTCGCCGGCGACGGCTATTTCAGGCTCGGCGACAGGAAGAAGGCATCCGAATACCTCGATAGCGCGCTGAAGAACGTCTACCGTTCCAACCTGATATTCTACCGGGCGAACAAGCTCCTCGGCGACATCGCTGAACGGGAAGGGCGCCTGGACGACATGGAAAAATATTACTTCGAGGGCGTGACGAACTATATCCTGCGATGGAAGCAGGCCGACCTGCCGCAGGTCATCACCAGGCTCATCCGTTTCTACGAGGAGCGAGGCGGCGAGCTTCAGGCGAAAGGCCAGCACAAACAGGCATCGGCGTTTTATAAAAAATACGTCGACGTGATCTCGTTTGTGCACCAGCTGCGCCAGTACGAGGACATCTACGGCAGGTACGGCTCGCGCTCGCATCTGCTCTATATCGATTCGGTGGTCAACGTGGCGCGCGATCCCTCGAAGGAGCTTGAGCGCCTTGAGAAGGAGTACCGGAAGACCGTCGACGCGGCGCGCATGAATTTCGACAAGGCGCGCCTCTACGGGCTTGCCTATATCCACGCCAAGACCGCGCTCACCCGTGATCGCGGCGAGGGGAGGGAAATATCCTCCTCCAACCTCGAAGGCCTGCTCGAGAATTTCAGGCTCTCGGTCGAGCAGATCGACTGGGCGCTCTTCATGGACGACACCTACACCGACGCCTACGTGCTGAAAGGGTGGATCGCGCAGTACGTTGATCTGAAGCGGCGCGAGCTTTCCGGGCGCTCCGAAGGGACGTTCCGCAGGTTTTTCCCGCGCTACCTCTGGGAGGCGAACGTTCCGTTCTACGAGCGCGCGCTTGCCGCCAATGACGAAAGGGAATTTCCCGAGATCGAGGGGAATATCCACCTGAACCTTGCCAATACCTATTTCCTTCTCACCAATTACCAGGCCGCGCTGCGGCATTACGAGAAGGCGGCGGAGTTCAAGCGCAATTTCAGTTCTCAGATGGAGGAGGCGCTCTTCCGCTTCCACTACGGTTTCTGCTTCTGGCAGGACGGCCAGCTCGACCGCGCGCGCGCCGAGATGCGCAGGGCCCTGCTCATCTATGACGCCCTCGGCCAGGTGCGCGGCGTGAGGAATTACCGCGAGCAGATACACAACCTCTACCGCTATTTCGCGCTCTTTGACAGGGTCGAGAACAACTTCACCGGCGCGATCGGCTGGTACAATCGTATACTCAGGTTCGCCGAGGAAAACGCGCTCACGATCGACCGCGCGCGCTACCTTCAGGAGATCGCGTCGTGCTATCAGGGCCTCGGCGACAGCGCGCAGGCCATCTCGTTCCTCGACAGGGCGGATTCGATACTCGCGAAGGCCTCCGATTCGGAGCCGACCTACCGCCTCAGGATGCGGCTTTTCGGCATCGGCCCGATCCCCCTTATCAACCTCGGCCCCGACGTTGCGGTGATCGGCGACAACCGCATTTTCACCGAGCTGGGCGTATCCAACAAGAAGCTTCTGAGCCTCGCCATCCGCGAGGAGATTTCGTTCGGACGGGGGGATTATGAAAAGGCGATCGAATATCAGAAGGCCAGGCTCGAGCTGTGGAAGGAGCGCAGCACCCGCGTCAACCAGGAAGGCGTGGTGCGCGAGCTGAACAATATCGGCTATTCCTACTGCCGCCTTATGGATTTCGCGCGGGCGGGAGAGTATTTCAAAAAAGCGTGGGATTACGCCGCTGATCCCGGCGTGAACGACCTCGGCGGCATATTCACCTCGATCATGAACACGGTCAACCTTACCGCCATGCTCATGGAGCGGCGCGACCCGCACCCGGCGGTTTCCGAGCGCGATATCACCGCGCTCATCGGGAGGATCGCCGATTATCGCGACAACTATGAGAAGAACCGCTTCAAGTCCGAGCTCGAAGGATTGAAGGCTGACGCGAAGGCGAAGAAGAGGGAAGTGACCGAAGAGGAGACAGGCGCGCTGCGCCAGCGGATATCGGAAGCGGCGAAGGCGATCTACTATAATGCTGATATAGCCTCGGCGGTGATGCAGTATTCGTACGCGGAAAATTTTCTAGCCGTGGCCGCGCCCGGGATTAAATCGAGTGGAGCAATGGATGTCTACCGGTACAATGAAAAAGCGGTCAGGGCTTATACCGGCGCGCTTGCCCGCCTGGAGAGCGCGCTTGCCTTTGCCGACGCGCAGCCGTCGAAGAGGCTCCTTGTCAAGCTGCTGCTGAACATGGCCGCGTGCCAGGGCCGGATCGGAATGCTCGATGAAGCGTATGATTCGCTGGCCCGCGCCGAGGGCCTTGTGAAGAAGTATCAGTATGACGACATCGACTGGATGGTATACGGCAGGATCGGAGAGTTCCTGCTCGCCGAAGGAAGAAGGATCGAGGGCCAGGGCTACCTTGCGCTCGCTGAAGGATATTTCCAGAAAGCGTTCGACTCCATCGAGTCGTTCCCCGCCCTCTGTGCCGAAAACAGGCACCAGGCCGAAAGGGTGTATAACTCGTATATCGCTCATCTCATGGGTCGCGGCCAGTGGGAGCGCGCGCTCGCGTTTTATGAGAAGAAATACGCCGTTGGACGCGTTATGACGGCGGCCCTTTCCCGGCTGTCGTTCCGCGACGAGCGGGACGGGGCATTGTACCGGCGGCACCGCGAACTTTTACAGAAGATCGAACGGAAGGGACAGGCGATCACGGGTATGCTTGAGTCGGGGGATGCGGATGATTCCGGTCGCGTGAAGGCGGCGCGCGGCGAGCTCGCGGCTCTCAAGGCCTCGTATGCGCAGCTGCGCAGGGAGTTCCGCCCGGCCGATGCGCTGCTCGCCTCACACCTTTTTGTGACTGACGCGAGGATCGCGATCCCGGCCGGCGTAACGGCGTACCGCTTCGAGCGTGCTGACGGCGGCATCGGGGTATGGAAGGCCGGACGGGCAACGACATACTCCACACTCCCGTCCGCCGCGGGTGAGGGAAAGGCGGTCAGGGAATTCCTGAAAAAAGAATCCGCCGAAAGCGGCGCGATCTGTGTGGTGCTCAACCGTTTCATTGCCTCCACGCTCATGAAGGAGGATCTGACGAAAGATTGCCCATCTTTCACGCTGGCGCCTTCAATGGAGCGGTGCAGGTATTATCCGGCATTGACCGCGGCGCCTGCGACCTCGGCAGGGTTTTCCGATCCGGCGCTTGCGCGATCGCTTGGCGGAAGGGATGAGCTGAAAGGGCTGCGTATCGTGGAAAGCGGGGCGGCGCAGCAGCCTGGTGCTGGCGTTTCCATTTTTGTTGATTCGGGGAGTGCCGTTTCGTCTGTATCCGCTTCCGGGCTGTTCGCCGGTAAAGCGGATGCGCGTGTGCTCATACGGCGCATGGCACCGCTCGATGCCGACCGGATCAATCAGTTCGGTGAGGCCGCGCTCTACGCGGGCATAAGGAATCTCGTGGTGTACGACGACATGGGAAAAAGCGAAATGGCCAAGATGCTGGCTTCGGCGCGCAAAGGCCCGCTTGATGTCGCCTCCGCGAGCGCGGAAGCAGGGCGCGCGGTCATCGTCATGGGGCCTCGCTGATAAAACGGGTAACGTACACGGTATGAGCGAAAACAGGAAGGCAGAAAAGATACTCATCGTCGATGACGATGATATGATAAATGAGGTGCTGAGTTTTATCCTCGGTGAGACGTATGAGGTGCGCAGCTATCTGAGCGCCGAGAACGCGCTTGCCTTGGAGAATATGAGCGCGTTCGATGTGGTGATAACCGACGTGAACCTTCCCGGAATTGACGGCATTCAGTTCCTCGAGCGTATCAAATCGTCAAATCCGAATATCCCGGTGATTGTCATTACCGGATACAACGACATCGATGTGGCGATATCCGCGCTCAAACGGGGCGCGTTCGATTTCATCCTGAAGCCGTTCAAGAACGACCAGATACTCCTTTCGGTTGAGAAGGCCCGCGAGCGCAGGCGTCTGCTGCTTGAAAACATCAAGCTCCTCGATGAGCTGCGGGCGAAGAACCGCGAGCTGGAGTTTCTGAACGAGAAGATACAGGCGCGGAACTTCGAGATCGAAAGCGAGCTCGAGATCGCGAGCAATCTTCAGCGGTGCCTTTTCCCCGTTTCGTTCCCTTCGATCAGGGGCGTGGAATTCGCGCTCAGGTTCAAGCCGGTTGAAAAAATCACGGGCGATTTTTTTGATTTCATCCTTTATGATGAAAGCCGGTTCGCCTTTATTTTCGCCGATGTTTCCGGGCACGGCGTGCCGGCCGCGCTCTACTCGGCAATGGTCAAAACGGCGATCGGCACATTCGTCAGGCATGATTCCTCACCGTCACAGTCGATGCGCGAGATGAACAGCTTTCTCATCTCATCACAGAAGGAGATGAGCTACAACTATGCTACGATCTTCTGCGGGTATTTTGATCTTTCAGAGAGGACCCTCTCATACTGCAACGCCGGCATACCCGCGCCTGTGCTTCTAAGGAAAAATGACGAGATGCAGTTCCTTGATCCTAACGGGCCGTTTGTGGGGATCTTTGAGAACTCGCTCTACGAGCAGAAGACCATACCGTTCGGGCCGGGAGAGCGGCTTATCTTTTACACTGACGGCGCGTTCGAGTGCTCCAACGCGGAAGAGAAAATCCTGGGGCACTCGAATTTTCTCGATGTCCTTGTGCGTATCAAATCACGCCCGATGGAAGATATTGTTTCAGGGCTTTTCTCGTATGTCGAGGAGTTCTCGGGACACCAGCGGTATGTCGATGATGTGACAATTCTCGGAATGGCCGTTTCGCTGTGATGGCAGCGCCCCGCTCCCGAAAAAAAAACCGCCCCATTAAAAAAGTTCTTGAAAATAATCGAAATTAAGTACAATGTACAGATATTGAATTCAGATTTCCCGGCCGGGATACCTATATTCGCAATCGGCGATCTGATTGCGAATCTGTGACAGGAATACGGACCCGATGATTGAGATAAAAATAGAAGACTTCCCTCAAAATGTTGTGATTATTCATATCACGGGAGAGTTTTATATTGAAAACATCCAGAAAGTAGAGGGAATCTGGCAGGAACAGGTCAAGAAGCGGCCGACCGTGATAGGCGTGGATTGCGCGAACCTGCTCTATATCGACTCGTCGGCGATCGGGACCCTGGTTAAGTTCCTCAACAACGCGATGAATAAAAACATCAAGCTGGTTTTTTTTGATCTCAACGCTTCAATCAGCCAGATATTCAAAACCGCACGGCTCAATAATTTCTTTACGATCACGTCCAAAGACCTGTTTGAAAAAGATTATCTTCCTTCAAAAAAATAACTCCCCGGCGGGGTTTCCGCTGACTCCGGGAATCCGATGAGCATCATTTTTGATAAGCAGTACGAGAAAGAGTTCCTGATCCGGCACCGGATGCCGCGGCCGATATCCCGCTCATATGAGGCTGTCGCGTTCGCTCCCAACAGGGAGGAGGACGAGCACCGTATCGTCTGGTGCGCGAGCGTGACAATCCGCTTTCTCGGCGCGGTGAAGCAGGCGAATTATCTCGCGCTGAACCATGGCCTTCCGGTCAACCCGCCCTCGTTCGCCGATATCAAACTCGATGTCGGCGAATCTCCGTTCATCCCCGAGATCGAGCCGTCCGTCGCGGCCCCCTTCGCGCAGCTTGCCGGTATTTACAGCGACCGCCCGCTCGGCATCGACACGCAGGCGCTGCGCCGGGCGTTTTCCAGGCTCCTTTTTCTCGCGCGCTATCTGCTGGTCGCCTCCGAGCGGGACGGGTTCAGGGTGCTGTGGGGCCCGCGCATCGAGCGGCCGGTGTGGGTGCCGGCGGAATCACACGATACTGATATGTATCCTCCCGGGACCGTCTTCCTGCTCGATCCGGATTCGCTGCGCGTCCTTACGCTCTCGCCGTTTGTCCGCTGGCAGCGCGATGAGCGCAGTCCCTTCGGAAACCTTTTCCTTCTGCGCCGTATTGATCGGGGGAGGGGGCATTATATCGAAGAAGGGATCCCCGGCTCGTCGGGATATGTCGGCGATCTTGAAGGCTATCCCTGGACCGGTGTCTTCGCCGGCGACCCGTCTCTGGCCGGCGCCCTCACCGCGTCACCGGGGAGGTTTGCTGACGGCTCTTTTCTCGGCGACCGGTACGGGGTGCTCGGCATTACCTGGAAGGGGGGCATATCCGACATCTACATCGCGCGCCGCTGCGCGGACAACGGTCTTGTGATGCTGAAAACGCTCGAGACCGAGCGCGCCGGGTTTGATGAGAACTACTGGCACTTCATAAACGAGGAGCGTAACGCCCGCGGCGTGGACCATGCGCAGGTGATCAAACCGGAAAAGCAGGTGATGGAGGGATACGGGGCGTTTTATGAACAGGAGATGGTCCAGCGGGGATCGTTGAACGATCTCGTCGAATACAACGGCGTGATTTCCGTGTCGATGGCTATCGACATCACCGTACAGCTTCTCGACGTGCTTGCGGCGGTCCATGCGAGCGGCATCGCGCACAACGATATCAAGCCGGACAACATTCTCTTTGACGGAAAAGGGAGGATCAGGCTCATCGATTTCGGGATCGCGTTCAGCTTCGCGGAATCGAAAGACAGCCTGCGGCCGGGCGCTCCCGCGGGGAGCGAGGGATACATGGCGCCCGAGCTGAAGAGAGGGAGCTTTCCGTCGGCGCAGAGCGATCTCTATTCGGCGGGCATCGTCCTGGTCCAGATGCTTTCCGGGGAAGTGCCCGCCTCGCTTGAGGCGCTGCACGGCGTGCGCGCTGTCCCGCGGAAGCTCTTCGCGTTCCTTGAGAAGTGCCTGGGCGATGATCCCGCGAACCGCTTTGTCTCGGCCGGGGAGGCAATGGAGGCGCTGCGGGGCATCCGTATCAAACCTGAAATCGCCATCACCCTTGACGTAGAGGGCACACTCATCACCAACTACGCCGACCGCAGTCCCCGCCCCGGGCTGTACGATTTCCTGAGTTTCTGCATGAGTACGTTCGACCGCATCTTTGTCTATACGATGCTTGATGAGGAGCGGACACGCGAGGTGTTTCTCGATCTTGCCCGGCGAAAGGCGATACCGTCGCTCTTCGCCGATGTGTATGAGTATGTGCAGTGGGTTCGTGGCGCCGACGGGTCGATCAAGGACCTGCGCAGGTGCAGGGTCCCGCTCGAGCATAACGCGATTGTCGATGACATGCGGGTGATGATCCCCGAAGACCAGAAGCACCGCTGGATCCAGGTGCCCGATTATAATTACGCTGCGAGCTTTGACGGGGGGCTCCTGATCGCGAGGGGGGAGATACTGAAGAAATACAGGCTCGGCTGACCGCGCTTTTTGGCGGGCGGGCGTATTTATATCTTGCCTTCTTTTCCGGAGCATTGAAAATGGTATTATACTGCGAAAATCTCCTTCTTTTGTTTGAGTTTTCAGGCGATTTTGGTTGAATTTCTGTAGTTTGTGGTATATCAATGATTATGTGGGATTGTTAAAATGTTGTTTTGCGCCCGCGATCGAAGTGTTAATTAAGCCGACTTTTTGGCAGGCTGCAAAGTGAAAGCTGACTTTTATAAGCGCCCTTGTGAGGATCTGGCAGTCACGCGGCGAGCGGCGTCATATATCCGGGAAGAAGGTGGGAAATGGATCCCAGGAAGAAGGAAACAAGACCTGAGAATCCGAATGAGGTTCAGATCGAGGTAAGTTTTATCAAGCCCGATTCGGTGTATTCGTATGACCTCTACGACGAATACGGAAACGTCGTACTCGAGGCGTATGTGCCGTTTTCCGACTCGCTTCTTATGCACCTGCGCAAGGAGAACGTTAAATTACTCTTTTATGATGTGAAAAAGAGAAAAGCTCAGGACGAGGCAGGCGGTCCGGCAAAGAAGAAGCTGGTCAATGAACAGGTCCAGCAGGAGTTTTATCAGAACAGCAAAGAGTTGCTTGATTATATCCGCGACATCTACAACTACCAGCCGGAATCGGGCATTTCCAGGGCAAAGATCGAAAAGTCCCGCGAGATGGTCAACAGGATTCTCAAGGAAATAGATGAAAACGAGGATGGCATATTCAACCCGCTGGTCAAGCTGCGCGACCTGGACGAGTACGATTATAATCATTCCACCAACGTGTCGATACTGTCGGCGCTGCTGGCGACGAAGCTTGAATACAACCAGGAAGTGAGGACCGCCATGGGCGTGGGAGGTCTTTTCCACGATCTCGGCAAGACCTCAATCGCGAAAGATATCCTGACCAAGGTTGAAAAGCTGACCGAAGAGGAGTTCGACATCGTCAAGGAGCATCCCCATGTGGGATACAAGCTTGTTGAGAACAACATGTTCATGCACGATCTGGAGAAGCGGATCGTCCTCCTGCATCACGAGCGCTCCGACGGAAACGGTTATCCTTACGGGGTGGATTACGACCATTACGTGAACAAGATACCGAAAGAGGTGCGCCTGGTTACGCTCTGTGACGTTTACTCGGCGCTCATATCGAAGCGCCCCTACGCGGAACCGTACTCGAGCAAACAGACGCTGCGCATCATGCTCAACATGGTGTTCGCGCCCTACAAGAAGGTGCACCATTTCCTTCCGGTCGATTACCGCGATTTCATCAGGGCGATAGGGCCGAGAATTGACAGCGGCCATTTTTTCATTGGCCCCGGAGACCTTGTCAGGCTCAATACGGGGGAGGTGGCGATAATCGAGGAGATGAACAGGCTCTATCCGCTCAATCCTAAAATCAAGATCATCACCAACCGCGAAAAACAGCCGGTGAAGCGGCAGGTGCAGGTTGACATGCTGAAAAACTATACGAGTTATATTTCAAACGTTTTTGAGCGCAAGCCGGGAGAAGCGGCGCCGTGATCGTGACAAATACTATTAAGGAATCATGCCTGAAGGTATATGACAGCAGAACGCAGTGAGGGGATCGCAACACAGATCCAGGTCAACAGGGGAAAATTCGAATATTACAATCAGGTGCGGCTCAAAAAGCTCTACGATTCCGTTGAAGATGAGCGCAAGCTTGACCTCCTCGAGTCAATCCCGTTCCTGCTGATCTCGAATCAGCGGGAGCTTCCGGGCTACGTGGAGTATCCCCGGATGCTTACGGGAATACACGGATATTATCCCTCCAACCGGGCGCTCTCGTTCCTCAAGTCGCGGTTTCCCTCGGCGAACCTCACGGTCCCTGGAGTCAAAGAGCCTTTTATCCAGATGTTTGCCCTTATGGGGAGCGGCGGTACGATCGCGTTCAACAAGGATTCGGATTTCGACTTCTGGGTGTGCGCCGATGTGGACGAATATGACGAAACCTCGGTCGCCATGTTCAAGAAGAAATGCCACGAGATCGAGAACTGGGCCGCGGAGAAGTACAACACGGAAGTCCATTTTTTCCTCAATGATATCGCGCGGGTGCGGCGGAACATTTTCGACGACGACAGCGAGGAGACGCTCGCAGGCTCGTCGCTCGGGGAGCTGCTGAAAGAGGAGTTTTTCCGCAGTTCGATCGTGCTGTGCGGAAAATATCCGTTCTGGTGGGTGGTGCCGCCGGATGCGAACGATGCGGTATACGAGCAGTGGCTCGCCGCCGCGCGGGAGGCGGGCCTCGACAATTCCTTTATCGACCTGGGAAACCTCTACACGGTCATACGTGAAGATTTTCTCGGGGCGGCGCTCTTCCAGATACTCAAGTCGCTCGGCAACCCGTTCAAGTCGATCATCAAGCTCGGCCTTCTCGAGCGCTATCTTTCAAGCGCGGCGGCCAATCCTTTCATCAGCAATATCATCAAGCGCAACGTCCACGAAGAGCGGCTCGAAGTGGACCATATCGATTCATATGTGATCATGTTCAACCAGGTGTTTTCGCATTACGCGTCCGTGGTAAAGGATGATACGGCCATCGACCTCCTTCAGACCTGCTTTTATCTCAAGGTCAATCCCCGCGCTTCGTCGTTCCTGAACGCTCCCGCGGCGGCCAGGCCCGAAAAAGTGCAGAAGATGCTTTCGTACGCGCAGTTGTGGAAATGGCATGAGTCCGACATCAGCAGGATTGACAATTTCGAAAACTGGGACATCGATTCGGTCAACAAACTCTGGAACAACACGAAGAAATATATCCTGCGCGGGTACAAAAACATCCTGACGCGGATACAGGACAGCAAGAATTCGCACCATATCACCGAAGAGGAGCTTCGCAGCATCAGCCGCAAGATATATTCGCACTTCTCCGTATCCGACAACAAGATCGACAATTCGCTGACGTTCAAGAACTATCCCCCCGAGAAGCTGCTCACCGTCGAGTTCATCCGCGACCGTGAAGGGAACGAGTTCTGGGTGCTCTCCAAGCGCGTCATCACCGACAACTATCCGATGAAAATAATCATCCACAAGGAAAAGAACCTGCTCAATCTTATCGTGTGGGTGGGGCTCAACAAGCTCTTTCAGAAAGACTATACGAGGATGGAGATTGCGAAAGGTCTTTACACGGTCGATCCGAGTTTCCTGCGGGAACTCATCCTTGAGGTGTCGCTTTATTTCTCGTACAAGCGCCTCGAGCTGCACAACAGCTATTTTCTCCGTGACCCCTTCCCCGTGGTGAGCCTGCTTCTTATAAACCCGTTTTCAAAATACGCGAAGAAAATCGAGGACATCTATTTTCTCTATCACAACAGCTGGGGCGAGACGAAATACGAGCGCTTTTCCGGAGAGGCGGGACTTCCGCAGATCATTACCTCGATATTCAGCGGGAGCCTCAGGGCCAGGCTCGACTTCCCGAGCGCGCTTCGCCTGATCGCCTCGCAGCCATACGGGTCAAGCAGGGAGTTCGACCGGCTCCATCAGTTTCTCGGCGATGCGTACGATTTTCTCATCGAGCAGCGGTCGACGGGCCGGCGCCGGTATGTCACGATGCTGGGCAACACCTATTATGTCTTTACGCTGATGAAATCGGGGGGCGAGGAGTCGATCGTATGCGGCGCGTACGATTCGGAAATTAAAATGCTCTACAGCCTCTCGTACAACACCGGCATCGATGTGGCGATCAGGGTCGATCCGACGATACTCGAGCTTGCCGTGCTGCGCAAGATCCTTGAGAACCGGAAAGAGGGAATGGTCCAGATTTATTTCCAGTTCGAGCACAAATACTGTTATTTCTACGTATGCGATGAGCGCGGGGCGATCGTGTTTATCCGTAAAACGAAAGAGGCTCACGTTGACTATCTCGCGCGGCTTTACCTTTTTTTGCAGAATACCGTAAAACAGGTTGTGTCGAAAAATCCCGGTTCTCCCCTGGCCGGAGTCACGAACCCGATAGCCGTCTACAGGCTCGAACGCAACATCCACTACAACTGCACGCTCGCGGAATTCAACCCCGAGCTTGACGGAGGAATCCAGTTCCAGCTGAAGAAAATTCTTCCCTTCACGCTGTCGATACACCTGGTGGGGTCCGGTGAGATCGGTTATCGCCTGACGCTTCCCGACGGCGGTTTTTCGGATATATACTCCGGTAAAAACATCGGAGAGATAAGCCGCGAGATCAGGGTGCTCATGCAGAGCGTGCCCGGCTATTCCTTTTATTCCACCGACATCAATCTCAACGCGGTCGGGATACGGCTTTACAGGGATTATACCTCCTTTGCCCTGTCGGAGAAGAACCGTTTTGAGCTTCTCGTTGAAAGGAGTATGGGTTGATGTTTTTCGTTCTTCCTGCGCGACGAAATCCATGTAGCAGATCGGTGCTGAAGCGGATATCGCTGTGTGTTGCCGCTGCCGTCGTTGTTTCGGCGTGCGGGGGCGGCGCACGCCCTTCGCGGCCGGATACATGCCGGGTGATCGGCTTTATCGATGACAATACGTTTCGTATCGAAGCGGAAGGCCGGGCGCCGACAGGGCATCTGCCGCCGGATGAGCGGAAGAGGATTGCGCGGGAGAGCGCGGTCGATACCGCAAGGAGGAAAGCGCTTGAGATCTTTTCGGCCGGAATGATTCAGGGACGGGATGATCGCGGCGTGTCTCCGGAGAGGATCCTTGTGATCGTGGGGCGCGGCGAAGTCGTAAACGAGCGGTGTGATGAAGGGGGGCGCTGCAGCGTGCTCCTTGAGGTTAGGGCGAAAAACCTGAAACAGATGACGGGATATTGAGACGGTCCGCGGATGGCCGGCCGTTTCATGGCCTGTTATCTCCAGGGACGTGCGGGGGCCGTCTCAGATTGTGTTGAACGGCCTTCGCTCGGGGATTGAGCGGGGCATTCCTTTGCGGTCAAAAAAATCCGGGGTCAGATAAAGCCCGCAGTAGCAATGGCCGTATTCCTCCTGATCGGGACGGCAATATTCGCAGGGGCATATGATGTCGCGGTCCTTTTCCCTGACGCCGTCGGCGGCGCGGCAGGGGCACGCGTAATATCCGTATCTGTTATGGTTTTTGGTAAGCCCGTCGATCAGCATGTCAAGAAAATCATCGTCCGGATGGAGGCGCCAGCCCTGCTTTGCTGAAACCATGAGCACGAATTTTCTGGTGTCTTCCCTGGTTTTGATTGAAGTGCCTGTCATCGCCCCGGCTCCCCTGTTATTTTTTCAGAAAAATCTCTTCCCATTCCTTTTCGGTGAACCCCACGACGCATCGCGTATTGTCAATGACCATGAAAGGGAATCCCATGCGTTCGTTGAAGCGTTTCGCCAGGTCTTCCTTGAGCCGCTGCCTTATTTCATGATCGAGTTCGTCGACGAAGACGTACCGGAACTTGATCGAGTTGTCGCGAAGAAATTTAAGGGCCTTCTTGCAGAACCCGCATGTAGACAGCGCGTAAACTGTCACGTCGTCGAACTTCTCCGTGCCTTCTTCGCAGATGAAATTGAGTGTGTAATCCATGATTTCCTGCTTTCTTTGGTATGGTTTTTAAAACTACAGAAGAATGTCTGGAAAGTCAAGAGACAAACGGCCGGGGCCCCTTTTTTTGGCAAATAATTCATTGGGCCGGGGTAAAATTGTTGCAAAAACAGGCCCCATTTTCTATATCCGCACGAAGCTTTGCTTTCTGCGCGGCAGGTGCCGGTGCGATTTTAAGGGAAATCGAGGTAATGATGGGACGGAATTTCTTCAATGAATACCGGCAGAAGCTGGTAACCGCTGACGAGGCGGTCAAAGTGGTGCGCTCCGGCGACGTTGTCGATTACGGGTTCGGCCTGAACTCTGTCAACGAGCTGGACGCGGCGCTCGCGCGCAGAAGGGATGAGCTCTGGGACGTGACGATCAGGGTAGATTACGGCCTCTGGCCTCACTACACCCTGGAAACCGATCCAACCGGGGATCATTTTACCTGGACGAGCTGGCATTTCAGCGCCCTGGAGCGCAAATATTACCATGAGGGCCGCGTCTCCTACCTGCCCATGCGGTTTTACGAATGCCCCCAGATGCTGCGCAATGATTGCGATCCGTGCAGGGTTGTCATGTTAATGGCGGCGCCGATGGATCGCCACGGATATTTTAATTTCGGATTGAGCTCGACCGTGCTCAGGGAGTCAATTGAGAAGGCGGAATACGTCATTCTTGAAATTAACGAAAACATTCCGCGGGTGCTCGGGGGGGCGCTGGAATCAATTCATGTATCTCAGGTTAATTATATAGTCGAAAGCAGTAACCCCCCGTTGCCGACGGTACCCGACACCGAGCCGACTGACGTGGAAAGAAGGATCGCAGAGCAAGTGGTTCCGCTCATCCATGATGGATCCTGTATCCAGCTGGGCGTCGGAGGGGTGCCGACGGCGATCGGCAAGATGATTTCACAGTCGGACCTGCGCGATCTTGGCGTTCATACTGAAATGTATGTCGACGCGTTTATGAAGATGACTGACGCCGGTAAAATTAACGGATCGAGGAAGGCTACCGACCGTTACAAGCAGGTGATTTCGTTCGCGCTTGGAACGAGGGACCTCTATGACTTTATCGACGATAACCCGGGCATCGCGTCCTATCCGGTCGAATATACCAACAATATAGACGTTATCGCGAAGAACGATAATTTTGTCTCGGTTAACGCCTGCCTCGAGGTTGACCTGTTCGGTCAGGTCTGCTCTGAAAGTATCGGCACCATGCATTACGGGGGGACCGGCGGGCAGCTCGATTTCGTGATGGGCGCCTACGCGTCGAAAGGCGGGCAGAGTTTCATCTGCATGCCTTCAACCTATGAGGGGAAGGATGGCGTCGTATCCAGGATCAAGCCCATTCTCACGCCGGGGGCCATCGTGACCGATGCGAGGACCGCCGTTCATAAAATCGCCACTGAGTATGGCGTCGTTAATCTGAAGGGGAAAAATACCTGGCAGAGGGCGGAAGCGCTTATATCCATCGCGCACCCTGACTTCAGGGACGAGCTTATCCGTGAGGCGGAGCAGATGAAGATCTGGAGGAAAAAGAAGAGCGGAATCATCTGCGGCTGATTGCGGATACGGGGCCTTACTTCTGGATAATCCCTTTTCTGGGTGCCTTGAATTTTACGCTTTTGCTCAGATAGGTATCCCCCGAAACCACGGTATGTATCGCGGCGACGATGCTTTCGGGCGCGTCCTGTTTGATAATATATCCGCGCGCGCCGTCGCGGAACGCCCTGTCGACGAAGTGTGACTCCTCGTGCATCGACAGCACGATTATCGGAATGCTGCGGTGGAGCCGCCGCAGCTCCTTCAGCAGGTCGAGCCCGCTCACGCCGTTGAGGGATATGTCAAGTATGATAAGATCGGGGGTGTTCTCTTCAAGCAGGTCAAGCGCCTCCGATACGGTTTCGATATTTCCGCATACTTTGAGATCGGGTTCGTAATTTAAAAGGTCGGTAAGCCCTTTTCGCAGAACGGCGTTATTCTCAACGATCAGGATGTTTATCGGCTTGCCGTCGGCGGTCATGGCTCATATTTCCTTTTTCAGAATTTCCTCATAACCCTGCAGCATGAAAAATGTGGCCCTGTCGAAATACAATACCACGCGGTTGTTGAGCTCAACGGCTTCGCGGTAGCTCGTCAGGTCGCTGTAAAGCTTGTCCATGACGAAAAGCCAGAGATGGCGCTTCTGAAGCGTGAGGGCCTTCTGGACCTGCGAGGCGGGTACGCCCTGGCTGAACCGGTCATGACCGAGCTTGCGGTATTTTTCCTCGATCTTTGATTTCGGGAAATCCTTGGTGATCCATTTTGAGAGGTCGCGGTAGACAACGTCGCTCGCTTCATATATTTTCTGCCTGTCGAGGTTGTGATAGGCCGCCGTATCCGGATTGCGCAGGAGGTCGTTCATGAATCTCTCGGTGATGGCCTGGTGGTTCTCCTCGATGAGCTTGACGAACCTGTTGTAGAGCATATTGGGCTTTCCAAGCATTAGTGCGCCTCCTTCCCTTTGATTTTTTCAGCTCCCCGTCGGCAAGAGGCATCGCCGCTATCCCATGAGCTCGTCAAGCTTTATGTATTTCGCCACGAGCTGCGCCAGGAGGTCGATCTCCTGTTCGCTCTCCTTGGTGAGAAGGGCCTCCATCTTGTCGATCTGCTTCGCGACGAGATAGGTGTCATTTGCCACAAGCAGCAGCGGTATGTTGCGCTCCGACGCGCGTGTAATGATATTGGCTGGCGGCAGGATGTTGTTTGTCAGCAGTATCCCCACCGTGTCGCTTTCAAGCGCCGCGAGGATCATGTCGCTTCGGTCGCCGCTGGTGATAAGGAGCTTGTTCTCCTTGTTGAAGAGCGGATTGCGCAGCGATTCGTCGGTTGACATCGCGCCCACGAACACGTTCTTGACCACGTTGTTGAGGCCCTTTTCGCCCGCTATCACCTTCGCGAACAGGTTTTCGGCGAGATAATTCATGGTGAAGTGGGTGAGCTGGTCCTTGAAAGGGATGACGCCGAGCACGTTGACTCCCATCGAGGATATCTGGCGGAGGAAAACGTTTTCAAATTCTTCAAGGTCTTTGACCTTGTTGATGATGACCCCGGCAAATTTCACTTCGCTGGTCGCTACATACTTGTTCAGATAGCGCACGTCGTCGATAACGGTGTCGCTGTCGCCGCTGACGACTATGACGAGCCTGCCGTCAAGGTATTTGGCGAGCGCGATCGAGTCGAGGTGAATTGACGCGCCGTAGGTGAGGTCCTTGCCTCCTTCGACAAAGAGCACTTCCTTTCCCTTGCCGATTTTTTCCGCCATTTCCAGGCATGTTTTCCTTGTGGCCTCCTCGTCATATACGTAGCGGAGTTTGGAGTGGTTGAAGCCGAGAGATATATTTTCGGGCTCTTCCTCAAGTCCGAGGATGTTGACGATGAGGTTTGCGTCGTAGTCCCAGTTTTTTTTGCGCCGGTAGATAAGCCTGTCGCCGAAAGGCTTGATGTATCCGCATTTTTTATCCGTTGCCGAAGCCATTCCCGCGATTACGGATGTTTTTCCGGCCCCTTCGCGCGTTGAAGCGATAATTATGGTAACCATGTGTGCCCTCCTTGACTTCTCTATATCGTTTTCAGGCGCAACTGACGCCGTGAAGCCTTCCGCGCCCTGCTCATGCCCCCATATCGCCGGACGCGATCGTGAACAACAGTTCCGACCGTATGACCGGGCCCGCGGGCATTCCGGAATTCTGATCAATAATGTGATGTTCCATGATGTGGCAAGATCCGGCGGAAAGGCCAAATGACGCGCATTTTGTGTGCATCAATTATATTACAACTTTTTTTGCATGTAGTATAATTTCAGCCTTCCAATAATATATATATAATGTTCCCATTGGCGCAATAGTCGTAGGGATAAATGTTTGATAGTATATCTCCTAATTCTTGAATGGGGGAATCCCCCACGATCGTTCCGTGCTCCTTGATTATGAGCTCTCCTGCTGCACCCACAGCGTCGCATGCTGGACGAGCTCTATGGCGCTGTTGAGATTCAGCTTTTCTTTGATGTGCGCGCGGTGGTTCTCGATGGTCTTGACGCTGACGTGGAGCTTCTGCGCTATCTGGCGCGTTCCAAGGCCGTGCCCGATGAGCTGGAACACCTCAAGCTCGCGGTCGGTCAGCAGGTCCACGGGGGAATTCTCCGAATTGGCCTGGCCGTCGATAAGTTTGTTGAACATGCGCGTGGCGATCCTGTCGCTTACGTAAATATTCCCGTTAAGGATGTGATACACGGCTTTGACAACGGTCTCAGGCGCTTCCTGTTTCATCAGGTAGCCTTTTGCCCCGGAACGAAGCGCGCGCTCGGCGTAGATCGTTTCATCGTGCATTGAAAGCGTCAGTATGAGCACATTCGGGTGGCGCAGGCGTATGTCTTTTATGAGTTCAATGCCGCTGCTGTCTTTGAGCGATACATCGACGATGATAAAATCGGGTTTTGTTTCCTTTATGCCGTCGAGGGCCTGAATCGCGTCCTCGGCCTCGCCGCATACCAGCATGTTTTTCTGGCTGTTGAGGATTTCGGCAAGCCCCTTGCGGAAAATAGGATGGTCTTCCACAAGAAAAATTTTGATCCTGTTCATTATCTTTTTGCTCTGCATACTACCCTTATTTAAAGATCGGTCTTACTGCGGCAGTAGCTCCGCCGCCTCCTGTTTAATCGTGTTTTACTCTGTCGTGACTACTTTTTAAGGATACAGATTACGCTTGTACCGCCCCGGTTGTTTTTAATCACATCAAGAATCGCGTTGATAACGCGGGCGCGGTATTTCATTATGTTGATCCCCATGCCTTTTTTGTTCACCTGGTGCCGCGGTATGCCGATCCCGTCATCGTCAATCGAAAGGGTTATCGCCCCGATTTTCCGATTGAAGATGATGTCAATGCTTCTGGCCTTTGCGTGTTTCACCGCGTTGTTGATCGCTTCCTGCACGATATAGTACACCTGTGTCGCGACGCTGTTATCGGTGAACACGATCGAGTCGTCGTGGACGAGCCTGCACCTGATGCCGAAAATATTCTCAACCTGGGTGGCGAATTCCTTCAGCGCGAAGATGAGCCCCTCGGCGTCGATATCGACCGGGCAGAGACCTTTTACAAGCATGCGTGTCTGGGTGATCGCCTGATCGAGCAGCGCGTTGATTTCATCGATATCGGCAGTTTCGGGTATCTCGTACCTGGTCAGTTTCTGTTTCAGGAGGTTGAGCATGAACTTGATTCCGACAAGATGAGGCCCGAGGCCGTCGTGCAGGTTGTTTCCGATGGTTCGCCGCTCATCTTCGCTGATGCGCAGTATTTCGCTTTCAAGGCGCTTCTGCTCGGTTACATCAAGAAAGGACGCGATACTTTTCTGCGTGCCGGGAATGATGCCAGCCGTCATGTAGATGTCTTTGATTTTACCGTGCCGGTCCACGAACCGGATGCTGTAATTCCGGGGTGCGGCGGAGGGGTCGATGCGGCGCATGCGGTGGTATTCCTTCATCATTTCGAGGTCTTCCTCGATGATGAACTCGGTCCACGATCTCTTTTCTTCAAGTTCCGCCTTGCGGTATCCCGAGAGCCGCTCGAATTCGCTGTTGGCCAGCACGATCGTGGTGTCCTCGTCGATCAGGATGGTGGCGGTGCCGGTTGTTTCGAATGTCGTCCGGTAGTTTTTCCAGAGGGAGTTGATGGCCTCGTCCATCTCGCGGCAGCGTTCTCTCATCATGGATTCGTGTTTGCCGAAAGCAAGTATCTTCGCCATGCGCGTGATGAGCTTCGCGGCGGCTTCGATTCCAAACGGCGCGTCGGGGATTGTCACCGAGAGGGCGCCATAGCAGATTTCCCCGTGTTTGATTTTTGAAGTCAGGGAAAACGGACCCGCCGCTCCGGATTCCGAGCCGGTTTTAAAATATGCGAGCGCGGGATCCGCGTTGATAAGTGTGAATGCGGAGGGCATGACTTCGTTCTTGATGAAGGACTCGATCAGGGTGCGGTCGAATTTCCCGCGGGTGCCGCCGCGTTCTTCCTCGAAACCCGAGTCTGAGTAGTCCACAATGCCTCCGCGGTGGTCTGTCGCGGCCACCCAGCACGCGAGGCAGCATCCCGGCGTCATAAGCGCCTGGGAGACGTCTTCAGGCAGCCAGCCGGTTTCCTCTTCATTGAGGGCGATCGCGCTGATCCGCTCGATCATGTCAAGCCACACGCTGCCGCGCGCTCCGTCGGTGTGAGAGTTGTTTGTCTCTTCTCTGTTGAGGCTTTTCATGTCTGTTGTGAGTCCGGCGCAGATGTTTCTGCTTTTATACAGTAAACTGCGGATTATGTCGAAATAGGTCAATCATTTTTTAATAGGGGAATCTACTATTTGAAAAATAGGAAATCCTCCAGCTCTATTTTATAATTTAACCTATTCTATGAAAAATCATTAAATAATATATTCAACTCGGGGATGAAGGCGCTTATTGTTGAGCGGATTACAAGCGGCGCTTTCGATGATCGTGTATAAATACCGTCCGTCCGGTCGCAGTCGCTTCCGGGATCGAGGCTGGAGGGTATGGCGATCGTAAAGATTTGTAAGCAGTAATGAAATACTACATATAAAAAACAAGAGGGTTTAAGTATGGATTTCAAAAAGGAATATGCAAAGAAACTGGTTAGCGCTGACGAGGCAGTCAAGTGCATCAGTTCCGGCGATGTGGTCGATTATGGTTTTTTTAACGGCAAGCCCGTGGTGTGCGATCTTGCCCTTGCCAACCGCCATGAAGAGCTGCGTGATGTGAGTATCTTTACGGCGGTAACGGTGCCGCCCGTACCCGAGGTCATTAAATACCCTGAAAGTTTCACCTACATGGACTGGCAGTGGAGCAAGCTTACCCGTATTATGCACTCACAGGTGGAGCAGGCTTACTACTCGCCGATTCTTTACCATCGGGCGCCGTTCTTCTATCGTGAACTTGTGCCGCTCTATAATACCAACAAGGGGTATCGCTCGCCATTCTATAACGACAAAGCGCGCGGCCCGAAAGTTAAATGGGTAGCGATCGTCCGCGTCTGTCCCATGGACGATGCCGGGTATTTCAATATAGGACCCCATAATTCCGAGACATCAGCGAAAATCGAGGCGGCCGACCACGTGATACTTGAAGTGGTAAAGAGAATGCCGGTATGCCGCGGCGGCAACGAGGAGGCGATACATGTTTCCCGCGCCGACTATATCGTGGAAGCACCCGATGATCATGGTCCGTATCCGGCACCGCAGCTTCCTCCCAGCGAGATCGATAAAAAAGTAGCCGAATATATCCTGAAAGAGATCAAGGACGGATGTTGCATACAGCTTGGTATCGGCGGAATGCCCAACATGGTCGGCCAGCTCATCGCGCAGTCGGATCTCAAACACCTCGGCTGTCATACGGAGATGTTCGTCGATGCCTATGTCGATATGATCGAGTCGGGGAGGATGGACGGCTCACAGAAAAATTTCGACAGGTTCAAAGCATCCTACACGTTCGCGATCGGATCGCAGCGGATGTACGATTTCATGCACAATAATCCCGGCCTGGCCTCGTACCCGGTGGATTACACCAATGACCCGAGAGTCATCTGCAGGCTCGATAATATGGTCAGCATCTGTAACGCCGTGCAGGCGGATATATTCTCGCAGGTCAACGGAGAAAGCTTCGGCGGCGGCCAGATATCGGGCAACGGCGGCATGTGGGACTTCGTGCTCGGAGCGCAGTGGTCAAAGGGCGGGAAGAGCATCATCTGTCTCCCCTCAACGCATACGGACTCCAAAGGCCAAATGGTATCCCGCATCGTATCGAGCTTCGAGCCGAGTACCGCGGTGACGATACCGCGCCAGATGGCGGATATTATTGTGACCGAATACGGTGCGGTCCAGCTTCAGGCCGCTCCGACATGGATGCGCGCTGAAAAAATGATTTCCATTGCTCATCCGGATTTCAGGGACCAGCTCATCAAGGACGCTGAAAGGATGAAGATCTGGAGAAAGAGCAATAAAAAAGTACTGGCTTAAATAAAACTATTGCGTGATGCGAAGCGCATCATTAATCTGGTTTTATTCATAAACGGGAAGGACGGAACGGGCGGAACGAAGAGAAGGAAGTTGCGGCTTTCGATTCGAGCGCCCGGCCCAATCCTCACCGGGTGAAGCAGAGGTATTACACTATTCGTTTATCTGGTTATACTATTTAATCTGTTAAGGGGGAAGAAGATGAGCAGTTTTCAATTTGAGTACAACCAAGAGGCGTTAAAGAATCTCAAAATTGAAGATACCTCAATTTTGGATCGCCTGGTCGATTACAGGCACGCGCGGGATGTTCGCCAGAAGAAAGACCACTCCCAGCGCGACAAACGCATGTCGCTGAAAGAGGCCGTATCCGAATTCGTGAAAGACGGTGACATCTACGCGTACACCGGTTTCGGGTATGTGCGCACCTCGATTCAGGCAGACTGGGAGATGGTCCGCCAGGGTAAAAAGAATCTCCAGTCTATCGGTTCTCCGAACACCTGTCAGTCATGGGGTGTTACGTATGGCAATACTCCATTTACGCACGCGTCGTATGCCGGCGCCGAAATGCGCGGTTATGACAAGTATTTTTCCACAAACATCAAGCAAGGCCGGGTTAAAATCCTTTCCGACTGGAGCCATGGTCTCATGGGTCTCGGATTCAAGGCGGCGCAGCTTGGCGCTCCAGGTGTTTTCTCGAAGTCGGGCCTCGGTTCCGATCTTGTCAGGCACAATCCGTATCTTAAAGTGATGAACAATCCTATGGCGAAGGGGAACGATCCCTGCGTATTCGTGCCGGCGCTTTTCCCTGATATCACTTTTATCCACGTTCATGCCGCTGACATGTATGGCAACGCGCGTTTCTTCGGCCCCGCGGTCAATGACAATGCGCTTGCGGCTGCTACGCGCAGGCTGGTTATCACCGCTGAGGAGATTGTTTCCAATCAGGACATGCGCTGGAATAACAAGGGCTGCCAGATCACGTTCCAGAACGTGGATGCGGTTGTCGAGCTTCCTTTTGGCGCGCTGCCGGGATACATGCCTGGCTGTTACTACTGGGCCCGCCGCTGGTGGGAAAAGACGTTTGCGATGATGGATGCGGGTCACGAGGCGATGGAAGCCTATATCAAAGAGTGGATTCTCGATACCAAGGACACCAAAGACGTGGTCAAGAAGCTCGGCGGCGTTGATTTTATAATCAGCCAGAAGAGACTTGCCAAAGCTGCGGAAGCGGACAATGAGGACAGCGGAGTCGATTTCAAGTATGAGCCGTGGAACCAAAATACGCCGCCGAACGTCTGGGATTGATCCTGAAATATTTACAACGAAATAATTTGAAACGAGGAGGAGAAAAAAATGGCAGAATCAAAGCCTATGAATCCTTTAGAAGCAATGGCATATATTCTTTCGAAACAGATCAACGACCATGAGGTCGTGTATATAGGAACCGGACTTCCGATGGTGGCGGGCATTCTCGCGAAGAAGACCCATGCGCCGCATATTACGTTCGTGTATGAGTCGGGCGGACAGGACCCGATCCCCGGCGGGATGCCCTGGTCGGTGGGCGGTCCCGAAACATGTCGGAAATCGCCGATGATCATGGAAATGCCGTATTCTTTCGGACAGGCCGCGTCGGGTCTTGTCGATACGGGATTTCTCGGATTCGCGCAGATCGACATGTATGGTAACGCCAATACCACGATGATCGGACCCGAGTTCACAAACCCGAAAGTCCGTCTTACCGGATCGGGCGGAAACAACGACGTTGCCTCGCTCTGTGACAAGATCGTTTTTGTCGGTATTCAGAGCCCTCAGAAGTTTGTTCAAAAGTGCGATTTCGTTACGTCGGCAGGTCACCTTACCGGTGGCAACGCGCGTCAGGAAGCGGGTCTTCTCGGCCATGGTCCGGTTGCGTGTATAACCACGGCGGGTGTCTACGATTTCGAACCGAGCACAAAGCGGATGCGGATTAAAACGCTGCATCCCGGAGTATCGGCCGACCTCGCGCAGCTTGCGTCCGGTTTCGAGCTCGTCCGTCCTCAGGGTGAAATTCCGGTAACGGAAATGCCCTCGAAGGAAATTCTTGAAATCCTCAGGAATGAGGTGGATCCGCAGGGATTCTTCATCAGCATGCCAGGAGCGTAGCTTCAGGTTTTTTATACTCTAATCATTAATCTTCAAGCCCCCCTCCTGCATAGCCTCCGATCTAGGATCACTCCACTCTGGGAGGGGGGGCTTTTTTTTAAATCCCCCTCATATTTATTGACAATCCGGAAAAACAGAGTATTATTAAAGGTTAGGGCGTACCAGCATCGCGATTGGAGCAACTGCCATGAATGTTGATCACCTTGCATTGATGATCCTCGAGCAGGCGAAGAAGAACAAAAACCGTAACGCGCTTTTTTACAAGAAGGGTTCAGAGTGGAAACCGATTACCTGGAAAGAAATGGGCGATGAGATCGCCGTTGTGGCGCAGGGGCTTCTTGAATTCGGGATCGGGCAGGGAGATACGGTCGGCATCTTCTCGCATAACAGGCCCGAGTGGGCAATCAGCGATTACGGAATCATGAGTGTCAGGGCGATCACCGTTCCGATCTACACCACCAACACCGCTGCCCAGACCGAGTATGTGCTTAATGACGCGGGGATAAAAGTAATCTTCCTAGACGGGCAGTATCAGTATGACTGCGTTGAGAAGTATTTCATCTCCAGCAGAAGCCTGAAGAAAATCGTGGTCTTCAATGAAGACGTGAAGATAATGAAACACCCCGACGTCATGTATTACCGGGACTTCCTCTCGGTAGGCAGGCAATCGGGGCGGGGCGCCGAGCTCGATGCGCGACTTTCCGAAGTCGAAGCCGGCGATACCAGCACAATCATTTACACGTCCGGAACTACCGGTGATCCGAAAGGCGCCGAGCTCAGCCATGCGCATTTCTTTACCGTGTTCAGGGCGCTCAACGAGCGTTTCCGCATGGGTGAGGGCGATATCGAGCTCTGCTTCCTTCCGCTCAGCCACGCGTACGCGAAGGCTTCCGGTTACTGGGTGCAGTCAAAGGGCGCCAGCGTGTACTACTGCGACGATCCGAAAAAGATCATAGAGTACTTCCAGGAGACGCGCCCGACCTACATGGTGGGGGTTCCCCGGCTTTACGAAAAGATGTATGCCGCAATCAACGAGCGGGTGGAAAAATCTTCGGGCCCGAGGAAGGCATTCTTCAGGTGGGCGATCCATACCGGACGTGAATACCGCTACCGCCGGTACAGGGGCGAATCCATATCCCCCCTGCTGCGCGCGCGCCACATTGTCGCGTACCGCACGGTACTGCGCCGCATACGGTCGGTGCTCGGCGGACGTGTCAATTTCTTCTCGGCCGGCGGCGCTCCGCTTTCCCGCGAGATCGAAGAGTTCTTCTTCGCGGCCAACATCTTCATCGCGCAGGGATACGGCCTCACCGAGACATCGCCCATGATAACCTGCAACTATCCCGGCAAATTCAAGTTCGGCACGCCGGGGACCGCAATCCCCGGCTGCGAAATACGGATTGACGACGACGGCGAAGTGCTCGTGCGCGGCGCCAACCTGATGAAGGGGTATTACAAAAAACCGGAGGCGACACGCGAGGCGATCGGTGAGGACGGATGGTTCCGTACCGGCGACATCGGTTATCTCGACAAGGAAGGCTTTCTCCATATCACCGACCGGAAGAAGGATATTATCGTCACCGCCGGCGGAAAGAATGTGGCACCGCAGGGGATTGAATCGCTTCTGGGGCAGGATTTTTATATCGAGCAGATCGCCGTGGTGGGCGACCGGAGAAAATATATCACCGCGCTTATCGTTCCCGCTTTCGAAGCCCTCGAGGAATACGCCCGCTCGCAGAAGATCGCGTTCTCGTCACGCGAAGACCTGGTCTCCAAACCTGAAATACTCGATTTTTACCGCCAGAGAATTGACGGCATGTCGACCTATCTCGCGAAATTTGAAAAGATCGTACGGTTTGCGCTGCTGCCCCGGGAGTTTTCCCAGCATGAGGATGAGCTCACTCCGACTTCGAAAATCAAGCGGCGTGTAATAGAGGAGCATTTCAGGGACATTATTGATAAAATGTATGAAGAATAGTCTTGACGGCCCTTCAGGAAAGTGATAGTTTTGAATCACTTTTTTCCGGCGAAGGGTGTTGCGGCGGCGAATAACAGTTTTATATAATGTCGCGCTTCCCCTTATATCCATCTATAAAAAACAAAACGGCAGGGGAGGTTGCTATGTCTTCATATGTTAGCTACGGTGAACATTCAATCCCGGGCATCTTCCGGGACAGGGCGGAAAAGCAGAAAAAGAAAATATACCTCCGCTATCGTGACCAGAGCGGATGGCGAGACCTTACCTGGGAAGAGGTCAGGTCGCGGGTTGACGCGGTCGCGTCGTGGCTTATCAACTACGGCATCAATCCGGGGGATAAGATCGCCATTTTCTCGGAAAACCGTCCCGAGTGGACTATCGCAGACTTTTCCATCCTTTCGGTCGGCGCTGCGGACGTGACCATCTATCCCACCAATTCTTCGCCTGAGGCCGCTTACATCATCAACGATTCAGACTCCCGTATCTGTTTCTGCTCCGGGAAAGCGCAGCTCGACAGGCTTGTGCAGGCAAAAGCTTCCATGGGCAAGCTCGAGCGGATCGTCGTCTTCAACGATCTCGAATGCCCGGAGCCGTATGTGATCCCGCTCAAAACGGTCCTGCGCGAAGGGATGGAAAAGCCGCGTCAGGACGAGATCGACCGCAGGATCCGCCGCATTAAGGGCGAGGAGTTGATGACGCTGATCTACACCTCGGGCACTACCGGCGATCCGAAAGGCGTGATGCTCACTCACCACAATATGGTGGAGCAGGCCAAGCAGTTTCTCGAACACCATCCGTTTCCCTTTGATGACGTGACCGCGCTTTCCCTGCTGCCGCTGTCGCATTCGCTTGAGCGTACGGTCGGACACAATTGCATGCTCTTCGTCGGGGGGACGCTCGCCTATTCGCGCGGCCCCGAGTTTCTGCTTCCGGACCTTCTGGAAGTGAGGCCGACGGTGTTCCTTGTGGTGCCGCGCGTCCTTGAGAAAATTTATGAAGGCATCATGACCAATGTGCAGAAAGCGCCCGGATTGAAAAAGAGAATCTTCAAATGGACGGAGCGGGTGGGGCGTAAGGCGGTGCCCTATATCGTTACCAACAGGAAGATCCCGTATTTTCTGAATAAGAAATATAATCTCGCCGAAAAGCTGGTGTTTTCCAAGCTTCGCGCGGCGCTGGGGCTTGACCGGATAAAAGTCGTCGGGCTTGGCGGCGCGCCGCTTTCTCCCTATATCAATGAATTTTTTCAGGCGATGAAGGTGGAAGTCCATCCCGGATACGGCCTCACTGAAACCGCTCCGGTAACGCATGTGCATACCTACAAAACGATCATGCCGATCAAGCTTGCGAGCGTCGGTCCCGCGGTCCCGCGTACCGAATGCAGGATCAGCGATGATGGGGAGATCCTGATAAAAGGGCCGCAGGTGATGAAGGGGTATTACAAGAAACCGCGGGAAACCGAGGAGGTTTTTACCGAGGACGGATGGTTCAAGACCGGTGATATCGGTTTTATCGACGGTGACGGCTATCTCACCATCACGGACCGGAAGAAGGATATCATCATCACCGCCGGCGGAAAGAACGTGGCACCGCAGGTGATAGAGAACAGGTTCAAGACTGACCACTATATCGAGCAGGTCGCGGTCATCGGCGACCGGAGAAAATTCCTTGTGGCGCTTATTGTTCCAGCGTTTGAGGCGCTCAGCGACTGGGCGCACCGGAGGGGAATCGCCGATGTGACTCCCGCTGGCCTTGTGAAAAATCCCGAAGTGTTGAAAAAGTATCACGAGATCGTGGGAAAGTTCAACAGCGAGTTCGGGCGCGTCGAGCAGATCAAGGAGTTCGCGCTTCTTGATGTTCCGTTTACTCAGGAATCGGGTGAACTCACTCCGACGCTCAAGGTCAAGAGGCGGGTGGTTGAGCAGAAATACCGGGAGATCATCGAAAGACTGTATCTGAAAGAGAACTGATAAAAATCCGGATACGGTCAGTTTAATTTTTTTGTCATTTCCTGAATCGGCGATATATTATTCATCTGTCCGCGCCGCGTCCCCCGGCGGTGCGATGCCTCTTGCATGATCGACGGCGTCTCAAGGGCCTTTGATGAAACGCCAGAGGCCACGTTGTATATGGTCCGCGGACACCACTTTACAAAAAGGATGAAATAATATGGGCGATGATTTCAGGCAGGATTACCAGAAAAAGCTTGTAAGCGCTGAGGAAGCCGTCAGGACCGTGAAATCCGGCGATAAGGTTTTTTACAGCGAGTTCGGTCTTTTCCCCGAAGCGCTCGATGAGGCACTTGCGAAGCGGGTGAATGAGCTTCGCGATGTGGATGTGCGCAGCGTGTACTTTACCCGCGTTCCGAAGGTAGTCGAAGCTGACCCGGACCAGGAACATTTCATCCTCAACGATTATTACTTCGGCCCTGTTTCCAGGCGCCTTCATGACGAAAACCTGTGCTTCTATGTGCCCAACACCTATCACCAGGGCCCCCGTGTGTTGAAAAAGTATCAGGAAGCCGATGTCGCTTTTATCACCGTGGGTCCGATGGACCCCAGGGGCTACTTTAACTTCGGGATCGCGAATTCCGCTACGGGTGCGAGCGTTTCTAAATCGAAGAAGGTGGTCGTCGAGGTCAACGCGAATGTACCCTACTGCCTGGGCGGCAATCAGGAGTCGATACACATATCCCGCGTTGATCAGATCGTCGAAGGGCGGAACACTCCGCTCCCTGAACTTGATCTTCCCGCGCCTTCGGATGTGGATAACAGGATTGCCGACCTTCTCATGAAAGAGCTCGTTGACGGCGCTGTCATCAATTTCGGCATTACCGGACTCCATAACGCCCTCGGAAAGCGGATCGCGGAGAGCGATCTCAAAGACCTCGGCATCCATACCGAGCTTCTTGTCGAATACTGCATGGCGCTTGACCGTTCGGGCAGGGTCACCGGCGCGAGAAAGAACATCGACAAATACAAGATGACCTACACCTTCGCGATCGGGACGAGGAAATTCTACGACTACCTCCATCAGAACGCGACCTGCGCGTCATACCCGGTCAACTATATCAGTGACCCGAGGATCATTGCGATGAATGACAGGGTCTTTTCGGCATACAAGGCGATCGAAATCGATCTTTTCTCGCAGGTCTCTTCGGAGTCCATCGGGGTCGATCAGAAGTCCGGCACCGGCGGCCAGCTTGATTTCATTTTCGGCGCGTTCGGTTCGCACGGCGGGAAGGGCGTTGTCTGCCTTAATTCGACCTTCACAGACAGAGAAGGGAACAGGCAGTCGACGATCGTTCCGACGCTGCGCCCCGGCACCATCGTGACCGTTCCGCGCTCGATCGTGCAGTACGTTGCGACCGAATACGGTATCGTCCAGCTCAAGGGCGAGCCGACGTGGAAGCGGGCTGAACTCCTGATAAGCATCGCCCATCCCGATTTCCGCGATGAACTGATCCGTCATGCCGCGGAACTGAAGATATGGAAGCGAAGCAACAGGATTTGACCGGACGGAAAGTTGTATCCGAATAACCATACCGAGAGGATGAGATGAGCGATATAGAAAACTGGCAATATAAACAGAAGATCACCACGCCTGAGAAGGCCGCCGAGCTCGTGAAGTCGGGTGACATGATATTTTACGGCGAATTCGTGCTGTTCCCCGAGGCGTGCGACGAGGCGCTCGCGAAACGGATAGGCGAGCTTAGGAACGTCGATCTGCGCAGCATCTGCTTTACAAGGGTCCCGAAAATCGTGGAAGCAGACCCGAAGCAGGAACATGTTATCATGAACGACTATCACTGCGGTCTTGTGTCCCGGCGCCTTTACGAGATGGACATGTGTTCCTATATCCCCGTCACTTATCACCAGGGGCCACGCTTTCTGCGCAAGTATACCGACTTCGACGTGATCTTCATCTCGACAGGGCCGATGGACCCGCGGGGCTATTTCAATTACGGGCTCGCCAATTCCGTGACCGGCGCCGCGATCAACAAGGCGAAAAAGATCGTCGTCGAGGTGAACCAGGCCGTACCTTACTGTCTGGGCGGCAACCAGGAGTCGGTGCATATCTCGCGGGTCGATTATATCGTCGAGGGAAAGGGAACCGCACTCCCGCAGGTCCCGGCGGCCAAGCCTTCGGATACTGATGTGCAGATCGCGAATCACCTGATGAAAGAGATCGAGGACGGGACGACCCTGCAGCTTGGCATCGGCGGGCTTCCCAATGTGATCGGCGCGATGATTGCGGAGAGCGACCTTAAGGATATCGGTATTCACACCGAAATGCTTGTCGATTCATGCGTCGACCTCTATAACAAGGGAAGGGTGACCGGCGCGAAGAAGAGCATCGATCGCTACAAGATGGCGTACACGTTCGCCATGGGCACCAACAAGCTTTACGAGTTCCTGCACCACAACCCTACCTGCGCGTCGTATCCGGTCAATTACGTTAATGACCCCAGGATCATCGCGCTCAACAACAAGGTCATAGCGATCAACAACGCTATCGAGGTGGACCTGTTCGGCCAGGTGTGCTCCGAGAGCGCGGGTACCCGCCATATCAGCGGCACCGGCGGCCAGCTTGATTTCATTTTCGGCGCCTTCATGTCGCACGGCGGAAAGGGATTTATCTGTCTGAGCTCGACCTTTACTGATAAAAACGGCAATGTCAAATCGCGCATCAGGCCGATGCTGACGCCGGGCGCCATCGTGACGGTGCCGCGCTCGATCACCCACTACGTCGCGACGGAATTCGGTATCGCCCAGCTCAAGGGTAAATCGACATTGGAAAGGGCCGAAGCGCTGATCGGAATCGCCCACCCTGATTTCCGTGACGAACTCGTGAAGGAAGCGCAGGCGATGAAGATCTGGCGCAAGACGAACAGAATCGCGCAATGATCTTTTTTTCGTAGATGAATTCAGGGCGGCAGATGCCGGCTTGCTGAGCCTTCGCGGATGAGGATTCTTTCCCGATCCTCTCCATGAGTGACGCCATTATCGAAGTTTCCCCGGGGAGTCATCACTGTCGGCCGGACGGCCTGTCGATGTATATGGCAGAGGCCAAATCGCTGGCCAGGGGCGGCGCGGACAGGGTGTCCTTCCATGTTCTTTCTGTCATTTCTTCCTGAATCCTTATCGGATAACGATCCTCCTGTTGCTTCACGGAAAAAACGAAAAACTTTTATTGTTTCGTCTGCGAATTGTTATTACCTTTCAATATAATCATTTCACTATATTATTATTAGCAAAATTGAATAACCAATATTTGCTATATAATATTTATAATACATTGTTTTAATCCATTTATTTGCCAGAGGCAGAAGTTGTGTACATAAGCATCAGGAAAAAAATGATAATCGGGATACTCGTCCTGAATATCATCATAACCGCGGCATATTTCCTCCTGTTTTTTAAAGTACAGAAGATAATCTTTGTCGACAGCTTTCTGCAAAGCAAGCTTGTTATGGCGCGAACGATCGCGGGCGCAATCGATGGAGCTGTGCACGCCCGCTTCACGGAGTACAGCGCTTCGCGGATCCCCGAGTACCGGCGTTATCTTGCTTATCTTAACCGGATTAAAAACACTGAACGGTATGTTACATATCTCTACACGCTCATCTACAGGCCGGCAAATAACGATTTTGTCTACGGGATCGATGCGACGATTCTTGAGAACGACACGATCTGGGTTGAGACGGAGCACTTCGCCTTTTCGATGCGGAGGCGGGGCGATGGTTTTTCCATAGAGTACAATCAGCGCAATTATCATGATGATTTCAGTATCGAATTCAGGGGTAAGGCTTTGCCCGTCAGGTCAGTACGCCATGCCGACCGCACGGATTTTTTTATCGGCGATCAAAGCCTTTTTTCAATTCCCTCATCGGGGCCGTTGCTCGCGGTTACGAGAGGCGGACTGCTGTCAACCGAGCATCGCGAGATCGAAAGCGAGATTTCGGTTGAAGGGGGACGGATGGCGGTGCATTTTTCATTTTCTGCCGCGGGAGAGTCGGAAAGCGATCCCGGTTCATCCTTTGTCGACAGCCAGGAAAACATAGCGCGATACAGGAGGATACTCGCGGCCGGTGTCGATTTCGTTGAAATGAAACCGAAAGTTGACAATTACGGCCTTTCTCAGTCCGCGTTCGCAATGATCCGTGACGCAGATGGCGCAGTGACGGGTCTTGTGGTAATAGATCTGTATCCCCGTGAGATAAATGCTTTTGAGTTGTCAATGTTCAAGGCGGGTGTTCTCCTTTATCTTGCCCTGCTCGTTGTCACGGCTATCCTCTCCCTTGCTTTCGCCCAGTATTTTCTTTATCCGCTTAAAAGGCTGTCGAGCGGAATGATGAGCGTTAAAAACGGTGATTTTAATATTACGGTCGAGATCGCGCGTGATGATGAAATGGGGGATCTCGCGCGCGGATTCAACGCAATGACGCGTACAATCAGTTCCTATATCGAAGAACACAAGCGGCACGAGGAGGAGCTTGACTGGAACGCGAACCATGATCCCGTTACGGGGCTTTTGAATAGAAGGGCGTGTGTCGACATCATTGAGTTTCAGATCAACCAGAGCTCGCGAAGCCAGTCCCCGGGGAATACCGCCATTGTGTATATCGACCTTGACCATTTCAAGAACATTAACGACACCCTCGGGCATCAGGCGGGAGATATCGTGCTGGGTATGATCGCTTCGAGATTTTCCGGAATGCTTCGAAAGAGCGATTATGTGTTCCGTTTCGGGGGCGATGAATTTGTCGTTCTGCTGTCATTTCTGGCGCACGACGAGGACGCGGCGATTGTGGTGAAAAAGCTTTCGTGCCTTCTCGATTCTCCTGTGCGGGTTGAAAACCGTGACGTCTTCATCACGATGAGCGCGGGAATAGCGTTTTTCCCGAATGACGGCGATAACGCGAACCAGCTGCTCAAAAACGCCGATACGGCACTGTATGTCGCCAAGAAAAAAAGAAACTGTTACGAATTTTTTCACCCGGAAATGGAGGAGCGCGCCAGGGAGAAAATTGAGGTGATCAATGATCTTCATGTCGCTATCGACCGCGGAGAGTTCTTCCTGAATTATCAGCCATTGTTCAGCGGTCGCGGCGATCTGTGCGCCGTCGAAGCGCTGATCCGCTGGCGGCACCCCGAAAAAGGAATTATACCCCCTGACCGGTTTATAGGGTGCGCCGAGGAGTCCGGACTTATTTTTCCGATGGGGAGGTGGGTGATCGATACGGCCTGGCAGCAGTGCGTCTCGTGGCGGAAGACGCTCGGCATCATGGTGCCGGTGGCGGTAAATCTTTCAGTCTATCAGCTTCGTGATCCGATTTTCCAGTTTCAGCTTCACGAGCTTACAGACGGACCGGCTTTTGATGCGGAGCTTTTTTATTTTGAGATCACAGAAAGCGTTTTCAGCGAGGAGAGAAATATTATCGAGTTTTTAAAGCAGCTTCATAGCAAGGGAGTAAGGTTCGCGATCGATGATTTCGGGACGGGCTTTTCTTCGCTGAGCCGCCTCAAATATTTCAGCGCGGATATTCTGAAGATCGACAAATCATTCATAGGGGGAATCCCCGAAAATTCCCATTCGTGCTCCATTGTCGATTCAATCCTCTCTCTCGGGAGAGGGCTTGGAATGCGAACGGTCGCCGAAGGAGTGGAGCGGAGGGAGCAGTTCGAGTATCTGCGTGAGCGCGGATGCGATTTTTATCAGGGATACTATTTCGCGCCGCCGATGATGCCCGAAGAAATCATACCTCTCATCAGAAGAACGGTGCTTGCCGGAACTGACAATTAAGAGCAAGGACGCGGGGGACCGCCCGGTCCCCCGGAAGATGGCCTACTTGATGGTAATGAACGTCGCTTTCGCGGCTGCGCATATCGGGCAGACATTGGGCACATTGGCGCCAAAAGTATTTCCGCATACGGGACAGACCGCGTAGACATCGGACATTTTTTTGAAATCCTTTCTGCCGAGCGCGTCGATCGCGGCGGTATAGAAATCACGATGCACTTTCTCGACTTCAATGGCATAGTTAAATGTCGTAACTGCATCGTCCAGCTTGTCGGCCTGAGCGGCATTGATGAACTCAGGATACATGCTGACGACTTCGTGGATTTCACCGCGTAACGCGGCTTCAAGGTTTTCCTTCGTTGATTTCACTTCAACTTTCGGCGTAACGGGCTCCATGGTTTTTCCGAGCTTACCCAGTACGTCGATATGGTTCTTCGCGTGAATGCTTTCGGCTTTTGACGCGGCAGCGAAGAGTACGGCGATCCTGGGGAAACCTTCATCTTTTGCCTTCTGTGCGAAGGCCGCGTATGACGCGCTCGCCGTCGTTTCACCTGTTATCGCGGCCTTCAGATTTGCGACGGTTTTCATCTCCTGAGCCTGACGGGGCTTGCATCCGAACGAAAACGCAAGAAAAGCGGCCGCCAGTGAAAGTACCACTATCTTTTTCATCGATTCCTCCTGATGATATGGAAATTGATACGGCTGAAAACTGTAAGACGATACGCGCACTGTCCGCGCCGGTCGTCCGGTCGTGACGGGATGGGCGCGGCCGCGAACCTGTATCCCCCAACTGCACCGCAAAAAATCATTTATGTCAAATACTTTAAGGAAATCCGGCCGAAATTTAAGGTGTACATCGGGATGCACAATGTCAGGAGCGCTGGAGGTGTCGCGAGAAGGCCTGACAGGCTGCGGTCCGGGAATTTTCATTGACGTCGGCATCGTTATGGTGTAACACTATTTGCGGGGTATCTCGTCGGCCCATTCCAAATAACGCAGAGGGGGTCTGTCATGAATATCGTCAATCTGCCGCGCATCCAGGATGCGGATCTGAAGGGGAAGATCGTACTGGTCCGCGTGGACCACAATGTCGTAAAGAAGGGAACCATATTCGATCCATACCGGATAGACGCGACGCTCGGTACGCTCTACTATATCAACGCGATGGGCGGAAAGATCATTCTGATGACGCATGTGGGACGCCCGAGGAACAAGAAGACGGGAGAGATCACCATTGCAAACGACACTTCCGTCCAGCCGATCGTGGAATATCTCCAGAAAAAGCTGCATATCACCATCAAGGTCCCCGATTTTTACCGCGATGAAAAGTTCGGATACATAGGCATTGAGACCTCCGTCAACCACCTGATCCGCGAGCTTCGGGAGGACAAAATCAACGCAATTTACCTGCCCAACACCCGATGGTTTTTCGGAGAGGAGGCGAAGGGGGACGAGGCCGAGCGGTTCGCCGTGCAGCTGGCCGGGCTCGCGGATATCTATGTAAACGACGCGTTCGGGTCGTGGCAGGCGCACGCCTCGACGGTGCGCGTGGCGAAGCACCTTCCGGCGTACGCGGGGTTTCTGCTCCAGAAAGAGATCGAAAACCTGAAGCGCATCTACGAGCCGGGGCGTCCGTTTATCGCCGTTGTGGCGGGGGCGAAGTTCGATACCAAGATCGATCCGATGTTCGCCCTGCTCGAGAAGGCCGATTATCTGGTGATGGGCGGTGTCATTTACAACGCGTACCTCTGCGCGAAATACGGGATCGAGATAAAAGGCGTCGAGCAGGACGACCTCGAGTCGGCAAGGCGTTTCGTCGATTTCGCCGCCGCGCATCCCGGCAAGCTCGTCGAACTTCCTTTCATTGTCGAGTCGGATACGATGGAGGGCCGAATTGAAGGGAAATACCGAGTGCACAAAGTAAGCGATATAAAGCCGGGAACGAAGCTCAACTACGTGCTCGATGTCGCGCACCAGTCGTTCGAGGATACGGCGGTGAAGGATATTTTCATGAAGGCGGATACGATCTTCGTCAACGCCGTCATGGGTTTTACGCCGCACTTCAACGAGGGAACTATCGCGCTCGACCAGCTCATCGACCAGAACCGCGAGGCGACCAAGCTCTACGGCGGCGGCGACACCATGCAGGAACTCAAGCGCCTGCTGCCCGGCCTCTACATCGTGGCGATCGATCATCCGAAGTATTACATTTTCACCGGCGGCGGCGCGGTGCTCAACGCAATTGAGGAAGGCACGCCGCTCGGGATGGAGCCGGTGAAGGTGCTTTCAGAAAAGCTGAACCGTTAGAAATGGAACGCGGGGTGCCCGCACCGCGCCGGTCAGCGCGGGATAAGGTCGCAGTAGCGAAACCGCTCCTCGCGGGTGACCTTTTCGCCGATTGAGAATTCAACTGGCCTGGAGAAAATGGGGCCGTCGTAGACGAAGGTGTGGAACTCGCCGTTCTCGCCGCACGGGTCGACTGAGGCGGGAAGTTCGGCGAGGAATGAATCATCGTATATCCGGCCCGCGAAGTTTGCATCGAGCGCGCTGGTGTCAACACAGGTCACGATCGCCTTGAACCCCGCGTCGATGATGTCGCGCGCGAGTTCGGCGGTATCGCGTTTCCAGAGCGGAAAGATCGCGGTCATCGCAACCTTCGCGAGTTTCTCCTCGCGCCAGGAACGCAGGTCTTCGAGAAAAATATCACCGAACACAACGGCCTCGTATCCCCGATCGCGCTGTTCGTTCATCACTTCATTCATTATTGTTTCATAGTCGTCGCCCGAGCATGGAACGGGAAGCTCGACCTTCCGTAGCGGATGACCGATCGCTTCGCATTGTTTTTGCAGGAGTTCAGTCCTGACGCCATGCATCGAGACGCGGCCGTACTCGGCGGCGCATGTAGAGAGGAGCGTGACGGCGGCGCGGGGGTTGGATTTCGTGAACAGGTAAAGCGCGTAGGCGCTGTCTTTGCCGCTGCTCCACGACATGACCACCGGGTTGCGCGTATCCGTCATCTCCGCCTCCTCTTTTCATGCGGTTTTTCATCCGCGGGGACGTTGAGCTGAGGCGCGTCCGTTTCATGGGCGGCCGGAGCGGGAGCGATCTCCCCGAGCGAGATGAGCGCTTCGTGGAGGTCGTGCCGGTGGCGCGTGCTTTCAAAACGGCTGAACAGGCTGTACGCGCACGGCACAACAAACAGCGTGAGCAGTGTCGAGAAAAGCACACCGCCGATGACGACGACTGCCATGGGTCTGATGGTTTCCGATCCGGGCCCGAGCGAAAGCGCGGGAGGGATAGCGCCGGCGATGGTCGCGATCGAAGTCATGAGGATGGGGCGCAGACGCATGGGGCATGCCTCGATCAGAGCTTCGTACACGCCGGCCCCGGTAAGCCGACGTTTGTTGGTAAAGTCGACAAGCAGAATGGAATTCTTTTTCACGATTCCCATCAGGAGCAGGAGGCCGATCATGCTGTAGATGTTCAGTGAGATGCCCGTAAGCTTCATTGCCAGAAACGCGCCGGTCACGCTGAACGGAAGCGCGAGGAGCACGGTAAGCGGGTGGATGAAGCTGTTGAACTGCGATCCGAGGACCATGTACGCCACGAGGATCCCGAGCACGAGCGCGAGCATCAGGCTTTCGAAAGACTCCTTGAACGTCTGCGAGCTGCCTGAGAATTCGATGTGATATCCCTGCGGCAGCACCTGCTTTCCGGTCCGCTCGATGAAGCTGATGATGTCTGACTGCGATTTCCCCGGCGCGATATTGGCGAAGATCGATATAGCGCGCTCGCGGTTGTAACGGGTGATGGTAAGCAGGGACGGCTGTTCGTCAAGCCGGATAACCTGTGAAAGCGGAACCATTTCCCCGTGCAGGTTGCGTACCTGGATGCGGCTGATGTCCTTCGGATCGCGCGTATAGCGGTCGAGCAGCTTGATGCGGATATCGTCGCGGTGGCCGGATTCATCCGTGTACTTGCCGACGCGCAGGCTTCCCACGGCCGCGCTGATGTTGTTGGCGATGCTGGTAACGGTCAGGCCGCGCGCCGCCGCCTTTTCGCGGTCGGGATGCACGCGGACTTCCGGCATGCCGAGGTTGTAGTCGGTGTCAACGTCCGTCACCAGGCCGGACGAGTTCATCCTGTCCATGATCTGCTGGCTGAATTGCGCAAGGGATCCCCAGTCGGGGCCCTGGACCGAAAACTGGATCGGATAGCCGCGCTTTGCCGAAAAACCGGCGAGCGAGAGGTCAAGAACCGTGGCGCGATAGACTCCGGGGATTTTTTTGATCTGTTCCCGGATGTATCCCATGAACTGCTGCTGAGTCGGGCGGCGTTTGAACGGCGCCGTCACCGGGCGCGTGTCAGGGTCTTTCATGGTGACGCTGATCGTCCCCTGGTTGACGAGGCCTCCCTGGAACCCGCCGACCGCGCACATGTAGCGGTTGACTTCGGGCCTTGAAAGAAGTATCTCTTCGGCCTTCCTGAATACGCTGTCCGTTTGTTCGATCGACGAGCCGAGCGGGGTCTGAATGCTGATCATGAAACGGCTCTGGTCCTGGGGCGGAACGAACTCTTTCCGGATGCCCCCTATCAGGAGAAGGGAGGAGAAGAAAATCAGCAGTGAAGCTCCTATCACTTTCCAGCGGTGATCGAGGCACCAGTGAAGGGCGGTACGGTACGATGAGGCGAGGGAATCCATGAAATTGTCCATGATCCTGCCGATCCGCGTTTCCCGCCCGGTTGTGAGTATCTGTGAACAGCGCATCGGCGCGATCGTGAGGGCTTCGATGAGAGAGAGGAGCACCGTAACCGACATGGTGACGCCGAACTGGAAAAAGAACTTTCCGATGATGCCTTTCATGAACACCACGGGGAGAAAGATGGCGAGAATGGCCAGCGAGGCGGCCACGGCCGCGGAAGTGATTTCACGCGCTCCGACTATCGCCGCCTTTACACGCGGCATGCCTTCCTCGTTGTGGCGCACGATATTTTCAAGCACCATGATGGCGTCGTCGACGACGATCCCGATCGAAAGCGAAAGGCCGAGCAGCGTGAAGGTGTTCAGCGTGAACCCCCAGAAGTAGAGTACAATGAACGAGCCTATGAGAGAAGTGGGAATCGCGAGAATGACGTTGAACGCCGAGCTGAACGACCCGAGAAAGAGCCAGCAGACGAACGAGGTCAAAAGCACTGAAAGAAAGACCGTGAAGAGGAGTTCGTGTGTCGAGTCTTCGATGAATTTTGTCGAATCCCAGGCGACCTCCAGCCGCATGCCGCGGGGAAGGATATCTCCCAGTCCCGCGATCCGCGCCTTGACTTCACGGGCAACGGCGACCGCGTTCGATCCCCGCTGCTTGATTATTCCGAGGCCTATCGCCCGCGTGCCGTTGGTTCGTGATATCCTCCGTATGTCGGCAAGACCTTCTTCTATATCCGCGATCTCGCCGAGCCGTATCGGGATCCAGATCGGTTCGCCCCTCCGGTTCGGAATTACCAGTTTCTTGAATTCTTCGGGAGTACGGGCCTCGCTGAGCACGCGTATGTTCACCTCGCGCGGGCCGCTTTCCATATATCCGGAAGGGGTCAGCGTGTGCTGCCCCTGTATCGCTGAAATGACATCGTCGACGGTAAGCTCCCGGCGCGTCATCTTTTCGTTGTCGAGCCAGATGCGCATGTTCGGGTCGATGTATCCGCCCATACGGATATCACCCACGCCGTCTACAGTGGCCAGCGTGTCGCGGAGATGGTCTCTTGCGAAGAGAATGATGTCCCTGAGGTTGTTTGATCCGGTCAGGGCCGTGAACATGATCGGCTGGTCTTCGGGATTCGATTTGGTGACGATCGCCGGGTCGATATCGTTCGGAAGATTGCGCTGCGCCTGGAATATTTTTGTCTGGACCTCCTGCAGCGCCGTATCGATGTCACGCGAAAGCTCGAACTCGATCGTAATGTTGGTCAGGCCTTCCTGTGAAACCGAGCTCACGTTGCGGATACCGGCGATGCTCATCACCGCGTTTTCGATCACGTCGGCGACGGCGGTCTCCATCGTGTCGGGCGAGGCGCCGGGCCATGTCACGGTTACGGTAAGCACCGGAAAATCAACGTCCGGAAGCTGGCTGATCCCCATCCTGCTGAAGCCGATCGCGCCGAAGATGATGAGGCCGAACATCAGTATCCACGCGAATACCGGATTTTTTATCGATATGTCGGAAAGTGTCATGGCTGCTTACCGTTCCCCGGTTTTTTTCTGATCGGTTCCGTTCTGGCGGAGGAGGCGGATCCCCTCTCCCGAAAACTCGCTGGTGGCGATGCCGAGCCTGACACGGTTCAGCTTGTGCTGCAGCATGATGCGCGCATAATCGTCCTGTGCGCTCTGAAGCGAGGTGAGCGAAGTGATCACATCAAGAATGGTGACCAGGTTGTACCGGTAATCGTTCAGTGAAGTCTGATAGTTTTCCCTTGCCGCCAGATACGCCCGCCGGTACGCCTCTTCCTCCTGGCCGGAAGTTTCCCAGCTCTGGTATGAGTCGACGATGTCCTGTTCAGCGGTGCGCCTGGCGTTTTTCAGGCGCAGCTCCGACTGGCGCAGCGCCGATTCCGATTCGCGGATCTTCGCGGAAACGATCCCGCCGGAGAAGATCGGAATTTCAGCCCCGAGGCCGAAGTAGTAGTCAGGGCCGGTGGCGTTCGGCTGATAAATGCGATACGCGCCTTCGAGGTAGAGCGAGGGGAGGTGGCCGCCTTTCGCGGCGAGCAGCTGCGCTTCGGAATATTTGACCTCTTCGGACGCCGCCCGTATGTCCCACCGCGCGTCGACCAGCGCTTTGACCTTCGCGCGGATATCCGCTGGCGCGGGAATGTCGGCTATGCCGCGGATTTCCCTCCCTTCCATCGGGACCCCAGTCAGCGTGGCGAGCAGAAGCCGGGCGCGTTCAAGCTCGTTGGTCAGAGACCGGATCTCGGCCTCGATCTTGTAGATCTGCGAGCGCGTGCGCAGCACCTCGCTCTGGCGGCTTTTCCCCAGCCCGACGCGGCGCTGCAGTTCCTGAAGGTTCTTGGTGTACAGTTTCAGGACCTCGTTTCTGCTTTCGAGGCTTGTGCCGATCTGCAGCACGTTGTAGTAGCCGTAGGCGATATCGTAGAGCAGCCTCGTGGCGGTATAACAGAGCGTGTAGCTGCGCAGTCGGATATCATGCTTTGTGCCTTTGAGGCGCGACCATTCGTCGAGACCTGTGATGATCGGCTGCCGTCCGTAGAGCAGGACGCCGGTGCGGAAACCGGGAGAAAAGTTCTGGCCGTGATCGTTGCCAGGCAGCGCCTTGGTGGCGCGAAGTGAAATCTTCGGGAAAAACGACCCGATTGCCTGGTCGCGGCGTGCTTCGGCCTGGACGACATTTTCACTCTCGATCTTCATCTTCTCTGTGTTCCGCACCGCCAGCGCGTAGAGGTCGAAAAGCCCGACAGTGGATTTCTTTTCGGCGTTGCGGCAATCCTCATCCGTGATGCCGCATGCCTGCCGAAGAGACGGGGCAATGTCTTTCTCGTCTGCAAAAAGAGCCGGGGCCGCCAGGAGCAGGAGGAGTATTGGAATACAATATCGGGTCATGGGAGAATTATATCCATCATATCAGGAACCGGTGAAAACGGAAGATGGTTCCATTAAAATAGTTTCACCTTACCGGTGCGACAGCGCAAGCTTTACGCCGATGCCTATGAACACCAGCGCGGAAATATCGCTCATCCTCTTCGAGAAGCCCGGGTTTCTCATTATGACCGAACCGATCGATCCCGCGAAATAACCTAAAAGGCCGAACACGACAAGGACCTGGGCGATGAATATCACCCCGAGGATGCTGATCTGGAGGGGGATATTACCCATTTCAGGATGGGCAAACTGCGGCAGAAAAGCAAGAAAAAATAACGCAACTTTCGGATTGAGCACGTTCATGATAAAGCCTTTCGCGAGCATTGCGGTGGCGGACGCTTCGCCGCCGTTCCCCTTTTCCGGGGATACAATATCATTCCGGTGCCTGATCGTTTTATAGGCAAGATAGAACAGGTAGGCCGCGCCGAAAACCTTGAACGTGACGAACGCGATTTCCGATGTCCTGAAAATGACCGAAAGGCCCAACGCGGCCGCAGTGGTGTGCACGGTGTTGCCAAGGCCGAGGCCCATCGCGGTCATCACGCCGGCACGCCTCCCTTTCGCGATGCCTTGCGTGATCGTGAACAGCACGTCGGGGCCGGGGGCGATGGTGAAAATGATTGAACTTCCAATGAATAGTATCAAATCCGACGGGGAAAACATGGTCCTCTCCTTGAAGCGCCGCGTATGCTGATGGCGGTGATATGTTTCTATGCGCAATGATCGGTCCGGGCGCAATTCTTTTTTCATCGAACGCAGGAGAAAATTTGTGATGTACCTTTACGGGAGATAGTGTTACATTTGGCGATGGGTGGAGAGGCGGTGTGACTGAAATAAAAAGTAAGATCATCCTGAGGTTGAAACGATCCGCGCATGGGATGGCGGCGGTGCTTGTGGGGGTAGCTCTTTTTTCGGCCTGTGCGCACCATGTTTCAGCAAATGACGTCCCCGCCGCTCCCGAAGCCGGGCTTGTCGGCCTCGCCTCGAAGATCGTGTCATCCGGATCGGAGAAGCAGGCGGAGTATCAGGAAGCCGAAAGGCTTTTTGACGACGCGATGATCAATTTTCAGGAAAATGCCGGCGTGCTCGCGCGCTTTATCGCGGTCCTCGAGCGGGGGCGCAAAACGCGGGTTGACCGGCTGATCGAACTTTCATCGGCGCGCGCGGGGTGCGCTGACGACCGCGGGCTTGCGAAATTCCTCGCCGTGCACGCGCTCGAAGTCGAGGCGTACGGAGCGGACGTCCCTGACGCGATGCGGCCGTTTTTCGGCGATGCGCCGGCGGAGATGAAAAACGCGTGGAACCGGGAGACCGCGTCAGTCAGGCTGCTTGGCCGTCTTTACGAGCGCTCGATACGGATACTGAAGTTTTATATTGACGATGAGATCGCTTATATCCCCCCGTATGAAAAAGCCGATCTCGCAAACTTTTCCGAAGCCGACCGCGAGCTGTCCGCGTCGAAAGACCTTTCCGCTCCTCAGGCGGGCGGGCTTACCGTTGAAAATATCGTGGAGTTTAACGCAACGGGCAGGTATCTCATTTCGGACAGGGAGCCGGCCGCCGCGCTCTGCGTCGCGTATCTTTACCTGAGGTCTCATGTCCGCCCCCGCTATAACGCGAGCGTCGAGCCGGTCGCGCTGATGATCGCCAGAAAAACCGCGGACAGCGCTGACGCGGCGCTCTTCTATCACTCTATACTCAAAAGCGTAAAGGCCGATCCGAAATTCTATATCGCGAAAACGGCGGGAAGCTCGCTCCTGCGCGCCTTTGGATCCGCGAAGATCGGGGGGCGATACTATTTTTTTGACGAAAGAAATCTCGAGGCCTGTGATGAATTTGTCGCGGGGCTGCGCCTCTTCGTGAAAAGTGCCTGCCCGGACGTATCGGTCAGGCCGTGGGGCGCTCGCTCCCTTGTCGGCCTGAAGAACGAGCTTGAGGAGAGGAGCCTGTCGGGATTTACGCCGATCGATAAAGCGGCATCGCTCGCTCCCTGATCGTTGCGCATTGGCCATTGTTCTTGAAGTATATTACAGCTATTGTCGTTGACAGGAACGGAAAAAGCGGATACGCTCTTCTCCATTGGACAGTGCGGGGCGTGATGCCCTGAAAAAACGATCAGATGGGGAGGATTGCATGGATTTCATCAAATCAAAACTTTCCGCCGTTGGGGCTTTTCTTGCGGGTGTAGGGCTTCTTTCAATAATCCTGAACATCCTTTATGTTTTTCATATCGCGAGCCTCGAAGTGCGCATACTGATGTGGATTGACAACTGGGGAACAAAAGTTGGCTGGGTCATACGGATAGGGATTACCGTCGCGGGAGCGGCCCTCTACCTTATCGGCAATATCAGCGGAAAGAGCAGTCAGGAATAGTGCGGTCAATATCCGTCGCGGCCGTATAAGGGCCGCGGCGGATTCTTTCCGGGCAGGGAATCAGCGTGATCCCCACTCCTTTTCATCAAGGATGAGACAGTCTACGATTGTTTTAATGTGGAGGATGATTACGGGGATCACCTCGTCCCGGATCGCGCCGCCGTATTCGTCGGGCCTGTCGGTAATGATATTCATCAGAAATCCCATGAGCACTGGCTGTTGATTGAATTCAGGAAGCATGCTGATGAGGGATTCGTCAAAATCTCCGGTTTCCTCATCCCGTTCTTCCACAAGGTCTATATTTCTCTCGAGATGGTCTCCCAGGTATTCGAAGCTTGCTTCCGGGCGCCTGCCGAGCGACTCGCTGATTATCTTCCATGCAAGCGCCGAAAAATTGACAAGCAGCTCCCTTTCATCATCGTTGAGGTCATTCCCCTCGGCCTCGTAAAGATAATTCACTATGGCGGGCTGTTCGCGGCCCATTTCCCGAAGAAGATGGCCGAACGGGTCGTTTTTCTCAAGCCCTCCGAGCGTTTTTTCTATATCCTGTTCCGATATCTGTTTCATCCTCTTACCGTTTCCTGTTAGCCGTGTCTGACGGTTGCGCTTCTCAATCGCCCTGACCGCGGATGCGTGAGTCAGCAGCCTCACGTGAGGAGGAATACTATATAACCGGGGTGTAATCCGCAACACTTTTATTTCCGGGGAGGGGGATGAAAAATGGTCTAAGTTTCGAAGCGGTAATGCCGCTTCGGAACCTGGCGCTCAGAACTCTTCGTAGCCTTCATTTTTTATCACGTCAACTCTCAGGTTGTCAACGGCCGGGGAGGGAGGGGCTTCAGTGACGGGTTTTTTCAAAGTCTTCTGCCTGCCGTTGCCGTCGCTACCGACCGCTTTCGGTTCAGTGTGGGGTGACCCGTGTTGCCGATGCTTTTCGCCGTCCGTCCGTCCGTTGAATGCGTTTCTTACCTTGAACCTGCCGACAAGGTCCATGAATTCCTGGGCCTGGTTGGCCATCTCTTCGCTTGCCGAAGCGGTTTCTTCCACGAGCGAGGCGTTCTGCTGGGTCATGGTGTCGAGCTGTGATATGGCTATGTTGATCTGGTTTATTCCCTGCTGCTGCTCTTCACTTGCCAGCGCTATTTCGTTGACGATCCTGCTCACGTCGTTAACCAGCATTGTGCCTTTCTGAACACTGCTGACAGCCTCCTTTATAAGTCCTTCGATTTCTCTTGCGGAGTTGCCGGACCTCTGGGCGAGGTTTCTCACCTCGCCGGCCACAACGGCGAAGCCGCGTCCCTGTTCGCCGGCGCGGGCTGCCTCGATCGCGGCGTTGAGCGCGAGGAGGTTGGTCTGAAAGGCGATTTCATTGATTACATTGATAATATCCACAATCTTTGCGCTCTTTTCGTTTATGGTGGTGATGGCATCAACGGCCGATTGCGCCATTCTGTTGGCGTTGCTCGAATTTCCGGTGTTCTGGTTTGTAGTCGCCGCGGCCTCTTCAATGGTTGAGGCGATTTCCTCGATGCTGGAAGCCTGTTCGTTGGTCCGCTGGGAAAGGTTTTCGTTTCCCGCAGAAATCTGTTCGACCGCCTGTGAGAGGTTCTGGGCTCCCGCCAGTATCAATGAGAGGATGCCCTCAAGATCGCCGATCGCCTTGTTGAGGGCCCTGGCGAGCTGGCCGATTTCATCTTTCTGGTCGAGATCGACTCTTTGCGTCAGGTCTCCCTGGGCGATCCCATGTACGGTCGCCAAGCACCTGTCGATGTTATGCTTGATGTTTCGGGACATCAGGAGTGAAAATGCGATAAGCAGAATGGTTATGCAACATACGACAAGGGCAAGCCTCACCTGAATCGCCCGCACCCGCCCCTGGATTTCCTGCCTGACATCCAGCTCGTAAATACCGGTCCCGATAATCCAGTTCAGGCCGGGGATGAGGCGAACGTAGGATATTTTCGTCACAACCCGTGAGGCGTCATCCTTGTATTGCCACATGTATTGGACGTAGCCTGCGCCCGTGGAGCGGCAGACGTTGACCATTTCAACAAAGAACCTTTTTCCGGTCGGGTCTTTGTGGTCGGAAAGGTTTTTTCCGTTCATATCAGACCTGTACGGGTGGAAAATCATTGTGGGGCCAAAATCGTTTATCCATAGGTAATCTTTGCCTTCCGGGCCGTAACGTACGTTTTTTACATAGTTGATGATATTGTGGCGCAATTGGTCCTCGCTGATTTTGCCGTCATGAAAGTCTCTTGACATGCTTTCAATGGTATGCGCGGCAGAATCAATTATATCCCTGATTTTTTCCTTCTTGGTTTCAAGGATTGCGCTTTCTGTCGACGGGATGAAGTAAAGGAATATGGTAAGGGTGAAGATGAGGATAATCGAAATCCCCATGACCATTATCTTGCTCTGGATAGAAACGTTTTTCCATTTCATACCCTGCTCCTTCAGACCATTTATTTCAGCGTACTATCCACGCCGCTGCAGCCAGGGGTGTCGCGGCTCGCTTGTCGGGCCGGTCTAAAATTCTTCATAGCCTTCGTTTTCTATGACATCAACCCGCAGGCTGTCATGGGCAGGCAGGGGAATGCCGGCGTTTGATTTGTCCAGCGCGGTCTTTTTTCCGTTACCGTTCCCCCTGCCGTTGGCTTTATTTTTGCCGTTGCCGTTGGAAGCGTGCGTTTCTCTCCCCTGGGCGTGAAGCCTGTGCTCGCGATGTTTTCTGGCCATCGCCTCGTCCCGGAATTCGGTGCGCACTTTGAATTTGTCGACAAGATCCATCAGCTCCTGGGCCTGGTTTGCCATTTCTTCACTCGCTGAAGCCGTCTCTTCAACGAGTGAGGCGTTTTGCTGTGTCATGGTGTCGAGCTGCGATATTGCGATATTGATCTGGTTGATTCCCTGCTGCTGTTCCTCGCTGGCCAGGGCTATTTCATTTACGATCCGGCTTACGTCGTTGACGAGCTTGGTGCCGCTCTGCACGCTGTTGACGGCCTCTTTTATGAGGCCTTCGATTTCCTTTGCCGAATTGCCAGATCTCTGCGCCAGGTTCCTTACTTCGCCGGCGACAACCGCGAATCCGCGTCCCTGCTCACCCGCTCGCGCGGCCTCAATTGCCGCGTTGAGCGCGAGGAGGTTGGTCTGGAACGCGATTTCGTTAATAACGTTGATGATGTCGACGATCTTCGCGCTCTTTTCATTTATCGTGGTGATGGCGTCGACGGCGGATTGAGCCATCCTGTTGGCGCTGCTCGAGTTGCTCGTGTTCTGATTTGTTGTAGCAGTGGCCTCTTCGATTGTTGACGCGATCTCTTCAATGCTTGATGCCTGCTCATTCGTGCGCTGCGAGAGGTTTTCGTTTCCCGAAGAAATCTGTTCAACGGCCTGCACGAGGTTCTGCGCCGATACAATGACGTTCGCAAGAAGCAACTCGAGGTTGTCTGCGGCCTTGTTAAGCGCATGGGCGAGCTGTCCCAGCTCGTCCTCCTGGTCGAGGTCGATGCGGCTCGTCAGATCACCCTCGGCGATACGCGTTGAAAAGGCGAGACCTTTCTGTACGGGCCGCGAGATCGATCTTGCGAGAAGAAAGGTGATGGCTATTCCCAGAAGTATGGCCGCGATAAGAAATGCAATCGACATGATCATCATCCGGGAGGATGAGACGGCCTGATCGGCCTTCATCTGGTCTCCCACAGCCTGCTGATGGTCCATTATCTGCTCGGTCTGGATGATGATCTTCTCAAACGCTGTTTTCCAATCCCTGAACTCTCTACCTGCCAGGTCAAACTGTTTCGCGTCGAGCGAGCGATAGTATTTCATCCTGAGTTCGCGGGCGGGAACAACCAGGTCCTCCCATTCCCTGACCATATCCTTTTCTTTTTGCGAGAGGTTTCTTTTCTTGTAGGTGTCCCATTCGGCGATATAGGATGAAGTCAGGTTTTTTGAATTCTCCTTCCGATTCGCCACTTCCGCCCAGTCGCCATCTTTGGCCGAGAGGAGTTCCTGAGTCATGTTGGTCTGAAGCTTGATAATATTCTTCAGTACTATTTGAAGGTGCCTCACCGCGATGAAACGATCGTTGAAAAACGATTCAAAGTCTGCTGTCGCGTTGCGGGAGGCGCTGATCCCCTGAATGGAGATTGCCGCGATAAGCCCCAGGAATATGATGCATGCGATCAGGATTTTCTGGGCCACTCTGAGATTGTTGAACCATGCCATGATTTCTACCTCCTCATTGTCGTCCCTCTTTGCCGCCTTTCCGGAACAGACCCGGGGACGGGGTGGGGGTGTTCATCCAGCCCTATGCAGGTGCGCGGAATGGTGATAATGAGTGTAGAAAATGTAATGGTCTTCCCCGCGCGGTCGTGTGCCGTTATGAAAAAATTTATAAAAAGACAGTTTTTCCCATCGCTGCATGGAATAGTGAACAGAAAAGACGCGGGAATTATCAGTAAAAATAATTCCCGTGTATGTAGTATAATGAATGGTCTTTAAGATGTCAACATAAATGATATATATATCATCTGTATTTAATAGATAATTATATATGATAGTCGATTATAATTTAATTTTTATTTATATAATATGAGATGTTCCGGGTTTACCACACAGCCTTAAGGTCTTTTTCCTCATTGCAAAAGAGCATAACGATTATATGAAAAATGAAAGGCGGGCCTGAAAGTGTATGTTTTAAAAAGACAGACAGTATGCCGGATCATCATGTTGTTCTGATGTAATCCGTGATGCCGTCCAGCACCATCTGGATGCCGATGGTGGCGACGATAAGGCCCGTGATGCGGATCAGCGCGCCCATAATATTATGCCGATTGAGCTTTGATGTGAGGTCCCGCGCGAAGAGCATGACCAGGAGATTGATGCCCAGCGCCGCCATGATTGCGAGGAGTGTTATTGTGATTCCGTAACGCGCGGGGAACGATACCGATCCGGCAATGGCTCCGGGGCCGGCGATAAGCGGAGAAGCGAGGGGAACTATGGACATCTCGGCCAGCTTTTTCTGTTGCTTGATTTCATAAAACTGGCCCCGGTCAAGCGCCAGAAATCCCCGATAGAGAAGTACCATCCCCCCCGCGATTTTGAATGAATAAATCTGTACCTGAAACAGATGGCTGAGCAGAGGATTTCCAATAAGCGTAAACGTTGCAAGAATGATGAGCGCTGCCAGCGAAGACCTGACGGAAAGCTCCCGTACCTGTTTTGGTTTGATGCCGGGGGAGAGTGTTGATATGATGAAAAGTTTGCTGACCGGATTGATCAGCGCGAGCATGGCCAGCGTGCAATCAAGGAGCGGGCGCAGCGTCTGTGGCGAGATAGTCATTTGTCCTCCGTTCGGGCATGACCCCGGTCGACATTGGTGGATTCAGATTAATCCGCGGCCGGGTCCGGCATGTTCCATTAAATAGTTTCAAAGGACCGCACGATTCCGAAAGATTTCATGAAAGCGGATTCCCGTGAGGCGTCGTCGGTTTTTCCGCGAATTCCCGTTTCCGATGTTGTGATCGGATAGTACCTGAATGGTTCGCGTCGTAATCTTGCCGCGGTTTCGTCGATGTTGCGGGCAAGGGTTTCGCCGAATTTTTTATATGATTCCCCGCCAAGGTAACTTCCCGATTGGATGTGAAAGAATGACCTCAATCCCGACTGAATGAGTCCGGGAAACCAGCCGGTGGTCAGGTACTGCGACATTCGCGTGTTCATCCATCCTGAACGGACGTAAGTATTATCGATGATAAGGTCTTTCACCGCAGGATCGGCTTTCAAAACCTGAAGCATCAGGTCGCCGCCTTCCTCTATCTGCGGATTGAAGGGGAACCCCATCCATACCACAAGAAGAACTTCAGGAAGGTTGCCGCTGCGATACGCTGTGAACGTTCTTCCTCCGACACGGGTGTCGATAGTGTGGATGCTCGTGAATCGGACTTCCCCTGCAACCATCTCTTCAGGAGGGTCGCAGTTGTGGGCGACAATTTCGTTGAAAACGCCCGCGTTTCCGATATCTATCGTCCGCCTGGGGTTTCTGCACGCGGTGTATTTCCGGATGTAGTTGTATTCGCGGCGCATCATCAATACCGATCAGATTATATGTATCAGTTTGCGGCATTGTTGTCAATAGCTAAAAGACGCCTGCCGTCGATCAATAATGAGGAAAAAGAGGGTATATCAGCCGACATTGTTGAGAAATAATCTCTGTTTGCGGATAAAGGTGGCGCAGTGCATGCAGATGTTTCTGGAGCATCCGTCGGGATTGCCGTCAGAATAATAAGTGCAGTGCGTGTCAGAGCATACGATGCGTCCCCCGCAGGATGTACAGGGGTCGGCGGAATGAGTGGCGGGTTGTTGTGTCGCCGATTCACTCATCTTTTTTACCTCTTTTGTTCTCCCCGGAGGGACGGCCGGGCATGAGCACTACGCGTTTCCCGAGGAGATGGTCGTGTTGAGCGCGTCGGCAAGGCGGCTGAGCTTTTCGTAGTTGTCCTTCAGCACGTTAACATAACTTGATGTCTGTTGAACAATTGCGTTGGTGTTCTCGATTGATTTCATGACCTCTTCAATCGCGACTGACTGTTCGTTTGATGCGCTTCTTATTATTTCCGATTTGTTCCGCACAAGGGTGGTTTTTGCCAGCATTTCGTCCTGGAGTGATTTCTGGCTTGAAATAATGTTCAGCGTGTCGAGCGCTTTTTCTCCCACACCTGACAGGCTCTGGCCGAGAACCTCGATGAACTGAATGATGGTCCCGATTATGGCGTTCGCCGATTCCATGTCCCTGCGGTTGTTGTCTATCAGCTCGGTAATCTTGTTTAATTCGCTGGATGAATTGTCGGCAAGCTTACTGATCTCATCGGCGACTACCGCAAACCCTCTTCCATGTTCGCCGGCCCTGGCGGCTTCTATTGACGCGTTCAGGGACAGCAGGTTGATCCTGTCGAAGAAATCGTCGATGATTTCGGTGATACTCTGTATGTTGTTTGAATTCGTAAGGATTTTATGGTTGATGGTGTCCAGGGATTGGGAGGATTCCTTTCCGCTGCGCGCCATGCCGGTAATGCCGTTAAACTCATTGCGAAGCTCATTCCCGAATTCGCCGAGCCGGTTGACAAGTTCCGAAAGGTTGTTAATGCTCCTGCTCAGTTCAACAAACGACTCGCCCTGATCGGTTTTTGCGCTGTCGACGTTCGAGGTGTTGGAGGAAATTTCCTCCATGGATGCGGCAAGCTCTTCTATGGTCGCCGCTTCGGTCTGTGAGTTCATGTAGAGGTTTGATATCACGCCATCGGTCACCTTTATTGAGTCGCATAATTCGACATACGACTTTTGTATTGTTTCCAGAAGATGGGTTATGTATTCGTTTTTTCCCTGTTGGCTTTCGCTTCGTGTCCGCTTACCCGTATCGCTACTGTCATCGACCGCATGGTGAAGTATGACACGGCGTAGGTGATGATCATGGTGGCTATCCCGGCGATGGTCCCTGCCCTGACGAGATTGGGCAGCACTCCTGCCGTGACGTTCGAGGTGACGGAACTGAAGCGGACGGTGTTCCATGTCAGAAGAGACATTATGATAGTGATAACGATCCACTGTATCCACCGCGGCGCGAATACCGCTGCCAGTATGACTGTCGGAAAAGCGAAATACACGATCGTTACCAGCGTAAGCTCCGGTGTGCGGCTTGCCGCGCCCGCCACGAGAACGAGCGACTGGACGGTGGCAAAAAAGGCGCCCGCCGTTTTCAGTCTTCCTCTCTTGATCAGTACCATCGTTATCAGCGCGAACAGGCAGGACGATGCCCCTGTCACCAGCGCTTTGATGAATCCGACATTGGAAATGTTGATGAAAAAATGGGCGAACATTATGAGGAAGAAAAGGAAGGCGAGAGTAAAAAGAAATTTCGCGCTTGACCTCGCGATCAGATCGCTGTGTTCGTATTTCCGGAACAGCACTCCGTTGATTCTTTTCAGTGCTGACATGATTTCCTCCTCGGCATGGCTGGCTTGATGTTCGTGTGGCCGGGATGTTTTAGTTTTTATTAAGCATGCCGACAAACCGATAGCCCCGGCCTTTTGTGCGGTATCTTAAAATTAAAAGAAATCAGTATGCAAATATGATCGTAAATATGGTCTTTTTTTGTCAAGAGGATTATCGGCCGGAAGGGTGGCCTGCCGGGTTGTGGGGCAGGCCTGAAGTATGAGAAATTACGGGGCCCGCCTGAAGAACAAGAAACGCACAATCTCGAGAATGAGCAGTGTCGGAATGGTGAATACAAAACACCAGAGCGGAATCCACACGAAGATGAGTGCGGATGTGGATGAGCCTGTGGCAATCCGGCCCGCGTCTAGAAGCCAGAGCAGGTGCAGCGATCCGGGCAGGATTGCCAGTATGAAAAAAAGCAGGAGCAGGTATATTTTTTTGAAGATGGTGTCAATCGGTCTGAAGCGGAACTGCAGGAACGCGGAGAAAATCAGAAGCGGCGTGATCGACCAGAGCCAGAACAGGATCATTTCACGGAGGGCGAGGGCCATGATGAGGGCTATCCCCATGGTTGCGATAAAAAGAAAGAGCCTGAGGCTGTTGTTGTTCATGACGGATATCTCCGCGTTCGGGATTGTGATTTTCCGGATCGGGATGTATCTACGATAAGGGATCATTTATTACAAGAAAAAATCGTGGTGGAAGGCAAGGCGTCGAAGGAAGTGTTTCGAAAAAACCTTACCTTTCGTGCGAACAGCAGGATTGTATACTCGTTATTATGGGAAGCGCCTGAGACGCACCGTTTAATTTCAGGTTATTGCTACCAGAATCGATATAATGATCGCGCCAAGGGTGAAAGCTGTGAGCATGGTTAATGATAGAAGGGATACTCCGTTTTCCATTGGTCCAGTACCTCCATATTGAGAATATTCTTTGTCCTCAGAAAAAAGAGTTAACCGATATATCCGACTGGATTTGAAATGATTCGTGGGGGTGAATCTGTTATACATAAAAGAACCACGGATCTCCTGCCGGAAATGTCGCATATGAACGGACACCTGTTGCATGGCCCGTCATATTAAGGTGATACGATTTTACAGCATGCTGATAATTTCCTGCTTCCAATCATTCCGTATAACAAGAGATCACGGATATCTTCCCAGGGCTCTCCGATAGGCTTTCATGTAAGATGGTATTGACGCACCTGGAGATTTTCCGTTTTTCAAACTGTTCAGAGTGTCTCGTGATACATTCTAATATGATACCCCGCTTCCCTTGATTTGTGTTAGATATTCAGTGTTGCGCTGAATATCAAAGGTGCAGTGTCGTTCATCGCGTCCGAAGTAACTTTGTCCGTCTGAGTATTAGAGAAATTTTACAAACGGGATTTTAATCACTTTTTAAATATAATCACAGCACTTGTCGTTTCCAAGGCTGTCGGTATTCTTTAATCGTTTTTTGTATTTCTTTGCGCTATTTTTTTTAAAAACATTATAGTATTATTGAATATTTTTGGTGCTTGTTCCGCGACGACACTGGTCTATTTTTTTTAATGCGTTTATTCTCCCCTCTGCCCGTTGTAAATTTCACGGCTCATCTTTATCCCGAAAAGCGACAGCACGCCAGCGGCAAATCCTTTCACGTCCTCGGCGATATGATAGAAGCACGGTATGAGCACAAGGGTGATGAACGTGGCGAAAATGAGGCCGTATCCGAACGTGAGCGCGAGGGGGGATACAAGGTAGTCTTTTCCCCCGAACCCGTAGATGACCGGTATGAGCTCAAGCACCATCGATCCCGCGGTCAGGATGATCGGCCGCAGTCTCACCACGCCTCCCTCGATCAGGGCGTCCTTCAGGCCCAGGCCCTCGTCCCTGAAGTTGTTGATGAACTGGACGAGGACGAGCGTGTTGCTGACGATGATCCCCGCGAGACTGAAAAGGCCGAGCGCGCTCATGAAAGACAGGGGCAGGCGGTGCGTGAACAGCGCGAATATGACGCCGACGAGGGAGAACGGGATGGCGCTCATTACCACGACCGGCATGATGAGCGAGCGCATAAATATCGTGATCACGATAAAGATTACGATGAGCGCCATGATGAAATACAGCCCGAGCTCGCCCATCGATTTGTTCGTATCCTCCTGCTCGCCGCCATAGCTTATGAAGTAGCCGGGATACTTTTTGTCCATGCCGGTGAATTTCTTTTCAAGCAGCCGAGTGACCTCGACCGGCGTGATGAGCTTCATGTCGACGTCCGCCTGGACCTGGACGAGCCTTTTGAAGTTGAGCCGGTTTATCTGGGAGAATCCTTTATCGATCCTGACGCTGCTCACGCTGTCCAGCGGGATGAGCCCGCCGGTCATGTTCGCGATCTTGACGTCTTTCAGGCCGGTGAACCGCTTGCGGGCGTTCTCCTCGAACCTGACCCTCACGCCGACCTCCTCCTCGTTCTGGCTCACGGTGGTGGCCACCGCTCCCATGAACGAAGCGTTGAGCGCCACCGCGATATCGTATGCAGACACGCCCGTCCAAGCGGCCATCCGTTCGTTGACGGTGTAGCGGTATTCGGTCTTTCCCTCCTCGAGATCTATCGATATGTCGCGGACGCCTTTAACCGTCGAGAGAAATTCCTCGTACTCCTTCGCGATTTCGCGTATCACATCGTAGTCCTTTCCGCGTATCTCGACGTTTACCGGTTTGCCGATCGGCGGGCCTTTGATGATGGATTCGACCTTCACGCTGATATCAGGTGATAGCAGTCCCGATTGCTGCGCTGCGGCGATTTTCCCGCGGATCTCGAAGTTCAGCTCACGCGAGGTCCTCGAGCGGTCCTTCTCGGGACAGAGAAAGAGATCGATGGTGCTTTTAAACGTAGCCCTGGGCGGCTTCGGGTCAACAATGTCAACATATTCCTCTCCGACGTAGGTGTGCGCCGCGATCCTTTCGGCCGCCGGCATTTCAAGGATGATCCTTTCAATCTTTTTGGTTTCCTCGAGGTTCGCGTCAAGCGTCATGTCGATCGGCATTTTGATCGACAGCCTGATCTTCTCCTCGCCACCTTCAGGGAAGAACTTGAACCCGATAATGGGAAGCAGGTAGAGCGATACCGCGAAGAAGATGAGCAGAATGCCGACGGTCAGATAGCGGTGATTGAGCGCCGCCCTGAGAATCTTTTTATACTTAGACTGGATTTTCCCGAAGAGCCCTCCCTCGAAGTTCTCGTCGGCGTCTTCGGGTTTCGCGATCATGCCGGTTCGCGTTCTATGCTTCACGCCGAAAAGTCCGGAGACCGCCGCGAAGAGGCGCATCGGCAGGGTCGTTATCCTCCCGCGTTTTCCTTTTTTATGAGACTCGCCGAGGAACATGTTCAGGTACATCGGTAACACAAACATCGCGATGAGCCACGAGGCGACGAGCGCCGTGATGATCACGATAGGAATGGAGCGGATAAATCTCCCGACGATCCCGGACACGAGGAGGAGCGGCACGAACGCGGTGATGATGCAGATAAATGTCACCGTCACCGACCAGAAAACCTCGGAGACGCCGGTGCTTATCGCCTCGCTCCGTTTAAGCCCCCGCTCCATGTAGCGGTGGCTGTTCTCCGCCACCACGATGCTGAAATCGACGATCATGCCGAGCACCATGATCATGCCGAACAGGCTCATGATGTTGAAGGTCAAGCCAAGATATTTTATCACCGTGAAGGCGATCATGAACGAGATCGGGATGCCGCCGAGCACCAGGAGCGACATGCGCCGACCGAGCAGCATCAGCATGAAAAGTCCCAGTATGACAAACCCGACGATGGCTTCCTCTATAACGGATCGGAGGCGGTTTTTCGTCTCAATGCTCTGATCGTCAAAAAGCGTGATGTCCACATCGCCGAAGCCGGGCACCGAGTATGTCGCAAGCGCACGGCGCAGGCGGGTCGTAAGATCGATCTCGTCGGCTTCGCGCTTTTTCCAGAGCTTGAACACCACCGCCCGCTTGCCGTTCAGCCTGTGATGAACGTCGGCCTCCTCGTAGGTGTCCGTCACCTTCGCGATATCCCCAACCCGCAGCATGAACCCGGTATCGTTGCCCCTGATCACGGTATTTCGGATCTCATCGGCGTTCCGGAACTGGCCCTTTGTCCGGAGCACGAATTCCTTGTTGCCCACACGCAGCGGGCCGCCGGGGTAGTTGATGTTGCGCATCTTCAGCGCCTGCACCAGCGTGTTCAGCCCTATCCTGTGCCGGTCGAGCGCGTCCGGATCAACCTCCACCAGGTACTCCCTGTCGTAGTAGCCGAGCTTTTCGACCTTTGCGACGCCGTCGACGTCATAGAGGAAGTTCTCCGAACGGTTCGCGAACTCGCGGAGGCGCGAGTATGGCACCTCTTCGCTCTTTCCGGTAAACGCGACGCTGACAAGCTCGGTAGTGTCGAAGGTAACCTCCGCTACCAGCGGCTTCTGTACGCCTGACGGGAGGTTGCCGACCTGCTCGACCGCGTCCTTGATGTCCTGGATGACCTTTGCCTTGTCGACGGCGTTGTCGCTCAGATACGCCACAATGAGGGAGAGGTTGTCGACATTATACGACCTTACCTTGTCGATGTGGCTGACGCTCCTGAGCTTTTTTTCAATCGGGATGGAGATCAGATCCTCGACATCATTAGGCGAGGCGCCGGGATAGACGGTCGAGATGGTGACCATGTTGAGCGCGGCGTTGGGAATGGACTCGCGGTTGATATGTGAGATGGACATCACTCCCACGATGGATACCATTATGACAATCAGGTTTACGAGCAGCTTCTGGTGCATCAGGTAGTTGATAAGTCGTTTCATCGGATTTATCCTTTCATATGGTTAAACTGATCGGTTTTATTGCGTACACCGATCTTTTTGTAATCGAAGGTGAAGGAGTTCTCTTCCATAACGGCTCGCACGCGTTCATTGTACTGTGACGAATCGAAATATTCATTAACTGTCGCCGCCAGAGGGTACAACTGCGACGAGGGGTGATACAGGTAGGGCGATCCCGTTGAGTTGTTGATTATGGCGCCGGTTTTAACACCGCGCGATATTCCCGCGATCGGATATCCGCCGCAATCGCGTAACACCGCGCGAAACAATCCCTCCCTAACCGGGTCGATGAAGAAAAACCGTCGATACGCCATTGCCGCGAGATGGAATTGTGTAGCAGTAGCAAGAATTCCATCTTTTTGTGCGTGTGTGCCGAAGTGGTGGACCATCTCAAGCAAAAAGGGAAGAATTCCCGTGCCAGCTTTTCCTGGTTGTGGTGATTGGGTTGTTCCTGTTTCCTTGAATGGGGTTGGAATGCTGACACTGACCCATTCAATGACATGGAAATGGAGGAGCGTCACCCATCCCTCGCCGAGATACCGCGCCGCGTCAAGCGCGTAGTTCGACTCCGAGATGCACAGTGTCAGGAGTCGTTTCCCCCGGGCGGTACTCCCGTCGTATAGATCGAGCCGGTGTGTCTCTTTATCGTCGACGATGAAACTAACAAAGGCATTGTATACTCCATGCCGCACAAGGTGTGAGTCAAGCCCTGTGGTGCGTATGAGCGCATACACATCATCGTCTGAGAATCGACCGAGGAAATAAGGCCTGCTGGTTAAATTGCTCGCCATGCTCGTAGAGTACCTTCCTCTATAGCCAGAAAATAAGAAACGTCATTACGACCGCTCCCATCAGAAGACTCGTGAACATCCAGGTCACAAGAAAGGCTGCCATGAGTTTCATTTTGTGTAATTACCTCTCATGCCGGCAGGCCCGCTGCTTATTCATTCTTCAATACCCCTTGATTGAATCATAATCTCATGGGACACACGGCAGCGTAAAAGAGCCCGTTTCACGATGCCGCCACGAGAATCGATATGATAACAGCCCCGAGCAGAAAGGTCGTTATTGTCGAAATTATAAGAATGGTCACACTCAGCTTCATTTTGCCGACCTCCAACACCAGAACATGCAGACCCGTTGATAAATGAGATCATTACCGATTTTCACCTTCGCGAATGCATGACCGTACAGAGGAGCCGATCGCCGACCGGCAGCCAGGTTATATCGCATGGCGGATCGATCGGGGAGACGCGGCTCAGTACGCGTGTTGCCCGCACGCTGCCGGAATGCTTGTCGCGCAGGGCCGTGACAAAGCTTCTCACGAGACGTTCTGTGTTTAAGGGATCGGTTCCTGGTATTAGCTCGGCCCTGATGGTTGACGTTCCGGCTCGGGTCTCGATCGTAACTCTCCCGACATGGTCAATCGAGCGGAGCCGCCGCGCGAGATGACTTGTTAACGCCATCTCATTTTCTCCGGCTGTGGAAGATCTGAAAAAGAGAGTGATGGATACGATCCGCCTCACGCCATGATCCGAAAATCGCGCATGCAATCCGCTCATCCATATCCCCCCGGTCGTTACAATTATGCCGAGCGCGATATATGCGGTTCGTTTGAGATAAACCGCGACAGTACTCATGAAACACCTCCCAGCCCGACAAATGACATATTCAGCACAATATTAACCAACCGGTTGGTTATATCATCTTTAGATTTTTCCTCAAATGCCGCTTCCGCGCCTGTTCTCCCGATTGCTGCTTATTTATCTCTGCCCACTATCCCATATAAAACGAGATCAAGAATGGCTTCCTCCCTCTCACGGAGGAACGCTTCTTCATCCTCAACCTTCAGATTGAGGAAATTCTGCGCGATCGATTTTCCCACGAGTTGATAGACGGTCGTCATACCTATGATGCTGATAAAGGTGTGGTTGGGGTCGATATCCCTGAATATCCTGTTTTCTTTTCCCCTGTTGAGCGCGTTGAGTAGCTGTTCCTGATACGGTACTACGGTATCATCCCCGTGGCGCATGACGCCCTGTATCGCGTCAAATATCATTCGTGGCGTGTTGATCAACGCGTCTAACAGGATCTTTGCTCCATCCGGATCATTGAGAAACAGTGTGAACTGTTTTTTTACGACTTTTTTCACCATTTCAATATAATCCGCTACATTGTCGCTGCCGATGCCGTTGATTTCGTTTGGTTCCGTCTCCCGATGCTCCGCGAGTATGGTTTTCAATACCTCAAAGTAGAGATTGTCCTTGCTGTTGTAATAGTAATATACCATTGCTTTATTGACATCAGCTACCGCTCCTACTTCTTCCATTCTGGTGCCGTGCCTCCCCTTGGTCGCAAAAAGTTTTATTGCCGCTGCCATTATCTTTTCTTTTGTATCCATATCGGTCCTTTTTTTATAACGATATCGTTTAACGAAAATGATTAACGATATCGTTAATTTATCGCCATAGGTAATATCCGTCAATAATTAATTCGATTTTTTAATTGATTTTAGCGGAATGAGGGACGGTAACTGTAGTTGGATACAAACAATCCCGACATGCAGGCTTGGTGCCGGTAGTCGATTAAAATGGTCGGATTTGGGGAGTTCAAACGATGGGGTGTAACGACTGCCGGGGCAGGTTCGGCCCTCCCGGCAGCCGGATAGAGGATTTACAGCGACCTTGACCGGGAAAGCCAACCGCTTCGCTGGCTCCTCCAGCTTGGCGCCTGGGCATCAAACAGTATCGAGGTCTCGCATTCAATCATGTACCGTGCAAGGTCATGGACCGAATAGGCGCCGCGTACGCCGCGCAGCCAGTTGTCTCTTCTGTTCCGCCAGTTGTTAACCTGTGCCGAGTAATTGACATTCGTTTCGAATTCGATGAGAAGATTTTTCATCCGATCGAGCGAATATGCCGTCCGGACGTCGCTGATCCATCCGTTGCGCCGGGCGCGCCACTGGGGAGTCTGATAGTTGAAATATACGCTTGTTTCGAGCTCTATTAGAAGTGAGCCGAATTGAGACAGGTTACCGCTGGGTACGGCAAGATTATTCAGGTCAATAGACGCGCATGACAGTGCCGTCCCCGCGATCAGTACCAGTGCGAATAAGGTTACGATTCTTTTTTTCATAGAACTCCTTTCCTCCTTTGTCCCGACGGTGCAGAAAAGCCTGACACTCGATCAGGTGTAATAATGGTGCTGTGTATTTTAAATGATCGTGTGAGAAGCGTGACACGGCCGAAATGGGCCGTGAATCTGCTATCATTCATATATGTTGTGAAAAATCAAGGATTTTCTGTTCAATTTTTATTGGGAGATGCGCCACATTTCCGTCGGATAATTTTGAAGCTGCAAGATGGGGTTATGTGCGGGACATCGCGGCAGGCGATTGACGCCGCGATGTCCGGAAGCTTACTTCTTTGTGTAAACGACTGTTTTTCCGTCATTATTCCGTTTTACGGTCATCGATGCTTTGTCGGACTTGATGATCGTGAATACGGTCGCTTTCTGGTTTACGGTCGTGGTGAGCGTATTGTTGTTCAGTGTATAGGTGCCGTTCAGCGTCATGGGCCCCATCTTCTGAACGAACGAATTGTCAGCCTTGTATTCGACCTGCGCCTTGTGCCCGCCGCCCATGTCAAATTCCCAGTTGCCGACTATGGAATTCGTAACGGCGTTCGCGTTGATGAGAAGGAGCCCGATCAGCAGGGCCAGTGTTACTTTGAGTTTTTTCATGGAATCTCCCTCCAGTGTTTTAAATTCCCATGGTGCAATATTTAACATGCTGGATTTTTTTTGTAATCATAAAAATATCGGCATATAAATTATTATTTAAAATTTGACCGCTGTTTTGATCGCCCGGTGTGAGGACTTGCTGAGATTCACCCGTATCATTTCCCTGTATTCCTCGATCGGGAAGGTGTGGGTGAGCATGTCGTCCACGCGGACCTTCTTTTTCGCGATCAGTTCCAGCGCCGTTTCGAACGCCTGCTTTTTCCTGCCGCCGGCGGCAGGGTTTGCCCGGTAGCCGTAGCAGCCCTTTACGGTCTGAAGCTTGAGCCAGAGCGGCGTGAGGTCGAGCTTCACGTTTTTGCCGATACCGATGACCGAAAGCGTGCCGTCCGCGGCAAGGATGCGCATCGAGAGGTTGAGCGTGTCAGCGTGCCCCACGGTGTCGTATATCCGGTCAAACCCGCCCATCACCATCCGCTCGCCGAGAAGCGGTTTGTAGGCGCGCCCCCCGGCGATATCGACGGCCGCTTCGATGAGTCCTCCGCCGATTACCCTGTCCGCGCCTGACTTTTCGGCGTAAGCGGCGCTGAAGGCGGACGGCTCGACCACCGTGATGTCGCATCGGCTGCCGAGCGCCCTCATCGATTTGACTACCATCGCGCCGATCACTCCGCCGCCGATGACAAGCACGCGGTCGCTGCGCTCAGGCATGTTGTCGATGACGGCCTGGAGTCCCACGGCCAGCGGCTCGGTGAGCGCCGCCGCCTCGGGAGCGACTCCCTGCGGCACCCGGTAGACCTGGCTTTTGTGCGCGACGACGTATTCGGCAAAGCCGCCGTTGATGTCTTTGCAGATTCCGGTGAACATGCCCGGCGAGAAGGCACCCTCGGCGAAGTTTTCGCAGCTGCCCGGGATCCCGGCGGCGCAGCTGCGGCAGATCGGTTGTATCCCCCTTGGCTCGCACCCGAGGTACGGCATCACCGTGACCATGTCGCCTTTTTTGCAGTGCTTCACTCCGTCGCCGGTCTCGATGATCTCGCCGCAGAACTCGTGCCCCGGCACGCACGGAAACGAGGTGAACGGCGAGGCGCTGGGCGAGTCCCTGAGAAAGATCAGGTTGATGTCGCTTCCGCAGACCCCGCACAGGCGCGTTTTTATCTTCACCCAGTCGGGCGAGGGGAGCTTCGGCTCGGGGATATCGGCCAGCCTGATCGTCGAGAAGGGGCCCGTGTAGCAGAGCGCGGAGCTCACGGGCCGCAGCGCCTGCAGGGTCAGAAATTTCGCGGTGTTGACGTTAAAGAGCAGTGCTTTCATGGCCCCTCCCTATTCCATCTTGAGTGACTGATAGAAGAGCGGCGTGGCGGGGCTTGTCACCGTCGGATCGGTCATCACGTTCACGCAGGCGGGTTTTCCCGACGCGATCGCGCGCTCGAGCGCCGGGATGATCTCCTCGTCCTTCGTCACGAACTCGCCGTGGCCGCCCAGGCCCTCCACCATCTTTTCGTAGCGGCGGATGCCGAGCTCGGCGCACTGGAGGCGTTCGCTCCCGATCGACATCTCCTGGCTGTGCTTGATCATCCCCCAGGCGCAGTCGTTGTTGATGACGCAGACGACCGGAATGTTGTGGCGCACCATGGTGTCGAACTCCATCGAATTGAAGCCGAACGAGCCGTCGCCGTTGAGGACCACCACCGGTTTATCCGGACGGGCGAGCTTGGCGGCCATGCCGAACGGGATGCCGGTCCCGAGGCAGCCGAGGAGCCCCGACGCGGTGCCGATGATGCCCGCTTTCTCGCGCGTGGAAAATCCCACCTGCCCGAAGTAGCTTGTATCGCCCCCGTCCACCACATAGACCGCGCTTTCGCCGAAGACCTTCTGTATCCGGTCAACGAGGCGGATAGGGTGGATGGGATCAGACGGCGTTTCGCGCGCCTTGAGCTCGGAGTCGATAAAGGCGCGGCCGGCGGCGCGCAGCGCACTGTTCCATTCGCCGTGGTCCCTCTTCTGGACAAGCGGAAGAAGCTGGGCGAGGACCGAGCCGGTATCCCCCACGAGCCCCGCGTCGGCATGGCGGTTGCGGTCGATCTCCCTGGGGTCGATATCGATCCTGACGACCTTCGCCTGCGGAGGGATGACGTCGCCCGACATGAAAAGCCAGTTGAAACGGATGCCCGCCGCGACGACGAGGTCGGACTGCGCGAGAGCCGTTAAAAGACCGACGTTACCGACAGGCCAGACCGAGAGCGGATGGCTGTCGGGAAGCTCGCCGCGTCCGTAGTTCAGAAGCATGAAGGGAATGCCCGTTTTGTCGATGAATTCTTCGAGTACTTTGGAGCAATTGCTGAATCCCACGCCGGTCCCGCCGAGGAATATCGGCTTTTTCGCGTTGTTGATGAGATCTGCGGCGGCCTTCAGGTCGGCGTCGTCGGGATGCACCGCGTATTTGCGCGTGACCATCGAGGGCATCGGCGCGGATTCCTCCGGTATCGAGATGCCGATGATGTCGGGCGGCAGCTCGAGGAACACGGGCCCCGGCCTTCCGGTCACGGCGTTGCGGAAGGCGATCGAGAGGTATTCGGGAATGCGTTTAGGGTCGTAGCAGGTCGCGGCCCACTTGGTGACCGGCTTGACCATGTCGATCTGGTTCATCTCCTGCAGCGCCCCGCGCAGGTCGTCCCTGATCGGGTGGCGGCCGCAGATGACCACGAGCGGCGCGTTGTCCATGAAGGCGTTGACGATGCCGGTGAGGCCGTTGGTGAATCCCGGGCCCGCCGTCAGGAAGCAGACGCCGGGCTTTCCCGTGTAGACGGAATAGGCGTGCGCCATCATCGCGGCGGCCTGTTCGTGCCGCACATCGATGGTGCGGATGTTGTACTCGGTGAACCCGTCGAGCAGCGCCTCGATGTGCCCGCCGGAAATTCCGAACACGGTGGTGATGTTTTCAACTTCCCGTAAATATTTCGCGACCAGGTGGCCTGCTTTTATCTGTGCCATTGTTGATCTCCTTGCTGGTTGATTGTAACGGTTATTTCATCACGAGCTTGATGCCGTCGGTGAACCACTGGATGTAGTACGCCATCCCCTCGATTTTGAGCTTTCCCTGCGCGGCGGCATTGAACGACTGTTCGTCGCTTCCCGACGCCATGACGCGAAACGCGGTCCCCGGATCGGCCCAGACCAGCGCCGCGTCGAACGGGTGATTGCCGCCGGCCTTCGAGGTGAGATTTCCACGGTCGAAGATGAACAGCTTTCCGCGCTTCCCGTCCGCCGTTTTAATGAGAATTTTAAGCTGTACCGTCCCGATGTGCTTCCGGTACTCACCATTACTTTTTGAGGCCTTTTTTAGTTTCCTGAAAAGAATGAACAAAAGAAGCGAGAACTTCATCGGCACCTCCTCAAATATTTTTTATCTGTCCTGCCGCACGTTTTCTGCGGTACGTTATGTTCACGATTATCGGGGATAGCGCTCTCTCACCCACGCGCCGATCCTTTCCATGGCCACGCTGTAGGATACCGTCGTTCTCCATCCGAGCTCGGTTTGGGCGAGCGTTGTGTCGACATCGTTGTCGCGGCCCATGACGCTGGCGGCAAGCCTCGTGAGCGGCGCGCGCACATGGAAGGGATTCAGCGTCTTCTCGAAGATCCATCCGAGCGACCATGCCGCGCCGAAGGGAATGGCGCCGCGGGCGCGTCTGCCGACGAGGGAGCCCAGGTCGGATATATAGCGCTCCCAGCTCACCTCCCAGTCGTCGCGGAACTGGTAGGCATGGCCGCGAGCGGCATCCATCGTCCCGGCGCGGATGATGCCGTCCACAAGGCTGTCCACGTAGACAAGGCTCGCGCTGTATCTCCCGCCGTCGATCAGCGGCACAAACATTGAACGCATTCGGTCGATTATATCGGTCACCCAGACGCTCCCGGGGCCGGTGACGTTGGCGGGCCGAACGATGGTGCAGTCGATCATGCTGAAGTCGTGATGGGAGCGCACCAGCGCTTCGGTGTCGGTCTTCGCGTCGTTGTAGGGCACCCCGGATTTTTTAGGCGGATCGGTTTCTTTCACGCCCTTGAGGTGGGCGCCGAATCCCATCGCGGCGATGGAACTCACGTAGACGAACCGCCCGGCCCGGTCTACGGCCTCGTGGAGCAGGTTTTCTGTCGCGTCGTAAATCGCGGTGTAGAACTGCCGTTTCGTGCCCCAGTCGGTAACGCGGCCCGCCAGGTGAAAGACGACATCTATCCCCCCGCATATTCCCCTGATGCTTTCGGGGTCGGTCAGGTCGCCTCGCGCGATTTCCGCGCCCTGGCGTTCGAGCCGTTCGGTGTTCTCGCCGGGAAGCGCCAGCGCCCTGACCTGATGCCCCCGCGCGACAAGATCTGTAACGAGGACCGAGCCGATGAAACCGGCCGCCCCGGTAACCAGTGCTTTCATACCAACCTCCCTTGCAACCGCATCTGATTTTTACCATGCCGGGCGCCGGGCTGTCGACCGTTCTTATAAACTCATACCAGAAATGCGGTCAAAAATTCACCTGCGGCGGTTTTTGAATTCGCTCGGCGTCGCGCCGGTCATCTTTTTGAACGAGGCGTTGAAGGAAGATTTGGTGTTGAACCCGACGCTGTAGCAGACCGAAATGACGCTTGCGTCCGGATTGCGGCTGAGTATCTCGCGCGCCTCATCGACGCGGTAGCGGTTGATGAAGTCCCAGAAGCCGGTGTTCATCCGTTCGTTCAGAAGCTGCGAGAGCTGGTGGGGCGAGAGCGCCATCCGTGCGGCCACCGAGGCGAGGGAGATGTCGCTGTCGCGGTAAAGCTTCTCCTCACGCATCAGGCCGGCGAGGCGTTCCGCGATGCCTGAAATGTCAAGTCCGGAGAGCATCGACTTTTCGTACCGTTTCTTGCGGATCTCGCGCTTGAGCGCCGAGAAAAACTGCGGGTAGGCCCGTATCCCTATGTAAAGGGAGATGTGGATCATCACGTTGAGGATGCTTCCACCGATAAAGACAGCAGTGTTCCCGGCGATGAAGCCGCCGAAGAGCATCGCGATCACAAGGACAATGCCGAGCGCGACAAACAGGATGAAGCGGAACTCGCGCCGCGACGTGCCGATGTCGATGTCCGAAAGCACCATTTTCATGATGATAACCGCGTAGGCGGTGATATGCAGCGAGGAAGCCGCGAGCAGGATACAGAGCGGATGCCCCGCCGGACCGCCGAGAAACGCGCCGACTATGCCTCGCCTCACCTCCGCGGGCAGGAGTTGAAAGGCGATTTCGGCCGCGAGACAGGCAAGCGCCGGTGCGAGATGCAGCTTCGTTCTGTACGGCAGCGGCGTGTCGGGATAGAGCAGGGCATGGTAGTAGAAGAGGTTCAGCGGTCCGATCATGAAAAGCGAAGTGAAAAAAAGAAAGAGCGAGGCCGGGTGACGCTGCGGTACGCCGCGCGCGATCAGCGCTATGCCGAGCATGATTACGCTGTTGAAGAGATAAAAGAGGATTCCCGGCGCTCTGCGTTTTCCCGTTTCGAGCGTCCGCTCGAGCGCCTGGAGCAGGCAGAGCCCGCATCCGAAAAATGTTATTTCTATTCCCAGGGGGACGATCATACACGATTCATGACACGCGCCGCGCCCGCAGGACGGGCAACCCGTCCGCCTACCGGGTCAGCATGAAGAACGGCGGGTCGATATATTTCGGGTCTTCGTTTTCCATTATCTCGATAATGTGCCGGTAGGTGCGCTTCTTCATCTCCGCCAGGGTCTGCCGGGGCTTCCTGAAATTTCTCGCGAACGCAACCGCCTCGCGGACCGTCTCCCCGGCGTCGGCGCACGCTTTGACGATCACATGGTGCTTTTCGAGCTCGGAGGCGGGCATCCGCTGTCCCGACCATTTCATCTGCAGGAAGAGGTGGTAGGGGATCGCCTTGCGCATCCACTCGATCATCGAGGGCGTGAGCTGGATGCCGAGGTCGACTTCGGGGAAGCAGAGAAATCCCTTGTCCGCGCGCATGAAGCGGAAATCGCAGGCGCCGGCAAGCATGATCCCGTTGCCGAACGCGTGGCCGGTCACCGCGGCGATCGAGGGGAAGGGGCACATCAGGAGGAACCTGAAGACCTCGGCGTTCTCATGAAACCATTCGCTGATCGGACCGATCTCTCCCCTGTCATAGGCGGGCAGGAACCAGTCGGTGTCGATTCCCAGGCTCCAGAACTTGTCGTCGTCGGCCGCGAGCACGAGCGAAAAGATTTCCTCGTCGGCCAGGATTTCATTGAATACGCCCATCATGCTTTTCGTCCATTCCGGATTGTGCCTGTTTTCCACGCTGGTCATGGTGACGACAGCGACGGTGCCGTCTTTTTTCCAGGTGACATGGCTCATGGTCGGCTCCTGTGAGGTGAAAGTTTGCGTACCTGTAATAAAAATAACTCAACACACAGACCTGTGTTTTAGTCAAGAAGAACACGGGCAAAAAGTGCCGATATAGCGCCGATGTTCTGCTCCTCATGCATGGCGGAGTGGATGTAGTCAATCTCCTGCCCGCGGACCACCGGGATTGCGCGATTGATCCCGGGGAGCAGCCCGGGGCGAAGGTGGGCGAGATAATCCTGTGGGGTAAAAATGGTCAGAAAATACCCGGCGGTGATTTTTGAATTGACCGTATACAGTATCAGTGTATCGTGCGCAATTGCGGCATAGGTGTTTGATTTCCGTTATCCGAGGGAGGTGTGCATGAACCGCATCCGCATTGTGATGCTGATGATTCTGTTTTCCATGACCGCGTCCGGGTGCATGAGGACGTATGATGATCTGAAAATGATAGCCGTCAGGAACTCCAACGCCATCTGGATTATGAATACCGATGGAGGCGACCGGAAAGAACTCACCAGCACTGCGGCGGACGGGAACTGTGCGGACGCGTCATGGTCCGCTGACGGCATGACCATCGCGTATGTTCAGAATTCCGTCAATCTCTGCATTATGAACCCTGACGGGACGGGGAAGCGGCTGTTGCATACGTGCAGCACCGGCTGTATCAATCCGACCTTTTATCCTGACGGTAAAAGAGTGGCCTTCGGTGACGGGGCCGCTTTGTATGAATACAACCTGGAAACGGGCGCGGTTTCGCTTCTGCATTCCCTCGGGGGGACTGTCACCTTTATCTCGGTCGGATCCGGCGGGGCGATTTCCGTACTTAACGCATCGAACTGGGAGGTGTACAGGCCGGGAACAGGCTGGAGCGGTTACCCGGCAAGCGCAAACTGGAGCGCTTCTTGGAGCCCTGACTCAAGCGCCATCGCGTATGTATATACCGGCGGTCCGGGGTATCTGTATGTCGTTTCGGCCAATACGACCTCGCTGTCTGGCAGCGGAACTTCCGTTGCTTCCGCTGCCGCGACCACGTTGGCCTCATGGGCTCCCTCTGGTGAATATATTTATTATTCCTACAACGGGATCTGGCGCATACGTCCCGACGGCAGCGGCGGCGAGTGTGTGGTGGCGGACAGCAGTTTCAGCGCTCCGCAGATACAGGGCAAATCGCGATAGAGTGTGCTGTGGGATTCCGCGAAGGATCTGTTTTGCATCAGACCTTCGCTGCAAGATCATTCATTTTTGTTAATGACGGATACAGTCCGCTTCCGTCCCGCAAACCTCATGCAGAGAAGTATAAGCGCGGCAATGACGGCCGCAAGCAGCAACGCCGGAACGCTCAGAAACGGCAGCAGCCCCACCGAGAGCGCCGCCGCGGTCCACGCACCTTCGCGCAGCGAGACCTGTGAGCCGTAATACCCGAAGCAGTACAGTACGGATAAGAGCGGCAATGCCAGGCCGATAAACAATCCCGCAAAAAGATGCTTCTTCCGCGCGATCAGAATAAACGCGATCGCCGTCAGCACCAGGAATGGTGACAGCACGAACAGCAATCCCGCCGGCTGACCGAATGCCATTCCGAAAGATTCCGCTATCGCTGATGCCGTGCTTTCTTTCGAGACCGCCACGCGCATGATGATTTCGCATGCGATAGTGAAAACGAGGCCATACGCGAAAGGGAAGGCTGCGAGGGGGTAATGGTTTCTCTTCACGGTAAAACCTCCGGCGGATTACGGTTTGTCGTCCGATGAAACGCGTTATGCTTTTTCAATATCCGCATGCAGGGCGCCGACAGGCCGATCCGGCCATTCCGGTCCTGTGTGATCTGTGCTCCTGACGGGCGGTTATTTGGGCAGACGTCCCGCTATGTCGGTATAGTAGTCGGTCAGCACTTTGTATGAAAACTTTTCGAGCGTATTCTCCCGCAGGCTGTCATTGACGATCGGCTCGAAAATCGCGTTGAACAGGCACCCGATCGGGTTGCAGTCCTGTGATTCAACCTTATCCTTTTTTTCCCGGATTATCTTGTGGTCGATTTTCAGGAATTCCCCGCCGCTTGCGATGTCGTACATCGAGAGCCGTCCGATCAGCGTGATTTTTGTAAAGTAGGTGGTTGTTGTGGATGTGGCCACATCAACATGGGCACGATGGTTGCCCACCCTCGTGCGGTCATTGGTTTTTTCGCGATTGTAGTTATGCACGTTCACGGTGTCCAGCGAAGAGAAAACCAGGTAGCCGCTGTCCACGTGCAGCAGCGCGGCGATCTCGCCAATCTCTTTTGGCGAAAGGGCATTATCCCTGTAAAGCTCCGCGTATTTTGAAAGCCGTGGTTTTGTGCCGCGTTCCATGTCGGCCACAGTATAGATTTTTTTCGATTTTATGATGTTGGTCAAAGTCGGCACGGTGTCCCGGTAGAGATCATTCTGCGGGACAGAGGCCGGCATGATGTGCATTGTGCTGTTCCGGGCGAAGTTGAATTGCCTGTTCATCCGGACCTGCGGCCATTGCTGGCATGAAATGAACGTTGCCAGAATGGTGACGATAAGGAGACGGGAAAAATAAAGTCGACGCATAAAAGGTCCCTCGCAATCAGGATTTATCCGCCATCACACATGCGCCTGGCGTTACAGATTCAGCAATCTCTTTATGTTCAGCCCGAGAATATTTTCGCGGACCGCTTTGTCTTTTATCAGATATTCGACCTGCTGTATGCCCAGGAGCGGATCGCCGTACGGAAAATCGGAGCTGAATAGACAGCGGTCGGGCAGTTCGGCGGAAATGTATTTGATAGAGAAGATCGTGAACGAGGCGGATATATCCATGTAGATGTTTGAATTCTCTTTGACCAGGTCAATGGTTTCCAGCCAGTTGCTTCCCCCGCCGTGCCCGAGGATGACCTTCACTGAATCGTAGTGTGCGGCCAGGCGCGTAATGTCGGCGATGTCGCCGAGTGCCAGCGGATTGAAGGTGTGTATCCAGACGGGCAGGTCTTTTCTGCGATCATGCAGGTACCGGAAAATGTTTTCGATGCCGCCGGCGTTGCCGGTGCCGAACGTCAGTTCGCCTATCCCCCTGAAGCCGTTGCCGATTATTCTTTCCTCTATCCATTCGCCGGTTTTTTCAAGGTCAAGCCCGAACGGGCAGGGGGCGAAACCGGTAAAGAAAGCGGGATCGGAGCCGATGGCCGTTTTCAGTTCTTCTATGGCGGCAATGCGGGCTTCCACGGGATTTATTTCTCCGCTGAGTATCTGCCGCAGCCTGCCCATTTCGCGCACGAGCTCCGTCCTGCTGTTCGCGGTCTCCGGGTGGACCACGGTCGGAAACAGAATGACTTTATCAACCCCGCACTCGCGATTGTACTTCTTCTGATGGATGATGTCTTTAATCACATGCTGATGACTGTCGATAATCATTGTGAACTCCTGCCGTGACTACCAGATAAATGGAATAAGCCTGTATCTGGTTTTTTCGCAGTACTCCCTGTATCCGCTTAGCCTGTCCAGCAACACCTGTTCCTCATTCAGTATCCTGAATACCAGGCCGGGAACCAGAAGCGACATGGGGATCAGCCCCCAGTAGGAACCGAGCGCCACGGGAATCGGCAGATACATGATGATGGTTCCAAGATACATCGGGTGGCGGATGAAGCCGTACAGTCCGGTGGATATCACCTTCTGGTCTTCGGTTACCTCGATGATGCGGGAAGCGTAAGTGTTCTGCTTGAATACGAACAAAATCAGTATGTAGCCGGCGAGGACCAGCGCGTCCGCGGCCACAACCATGGGGGCTGGCACATTCGACCATGCAAAGCGGTGGTCGAGTCCGGGGACTATAAACGCGGCGAAGTATGCCGGCGTCATGATCGCGACAAAAAGCCGCTGCCGCTTCTCCTTTTCTTTTGCCCGCAGTCTCCTCTCCAGGAGTTCAGGATGATGCCTGAGAAAATACCGGAGCGTGAAAAGCATCGGGATAACCAGCACCGCGAAGAAGATGTGCGCCTGCCAGAACATGATCGTTCCCGCCGGCAGGAATATGAGCAGCGCCAGAAAGATCAGAAGGAGAAGGAACCGCAGCAGAAGCGTCGTTGCGAGCGAGCGCGCCTGCGGTCTGTTTTTTGCGGATTCATCATTCATGCGCATGCTGTCTGTCGGTCGGCGAGGGGATAGGCGGTTGCCCTGGTGCGCCGATCCCCTGGCTCCCGTTTCAGGATGATTCTGTACTTTGAATATCGTGTGCATTAATGGCAAGAAGTTTTTGCAGATAACCGCGAATAGCTTGCCTGCGCGGGACTGAATGCATTCCGCGTCTCTTTATCCCCCCTGTCTGCCGCTTGCGGGGTTGTAATTCATCTTCATGTACACGTTTCCTTTCCGGAGCTCGTCGATCATCTGGTCCAGGCGTTTCTGTTTCGTTTCGTCGCGGACCGCGCGGTTTATCCAGCCTATATAATCGTTCTGCTGATACGGAGGGTGGGAATGATACGCGGCCATCAGGCCGTTATCTTCAATGGCCCGCCTGACAAAATCAGGCATGGGGTGGCGCGGTCTTTTCAGGCGCGATTTACGGTCTGCCATGGTTGTATCCCTCATGTTTTACACGGTAGTTGGCGTAAAGCGGATCATCATTCCGCGAACCTGGTGTTATACAGCTTTACGATCGCTTCATGCGTTTTTTCAACAAGTTCGATCCTGACGCTTTCTCTCCTGTAAGGAGACAGAATGATCTTTATTTTTTGCCAAAGCGAAACGGATCTCATGAACTTTTTCGCCAGTGCCGGGCTTACGCCGTGCAGCGTTATCGCGATGTCGTCAGGGTCAAGCTGTCTGCAGAGCGCTTTCATCTTTTCCCGTCCGATGGATTCGAGTTCATCGATTGTTGTTATCATGATCTCCTCCCTGGTTGTTGCGCAATTGTCCGGGGTCGCCGCCCGCGAAGTGCCCGGTTGTTCGGTTACAGCGAGTATCCGTTCCGGATCAGATCGACAAGCAGCGACACGAAACGGGCGGCCGGCGCTCCATCGATGACATCATGGTCGATGAGGACAGTCATTTTCAGGTATTCCCGGATGGCAATCTCGTCATTCACCACGCCCGGCTTTTTTGTTATCGATCCAAGCGCGAAGCAGACCGGGTGTATGCTGTACGGCAGTATCCATCCGTCCGCGCTTCCCACCATTCCGACCGAGGTGACCACCGCCGTTCCCATCATTCTCTTCACGCGGAACGGGTTGCGCAGCGCGATTTTCCAGATTATCAGGCGTATTGGCTGCGGAATGAGCGAAAACAGGCCCTGAAGGTTTTTCCCGCGATTGCGGCCGATGACGAAGCTGTCCTGCGCGATCGACGCCTTTTTCGCGATTTCGATTTCACTGAAAATGTCCGCTATGCTTTTACTCTCTACGTCCCGTATCACGACCGGCAGCGGAACGGGCGTGCCGTCGACCACCTTTTCCACGATAACGGAAAGATCAATGCTGTTGAAGAGTATCAGCCGGTTCGCGCCTCTTTTGAATGCGTGGGCCTGCCTGTTTTCGTGAATGGCGTGAGCGATGCATTTCAGTACCCACGATGTGAAGGAGACTTTTTCGGCGGGCAGGGCCTTCCTGTCTCTGATTTTAATGCGCGGATCCGTGACATCGATCTCGATCAGCGCTTTCACATGGTGTTTTCGCAGCCCGATCCATCCCGTGTCCATGGTGAATTTTCTGCTCGGGGGAAAAGGCTGTATCGTATAGTCGATGCCTTCTTTCATACCTGTGTATCCCGACTGTTGATGTGGTGCCTGTAGGCGACTCTGGCATGGGAACGCTCCGCAGTAAATAACAAAATCCGCACACGCCCTCACTACGTCCTCAATTCAAGGATGAAATACAAAAAATAAAGTGCCTCATAGAGGGCAGGCCATTAGGATTTATGACGACCAAAACAGAAATTCAAATGGAGGGTTGTATGAGACTGTTTAATCAGTTATCAATTGCAGAACGTCATGTCATTCGCAAAATGGAGTATGCAGGAGTATAAAAATATAAGATTGGAGATAGCTTGAGCCGGCATCGATCAACGATATGCCGGGAATATGCACGCAATAAGGCAAAAGGATATCATTATAGTGTAGCAGAGGGAAAGTTGAAAATCCGTGGCCATGTAAAAAGCAGCAAGCTTGAGAGTAACAGCATTCTCAGGCTGATAGTGTGTACGCTGCTTAACGAATGTGCTTCACCGGAGGTTGTTTTCTGTTATCTTAAACAGAATTTTCCTGATGATCTATCCATGCAAATATCCCATAATTCAATTTATCAATGGATTTATACTGACCTGCTCCCGAAAGGTGTACCGGGGATAGAGGAAAATCTCTTCGGGCCTGGACAATCCGAGGTCGACAGAACATATCTTCTCAGTTGTTCAAGGCCATTTATCATCAATTTCGCACACGGAAAAAATTCTAGTCAAACGATCCTTTTGTAATTTTGTAAACAATCATGGGAGATCAAATCGATATTTTTAACATAAAAAGCGTTGTATGGGTAGGAGGCTGTCAGATATTTCGTGTAAATAGCCGTTTTCACATTGGAACTCTGTCGCCGAAGTAAACGGCGAACTGATTCATCGCAGCTCCCCAGTCCCGTATCGGCATCGTCCACTTCTTTTCAGCCTTAGTCAAGGCCAAATACAACACTTTGAAAATTGCCTCATCCGTCGGGAATGCCGACCTTTTTTGCGTAACCTTGCGAAGACTTGAATTGAGCGACTCTATCGCGTTGGTTGTGTAAATCGCTTTTCGGATTTCGAAAGGATAGGCAAAAAATTCGTTGAGATTATCCCAATTCGATCTCCAGGATTTTGAAATCATAGGATATTTGATATCCCATTTGTCCGCGAAAGCCTCAAGAGCTTCTTTCCCAGCCGATTCCGAGGGTGCGGTGTAAACCGGTTTCAGGTCGGTGCATACCCCTTTTTGATCTTTCCAGGAAACGTATCTCACCGAATTCCGGATCATATGAACAATACATAGCTGAATACGAGTCAGGGGAAAGACGGCTGCCACCGCATCGGGAAATCCTTTCAGTCCGTCCATGCACGCGATGAAAATATCTTCAACGCCTCGGTTTTTGATCTCATTGACTACCTGCAGCCAGAATTTCGCACCTTCCGTTTCAGCTACCCAGAGTCCCAACACCTCTTTTTTCCCCCGAATATTGACGCCTATTGCGGTATACACCGACCTGTTGGCGACTTTCCCTTCCGTTCTGCCTTTAACGACAATCGCGTCAAAATACATGATCGGATATATGGGATCGAGCGGGCGTGACTGCCAATCGAGCACGTCTTTGAGAATCTCGTTTGTTACCGTGCTTATGAGATCCGGCGAAACTTCTATCCCGTAGATATCCTCAAGATGCCATTGAATATCCCGAGTTGTCATTCCCAATGCGTACAATGAAATGATTTTATCGTCGAAAAAATCGAAGCGTCTTTGGTGTTTCTTTACGATTTGAGGTTCAAATTCGGCATTACGGTCTCGGGGTATTTCAATTTCAACTTCCCCGTTCCCGGTTTTGACTGTATTGATACAGTATTCACCTGACACATTCCTCTGAAAGCTAATGTTCAAGCTACACTATTTGAGTTCATTTCATCAGGATCCCCTGGCCGCATTCCTGCAATAAATGCCTGATACGGAGTCTGTCCGTTCATATTCCTGCCCTGGTGCGATCGCTGCGTGTTGTACTTCACAAGATAGGTGTCGAGATCATTCTGCATTTCCTGAACTGATTCATAGAAATTTGTTCTTCCCGCTATCCTGAAATGCTCATCAAGCAAGGTTCGGTGAAGCCGCTCCACATATCCGTTACTCTGCGGCCGACGAACCTTTGTTGTCC